>JANRIP010000062.1:0-5294 GCA_033764855.1 Hyphomonadaceae bacterium | reverse complement strand
ATCATGATGCCGAGCGAGCCGGTGCCTGCGCCCAGATCGACGATGACCTCGCCGGTGCGCGCGTCGAGCGCCGTAAGGACAAGCGATCGCCAGACGCGCTCGCGCGTCATGGCCGCAATGACCCAATCATACATCCCGGTCCATTCGCGGCGACCGAGTGCGGGGATGTAGGCAGAGCTGTTCATTCGTCGTGACCATTCAAATGGAACGCAATGACGGACCGAAACTCGCGCAAAAGCCTTGCAGGCGAAGCGAACATTCTCAGCGCCGCGGGTCGAACGGCGCCGCGTGCTGGGTGAAAAACCCCTTCGGATAGGTCGCGTCGCTCAAGCCCAAGTCTGCGCTTTCGATTTTCTCTGAGGCGTCGTGAAGGCTCCCGAACAGCCAATCCCACACAAGGAACACCTCGCCGAAATTGACCTGGGCGTCCTCGTAGTCGCGCTTGTGGTGCCAA
Organism: Hyphomonadaceae bacterium; assembly: GCA_033764855.1. Lineage (GTDB taxonomy): Bacteria > Pseudomonadota > Alphaproteobacteria > Caulobacterales > Aquidulcibacteraceae > Vitreimonas. The sequence goes on along the minus strand of JANRIP010000062.1, from coordinate 4,840 downwards.
CGATGCATCTCGGCGACGCCGAGCAGGCGGCGGAATGGTCCGAGCGTGTAGTCGATATTGGCGTGCTGGAAAGCGAGATGCACCGGCAGGATCGCAAACCATGCCGCAAGCGCTGCCTGAGGCGCGCCGAGTAATGCTACAGCGGCGAGGCCAGGCGTCGCCAGAAGGAGCGCGCTCACCAAATGGCGGCGCTCGCCGTTCAGCCAATAGAGACGTTCGGGGCTATGATGTGGCTGATGGAAACGCCAAAGAATTGCCGAGCGATGGCTCCAGCGGTGCATCCAATAGAGTCCGAAATCGATAATAACGCCGACGCCGAGCACGCTCGCCCAGAGCGGCCATGTGCTGGGCCAAAGTCCGAGCGACAGCGCCGCTGCGCTAAGCGGGTAGATGAAATGCACGCTCGCCTGAATGAGGACCGCACCCATGAGATTATACTGGACGTCAGCCAAGAGATCGCCGTGGTTCTTGGTCCAGGCCTGCTGATATGGCGAGAGCCGCTCCAGTCCCCCAATCACAAGCACGCCGGCAAGCGTCAGAATAGGCAAAGCAATGGCGGCGCCCGGCGCGGCGGCCAGCGTTACGGCGCCAATGAATACGATCCCGATGACGAGCGGGTAGGCAAGATAGCGAACGGCAAGGTGCATTGGGATCTCCTCGCGCCCAAATTGGCTGGGATCGCCGCAAAATGCTTGAACGAAACAGCTACGCTTCGTCGAACTTCATCGCGCCCGTGATGGTGAGCGGGCTCGCGCCAAACATGCGCACGCAAGTGCGCGAGAAGTGAGCCTGGTCTGCAAAGCCGCCATGATGGGCGGCCTCGGTGAGCGACAATCCCTGGGCGATGCCGGTCATGGCGCGCCGGAGCTTCGACCAAAGCAGGAAAGACCGGATCGGCATCCCGATTTCATCGCGAAAAAGGTGCGCGGCGCGTGATTGCGAGAGATTGAGAGCGCGCGCGATTGCGCGCGCGTCAAGGGGCGCCTCGCTCTCGTGAAAAGCGGTGAGCGCCATACCAATGCGAGCGTCGCGGGTTGGCGCGATCTCTGCCGCGCCCAACAAACTGGCTAGTCGCTCGGCTGGATCGGCGTCTTCATCCGCCATCGAGGTTTCGACGATGGTGGCCAGTTCTGCTGCTTGGGCTGGGGAAAGCACGTTGATCCGATCGCCGATTGCGCGAGCGATCCGTTGCCCGGGTGCGCTGTCGGGATCGACGTAAAGAAAGCTGCTGGGATATGCCGCTGTCGCGCGATGGGACATGTTGGCGGGCGCAACAAATCCTTGGCCGTGATGTTCGCCGCTTGCGTCCACGAGCAGTGCGTGGGGGCCAGCGAATGCTTGAATGGCGTGGTGGCTATGAAAGCCATTGTCGCCCGCAGCACCCAGGAATGCCGCCCACCACGGCCCGATGCGTGCTGCGCCCCGCCATTTGGCGGCCTTATTCATCGCGAAGCGCCCGTGCGAGAGCGATCTTGGCGCGGTAGACGCGCGTTTCGACCGCTTTGGTCGTCAAATTCAGCACGCGCGCAGCATCGTGATGGCTCATGCCGCTGATCGCCGTCAGCAGCAGAGGTTCTTTCAGACCCGCCGGCAAAGCTGCAATCGCGGAATCGAGCCGGGCAAGGTTGCGCTGCAAGGCTTCATCGCTTGCATCTGTTGCGGCGGCGATATCTGGGGATGTCTCGATGCTCTCAGCGCCAAAGAAGAAGCGCCGGACGGCGCGGCGGCGGGCCCAGTCGCGGCATTTGTTGAGCGCGATCCGCTTGATCCAGGCGGGGAATGGACGGTCCTTGTCATAGCGAGCAAGCGCAAGCCAAGCCGCGGCAAACGCTTCCTGGGTTAGGTCATAGGCTTCGTCGGCGTCGGCGACATAGGAGCGCACGAACCGATAGACCTTTTCCTTGTGACGGCGCACGAGCAGAGAAAATGCCGCCTCCTGACCGGCGAGCGCCGCGGCCACGAGCGATGCGTCATCGCTTTCGGGCGATGGGACGCTCATTGCGGCTCGGTGGTTAACGCCTCAACGACGGTGTCGTCGAAAATCGCCTTCTGCTCATCGTTCAAGACCTCGCGCATCGCAAACATGTGAGCGATGGTTTCGGTCTGCAGCCGTCCCATCGCGTCATGAAATCTCTCGACGGCGGCGGCCACCCTTGGACCGTTCTCGTGTTCTTCGCGGATCGCCGCGGCCAGTTCCGCGTTTGCGGAGCGCATCTCAAGCTCAAGCGCGTGCTTGCGGGCGGCGAACGCTTCTTCCAGCGTCTCGATTCTAGCCAGTTGATCGCCGCTTAAATCCAACCGGTGATGGACGACATCGTGCATGGAGGGGGCGGGCGCAGGCGCCAGCGCCTTCATGCCTAACCAGACCCCGCCAAAGCCTGCCGCCAGCGCCACCAAGGCCGTCACCAAGATGGCCCGAACCGAAAATCTCAACGATCATCCCCGAGCAAGGTTGAAGGTGCATAGGCCGCATGCACCGCAAAGGGTGAGAAGTCGCTCTCGGGGCGGGCCGCCGAGGCGCCGCCGGCAAAGGCGCCGAAGGTGAGCATGACGGCCGCCAAGCCCGCCTGCCAGCGCCAGCTGCGGGTCGGCCCGACAACTATGCGCGCAGCTTCAATGCGCTCCCAAACCCTTGGCTCCAACTGATCGAGCCTGCGGTCAACGGGACGCTCGCGAAGCGCAAGAAGCAATCGTTCAAGATCGGCGGTCATGGGTTCCAACTCTTGTTCCACCACCAATACGCATGAATGCACCGGAACCCTCAAGGGGCGTTCTGCTTGAGGGGTTTGGACAGGCGCTGCGTAGCAAAAGGGAGGGGTGAGAAACCCTCGGGGCGCGAGGGGGCGCGGGTCATGGATCAACCGATTGATGTTCAGCAGGCGTATTGGAACGACTGGAACGCGGCCAAGAACGAGCGCCCGCTCTCTGATATTTCTGCCGATCAGCGTGAGTTGGTCGTGCAATGGCTGTCCGAGATCAGGCGCACCGACCTTAAAATTCTTGAGGTCGGATGCGGGGCAGGCTGGCTTTGCCCCTCGCTGAAACCGTTTGGCAAGGTCACCGCCACCGATCTCTCCGACGCTGTGCTTCGCGAGGCGGCTGAGCGTGTCCCTGACGTCGAGTTCGTCGCTGGCGACTTCATGGAACTCGATTTCGGCGCCGGGCAGTTTGATGTCATCGTTAGCCTCGAAGTGCTGTCGCATGTGGCCGATCATCCGGCGTTCATGGCAAAACTCGCCAGCCTCTTGCGCCCAGGCGGGCTGCTGATGTTAGCCACGCAAAACCGACCGGTTCTCGAGCGTCACAACAACGTACCGCCGCCCGCGCCAGAGCAATTGCGCAATTGGGTTGATCGCGATGAATTGACGGCGTTGCTTATGCCGCACTTTGAGATACGGCGCCTGCGATCCATCTCTGCTGCGGCTAACAAGGGCTTTTATCGGCTCATTCTCGGGCGCAAAGCCAAGCGCGCTATGCGCGCTCTGTTTGGACGGAGCCTCGAAAACGCGATGGCGCGAGCGGGATTGGGTTGGACGCTCATTGCGCTCGCGCGGAAGCGCTGATTGCAAAGTTAGGACAGCACGTGAACCGTCGCAGACTATTATCCGCCACCATTTCGTTGTTCGCTGCCAGCGTGACGCCGGGCTGCGCGCAAGAGGCGCAAGCGACACCGATGCAGGTGCGGCGCGACGCCGGATGCGGCTGTTGCGAAGTATGGACTCAGCAAATGGGGGCGAGCGGGCGCTTTCGTACAACACTCGTCAATGAGGCGGACATGGGCGCGCTGAAGCGCCGTCTGGGCGTGCCCGACGATCTTGCCTCATGTCATACTGCAGAGGTCGAAGGCTTTGTGATTGAAGGCCACGTGCCCGTGCGTGAAATCATCCGGCTCATTGAAGACCGTCCCGCCGGCGTCCGCGGTCTTGCGGTCGCTGGCATGCCGGCAGGTTCGCCCGGCATGGAAATGCCGGATGGGCGGCGCGACGCATTCGATGTCGTAGCATTCGGCGCCGAACGGAGCGTGTTTGCGAGCTATCCGGCTTCGGCCTGACGCAGCAACGATGAGCTGACGGCGGCGGATATTGGTTCTTGGAACCTATGGCGGGGGCAACTTTGGCAATGATGCGTGTTTCGAGGCCACGCTCGAATGGCTGCGCGCGGCCTTCACCAACGCCTCGATCGTAGCTGTTTGCGCCGATCCGGTGATCACATCAGAGCGTTTTGGAATTGCGGCAGTCAGCTTGAGGGTGTCTCCATCATTCCTGCCGCGCTGGTTGGACACGTTGCTGCTGCGCCAGCCCAGCCTTTGGTTGAATTGGCTGGTCTGTCTTCGCGCTTTGAAGCGCTGTGATCTCTTGGTCGTCGCCGGCGCCGGCGTCATTCATGATTTCCGTGACCGCCCCTGGGGATGGCCCAGCCGCTTCCTCCGCTGGATGCTTGCCGCGCGTCTGCGCGGCGCATCCGTTTGGTTCGCCTGCGTTGGCGCCGGTCCGGTTATCAATCCGGTCAGCCGATTGATGATGGTCTGGGCGGCAAAGCTCGCGGCTCGGCGCTGTTACCGTGACGAGAGCTCTCGGGCCTACATGAGCGCGCAAGGGGTGGATCAAAGCCAGAGCCTGGTCACCGGCGATATCGCCTTCTTGCTGCCCGCCCCGACGCCAAGTGATCGCGGCGTCGGACAAGCCGTCGTTGGCGTCGGGGTCATGAACTATCGAGGCTGGCGCACCAACGAAAAGGTCTATCGCGCCTACATCGAAAGCATGGCCCATCTCATCGAATGGCTGAAATTCAAGGGGCACAAGGTTCGCATTCTGATCGGTCAGCGGCCAACCGATCTCAT
>JANRIP010000059.1:0-18256 GCA_033764855.1 Hyphomonadaceae bacterium | reverse complement strand
GCTGGGCATGGGCGGGACGGCGATCGACCTTGGCGGCGACGGCGTCGCGGCCTTCCAGCCACTGGCGCGCGTCGACACACCGCAAGGCCGCGCCGACGCGCTCAACTGGGTGATGACCATTCTCGCGCAGGAAGGCCTCGCCGATACGCCGGACATCAAGGAGCCGGTCTGGTCGGCGCTCGGAAGCCTGCGCTCGGCGCCGGCCGAACAGCGCCATCTCACCGGACTTCGCCTGCTGGTCCAGAACGCCGCCGTCCAGGCCGCCCTCCTGCCCTACACACAGGATGGCGCGATGGGCGGCGTGTTCGACGGCGCCGAGGACCGCCTCAACCTCTCCGATGTCGTGCTGTTCGAGATGGAAGAGATCATGGCGCGCCCCAAGGCGGCCGCGCCTGCCCTGCTTCACCTGTTCGACCGGCTTGAGGAGCGGTTCGACGGCAATCCCACCCTGCTCATTCTCGACGAAGCCTGGGCCTATCTGCGCGACCCGGCGTTCGCCAACCAGATCCAGGCTTGGCTGAAAACATTGCGTAAAAAGAACGTCGCGGTAGTCTTCGCGACGCAGGAGCTGGCCGACGTCGAACAGAGCGCCATCGCCGCCACCATTTTCGAGGCTTGCCCGACCCGCATCTTCCTGCCCAACGACCGCGCCCGCGAGCCACGCACACGCGCCTTCTATGAAAGCCTGGGGTTCAATGGCCGCCAGATTGGCTTGATCGGCGAGGCCGCGCCCAAGCGCGACTATTACGTCCAGACCCGCGCTGGCGCGCGGCTGATTGATCTGGCGTTGGGGCCAGCCGCACTCGCCTTCCTGGGTGCCTCAACCCCGCAAGACCAGGCCGCCATTGACCGCGTGCTCGAAGCGGATGGCGCTCCATCATTCGCGGAGGCCTGGCTCCGCCAGAAGGCGTTGCCCGAAGCGGCAAACGCGCTCGCCCGCTTCGGCGCGAGCGCGACGCCTCACGCGACCCCCAAGTCCGCCCGCGAACTCACAGGAGCCTCGTCATGAAGCGTTTCCAATCACGTGCATTCGCCGCCCTGCTGCTGGCGTCCAGCATGTGCATCACGCCGACATTCGCCCCACCCGCCGAGGCGCTCGATGTGGTCTACGATCCGACCAACCATGTCGAGAACGTGCTGCAGGCCGCCCGCGCGCTGGAACAGATCAACAATCAGCTTTCGAGCCTCGCCAACGAAGCGCGAATGCTGAGCCAACTCAATCTACAACTGGCGCCGGAATTGTCGCAATCAATCGGCGCCGCACGGCAATTGCTGGAACAGGCGCGCGGCATCCGCCAGAATCTCGACACCATCACAGCCGACATGGCAGCCCTCTATCCCGACGACATGCGCGGCCTCGATCTCGATAGCCTGCTTCGCCAATCAGACCGCTGGGTCGAGCAAAGCCGCGACAGCGTCGAAACCTTGATGCAGGCGAGCGCTGCCTCCACCAACCAGCTGGGCGCCGCACAATCCACCATGGACCGCGCCTTGAGCGCCAGCGCCGGCGCACAAGGCCAGACCGCGGCCATGCAGGCGACGACCCAGGCCATTGGCGTCCTCTCAGCGCAGCTTGCACAATTACAGCAGCTGCAAGCCGCTGAAGCACGCGCGCTTGCCTCCGAGAGATTGGAGCGCATCGCGCGGGAGGAACGCGCGCGCGAAGTGCGCCGCCAAGCCTTCCCGACCCAACTCACCAGCGATGCGCCCGCGGCGCAGCCGCGTTTCTGAGGCGCGAGGCCCATGAACACCGGCAGCGTCAATTCCTTCCTCGACCGTTTCCTCGGCCTCGCCGATCGTGGCTTCGGGCTGATTCAAGGCGATGTCGCCTTCGTCCTGAATGCGTTGATCGTGATTTCGATCGTGCTGGCCGGATCGATGTGGGCGCTCAAGGGCGAAGCGCCGATGGCGCCCTTCTTCCGCAAGGTGCTGTTCGTCGGCCTGTTCGCCTTCCTCGTGAACAATTGGAATTATGTCGCCGGCGCCATCAACCAATCTGGCGCCCTGCTTGGGCTCAAGGCTGGCGGGTCCGGCATGACCCTTGCCGAACTGCACGATCCCGCGCGCGTCGCCGTGCAAGGCAAAGAATTGTTCGGCCGCGTCATGGAAATGGGGGACGGCATGAACATCTTCACCGACTTCCTGACGCTCGCCACCATCCTTCTCGCGGGAATTGTCATCCTGATCGCCTTCTTCGTGCTGGCGCTGCAAATCTTCGTGCAGCTGATCGCGTTTAAGCTGGGCTCGCTCGCCGCCTTCGTTGCGCTGCCCTGGGGCGTTTTCTCCGGCACCGCCTGGGCGGCGGAGCGCCCGCTCGGCTGGGTGGCGAGTTCGGCCATTCGGCTTTTCCTACTAGCCTTCGTCGCCAGTGTCGCCATCAGCTTCATCGCCCAATTGCCGCAACAGATGACTTTGGCCAATGGCGGCGCGCTCGATGTGCTGTTGTTCGGCCTCACGATCCTTGCCCTCTCCTTCCTGGCCCCCGCGCTCGCCAGCGAAGTGATGCAAGGCAACCCCAATTTGTCCGCGGCACAGCCGATTCAAGCTGGCATGGGCGTCGCCGGAACCGTGGTCGGCGCGGCTGTCACCACCAAGATCTTGATGTCGAGCCGCAGCGCGTCCCGCTCGCGCGGCGTCGGCGGCCGAAGCGGCGGAGCGCGTGGCGGCGGCGCTCGTGCGCGCCCATCGCCCAATTACGCCGCCATGCGTCCGCCCCCCCAACGCAAGCCTTAGTCGGAGAGCACTCGTGAATTTCCCGTTCAAGCGACCACCCCGCGCTTACGCCGCCGAGGCAGCCAACACGCCCTATCAGCGCGCCCAGCAGGCGTGGGACAATCGCATGGGTTCAGCCGTCAATGCGGCGACCACCTGGCGCACGGTGTCGGTTGGCCTCGCCATCTTGCTCGCCATGTCGATCGGCGCCTTCGCGGTCGTGGCGCTGCAGAAGCGCACCTACGTCCACGTGGTGGAAGTCAGCCCCAATGGCGCGGTGTTGTCGGTCACGCCGGCATCGGACCGCTACACGCCCACCGATGCGCAGGTGAGCTATTTTCTCGGCCATTTCGTGCGGCTGGTGCGCGAAATCCCCACTGACGGCGTGGTTCTACGGCAGAATTGGTTTGAAGCCTATCGCTTTCTGGCGCCCCAAGCCGCCAACCGCTTGAACGAAATCGCACGCGAGGACGACCCGTTCGCCATGCTGGGGTCCACCGCACGCACCGCCATCATCACGTCGGTGGTGCAACGTTCGGAACGCACCTGGCAAGTGAGCTGGATCGAAGCCACGCATGGCGCGGATGCGCGCGGCAGCCAAAGCTTTACTGGCCTCTTCACCGTCCGCTTCGAGCAGCCCCGCAACGCCGACGCCCTGATGCACAATCCGCTCGGGCTCTTCATCACCGAATTCTCGCTCTCGCCGGAGACCCCGGCCTCGTCCTTCCCTAGTGTGCGACCATGATACGAAGTCTTCTGCTTGCAACAGCCATCTTTGGCGCCGCAATTGGCGGCGCTGACGCGCAGACCCGCCGCGACCGCGCGGTCTCGCCGGTCACGGTGGTGGCGCAAGCCAATGCCGACGCGCGCCGCCGGCCCGACCCCGCGCATTTTACCGACGCAACACAGCTTTATGGCTATGCGCCGGGCGCCATCTACGAAATCTATGGCGCGCCTGGCTTCATCTCGACTGTGCTGTTGGAGCCCGGCGAATCTATTGTCACCGTCGCCGCCGGCGACACCACGCGCTGGATGGTGGAAGAAGCCATTGGCGGCGACGCCGCCTCTCCACGCGCTATGCTGCTCCTGAAGCCCACGCGCTCCGACATCCGCACCAACATCGTGCTGGTCACCGACCGGCGCACCTACGCGCTCGAAGCGGTCGCTGTTTCGGGCCAGACCTATTCCGCCCAAACCGCATGGACATATCCGCAAGACGCCAATGCTGCGCTCGATGGCGCGCCGCTCCCCGGCGAGAATTTCAACTTCGCCTATCACATACGCATGGTGCGCGGCGCCTCGCCGCGTTGGCGCCCTGTGCGCGTGTTCGATGATGGGCGTAAGACTTATATCGAGTTCTCGCCTGACATCGCCGTTAGCGAAGCGCCGCCACTCTTCATCACCGACACAGGCGAGACGGCGTTGGTCAATTATCGGGTATCAGGCAATCGCTACGTGGTCGACCGTCTGTTCGACATCGCCGAACTGAGATTGGGCGCGGGGCGCCCGATCATCGTGCGCATCAGCCGCGATGTGCCAGCGCCGCCGCGCCGCGTTCAGCCCCGCCGTGGAGGGCGTTCATGACCGTCGATGCAGAAGCCGATGCGGGCGCAGGTCCGCAGCCCAAACCCAAAGCCTATGTTCCTCCGCCCACCGCTATTCGCGCAGCCACGCCGCAACCCCGCCGGCTGTCGCGTAAGACGCTGATTGCGGGCACGTTAGCGCTTGGCGGCGTCATCGCATTCGCGCTCGTCACCGGCTTGTCGGAACGGCGCCGCCTTGCGATCACCGATGCGGATGCGCAACAAAGCGTGCAGAGCGCCAATCCACCGGAAACCATTCGCGAGGCGCCGGCTACCTACGATCTCACGCAATTGCAGCCGCCACGGGATGATGGCCACGACTATCTCTGGGGCGATCATGCGCCTATCGCCGCCGCCCCCGAGGACAATGCTACGCCCACGCCGACCGCCTACGCCTCCGCTCAACCCTCGCCGCTGCAAGCCGAAGCCGACGCGGCCCGAACTTCCGCGATCGTGTTCGGCGGTCGTGCAGGCGCGAGCATTCGCCCCGCTTCATCTGCGGCGAATGCGCAAACTGTCGGCGGCCGGCGCGGCGAGTTTCTCAACAGCCAGCGCGGCCGCGATGACGGCGTACTCGATGCGTCTTACCTGCCGCCGCGTTCGCCCTACACCATCCAGGCCGGCTCCACCATTTCCGCCGCCCTGGTGACGGCGCTCAATTCCGATCAGCCTGGACGCATCGTCGCCCAAGTCAGCGAGAATGTATTCGATAGCGTCACTGGCAGCCAATTGCTCATTCCCCAAGGCGCGCGCCTCTTGGGCACGTATGACGCCGACACTGGTTATGGCGACCAGCGCATGCTGATCATCTGGAACAGATTGATCATGCCCAACGGGTGGAGCATTGCGCTGCGCGGCACGCCCGGCACGGATGCCTCTGGCCAATCTGGTTTACACGGCGATGTCGACGCGCATGTCGGCCGCATCGCGGTGGCGTCGTTGCTCTCAGGGATATTGGGCGTCGCCGCCAACGAGAGCGAGGACGACGACTCAAGCCGCGTCGCGCAAAGCGTCGGCGATTCCGCCGCACAACAGGCCGCGCAAACCGGTTCGCGCATTGTCGACCGCGAACTCAATGTCCGCCCAACCTTGCGCATCCGCGCCGGGGCCCGCGTTCGCGTGCTCATCAGCCAAGATTTGATCCTGCGGCCTTACTCCCGTGAACAACACTAAGCCCGGCGCGAAATCGAAAGCTCTGCCGCAACCTGACTTATTTGGCGATCAAGGCGGAAGCGTTCCCGCGCGCCCTTCGCGCAAGCGCGTGGCGGCGCAGACACCGGTCGCCGCCAAACCTGCGACGCCGAAGCCTTTCAAAACTGAGACAGCCACCGGCGGCTTGATCAACACCCAGCAAGCGGCGCTCCGGCTTGGGCTCTGTAAGAGCACGCTCGACAAGATGCGCTGCAAGGGCAAGGGCCCGCGCTTCATCAAATCGACCGATCGCGCCGTGCGCTACGATCCCGCCGATCTTGACGCCTGGATCAGCGACCGCCGCCGCAATAGAACCGACCGATCAGACCTCACCTAGACGGCGGCCGGCGCTCTTGAATCACGATCACAAAATCTATCGCTATGAGTTCATTGGCTTGGACGGCTCCATCGTCCATAGCGAGGAAAGTTCTTTCGCGCAGACGCCGCATGAACTGCACCTGAGCGCTCAAATTGGCCTGAGCAATGTCAATGCGCGCGTGATCGCCACGCGTTACGTCGTGCGCGACAGCCAAACGGCCGAGATCATTGTTTCCTCCGACGATTGGATAAACGAGACCTGACGCCCGACAGCGACAGGGACCGCCGCCCGGCAGGGCCGAGACCGCGTGAGCGGGCTCGGTGCGCAGCACAAGGGCCCGGCGCCGGCGAAGCCGGCGGTCGCCCAACCAAGGCGCTTGCATCTCACGCGATTATGTGCTTGTTTTGTTCTCATTGAGGACCAGCGGACGGTTCCGGCCCTGCTACCCGCAGGGCGCTGCGCGCCGACTTGGAAAAGGAATCCGGGAGCCAACCCGGTCGGGTCTTAAGCGCCTCATTTCCAGTGAACGGAAATGCATGCGCACGTCTCGGCTCTATCTCACGGCGCGCGAATACGAAGCGCTCCTGCAGAGCCAGAATGGCGTCTGCTGCGTCAAAGGCTGCACGTCTTCACTCGACCTCATAGCTGAGCACTCCACGCCCCTCGCCTTTCACTGGGGCAAGCCCGATCAACTCATGTGCAGCGCCTGTCATAAGGCCAAGACGCTCAAGGACATCAAAGCAATCTGGAAAGCCAAGCGGCTCAATGGCCAAGCGCTCTCTCAATATGAGCGGCGCAGACGCTACGGCCCGCAATTGCGCGGCCGTCCGTTCGAGAAACCGCATCAGAATTTCAGAGCTCCGCCATGGAAGCGCTGATCGTCGCCGCCTTCATTCTGCTTGCGATCGTTCTGGTCGAGGCAAGCTATGCGATCTTTGTGAGCCTCGTCCGTTGGGCGCCGGTGATCATCGTCGGCGCGCTTGGCGGTTGGCTCGCGCATCGCCATGGCGCGGACGCCTACGAAGTCTTGGGCGTCGCCCTTCTCGCCGCCGTCGTGACGCGGCATCTCATGCGCGCTCGCGCCGACGCGTGGAGCCTCATGTCTGGCTCTTATGACGAGGCGAGCAACTTTAGAGGCGCGAGCGCTGGATGACGCACGAGGAACGCGAGAAGGTTCGCGAAGGTATCGCCGAAGCTGGCTGCGCGCTGACCTGGATGCGGCAAGCCGCCAAGCCCAAGCCGTTGACGGAAGAGGATCGCGCGCGTCGCGCGGCGGTCAATGCTGTTGCCCACAAGTTCGGATTTCCACGCCCCTATCCCGACGCGGACACCTAGTGGCCGAGCATCACGGCTTGCTTGCCTCGCTTTGGAGGCGCTTCACCGTCGCCTCGATATGAGACCTGGCCGCTTGAAGCAGGTTCTCGACCATCTTGTCCGCGATCTCTGCGCCCGACGCCTCCCAATCGCGTTCGTACCAATGGCTATAAAGACTCGGGCCGACGGCCTCATAGGCGTTGAAGCCTGTCAATGCCTGGATTGCCGCGAACTCGAACACGTAGACGTGCTCGAGACTGGGCGCGCAAGTAATGATCAAGCTTATCTGTTTCAGGCTCGACCATTTTGGCTTTAGCGTCGCTTTGATCTGCGCGCGCTCCATCGTGATATTCAACCAGACGTCCAGTTCCTCGACGGTCTCCGGCTCATTGAAAAGATAGCTCAGGGGATAGAGCTGGCGTTGCCACAATGAAAGTTGCCTGCGTTCCCGCCTGCTTTCTGCGGTCACAAATTTGTCGGTGCGCGTCTCACGCGAAAGACATCGCACAATAAACGCGTCGCTCGCCCTCTCTTGGTAATCGGCATGTTCGACGATGGCCAATTCGAAGTAACCAGACAATTCCGCGCCCGTGAACTTTTCTTTGAAACGATCAAACATTGCATCGGCGAAGCGCTTTATCGCCTCAGGCGTAGCTGAGCGCGCCTCAGCGCTTTCAAGCAATTTCAGCGGCGTCAACGGGGGAGCTGGGGTGGACGCCGCCGGCGATGGCGGAGACACTGGCGGCTGCAATCGAGCCTTCAGACCATCCAAACGCTTCGCATCATCGACGAACTGCTCTCGATAGGTCCCCTGATCGAAGAACCAAGGTATTTGCGCATCATTGGCGATGTACGCATCGCGGAGCGCGGCTGTGATGTCCGAATAGTAGACCGGCCCTTCTGGCTTGCTAAGCGCCGCGGCCCGAAATGCTTCTGTGAATTCGCTGAGCGGATAACCAGCGAGTGATTCCTGACTGTCGAGCGACGAGGCCATTAGGATGAAATTGCCGAACTCTTTAGGCGGGCGCGCAAGGGAGAAACTGTCCTTGAACAAGCGCATGCCGGAATAGCAGGCATCGATCACAACAACGACGACATCGGCGTCCGCGAGGCGCAGCAGATTGAGCAGGTCCGCACCGGCTAGACCCGTTTGATTGGGTGCGCTTTCGACGAAGTCTGTGCCGCAGAGATAGAACTCAGCCTGAGCGGTGTGCCCGTGGCCGGAGAAATAGAAGAACAGCTCGCCGGTCGGCTGGCGCTCGGCGTGGCGCCGAACAGCATCTTTGATCGCGTCGGCGTTGAGGTCCTCCAGCACTTGGATGTCATCGAACTTTCCCGTCGCTTCAAGCAATTCTTTCATCGCTTGCACGTCGTCGTGACAGCACGGCAAATCGTGCGACGCACGGTAGTGCGCGTTCCCGATGAGGATGGCTCGGTTTGCCATGTGCTCCAATGTTCTGGCCAGGCGGAACCGCGTTTTCGGATTAGCGGTATGGAATGTCGCTTATTGCGATTTGGACGTGACCCAGTCCGTGCGCGTCCAGCAAACGGCGCACCTCTCGCGCACGCGCCGCCTTGTCTCCTTTCGGGCCGACCACGACCTTCTTCAGAATCCGCGCGGGCCTGAAATCGAACTGCGCCTCGGGATACTGCTGCAAACCCAATGCGAAGAACTGCCGAGGGCCCGACTGGCGCAGGGCCTCTGGCTTTCCTAGTCCGGGGACGCCTCCGAAATGAAGGAAGCGAATTTCTTCCTCCTCGAACCAACCATCATGCTTCACGCACACTGCTTTTACCGCCACGATTGCGGCTGCGGCCAATGCCTCCGGAACAGGCACCGGAAACATGTGCACGCGCGACAGCCGCTCAATCACGTCCTTGGCGTGCGCGACGACATCTTCCTTCCTCACGTAGTTCACGCGCGAAGAAGATACATGAAAGCCAAGGTTCGCGGGTTTGATTGCGCTCGGAAGGAAGGAGGCGCTGTCCGCAACAATACCCACGCCCTCTCCATCATTCGCGTAGGCCCGCCACATGCTTAGTTTGCCATCGGGCCGATCCGGCAGATATTCGCACCATGACGAGACGTAGGTCTGCGTGCGCACCATCTCGCGCACAATGGGCAGCACACCGGCGAAGGCGGCGCCGCCCTGGATGAGACTCGGAAATTCAGGGATCACGATATCGAGGAAATGGTCGCACTCCTGGGTATCGTTTAGGTCCGTGAGATTGCCGAACCAAAGCTCGTTGCTGTTCAAAATCGACGCGAACTTGTCGAGCGAGGTGTAGTGTACGATCTCCGGCGACCAGTCGGTGATCCCCATCGCGTCGCAGGCGCGCTGATACTGATCGAACGGAATCGCGGCGCTGTTGTTCGGCGCCGTCTGAAGCCTCGCTGAAATCATGATCCAGCACTCCCCTAAGTCTTGATGAGCGCTCTCGCCCGCATCGCTGTGTTGAGCTCTTCGAGCGGATCGGTAGACCGTTCAGGCGTGACCAAATATCGGCCGAAGGCGCTCACATCGATTGTGATTGTGCCGTCACGTCGCGTTGTGAGGACATGGCGCATGGCGGGCACGCCCGGTGCACGCGCGGGACGCGAATAATCAGGAATCCCGTTTACGCGATGGCGATACCAGGCGTCCGTTTCCTGTGTCTCATATTGTTTGGCGTCGTCGGAGAAGATGGCGATGTCAGGCGTCAGATAATCGAACAGCTCATCGCACTTGCCGCTGGCGCGTCCGTGATGTGAGCCAACGATTGCGGTGACGGCTTGCAGGCGGGCCCGAAACGACGGGATCTGCAGGAGTTGAAGCCAGCCCGGGCGCTCGATGTCGCCGCCGAACAAGATGCTGAAGCGGCCATAGGTCACAAACAGCACCACACTCAAATCGTTGGTGGTGGCGAATGGTTCGGCATAGCGGTTGAAATAGGCGCGCACACCGACGCCGCCGAGATCGGCGCGCCAGCCCGTCAAGCCTGGGCCAAATTGCTTCAGCATGTCGTACGCTTTGGCGACGCCCTCATCCATGCCCTGCGTCTTCATCGCCTTCAGCGCGGTCGCATCAACACTCGGATTGCTATAGAAGGCCCCGATCTCGACCTCCTTCCACAGATATGGAAGGTCATCGACATGGTCTTCATCGAGATTTTGCACGACGAGCATTTCGATGCGCTGGCCTGCGAAAGCCGAGGACGGAAACCAAGGATCAGCGCCTTCGCGATAACCGCAATCGATCATCAAACGCTTGCCGTTGGGGCCGGTGATCATGGCGCAAGCACCATGCTTCACGTCAAAGATCTGAACCTTCATGCTAATACGGCCGCGCTCGGCCCCACCGTTCGTGCGCCGGCGACCGCTAGAGCGGTGCACACCAAGCGGCGCCCGTGATGGCGCGCAGCGCGCAAGGACAGAATGAACTGGCCAACCAGCGCTGCGGTGTAGAGCGCCGTGTGCCCGGCGCTAGGAAAGGTGAAGACGGCGCACATCGCGAGTACGGGGATCATGAGCGCCGCAAGGAACGCGAAGTCTCGCGTGAAAAGATATTCGCGGTGCGCGTGCTCAACGCCGAGATCGCTCTCGACGGATTTGAAGATGCGATACCATAGCCGGTTCTGTTCGGCCGGCGCTGTCGGCAGCGCGGCGAATTGTGCGGTGAGCGCGGCCATATCGACGCGCTCGTCGGCCGGCCCCCAACGCGTGAACGCTTCCGCGCCGGGCAATGGATCGGCGAGGCGCAAATAAACCAGACGCGCCTTCGTGAGCGCGTCGACCTGCGCGTTCAAAAGGCCAACGAGAATGAGGCCAAGCGCGGCAGACGCGGCTGATGGCCAGTCAGACAGGACGCCCGCCCAGTCGCCTGCCGACAGCGCGCCTGATCTCTGCAACGCCAGGAACGCCGCCAGATTGGCGGCGACGATCGCGTAGAGCCGGACGGCGTTTTGATCCTTGAGCGAGAGCGACATATCGAATCCTGTTCTGGGTCCGTTCTAGCTCGAGTCGTTTACGATTTCCGCTACGACACCGGAACCAAACTAGCAGCCAGAGCGCTTTAATCGAAATAAACGAAACTATCAACGCAATAAACGAAACCACCAAGGAAACATAATGTGAAGGACATTAACGCATTTCGTTTATTGCGTTTAAACGCCCTGCGCGTAGAGTGCGGGTTATCGAATCGTAACCAACCGTTAACCAATGGAGTCACACACCATGGCTACGCGGGTTCGCACCACTGAAAATAAGCCCACGCCCGAAGATGTGGCGTTGGCGCGGGAAGCGAGCCGTCACCTTGTCCAACACCTCCCCGCAACCGGGGACGCGATCCGGCTCAAGGTGCTGAACGAAGGAAACGACACCTCGGTGGTCGAGGTGCCGACGCTTGCCATGCGCCTGCTGGTCGACATCCTGCAGCACATGTCGCGCGGCGAATGCGTGACGTTGTTTCCAATCCACGCTGAACTCACGACCCAGGAAGCTGCCGACCTCCTAAATGTATCGCGCCCGTATCTGGTGACGCTGCTGGAGGAAGGAAAAATTCCCCATCACAAGACGGGTTCGCACCGGCGTGTGCGGATTGAAGATTTGTTGGCCTACAAGGCCCTGGTTGCGAACGACCGCGGCAAGGCTCTCGACGCTTTGGCGGCCTTAGGCCAGGACATCGACCCGGACTACTAAGTGCGACACGGCGCTGCGTTCACGGCGTTCTTTGACGCCAATGTGCTCTACCCGTTCCAGCTGCGTGATCTCATCATGCGGCTGGCTCTCCGCGACTTGTTTCGCGCCAAGTGGTCCGCGGCTGTGCATGACGAATGGATCGCCGCGGTTCAACGCAACAACCCAAGCATCGACGCCGCTAAGCTCCAACGGACTCGGGAGCTGATGGATGCTCATGCGCGTGACGCGATCGTCTCTGGATATGACTATCTCCTGGAACCGTTCGCTAAGCTGTTGCCCGATCCCGCCGACGCCCACGTTCTCGCAGCGGCTTCACACGGTCGCGCCGATGTCATTGTGACAGCCAACGTCCGCGATTTTCCCGCCGATGTGTTGGATCGCTTTCAGCTGCACGCACAGCACCCAGACGAATTTATCGCCCATCTCATCGATCTCGACACTGCGCGCGCCATCAGCGCCGTCCATGACGCACGTCAGGCGCTGACAAATCCGCAACGGAGCGTGGATGAATTTCTCGCGCTCTTGGAGCGCGCGGGCCTGCCGCAGACGGTCGCCCTGCTCCGCCCGTTCGGGAAATTGTTCTAGGTTTGCACGCATTCGCACGATGAAGCCGACTTGCGAAATCGACTTGGATCACGACGGCCGCGGCGCGCTATGCGCCGCGAACCTGCTCAGCCACTTTGTCGCCAATCCCACCACACATCAAGGACAGAAGCAGGTTGCGCTCGCCCGTTATAATCGATCCATCGCACGTATTGCTGAGAAGACAAAGCGGGCGGCCGCGAAGTTAGAAGCCATCATCCGGGAAGAGACGGCAACAGGGCTCGATCACCTCGGCGCGCCAAGGGACGAGGAGCTCATCGACGCGCTGGAGCTCTTCCTCTACGCCGCGGCTGAACACACGGACGACCTCAAGTTCATTGCGCGCCAGCTCGCCGGATTGCGGGGGGAGAGTCCCGACAACGCCGCCGACAAGCTTGATCGCCTGCTAAAACCTGTACGCCGACGCGTTTCCATGATCACAAACCAGATCAAGCACGCGCAATGGCGTCTTGCTCTGTTGCGCCAGGGCTTTTCGCTCGGCGGCATTCCGCTCGTGCTCCACGGCATCGTTTTGACCAGCGTATCTTCTGAGCGCGTGGGGCTTGAAACGCTGCCTCCAGACGGCGCACGTGTGATCGCAATCCCATCCCTGCTTTGGTCGGTGCTCGAATTCGCGTATCTCGCTTCCGAGGCGCTTTGCACACACGTCGATCCGACGGGTGCAAATCGAGCGGCAATGGCGCCAGCGCCCGTCCCTGAATTTACGGCCGCCATCACCGCAGTAGCGCGCTTGCCGCTGTACGCGTTGGAGGAAGAGCATACCCACCATCGAGTACGCGTCGTCATCGTCGCTTCGAGTGAGGAAGCGAATAAGAAGCTGCAGTCCGATCTCTATGGGTCGCTTAGCCGGAAATGGGATCGCCACGCAGCCGGTGCCGCCGGCGGATTTAGGTTTTCGGTTCAGGGGGACGGCGTCAGCAGAAGCTTCGACTTTCCGACGCTAAAAAATGTGTCGTTGCTACATTGGGACTAAGGATTTGTTCGGGAGCGAGCGGTCGAAAGCCCTTTCTCGAACGTGATCGCCTACCGCCGCAGATCGCGGCCACTGTTGGGATGGGGCCGACGAAACGGTGTCCGCGCCCTTCGGCCCGACGAACACCACAGTGGCAAACGCGCGGCGCCAGCAGGCAACACCGGGACGCACGGCGAAAGTTCACTAGCCATCGCAAATGGCGGCAGCCAGACTGCTTCCGTAGATCGCTATGCCTATCGCGGCGCCGAACGCCATCACGCCAATGCCAAGCACGATCGCAGAACCGCGGTCCAGGACCTTTTCGAACTTGGTGTGATTTGTGAGCGCCTCCACCTGCGCCATGATGGCCTTGAGTTCGGTCTCGGCGTTTTGCTTCACCTCCTTGAGCTGCGCGCGCAACTCCTGGTCCGCGTCTTTGTAGCGCTCGGTGGCGGCCGTCACATTGCCGACGTACATGGCGGCCAAGCGCATCGCCGCGTTGATCTTGATCATTCGGGCAGCGGCGAGCTCAGCGACCTTTCCGGCAAACACCACGCTGGCGAACGCGCAAACGATCCCGAGCAGAAACAAGATTGCCAGAGGCTGCACCGCCTCCCAGTCGCAAATGCTTCGCGCCGCTAAGGCGTTGAAGCAAATGAGCAGACCGGCGCCGTTTCCCGCCAACACCCATCCAGCGACCCTCTGAGCGATGATATTCGCCTGACTTTGAAAGTCGCGCTCGACGGTCGTGCCGTAGCCGAGATTCGTTTCGAAGGAGTTCGACATAATACCTCGCCGCTCATGCTGGCGCGATTCGCTGGCGCACAACGCCGTCCAACATTGGACGACACCATCCAACGCCGATGGAAACGCCGAGCACAGCAAGCAACGCGGACCCGCAGAGACGGGTCGATAGCCTGAAGTTCAGGCCATGGCGGGCAGAGAGATGTGGATATGCAACCGGGAAAAAATCGGGAAAGTGCTCGACTCATTCTCGAGAAATCTGAGCAGAGATCCAAATTTCCCTTTAGAATGATGATGGGCCCGACAGGGATCGGACCTGTGCCCCCCCTACGGTCGTGTCGGACCAACGCAACGGTGTGACCACTACGACGACAAGCAACAGTCACAGGCCGTGCAACGTCGCCCGAGCTGGCCCCAACTGCCACAATAGTCGCCAGCGCGAGAGCGTCTAATACATGAGGGTCCGGTTTGCACCGCCCTCGCCAAGCCCTTGATTTCTTTTGGTGGTGTCAGTCGACGGTTTGCAAAGTAAGTGCTTGAAAAATAAGGTGCAGCAGCGTTTTTGGAGACCGATGCTCTACCAGCTGAGCTAAACTCCTAAGCCCTGTATTCGTTGGCGTTTCGGCCAACTTTCGCGCGCAAACGGCCCGTCATCCATTTACACGTTTCCCGCGCTTCAACCGAATGACCGACGATGTTTGGGAATAACCGCGTTCTAGAGAGTGCGCGGCCAGGATGCAATGGGCGTTCTGTGCGCGACCGCGGAGCCCGACGCCCATGTGGCGGCGCCCAGGGGCCCGTGGGCGCGGACACGCCCGTTAAGCATCGCTGTGAGGAATGGCGCGCTGGGTGGGGCGCTCACGACCCGCCAACGATGACGCTGCCATCGCCAAAGATGCGGCGGCTCACCGGGCCGTTGACCTCGCGCACACGAACTGCGCCGTCGCCGAAAATGGCGACGTCGAGCCGATCCGCCTCCCCATTATGGGTGACGCGGCCCTCGCCGAGTATGGTGACGCTCATGGGTTGGGCCCGGCCTTCCCGCACCAGCGCCTCGCCGTCGCCGGTAATGGCGATGTTGGTCGGCCCATCCACATGCGCAGCCACGAAATCGCCGTCGCCCGCAATCGAAACGGCAAGGCTCTCGCGCACGACGCCCAGCAGGATGTCGCCGTCGCCGGCAATGCGGATCGCCGCGGCGCCTGAATCGTAGAGCCGAACGCGCGGCCGGTCGCCGGCGACGGTAATGTCGGCGGCGCCGTCGACGCCCTCCAGATCGGCGTCGCCGCAGCCGCTCATATTGAGACGCACGCTCTGTCCGCGCTGCATTCGCACCTGCACCGCACCGGCCACGGAGATGTTGGCTTCCAGCGGCACGCGCAGATAAATGGTTGGCAGCCGGTCGGCGCCGAGCCAGTTGTCCCCGACCTGCACTTGAAACGCCCCATTCGGCTCGACCCGGCAAGCGCCAATCTCACGCTCAAGGCGTCCGTCAATCTGCAGCCGCCGGCCGCGCGCGCTGAGTTCGATGCCGGGCACGCCGCCGCGATGGGCCACCGCCACCTCTATATCGGGCCGGCTCTGCGGGGTGACGTAAACCACGGCCGCCACGCCGCGCAGCTGCACCTCGGTGGCGCGGGCGTAACGCATCCAATGCACCCCAGGCGGCGGGGGCGGAAAGTCGGGGGCGATCGGCGGCGCCGGCGCAGAGAGCGCCGCCGGGGCGATCGGGGCCGCTGGCGCGGGGCTCTGCGCGAAGGCTGCGCCAGCCGATCCAATGAAAGCGCTGAGCGCTAAGAGAAGGCGGGCAAGGGTCACGTCGGGCAAAATCTCCGGCCCGGCAGGGCCTTCAGGTCTTAGGATGCCACGATCCGGCGCTTCGGATGCATGCCCTCGCGCCGCACGCTGCATTTCGCCTCTGGCGCGAGCTTACGCGCCACCATTCCCCAGCAGCGCGAAATTCGCCAAACCATTGTCAGATTGTGTGTTTTCGGCGCATCGGCGCACCGCAATCGTTAATACATTGGCACGGCGCAATTGAAGCGCACCACCCTGCCGCGCATATCCCGAGAACCCAGAACGGGTAGAACTTTCAGGGAAAAACACATCATGCGGAGTCTCATTCTCGCCGCCGCCGCGCTCGTTGCGGTCGCGGCGCCGGGCGTCGCGCTCGCCCAAACGGGCTATGCCGACGTTTCCTACACCAATGTGTCGACCGACACCGGCTTTGGCGACGATGACGCCGATGGCTGGGCTGCGGGCGGCGCGGTGGCGTTCGACGCCTACGCGCTCGGCGTCCAGCTCGACGCCGGCTATTCGAACACGAGCGCCGACTCCGGCGGCGACGTGGACAGCTGGAGCCTCGGCGGCCACGTGTTCAAGCGCTACGACAACTTCCTCGTCGGCGGCTTCGCTGGCGTGGGCAATGTCGACGCCGATAGCGCTGGCGACAGCGACTATTGGACCGTTGGCGCCGAAGGCCAATACTATTTCGAGCGCACCACGCTCGACGCCTCGCTCAGCTACACTGAAGCTGACGATGCCGATCTCAGCGCCACCGCTTTGAACCTCGGCGCCACCCACTTCTACACCGACAACTTCTCGATCAATGCGGGCGTTGGTTTCGCCAGCCTTGAAAACGATGCGGGCGACGACGCCGATCTGATCTCCTATGGCGTTGGCGCTGAATATCAGTTCGCCGCGCTCCCGGTCTCGGTGTTCGGCGGTTACACGCACTCTGAAGTCGATGACTTCGACACCGAGTCGGACGCGCTGACTGTTGGCGTTCGCTACAATTGGGGCGGCACGCTGTACGACCGCAACCGCTCGGGCGCCAGCCTGTCGCGCGTTGGCCTCGGCGGCTTCTTGGGCCTGCTCTAAGCGCTTATAAAAACGGCAATGACTTTGACAGCCCCGGCTTCGGCCGGGGCTTTTTCTTTGCGCGCCGCAATCTTTAACGCGCAGACACAAGCTTACCAAACTTAGCCAAAAGCTTGGCGTAGCGTGGCTTTCAAGCCTCACCCGCATCGACCACGCAGTCGTGACCGCGTTGTAAATAGATCGTTTACCAGAGTGGTGACAATCGCACAGGCAGACTGCCGCGAGTTTCATCAGCGCGGTCGCTAACGAAGGAAAGCACTCACATGCGCAAACTATTTCTAGGCGCCGCTGCTGCGATCGCGCTTGCCGCTCCAGGCGTCGCCGCCGCCAATGGTTATGTCGGCCTCGATTACAATAATGTCGACGCGGACGGCATCGGCAGCGAAGATTCGTTCGGCGTCAGCGGCTCGGTGGTTCTCACCCCGAACTTCGCCCTCGACGCCGCGGTCGCCGAAAATGACGATGACACGGCTTGGGGCGCCACCGGCCACCTGTTCACGAACAACAGCTCGTATTTGTTCGGCGGCTTCCTCGGCTTCACCGGCAATGACGACACCACCTCCTGGGGCGGCGGCGTCGAAGGCCAGTACTACATGAACAATGTCACCTGGGCCGGCGCCGTCTCCTACGGCACCAATGACGACAGCGATGTCGATGCTTGGGGCATTAATGGCGAAGGCCGCTACTTCGTGAGCGAGAACTTCCGTCTCGAGGCTGGCCTCGGCTGGTTCAGCGTCGATGGCGGCGGCGGCGCCGATGACGACGCAATCAGCCTCGGCGTTGGCGGCGAATATCAATTCTCGGCTGCGCCGATCAGCGTGGGCCTCGGCTACACCAACACCCAGTTCGATGAAGCCGATCTCGATATCGACACCTTCCAAGCCACCGTCCGCTACAATTTTGGCGGCGGCTCGCTGATGGATCGCGATCGTTCGGGCGGCGGCCTCGCCGGCCTCTCCGGCGTCGGCGCCGCGCTCGGCCTCTAAGCTCCACGCTTAAGCGGACACAGAAACGCCCCAGCGCAAGCTGGGGCGTTTTTGTTTCGGGGACGCGGCGCAAACAAAAAGGGCCGCCCCGTTGCCGGGGCGGCCCTTCCGCTCACGCGCCTGGCGCGCAGCTCTTGTGCTTACTCGACCACTTTCGCGACGACGCCGGAGCCGACGGTGCGGCCGCCTTCGCGGATGGCGAAGCGGAGGCCCTGATCCATGGCGATCGGGCTGATCAGCTCGACCGTCATTTTGATGTTGTCGCCCGGCATCACCATTTCCACGCCCGCCGGC
>JANRIP010000056.1:0-138854 GCA_033764855.1 Hyphomonadaceae bacterium | reverse complement strand
ACGATCGCATCATCTACGACAATGTCAGCGGCAAGCTTTACTATGACGGCAATGGCAATGTCGCAGGTCAGAAGGTGCTGATCGCCACGCTCGATGCGGGACTCACCATCACCAACACCGATTTTCAGGTGATCTGAAACGTAAAAGGCCGGACTGCTCCACGCGGTCCGGCCTCGGATTCATGAGAAGCAGACGATCTTACTTGATCTTGCCTTCGACAAACTCGACGTGCTTGCGCGCGATCGGGTCGTACTTCTTGAACTTCAGCTTCTCGGTTTTGGTGCGCGGGTTCTTCTTCGTCACGTAGAAATATCCCGTGTCCGCCGTCGAGTTCAGACGGATTTTAATGACGGTCGGCTTGGCCATGACGGAATTTCCCAGGTCTTCAAAAGACGGCTTTTCGCGAAGCCGCGGAAAATACGGGCGCGGGCTCTAAAGTCAACCGCCAGAATCGAGGCGCAGCCGTTCCAAATGGTGTCCTCCATGGCGCCACCGCACGAAAGGTGGGGCCAGACGCTCCCCCGCCAGCCGCCGGGACGCCTCTTTCAGCACAAAACGGGTCACCGAGGGCAGGTCGAGCTTTTCCGCCTCGGCGATCGGAAACCACTCCACATGCAGCAATTCCTCCCCCGCCTGGGGCTTGTCCGAGGCCAGGACGTCAGCCGCGTCTGCCATGAAGAAACGGGCGTCAAAGCGCCGGGTCCGGTGCGGGGGCGTCACGGCGCGGGCTACATAGATCAGTCTGGAGAGATCAGGTCCGTCGGCGCCGCCTACCGTCATGCCGGTTTCCTCCTGCGTCTCCCGGGTCGCCGCCAAGGCGAACGCGCGCGGGGCCCGCTTCACCGCGCCTCCCAACCGCAGGAGAGCTTCGGTTTCTGCGGTCAGCTCAGCAGCCGCCTTCAGGCGGGCGTCGCCCGGATCGACCCTTCCGCCAGGGAACACCCACTTGTCCGGCATGAAGACGTGGCCCTTGGCCCGTTGGCCCATCATCACCTCACTGCCCTTGCGGATCAGAATAAGGGTGGCGGCGTCCTTGGGCTTAAGCCGCTTCAGTTTCTCCCCGGGAGCGGCGTCGAAGGGCCGCTCTTCGTCATTGAGTTTGAAGATTTCTTCGTCCGACATGGCCCCGTCCTAGCACAGGATTTGGAGCAGCAACCGCCCTCGCCTATCGTCGCAGCTATGCTTCGAAGGGGCGGCCAAGTCCCATCGCCGGTGTGAAGGAGTATCGATGAGCCTCGATGGGTCTTACGACGACAACAACATCTTCGCCAAAATCCTGCGTGGCGAGTTGCCGGCGATCAAAGTCTACGAAGATGACGTCGTGCTCGCCTTCATGGATATTTTCCCGCAATCGCGCGGGCATACTTTGGTGATGCCCAAAGGCGTGAGGGCGCGCAATTTGCTCGACCTGCCTGCTGACAACGTCGGCCCGCTGATGGAGCGGGTGCAGAAGCTCGCCCAAGCAGTAACCAAAGCGCTCAATCCGGACGGCGTCGCCATCGTCCAATTCAACGGCGCGCCTGCGGGCCAAACCGTATTCCACCTGCATGTGCATATCATCCCGCGTTTCGAAGGAACGAAGCTCGCGGGGCATGGCCATGGCGATAAAGCCGACCAAGCCGAGCTGGAGGCGCTGGCCGCGCAGATCAGGGCGGCGCTCTAAAGGACGAGGGCTGGGGGGACAGGGGATGGTTTTCTCATCGCCAACATTTTTGTTCGCGTTTCTGCCGATCAGCCTCGCGATCTATTTTCTGTCGGGCCGCACCGCGTTCAAAAACATTTCGCTGCTGCTGCTCTCCCTGATCTTCTATGCCTGGGGCGAGCCGTGGTTCGTGCTGGTCATGCTGGGGCTGACCGCGCTCAACTACTTCGCCGCCATCGCCATTGACGACGCCAAGGGCCGGCTTCGACCCGGCCTTTTTGTTACCGCGCTCAGCGTCAATCTCGGCATTCTCGGTGCTTTCAAATACGCTGCCTTCGCCGTCACCAGCTTGAACGCCGTCGCAGGGCTGACGCTACAAGTTCCAGAAGTGGAGCTGCCGCTCGGCATCTCCTTCTTCACCTTCCACTGCATGTCGTATCTGATCGACATTTATCGCGGTCAGTTCTCGGCCAATCGCAAATTTAGCGAGATGGCGCTTTATATTGCCCTCTTCCCGCAGCTGATCGCCGGACCCATCGTTCGCTACAAAACCATCGCACGCCAACTCTCGAAACGGCGTCACACCATTGGACGCGCCTCGATCGGCATGCGTATCTTCATCATCGGTCTAGCGCAGAAAATCCTGATCGCCGACGAAGTCGCGCGCATCGCCGACGCTGTGTTCAACGCCAACGGCGCGCAAAGCCTCGCCGATTCCTGGCTCGGCACATTGGCTTACACGCTGCAAATCTATTTCGATTTCGCCGGCTATTCGAACATGGCCATCGGGCTTGGTTTCATTTTTGGCTTCGCCCTGCCGCGCAACTTCAACCTGCCCTACACATCGCGCTCCATCACCGAATTCTGGCGCCGCTGGCACATGTCGCTGTCAGCCTGGTTTCGCGACTATCTCTACATCCCGCTCGGCGGCAATCGCCTAGGCCCTCTGAAAACCTATCGCAACCTGCTGATCGTCTTCCTGCTCTGCGGCCTGTGGCACGGCGCCAGCTGGGCGTTCGTCGTGTGGGGACTCTATCACGGCTTCTTCCTCGTGCTCGAACGCATTGGCTTAGGGCGCCTGCTGAAGGCCGTTCCGTTGGTCCTCTCCTGGGCCTGGACGCTGCTCGTGGTCATGGTGGGCTGGGTGTTCTTCCGCGCCGACACGTTGAGCGACGCTATGCTGATGCTGCAAAGCATGTTCGGCATGCGCGGCGAGGTTGCGCTGAGCGAACCACTGCGCGCCATGATCGCGCCGCTGCAAATGCTCGTCCTCGGCGCCGGCATTGCGCTCGCCATGATCCCGCGCCGCAAATGGCGGCTGGTGCGCACCGATGCGCGCGGCGCAGCGCCCGCCATCTGGCGCGGCGCCTCTTCGCTGGCGCAAGCCACCGGAGCAACACTCCTACTGGTGCTCGCCCTGCTTTCCATTAGCGGCGGCACGTACAGCCCGTTCCTCTATTTCCGGTTCTGATGATGCGCCGTTGGCTGATCCTTCTATGGCTCGCGCTGCTGCTCATCCCAGCCGCCGGCCTGTTTGGCGCGCATGAGCGCAGCTCGGCGCAGGAGAATCGCGTGTTGGCTCAGCCGCCCGCCTTGCCAAGCACGCTCGAAGCTTGGCTCGAACTCCCACGCGCTACGGACGCGTTCGTCCGCGATCAATTCGGACTTCGCGCCAAAATGATTCGCGCGAATAACCGCATCCGCAAATCGCTGGGAGAAACGAGCCCGGTTACGCAAGTGGTGGTGGGGCGCGAAGGCTTCCTGCTCCTGCGCGAGGGTTTGTCGATCTCCTTCGGCCAAGAGGTCAATCCAGACCAAGTCGCGCGCACCGCCACACTTGTGTGCGAGATGCGACGACGGCTGGCCGCGCGCAATGTGCGCTTCGTGTACACGGTCGCTCCGGCGACGACGACGATCTATCCTGAGGCAGCTCCTGAATGGCTGGGCGAGCCACAAGCGCCAATGAACTATGACTTGCTGATGCGCGAGGTGCGCGCCTGCGGCGTCAACACGCTCGACCTGCGCCCCGTACTCCTAGCCGAAAAGGCGCAACACCGCGTCTATCGCCTGACGGACACACATTGGAGCCAACGTGGCGCACTCACCGCCTTTAACGCCATTGTCACTGAACTCGACCGCCCTGATCTCTATCTCGACCCCGCGCATCTGCAATGGCGCGTGCGCGAGTTCACCGAAGGCGACCTCACGCGTATGTCCGGCGCGGTGGACGTGCCGCCCGAGGCCGTGGAGATCATTGTCTTCCCAAGCACGCAACCAGTCAGCCAGGTGATGTTGCCCACGCCGAACAGCTTGGCGAACATGCAGTCCTATGTGCGCGACTATGGCCGCGAAGGCGCCAGCGTCCTCATTATCGGCGACTCTTTCGCGGCGGGTTTCTTTCCGAGCTATCTGGCGCAAACCGCGAGACGCGTAAGCTTTACTCATCACCGCCGCTGCGAGTTCGATTGGAGCATTGTCGACCGCGCTGCGCCCGACGTGGTGATTTTCATGCCCACGGAGCGCGCCGCCACCTGCCCGCTCCGGGCTTGGCCGCAAACCTTCCCGCGCGAAAACGCGCAATAAAAAACGGCGACCCTTTCGAGTCGCCGTTTGCATTTGCACCAAAGTGTGCGCCTACGCCTTTTCCGGCCGGCGCACTTCGGGCCGTGGCCCAGCCTTCAGTTCCGGGAAATAGGCGAAGGCCAGCTTGTCGGCATCCTTCGGATCGATGTCGATCTTGACGATGCCGCCATTCTTCAACCTGCCGAACAAGAGCTCATCCGCCATCGGCTTCTTGACGTGCTCCTGAATCATGCGTGAGAGCGGACGGGCGCCGAAGCTTTCATCATAGCCCTTGGTGGCGAGCCAATCGGCGGCGCGATCGGTGATTTCGATCTGCACGTTCCGTTCGGCCAGCTGCGCTTCAAGCTGGATGATGAACTTCTGCACCACATTGCGCACCACTTCCGGCGGCAGGCCGTTGAAATGGATCACCGCATCGAGACGGTTGCGGAATTCCGGCGAGAACAACCGCTTGATCGCCTCTTCGTTCTCCTCGTCCTTCTTGCCGCGGCCGAAGCCGATGCCTTGGCGCGCCGCATCAGCCGCGCCGGCATTGGTGGTCATGATCAGGATCACGTTCCTGAAATCGACCTTCTTGCCGTTCGCATCGGTGAGCGAGCCGTGATCCATGACCTGCAACAGAATGTTGAACAGATCCGGGTGCGCCTTCTCGATTTCATCGAGCAGCAGCACGCAGTGTGGATGCTGATCGACGCCATCGGTGAGCAAGCCGCCTTGATCATAGCCGACATACCCCGGAGGCGCGCCAATCAGACGCGAAACCGTGTGCCGCTCCATGTACTCAGACATGTCAAAGCGCAGCAGCTCGATGCCCATAATGTTGGCCAACGAGCGCGCCACTTCGGTTTTGCCGACGCCGGTGGGGCCAGCGAACAGATAGGAGCCAATCGGCTTTTGCGGCTCGCGCAGGCCCGCGCGCGCCATTTTGATGGCGGCGGCGAGCTGATCGATCGCGCTATCTTGACCGAACACGACGCGCTTCAGGTCCGACTGCAGCGAGGCCAGCATTTCGCTGTCATCCTTCGAGACGGATTTTGCCGGGATTCGCGCCATGCGCGAGACCACTTCCTCCACCTCATGCACATCGATGGTTTGCTTCCGCTTGTCTGGCGGCAGCAGCATCATCGAAGCGCCGGCTTCGTCGATCACGTCGATGGCTTTGTCCGGCAATTTCCGATCGCCCATGTGACGCGCGGAGAGTTCCACCGCCGCCTTGATGGCTTCGTCCGTATATTTGACCTTGTGATAGTCCTCGAAATAGGAGCGGAGGCCTGAGAGGATTTTGATTGCGTCCGGAATGCTCGGCTCAGTCACGTCAATCTTCTGAAACCGCCGCGCCAATGCGCGATCCTTCTCAAAGTGCTGGCGATACTCTTTGTAAGTGGTCGAGCCCATGCAGCGCAGGCCGCCATTTTGCAGCGCCGGCTTCAAGAGGTTGGACGCATCCATCGCCCCGCCGCTGGTGGCGCCCGCGCCGATCACGGTGTGGATTTCATCGATGAAGAGCACCGCTTTCGGGTGGTTCTCCAATTCCTTCATCACGCTCTTCAAGCGCTCTTCGAAATCGCCGCGATAGCGCGTGCCGGCCAAAAGCGCGCCCATGTCGAGCGAGAAAATGGTGGCGTCGGCCAACACTTCCGGCACCTGGTTTTCGTTGATCTTGCGCGCGAGACCTTCGGCGATGGCGGTCTTGCCGACGCCAGGATCGCCCACCAGCAGCGGATTATTCTTCTGCCGGCGGCACAGAATCTGGATCGCCCGCATGACTTCGGCTTCACGCCCGATCAGCGGATCGATTTTGCCTTCCTTGGCCTTCTTGTTGAGGTTCACGCAATACGCCGCGAGCGCCTCCTGGCCGGACTTCACCACGCGCTCGCCGTCTTCGCCCTCTTGCGCGCCGCGCACCGGCCGCGGCTGCGCCGCGCCAGGGCGCTTGGCCAGGCCGTGGCTGATGTAGTTCACCGCATCATAGCGGGTCATGTCCTGCTCTTGCAGGAAGTAGGCGGCATGGCTTTCACGCTCGGAGAACAGCGCCACCAACACGTTGGCGCCGTTCACTTCGCGCCCGCCGCTTGAATCGACATGCAGCATGGCGCGTTGGAGCACGCGCTGGAAGCCGGCCGTGGGGCGCGCTTCCTCGTGCTCGCGATTGTCCATGACGAGGCTATCGAGCTCTTCTTCGAGATAAGCGTCGAGGTTCACCCGCAGCTTATCCAGATCGACCTTGCAGGCCTGCATCACTTGAGCGGCGTCGTCATCATCGATGAGCGACAGCAGCAAGTGCTCGAGCGTGACGTATTCGTGCCGGTGATCATTGGCCAACGCCAAGGCCCGGCGAAGCGTCTGTTCGAGCGTGCGTGAGAATGTCGCCATCGAAACTTATTCCTTTTCCATCGTGCATTGCAGCGGGTGTTCGCTCCGCCGCGCGAGATCGAGAACTTGGGCGACCTTGGTTTCGGCCACCTCATAGGTGAACACGCCACAGACGCCGACTCCATGCTGATGAACATGCAGCATGATGGTCGTGGCTTCCTCGCGCGTCTTGTTGAAGAAGCGTTCCAGGACGTAAACGACGAATTCCATAGGTGTGTAGTCGTCGTTCAGAAGCAAGACGCGGTACAGCGACGGCTTCTTGGTGCGCGTGCGAGTTTTGGTGGCGAGGCCGGACTGGCCGCCGCGCCCCCCTTCATCCTCGCTGTTGTCGTCCCAGTTTTCGTCGCTCATGGACGCTTCCGCACCTCGTGAAAGCATGCCCGGCGTCAAGCTAACACCGGAGCGTGGGTTCACTTGATGATTAATGTATGAAGTTCGCGGGCGGAGGGAAGTGCCTGCGCTGTGGGCAGACAGACAAATGGGTGTGCGCCCGCGCCGACGAAAGCGCCCGCTCCGTGCGACGACGCACATGCGAAAACGGGCCCGGCGCAACCGCCGAGCCCGTTCTCTCGTTTCAGCCCCTCGAGCCTCTCGGCCCGAAGCTCGTCTAATTAGCGCGCCGCGCTCTGTACGATCTGGCCGACCGCGGCCACCCGCTCATTGATCGGCTTGAACGCGTCCTTCGCCAGACCGGCGACCAGATCGGCCGCTTCGGTGACTTCAGCGACATAAGCGTCGAACGAGGACTTGGCGTATTCGTTCTGCTTTTCGACAAATTCTTGAACGCTCTTGGAGGTCATGAGCGACTTGGTGGCCGCGACATGATTTTCCAGGGCGGCCTTCGAGAACGCCATGTAGCGCGCCGACAGGGTTTCCATGCCCTTTTGCGCAGCGGTCGCGGAGGCAATCAGCGCCTCAAAATTCTCTTTGCCAAAGGCCGAGGCCTCGGACATCGCGGCCAGGCCGCGATCAATGTGCTCACGCATCGCTTCGCTCGAAGCAGCCGTGACAGTTTCAAACGCCTCGGTCGCCGACTTTGCAGTCTTCGCAGCGGTCTTGGGGGCGGTCGCCATTTTATTTACGCTCCTGAGGTTTGGGAGGGCGCGATGGGCACGCCCAAATCTCTCCCGCCGCCAGATTCGGCAGGTTCGCTCCCTATATGCTGCACCGCACCATTTGGGTCAAGGGGTTTTTGTGCAGTGCAGCAAAACAGGATGGCGAGCCGGCGCCCGCTCTACGAGCAACTGCTTCCGCTGGAATCCAAAAGCAGCTCAAAGGCTGGCCACGCAGCTTGGATTCATGATCAAAAATCATTCTCAGATTCAATAAGCCAGCAAGAATCTGCTGAATCCAGGGCCGGGAGACCCACTCTGCAACGCTCGCTTAAGCCTTCTAATGAAACTGTAAGCTGCGCGGCATGCGATTTGCCTGAAAACTCCGTCTTTAGCGGGATCGGACGCACATGATACGAGCGGGCAAGCTTAATATCCGGTTGGTGGCCGGGTTAGGGGCGGCTATGGCCACCCTGGCGTTTGCG
The DNA here is from genome assembly GCA_033764855.1 of Hyphomonadaceae bacterium. GTDB lineage: Bacteria > Pseudomonadota > Alphaproteobacteria > Caulobacterales > Aquidulcibacteraceae > Vitreimonas. The sequence goes on along the minus strand of JANRIP010000056.1, from coordinate 130,719 downwards.
ACGCCATCCATGGCTGACGACCGCTATGCCGCCATCGTCATGAACGCCCGCACCGGCGAAGTGCTGCTGGAAGACCAGGCCGATGAGGGCCGGTATCCGGCCTCACTGACTAAGATCATGACTTTGTACATGATTTTCGAAGCGCTCGAGCGCGGCGAGATCACTATGGACACGCGCTGGACCGCCTCGCGTAACGCCGCCGGCCAGCCTCCCTCGCGCCTAGGTCTGCGCCGCGGCGACGTCATCACCGTCGAGCAAGCCATTCGCGCCCTCGTGGTTCAGTCAGCCAATGACGTGGCCGTGCTGGTGGCGGAAAATATGGGCGGCTCCCAGGCACGCTTCTGCGCCAACATGACCGCGCGTGCGCGGGAATTGGGCCTGACTGAAACGCGATTCGTGAACGCGAGCGGCCTGCCGGACCCCAACCAGCGCACCACGGCGCGCGACATGGCCCGCCTCGGCCAGCGCATCTGGGCCGATTTTCCGGAGTACTATCACTTCTTCCAAACCGCCGAGAACACCTATCGGCGCGCTTATGGGCGCAACCACAACCGCCTGCTTGGCGCGGTTGAGGGCGTAGATGGCATCAAGACCGGCTACACCCGCGCTTCGGGCTTCAACCTCGTCTCCGCCGCCGAGCGCAACGGCGAGCGCGTCATCGTGGTGGTGATGGGCGGGGAAACCTCAGCCGCGCGCGACGCTCAAGTCACCTATCTGATCGACGGCGCGTTCGAAGAATATGCCCGCCGCATGGACCCGAACGCCGCGAGCTATGCCAACCTTCCGACCAATCGTCTCGACGTGCAACTGGCGCCAAGCGTGTTGAACGGCCAACCGGCTGGAACCAACGTCACGCGCGTGACCTCGGCGCCTGGCGGCAGCTCGGCCCTGCCGTACGCCTCATATCAAAGCCGCGTCATCGAAACACTCGCGCCGCGGACGCCCGGCGATGCGCCGATCGGCCAAGGCGACGACGCGTCCACTGAGGAAGACGAAGAAGCGGCGGCGCAGTAGTCAGCGCTTGAGCAATCGATCCCGTGCAGCCGTCAGTTTCGCGGCCTCCGCATCGGAGCCGCCCCGATCGGGATGCGCTTTAGCGATCTTGGCGCGATAGGCGGCGCGGATTTGATCCGGCGTCGCATCGGCGCTGACGCCAAGGATCCGACGCGCTGCGTCATCTTCCGGACTGGTGCTCGGCGCCTTGCGCGGGGCCTGGGCGGGCGGGGCGACGAACCAGACCAAAGCAGCAGCAGCGGCCAAGCCCAGCCCGAACCAAATCTGGCCGCGCACCAGCGCCAGCAGCGCGCCCAACCCCAGGACCACGCTCGGCCAGCGCTCAAGCAGCAGCACCCGCCGCGCTCCGGCAAGGCGCAAAAGCAGCAAAAGCACAAAAGCGCCTGCAACAATGGCCGCCGCAATCAACACGCGGGTTTGCTAGCATGCCGGCTCAAAAACGCAGCGGCTCGCCTTCAAGGCCGGGCAATTTGAGCGTGATGAACAGGTCGCGCAGCTCCTGACGCGCCGCCACGTGCGCCATCGCCATCTCGCCCTTGCCGTTGGCGTCTAGGTCCAAGAGCGTAAGCCCCTGCGGAAACAGCTCGCGGAAAATCACCCGCTCCGAAAGCCCCGGCGCCAAGCGGAAGCCGATGCGCGAGGAGAGCGTTTTGAGCGCCTCGCCCACGCGCTGCTTATTCTTGGCTTCGATCCGGCTGGCCGAGGTGCGGTTGCGCATCACCACCCAATCAATTGGCGTGCGCTCGGCCTGCGCCTTCCGCTTGCGGCTATCCCAGACCATCTCACTATAGATGGAGGGGCGCACGACATCGCTCACATCCGGATCGATGTCGCCCAGCAAGTCAAAGTCCACAAAGCTGTCATTCAGCGGCGTGATCAAGGTGTCGGCCGCCGCGTGCGCCAGGCGCGACAAATGCGTGTCCCCGCCCGGGCTGTCGATAACGATAAAATCGCAGGTCTCTGACAAGCGCCGAATCGCAGCTCGGAATGTCGCTTCGTCCGCGGCCTCGGCGGCGTCGAGCTGACGTTCGCGACTTTCCTGCACCTCGATGAATTGCGGCGTTGGCGCCTGCGCGCCGCGCGCGGCGATCCAGCGGCCGCGATTCTCGATGTAGCGCGTGAGCGAACGCTGGCGGACATCGAGGTCTAACGCGCCAGTGCGCTTGCCCATGCGCATCAGCGCAACGATCAGGTGCATGGCGACAGTGGATTTCCCCGCGCCGCCCTTTTGATTGCCAATAACGATAATGTGGGTCCGGCGCGGCGTTGCTTCGGGGTCGAAAGCGTGCGCGAGGCTCATGCGCGCACCCGCTTGATCCACCGCCCAGGGGCGGTGGATCGCAGGCGATTGCGAAGCGCAAGCTGCGGACACATAGGTGAAAACTCGTTGATCGAGGTTAAGGGGCGCTTAAGCCGCTTGACGGCAAGGCAGCGTGGGCGGATGCGGAGCCATGACCGATCTCTTGCCCATCGTCCGCGACGTGGCCGGCCTTCGCGCCGCGGTGGCGCGCGTGCGCGCCAAGGGCGGGACGATTGGCCTTGTACCCACTATGGGCGCGTTGCACGAAGGCCACCTTTCTCTGATCCGCACCGCCAAGGCCCGCTGCGACTCGGTCATCGCCAGCCTGTTCGTCAATCCCCGCCAGTTCGCGCCGCACGAGGATTTCGAGCGCTATCCGCGCGACGAAGCCGGAGACGCCGCGCTGCTGGCGAGCGCTGGGTGCGACCTGCTCTTCGCCCCGGAACGCGCCGTCATGTACCCGGACGGCTTCGCCACCAATGTCATCGTCACCAGCGTCTCCACCCCGCTCGAGGGGCAGATGCGCCCACACTTTTTTGGCGGCGTCGCCACCGTCGTCACCAAGCTCTTGCTGCAAGCGCTGCCGGACGCCGCCTTCTTCGGCGAGAAAGACTATCAGCAGCTGCTCGTCATCAAGCAGCTCGCGCGCGATCTCAACGTCCCGGTCGAGATTATCGGCTGCCCCACTGTGCGCGAGCATGATGGCTTGGCTATGTCTTCCCGCAATGCTTATTTGAGCCCGGACGAGCGCCGCATAGCCGGCCGGCTCAACATCATCCTTCACGACACCATCCGCGCGCTTAAGCACAACGAAGTTTCCATCGCCGAAGCCGAGATCGAAGCCAGCCGCCACGTCACCGCCGCTGGCTTCACCGACGTTGATTATGTCGCCGTGCGCAACGCTGCGACGCTCGAGCCGATCACAACTTTGGCCCAGCCATCACGCATTCTCGTAGCCGCTTGGATCGGCAAGACGCGCCTCATCGACAATATGGCGATCTAAAGCAAAAGCCGCGGAGCTCTCGCCCCGCGGCTTCATGCTTCGCAATGTTCGAACTTACGGCGTCGCTGGCGCGGGCGCGGGCGTTGTCGTCGCGCCTTCCGTCGCCGCCGGTGCAGCTGTGGTCGCGCCTTCCGCGGGCGCGGCTTCCGCCGGCGCGGGAGCGGCGAGCGCACTCGGCGGCGAGATCGCCGTCAGGCGCGAGATGTCGCCGGTCGTGACGTAGTAGATGTCGCGATTGCGCGAACCGCCGGCCTGCGTGGGGTCGTCATTATAGACCTCAAAGGTCGGCCAATCGTCTTCACGCGTCGCCGGATCGTCGAGGTGCGCGGCCGCAAGCAGCGCATCCATACGATCATACACTTCCGCCAGAACGTTTTCTTCCGTGCCCATATAGCGCATGTGCAGCGCCGTTCCGGCCGGTGTTTGACCAACCTTGCCGATCAGCAGCGCGCCAGTCGGCGCGCGGCCCGTGAACGGATAGCCGACTTGATAGCAATATTGATCGGCGACAACGCGCGGCTCTACCGCCATCAGCGGCCCGGACGGCGTCAGCCCCTTCTGGCGCATCACCGGCGGAATGCCGGCGACAGCTTGCGCAATCACCGAGGTGATGTCGCTCGCATCGTCCGAGGAGCAGTTTTCAACATAGAAGAAATTCTGCGGCTGGATTTGCACCACCTCATATTGCAGGCCGCTAAAGGTTGCGTCCGGCAGCGCGGTGAGATCGGCCGTGACGGTCGCAGCGGCAGCCTCAGCAAGCGGCGCGACCGGTCCGCCGGTAATGGCGGCGGCGCGTTGCAGCAGATCCGAGCCCAGCGCCTGCTCGAGCTTCACCGAGACATTGCTGTTATCGCCGTCCGGCGTGACAGTGTACGTCACCGTTCCGGTCGCGCCATCGGCGTAAGCGACGTTGGCGACCACGACATTATTTTCCGCCGACACGATCTCGTTCTGCGTGACGCCTTCGGCGAGTTGGGTTCCGGGCGGCGTCGAAGCGAGGCGCGCGAACACGGTCTCAGCAGGACGCTCAACAACGAAAGATTCTGTGCGCGTGGCCGATTTCGGCAGCAGGAAGAACGCCCCGCCCACCGCTATGACCACAACGACGACGACGATAATGAGAATGCGGCCTATGGCGCCCATCTCTGTGTCCCTCCTGGCTTCTGCCCCACCTAGTGTCCCGTCTCCGTATTGCTGACGCCACACTTAGGGCGATTCCCTAGCAGGTCAGGCCAGACCGCCAAACCCCAAAAACGAACCCGGCCCCAGCACAAAGGCCGAACACACGCCTTTGCTTCCCCGCAGCATGTTATAGGAATACGACATGAGTAGTTCAGAGGTCAGCTACGGCTCCTATCTCGACCTGGGCAAGCTCCTGTCCGCACAGCATCCCAGCAGCGACCGCCACGACGAGATGCTGTTCATCATCCTCCATCAAACGATGGAATTGTGGATGAAACAGGCGCTTTACGAGATCGACGCCGCACAAGCAGAAGTGGAGCGCGGCGAATTGGTCCGCGCTTACAAGCACTTGGCGCGCGTCTCCCGAATTCAGGCGGTGATGACCCAGGCCTGGGACGTGCTCGCCACCATGACGCCCGCCGACTATCTGCACTTTCGCCACGTGCTGGGCGCCAGCTCGGGGTTTCAGTCCGCGCAGTTCCGTCTGTTGGAATACCGTCTGGGCCTGAAGGACGAGGCGCATCTGAAACACCAGGAAGCGGGCGGCGGCGAACATGCGGCGATGCAAGCAGCGCTCGAAAAGCCAAGCCTCTATGATGCGGCCTTAGTGCAGCTGAGCGCGGCGGTTGGCGCCGCGCTCCCGAAAAAAGAACTGCGCGCGCCCTATGCACCGTCACCCGCCGTGGAAGCGGCCTGGCTCGTTGTCTATCGCGATCCCGAAACCCACTGGCCGCTTTATCAGCTCGCTGAAAAGCTGCTCGACATGGACGATGCCCTGCTCACCTGGCGCCACAAGCATGTGCTCACGGTTGAACGCATCATTGGCGGCAAGCGCGGCACGGGCGGCACAGAGGGCGTCGGCTATTTGCAGCGTACTTTGGCGCGGCGTGCCTTTCCCGAACTCTGGTCAATGCGGACAGCATTGTGAGCGCGCCTTCCTATAAGCGCCTGTTCTCGCGCGCCTTGGCCGCTGCGCCGGGACGCCAGCACTTTGCCGCGCATTCCCACCATCTCTGGCCCGACGCATCTTTTGAGGGCCACCTGCAAGCCTGGCAGGACGCCGCCACGTTCGCCGACGTCAAATGGGATAAGATATTCGGCGACGTGATGCCGACAGCGCAGCGGCATATTGCGCAGGAATTCCGCCTTCCCGATCCAAACACCATCGCCTTCGCGCCGAACACGCATGAGCTGTTCGTGCGCCTCTTCTCCGCCAAGCGCGTGGATCGCCCGCTCGACGTGCTCACCAGCGACGGGGAGTTTCACGCCTTCCGCCGCCAGGCCGAGCGTTGGGAGGAAGAGGGCCTCATCCGCCGCCGCATCGTGCCGTGCGAGCCTTACGCCACCTTCGACGCGCGCTTTATCGAAGCGGCGCACAAGCAAGCGCCGGACATCGCCTTTCTCAGCCATATCATGTTCAAGAGCGGCCAGCGCTTTGATGCGATCGAACACCTCGCCGCCATCGCACAGCCAGACCGCACCTGGATCGTGCTCGATTGCTATCATTCCTTCATGGCGATCCCAGCCGATTTCGCGCGCGTGGCTGATCGCGTCTTCCTGATTGGCGGCGGCTATAAGTACGCCATGGCCGGCGAAGGCGCGGGCTATCTGCACTGCCCGCCCGGCTTTGCGCCGCGCCCGGCGAACACCGGCTGGTTCGCCGGCTTTTCCAGCATGGAAGGCAAACAGGAGGGCGTGGGTTACGGCGCCGATAGCAGCCGCTTTCTCGGCGCCACCTTTGACCCCACCAGCCTTTATCGATTCAACGCCGTGCACGCCATGCTCTCGCGCGAAGCGCTCACCACCGCGACCATCACCGCGCGCATTGCGGGTTTACGTGCGCAAATCGAACGCGCCATCGAAGCCGGCGATTGCGGCGTGCTGCGCGAAGCGGACTTGCTCCGGCCGAACGCAAACGGCCCGCAAGCGCGTTTCATCTCACTGCGCGATCCGCGCGCCGTCGCGTGGAAAGCCAAGCTCCTGGCCGCCAACATCATCACCGACGCGCGCGATGACGTGCTGCGCATCGGGCTCGGGCTCTATCATGATGAAGCCGACATAACGCCGTTTTGCGAAGGCGTGAGGCGCGCGCTGACCAGCTAGCGCCCCTTCTCCCCGTGTCGGGGAGAAGGTGGCTAGAAGGGCCGGATGAGGGGATCACCGGCGCATCGAAGTCCAACGCCGCCACGCCCTCACCCGATCCGAATTCCATTCGGATCGACCTCTCCCGCACAGCGGGAGAGGTGATGTCACCAAGCGCCGATCTCCACCAGCTGCCGGCGCAAGTGTTCCGGCAGCTCGGCGCCGCCTTTCAGGTCGCCCAAATCGGGCGGCGCGTCTTTCGGATCGAGATAGCGCCAGCCCTGAAACGCGCGGCGCGGCTGCGGGCTGGTGCGCACCAATTCCGGATCCAGATAAAGTCCGCAACGCGGCCCATGATCGTCGACGACATCATCAATCGCGACGATGCGTTGGCGCACCAGAATGACGCCCTTAATCACCCAGTAGAGTGACCCGCCTGCAAGCACTTCGTCCGCACGCTTAGGCCACATCCGCGTGCCGCAATGGGCGCGCTTGCGCTTTTTGATCTGGCCGTTCTGCCATTCGGCCAAATCCTCGACGCTATCGGCGCCGACGCAAAGCTTCATAATGTGGAGCGTCATCAATTGCTGTCCGGATCGGATGACCCGGCGCGCACGCCAGCCATCAGCGCGGCAACCTCGCGCGATTCGCCCTCCTGCGCGCCAAGCCCGCGCATCACGCCGTCGAAATCAGCCGCGTTCTTATTCTGCGACAGCTTCTGCTTGGCCTCGATTTTTTCAACTCGCATCTCAACACCGACAATGCCCCGCAGCAGGGCGTCGATATAAGCCCGCGGCGCGTCCTCGATGCGCCACGGCTTGGCGCGCCCCGTCTCGTGCCGATCCGAAAGCGCGCGCACAATGGTTTCAAGCCGCGCCCCGTCCTCAATCCAGGTCACCGCGCCGGAGAGATAGACCGCTTCATAATTCCAGGTTGGAACCACTTTGCCATGCTCGGCTTTGGACGGATAAAAGCCGGGCGACACATAAGCGTCCGCGCCGCTGAAGATCACCAGCCCCTTGCCGCCGCCTTGCGTCCAATGCGGATTGGCGCGCGCAATATGCCCCGTCAGCGTTCGCGCCGCAGCGTCCCACAAGAACGGCAGATGCGAGGCAAGCGGCTCGCCTTCGCTACCAACCGTCACAAGCACGCCAGCGTGCGCGCGGGCCAGCTTGGCGACCAGCGCATCCCCGTCCTTGGCCGCGAAATGCGCGGGAACGTACATTATTCCGCCGGCGTCGCAGCGGCTTGGTGCGCGGCCCATTGCTGCTTGATTGAATGGCTGGTCTTGCGCGAGCCATCCGGGCTCCAGCCTGGCGGGCCGAACATATAGCCCAGCGCATCGCGCAGCGATTTCGCGTGCGTTACATCGCGCCAAATGCCGGCCCATTCATGGAACGCCACCCGGAACGGATTGAACGTGCCCAAATTGGCGATGATGCCGTAGCGCGGCTTTTCTTTATCATCCTCGGGCACAAACGTGCCGAACAGGCGATCCCAAATGATCAGCACGCCAGCATAGTTCGCATCGAGATATTGCGGATTGGTGGCGTGATGCACGCGATGGTGCGAGGGCGTGTTGAGCACCCATTCCAGCGGCCCCATGCGGTGGATCAGCTCGGTGTGAATCCAGAATTGATAAACCAGACTGAACGCCGAAAACATCAACACCATTTCCGGCGGAAAGCCGATGAGCACCAGCGGCAGCCAGAAAATGAAGGAGAGCCCCAGCACGCCCGTCCAAGTCTGCCGCAGCGCCGTGGTCAAATTGTAGTGTTGCGAAGAGTGATGGACGACATGGCTCGCCCAAAACCAGCGCCGTTCATGGCTGACCCGGTGCATCCAATAATACGCCAAGTCTTCGGCAAAGAAGCACGCGACCAGCACCGGCCAAGTCCAGCCCAGATCGAACAGGCGGAACTGATAAACCCAGTAATAAGCAGCGACCGCCAAACCGCCGACCAGCAGCTTCGCCACTTGATTGCCGAGCCCCATGCTGAGGCTCGCCGCTGAATCGATGGCGCTGTATTCGCCGCGGCGCATTAGCTTTACCGCGACCATTTCCGAAAGGATGAGGATCACGAACACCGGTACGGCGTACGTGATGATCTCCGAAATCCAGGCCGGCGCCTGAGGGGCGGCTTCGTTGGCGATCACGCGTGTCCTCCACCACCGGCGGCGAGATCGGCGAGCCAGCTCGGCGGGTTATTGAGCTTTATATGTAAGGCGGGAAAGCCCAGGTCCGCAAATGTGACGCGAACTGATCCGGGCTCCACGCGCAGCTTTACCAAGTCCGGCGCATGCAGCCGCAACGTCACCCGGTCGGCCATGGCTTTGGCGATGGCGAGCTTGCCGTCCGCCAGTTGCGCCAGCGCCGCCGCGCCATCGTCGGCGCAGGCGAGGTTGGCGATTCGCGCGCCCGGCTCAGACAAAGCCACCAGACGCTCCAACTCGGCGGCGTCGACACGCTTGCGCGCGCGGAAGCCAAGCGCGGCTGCGACAATCACCATGAAGATGACAATCGCCGTCGACGCCGCGAGGACGATGATGTCCTTCATCATCCCACCAAACCGAGCACCAAGATCACCGCGACAAAGATCAGTAGCGACACCAGCGCAAAGCACAGCATGAAGGCGGTGCGCCACAACGCGGAAAACCAGCCCAGCGCATAGGCGCCCTTCAGGTGAAAGAAGGTGTGCGCTGGCAGCCCTAAGCCAAGCAGCCAACCGGTCGCCCACGAGGTCCATGAAGACATGGCGGCGAGCACGACCGTGATGAACATGAGCGAGGCGAAAGAGAGGGCGTAGAGCGCATAGACTGCGTGGTCATAGAGCGTGAGCCCCCGCTTCCAGGCAAATAAAAGCCAGATGAAAGGCAGCGAGATCGGCAGCAGCAAAAAGGAAAACTTGTAGGCCGCGTTCTGAACCTTATAGAGCGCAAGGTCCGGATTCTCAGCGGCGTGCCGCACCCGCTCATTCAGATCAGGCGCGCCAAGATTGACCTGCAAATCACCAGAGCGGGCGCTGGCTTTGAGCTCATCTTGCCAGGTTTGCGCTTCGCCGTGTTCAACCGAGGAAGCCCCGTCCTCAGTCGGCGCCGAAGCCACTTCCGCATCCGCACGCGCAGAGGCCTCTACAACGTCCTCCGGCATGAAGGCGAACACGAAGAACATCAGGAAAATGCAGAACAGAAACAGCGCCAGCGGCGAAATGTAGCGCGCCCGCTTTCCATACACGTAATTGCGCGTAAGCGTGCCGGGACGGCCGATCACCATCGGCAATGTGCGCCAAATCTTGGTGTCAAAATGCAAAATGCCGTGCAGCGCTTCTTCGAACACTTGGGCCAGCGTGCGGTGCGCGTGCGCCGCTTGCCCGCATGCAGCGCAATAATTGCCGCTGAGCTCAGCGCCGCAATTTAGGCACGCGCCGTGACCGCCTTCGCGCGCCTCATGCGTTTCGATGGCGCCAGCCGCTAGGCCCGCCGTCGCCATGGCGCCGGCTGCTTCGATTTCCCCGCTCATATCCGAACAATCGACTGAGCCAACGCGGCGATCAAGCCCGCGCGTCCCAGCGCGAATAGGGATCGGCCGGCGCTTCGCCATCGCCATGGGTGAGATAGCCAAGGTCGGAGCGGGCCACCGCCATCGGCCGGCCGCGCGGCATCGCCGCCGGCGGGCATTTCTTGGCGTCGGCGGTCACGGCCTCAAGCCCCTCTTCCTCGATCGCCAGCGCGGCCAGCCCCTCGGCCTCTTCGATGGTCCGCGCCCAGACGAACACAGCGGTCACGGCGCCATCGATTTGCGCCGGCCAGTTGCGCACGCGGCGATCCAGCTTGGCTTCAACCACCACGCGCCAGAACGGCATGCGCGCGCGCACGATTTTGACGCGATGCAGAAACGCCCAAAACCGGCTCGGTCCGCGCGCGAGGCTCAAGGCGTGGGCTCCGAAGACCTCATACGCTCTTGTTAGCATCCGTCTCGCGCCATGGGGAGTGGTGCTCTGTTATTCCTGATTTTCCATCTCAGAATGGGCGGCTTGAGGCGCCGCAGCGCCCAGAGCTTGTGCGAGCAACCGGCCCTGCTCGGCTGGCGCGACCTCATGCAGGCGCATGCCCGCATCCGCGGCGAAGAAATAAGCGAAATCATCCGGCGGCGCGGCAGCGTCGAGAAAGACCGGCCTCACCCGCTTGCCGCCGCGATCGGCAAGGAACACGTCGCGCTTCACTTGATCGCTTTCATAAGCAGCGCTTGAGCACATCACCAGCACGGTTCCCGCAGCCTCCAGCGTGGGGGCGGCGAATTTGGCGCCAGCGCCGCGCGCGGCCTGCAGCAGCGCCTCCACGCGCTTGGCGTCTGAGGCAGCCGCGCTCACAAACACGCCGCCCTCCGCGCGCTCGCCCGCGGCGGGCGCAGCCGGTTTGGCGCGGGCGAGCTTGAGGCCAAGGCGCGCCAGCACGCCAAAGAGCAGAGCGAGCGCCAAGCCAAACAGCCCCAGCGTGACGCCAGCCGGCGCCCCATAATAGCGCCCGAACGCCTCGATTCCGGCCAGCAGTTCCGGCATCCCGCCTGGGCGGGGGCCGATGCGGTTCGCCAGCCAGATGGAGACCATCGCCGCCACCGCGAACAAGCCCGGCGCCGCCAGCGCCAATTGGACCAACACGCCGACAGCGCCGCCGCGGCGCGCGGGGCCTGGCGCGGCCGCGCTAGCGTCGGCCCCGCCAGCTAGCTTCTGAATTTCCGTCGCCACATCGACAAAGGCCAGATCGCGCGTGCCGGCCACGCTCGCATCGGCGCTCGGCAGGTCGCGCAGGCCTATGGGAGCGGGCGCCTCATCCAGCCGCACCAGCAACAGGCGCCCCGCGCTCCAGGCATCCAGCGCGCGCAAGGTCAGCCGCAACCGGTTCGCATCCGCCGCAAAGGCGTGCGAAATCAACGTCACAACCACATCGCTCGGCGCCACTGGCGCCAAGGCGACCTCGCCATCATCGCGCTCCACGAACTGGCCGCGGCGCTCCAGCAGACTTTCCAGCGCTTCAGCCGCCTCTAGGTCGGCGCGGGCATGGGAGATGAAAACGGTCATGGGGCGTCCCTCTAGCACGCACGCAGCCGCCGTCATTGCGCCTTAACCCGCCGGGTCTAATCTTTGTGGAGAACATGACCTCCAAACCCAGCCTCCGTGAGCTGCCCTTCCTCGAAGGCGCCAGCGCCGACGTTATCGCGGCGCTCGATGAGGAGACTGAGTGGTATTCGGCTCCCGCTGGCATGGCGGTGCTGCTGGCCGGTGAAGCGCCGGAGGGGGTCTGGTTTTTGGTGTCCGGCTCGCTGGCGGCGTTCAAGCCGAGCCGGCGCGAGGGGCATCAACTTCTTGGTTACATTCGCCCCGGCGAGCCAGTTGGCGAGATGGCCCTGATCGCGCGCGAGCCGCACTCTGGCAGCGTGTTCGCCATGCGCGATAGCGAACTCTTAAAGCTCAGCCCCGATGCATTCGAACGCTTGGTGCAAGGCCATCCCAAACTGATGGAGCACATAGCGCGCCTCATGCTGACGCGCGCGCGCATGCAGCCGCGGTCCAATCCGCGCGCCGAACCTAAAGTTTACACCCTCATCTCCACCTCGCCGACCATCGATCTGCGCCTGCGCGCGCGCACCCTGCAAACCGCACTGAAGCGCCTCGGCAAACGCGCCACCATTGTCGGCGACGAAGGCGAAGGCATGGAGGCGGCCTGGTTCGACGCGCTTGAGCACGATAATGACGCCGTCTTCCTGATCACGCCGATCGCGGACACGCCGTGGTTTCGCACCTGCTTGCGTCAGGCCGACCGCATCTGGATTTTCGCGCGCGCCGATGCGCGCCCGTCCACGCCGCTCTTGCCGATGGAAGACCCCTCGCCGGCGCGCCAGTTCCGGCTGGTCGACGTCGTGCTGCTGCATCACGGCTCCGAGCGCAAAGCCGCGACCACCGATGAATGGCGCCTCGCCTGCGACGCCGCACGCCTGTTTCACTGGCGCGGACTGGAAGACGAAGACAGTGCACGCCTCGCCCGCATCATCGCCGGGCGTTCGATCGGACTTGTGCTCTCAGGGGGGGGCGCACGCGCTTACGCCCATATTGGCGTGGTGCGCGCGCTGCGCGAAGCGGGCCAGCCATTCGATATTGTCGGCGGCACCTCCATGGGCGCCATCGTCGCCGCGTGCGTCGCCATGGGCTGGGATGATGACGAAATCGAGTGGCGCATTCGCAAAGCCTTCGTCGAGAGCAATCCGCTCGGCGATTATGTTTTGCCTGTCGTCTCGCTCACGCGCGGACGGCGCGTTGAGGATCGTCTGCGAGAACATTTTGGCGATGTGCTGATCGAAGATTTGCGCGTGCCATTTTTCGCCGTATCCACCAACTTGATCACTAGTTCTATTCGCGTCCACCGCGCCGGCATGCTGCGTTCGGCGCTGCGCTCCACCATCTCGCTGCCGGGCATATTGCCGCCCGTGGTCGAGGGCGAAACCGGACTGCTGGTCGATGGCGCCGTGCTTAAGAATTTCCCTGTGGACGTGCTGAAGGATCTTCATCGCGGGCCGATCATTGGCGTCGACGTCGCGTTGCGCGAAGGCATCGACGTGGAAGATTTTCGCGATCCGCCAGGCTTCTTCGGCTGGGTCGCCGCACATGGCTGGCAATCGCCGCCGCCCATCGCTTCTCTGCTGATGCGCGCCGCGACGCTCGCCGTCGATCCGTGGGAGGGCCGCTCCGGCGCCGATCTGCTGATTGCGCCGGAAATGAAAGACATCGATCTGCGCGACTGGAAGCGCTTCGACGAAGCAGTGGCCGCAGGCTATGAGGCGGCGGTCGCGGCGTTGCAGCGCCCACACGGCCTGTTTCAGACCTTCCCCACCACGATTCCCGCGCCGCCCAGCAGCGTCGACACGCTCGAAATCGCCGAATAGACCTAGAAAAGCCGCAGCGCGCCGCCTAGCTTCCGCCGTCTTATCAAGGGGAAGTTCATGCGTGTTCTGATCGCCGGCTTGCTCGCAGTTCTGGCGACGGCATGTAGTGAGCAACGCGAGCCGCGCACCGCCGAGTCCTGCGCGCGCACCGCAACGCGGCAAGTGACGTGGAGCGGACAAGCGCCCGACACCGTGACCGCGCGCGCCGATGGCCCAACCTGCGCGCAAGCGGTCGTCACCTTCACCATTCGCAACGCGGACGGCGATCCGCTTTGGGCTTTTGCGTCCACACACCACGACATGATCGTCGGCGGTTATTCAACCGACCCCGCCGCCGTCTCACCAGAAGAGGTCGATCGCTTCCTTGCAAGCTGGGTCGATGTCACGGTCAATAGCAGCGCCGATCTGCCTGCTTGGCCTGAGGGCGTCGAAAGCCTCAGCGCTGCAGTTGAGGGCATCTCCTATTTTACCGAGCTCGATCGCGAGGCCTATGAGATGCTGCGCACCCGCAACTTGCCGCAACTCTGCTTCGCCGCGAGCGTCAGTTCATCGCAATGCCTGATCATGGATCCGCTCTCCAATGCGCCGCTGATGATCGCGGCGTACGGCTCGTGATGCGTGCGATTTTGTTCGCAGCGTTCGCCATGCTGGCCGCCTGTGCGCCGCGAGAACAAGCCAGCTGCGAGGTGCGCTTTGACCGCGAGATCGCCTTCACGGCGCCGGACGCGGCGGATGTTGTGACGGTCCTCGCGCTCGGACCAAGCTGCGAACAACTCACTGGCGTGTTCACTCTATCGGACGCGGGCGGCGATCCGCTCTGGGCCTGGGCCGCGCCCATGCGTCCGGCCTTCGGCGATGCTTTCGCCGGCGCGGACCGGGAAGCAGTGCGCGCCTTTCTGGAGCGCTGGTCTCAGCCCACGATTGCGCGCACCTCAGAAAGTCCGCCCTGGCCCCTCACGGACAACCTTGTCACCACCCTGGATCAGGCGACCTACGAGGACATCCGCGCGCGCGATCTGCCCATGCTTTGCCATTTTTCTGGAACCGGGCGGCAAGCCTGTGTGTTCTGGGAGCCTGCGGCGGCGGGCGCGGGCCATTATTTTGACCGCGACGCACCCGAGGCAGGGAGCACCACCCCATGAAAAAGCTCAGCGCTTCGCTTCTGTTCCTCACGCTAGCGGCGTGCGGCCAACCGGCGCCGCCCGCGGCTGACACCAGCGCCGACGTCGCCGAGAGCGTGGCCGTACCTGCCTGCGTTGCTGACGCGCCAGCGCGCACGATAGCCTTCGCTGGGCAAAGCTATCAAATCCAAGCGCACGCCGAGGGCGCAACCTGCGATGAAGCCATCGCCACCTTGAAAATCATCGCGCCGAACGGCGCCACCGCGTTCGAGACCGCCTACCCGATCGCGCAAGTTCCGCTCGCCTTCAACGCCACTGGCTCAGGCGTTGCGCGCCTGACCACCGAATTGGAAAGCTGGACCCAGAACGTCGCCGAACAACCCACCGCCGATTCGCTTCCCGCTTGGCCCGATGGCGCGGACAAGCCGCCCAACTTCACCCCGGCGCTTTCGCGCGAAGCTTACGAAGCGGCGCGCACAGCGCGTCAGCCCATCTTCTGCTTCCCAGATGGGGCGGAGAGCAATGCCTGCGTCGCCATCAACACCAGCGCGCAGGCCGCTTCATTGCTTGGCTCGCGCACGCCAGAGCGGACATAGCGCACACGCAATTAGCCATGGCGCTTGCAGGCGGCGCGAACCTTCATATCTTGGCTCTCACCGACGGCTTGCGTCGGCTTTTCTAGAAAGGAGGTGTCCATGTCTCATTGTCACCCGTTAGGGGCATCACAAAAGGCGCGGACCACCTCGAGCGCAGGCTCGACCGGGGGACGCGCCTAAACGGTCCCCGTCAGGGTACAATGGAAAGGCCGCTTGGGCACGCCCAAGCGGCCTTTCGGCTTTTCGGATCTCGCATGATGCGCCATGCGCACGCGCCAAAAGAAAAGGCGGGCCGAAGCCCGCCTCAAGTTGACCAGCTTGAAAACTTACTTACGCAGCGGGCGCGCGCTGACCGCGCACCAGCGAAACCACCTTGCGCCAATTGAAGCCAAGCGCCTTGCGCGCCTTGGCTGCGAGTTGCTTTTGCTCCTCACGCCACAAGGCGCGCCGCCCTTCCTCCAGCGTGCGCTGAACAGGCCTTGCGTGCGCGGTGGTGATTTCTTCCACTGGCTCCTCATCAATGATCGGAGGCGCCGCCAACACCGCGGCAGTGGCCGGCTCCGAGTTTAGAATCTCGACAATGCGCCGGGCCGGATCGGCCTTCGCCGCGCGCGCGCGGCTTGCCGTGGCGCGCGCTGGAGGCGCGCCTAAGATGGAGGCCGCATGATCGAGCTTTGCGCGCATCAGCGCCGAGGGCGCAGCATTGTGCGGCGAGCCTTTGAGAAACAGCGCCTTCTCCGCCGCGCGGCGGCACACCAATGCTTCCACCACTTCCAGTTCGCCCGCGACTTCGCTCTTGCGCCATGCATCGATCGCGCAGGCCGCCGCAACCCACTGGCCTTTATTCAGCTTGCGCAGCACTTGGCTCTTGGCGAACGCTTCGGCCCCAACGGAGAACGCAAACGAGACCAGCGCATCGAATTGGGGCTGCGTCAGCTTTTGCGTTACCGCGCCGTTCACCACGGCTTCGACCGGCGCCAGATCCAGGGCCAGCAAAGCGCGCGCTTGCGCTTCCGTCACCGCTTCGCCCGCGGCGCCAACGCGCACATGGCCGTAACCCACCACCCAAGTGGAATTGGGCAGCGCGATCGGCGCGGCGTTGAAGCCCTCAAAGTGCTGGATCAGCGCCAGACCTTCGGAGGAAATCGCATAGTTCATCGAAACGGGCCTTTCGGGCTTTCAATCGTCTCCGCCCGTTCCGTTTTGACGCTTCGGACCGCGCGGACTTCCCCTGACAGGCAAGTCCGGCGCCGCGCGCTCGCCCCGCGCGCTAAGCTTTGATTAGGGTTGAGCAAGGCTTGCGCGCGACCAATTCGGTCGCGCTGCGCTGCGCCTTCATCGCTTCAGCCTTTACGCAGAGTGCGCGCGAACTAGGCTGACCCCATGCCGCATCATGCTCTGATCGCGCTTCTGGCGCTCGTCGCCTGCGGCGCTTCCGGTTCAAACACAGTGCAGCTTGAACAAGCTTGGCGCTTGGACGGCTTCGCCGCGCCCGAAAGCGTGGCGCTGTCGCAGGATGGGACGTTTCTTTATGTCAGCAATGTCAATGGCGAGGGCGATGCGCATGACGGCAACGGCTTCATCTCGCGCGTGTCGCTGCGCGGAGAAATATTACAGCGCGAGTTCGCCGCCGGCCTCGATGCGCCGAAAGGCCTGATGCAAGGCGGCGATGCGCTCTATGTTTCCGATATTGACCGCCTTGCCGTGCTCGACGCGGCCACTGGCGCAGTGCGGCGCACCATTGCGATTGAAGGCGCCGATTTCCTGAACGATCTCGCCTTCGCGCCCAGCGGAGAGGTGCTGATCGCCGATTCCGGAACGGCGCGCATCTATGCCGTCGACGGCCAGGATCGGGTGAGCATTTGGGCTGAAAACACGCTGCTTTCAGCAATAAACGGCCTCTTTGCCGAGCCTGACCGGCTGATCGTGAGCACGATGCAAGGCCGCCTGCTCGCCATCGACTATGAAACGCGCGCTATCGGCGTGCTGGCGGAAGGTTTGGGCGATGGCGACGGCATCGCCCCTCTTGGCGGCGAACATTATCTCGTCAGCGCTTGGCCGGGCGAGATGTTCGTCGTCAACGCAGCGGACGGGACCAGCCAACGCATCATGGATACGCGCGCAGAGCCGCGCTACCTCAATGACATTCTGCGCGTCGGCGACACGCTTTACGTCCCGCACTGGCAGCCCGGCGAGCTTACCGCCTATCGCATCGCGGACCGCGCGTCTTCAGACGCGCACTAAGCCAGTCGAGATGCGGGCCTGAAGGCCCGCGGTCCGAGCCGCTTAGTGCCGACGATCCACCAGCCATTCGCGCGCGCGCTTTTGCGCTTCGGCGATTTCGGCCGCGCTCATCACGCAAGCGAGTTCACGGCGGCTATCCTTGGCCGCTTCCAGGCCGCGCGAAGCAGCCAGGTTGAACCACATATGCGCTTGAACGAGGTCGGTCGCCCCGCCTTGGCCGGTCGCATAGATCAGACCCAGCTTGTAGAGATCTTCGCTGTGTCCCAATTCGCGCACCGCTTGATGCGCCTCGGCAATTTCAACGTCTGTGAACGCCATTCTGGTCGCCCCTTGTTTCTTTGCGGAACGCCGCGGCTATGCCGTCATTCGCTCCACCCCACCGTGGTGCATTTTTCGCGCCACGAGGGAGGGGTTTTGCCGTGCTTTATTTGAAATAACGTTAAGCGCGATCAGCCTTGTTTCGCCGCCGCTGCGACGCTCGCTGCAGTTTGTCCAAACAAGTGCTTGGCTGAGGCGTCCTGCTGTTCCTTTGACAGATCCTTAAAATTGCGCCGGAACTCCGCGCCCACTTCCATCGCGCGCTGCACAGCGGGGCGCGCGCCAACGCGCTCGACCCAAGCCTTTACATTTGGGAAACCATCCAGCGGCTGACCCATGGCTGGCGCCACGCGCACCCATGGCCAAGACGCAATATCGGCAATGCTGTAATCGCCAGCGATATAGTCGCGCCCTTCCAGCGCGCGATCGAGCACGCCGATCAAGCGATTATATTCGTTGGCGTAGCGGCGCGCGCCATATTCAATCTGCGCCGGATCATCGACCAGCTTGGCTGCGTAATTGACGAAATGGCTGTGCTGCCCGGCCATCGGCCCCAGCCCGCCCACTTGCCAGTAAAGCCACTTCTCCACCTCAACGCGGCCGCGTTCATCGGCGGGATAAAACTTGCCCGACTTGCGCCCGAGATATTGGAGAATGGCGCCGCTTTCAAAAATCGAGATCGGCTCACCGCCCGGCCCATCCGGGTCGACAATCGCCGGCATGCGATTATTAGGGCTGATGGCGAGAAATTCCGGCTTGAATTGATCGCCGGCGCCAATGTTCACCGGATGCATTTCATAAGGCAGCGCCATCTCTTCGAGCGCGATGGAAATCTTCCACCCATTCGGCGTCGGCCAGAAATAGAATGCGATTGGCTGGGACATGGTGCTGCTCCTTGCCATCGCATGTGGAGAAGAAGGCAGGGCGGCGCCAGTCTTCCCGGGCGCCGACCGGCCACATTCTCACCGCCATTAGCCCTGCTATCGGCAAGCTTGGTGCGCCTCTAATGCGGGTTCCCTTCCCGATTCATGCCGGATTCAGCGCACGCTTCCTACCTTCTGACCAGCGAGATGGGCCTTTCCCTGGTCGGAGCAATTTCCGGGGCAAAAGGTTGGAAGGAGATTAGTTATGAGACGCATCGCCACAGCGGCGCTCGCCGCCGCGACGTTCATCGCACCGCTCGCCGCCGCCGGTACGGCCGCAGCTGACAATGGCCGCCATCGCGGCTGGGACCGCCACGATCGCGACCGCGACAATTGGGATGATCGCCGCGATGAAGCGCGCGCTTATCACCAGGGCTATCGCGACGCGCGCAACAATGATTGGGATGACCGCCGCTATAATGGCTATTGGTATAATAGCCGCTTCTATTACGGCCCGCCGCCCAGCTACCATCCGCGCGTCGTGTACGGGTATCAAACCTGGCGTCGCGGCGAACGCCTGCCGCCCTATTACGCTTCGCGTTATCGGCCGGTCGATTACCGCGTCTATCATGTCGCACCCCCGCCGCGCGGCTATCACTACGTCCGCGACGATAATCGCGGCGAGCTGCTGCTCGTCGGCATTACCACTGGGGTGATTTTGGGCGCGATCTTGGCGAGTAACTAAGCCGTCCCTACATGCGTACCATCAGAGCGGCGCGAACGCGTCGCTCGAAAAGACCGTCCCGCAGGCTCCCCCCTCCCCCCGGCCTGCGGGGCGGTTCTTTTTTAACCGCCCGTCAACCAAACCGAATCAAATTGCGCTTCGTGAAGCTACGGAGCGCGTCGTGCTGCAATTCATCTGGATGTGCTTGATTTCAGTGTTTCTGCCGGCAGGCGCGCAGCTCGCGCAATTGGAAGCCAATGCGTTCCAGGCGCACTTGCGCGCCGAGCTTGAGATGAGCTCGCCCGTTCCCGCAGCCATCGGCGCCGCCCAGCACGTCACCCATTACGGCATCCCGGCGCTGGCGCGCTAACCGGACCGCGCGTCTTCAGACGCGCATGCGAGCCTGAAGGCTCACGGTCCTACCGCGCCACATACACCCAAGCCCGCAAGCCTGACGCCAGCGCGGCCTCTACGCGCACATAGTCGGCGACTTCATACGCATCCGCCGCCGCCAGCTCTTCCGGCGTGATTTCAAACACCGCGCCCCTGACGCGATCACTCGCCACGTCCGTCCGCTTCACGATCGGGTGAAAGCGCTTGCCGCTTTTGGCCAGCACATCCGGATCGGTGATCTCCACCATCTCCTGTACGAAGCCCACCAGCGCATCCGGCGCGCCCTTCAGCAAACGCCCAAACGTCGCCAGCTGCACCTCATCCTGCTGCAGCGTGCCGTAAGAGAAGAGACGCTCGGTGCGCCCGATCATCTAGTTCGGGCACTCCACGCGCGATGGGGTAATCGTGTACTGGAGCCCCGGCCCATCCCCGCCGACAACTGACAACGTCAAAGTAGTGTCGGAGGAACGCACGACGCGCCGACATTCTTGGCGATCTGGATTTGCTCCAGAGCAGACTACGTCGCCGTCGATTTCATACTGGCCGGAGGTTTGGTTGTGCCCGCCCCCGTCGGCCCGCCAACCGCCGTTACATCCGAATATTTCGATGTTGTTGAAAT
The DNA here is from genome assembly GCA_033764855.1 of Hyphomonadaceae bacterium. Classification (GTDB taxonomy): domain Bacteria; phylum Pseudomonadota; class Alphaproteobacteria; order Caulobacterales; family Aquidulcibacteraceae; genus Vitreimonas. The sequence continues at coordinate 110,323 of JANRIP010000056.1, read as the reverse complement.
CGTCAATCGGCGGTTCGCTGCTCAGTCTTATGGTACTGCCTGGAAGAAATTCCTCGAGCGTGCCATCAGGTATGGACGCAAACTGCTCATTATTCGCCTCACTTTTCGGCGCGGCATCGCAGGCTCCTAATGCCAGCGCCAAAAGCACGTAGGTTGCAGCGCGCCTCAAACGCCCAGCTTCTTCTTCAGTATCTCGTTCACCACCGCTGGGTTGGCCTTCCCGCCGGTCGCCTTCATGGTCTGCCCCACCCACCAGCCGAACGCTTTCGGGTTCTTCTGCACGTCAGCGACCTTATCGACGTTCGCCGCCATCAGCGCATCGATCGCCTTTTCGATTGCGCCCGTATCCGTGACCTGACGCAAGCCTTCGCGCTCGACAATCACGCCCGGCGCCTCGCCCGTCTCCATCATCTTGGCGAACACGTCCTTGGCGATCTTGCCATTGATGGTGCCGTCGGAAATGAGATCGACCAGCGAGCCCAGATTGACCGCGCTCACTGGCGTGGCGCTCAGATCCAAGCCTTGCTTGTTGAGCGCGCCGAACAGCTCTTGGCTCACCCAGTTCGCGGCCAGCTTCGCATCGCGACCCTTGGCCACCGTTTCGAAATAGGCCGCCGCCTCGCTGTCGCCCGAGAGCACGCGCGCATCATAGGCCGAGAGCCCATAGGCCTCGATGAAGCGCTTCTTCTTCGCGTCCGGCAATTCCGGCAGCGAGGCCTTGATCTCATCCACCCAGGCCTGCTCGAACACCAGCGGCAGCAAATCGGGATCGGGGAAATAGCGATAATCGTGCGCCTCTTCCTTCGAGCGCATCGCCCGCGTCACGCCATTATTGGCGTCGAACAGGCGCGTCTCCTGATCGATCTTGCCGCCCTCTTCGAGGATTTCGATTTGGCGGCGCGACTCGTATTCGATCGCTTGCTGCATGAAGCGGGTCGAGTTCACATTCTTGATCTCGCAGCGCGTGCCCCATTCGCGCGTGCCGGCCTTGCGCACCGAGACGTTCACGTCCGCGCGCATGGAGCCTTCTTCCATATTGCCGTCGCAGGTGCCGAGCGCACGCACGATCGCGCGCAGCTTGTTGAAATAAGCCGCCGCCTCTTTCGCCGAGCGCATGTCCGGCTTGGAGACAATCTCCATCAGCGCAACGCCAGCGCGATTAAGATCCACGAAGGTCTCGCTCGGCGACAAATCATGGATCGACTTGCCGGCGTCCTGCTCCAAATGCAGCCGCTCGATCCGCACGACAATCGGCGCCTCGCCATCGGGCTCGACCTCAATCTCGCCCTCGCCGACGATCGGCTCCTTGTACTGGCTGATCTGATAGCCAGCCGGCAGATCGGGGTAGAAATAATTCTTCCGGTCAAACCGGCTCTTCAGATTGATCTGCGCATTCAAGCCCAGCCCGGTGCGGATCGCCTGCTCGACGCAATACTTATTGATCACCGGCAGCATGCCCGGCATGGCCGCGTCCACCAGCGAGACATGCGCGTTCGGCTCGCCGCCATAAGCGGCGCTGGCGCCGGAGAACAGCTTGGCGTTGGAGCTGACCTGGGCGTGCACCTCCAGCCCGATAATCACTTCCCAGTCGGACTTGCCCCCAGCCACATATTGGTCGGGACGGGCGGCGCGGATGTCGAGATCGCTCATAGGGTGGGATTAAGTGCGCCCTCGCCTACTTGTCCAGTATGCGGCGGCTGCCGGTTTCCAGCCCCGGCCTGGGCGCGCTATAGCTGCATCCATCCCGGCAACGGCATGAGGGACGGCCCGCCATGAAAATGCACCAAATCCTCGCGGGCGCCGCCTGCGCCATGATCCTGGCCGCCTGCCAGGGCGAAGCCCCCCCCGCCGATACGGCAACCGAGGCGCCGGTCGCCGAAGCCCCCGCCGGGCCGGAAGCTTCGCCCATTCCCGCCAATTGCGCCGCGCTCGCCCATCGCGACTGGGAAGCCGAACTGGTCGCTGGCGCCTCGCCCACGCTCACCATCGCCGGCGAACTCGATCTGCCCACGCCCGGCTATGGCGTCTCGCTCACGCGCAATGACAATGAAGCCGCGGACGCTGCTGAAGCCGTGCTCACCCTCGCCTTCATTCAGCCCAGCGGGATTGTCGCGCAGGTGGTGACCGCAACGCCGGTCCACTATTTCGGCCCGGCCAAGGCCAGCTATGCCAGCGTGCGCATTGTCTGCGGCGATGGCGACCTCGCCACTATCCCGCTGACCCAAGCCGGATAAGCGTATCCGTGGCTGCGTCGGCGCCAAAGCTGAACCTCTTTCTCCGCGGTTCGCGCGACTACATTCAGGGCACGCAGATCATTGCGCGCCTTGCCGAGCAATTGCCACCCGGCGATTGGCGCTTCGAGCAGGCGAACTTCCAGGCCATCAGCACGCGCGAGCTTTCATTTGCGCCAGCTGGCGGCGGCGATGAAACGGGGGCTGCGGGCCGCGTGAGCTTCAGCGCCGAAACAGGCGAAATCACCACCTATGTCATTCGCGAGAGCGGCCCCCAAGCGCCGCGCCGCGATGCGCCGATGCCGATCAAAGTCGTGCCCCTTGGCGGCGAAGGGGCCAAGGCGCGCTGGCGCTATGAGGGCGTCGCCACGTTCGAGGATGTGCTCAACGTGCTGGTTCAGGCAATCAAAGCCGAGAACGCAAAGCGTTGGCCCGAAGGCAAAGACATCTGGTTCACCGGCGCGCGGCGCGCACGGCTGCCGCTTAACGGCCCGTTTGTTTCCAGCGGCGAGTTCACGCTCACGCTCTATCGCCAAATCGGCGTTTCCGGTCAGGTGCAGACAATTTGGCAAACCGATTTTCCCGGGGCCGATCCCGCCGGCATGATCACCTTCACGCTGAAACTTCCAGGCTGACCTCATGACTCTCGACGCGTTCGCTCACGCCATTCCTTCGGTCCGCCACACCGCCGCCGACCTGGCCGCGCTGACGGGCGGCGAAGAGAGCTTCATCGTCAACAAGATCGGCCTCTCGACGCGCTACGTGCTCGGCCCCGGCGAAAACGGCGTGACGCTCTCGCGCGACGCTTGCCGCGCGCTGTTCGCCAAACATCCCGGCGTCGAAAACGAGATCGATCTCTTGGTCTGCGTCACGCAGAACCCAGATCGCAAGCTGCCGCAAAACTCCGCCGCCATCGCCGCCGAGCTCGGCTTGCCCAAATCCATCGCCAGCTTCGACATCGCGCTTGGCTGCTCGGGTTATGTGTATGGCGTTTCGATCGTAGAGGGTTTCCTTGCCGCCACCGGCGGCAAGACCGCGCTGCTCGTCACTTGCGATCCCTATTCGCGCATTATCGAGCCAAGCGACAAAGACACCAACGCCGTGTTCGGCGACGCGGCAACCGTCACCCTGATCCGCAAGGGGGGGCGCGGAAAAATCATCGCCACCGATTTCGGCACGGACGGATCCGGCGGCGATGCGATCTGCGTACCCGGCGGCGGCGCGGCCAAACCACAAATCGGGGCCGCGGCAGTCCCGCTGACCGACGCTGACCTGCGCCTCTACATGAAGGGCCGCGATGTCTTCAATTTTGTGAACTCGGTCGTCCCCCAAAGCATCAAGGCGTGCCTGGAGAAGGCCAGCCTCGGCGTTGCGGACATCGACTTCTTCGCCCTGCACCAGGGTTCGATCTACATGCTCGACGCCATGGCCAAACGCGTCGGCATCCCGCCCGAAAAGGTGCTGAAAAACATGGAGCGTTACGGCAACACCGTATCCTCGAGTATTCCGCTCTTGCTTTCCGAACAGGACGCTGCAGGACAACTGGCCGGCAAGCGGGTATTGATGTCCGGCTTCGGCGTCGGCCTCTCTTGGGCCACGGCGATTGTGGAATTTTAGTGGGGGCGAAGATGGACCGCGATAGCGCGCTGGCGATGATCAAGAAGGCGCTCGATGCGACCTCGCCGGGCAAGTCCGAGACAATCCAGCTGGAAACCGACCTCGTCAAAGACGGCGTAGTCGATTCACTGGATTCTATGAACTTCCTGTTCGAGCTGGAAACGCTGCATGGCGCAAAGCTGGAAGAGATTGACGAGACCTTCGACGATTTCCGCGTCTCGCGGCTGATTGAGATGCTGACCAAGTAGGCTAAAGCCAGTCGTCACAACGCCCCGGGTCGCTGATGCTTCGCAAGCTCGCCGCTACGCTTGTTTTCGCCGCCGGCGCCGCGCTCATCGGCTTCGCGGACTCGCCAGTCGTCCGCTATCTGAGCACGGGAAAGCTGAACGCCTGCGCCGTGCGGCAATATCAGAACTTGCCCCAAAGAGTGGATGTCCTGGCCCTGGGCAGCTCACGTATGCGGCGCGGCTTTGATCCAAACACTTTTGTCGAAGCCTCCGGCGGGCGCATCGCCAACGTCTACAATCTCGCGGCGCCGGGACTACACCTCATTCGCTCAGCCAACACGCTGGATGATCTTTTGGATTCTGGCCATTCCATCGGCACGCTCATTGTTGAAGCGGACATAGACGCGCTTCGCCTTGGCAAACGCTCGCGTTGGAACTGGACCCCGATCGCCGCGCGCTCGGCGAGCTGGGCCGATATCTTTGCCGGCTCTCCGCGCACGCTCGGTCGCGGTCAGGCGGTTGACCCGCGCATCGTGCTGAGGGGCGCACTGGAAAAATTGCGTCAAGTTCCAGTGCTGATCCTCACCGGCAGAGTCGCACGTGTGCTCGCTTACCCTTCAGACCGCGCCACCACGGTGTGTTTTGACCCCAACTTCGATGTTGAAACACCCGGCAAGGCGAATTCACGTGCGCGCGCCGCTCGCGCCGCCCTGGCGCGCGCCGATGAGCTTGAAGAAGGAAATGACAATACCTTCGTTCGCCCGCGCGGTCCCAAGGCGCTCGTCGAAATCGAGGTTTTGCAGCGCATCCGCGAGCGCGCGCGCCAGGCCGGCATCCGGCTCATCGTAGTGCGCCCTTCCGGCTTTGCCGAAGCGCCCCTCCACCCTGAGACAGTTGCGTCCCTGAAGCGCCTCGTTCCCGAATTCCAGTCTCCGCCCATGGAACTGGCGGAACAGCTGAACGACCTTCAGATTGACGCCACCCACTATGGCCCGGAAGGGCGCCGCCTCTATACCCAGTGGCTGGCCGAAATCGCCATTTCTTCGGCGCCAAACTGAGCGATGCCCCTCGCTGCGCCAATACGTCATCAGTCCCGGCGCCGCCGGCAACTCGACACCCCCCGCCGACTCCTCTAGTTTCCCGTCCAAATCCGCCGGGGGAATCCGAAGTGCTGAGCAGGTTGGCGGCCGCGCTGGTCTTCTTAACTGGCGTGGCCCTGATGACGTTCGCGGATGTCCCCTTCATCCGCTATGCGAGCGTCGCCCTCGAAGGGCCCAAGCACTGTTACGTCAATCAGGCCCAAAACCTTCCCGAGCATATGAATGTCCTGGTGCTGGGCAGTTCCCGGCTCTGGGCCGGCGTTGACCCCACCGCCGTGACTGAAGCCTCCGGCGGGCGCCTCGCCAACGTCTACAATCTCTCAGCGCCGGGGATGCATGTGGTGCGCAGCGCCAGCGTGTTCGACGAAATTCTCCGCAGCAATCGGCAAGTGGACGTCGTCGTCGTTGAGATGCGCATCAATGCGCTACGCCGCGGACGGCCTCGCCCCTGGTTCTGGGACACATCCGCCGCCGGCCGCGCCACGTGGCTCGACATCCTGACCAAAACCCCGCGCTTGCTCGCCAACGGCGCCGCGCCCGACCCGCGCACGGTTCTGCAAGGGCTACACCTCAAACTGCAGCAGGCGATTTTGACCGTAACCACCGGCGCGGCGGCGACCGCGCTGATTAACGCCAATGACGAACCGACCCCGCTCTGCCGAGGCGACTATTTCTTTGAAGAGACGGCCTCAAGCTCAGCCCGGCAGCAAGATTTCGGCGACCTGGTCCGGCGCCGTTTCCCGAACCCCGAAACCGACTTTGATCGCGCCTTTCGCGGGCCCCAGGGCGATGCGGCTTTGGGCGATCTGCAATTGCTGGAGCACATTCGCGCCAGTGCGCGCGCAGCTGGCGTGAAAGTGCTGGTTGTTCGCCCTCAATCCTACGCCGAGCCTGCGCTTGATCCTCAGGTGGTGCAAAAACTCACTGAACTCATCCCGGAATATCGCTACCCGCCGGAACGGATTGCGCGCCGCCTCAACCAGCTCGTGTTTGACGGCACCCATTACGGCCCCGAGGGTCGCCTGCTTTTCTCCCGATGGCTCGCCCAAACCATTCTCGCCGAAGAATCTGCCGCTGATCCGGCGGCCCAATGATCCTCGGCTTCGAATCCACGATCCTGCTGTACTTCACGCTCGCCGGCTTGTTCCGGCTGCTTTGGGGCTTCAGCAAGACCGCCGCGCTCGTCATCCTCACCCTGGCTGGCGCCATCTTCATTTTCACGCTGAACGCGGCGCTGTTTGCTTACATGTGCGCGCAGATTATTGGCGTGCTGTTCCTACGCGCGCTCTGCGTCGCGTTTCCGAAGCAGGCCCGGCCCATATCCTGGCTCGCTTTCCTCGGGCTCATCCCCTTCAACCTGCAGCTCTGGTTCGGCGACCATCCCATCATCGCTGACTCGGTCGCGCTGATCCGCGGCGATATCAATGCAACCGTCGCCTGGACCGCCGGGGCGACCTTCTTCGTCATCAAATCCTTCGTCAGCTTGCGCGAAGCGATCCTTGAAAAGCGCTTGCGCATTCTGCCCATGCTGGCCGGCCTCACCTTCGTGCCCGCATTTCCCGCTGGACCGATTTACGGCACGCAGCCTTTCCGCCCGGACAAAATCGCCGACCGGCTGGACTTCAAAGACCTGATCAATAGCGTGTTTCAGATTGGCTGGGGCGCGGCCGCTTTCTATGTGATCGCGCCGGCGCTGCGCTACCTGATCGAAATGACGCCGGACACGCCGCTCGGGATCGGCGCCGACATTTATCTTGGCCTTGCCGCGCTCTATTTCGATTTCTCAGGCTACACTTGGATGGCGCTGGCGCTGGCGAGTTGGTTCGGCGTGAAATTGCCGCCGAACTTCAACCGCCCCTTCTTGGCCACATCGATCCAAAATTTCTGGCAGCGCTGGCACATGTCGCTCAGCGCTTTTGTCAGCACCTACCTCTACAAGCCGTTCGTGCGCAGCACCGGCTCGCCGCGTCTGGGCATTTTTCTCGCCTTCAGCGTGGTTGGCCTTTGGCATGAGTTATCGCTTGGCTACCTGCTCTGGGGGCTGGGCCATGGCGCAGCGCTCAGCTTGGCGATGAAGCCGCCGGCGATCTGGACCAACAGCATGGGGAAGCTGCCGCGCTGGCTCGCGCTCGCCATTGGCTGGGTGTTGACCATGAGCTGGGTGGCGCTGCTCTCCTATATTGCGGCCAGCCCCTCGCTGAAGGCGCACCAATGAAGCGTTTGAAATCCCTCGCCTTGGCGGCGCTAACCTCCTGGTGGCTGATCGGCGCGATCGGCTGGGGTGTTGTCGCCTTCAATTATCCGATCGACCAAAAACTGCCTACCTACGCCGAATAAAGCTTGAGAGGCGCCCTTGCGTTCACGCTTATGTCTGTGCGCGGCGCGTGCTAAAGGCGGCGCAGAGCGCCGGTTTGGGGGAAAGGCTTGGACGTCGCCAAAGCACGCATGACGCGGCGGGCCATTGCGGCCGGAATCGTCGTCGGCGCCGTCTCGCTCGCGGCTGATAGCAGCCCCAGCGTCGAGGACGCGCAGGCCGCGCAGGCGCGGCGCACACCGCCCGCCCCGCTCACCCAAGCCGAACTGAACCGCCTACGCGCCAGCATTGGCATTCCCGCCTTAGCGGCGGCGGCGCAGACCCAGTCCGAGACCCCGCTCGAATGGGTCTCCGGCGTGCGCCGTCGCGGCGCGCCAGAGCCGGCCACCACCCTTGATCGCTGGCATGTCGGCTCGATCGCTAAATCCATGACCGCCACGCTCGCCGCGCTCTGCGTCGAAGCGGGAGAGCTTTCCTGGGCCGATACGGTTGAACACGTGCTCGGCCCGCTCGCGCCCGATATGCGCGACGAATATCGCGACGTGACGTTGATCCATCTCCTATCGCACCGCGCCGGCATGCAGACCGACGTAATAGACTTCGCCGCGCTCGGCCTTGAATTCGGCGATCAGGATTCGCGTGACGCGCGCCGCGCCATCGCCCGCCAGGCTTTGCGCCAGGCCCCGGCCGGTCCGCCTGAAACCACTTACGACTACTCCCACGCCGGTTATCTCGTCGCCACAGCCATGCTCGAAGCCAAACTTGGCATGCCTTGGGAAGCGCTGATCCGCGAGCGCCTCTTCACCCCGCTTGGCCTGCGCGAAACCGGCTTTGGCCCGCCCGGCCTCGATGGCGAAGGCCCCCAGCCCGTGGGGCACGCCTCCTGGTTCACGCCAAGCATCACGCCCCATCCGCCCGGCGAGAGCATTGCCGACATTCCCGCCGCCTGGCGCCCCGCTGGCGGCGTGCACGCCACCATGGGCGACCTGCTGCTCTATCTGAACGCGCACCGCGATCGCACCGCGCTGCTGAAGCGGGAAACCTGGCGCCTGCTGCACACCCCGCCCTTTGGCGGGGACTATGCGCTCGGCTGGTACATTCGCGACGGCAAGCTCTGGCACAATGGCGCCAATACGATGTGGTACGCCGAAATTCTGGCGGACCCCGCAGCCAAGAAATCCGCCGTCGCCGTCTGCAATGACGGGCGTATGGACACGGTGACGCCCGTCGTCCACGCCACCCTCATCTCCGCCGCGCAGCACTGAGCGAGCGCGCGCTGTGGGATAGACCCGAGCTCTATCCCACAGCGCGCCGCTTCCCGGATGGGCGCAAAACCCGAGGATTGAGCAAATCTATCCGACCGAACTTCAACCCGGCGCACACTGCGTCCGCAAACATGACCTCAGCCGCCATCCCCGAACCGCAATCGCGACCGCAAAACCAAGCTTGGGAGCAGATCGCCTTCTATCTGCGCCAAGCGCTGTCGCTGTTTGGCGATCCAGCCGCGCTGGCGCAGCGGCTTTGGCTCAGCGCGCGCGACCATCAGCTCTTCGTCCAGTTCATCGCCCCGATCGAAGACATGCTGCGCCGGCTCCTCTTCATCACCGCGCTTGAGCTTGCGCCTATGACGCTGCCGCCGCAAAACCAAGCGGCGCCGGAGCGCAAATTTCGCGAGCCCCGCGGCCTGCCGTGCAATAGCGGCGCACACTTCGATCCCGCCCAGCCTGAAAGCTGGCGCGTCTGCTTCAAGCTCGCCGTCCCGTTGAACCGCAGGCGTCAAGGCCAAGCACAACCGGCGCCGGCGCACACGCACGCCAGCGCTGAAACACAGTCCGCTGCCCGCTATTCATCGGCGCCGTGCGCGCTGCGGCTGGAAGCGCTGCTGCGCGCCTACGAGCACCGAGACCAGCTCGCCGCCGCGCTCGCGCGCAAAATCGCCTGCAACACCCGCCTCGCGCTCGACTACATCTTCAAAAAGCGCAAGCGCGGCAAAGCGCCGGATTACGTCACCCACGATTTTGCTGAACGCGCCAGCTACGCGCACAAGCGTTTCATCCAGCGCCGCCTCGATGCGCTGAAACCCAACTCCAGCTGAAACGCGCCAAAGCTGAAGCCAACCCCCTCCAAGCGCCGCGCGCTCTGGAGCTAAACCCGCAGCGCCTTTTCGATGTCGGCCTTGATCGCTTCCGGTTTCACCGCCGGGCCATAGCGCGCGATCACTTCGCCATTTTTACCGACCAGGAACTTCGTAAAATTCCATTTGATCGATTTGGAGCCCCACATGCCACGCTTCTCGTTCTCGAGATGACGATAGAGCGGATGCGCGTTTGGGCCGTTCACATCAATCTTCGCAAACATCGGAAAGCTCACATCATAAGTGAGCGAGCAGAAATTCTTGATCTCCTCCGCATTGCCCGGCTCTTGCTTGCCGAACTGATTGCAGGGAAAGCCCAGCACCTCCGCGCCCTTGGACGCATATTCGCGATGCAGCGCCTCAAGTCCCTCATACTGATAGGTGAAGCCGCACTTGCTCGCCGTATTGACGATCAACAGCACTTTGCCGCGAAACTCGCTGAGCGAACGCTCTTTGCCGTCAATGTCGGTGGCGGTGAAATGATAAACGTTGGTCATGGGCGCCAGTGTAGAGCCCAGGCGCTGTTCGGTGCGCCAGAAAAATCTACGCTTTCGCCCACCAAGTTTTTGTTCTATATTTGTTCTCCCCGCGAACTCAGTTAGACTGCGCGCCGGAGATTCGCATGGCCAAGGCCGACCACGTTTTCACCTGCCAAGCTTGCGGGGCGATCTGGCCGAAGTGGGCCGGCAAGTGCGAGGCATGCGGGGAATGGAATACGCTAGTGGAAGAAGCCGCCCGCCCGGTCGTGCCCGGCGCGCTGGCCGCGCCGGTGGGGCGCAAGAATAAAGCCCTCTCCTTTGTCGAACTCGCCGGCGCCGCCGACCCGCCGGCCCGGCTCGCCACCGGCATTTCCGAATTTGACCGCGTCTGCGGCGGCGGCCTCGTGCCGGCCTCGGCGATCTTGGTCGGCGGCGATCCCGGCGTCGGCAAATCCACGCTCTTGCTGCAAGCCGCTTCGGCGCTGGCGCGGCGCGGCCACAGCGTCGCCTACGTGACCGGCGAAGAAGCCGAAGCCCAGGTGCAGGATCGCGCGCGCCGCCTCAAGGCCGCCGACGCGCCCGTGCAGCTCGCGGCGGAAACTGACATGCGCAAAATTCTCGACGGGCTGAAAGTGCTGAAGCCCGACGTTGTGATCGTGGACTCGATTCAAACGCTCTGGGCCGATGGCGTGGAAGCCGCGCCGGGCACGGTGGCGCAAGTGCGCGCCTGCGCGCACGAATTGGTGCGCTTCGCCAAAAAGAGCGGGTCGATCGTCATTCTCGTGGGGCACGTCACCAAGGAAGGACAGATTGCAGGCCCGCGCGTGGTCGAGCATCTCGTCGACGCCGTAATTTATTTCGAGGGCGAGCGCGGCTTGCCGTTCCGCATTCTGCGCGCCGTGAAAAACCGCTTCGGCCCAACCGACGAAATCGGCGTGTTTGAAATGGTGGAAGCGGGCCTGGTGGAAACGCCCAACCCCTCCGCGCTTTTCCTCGGCGCCAGCGGGCAGCGCGCCAGTGGGGCGGCAGTGTTCGCCGGTGTGGAAGGCTCGCGCCCGGTTTTGGTGGAAATTCAAGCGCTCGCCGCGCCCACAGCGTACGGCACGCCGCGCCGCGCCATTGTCGGCTGGGATAGCGCGCGGCTCGCCATGATCTTGGCCGTGCTGGAAACCCGCTGCGGCTTGGCCTTTGGCGGGCGCGATGTTTATCTCTCCGTCGCCGGCGGCTTGCGCATCACCGAGCCCGCCGCCGATCTCGCCGTCGCCGCCGCGCTTATTTCGGCGCTGGCCGACGAACCATTGCCGAAAGATACAGTCGTGTTCGGCGAAGTGGCGCTCTCTGGTGAAATCCGGCCAGCGGGTCGTAGCGATTTGCGTTTGAAAGAGGCCGCCAAGCTCGGCTTCGCCAACGCTTATACGCCGCCGCAGAAGAAAGGCGCCAGCTCCGGCCTGCGCGTCAAATCAATCGCGCACATTTCCGAATTGGCGGCCGCGCTTGGGCCGCCGGAACGCACGCGCTAGCGCGCCAAGCAATCGCGGCTTTTGCCGCCATGCTCGCGCAAATAGCCGACATAATATTCGGCATTGCGCGCAATGCGCGGCAGGCGCTCTGGATCATTGATGAGTACCTCGATGCGCTCGCTCCACAGCGTCCCGCACGATGAAGCCGGCGCCGGGGAGTTAACGCAGTCCACGAAGGCGCCGAAGGCGGTGCGATAAGTGTTGAATTGATCGCGAGTCATCACGTCGCCATGGCCAGGAACAGCGCGCGTGAACGGCGTCATCATCACTTGGTCGAGCGCGGCGCGCCAGTGCTGCGGGCACGCCGTTTCGAAATACGGGACCGGCATCGTCACCAGATCGCCGAGCACGATGATCCCGCTGGCGGCGTCGAAGATCCAGATATCGGCATCAGTGACGGCGCGATCGGTGACGCGGATATCAAGCTCGCGCCCAGCGATCTGCATCGCGCCAGAGTGCGCGACGATCACATCCGGGCGCAAAAAGTCGCGCTGGTTCCAGGTGTCCTGGAAGATGCGCACATCATCTTTTTGCGTGTCGTTCAAGTCGGGGCTGGCGAGATAAGCCGGGATGTTGCGCTGATCGCGTTCGAGAAAGCCGCCCTCGGCAAGCGCGCGCTCAACGGCATTGGTGGTGTAAACGCGCGCATAGGGAAACGCCGCCTTGAGGCGCGCATTGCCGCTGGCATGATCGAGGTGCCAATGCGTGTTGATGATGGCGGCGATGGGCCGGCCTTGCGCGCGCGCGAAAGCCAGGATCGCATCGCTCTGCCAGAGGTGGCGGCCAGTATCGACCACGATCAGCCCTTCCGGCGCCTCGAAAATGATGGTGTTGCCGTCCGGCCCGCGATCGGGGACGCGCACGCTCGGAATCTCGTGCACGCCCGGCGCCAGTTCGACGACCGCCAGTGGCGGCGGGGCGTCCAATGCCGCCGCCTGGAGGAACGCCGCCGCAACGATCGCAAATCCGAGTTTCATACGTCCAATCTTGAGGCGCCGGCGCGCCGGGCGCCGCCCTCAAGCGACCAGAGCGCAGCTTTCACCGACATCTCGCCCCGCCAACGACACGCGGCGGGCTTTCTTTCGACGAGCGGCGCAGATAGGGATACGCCTGCGAAGGACGTCCCGCGCCGGAGAATCTGGCGCGCTGCGACCGCGGGAGCTGGGCCCGCGAGCTGAGGGGAGAGCGATGGAAGCGTTCGGCTTTACCTGGTTCGATCTGGCCGCCTTGGCGGTCCTGGCTTTGTCGGGGATCATGGCGTTCGCGCGCGGCCTGATCCGGGAAATTTTCTCGATCATCGCTTTTATTGGCGCGGCGATTGCGGCTGTCTTCTTTGCGGAAATGCTGCGGCCGACGGTGGAGAGCTTCACCTCCCTGAGCGGCCCGCTGGCTTCGGTGGCGGCGGGGCTGGTGATCTTCCTGGTGGTGTTCATCGCCATTACGGTCGTGACCTCGGCAGTGGCGAAAACCGCCCACCAATCAACGGAAATAGGCAGTTTTGACCGTGCGGCGGGCCTCGCTTTCGGCATCCTGCGGGGGGTGGTTGTGGTGGCCCTGTTCGTGCTGCTGATGCGCCAAACCCAGGCCGCTCCAGGGGCCGACGCCACCGACCCGATGCAGGACGCCATACGCGGGGCGCGCACCTATCCGGTGTATGAGAGCGTCGCCATCGGCCTTGAAGCTGTGCTGCCCCAAGCAAGACAGCGCGCAAGGGACTATATTGAGCAAGAACGGGCGCGCGAGTCGGCGCCCATCCCGCCGGCGGAAGCGCCGGCCCCGGCGCCAGCTCCAGCGCCCTGAACGAGGCAGGCATGACCAGTGATCGCGCCCTTCTCCGTTTCGATACGCCACCGGAACGGGGCGCAGACCGCTGGGAGTTTGACGATAAGCCCCGGGAGGAATGCGGCGTTTTCGGCGTGTTCGGCGCTGAAGATGCGGCGGTTCTGACCGCGCTCGGTCTGCACGGGCTCCAGCACAGAGGTCAGGAAGGCTGCGGCATCGTCACCTATGACGATAAGCGCTTCCATATGGACCGCCGCCTCGGCTTGGTCGGCGACAATTTCAGCGGCCCTGATACGCCTAAGCGCCTGCCCGGCGCCATCGCCATTGGCCACACCCGCTACGCCACCTCCGGCGGCACGCTGCTGCGCAATGTGCAGCCGCTCTTCGCCGATCTCGCCATAGGCGGCTTCGCCATCGCCCATAATGGCAACCTGACCAATGCGCGCCTGCTGCGCGAACAATTGGTGGATGATGGCGCCATCTTCCAATCCACCTCCGACACCGAATGCATCCTGCAGCTGATCGCCCGCTCGCGGCGCGGCAAGGTGGTCGACCGTTTCATCGAAGCGCTGCACCAGATCCAAGGCGCCTATGCTCTGGTTTGCCTCACCAACAATATGATCATCGGCGCGCGCGATCCGCTTGGCATCCGACCGCTCGTACTCGGCGAACTGAACGACGCGCCCATTCTCGCCTCCGAAACCTGCGCACTCGACATTATCGGCGCCCGCTTCGTGCGCACGATTGAGCCGGGTGAAATCGTCACCATCACCAGGGATAAAAAGGGCCGCCCTAAGCTGGAAAGCCACTTCCCGTTCCCGCGCATGCCGGCGCGGCCGTGCGTGTTCGAGTTCGTCTATTTCTCGCGCCCCGACTCCATGATTGACGGCAAGTCCGTCTATGACGTGCGCAAGCGCATGGGCATGCGGCTGGCGCAAGAAACCGGCGTCAAAGCCGATGTCGTGGTGCCGGTGCCAGACTCGGGCGTGCCTGCGGCGATGGGCTATGCGCAGGAAAGCGGCGTGCCGTACGAACTCGGCATTATCCGCAACCACTATGTCGGTCGCACCTTCATCCAACCGAAGCAGGAAATTCGCGACATTGGCGTCAAGCTGAAGCACGCGGCCAATCGCGGCGTGATCAAAGGCAAGCGCGTGGTACTGGTGGACGATTCCATCGTGCGCGGCACCACCTCGAAGAAGATCGTGCAAATGGTGCGCGACGCCGGCGCCAAGGAAGTACACTTCCGCAGCGCCTCACCGCCCATTCGCTTCCCGGACTTTTACGGCATCGACATGCCGAGCCAAGACCAGCTCATGGCCGCGCACATGTCGATGGAAGAAATGACCAAAGCGCTCGGCGTGGATTCGCTCGGCTTCCTTTCCGTCCCCGGCCTCTATTGGGCGATGGGCCATGAGCGCAACGACGCGCACCCGCAATTCACCGATCACTGCTTTACCGGGGAGTATCCGACGCCGCTGGTCGATCACGCCTCCGATCGCGCCGCCAAGGATTTACAGCTCTCCTTGCTGGCCGAGACGCCAGCGAAGTAACCGCCCATGAGCGAAAAGAGAGTAGCGCTCGTCACCGGCGCATCGCGCGGCATTGGCCGCGCCGTGGCGCGTGAGTTGGCGCGTACCGGCTTCCGCGTGATTTGCGTCGCGCGCGCGCAAGCGGCGCTGGAAAAGCTCGACGATCAAATCCGCGCCGATGGCGGGGAAGCGACGCTCGTGCCGATGGATTTGCGCGACGGGGACGCCATCGACCGCTTGGGCGCGCAGCTTTATGAGCGCTTCAGCAAGCTCGACGCGCTGGCCGCCTGCGCCGGCGTGCTCGGCTCTCTGACGCCGGCGCATCAAGTCAGCCCCTCGCTCATGGATGAGGTTATCGGCGTCAACTTCACGGCGAATTATCGCCTGATCCGCTCCATGCACCCGCTCCTACGCGTCAGCGATGCGGGGCGCGCGGTGTTTGTCACTTCGGGAGTCGCCGCCAACGGGCGCGCCTATTGGGGGCCATACGCGGCCAGCAAAGGCGCGCTCGAGGGCTTGGTGCATTCCTACGCCGAAGAGGTCGCGATCACGCCGATCCGCGTCAACCTGTTCAGCCCCGGCCCGGTGCGAACCGCCATGCGCGCCAAAGCTTTTCCCGGCGAAGACCCGATGACGCTGCCGACGCCGGACGACGTCGCGCCGCAATTTGTGGCGATGCTCAAGCCGGAATTCAGTGACAACAACACGATGGTGAAATTCCAGCGCGCTTGAACGCCCATTCCCGGATTGGCCTTCAGGCCAAGTCCGGGATCCATAAACTCGCTTGTTTAGAAAGTTATCCGACAGCTCAGCGAGCGCGGATACAATCGTGTTTATGGGCCCCGGACTGCGCTGCGCGCATCTGGGAATGAATGGTAGAGAAAGCGCCGTGTCTCACTTTGACAGCATCATAATTGGCGCGGGCGCAGCTGGCCTTTATTGCGCGCTGCATGCGGGCCGGCGCGGCAAAAGCGTGTTGGTGTTGGAGCACAATGCCGAGCCCGGCGCGAAAATCCTGATCTCGGGCGGCGGGCGCTGCAACTTCACCAATCTCGATGCTGGCGATCACACGCGCTATCTCAGCGCCAATCCGAATTTCGCCCGCTCGGCGCTCAGCCGGCATGGGCCGGCCGAATTCATCAAGCTGATCGAGCAGCACGGCGTCGCTTATTATGAAAAGACCCTGGGCCAACTCTTCTGCGAGGGCGCGCGGGCTTCACAGAAGATCGTGCGGCTTTTGCTCGATGAATGCGAAGCGGGCGGGGTGATGCTGCGCACCAATGCGCGCGTCGAAAGCGTCACACGCGGCGAGACGTTTCAGGTCGGGACCAGCCTTGGCCCCTTCACCTCTGACACTGTTGTTGTCGCGGCGGGCGGGCTTTCGATCCCCAAACTCGGCGCCACCTCGCTCGCCTACGACATCGCCAAGGCCTTCGACATTCCTCTCGTTGAGCCAAGACCTGGCCTTGTGCCGCTCACCTTCGCGCCGGCTGACATGGCTTGGATGGGCGCGCTGAGCGGCGTTTCAACCCCGATTACAGCTTCTCTCGGCAAAGCGCGCTTTCGCGAAGCGGCGCTCTTCACCCATCGCGGCCTTTCTGGGCCGGCCATCCTGCAAATCTCCTCCTATTGGCGCGAAGGCGAAGCCATCGAGATCGATTTCCTGCCCGATGCGCGCGAGGATGTTTTGGCGGAGCGCAAACGCGAACGGCCCAAGGCGCTGCTCAAAACCGCGCTCGCGGAAATATTGCCCGATCGCCTCGCTTCAGTGCTGGCCGAACGCCTACCGCAAAGCGCGCTCGGTGATTTGAAGGACCAAGCGCTGATCGACGCCGCGCGCGCGCTCAAAGCAACGCGCATCACGCCGAACGGCACGGAAGGCTATGCCAAAGCCGAAGTCACGGTCGGCGGCGTCGATACGAATGCGCTCTCACAGCAGAGCATGGAAGCGCGCGCCGTGCCCGGGCTCTTCTTCATCGGCGAATGCGTCGATGTCACGGGCTGGCTTGGCGGCTATAATTTTCAATGGGCGTGGTCGAGCGGCTGGGCTTGTGCGCAAGCGCTCTAACTCTCTTCGCCGCTTTCATTAAACGGGTTTTTGTTCTGGCGGACGATCAGACGCACGGGCGCGGCGTGAAGGTCAAAGGCTTCGCGGATGCCGTTGACGAGGTAGCGCTTGTAACTTTCCGGCATTTCGCTGGCGCGCGAGGAGATCAGCACGAAAGTCGGCGGGCGCGCTTTCACTTGCGTGATGAAGCGCGGCTTGATGCGGCGCCCACCCACAGCGGGCGGGGGATGGCGCTGCAGCACCGCTTGCAACCAATTATTGAGATCATTGGTTTTGACGCGCGCGGTCCAATCCGTGTGCGCTTCCATCACCGATTTCATCAGCCGGTCGAGCCCGACGCCCGCGAGTGCCGCCACCGTCACCAAAGGCGCGCCGCGCGCTTGCGGCAGGCTTTCCTTGGCGACGAGCTTCATTTCTTCAAAGTGCGCGCGCGTATCTTCGATCTGGTCCCACTTGGCTAAACAGAACACCAGCGCCCGGCCTTCGCGCACCACCAGATCGGCAATAGTGAGATCCTGCTTCTCGAACGCTTCGCGCGCATCCATCACCAAAACGCACACATCAGCAAATCGGATCGCGCTCAGCGTTTCCTGTACCGAGAGGCGCTCAAGCTTGGCTTGCACCTTCGCTTTCTTGCGCATGCCCGCTGTGTCGATCAGGCGGAACTTCCTGCCCTGCCATTCCCAGTCCACAGTGATGGCGTCGCGGGTAATGCCCGCTTCGGGGCCGACCAGCAGGCGGTCCTCGCCGATCAGCGCATTGACGAGCGTGGACTTGCCGGCATTGGGGCGGCCAATGATGGCGAGGCGGATTGGCTTTTCGCCCTTCTCCGCATCTTCCGCCACCGCTTGTCGGGGCACGACGGCGGCGATGGCGGCGAACAGATCGCCCATGCCTTCGCCGTGCTCGGCGGAAATAGCGACGGGATCGCCCAAGCCCAATGCGTAAGCCTCGTGAATGCCAGTGTCGCTGGCTTTGCCTTCGGCTTTATTGGCGGCGAGGATAACGGGCTTGTCGGCGCGGCGCAGCAGGTCGGCGAAGCCTTCATCCGCCGGCAAAACGCCCGCGCGCGCATCGATCAGAAACAGGATCACGTCAGCATCGCGAATGGCGTATTCGGTTTGCTCGCGCATCCGCGTTTCGAGCGAAGCGTCATGGACGTCTTCGAAACCGGCCGTGTCGATCAGGGTGAAATCGAGATCGCCGAGCCGGCCCTCAGCTTCGCGCCGGTCGCGCGTCACGCCTGGCGTGTCGTCAACGATCGCCAGCCGCCGCCCGGCGAGCCGGTTGAACAGCGTCGATTTGCCGACATTGGGTCGGCCGACAATGGCGAGCTTAAACATCAGGTGTCGGGTGTCAGGTTCCAGGCGCCAGGCGAAATCTGACACCTGACGCCCGATTGCTGACACCTGCCTCAGCGCAGCGCAATCAAACGCGCGTCATCGGTGACGAAATAGATCAGCCCGTTTGCCGTAACCGGGGGAATGAACACCGATTGGTCGACATCCACGGTGGTTTCGATGACCCCGGTTTCGGCGGAAACGGCGACCACCTCGCCGAGTGAGCTGGCCAGGATCAGCTTGCCATTGACCATGATCGGCCCAGTCCAGGAGACGCGGCCTTCCCGATCATCTTCATCTTCATAACGGCGCAGTTGGCGCACCCAATAGACGGTCCCGGTGGCGCGATCGAACGCCGCCAGTTCGCCATCGACGCTCACCGCATAGAGCACATCGCCCGCTGCGAACGGCGTTTGCGTCGAAGCAAACGCGCGCGCCCAGACGCGCTGGCCGCTGCGCACATCGATCGCCGCGAGCACGCCGGAATGGCTGGCCGCATAGGCCACGCCGCCATCCACGACGGGACGGCCGGCAATGTCATTAATGGCGGAAAGCGAAGTGAGGCGGCCCGAGCGCGACAGCGAATCTGTCCACAGGCGCCGCCCGTTTGCGGACAGAAGCGCGACGATCTCACCCGAGGCGAATGGCGCGATAATGGTGTCGTCGGACGCCGCCACGCTGGAGGCGGAGAGTATGCGCGCGGTTTCGGCGATCGATTGGAAATTCCATTGCAGCTCGCCCGTAGTCGCGTCGAGCGCGACGAGTTCGCTATCACTGGTGGTGGCATAGACGCGTCCGCCCGCAGCAGTCGGGGCGGTCACGAACGGCGTGCGCCCGTTGAAGCGCCACACCTCGCGCCCATCCGCGGCGTCGAGCGCGGCGGCGAAACCAAAACCGGTGGTGACGAAAACGCGCCCGCCCGCGACAGCAATGCCGCCCCCGCTGGCATGGCGGTCTTCGCTGTCTTGCGGACGCAGGCGCTCGCTCCAGAGCGAACGTCCATCAGACGCATCGACGGCATGCACGCGCGTTTCAGCGTCGAGGAAATAGAGCTTGCCGTCAGCGATGACTGGCGGCGCGGCGAGACGCACATGCGAGTCCGATCCCGCGCCCAAATTCGCGCGGAACGCGCGCTCAAGCGTTGCCGAGCCGGTTGCGTTTGGCGGCGCATTATCCGCTTCACCGCCGGGTTGGGACCAATTGGCGATCGCCGCCGGCGCTGGCGTCGTAATTGTGCGCGAAGCCAGCTCCGGATCGGGCGCAAGCTGCTGTTCGAAAGTCAGGATTGAAACGCGGCCGTCTTGCGGCGCGGTTTCGCTGGTTTCGCTGTCGCCGCCGCCGCTGAATGGCCACACCGCGTCGCCTACGCGTTGCACAGTGGAGCACCCGGAAAGCGCTGCGGCGGCCGCAAGCACGGCGGCTGAAACCAGACGACTCATTGGGCTTCTCCTTCGGACGGCTGGTCAGACGGCTCAGCCGGCGCATTAGCGTCGGGGCCAATGACGGCCAAAGCAATTTCGGCGCGGCGGCGCACCGCTTCGGGTGCATCAAACGCCAGGCGAATATTCTCGAACGCGTCGCGCGCAATATCGGACTGGCCCGCTTCCCAGGCCTCAACGCCCAACAATTCCTGCGCCAAAAACGAAACCTGGCCGCCACGATCAATGATGGGCTGCAAGCGCGTGCGCATGGCTTCGAAGTCTTGTGAATCAGCGGCGATGTAAGCGGCGCGGATTTGCGCGCTGCCGCGCATGGTGTCGTCAGTCGCATCCTCGGCGACGGCGTCAAACTCGCGCAGCGCCGCTTCAAGATCGCCTTGCTGTTCCAGGATCGCCGCGTGCTCCATGCGCGCCATCAGCCGATAGGCGCGCGGCGCGTCGTTCGACATGGTTTCGAACGCCGCCTTTGCGCCATCCAAATCGCCATTGCCGGCTTGCTCAAGCGCTGCGGCGAACTGGTCTGCATAGCGGCGCGAATTGTTCAGCGTGTAATCGCTCCAAAGCTGCCAGAGGCCGACGCCGACCAGAATTGCGACCACGACGCCGAGCGCGTACGGACCCCACCGGCGCAGCATCTGCATGGCGCGGTCTTGCCGAAGGCTCTCATCGACTTCCTGAATGAAACTATCGCTGTCGTTGGTCACGCGCCCGCTCTGCCTTGAACTCGCCGTCAGCCGCGCCGGAACAGCGGGCTCCCCCTAAAATCGCCGGCAAGCTAGCCGTGGTCGCCCTTCCGGGCAACGCGCGGCGGCGCCGCCTTGCCACCGAGCACGTACGTCTCGGCTGCGGCAGGAAAACGGCGGGCGCGGACGTCCGCGGCATAAGCGGCCACGGCGGAGTCGATGGTCTTTTTCAGATCGGCGTAGCGGCGGACAAATTTCGGGGTCCAATCGAACAGGCCGAGCATGTCGTCAATAACAAGGACCTGGCCGTCGCACTGGGCCGAAGCGCCTATGCCGATAGTCGGGGCCTTCACGGCGGCGGTTATTTCGGGGGCGAGCGCTTCGTCCACGCCCTCCACGACAATGGCGAAGGCGCCCGCTTCATCCACAGCCCGGGCCTCGGCCAGGACGCGATTACGCTCTTCCTTGGTGCGGCCCTTGGCGCGGAAGCGGCCATCCACATTCACGGCTTGGGGACGCAGCCCCACATGGCCCATCACCGGAATGCCCCGGTCCACCAGATATTTTACCGTTCCAGCCATTTCGACGCCGGATTCGACCTTGATCGCCGCCGCGCCGGTTTCCTTCAGCACCCGGACCGCGCTGGCGAAGGCTTGTTCGGGGCTGGCCTCGTAGCTCCCAAACGGCAAATCGATGACCACCAGGGCGTGCTGGGCTTTCCGCACCACCGCCTGACCGTGCAAAATCATCATGTCCAGCGTGACGCCCACCGTGCTGGGCAGGCCGTGGACCACCATGCCAAGGCTGTCGCCCACCAGCAGGATGTCGCAATGCGGATCCAGGATTTCCGCCATCGGGGCGGAGTAGCAAGTGAGCATCACCACTGGCTCGCCGCCCTTGCGGGCGCGAATGTCCGGGGCGGTTAGGCGAGGTTGGGTCTGGGTATGGCGCGACATGGAGCCTCGCGGGGGGTTGCCGAGCCCGCTCTTTAGGGCCTCAGCAGGTTCGGCGCCAGCGCGGACGCCTGTTCAGGCTATTGCTGCTGGCTGTTCCGATAGACCATGCCCGCCCCGGCCAGGGCGCCGGCGAACAGCAGGAATTGGGTCATGCCCGCCGCCAGGGAGGTGGTGTCGAAAGCGGTCAGCGCGCCGTGGGCGCGGGCGACTTCAAGGCCCAGCGAAGCCATGATCGCCGGCCCGAAGGCGGCCAAACCGGCCAGCAGGCCCAAAGCTACGGCCGCGATTGCCGTCGCCACCGCCAAACCTTGCGCGACAGCCACCCAAACCGCCCGCTTCTCCTTACGGGCGACCGCTTCGGTCACACGGAAGCTGAAGCCGTCATCAGCCGGCTCGTGATGTTCTTCCGCGAAAGCGCGGGTCAAGGCAGCGTTAAAATCGTTCATCAGGCCGCCTCCAACATGCGGCGGAGCTTTTCGGTTCCTCTAAGGACATGGGATTTGATGGTCCCCAGGGGAAGGCCGGTGATCTCCACGATTTCAGAATGACTTAAACCCTCGCCGTGATTCAAGGTTACGCACAGCCTTTCGGCGTCAGAAAGTTTGGCTAAGGCGCGTTCCAGATCAATTTTGGCGCCGGCGGCGGCTTCTGGGGAAGACGTTTCGTCCGCGATCGGGGACGCATCGTCGATTTCCTCGAACACAGCCTTCTGGCGGCGCTTGGCCATCAGGAAGGTCGTTACAGCGATCCTTCTGAACCAGCCTGGGAATGCCGCCGGGGTTTCCAAGTCCTTGATCCTTTCCCACGCCTTTACGAAAGCGTCCTGCGCCAGGTCGTCCGCTTCGGCGGCGTTGGCGCACATCCGCCGGAGCAGCGCCCGCGCCCAGCCTTGGCGACGGCGCACCAGCTCCCCGTACGCCGCCTGGTTTTTGGCCTGGGCGGCGATGATGAGGGCCGACTCGCTTGCCGCCCCCAGGTCAAATCCGCCCCTTTGAGCCACGCGGCCTCGCTCACGCGACGTTCTTCTTCGAATTGTAGTCAACGATGGCCAGGACGATGAAGGCGGTCCCGAGCACGCCCAGGATCAGAGCGGCGACCACCATCCCACCGACCTCGCCGGCAATGGGGTCGAAATCGCCATCGAGAACGCCGGCGACCCCAAAACCCAAGGCCAGGGCTAAAAGAATAATGCCGTTGCCGAGCGTCTTCCGTGCGGAATTCTGCTGCTGCGGCTTAGGCGCCGTGGTCTGGGTCAGACGATCGATCAGGGCGGTATCCAAAGGCTGACCTTTCTCAAGCGCCTGGGCGATCAGCTGGTGGGCGGACTGCTTGGTCCGCTCCCGCAAATAGACCGGGATCAGCACGATCGCCGCAATCATGGCGAAGAACGCCAGCGGGATGAGGATTTCCATCTCTCTTAACTCCACGAGCCCCGGAGGGTTTTTCCTGTTGTTTCTAGGATGCGCGCCGACGCTGAATTGGATGCAAGGCGTATTTCGGCACGCCTCATCCGCCCTTGCGGGGGGCCGTTAAGGCCTTTTGATACGCCTCCGGCTTGAATCCGACCAGCAGCGTGCCGGCCCCTTCCAGCACCGGGCGCTTAATCATGGAGGGCTGGGCCGCCATCAGGGCGATCGCCCTCTTTTCGGTCACGCCTTCACGATCTTTGTCGGGCAGCTTTTTGAAGGTGGTTCCGGCCTTGTTGAGCAAGAGCTCCCAGCCGACCTCGCTGGCCCAGGCTTCCAGTTTGGCCTTGGTGATCCCCCCGGCTTTGTAGTCGTGGAAGGCGTAGGCGACGCCGTGCTCGTCGAGCCAGGCGCGCGCCTTTTTCATCGTGTCGCAGTTCTTGATGCCGTAGAGCGTCAGCGGTTTGGCTGGCGGCATGGACGGGAAACTCCTGCACTGGCCTAAGTTTGGCTGGCGACTCTGCTAGGCAGCGTCGGCTGTTGGAGCAAGCATGGCGAAGTGCGCCCCGCCCGTTCGAAGCATTGGCCTCATCGGCTATGGCGCATTTGCCCGCCTGACCGCCCGCCATGTAGGGCCGCATTTCGAGGTGCGCGCCTACGATCCGGCGCTAGCGCCGGGCGCGAACGTTGCCGAGGCCAGTGTCGCCATCACCGAACTGGCGCCGGCGGCGGGGGCCGATGTCGTGGTGTTCGCAACGCCGGTGGAAAGCTTGAGTGAAGCCATCACGGCGGCGCGGCCGCATCTGCGCGCAGGCGCGCTGGTGATGGATGTGGGCTCGGTGAAAGTGCTGCCGGCCAAGGCGATGTTGGACGGCCTGCCCGACACAGTCGATGTGATCGGCGCGCATCCGCTATTTGGGCCGCAAAGCGCGAAGCACGGCATCGAGGGGCTGAAGATCGCGCTCTGCCCGCTACGCGGCGAACGCTTAGATGCGGTGGAAGCC
Source organism: Hyphomonadaceae bacterium (assembly GCA_033764855.1). Lineage (GTDB taxonomy): Bacteria > Pseudomonadota > Alphaproteobacteria > Caulobacterales > Aquidulcibacteraceae > Vitreimonas. The sequence continues at coordinate 86,491 of JANRIP010000056.1, read as the reverse complement.
TTTCTGCGGGACGAATTGAAGCTGCAGGTGATCGTGACAACCCCGGAGCAGCACGATCATGAGGCCGCGATCGTGCAAGGGATCACGCACCTGATCGCCAAAGTGATGGTGCAGATGGAGCCGCTGCCCACCAATCTGACCACCAAAAGCTATGACAAGCTGTTCGAAGCCATCGAAATGGTCCGCTACGATCCGCCAGAAGTGTTCGACGCGATCGAGCGGCTCAATCCTTACTCAGCCGATGTACGCGAACGGTTTTTCACGCTGGCGGAAGCGCTGCGCAAAGCGCTCGCCGATAGAGACAATCATTAGCGGACCGCGAGGCTAAGGCCCGCAATGCGCGTCTGAAGACGCGCGGACCTAAGGGAGTTTGTAGCCCGCCATCAGCGTATCGAGCGAAGCGCGTTCGCGGGTAAGCGTAAACTTATCGCCATCGATCAGAACTTCCGGCGCAGGCGGGCGCAAATTGTAGGCGTTGCTCATGGCAGCGCCATAGGCGCCATAATGGAGGATGGCTAGCACATCGCCTTCCTGCGCCTCCGGAATTTCACGCCCGCGCGCGAAAAAGTCGGTGCTTTCGCAGATATTGCCGCAAATATCGTAGGGCTTAGGCGGCGCGTCGGGGCGGCTCAGATTCACGATTTCATGCACCGAGCCATAGAGCGCGGGCCGCATGAGATGGTTGAAGCCGGTGTCGAGGCCGAGAAATTCGCGTCCGTCCGAACCGGATTTCTTGTCTTGCACCGTAGCCAGCAGCACGCCGCACTCGGCGACGATATAGCGGCCCGGTTCGATGGCGTAGGCGTAAGCGCGGCCTTGCTCGGCCTCGAATAGATCGAGCCGCTTGCGCAGCCATTGCGCCATTTCCTCGAGCGAAAGCTGCTTATCGCCGGCGCGGTAGGGAACGCCGAAGCCGCCGCCGAAATCGATAATGTCGAGGTCAGGAAATTTCTGCGCCTCGCGCAGCAGGATTTCGACCGCCTCGCGGAAGGAGGATTCCTCGAGCCAGCCGGAGCCAATGTGCTGCTGCAGCAGCGTGATCTTGACGCCGTGCTGAGCGGCGAAATCGAGCGCGGCTTCAGCTTGCGTGAAATGAATGCCGAATTTGGAGTCTGGGCCAGCGGTGAAGGTCCGCGCATGATGGGCCCCGCCCACATCGGCATTGATGCGAATTCCAACCTTGGATCTGGGATAAGCGCGCGCATATTTGCCCAGCCGCGAGAGCGAGCCGATGGCGAGGCGCACGCCTTTTTCCGCCGCCCACGCCATTTCGGCGTCAGTCATGTTGTTCTCGACGTAGATCACCTGGTCAGGCGCGGCTCCGCAGCGGAGCGCCAAGGCGGCCTCGTTAGGGCTCACCGCGTCGACGCCAAACCCCTCAGCCAGAATTGCCTGCAGCAGCGCCGGATTGTGGTTGGCCTTCACCGAGAAGAACGGATCGCAAAAACTAAAGGCGCGCTTCAGCGCGCGGCACTGCCGGCGCACGGTTTCCAGATCATATGCCGCCAAAGGCGAGCCGAACTCGGCAATCAGAGCGCGCCAATGCTGCGCCACCGAAGGCGGCAAAGCGGCAGGGAATCGGGCCGGCGTAACGCTCATGGCGGTCCGCTTAGCGCACGGCAGAGGCGCGCGCCATGCGGCGCGAGAACAGAGCTCATATGCGAGGCGCTAAAGACTGGCCGGGCACATTGTCCGGCGGGTGCAAGCGTGTATTTTCCCGCGAAGCGGCTCAGACTTTCGGCCGCCGCCGCCCGGAAAGAAAATGAGCCAAGATTTCTACAAGATTAAGCGCCTGCCGCCTTACGTGTTCGAAGAAGTGAACAAGGTGAAGGCGCGCATGCGCGCGGCCGGCGCGGACATCATCGATTTCGGCATGGGCAATCCGGATTTGCCCGTGCCGCCGCACATTATCGACAAGCTTTGCGAAGCCGCGCGCAAGCCGCGCACCAATCGCTATTCGGCTTCGCGCGGCGTCGCCGGTCTGCGCAAGGCGATGGCCGGCTATTATGACCGCCGCTTCAATGTGAAGCTCAATCCCGACACGCAGGTTGTGGCGACGCTGGGCTCGAAGGAAGGCTTCGCCAACCTTGCCCAAGCTATCACGGCGCCGGGCGATGTGATCATCAGCCCGAATCCGTCTTATCCGATCCATGCATTCGGCTTCATCATGGCGGGTGGCGTGATCCGCTCCATCGAGGCGCATTCGCCTGAGCAATATCTGGCCGGCATTGATCGCGCCGTGCGCCACTCGACGCCGCATCCGATCGCGATGGTCACGTGCTACCCGGCCAATCCGACCGCGCAATCGGTTGGGTTGGATTTCTACAAAGAGGCTGTGCGGCTGGCGAAGAAGTACGACATGTTCGTGCTCTCCGACCTCGCTTATTCGGAAATCTACTTTGAGGGCGATCCACCGCCTTCAATTCTGCAAGTCGAAGGCGCGATGGATGTGGCTGTGGAAGTGAACACGCTATCGAAGACCTATTCGATGGCAGGCTTCCGCGTCGGCTTCGCGCTCGGCAATGAGCGGCTGATCTCGGCCTTGGCGCGCGTGAAGTCCTATCTCGATTATGGCGCATACACGCCGATCCAAGTGGCGGCGGCCGCGGCCTTGAATGGCCCGCAAGATTGCGTCGAAGATATGCGCCAGACCTATAAGGCGCGCCGCGACGTGCTGCTGGACAGCTTTGCCAAAGCAGGTTGGACGCTGCCAAAGCCCAGCGCTTCCATGTTCGTGTGGGCGGAGATTCCAGAGCGCTTCCGGCATCTGGGCTCTGTCGGCTTTGCTAAGCAGCTGATGGAGGGCGCGGAGTTCGCGGTCGCGCCGGGCGCCGGCTTTGGCGAGTATGGCGATAATTACGTCCGCATCGCGTTGGTGGAGAATGAGCAACGCATTCGCCAGGCAGCGCGCAGCTTGAAGAAGTTTCTCGCCTCCAACGCGCCCGCCATCGAGCCTTCGCCGTGACCTTGCGCGTCGCCTATCAGGGAGAGACGGGCGCGTTTGGCGAGCTGACCATTCTGCATCGTTGGCCGAACGCAGCGGAGCCCGTGCCGGCGCGCACGTTCGAGGAAACGCTGCGCCATGTGGCGCAAAATGAGTGCGATCTTGCCGTGCTGCCGATCTGGAACAAGACCATTGGCGATATAGGCGAGGCCCGCGCCGCGCTCGCAGCGCAAGGCGATGCGCTGGAAGTGATCGAAGAGACCGATACGCCGGTGCGGCACGCGCTGATGTCGGTGGCCGGCGCGAACTTGGCCAGCATCAAATGGGTCGGCAGCCATTTTGCGGCGCTTGGCCAGTGCGCGCGCTACCTGCAGGCGCACCCCCAATTCACAGCGTTGCAAGCTTACGACACAGCCGGCGCGGCGCGCGAGCTAAGCGCCTTCGCCGCCCATGAACCGGGCGCCTGGTTTGCAAATCTTGGCGCCAAGCCTGAACAATTGGCGGCCATCGCCAGCGCGCATGCCGCCGAGCGCCATGGCCTTGTCGTGCTCGAAGACGGCATCCAGGACGATCCGCAGAATGTGACGCGGTTCGCAATTATTCGCCGCCGGGGGGAAGGCTCATGAACGCGGTACGCGCCCTGCGCGGCGCCACCACTGTCGAAAACGACACGGCGGACGAAATCCATGAGCGCGTCGCAGAATTGCTGATCGCCCTGCTTGACGCCAATGGGCTTGAGCCGGCAAACGTCATCAGTGCGCTATTTTCCGCCACACCTGACATCCGCAGCGCCTACCCGGCGCCAGCGGCCCGCGCCGTCGGCTGGTCCGACGTGGCGATGGTGTGTTTCCAGGAGATGGCGGTAGAAGGCTCCCTGCCGCGGTGCATTCGCGTCATTCTCCATTTCGCCGCGCCTGACGATCGGGCGCTGAAACACGTCTATCTGCGTGGCGCGCGCGGCTTGCGCCCCGATTGGCAAGAAAAATGATCTCCTTTGCAGAGTTTGAACGCCTCGCAGCTGAGGCCAATCTTGTGCCCCTCGTGCACGAGATCAGCGGCGATACCGAAACCCCGGTGTCGGCGTTTTTGAAATTGGGCGGCGATGATCGCCGCTTTATGCTGGAATCGGCGCACACGGCCGAAGCCTGGGGGCGCTACACCTATCTCGGCGACAAGCCGCTCGCACACATCACGCTCAACACCGCCGATTACGAGATCGACGAAGGCGGAAAAATCACGCGCGGCGCATTGGGCGCCGACCAACTTGATCCGCTGCGCGCGCTGTTGAAGCGCCATAAAATGGCGCGCACGCCGAACTTGCCGCGCTTTGCGGGCGGACTGGTGGGCTATCTTGGCTGGGGTTCGGTGAATTGGTTCGAACCGCGCGTGCCGCAGCGCCATGGACCCGATGCGCACTTTCCGGTCGGCGAATGGATGCTGGCCGGACGCCTGATCGTGTTCGACAACCTCACCCATACGCTCAAGCTAATCGCCTGCGCCGACCTCACCAAACAAGACGCGAAGGCGGCGTATCAAAGCGCGAAAGATCAGATCGGCGAGCTGCAGGACGCGCTGAAACAACCCGTACCCGAACAGGCGCCCCTTGATATAGGCGACTGGAAAGACATGTGGGATCGCGCGCTTTACGAGCGCGCGGTGCTGAAGGCGAAGGATTATATCGCCGCGGGCGACGCCATGCAGGTGGTGCTCTCGCGCGAATTGCGCGCGCCCTATAAGGGCTCGGAGTTTGAAGTCTACCGCGCGATGCGCCGGGTTTCGCCCACGCCCTATCTCTTCTTCCTGCAATTCGCCGAGCGATTCCTCGCCGGCGCTTCGCCGGAGGTGATGGTGCGGGTTGAAAACGGCCGCGCCATTCTGCGTCCGATCGCCGGCACGCGCCGCCGCGGCAAAACGCCGGAAGAAGATGCCGCGCTGGAAGCGGAGCTGAAAGCCGATCCGAAGGAGTTGGCCGAGCATGTCATGCTGGTCGATCTTGGCCGCAACGACATTGGCCGTATCGCCGCGGCAGGCACGGTGCGCGTGGAAGAGCGCGAAGTGATCGAGCGCTATTCGCATGTGATGCACCTGGTTTCCCAAGTGTCCGGGCAATTGCGCCCGGACATGGACGCCTTCGACGTGATCCGAGCGACCTTTCCGGCCGGCACCGTAAGCGGCGCGCCGAAAGTGCGCGCGATGGAAATCATCGATGAGTTAGAGCCGATAGCGCGCGGGCCTTATGCCGGCGCGGCGGGCTATATTGGTTGGGACGGCGCGTGCGATCTCGCCATCGCCATTCGCACCATTTCCATGGCGGGCGGCGAAATGCGTCTGCATGCAGGCGGCGGCATCGTCCATGACAGCGATCCGGGCAAGGAGTTCGAGGAAACCGAACACAAGCTCGGCGCGCCGCGCAAAGCGCTGGGAGCCCAGCCATGATCGTGATGATCGACAACTACGACTCCTTCACCTTCAACCTGGTTCAGTACTTTCTCGAACTGGGCGCCGAGGTGTCGGTGCATCGCGCCGACAAGATCGACGTCGCCGGCATTCGCAAGCTGAAGCCCACACAGCTGGTGATCTCACCCGGCCCCTGCACGCCGAATGAGGCCGGCGTTTCGGTGCCGGCGATCCGGGAAATGTCGGGCGAATTGCCGATCTTCGGCGTGTGCCTTGGGCATCAATCGCTCGGCGTCGCCTTTGGCGGCGAGATCATCCGCGCCAAGCATGTGATGCACGGCAAGACCTCACGCCTGACGCATGACGCCTCGGGCCTCTTCACCGATGTGCCACAACACACCGAGATTGGCCGCTACCATTCACTGGTGGTGAACAAGGAAAAGCTGCCCGCTACGCTCGAAATCACGGCCACGTCGGAGGACGATGGCGAGATCATGGGGCTGCGCCATCGCGAGCATCCAACCGTCGGGGTGCAATTCCATCCGGAGTCGGTGCTGACGCCGGAAGGGAAGAAGATGATGGCGAATTTTCTTGCGGGCCGCTTCTAATCCCTTCGTCATTCCGGACGCGCGGAGCGCGATCCGGAATCCAGGGCTTGCATCCTGAGTGGTTGCCCCTGGGTTCCGGGTTCACGCTGCGCGTGCCCCGGAATGACGGAGTTATGTTGCGGCGATAAGCTGCAAAGCTTCTAAATACGACCCAACACCCTTGCCTGAAATCTGCGCCACACAAACGTCCTTGATGACGCTGATACGGCGGAATTCCTCGCGTTTGGAAATGTCAGACAGATGCACTTCGTACGCGCGGGTGCTGACTGAACTAATCGCATCGCGCAGCGCGTAGGAATAATGGGTGAAGGCGCCGGGATTGATCACCAGCGCTTGCATCCATTTGCGCTCGTCTTGAATCTTATCAATCAGCGCGCCTTCATGGTTGGACTGAAAGGCTTTCAGCGTGAGGCCAAGCTTCGTTGCTTCCGCTTCCAACAGCGCATTGAGATCGGCGAGCGTCGTCTTGCCATAAACCTCCGGCTCGCGTTCGCCGAGCAGATTGAGGTTGGGGCCGTGTATTACCAGAACATTGGTCATGGCGCGGCCGCCGCGATTTGGGCGCCATAGGCCAGGTCGTCCGCGCTCAAGCCATCGTCGATCACGCCATTCCCCAATCGGTCGAGCAAAATGAACTTCACTTTGCCGGCGGCCACTTTCTTGTCCCGCCACAGCGCTTGCACGAGTGCATCGGGTTCAAGCTTTGGCCAAGCGGGGCTTGGGAAGCGCGCCAATAGAGCTTGTGCGCGTTGTGCGCTGGCGGCGTCGAGCTTGCCGCGCCGCTCGCTCAGCGCCACGGCCACGCGCATGCCGTGCGTCACCGCCTCACCGTGCGTGAGCGCGCCATAGCCGGCGACGGTTTCGATGGCGTGGCCGAAGGTGTGGCCGAGATTGAGCAGCATACGCTCGCCGGTCTCGTGCTCATCACGCGCGACGACGCCGGCTTTCACCGCGACTGCGCGGGCGATGATGTCCGGCAGCGCATCATTGGCCGGCTCCATCAGCGCTTCGATTTGTTGTTCGAGATCAGCGAGCAATTTGGCGTCGCGGATGAAGGCGGCCTTCACTATTTCCGCCATGCCGCTCCAGCGTTCGCGCGCCGGCAGCGTTTGCAGCACGTTGGTGTCGGCGACGACGAGGCGCGGCGGGTAGAAGGCGCCGATCAGGTTTTTGCCGAGACGGTGATCGACCGCGACCTTGCCGCCAACGGAGGAATCCACTTGTGAAAGAAGCGTCGTCGGCACTTGCACGAAGCTTACGCCCCGATGCAGCGTCGCCGCGACGAAACCGGCAAGATCGCCAACGACGCCGCCGCCGAGCGCGACGATGGCGTCGCGCCGGCCAATGCCGGCTTCGAGCAGGCCGTCATAGAGTTGTTCGGCGGAGGCGAGCGTTTTGGACTCTTCGCCCGGCGGCACGCGCAATGTGGCGACCACTTCATAACCCGCCGCTTCAATGGCGGCGCGGGCTTTGTCGCCCCAGAGGCCGAACACGGTTTCATCGGAGATGACCGCCACGCGTCCGCGCACGCCGGCTTTCTGCATCAGCGCGCCAAGCTGATGCAAAACACCAGCGCCGATGACGACATCATACCCGCCCTCGCGCGAAGCCACGGGCAGCGTGATCATGTGGCGCTCACGTCGCTACGGCCCGCGAGCGGGCTTTGGACCAGGCGAAGCGAGTTGATTGCCGCCGAAACGGTTTCATCAATGGAGAGGCCGTCCGTGGCGATGCGCAGATCGGCGCGATCGTACCAGCGCTTGCGCTCGTGCATCAGCGCACGCAGACGCTCGACAGGATCTTGATCCTGCAGCAGCGGGCGCACCGGTCCGCCCTGACCCAAAATGCGCAGCGCCAGCGCTTCCGGCGATGCATCCAGCGCAATCACCACACCGCTTTCGCGCATGCGACGCCATGCAGCTTCATTCAGCGGCGCCCCGCCGCCGAGCGCGATCACCGCTTCCGGTTCGCGGCTCATAGCGGCGAGGGTTTCGCGTTCGAGCTCGCGAAACGCCTCTTCGCCCTTGCTCTCGAAAATCTGCGCGACGCTCGCGCCGGCATGTTGTTCGATCGCCGTATCGAGATCGATGAAGCGGCGATTCTGCGCCTTCGCCAGCGCGGCGCCGACGCTGCTTTTGCCCGCGCCCATCGGGCCGATCAGGAAAATGTGGCCGGGCGTCGTGCGCATGGCGAGGCGCATGCGCGCATAGGGCAAGCGAATGCCCTCCATCGTATCGGCGCCGAGCGCTTCGAGCAGCGCGTCAGCCAGCACCAGCGCCACCATGGCTTCGAGCACGACGCCGGCAGCCGGAACGGCGCAGGTATCGGAACGCTCGACGTGCGCGGGCTTGGTGGTGAGCTTGCGCAATTCAACTGAGGGCAAAGCATTCGACACTGTCGCGATCGGCTTCATCGCCGCGCGCAGCAGCAGTGGTTCGCCATTGGTGACGCCGCCTTCAAGGCCGCCAGCGAAATTGCGCGAGCGGCCCATGCGGCCGTCATTCTTCATGATAATGGGATCGTGCAATTCGGTGCCGAACAGCGATCCGCCGCGCCAGCCCTCGCCGATTTCGACGGCCTTGATCGCTTGCACCGCCATCGCCGCTTGCGCCAGGCGGCCATCGAGCTTGCGATCCCAATGCACATGCGAACCGAGGCCAACCGGCAGACCAGTTGCGACCACTTCGAGCACGCCGCCAACTGTGTCGCGCTTCTTCATGGTTTCGAGAATGCGCGCGGCGAGGCGTTCGGAGGATGAGGTGTTGAGCGCTCGGGTTTCGGTTTGATCTGCCAGGAGCCCGAGCGATTCTGCGTCTTCGCGCCACAGTTCGGGCTGAACATCAGCCGCAGAATCCGCTTCGACGCCGCCAATGCTTTTGACGTAAGAGCCGACGCCAATGCCGAGATCACGCAGGAAGGCCTTGGCCACCGCGCCGAGCGCGACGCGGGTTGCGGTTTCGCGCGCGCTGGCGCGTTCGAGCACGTTGCGCAGATCGTCGAGGTGGCCGTACTTGATACCGGCGGCGAGATCGGCGTGACCAGGGCGCGGCACTTGCACGGGCTTGGGATCAGGACCGCCCGCTTCGCGCTGCATGCGCTCGGTCCAGAAGTCCTTATTCTTGATCATCAAGGTGACGGGCGAGCCGAGGGTTCGGCCAAAGCGCACGCCAGCTAGAATTTCGGCGCGGTCTTGCTCGATGCGCATGCGCCCGCCGCGGCCATAGCCTTGCTGGCGCCGCCACAGATCGCGATCAATATCGGCGACATCGACCGGCAAGCCCGCCGGCAGGCCTTCCATCACCCCGACCAGCGCGGGGCCGTGGCTTTCCCCGCTGGTGAGCCAACGCAGCTGGGTCATCGGGGAAACTCCGGCTTATGATTTTCACCCAAGAGCGTCCCCAACTCCATCCGCAACAAAATGGCCGCGTAATCTGAAACCGGCTCGCCGGTCCACAATTCAAACTGCTTTAACGCTTGATACACCAGCATCCACAAACCATCGATCGTTGGGCACCCCTGCGCCTCAGCTTGCCGCAAAAGTGCAGTGTTCAACGGTGAATATACCATGTCGAAAACCGTTAAGCTCGCGGGCAAAATGATGCTGGGCGGTAATGGCGAGACGTCGGGCGCGCCCATCCCAAGTGTGGTGGCCTGAATAAGCAGGTCGGCCTCGTTTAGGGCGGCTTGCAGAGAATTAGGATCGGCCGAGATCGCAGCACAGCGCGCGTCCTTGGCGGCGCGCGCCAATTCTTCAGCTCTGCTCGCGGTTCTGTTGACGATCCGGACCGATTGGGCGCCGTGATCCAGCGCCGCGAAAACAGCTGAGCGCGCTGCGCCGCCCGCGCCCAGAACGATGACAGCTTTGCCGCTCACGTCAGCGCCCTGACCCGCAACCGCGCGGCGGCACCCTTCCGCGTCGGTATTGTAGGCAGCGACGCGATCGCCACGTCGCACAAGTGTGTTGGCCGCACCGATACGCGTGACGAGCGGGTCTTCTTCGTCCGCCAGGGACCGCACGGCGAGCTTATGCGGGACCGTCACTGAGAGCCCATCCCAATCGCCCGCTCTCATGGCGGCTATGTGATCGGCGAGCTTCTCGGGCGCGACCTCACAGGCGACATAGCTCGCGTCGAGACCATATTCTGCGAACAGGTAGGTGAACAGTGCAGGCGAGAGCGAATGCTTCACCGGATAGCCTATGACCGCGAAGCTTTTGGTCATGCCTCGGTGCTCACGCTGCCGCCGCTGAGATCGTTCAGCAGCTTGAAGAAGCCGGGATAGGAAATATCGGCCCATTCGGCTTCGTTGATGATGGTCTCGCCTTCGGCGCAGAGACCGGCAATGGCAAACCCCATGGCGATGCGGTGATCGTGCGCGGTTTCAATCGACGCGCCGCGCAGCTGCACCGGGCCTTCAATGATGAGGCCATCCTTCAGCTCTTCGACCTTCGCGCCCATGGCCGTGAGTCCCTTGGCGACCATGGCGAGGCGATCTGACTCTTTCACCCGTAGCTCGCCGGCGCCGCTGATCACAGTGCGGCCTTCGGCTTGAGTGGCGAGGATGGCGAGCATGGGGATTTCATCGACCTGATCGGGGATGTCCGCCTCATGGATGTCGATGGCTTTGAGCTTGCGCCCGCCGCGCACGCGGATGGCGCCGCAAGGTTCACCGGCGCGCGGGGCGGCTTGGGTGACTTCAATGTCCGCGCCCATGCGTTCGAGCGCGCGCAGGAAGCCGGTGCGGCGCGGGTTGAGGTTGACGTTTTCAATGGTGACGTCCGCGTCCGGAACCAACGCAGCGGCCGCCATCAGGAAAGCGGCGGATGAGAAATCGCTCGGCACGTCGAGGCGCGCTGGCGCCTTCAGCGAGGCTGGGCCTTTGAGTGAAATCGGATCGCGCTGCACCGGCACGCCAAAAATGGGCAACATCGACTCGGTGTGGTCGCGCGAGGGATGCGGTTCGCGAACCTGGGTTTCGCCGTTGGCGAAGACGCCAGCGAGCAGCACACAGCTTTTCACCTGTGCGCTGGCGGTGGGCATGTCGTAGCTGAGCGGACGCAAGGGTTCGCCGCGCGTGAAACGGAGCGGCGCGCGCTCATCACCCGCGGCGCCTTCGCCTTGGGCGCTCGCACCCATTTCGCGCAACGGACCCAGCACGCGGCGCATGGGGCGTTTGCGCAACGACGCGTCGCCATCCATCACCGCGTTGAGCCGTGCGCCAGCGACGATGCCGGAGAGCAGGCGCATCGTGGTGCCGCTATTGCCGCAATCCAAGACGCCATCAGGATCGCGCAGGCCCTTCGCGCCGACGCCTTCGACGATCACCTCATCGCCTTCGCGCCGCACCATCGCGCCGAGTTGCTGCATGCAGCGGCCAGTCGATTGCACGTCCGCGCCGGTGGAGAGGTTGCCGATGCGCGTCACGCCCTCGGCCAGCCCCGCGAACATGAGCGCGCGATGCGAGATGGATTTGTCGCCGGGCGGTGAGGCGGTCCCATGAAGGCGCTGCGCGCGGATTATACGGGCTCGCATGAGCGTCTTTCTGCAGAGTTGGAGGCGTTGAGCATAAAGGAATTCCAGATGGGCGACATGAAAAAGCCCGCCATGGGGCGGGCTGACTGCGGTTCGAGGTGCTTTATCGCACCGTCAAAGCAGGCATGCCGCCGCGGGGAGCGAGCCCCACCAGTACGCCTCGGCCACGCGCGCAAAAGCGCCGCCCGAGGCGGTGCTAAAGAATGCGAAAAAGGCGCGGCGCGCATGCATGGGCGGGTGATCTCAAAGGCCCCCGCCGGCGTCAACCGGAATCTCCGGGTTTCGCTCCTGTTAACGCTCTGGCATGACACGCTTCATGACCGAACTCGCTGAACGGCTCGACTTCGCGCTGACGCTGTTGGCGGCGGCGGAACGGGAAATCCTGCCCCGCTTCCGCGCCTGCGCGGCGCGGGTGAAAAGCGATGGCACCGAAGTCACTGACGCCGACCTTGCCGCCGAAGAAGCGATCCGGGCGCTTCTGGCCAAGCATTGCCCCGGCGAAGCGATTCTCGGTGAAGAGTTTGGCGGCGATGACAAAGCCGAGCGCGCCTGGATCCTCGACCCCATAGACGGCACGCAGGCGTTCGCGCTTGGCCTGCCCACCTTCGGCACGCTGATCGGCTATGCCGAGCACGGCGAGCCAGTGCTTGGCGTGATCGGCCTGCCCGGCCTTGCCATGAGCTATCGCGCGGCGTCGGGTCTTGGCTGCATTAAGCGCGAGAATGGTGAGGATGCCCCGGTTCGGGTTTCGAACGTCGCTACGCTGGGCGAAGCTTACACCTCCGGCACCAGCCTTATCCGTTCATCGGCGGTGGACGATGACGGCTATGATCTCAGTGCTGTGGTGAAGGGCTCGCGCCGCTTCCGCTTTGTCGGCGATTGCTTGCAGCATGCTTGGGTCTGTTCGGGTCGGCTCGATGCAGCGCTTGACCTGATCGTGGCGCCTTGGGATGTGGCGGCGGTTATTCCGTGCGTACGCGAGGCGGGCGGCGATCTGGCGAGCGCGACGGGCGAACGTGAAGATTTGCTGCACGCCGGCAGTCTGATCTCGGCGTCGACGCCGGCATTGATGGATCAGGTGGTCGCCGCGCTTAAGCGATAGCTTGGTCCTATCCCACCCATTCCCGGGGCGCGCGCAGCGCGAGCCCGGGACCCATAAACACGTTTGATGAAGGCAACGCACCGAACCCTCGGAACGAAGGCGCGATCTATGCGAGTTTATGGGTCCCGGACTTTCGCTACGCGAAATCCGGGAATGGGTGGCGGGACCGACTGCGCCTCGAACTGACGTTCTAGGCGATGGCGCCGACCAAAGCGGCGAGCGTTGGATCGATCTCGCGCACGGAAACCGGCCGATTCAGCAGCGCTTGCAGCGAAGCCGGCACGGGCACGGGACGGCCAATGATCGGCTCAACGATTTCGCTGAATTTGGCGGGGTGCGCGGTGGACGCGATCAGCCAGGCGCCCTCTGCGCCTTCAGCTTTGCGCCTGCGATAGGCTTGCGCGCCGGCGGCCGTGTGCGGACACCACATCTGGCCGTACTGGTTCCAGCCCCAGCTTATGCCTTCACGGATTTCGGCGTCATCGATCACGTAAGCGGTGACAGCCTGGCGTATGCCAGCCAAGTCCGGGAACAGATGCCGGAGCCGCTCGGCATTGCTGGGATTGCCGACATCCATGGCCGAAGCCAGCGTCGCGACGCTGGCTCGCGGCTTCCATTCGCCGGTTTTGAGATAGTCGGACATAGTGGCGTTAGCATTGTGCGCGAGCACGATCTCGCCAATCGGGAAACCAAGCTTCTTCGCCCACACGCACGCCGTCGCATGACCCAGATTGCCGCTCGGGATGACGATATTGACCTTGCCATCGCGCGTCGCCGCGCTGGAGGCGGCGAAGTAAGTCATTTGCGGCAGGAGCCGGCCAATATTGATGCTGTTGGCGGAAGAAAGCTCGAAGCGCTGGCGCAGCGTCGCATCACCGAACGCCTCTTTCACCAGGCGCTGGCACTCATCGAACGTGCCGCGCACAGCGAGCGTGGAGACGTTATTGTCCCAACAAGTGAGCTGACGCTCCTGCGTGGGGGAGACGAGCCCCTTCGGGTAAAGCACGGTGACCTTGACGCCGGGGCGATTATGAAACGCTGCGGCGACGGCGCCGCCTGTATCGCCCGAAGTCGCGACCAGAGTTTGCAGCGGACGCGCCGGATCGCGCGGCAGGCGGGCGAGGCAGGCGGCGAGGAAACGCGCGCCGAAATCCTTGAACGCCGCGGTGGGGCCGTGAAACAGCTCGATCACGCCAAGATTTTCCTCCAGGCGCGTGACCGGCGCTGGAAACGTGAATGCGTCTTCGAGAATGACGCGCAGCTGCCCGCTGAGTGCGTCGCCTTCAAAAAAAGGTCCGATCACGCGCTCGGCCACATCGATCAGAGGCGCTGCGCTCACATCATTGAGTTTTGGCCAAGTCTGCGGAACGAACAGGCCCTTATCCGGCGCAAGCCCCTGTTCCAGCGCTTGACTAAAGGTGACCGCGCCGCCGCCGCCGCGTGTGCTGACATAGAGCATGTCAGGCGATTTCGATCACGCGCGCGCCAGGCGCATTGATGTCCACAATCCAGGCGTCGCATTCCACGCGCGTCGCCGCTTCAAGATTGGATTTGATGGCCTTGAGCACGGCCTCGGCGTTTTCTTCAAGCGCCCAGGCGAAGATGGTCGGGCCGGCGCCGGAGATGGAGCAGCCCAGCGCGCCTTCCGCCATTGCGGCGGCGCGCGCTTGGGTGAATCCGGGCACGAGCGAATTGCGCTGCGGCTCAATCACCACGTCCTCGAATGAGGCGCGGATCATGTCGAGATCGTTGGTATAGCAGCCGGAAATGAAGCCGGCGAGATTGGCGGTCTGCCAAACGAAATCGGAGAGATCGACCGTCCGCCTGAGGATGCCGCGCGCCTCCTTGGTGGTGAGCACAAGATGGGGATGCACCAGCACGGCGCGCACGCCCTCGGGCGCCGGGATCTGCTTCACGCGCGGATGATCGACGCCAACCGTGAGCACCAAGCCGCCAAATAGAGAGGGCGACACGTTATCGACGTGCAGCGAACCGCTCGACACCGCTTCGCCCTGCATGGCGAATTTAAGCAGTTCGAGCTTGGTGTAGGGCTTTTCCAACAGCGCATTGGCGGCGACGACCGCAGCGACAGCCGAAGCAGCGGAGCCGCCAAGGCCGGAGCCGAGCGGAATGCCCTTTTCGATCGCGACTTCAAAGCCGAAATCAGCGCCAAGCGCTTCCAGCATCGCTTCGAGCGCGCGCCCGGCAGTGTTGTCCTTCGCGACCGTTGGCAGCGGGCCGGCAATGCCGTCGACCTTGGTGATGATGACGCCGTGCGTCTGCACGCGGCGCACGGTGACTTTGTCGCCGGCGATATCGGCGGAGAAGCCGAGAATATCGAACCCCACGGCGGCGTTGCCGACCGAGGCTGGGGCGAAAGCAGTGGCTTGAGTTGGGAGCGCGCTCACATTCGTGCTCCGAGATAAGCTGAGAGGCGAAGCAGGTCAGCGAACACGCCGCCGGCGGTGACTTCAGGCCCCGCGCCCGGCCCCTGCACCAAAAGCGGATTGCTGTGATAGCGGCGGGTTTGGAAGCGGACGACATTATCCGTCAGCGCCGAATTGGCGAGCGCGGCGGTGGGTTCGACCTCGATTACGCCGACGCTCGCCTCGCCCTTGGCGTTGACGCGGCCGACATGGCGCAGCACCCGGCCATTGGCTTTGGCGGCCGCATAACGCTGCTTCATCTCGCCATCAAATTCGCTCAGGCGGGCCATGAACTCATCCACCGACACCTCTTTCAGAGCAGCAGGAATGAGGCTCTCAATCTTCACGTCCTTCAATTCCAGCTTCAAGCCCATCTCGCGGGCGAGGATGATGAGCTTGCGCGCGACATCGAGGCCGGAGAGGTCATCCCGGGGATCGGGCTCGGTATAGCCGCGCTGGCGCGCATCCTTCACCACTTCGGAGAACGGCACTTCGCCATTATAGCTGTTGAACAAGAAAGCGAGCGTGCCGGAGAGAATGCCCTCGACGCCGGCAACTTCATCGCCGGTTTCGCGCAAATCGTGCAGCGTTTGTAGGATAGGGAGACCGGCGCCAACTGTCGCCTCATAGAGGAAGTGTGCGCCGCTGGCGCGGCGCTTGTCTTGCATCTGCTGGAAGTAGGCGATGTCGGCGCTGCCGGCTTTTTTGTTTGCGGTGATGACGTGAACGCCGCGTGCGAACAGGTCGGCATAGATGCGCGCTACGTCTTCGCTGGCTGAGCAATCAATGAGCACGCGATGCGGGGTTTGCGCGCTGCTGACGTGTTCAATCACTCTGGCCAGGTCGCTGACTTGGCTATCGCGTTCCAACTGGCCGCGCCAATCTTCCAGCTTCAATGTGCTGTCGGAGAACAATGCGCGCTTGGACGAGGCGATCGCCTTGAAGCGGAAATCGATATTGAACTGGCTGCGCAGGCGTGCGGTTTGCGAAGCGAGCTGATCAAGCAAAGCTGAACCCACCGCGCCCGGCCCGATCACGGCGACCGAGAGCGCGTGCGGCGAAAGATAGAAGGCGGCGTGCACGGCGCGCAGCGCTTTGCTGGTGCTGGCCGCATCCACCACCACTGAAATATTGCGCTCGGAAGCACCCTGCGCGATGGCGCGCACGTTCACGCTGGCGCGGGCCAAAGCGCCGAAGAGATTGGCGGCGACGCCTGGCGTGCCGGCCATGCCATCGCCAACCACCGCGAGAATGGAGAGCTCGCGATCGACCTCCACCGACTGGATCTGGCCGGTGGCGATCTCGCGCTCGAACGCTTCGCGCGTCGCTTTGGCGGCGCGGTCAACCTGATCACCGGGCACGGCGCAGCAGATGGAGTGTTCTGAACTCCCCTGCGAGATGAGGATCACCGAGACACCCGCTTCGCGCAGCGCGCCGAACAGGCGGTGCGCGGTGCCGGGCACGCCGATCATGCCGGCGCCTTCAAGATCAATCAGCGCCACATTTTCGATCGAGGTGATGCCTTTGACCGGATGACTCGACTTCGGCTCGGCGCAGATCAGCGTGCCGGCGGCGTCCGGATTGAAGGTATTGAGGATGCGGATCGGGATTTTGGACTCGACCGCCGGGCTCATAGTTTGCGGATGGATCACCTTGGCCCCGAAATAGGCCAGCTCCATCGCTTCATTATAGGAGAGCGCGTCAATCGTTTCCGGCGCGGGCACGCGGCGCGGATCGGCTGAAAGCACGCCGTCAACATCGGTCCAGATGTCGATTTCTTTTGCCCCGAGCAGTTTGCCGAAAATGGAGGCGGAGAAGTCGCTGCCATTGCGGCCGAGCGTGGTTTGCACGCCATTCTTATCGGAGGCGACAAAGCCAGTGATGATGAGCGGACCCGGCGCCTCGCGAAGGCCAAGCCTGTTAACTGCCTGTTGCGAGAGCGCCCAATCGACGCTCGGCCCAAGCGGCCCCCATTCGACCACGACGGCTTCGCGGGCATCGACCCAGCGCACGTCCTTGACGCCCGTTTCGGCGATGAAGCGCGCGAACAGCCGCGTCGACCAGATTTCGCCAAAACCGACAATGAGGTCGCGCACATTGCCAGCTGCGGCGCGGGTCAGCTCAACCGTGCGCAAAATGCCTTCGACATTGCGGATGTCGTTGGCGAATTCATCGAGGTAGGCGGCGGCGCTTGCCTTGGTGAGCAGCGCCTCAGCGATCTCCGTGTGGCGGGCGGTGAGCCCCTGCAGCACATCGGCGGCGCTCTCACGCGTCTCGGCGCGGCGCACGGCCTCATACAGCTGATCGGTGACGCCCTTGCAGGCGGACAAGACGACGCCCAGACGCTCGCCGCGGCGTGCGCCGATAATCTCCGCGACGCGCTTAAAGCAGGTTGCGTCGGCGACAGAGCTGCCGCCGAACTTGTGCACCACCCATGCTTGCCCGCCCGCCATGTATCGGCATCCTTGAGATTAGAGCCGGACCTTCTAGCGGGCGCATGGAGTCCAAGCAAATCGCAGGGGCGCGCTCCGCTTATGCGGCGAAAGCGCGCTCCACCACGAAGCTGCCGGGCTCGTGGTTCGAGCCTTCCACGAAGCCATGCGCCAATGAGAGCGCCTTGCAATCGTTCAGCATTGGCACGGACCCGCAAATCATGATGCGGTCCGTGGCGGGGTCGAAGCCAGGCGCGCCCAAGGCTTTGAACAGGCCGCCATTCTCGATCAGCGTGGTGATGCGCCCCTGCAGCGGGTGGGGATCGCGGGTCAGGCTGGTGACGTAGCGCAGTTTCGCCTGCGCTTCCTCACCCACCAGCGGATCGGCCAAGGCGGCTGCCACGATCTCGGCGCCATAATCCAGCTCGGCGGCGGTGCGGCAGGTGTGGGTGAGGATCACCTCATCATAGCGCTCATACGTCTCCGGCTCGCGGATCAAGCTGACGAAGGGCGCGATGCCAGTTCCAGTCGAAAGCAGGAAAAGACGCTTGCCGGGGGTGAGCGCGTCCAGGACGAGCGTTCCAGTCGGCTTCTTGCCAATGAGTATGTGATCGCCCGGCTGCACCTTTTGCAGCTTGGTGGTCAGCGGGCCATTGGGGGCCTTGATTGAGTAGAAGGAAAGCGTTTCATCCCAGGCGGGGCTGGCGATCGAGTAAGCACGCAGAAGCGGCCGCTCGCCATTCATGAGCCCGATCATCACGAACTCGCCCGAGCGGAAGCGCAGCGAAGTCGGACGCTCGCAGGTGAAGGCGAATAGCGAGTCCGTATAGTGGCGCACCTCTAGGACGCGCACGACGTGAACGCTCGCCGGCGGCGCCGGCGGTGGTGCGAAATCGAGGGACATTAGATCAGACCGTGTCGGTGAAGGCGCTTGCGCGCGTCGGAGACCAGAGTGTCGAAATCCGCGCCTTGTTTGCGAAGGGCGGTGCGTGAATTCGCGATTTCCTCCGTCGCGCCGCTCCACTCTTCGGTGAATGCGGTTTCTAGTTTTTCCCGCGCGGCGCGGGCGACAGCAGGGCTCGCCCCGCCTGTGCCGGCAGCGAGCGTGAGCCGGCCGCGATGGACCACGGCTGGCGTGTGGAAGTCACAAAGCTCGATCACGTCCTCGACATTGACCAGCGCATGGGCTGCACGCGCCGCCAGCGCGAGCGGGCGCGCTTCTTCAACGCTGAGGTCCGCAATCCAAATGGCGTGAAAGCCGACAATTTCCGCAGCGCTAGGAAGACGGCGCTGCAGCCGCGCGCCGGCGGCGGTTTCGAGTTCGGGCGATGGCGCGTCGGACCAAACGACCGGCCGCGCGCCGGCTGCTTCCAGCCAAGCCAAACGCCGCAGCGCCAAGCGGCCGCGCCCAATCAGCGCGATCTGCGTCGCGCTTGGTTCGAGATAAATCGGGATCATGCCGCGCTCGCCTGATCGATCGCGGCTTGAACGTGCGCGACCGTCTCACCGACAATCATCAGCGCGGGGCCGTCGCCCAATTGCGCAGCGAGCGCGGCGAGTTCGGCCAAGGCGCCGCGAATGATGCGCTGGCGCGGCGTGGAGGCGCTTTCGATCAGTGCAACCGGACGCGCAGCCGGCACGCCGCGCGCGATCAGCGCGTCAGCCACCTGCTCGGCTTGGCTCGCGCCCATATAGATGACGGCTGTTTCAGCGGCGGCGGCGGCTTCGGCCCAATGCGTATCGTCCTCGCCGCCTCGCGCCTTGGCCGGCGTCACCAACGCGACCGAACGCGAGACGTTGCGGGCGGTGAGCGAAACACCTAACGCAGAGGCGGCGGCGAAGGCGGCGGACACGCCGGGCACGCTCACCACATCAACGCCAGCGGCGCGGCACGCGTCGAGCTCTTCCGTGGCGCGGCCGAACAGGTTCGGATCGCCGCCCTTCAGGCGCACGACGATCTGATGCCGTTGCCCCATGCGCACCAAGAGTCGGCAGATGAAACGCTGATCCACTGACGGGCGGCCAGCGCGTTTGCCGACATTGTAGAGTTTGGCTTTCTTGGCTAGCGCCAATACCTCCGCGCCGACGAGCGCGTCGTACAGAACGACGTCCGCCTGCTCCAGCAAGCGCGCTGCGCGGATCGTCAACAGATCCGCCGCGCCAGGACCGGCGCCGACAAGATAAATCGTTCCGCTCATTCGGCGGCGATGGGCGTCGCCGATGCGACATGCAAGCCGCACTCGCGGCTGTCTTGGCTTTCCCACCACCAGCGGCCGGCGCGCGGGTCTTCGCCCGGACGCGTCGCCTTGGTGCAAGGCTCGCAGCCGATCGACACATAGCCGCGCTGATAGAGCGCGTTCATCGGGATTTCGAAGCGCGCTGCATAGGACAGCACGTCCGCCCAGCTCCAATCGGCGAGCGGATTGTACTTGTCCATATGGCGGTCTTCATCGCGTTCGGCTTCGGCGAGTTGGCCGCGCGTGACGGCTTGTTCGCGGCGCTGGCCGGTGATCCAGGCGTCGCGGCCCTTCAAAGCGCGCGCGAGCGGGATCACTTTGCGAATGTTGCAGCAGGCTTTGCGCTGCGGCACGCCATCATAGAAGCCGTCGCGGCCGTAAGCGGAGATGTAATCTTCCACCGCTTTCGGGTCCGGGCGCTCCAGGATGATGTCGAGGCCGTACTTGGTTTTGGTCTCGCCGATCAGCGCCAAGGTTTCTTCGTGCAAGCGCCCGGTTTCGAGCGTGAACACGTCAATCGGCAGCTTCAGGCGGGCGATCACGTCCGTGATCACCATGTCTTCGGCCGAGAGGCTCGACGCCAAAGCGGCGCGGTCATGGCGCTTGGCGATCTCCGTCAGCGAACGCTCGAGCAGTTTGATCTTGGCCTCGAACACCGCATTGTCGCGATCATTCAAAGCGCCTTTGGCGAACGGATCGCTTTGATAGTGCAAGCTGAAGGTCTTGAGCGCCTTCGCAGCCGCCCCGGGCTCCTGATCAGCGCGCAGCGCGAAAGAGTCGAAACCGACGCGCGAGAGCGCATAGACTTGATCGGCCGTCACGGCATTCAGCGCGCGCAAGGGGCCGGCATAGCCGAGCCGGTGGCGCAGCAGGAAGGCATGGGTGTAACCCCGGCCATCGCCAATGCGATGAAAATCCACCGCGATCAGCGCGACGCCATCCAGCTTGCCCTCGAGCTTGCGCACGTCGTCAGCGGGCTGGAGCAGGATGGCGCCGCCCGCTTGTGGGGCATCGAGCCATTCCTGCAGCGACTGGAATTTGCCGCCTTCCCATTCCGTGACAGACGGACCCGCTGGCGGCTTGATGATCGGCACGATCTTCTTGCGCACATCGCCATGGCCCTCATTCGCCGGCTTGGCCGGGGTAGGCGTGCGCACGGGCGCTTCGCCACGGATGCGAGGCGCGCGGTTAGAATCTAAAGCCAGAAGCACGGTCATGCTGCTGCGTTCTCCTCGGTCTCGAGCGCGGGCTTGAACGCATCCGTTCCAAGGCGCTCGACAGTTTGAATGAAGCTTTCGCCGCCTTCGCGGACAGTGAGATAATGACGGGCCAGACGCTCGACGATCAGCGGCACCTGCTCTTCGCGCACCGACTTGCCCATGAGCGTGGCGAGGCGTCCGCCCGCATCGGCGCGGCCGCCCAGCATCACTTGGTACCAGTCCTCACCAGCCTTCTCGACGCCCAGCACGCCAATATGGCCGACATGGTGGTGAGCGCACGCATTGATGCAGCCGGAAATCTTGATCGCCAATGGCCCGATCTCATCCTCGATCGGCTTCAGCTGCTCAGCGACGCGCGCCGAAAGCGGGATCGACTTGGCGTTGGCGAGCGAGCAGAAATCACCGCCTGGGCAGCAGATAATGTCTGACGCCATGGCGATGTTGGCGCGCGCCAAGCCGCGCTGATCGAGTTCAGCGAAGAGTGCTTCAAGATCAGAGCGCGCCACATAGGGAAGAACCAAATTCTGGGTGTGGGTGACGCGGACTTCGTTGAAGCTGAACCGGTCGGCCAGATCAGCGATGAAATCCATCTCGTCCGCATTGGCGTCACCTGGCGCAATGCCTTCGCGCTTTAGGCTGATCGTAACCGCCGCATAGTTCGGATGCTTGTGCGCCGATACGTTGCGCTTGCTCCAGCTGCGGAAGTGCGGATTGACCGGCAGCTGATGCGGCGCGGATGGATCGGCCTTCGCCAGCGGGGGATCAATGAAATGCGCTTCGACGCATTCCAGCGCCTCCGCCGTCACCGTGTTGGGGCCGCCGCGCAGATGGCTCCATTCTTCGTCGGTCATGCGCGCGAACTCTTCAGCACCGAGTTCTTGCACCTGGATTTTGATGCGGGCTTTGAAGATGTTGTCGCGGCGGCCGAGCTTATTGTAGGTGCGCAGCACGGCTTCGCTGTAATTCAGCAGCTCGCTCCAGTGCAGGTCGCGTTTGATCACCGAGCCGATACGCGGCGTGCGGCCAAGTCCGCCACCCACCTTCACGATGATGCGCACTTCGCCTGCGTCATCACGATAAAGATCGAAGGCGAGGTCGTGCACGCTCGTGGCGGCGCGGTCCTCCTTGGCCCCGTTGAAGGCGACTTTGAACTTACGCGGCAGGTGCGCAAATTCGGGATGCAGCGTCGAC
Organism: Hyphomonadaceae bacterium; assembly: GCA_033764855.1. GTDB lineage: Bacteria > Pseudomonadota > Alphaproteobacteria > Caulobacterales > Aquidulcibacteraceae > Vitreimonas. Next base: position 64,403 of record JANRIP010000056.1, on the reverse strand, counting down.
CATTGCCGCATCAGCTCGCAATAGGGACGCGGATCGACGATCTCATCCGGCGCGACGCCAGCCAGAGCATCGGTAGTGACATTGCGCACGCATGAGCCGCTGGTCTGGATGGCGTGCATGGAAACCTTGGCGAGGTCGGCCAGAATGTCCGGCACTTCCTCTACCTTCACCCAATTGTACTGGATGTTCTGGCGCGTGGTGAAATGGCCGTAGCCGCGATCATACTTGCGCGCGATCGCCGCCAGCGCGCGCAGCTGCTCTGACGACAGCACGCCATAGGGAATGGCGACGCGCAGCATCGGCGCATATTTTTGGATGTAGAGCCCGTTCTGCAAACGGAGCGGCTTGAACGCATCTTCATCGATCAGGCCCGCGAGATAACGCTGGGTCTGATCGCGGAATTGACTTACGCGTTCCTCAACGATGAGGCGGTCGACAGCGTCGTAGCGGTACATGGCATTGTCGGTCCGGCCCCCCATTGGGCGACTGGGGCGAAACCCGCCCCAGCGTGATCGATAGATAGGGGTTTCCCACAGGCGTGAGGAAGGCCCAGGCCCTAAACCTTGGCTTTAGCCACTGCAGCAAAGCTAAACGGTTTACCGCAATTTCCCGGCTTTTTCGCGCACCTTAGCGCGCGCCGGACTCTGCCAAAGCGTCCTCGCGCGCTTCCACATGAAGCCAGTTGAGGAAGGAGGTCTGCGCAGGCTCAAAACGGCGTCCGCGCGGCCAGACTAGCCAATACGCGAAGCTGACCGGGGCCTCTTCTTCATCCAAAGGCGAAACCAGCGCACCAGACGCCAGATCGTGAGCGGCCAGCTGCCGCTTCGCCAGCGCCAGACCTTTGCCCGCCACCGCAGACTCAATGGCGAGGCTCGACTGGTTAAAGCGCAGACCCCGCTCCGCCTCGGCGTGGCGCAAGCCACGCGCTGCGAACCACATGCTCCAAGTAGGGCACGAAGGATCGCGCTCAGGCGCATCATCATGGATGAGCGGCACTTTAGTAAGCTCCGCGGGGGACTTTAGCGGGCCGTAAGCTTCAATCAGCTTCGGACTGCAAACCACCACCACAGACTCGGACATGAGCCGTTCGGTGTGGAGCCCCTCATACCCGCCGGGTCCGTAGCGAATGGCGAGGTCGATATCGCTGCCTGAAAAATCCACCAGCGCCATGTCCGCCGTCATGCGGACCTCAGTATCGGGATAGAGCTCCTGAAACTTGCTGAGGCGCGGAATGAGCCATTTCGAGGCGAAGGAAGGCGCCGTCGAAATCGAAATGCGCTTGCCGCGCAGGCCCGCGCGCATGGAGCGGCCGGTTTGCAGCATCTCAGCCATGGCGGCGCTGGCGTGTCCGAACGCGGCTTGGCCGGCGTCGGTCAGCTCAACGCCCCGGCCCAAGCGGCGGAACAGGGGCTGACCGGCATAATCCTCCAAGGTGCGGATATGCTGGCTGACGGCCCCTGCCGTGATCCCAAGCTCCTCCGCCGCCCGGGCGAAACTGCCCGAGCGCGCCGCAGCCTCGAACACCCGCACGCTCAAGAACGGGGGCATGATGTCTTTTTCGTCCACGAGGGCCAAACTCCCAAACGCCTGCCGCCTAGATAGGCGCACGGCAGTGCTTATCCTAGTTCACGTTCCACTGAAGCGAGCGCATCCGCCAAGCGCCGCATTTCTGGCGGCTCGGCCACGGTGATGCGCAGGCAATCGGCCATGCCGTAATTGGCGAGGCCGCGAACCAGGATGCCATGCTTGGCGAGCCCCTGTTCGACCGCTGCGGCGCTCAGTTGGCCCTTGGCCCGGATTCTGGCCGTCACGAAATTTGCCTGTGAGGGGATGGCGGCCCAGCCGAGCGACTGGATCAGATTGGTCAGGAACGCGCGCCCCTCGGCGGCGAGCTTGCGACTGCGGACCACGAAATCGTCATCCGCGAGGGCGGCCACGGCCGCCGCTTGCGCCGGCGCCGGCAAATTGAATGGCAGGCGGATGCGCTGGAGCGGATCGATAATTTGTGCGGGTCCGTAGGCCCAACCAATGCGCAGCGCCGCCAATCCATAAAGCTTGGAGAAGGTGCGGGTGACCAGCACATTGGGCGTATCGGCGAACGTCTCCAGATCGGCGGCGCCGTCTGGGCCGAACTCGGCATAAGCGCCGTCATAGACCAGCAGCACGTCTTCACGCAGCGCAGCGTGGAAGCGCTTAACTTCTGAAAAGGGAATGTACGTGCCGGTGGGATTGGCCGGATTGGCGAGGAACACGATGCGCGTACGCGCATCGACAGCGGCGAGCATGGCGTCGACGTCCACCGCATAATTACGTTCAGGCGCCGACTTCACCTCTGCGCCCATGGCGCGGCCGGCGATCGCCCACGCCGCGAACGCGTATTGCGGCTGCACCATATTGTCGCCCGGCGAGAGATAGGCCTGGCACGCCATCGAAAAAATTTCGTCCGAGCCGGTGCCGAACAGAATGCGATCGGGATCGAGTTTGTGCTTGGCCGCCAATGCCGCGCGCAATTCTGAGGCGCGCGGATCGGGATACATGTGCAGCGTCGCCTCGGCATTGCGGTACGCGACGCGCGCAGCTTCCGGACAACCAAGCACATTTTCATTGGCCGACAGCTTCAATGGCTTGTCGAAGCCAGGGACCTTTGCCTTGCCGGCTTGGTAGGGATGAATGCCGAGGATGGTTTCTTTCGGCTTGGGGCCGGTCATTTCTTCGACTCCGAGGCGCGGCGCGCCAGCACGTCCATCACCGCCTCTAATGGAACGCTGCGTGCGTGTAATAGCACAAGGCAGTGATAGAAGAGGTCGGCCATTTCATCGGCCAGTTCCGCCTGCCCGCCCGAGGCGCCGGCAAGGGCGGTTTCAACACCCTCTTCGCCCACTTTCTGCGCGATGCGCTTTTGACCAAGGGCCAGCAATTTCGCGGTCCAGCTTTCGTCGGGCGAAGCCCCGGCGCGCACCGCCACGGTCCGCTCCAACACCGCCAATTGGCCAACGCCCAATGCAGGCTTGTCGCCAAAGCAGGTGACGGTTCCAAGATGACAAGCGGGCCCCGCCGGCTCAACACGCAGCAGCAGCGTATCTCCGTCGCAATCGATCTGGATGCCGCGAACTTTCATAATGTTGCCGGACGTCTCGCCCTTGCGCCAACGCCCGCCGCGCGAGCGCGAATAGAAAGTGGCTTCGCCGCTTTCTTGTGTCTCGGCGAGCGCGTCGCGATTCATATAGGCGAGCATTAAGACTTGCTGAGTGGCGAAATCTTGCACAATGACGGGGACAAGCCCGCCGCCCTTTTCAAAATCAACGCGCGCGATTTCTTCACTGGTCATCAGCGCACCTCAAATCCTGCTTCGCGCACGGCGGCCTTAACGTCCGGGATCGTCACTTTGCGGAAGTGAAAGATGCTGGCGGCGAGCGCGCCGGACACATCTGCACCCTTGAACACGTCAACGAAATGGCGGGCCGAGCCTGCGCCGCCCGAAGCGATCAGCGGAATGGAGAGCAAGCGGCGCGCTTCGGCCAGCTGCTCCACATCATAGCCGTCGCGCGTGCCATCGCTGTCCATGCAGTTCAGCACGATCTCGCCTGCGCCGCGCTCCTGCGCTTCGCGAACCCAGTCCAGCATGCGCTTTGGGGTTTTGCGGGTGGTGGAAGCGTCGCCCGTATATTGGAACACCACCCATTCACCATCGAGCTTGCGGCTATCGACGCCAACGACGCAGCATTGCGAGCCGGCAGCTTCTGCGATTTCTGTGATCAGCTCTGGCCGCTCCAAGGCGGGCGAATTGATCGATACTTTATCAGCGCCGTGCTCCAGGCAAGCAATGGCGCGATCCAAGCTGCGTACGCCGCCTGCGACCGAGAGCGGCACATCCAAAACGCGTGCGACCTGGGCCAGCCATTTATAATCCACGGTGCGGCCTTCGGCGGAGGCGGCGATGTCGTAGATCACGATCTCGTCCGCGCCCTCATCGCGATAGCGCGTGGCCAGCTCAGCGGGATCGCCGGCGTCGTGATGGCCTTCGAAGCGCACGCCTTTGACGACGCGTCCGCCCTTCACATCGAGGCAGGCTATGATGCGTCTAGCCGGCAAGCGCCTGCTCCAGGGTGAAGGCGCGCTCATAGAGGGCGCGGCCGATGATGACGCCCGGAGCGCCAGCGTGGCGCAACGCCTCCACGTCAGCGAGGGAGGAGACGCCGCCCGAGGCCTGGAACACCAGATCGGGGCGCGCGGCCATGAGCTGGCGCATCAACGCAATGTTTGGCCCCGCCATGATCCCATCGCGAGACACGTCCGTGACCAGCACATGCTTCAGAGTTCCTGGCGGATAGAGCTCGAGCGCCTGCGATAGCGTCACGCCGCTGCCCGCCGTCCAGCCATGGGTGCTGACGATGAAATCGTCGCCCTCGGGCTTCACATCGAAGGCGCAGCAAACGCGCTCAATGCCGAAATCGGCGATCCATTTTTGCACATCGCTCGGACGCTTCACTGCTGATGAACCAATAACCACCCGCGACACGCCGACCTCAAACAAGGCTTCGGCCTGCGCGCGTTCGCGCACCCCGCCGCCGCATTGGACTTTAGCGGCGCTGGCCGCGGTCATGCGCTTGAGCAAATCGAGTTGCGCCAGCGCGCCATTCTTGGCGCCATCAAGATCGACGACATGTATCCATTCCGCGCCGCTCGCAGACCATTGCGCCGCCTGCGCAACCGGATCGCCATAGGTGGTCGCGTCATCGAAGCGACCAAGCTTCAGCCGCACCGCCTTGCCGCCCATAATGTCAATGGCGGGATAGATCAGCATGGCAGGCTCAGAAAATTTTGCAGAATGCGCGCGCCCAAAGCTGCGGAGCGCTCGGGGTGAAACTGGCAGCCGAAGCGATTGGCGGAGGCGACCATGGCGGCGAAACGGCCGCCATACGCCGCGCTCGCCAGCGCGCTCTGTGTGATCGGGCAGGCGTAGGAATGCACGAAGTAGGCGTAGCCGCCGCTTTCAACGCCCTCGAGCAAGGGATGGTCTCGCAGCTTGGTCAGCTGGCTCCACCCCATGTGCGGGATGGGATGATCAATGGAGCCCGGCAAGCGCGTGACTCTGCCAGATAAGAGTCCCAACCCCTTCGCGTCACCCTCTTCGCTGGTTTCGAACAAGAGTTGCTGGCCGAGGCAAATGCCGAGCAGCGGACGCTGAAACTTAGTGAGAATGCTGCGCAAACCCTTTTCGTCCAGCAGGCGCATGGCGTGCGCGGCGGCGCCGACGCCGGGCAGGATGACGCGCGAAGCGTCCGCCACCAGCGCAGGATCGTCCGTCAGCACAGCTTTCGCGCCCAGGCGCTCAAGCGCAAACATAACCGACGCGGTATTGCCGACGCCGAGACGCACCACCGCGACGTCCATCAGAGCACGCCCTTGGAGGACGGGATGGCTTCGCCTTCAATGCGCAGCCCTTGGCGCAGCGCGCGGCCGAAGGCTTTGAAGCAGGCTTCGGTTTTGTGGTGGTCGTTCTCGCCCTTCACCTCAAGGTGGATCGCCGCGCCCATGGTTTGCGAAAGCGAGCGGAACACGTGCTCGGTCATCTCGGTTGGATAGCCGCCGAGCAAAGGCGCAGTGAACGCGCCGGAGAAAACCAGATAAGGCCGACCGCCGAGGTCGATGGAGATTTTGGCCTCGGCTTCGTCCATGGGCAGCATGAACCCATAACGGCCAATACCGCGGCGTTGGCCGAGCGCTTGCGACAGCGCTTGGCCAAGAGCCAGCGCACAATCCTCGATCGTGTGGTGCAGATCGACTTCAGTGTCGCCCTTACAGGCGAGGTTCAACGAAAAGCCGCCATGCACGGCGACTTGCTGCAGCATGTGATCATAAAACGGAATGCCGGTGTCGATGCGCACGGGCGCGGTGCTGTCCAAGTTCACTTGTGCGATGATTTTGGTTTCAGCCGTTTCACGCACGATGTCGGCGGTGCGCTGCGCGCGCGCCGGCGCCGCCCCGCCAAATGCTATTATGGCGCGGTCATTGGCTTCAGGGTCCAAGACGTCGAGCTGGAACTCATTTCCCAGCCACGTGCCGGCAATGCCAAAGCTTCGAACAGCCGCCTTGGCTTGCTCGACATTCTCCAGCCCAATCCGAACGAATGGACCGGCGTCTTCGCGTGCGTTTAGAGCGGCGGCGATGCGCGCGCGTTCGGCTTTCACCAGCGCGATCTGCTGTGCGTGTGCGGGCGCGCGCACTGGATCAAGCGCAGCTTCGGCAGCGCGCAGCACGGGCGTGGGCAGAGGATTAGGCTCAAGCGTCTCGGCCAAGCGTGCGATCAGCGCGGGCGTCGCGATCAATGCGGCGCATGGCGCACCGAGCAGACCGTAAGCAATTTCCAGACTGCGTAGCACGATCAGCCGATCCGTTCGCGCCGCCAGCGCAGCAAGGGATGGCGTGTCGGAGAATTCCGCGTAGCGCTCATCCAACAACAGCAAACCGTCGCCAGATTCGAGCGCATTTCTTGCATCCGCTTCACCCAATGCGCCGCTGAGGCGTACGCCGCCGGCGCCCATCGTGAACCGATAAGCGCGCGCCAGCGCGGTGACGTCATCCAGCCCGCCAAGATCGGCGAACTCCGCGCCATCAAGCGCGGCGCGACGCAGCACCACCTCAACCCCATGCGCGGCGCCACGCACAGGCAGAACGCACTCAGCGTCAACGCCATAGACGTCCGCCAAACGCTGGCGCAGCGCGTCGGGCGATGGCGGGGCGCGGCGCAAATCGGCGCCGCCTGCAATCAAAGGGGCGAACGGCGCGGTCTGCATTAGACCGCACGCGCATCGGCGGCGCGGGCATGCGCTTCGAGTCCTTCCAGTCGCGCCAGGCGCGCGGTTGGGCCGGCGAGCAAACGCGCCGCATCTGCGGAGAGCTCCTGCACGGTGAAGCTCTTCATGAAAGAGGCGACGCCAATGCCCGCCCACGTGCGCGCAGCGCCATCGGTGGGGAGAACGTGGCTCGGGCCGGAAATGTAATCGCCGAAGGTTTCGCCGCTATAGCGACCGACGAACACCGCGCCGGCATGGGTGATGCGCTCAATGAGCGCTTCGGGCTCGGCCACTTGCAGCGAGAGGTGCTCGGCGGCGAAGGCGTTGGCGATATCGGCGGCGGCGGCGAGGTCGGCGGTGATGAAGCTGCGCGAATGGCGCAACGCTGCGCGCGCAATCTCGACACGGGGTAGCGTCGCCACCTGACGCTCGACGGCGGCCTCAACCGCAGCGGCAAAGGCTTCCGAGGGCGTCGCCAGGATCACTTGCGCATCCTCGGCGTGCTCGGCTTGGCTGAGCAGGTCGGCGGCGACGATGGTTTCGTCGGCGCCCTCATCGGCGATGACCATGAGTTCGCTTGGACCGGCGGGCACGTCGATCGCGGGGCCGCCCGGCAGCGCGGCGGCGAAGCGCTTGGCTTCGGCGACATAAGCATTGCCTGGGCCGAAAATTTTGTCGGCCTTCGGCACGCCGGCGCCGAATGTGAGCGCGGCGATGGCCTGCGCGCCGCCGACAATCCAGATCGACTCCAAGCCGCACGCGGCGGCGGCGGCGATCATCATGGGATGCACGCCCGCTTTGCTGGGCGGCGTCACCGCGACGCGCTGCGGCACGCCAGCGACCGCGGCGGGCGCGGCCAGCATGATGAGTGTGGAGAAAAGCGGCGCGGTGCCGCCGGGTATGTAGAGCCCACACGACTCGATCGCGCGCCAGACGCGCCGGCAGCGAACGCCCGCGCGCACTTCGACCTGCGAGTCAGCCGGCTTCGTCGCCTCGTGGAAGCCGCGCACATTCGCCACAGCAAGATTTAGCGCAGCCAAATCTTCGGCAGCCAATTTGGCGCGCGCTGCATCAACGGCCTTCGGCGTCAGCGCCAGCTCGACGGGCTCGGCTTTATCAATCGTCACGGACCAACGCTTCACGGCGTCCGCGCCTTCGCGCTCGACATCAGCGAAGATGCGCTGCACCACGGCGGCGATCTCGGGATCGGCCCGGTTGGCGGGGCGTTTCAGCGCCTCCTGGCGCGCCTTGGCGTCCAGCTCGCTCCACACAAAGCGCTTCATCACATCATCTTCTCGATGGGCAGCACCAGGATCGACGAGGCGCCGGCGGCTTTGAGCTGTTCCAGCGTCTCCCAGAACACACTTTCCTGGCAAACGGCGTGAACGGCGACGTAATCCTCGCGCCCCGCAAGCGGCGTCACGGTGGGCGCATCAGCGCCGGGCAGGATGCGGGAAATCTCGCCGACGAGGGAGAGCGGGGCGTTCATCATTACGTACTTCGCGTCGCGGCTCGCGCCTACGCCGCGGAAACGCGCGGTCACGCTGTCCGCTATGGTTTGCATCCCCGCTTCGAGCGGCTGTTCTGATTGGATCAGCACGGCTTCGCTTTTCAACAGCGTCTCGATCTGCACTAGGCCATTGGCTTCAAGTGTCGCGCCGGTGGAAACCAAGTCGCAGACCAGATGTGCGAGCTTCAGGCGCGGCGCAACTTCGACAGCGCCGCGCATGGTAACGATCTCAGCCTGCACGTCATTCTCGCGCAGGAACTTGGAGAGCACGCGCGGATAAGAGGTGGCGATGCGCCGGCCCTGCAGGCTCCATGGGCCGGCATATTGGAAGCTGGGGGGGGCGGCGAGTTTCAGGTCGCAGCGGCCAAAGCCCAGCGGCATCACTTCTTTGCACTTTTCAACGCCTTCGCGCTCGGCCAGCACATTGCGTCCGACAATACCGAGCGCCGCCACGCCATCAGCGACGAACGTAGGAATGTCGTCATCGCGCACGCGCAACAGATCGATCGGCGCATTCTCGATGCGGTAAAACAGCTCATTGGCGCCCTTGACCACATGAAGCCCCGCATCCTCCATCAGTTCGAGGCTGCGGTCCGCCAGGCGGCCATTCTTCTGAATTGCAATTCGCAAACGCGCGCTCATCGCCGCGCTCCTTTCGCCAAACGGTCCAGCACGCGGCGATAGCCCTGGTACGGCATATCCTTGAGAAACCGCGCCACGCGCACCACCGTCGCTGTGGACGAGGACGCCTCCTGCGCGATCTCCCGATAGGAGAGTTCGCCCTGATCCAACAGGCGCGCCACCTGCCAACGCTCCGAGAGCGCCCGCACTTCGCTGGGCGTACAGAGGTCGGCCAGGAACGCCTCAGCTTCGGCGCGGCTTTGCAGCGCCAAGAGGGCGTCCGCCAGGTCGGGGCGGTTCGCTTTGGTCATTGTGCCGGCGTGCTAACACGTTAAAACACTTGCGGCAAGCCAATGCTGCTATGCGATTTTGCCGCGCTTAGGCGGACGGCCCCTTTATCCGGCGGCGCCCTTCATCATTTCACGGGCGACAACCAGGCGCTGGATTTCGCTAGCGCCTTCATAAATGCGGAACAGACGAACATCGCGGTAGAAGCGCTCAATGCCGTGATCGGCGGTGTAGCCGGCGCCGCCAAAAATCTGAACGGCGCGGTCCGCCACCCGGCCCACCATTTCCGAGGCGAACAGCTTGGCGCAGGCTGCCTCCATGGTAACGCTCTCGCCCGCATCGCGTTTGCGCGCGGCGTCCAGAATCATGGCGCGCGCGGCATAGGCTTCAGTACGGCTGTCGGCGAGCTGGGCTTGAACCATCTGGAAGCTGGCTATGGCTTGGCCGAACTGCTTGCGGGTCGCGGCATAAGCCACGCATTCTTGAATGAGCCGCTCCGCCACGCCCACGCAAACCGACGCAATGTGCAAGCGCCCACGATCCAGCACTTGCATGGCGATGCGGAAGCCCTGGTTTTCCTCGCCCAGCCGGTTTTCGAGCGGTACGCGCACATTGTCGAAATGGACGTCGCAAATATGGGCGCCCTGCTGACCCATTTTCTTTTCCGGCTTGCCCACCGAGACACCCGGAAAATCGCGCGGCACCAGGAAGGACGAGACGCCATTGCCGCCCTTCACGTCGGGATTGGTGCGGGCCATCACCGTAAAGAGCTGGGCTCGGTTGGCGTTGGTGATGTAGCGCTTGGAGCCGTTGAGCAGGTAATGGTCGCCGGCAAGTTCGGCGCGCGTGCGCACGGAACCGGAATCGGAGCCGGCTTCGGGTTCAGTCAACGCAAAGGAGGTAATAGTCTCGCCGCTGGCTATGCTTGGGAGCCAGCGCTGCTTCTGCGCCTCCGTGCCAAACATCACCAAGCCCTGACTGCCAATCCCGACATTAGTGCCGAACGAGGATCGGAACGCTGGCGAACAGCGGCAGAACTCAAACATCACCCGGCACTCGTCCTCCATGGAGAGGCCGAGGCCGCCATATTCCTGAGGGATGGAGAGGCCGAACAGACCCAGGGCGCGCATTTCCGTAAGGGCATCTTCGGGGATAGCGTCATCCTCGGCCACCTTGCGTTCAAGCGGGATCAGCCGCTCGTTCACAAAGCGGCGAACCGCCTCTAGCAATTGGTTGCGCAGTTCCTCTTCGCCAGCCATGACGCCTCCCTAGGACGATCATCATAGTCTGCACTGCATCGAGACGGAAACTGCCTTGGAAAAATCAAACGACGCCGCACAACGCCCGCACATTATGACTGAGGGCCCCTTCGCCGGATGGACCACTTGGGGCAAAGGCGCCGATCCTTACGAAACGCTCATCGGACCGTTTTTCTTCAAGATCGACGATCAAGGCGAGGCGCTCTGCGCCTTCGAACCGCGCCAGGAACACCGCAATGGCGCGGGCTTCATTCATGGCGGCCTGCTCATGAGCTTCGCCGACTTCGCACTTTTCTCTTTTGCCTACAGGGCATTGGGTGACTTGCAAGCCGTGACGCTGACTTGCAACAGTGAGTTCATGTCGGCAGGCGTGGTTGAAGACGGCGTGATCGAGGCGCGCGGCGAAGTCTTGCGTGAAACGCGCTCACTGCTTTTTGTGCGCGGACTAATGACGCAGCGCGGTCGCGGCGTGCTTGCATTTTCCGGCGCGCTCAAGAAGATCGGGGCCTGACCGGCGGGGCTGCTCGTCGGACAATGGAATTAGGGGGTCTATATGCGCTCGCCTGGAGTGGCGTTCGATTTGCGCGCCGCCTTGTCCGATGAAATCCGCGCCGCGATCGAGCAAATCAACACTGCGCCACTCAAGGCGAAAGCGATCCATCGCTGCCGCGTGCATTTGAAGCGCGCGCGGGCGCTGGCGCGCGTCGGGCGCGAAGTGGCGCCAGGTTTGTCATCTGTTTTCAACGATTCTGCGCGCGCGCTCATGCAGGCGCTCTCGCATGCCCGCGATCTCGCAGCGCTGGCGCAAGCGGCGCGCATCGCCGCGCGCAAAGCCGCGAAGAAGGAAGCGGCGGCGCTGCGCAGCATCGCCGATGCGCTTGAGGCGCGCTCGGCGGCGACGCAACCGCCCAACGCCGAAACCATCGCAGCGGGCCTGCGCGATCTGATGGCGATGGCGCAAGTCTGGCCGGAAGCGTCGGCGCGGCAAATTCAGAAAGGCGGTGAGCGCATTGTGCGCCGTGCGCGCAAGGCGCGCCGTTTGAGCCAAGGCTCACGTTTGGCGATGCGGCGCCATGAGTGGCGCAAGCGGGAGAAAGACCGGCTCTATGCGGCGATGCTGCTTGAGGGCTATTGGCCCGCGGGCACGCCGCGGCGCGTCAAGGCGAACGAACAACTCGGCGAAGCTTTGGGTCTGGAGCGTGACGCTTTGCTCCTCGCAGACGCGCTTGGCCAGGAACCCAACCTCGCGGGCGACGCCAAATCCGCGCGCCGCGCCAGCCAGGCGATTGCGCGCCGTTTGCGAAAACTGGGCCGCCGCGCCGATGATTTGGGCGACAAGCTGCACGCGGGCGGGGCGTAGGAAACACGCCAAATTTCACCAGCTTAACAGGCCGCCAAAGGCTTGATCCGCCGACGCGCGCCTAATCCACAACCGGCGAAATTTGCGCATCCGGCCGGGAGCGCATATGGGCTGTCCGCAGCTGCGCACGCTCTTACCACCGCGCTCGGCAAGCGCCGACGGTCGCAAACTGGAAGAATGAATGGAACTTGCCGCGCTTATCATCATACAGCTGGTCGCGACCGCTGTGGGGTTTGGCTTGTTGTGGCGCAAGCTTGATCAAGTTGGCGCGGATGTCGCGCGCGTGAAGCGCATGCTCGAAACGCTGGAATTGATGCGCTTTTCCAGCGGCGCGCAAAGACGCGCCGCCCAGCCGACGCGTTCAGAGCCTGCACTGGCGACAAACACAGAACCGCCAAGCGTGCGCGCTTCGGACGATGATCCTTTCAGCGCGGCTTGGGTGAGACCGGGAGCGCGCGTGCCGCGCGAGGAAATCACGGCGCCGCCATCGCGCGCTCTGCCAGCGCGCACGCCACCCTCGCGGCAAGTCATGGCCAATGAAATCGGCGATGAAGTGACCGGAACGCTGCCCGCGAACCTTTCGCCCGAGTCCGGACGCTTAATCGCCGCCGCCGCCATGGCGCTGGCGCCAGTGCTTGGATTTGCGATCGGCGCGCCGCCCGCGGCGCTGATTGCGTGCGGGCTGGTTGTCAGCGCAGCTCTTATGTTCATATCGTTGCGACCGGACTGGACCAGCGCGGCGTTTGTCGGCGCGTTTGGCGCCGGCGCCTGGGCGCTGACGGCTTTCGCCATCGAAAGCGCGCAGGCGGCGCCGATCACGTTTTCCGTGTTCAGCGCGGTCGCGGGCGTAACCGGCCTGGCGCATGCGCGCTTGCGCAGCTTGGCGCCGGGCCTGTTGATGGCGCTGCTTATGGGCGCGGCGCTGCTTGCGCTTGGCAATGCCGTCGGCCTCGCGGGCGCGGCCGGCATCGGTTACGTGGTCTTGGTCGCGGTTGCAGCGATTCTTGGCGCGTCAACCGATCGCTTGGCGGGCCTGCATCTCGGCGCCTTTGCCGCCGCCATGTTCGGGCTGTTTGTGTTCTCCGGCCAAGAGGCGGCGGCGATCTGGTTCACGCCGGCGGCGACCTGGCTTGGCGCGCTCTTCTTCGGCATCGCCGCCATCCGCGTTCCTATGGTGGGCGAACGAGGCGCGATGTCCGCCGCGACAGGTGTGGCGGCGCCGCTCTTGAGCTTGGGCGCCCTGTCACTCTCCGCGCACGGGCTTGCAAATCCGCTTGCGGCTGCGGGCGCGTTTCTGGCGCTCACGCTCATGTTCGGCGCGCTCATTATCGTCGCCGCGCAATGGCGCCAGCGCGGCGTCGCCGGCCTTCGGCTCACTGTATGGATTCTGCTCGGCGGCGGCCTGATCGCGTTTGCGACGGCGGCCTTGCTTGCCTTGCCTGCGCCATTCGCGGCTGCGGCGATCGCCGCCGGCGCTGTGGGCCTTGCGGCGCGAGATCATTACAAGCCGCAGCGCATCTGGCGCGCGGGCGCGTTAGCTTTGCTCATTCTCGCCAGCTTGGTGAGCTGGGGTACGGTGAGCGTGGCCTGGCCGGACGGGCTTACGATCTTGGCCGCGCTCATTGTGCCGAGCCTGCTCGCGGCAGCGGCAGCTTTCATTAGCCGGCAACGCGCTTCGGCGGCGGCGGCGGCCATCTTCGAAGCCTTCGCCATCCTGGGCGCCTGGGCCAGCGCGATTGCGCTGGTGAGATTTATCTTCACTGCGGGCGCGCCCAGCCAGGCCCTGATAGGATTTGTCGAAGCGGGTGTTCACATCACCCTATGGGCGGGCGGCTCGCTCTTGCTTGCCTTCTACTCAGAAAGCGGCGCTTCGCTGGTGCGGCGCGCAAGCGCGGCGATCCTGGGCGCAACCGCGTTTTGCGCCGCGGTTCTGGCGGGACTGTTGTGGCTCACGCCGTTCTGGAGCGCGCGCGCGCCCTCTGGCATCGATCTAGCTTTGTTTCAGCACGCCCCGCTAGGTTTTGCGCTTCCGGCGATTGCGGCATGGGCGCATTGGGCGTTCTGGCGCGGGCGCGGCGTGGTGCTGCGCACACGCTTCGCGCTGGCGACGGCAAGTCTGCTGACGGCCGCCTTCATCGCCTTGGAAGTGATCGGCGCCCGCCATGGCGCTGTCGCCGCGGGTCAGTTCGACTGGATCTTGATCTTGGTAGTCGTGACCGCATTTTCCGCCGCCATTGGCGTCAACTTTGCGCCGGGCGTCACCGACGAAACCAGCACGCGGTCACGTCTCGATAAATATTTCCAGCGAAACCGGCGTGGCGAGCAGCGCATTTAAACGCGGCAGAGCGCGCTTCATGTGCGCTGTGACAGCGTGGCGCTGAAACGAATGCCAGCCAACGAAACGGGCGTGCACGGCGAATTGATTGTCCGAACCCAATTGGCGCGTGGCCACGTAAGATGAGCAGCCGCGCTCTTCGGCCAAAACCTTGAAGGCGAAATCACCGAGCAGCGCTTCGAATTGATCCGCAACGCCGGGTTTGGTTTGGGCGCGCATGACTGCGCAAACGCCGCGCGTGGTTCGCGCAGCAGGCGCCAGCGCCCAAGCTTTGATGTCCGCTCCGCCCAGCATCACTCACCCAACGCCGGACCCCCTCGTCCTGCGCCTCAGCCCCAGATGACACAATGTTAGGCTGCGCGTTCCGGTTCAAGCAATGGTGAATGACCGTTGAATGTCAGTTGCCTGCAGACCAGCACGCATAAGCGACATCTTCCATCTGCCGTCCGCTGCCCACGCCCAGCGCTTTGGTCACACCGCCCACGGTGACGGCGATTTCATCGCTCGGCTGCACGCCGGCAAGAACAGGCGGGCGCTGTGGCAGATCAATGACGACACGGGCGCGTCCGCCGCGCCCTTCCGTTTCAGCCGGCAAATTGAGCGCCAAACCCTGACCGATGCGCAGCTGCGCCGTGCGCGTGCCGCGCGCGTCCCGACCGAACTCGGCGCTCAAAACCATGACGCCGTCAGGCGGTCGGCAGGTAATGGTGGCGGTGACGTCGCCATCGCTGTCACGCCGCGTCGCAGTGGCGACGCCGTCGACATAAGCATAGCTCCAGCCGTCTGCTACTTGGGCGAAACTGGGCGCCGGCGCGGACATGCACGCGATCAGCGCCGCCAGAGCCAAAGTCATCCGCATCAGGTCGCTCCCTGCCGTCATCCCCCGGCCGGCTCTAGCATGGGCGTTGGAGCGGAAGCGAGCCCTTGGCTGCGATCAGATGCGCAGCAGGCCCGGTCCTTGCTCGAGTTCGAGCAGCAGGCGCTTGTTTTCCACACCGCCCCCGAAACCAGTTAGGCTGCCATTGGCGCCGATGACGCGATGGCACGGCACGATGATCGGCACGGGATTGCGGCCGTTGGCGAGGCCAACAGCGCGCTGCGCGTTGGGATTGCCAAGCTTGGCCGCAAGCTGGCCATAGCTCCAGGTGACGCCGTAGGGGATTTTCGTGAGCGCTTTCCAGACCCGTTCCTGAAACGCGGTGCCGCTGGGCGCGACTGGCGTTTCGAATGCTTTGAGCTTGCCGGCGAAATACGCGTCCAGTTCGCGTCGCACGCGGTCCAGGATTTTGTCCGCGCCGCGCGGGGCTTCGGGCGCGTGATATTTTTGCTTTTCGAATTCGATGTGCGTGATGGCCGCGCCATTGGATATGAGCGTGAGCGCGCCGACCGGGCTTGGATGCTGCGTGCTGATCATGGCGTCTTTCCTTTCTGAGCGGCGCGGCGCCACAGGCGCACGGCGGCGTAGGCGCGCCAGGGTTTCAAATGTTCAAGCGCATCGCTTTTGTCGCCGAGCGCTGCGATGAGAGCGGAGTCGCCGGCGGGATAGGCGTCCGGATCGCCGAGCGCGCGCAGCGCCACGTATTCGATGGTCCACGGACCAATGCCGGCAATCTCGGCGAGCGCGGCGCGGCCGGCGGCGATGGCGCCGCGCGCCAGCGGCA
Source organism: Hyphomonadaceae bacterium (assembly GCA_033764855.1). Classification (GTDB taxonomy): domain Bacteria; phylum Pseudomonadota; class Alphaproteobacteria; order Caulobacterales; family Aquidulcibacteraceae; genus Vitreimonas. The sequence continues at coordinate 48,572 of JANRIP010000056.1, read as the reverse complement.
GCTTGTTTTCCGCGGACGCGACAGCGAGGCGATGCAGCGTTTCCGCGCGCTTTTTCGGCAAGCCAATTGTGGAGATGGCGCTGGGGCCGGCATTCGCCAAAGCAGCGGCGCTTGGGAATAAACGCGTGAGCCCTTCGCGCTCAAGAGCGAGATCGGCGCCGAATTTTTCTACCAGGCGTTCGGTGAGTGTCCGCGCCCCTATGACAGTAACCTGTTGGCCTAGGACGGCGCGGATGGCGGTTTCAAAGCCATCGAGCGCGCCGGGGACGCGCACGCCGGGTTCCTTTTTAATGTCTGCGGCCAAGCGCCGATCGCTCGCCAGGTGCGCATCGACGGCAAGCATTTCCGCGTCGAGATCGAACGCGCCGCGCACATTGGCGACCAGCGGTCGCAGATGCGGGGCGAGATTTTCGGAGAGTGTGAGCAAAAGGCCCTTCGGGCCCAAGCCGATCTCAACCCAGCCCGCAACACCATTCAGAGTGAGTGTGCGCGCATAAGACTTTGCACTGCAAATCTCTACGCCCGGCAAAGCGCGCATGCGCAGAAAGTCGAAGATTGAACGAATAGTGTAATCGCCGCGCGGCGAAAGCGAGACTGTAAAGGCCTCCCCGCGCTGCAACACTTTGCGCCCACGCATTTTGGTTGGCGGCGCGCCATAGCGTTCTTTCATCGTGGCGTTGAAACGGCGCAGTGAGCGGAAGCCGGAGGCGAAGGCGATCTCGGTGACTGAAAGGCCCGTTTCATTGAGCAAGCGCCGCGCCGCGAGCAGTCTGCCGGTTTGCGCGAGCTGGATGGGGCTTGCGCCGAACTGCGCATTCATCACCCGGCGCAAATGGCGTGAGGTGACGCCCAGTTCAGCGGCCAGAGACTCCAGCCCCTGTTCTTCCAGCGCGCCCGCCTCGATGCGCGCATAGGCCGCCGCCGCCAAACGCGCGGGCGCGTCGATGGGGGCAAGGCCGGGCGCGCATTCGGGGCGGCAGAGCAGGCACGGGCGAAAACCAGCGGCCTCCGCTGCCGCGGCGGACGGCCAGAAGGTGCGATTGACCCGCTTGGGCGTGCGCGCCGGGCAGATGCACCGGCAATAAATGCCGGTGGAGGTGACGCCAACATAGAAGCGGCCGTCAAAACGCCGATCCTTGGCGTCACACGCGGCGTGGCAGGTTTCGGCGTCGAGCATGGGGCTAATATGCGCCGGAAGCGCCCGCCCGTCTCGCCGGATTCGGACACGCTAAGCTTAGGCGGCGGCCTGCTTCGAAAGCGCGGCGAAGCGCTTCAAGTGGAAGTCCGCATTGCCATAAGTAGCGTCGATCATGGTGGCGCGTTTGAAGTAGTGGCCGACGCGCATTTCGTCGGTCACGCCCATGCCGCCATGGATCTGCACTGCCGCCTCGCCGCAGAAGCGGCTGGCGCGGCCAATGAACGCCTTGGCCGAAGATACAGCCCGCGCGCGCTCCACATCGCCAGCATCAAGCTTTAGCGTCGCCAGCAGCGCCATGGAGACGCTCTCTTCGGTTTCGACGAACATGTCGACCATGCGGTGTTGCAGCACCTGGAAGTCCGCGATCGGGCGGCCGAATTGCTTGCGGTTCTTGGCGTATTCGAGCGTCAGCGCATGCATCATGCGCAGGCAGCCCACCGCTTCATGCGCGTGCGCGGCGTTCGCGTGATCGACGATGGCTTCGATCAGCGGCAAGGCGTTGTCCGCCTGGCCCACCAAGTGCTCGGCGCCGATCGCGACATTCTCGAAATAGACTTCCGAAGCGAGTGTGCCGTCGACGGTCGGATAATCGCGGGTTGTTACGCCCTTGGCACCTTTCGGGATGAGGAACAGCGAGACGCCCTTGGCGTCGCGCTGGGCGCCGGCTGTGCGCGCGCTGACCAGCAAATGATCGGCTTGCGGCGCCCCCAACACCACGGCCTTTTGGCCAGTGAGCTTATAACCGGCGCCGTCCTTCTTCGCGCTGGTGGCGACATCTTGCAGCGACCAGCGGCTTTTCGGCTCGGCTTGTGCGAAAGCGACAATGCGTTCGCCGCCAGCGATGGCGTTGAGGTGCTCGTCCTTCTGCGCCTGCGTGCCCGCTTGCATCAGGGCTTGGCCAGCGATCACGACGGTCGGCGTATAGGGCTCAACCACGAGCGCCTTGCCGAACTCCTCCATCACCACGGCGACATCGAGCGAGCCCCCGCCTAGGCCGCCAAATTCTTCCGGCAGCGGCGCCGCGAGGAGCCCAAGCTCAGCGAACGTGGCCCAGTTCTTTTTCCACGCACCGGGCTTGGCGAGCGCGGCTCTGCGCTTGTCGAAATCATACTCGCCGGCGGCCCACTTTTGCAGCGAGTCGCGCAGGGCGTTTTGTTCGTCAGTATAATCGAAGTTCATCGAAGCGTTTCCTCGCCAGCTGGGCCGGCATGTTCAATCAGAGGCCCAACACCATCTTGGCGATGATGTTGCGCTGGATTTCGTTGGAGCCGCCATAGATCGAGGCTTTGCGCCAGTTGAAATAGGTCGGCGCGGCCGTGTGCGCGTATTCCGGGCCGATCGGAAATTCGTTGCCGCCTTCTTGCGGGAAACCGCGAAAGAAGGGCTGCGCATAATTGCCGACAGCTTCCATGGTGAGCTCGGTGATGCGCTGCTGCACTTCCGTGCCCTTAATTTTCAGCAGCGAGGCTTCCGGCCCCGGCCCCTTGCCTGCGCTTTCGCGAGCGAGGTTTCGCAGCTCTGTCATCTCCAAAGCAGAGAGGTCGATCTCGAGTTGGGCGAGTTTCCGTTGGAATGCTTCATCTTCGATCAGCGCCGCCCCGTCATCGCCGATTTCGCTGCGTGCAATCTGCTTGATGCGGTCAATGTTGCGCTTGGAGCGGGCCACGCCGGCAATGCCGGACCGCTCGTGCGCGAGCAGAAATTTGGCGCAGGTCCAGCCCTTGTTTTCCTCATAAATGCGCTGGTCAACCGGGACCTTCACATTGTCGAGGAAGACGTCGTTCACTTCATGGCCGCCATCGAGCAGCTTGATCGGACGCACGGAAACGCCGGGCGATTTCATGTCGATGAGCAAGAAGGAAATGCCCTCTTGCTGCTTCACGTTCGGATCGGTGCGGACCAGGAAGAAGCCCCAATCGGCGAATTGGCCGAGCGTGGTCCACGTCTTCTGGCCGTTGACGATGTAATAGTCGCCTTCGCGCACCGCGCGCGTTTTCAGGCTGGCGAGATCAGAGCCAGCGCCCGGTTCGCTGTAGCCTTGGCACCACCATACATCGCCAGAGAGGATGCCCGGCAGGAAACGCTGCTTCTGCTCGGGCGTGCCGAAGGTGTAGATAACGGGACCAACCATCGAAACGCCGAACGGGAGCGGCGGGATGGTGTCGAAGCGCGCATTCTCTTCAAGCCAGATATAGCGCTGCGTCGCGGTCCAGCCGGTGCCGCCATACTCGACGGGCCAAGCCGGCGCCGACCAGCCCTTCTTGCCGAGGATGCGGTGCCAAGCGAGGTAATCCTCCTTGGTCAGGTTCTCCTTCAGGACTGATTTTTCTTGGACGTGCTTTGGGTAATTGTCCCGAATGAAGGCGCGCACTTCGTCGCGAAAGGCAATTTCTTCGGGGCTAAAATTCAGGTCCATGTCAGCGCTTGCTCCCGCGAGCGCCGTTACGCTCGCGACGCTGACTATAAGACGCCGCGTCCGTCTATCAACATGGCGTCGGGGATGCGGCGAAGGCTTCCGCCACGGCGCCTTTGATCATTTTGTGTCGCAGGCGGCGGCGCAGCAACACCTGGCGCAGCGGGGCTAGTGTTGGCGGCAGTTGCGGCGCGCGCAGGACGCTCGCCCTTACTGGCGACAGGCGGCGCGGCTTCCACCGAGAGCAAGGTGACGTCACGCAAAAGCTGCGGTGTCTCTAGTCCGCAATCGACGGCGGCCTCGGAGGCGTTCGCCAGCGGAATCGCAGCGACCGTGAAGAGCCCGGCGAGCACCCACAGCTTCATTTGAACCTCTCCCAAACGACGCGACACCGCGCTTATGCCACAACCCAGGCGCTTTGGCGCGTTCAAGATTTCGTGCCGTAAGGCCGGGTCGACCAAATGGAGATGCGGGGACCGACCGATTTGGATGCACCCACAAGGCTTTATCGTTTATCGATATACGCCCTGGCAGGCTCGCTGAGAAGCACTTATAATCCGCATTGATGCCCAGCGAGCCGATCTCAACCCCCTGTGTCCGGGTCTGCATCGTTGATGGCGGAAGCGGGCTGTGCACCGGCTGCGGCCGCACCCTGCCGGAGATTGCAGCCTGGGGGCGTCTTTCGGAATCCGAGCGGAAGACGCTTATGGCTGCGCTGCCCGCCCGTCTCGCTAAGGCAAAGGCGCAGCTGGCATGAATCGATGGGTTGGCGTTGGCGTGGTGGTCGCGCTGTTGCTGGTAGGGCTCGCTGGCTATTTGCGGCCCGACCTGTTTCCCGGCCAACTCGATACGCCGCGCCTCATCTACTTGCTGATGACGCTGCTCTTAGTGACGGGCGCCGCCTTTGGCTTTCGCCACTTGAAAGTCGATGGGCGCCAAGCTTTGCGCAACATCGCGGCATGGCTGGGTTTAATCGCCGTGATCGGCCTGGCTTATGTCTGGCTCAACTGAGCTGCGGCGCGCGATCGCGGGAAGCCCGCTGCGTCACTTGAGCGAGCGCCGTTTCGAGAACTTTGAGATCAGCGCCCGCGCGCGTCGCCTGCTCGGAAAGCACGCGCCGCCATAGCCGTCCGCCTGGCTGGCCGTGAAACAGACCCAGCATGTGGCGCGTCATGGCGTGCAAATGCACACCCTCTTCAAGCCGCGCCGCGATGTACGGCATGTAGGCGCGCACCCCGGCTTCGGCATTCGCCACAGGGGACGCTGCTCCAAATACAAGCGGGTCGACATCAAGCAAAACGGCTGGCGTTTGATAGGCGGCGCGCCCAAGCATCACGCCGTCGAGGCCCTCGCTTTCGGCTAAAGCATGTTGCACGTCGCGCAGGCCGCCATTCAGAATGATCTCAAGCTCGGGCCGCGCGCGTTTGAGTTCGCGCACCAATGCATAGTCCAATGGCGGAATCTCGCGATTTTCCTTAGGAGACAAACCGCTCAGCCAAGCCTTGCGCGCATGGACGATGAAGGTGCGGCAGCCCGCACTGGCGACCGCATCAACCAATCCGAACAAGGCTTCGCGCGGTTCCTGCTGGTCCACGCCGATGCGCGATTTGATTGTGACGGGGCAGTTGGGCGCCGCCTCCTGCATCGCGGTCCACAACTGGCTCACCAAGTTCGGCTCCCGCATGAGGCACGCGCCGAAGCGCCCGCTCTGCACCCGATCGGACGGGCAGCCAACATTGAGATTGATTTCGTCATAGCCGAAGGCCGCGCCAATGCGCGCTGCTGCGGCCAGTTTATCGGGATCAGATCCCCCGAGCTGCAACGCTACGGGATGCTCTTCCGGCGCGAACCCAAGCAGACGCTCGCGGTCGCCATGAATGACAGCGTCCGCGGTGACCATTTCAGTATAAAGCAGCGCCCTCCCGCTCAGCACGCGATGGAAGGCGCGGCAATGCCGATCCGTCCAATCCATGAGCGGGGCCGTACAAAATCTGCGATCTAACTGCTTCATTTTACTGATCTTTTTCAGCGTAAACGCGTCCAATGCGAAATAGGATCTAGTGAGACTTAAACGCTGATTTAGCTGGATATTTTGCGTTGGGCGAGCGGCTACGTGCGACTTCGCTGCGCACCTGGCGCGCAAGATTTTGCATTGGACGCCGTGGTGGCGGATCGAGCCCGTCCACGCCCAATCTTCATGCGCCCTTAATGCCCCAACCGATCCTCGAGCCTCGAACCTTTATGCGCCGCACTTCATCCTCATGCGCTGAAGGAGACGACGCGCATGCAGGACGTGTTTGCTGTTGGATTTATCTGCCTAGGGTTCGCAGTGTTGATAGCCGCGCTCGCCGGCGTGCGGAGGCTTTGACCATGAGCCTCGATTTCTTTCTCGGCGGCGCACTCGGCGCCGCCCTGCTCATTCTGTTTCTGGCGGCGCTCGTGCGCCCCGAACGCTTCTGAGGGGCTCAACATCATGACCTTGGAAGGTTGGATTCTCATCCTCGCATTTGTCGCGCTTGTCGCGGCCCTAGCACGCCCGCTCGGACTTTACCTGGACGCCGTGTTCGCCGGCCGCCGCACATTGCTTTCAGCGGCTCTAAGGCCGGTGGAGAACAGCTTCTACCGCCTGGCCGGCGTCAAGGCGGACGCGGAACAGGATTGGAAGGCCTATGCGCTTGCGATCCTGCTCTTCAGCTTTGTGTGCACGCTCGCGCTCTATGCCCTGCTCCGCCTGCAAGGCGCGCTGCCAATAAACCCTCAAGGCGTCGCAGGCGTTGCGCCCAATATCGCCATGAATACAGCCGTCAGCTTTGTCACCAACACCAACTGGCAGGCCTATGCCGGCGAAAGCACGATGAGCCATCTCACACAGATGATCGGCCTCACCGTGCAGAACTTCCTCTCGGCCGCAGTCGGCATAGCGGTGGCGATCGCGTTTGCACGGGGTTTCGCGCGCAAGAGCGCCGGAACCATAGGCAATTTCTGGGTCGATATGACCCGCGCGACGCTCTACGTGCTGCTGCCGGGCTCCATCATTCTCGCCATCGCTTTCATCGCGCTCGGCATGCCCCAGACGCTGGCGGGATCGCTTCAGGCCACGACGCTCGAAGGCGCCAGCCAAGACATCGCCGTCGGCCCGGTGGCGAGCCAGATTTCTATCAAGATGCTTGGCACCAATGGCGGCGGCTTCTTCAACGCCAACGCCGCGCACCCGTTCGAGAACATGGGGCCGATCGTCAATCTCATTCAGATGTTGTCGATCTTCGCCATCGGCGCTGGCCTTACCATCACCTTCGGGCGCATGGTCGGCGACGAGCGCCAAGGTTGGGCGCTGCTCGCCGCGATGGGCGTGCTCTTCCTGATCGGAACGGGCGTCGCCTATTGGGCCGAGGCGCAAGCGACGCCGGCCCTAATACAAGCCGGCGTGGATCCGGCAGCTATAAATATGGAGGGAAAGGAGACGCGTTTTGGGGTCGCCGCGTCCGCTCTATTCGCCGCTGTCACGACAGCGGCCTCATGCGGTGCGGTCAACGCCATGCATGACAGCTTCTCCGCACTGGGCGGCATGGTTCCGCTTGTGAACATGTTGGCCGGGGAAGTGATCGTCGGCGGCGTCGGCGCCGGTTTCTACGGCATCCTCGTCTTCGCCATCCTGACGATCTTCGTCGCAGGTCTCATGGTCGGGCGCACGCCCGCCTATCTCGGCAAAAAGATCGAAGCGCGCGACGTGAAACTTGCGGTGCTCGCGATCCTGGCTTCACCACTTGCGATCTTGATCGGTACGGCGCTCGCCGCGAGCACGGAATGGGGACGCGCTGGCGTGCAGGATGCGGGGCCGCACGGCTTCACCGAGATGTTCTACGCCTTTGCCTCAGCCGCCGGCAATAACGGCTCGGCCTTCGGCGGACTCACTGCGACCAGCGATTTCTATACTTACACTCAGGCGGCGGCGATGCTGATTGGCCGCTTCCTCGTGATCGTTCCAGTGCTCGCCATCGCCGGCAATCTCGCTGCAAAGCCGGTGACGCCTGCCAGTTCGGGCTCATTCCCGACGACAGGCCCACTCTTTATCGGCCTCTTGGCCTTCATCATCGTCATCGTAGGCGCGCTCACCTTCTTCCCGGCGCTCGCGCTCGGGCCGTTGGCCGAAGCCACCGCCGGCCGCCTGTTCTGAGAGCCTCTCCATGTCCGAAAAAGCAAAACCCGCCTCGCTGTTCGACAGCGCCATTCTTCGCCCCGCCGCCCTTGAGGCATTCGGCAAACTGAGCCCGCTGAAGATGTGGCGAAACCCCGTGATGTTCGCGACCGAGTTGGTCGCACTCTATGTAACCATCCTGTTCGTGCGCGACCTGTTCGCGGGTGGCGACGAAACAGGCTTCGCTGGGCAAATCGCGCTTTGGCTTTGGCTCACCGTTTGGTTCGCTGCATTCGCGGAAGCTGTCGCGGAAGGACGCGGCAAGGCCCAGGCGGCGAGCCTGCGGCGCGCGCGCTCTGAATTGATGGCGCGGCGTCTTGTCAACGGCGCTCCACAAGCCCCGACGGCGGCGAGCGATCTCAAGATCGATGATCTTGTGGAGGTTGTCGCAGGCGAACTCATCCCCGCCGATGGCGAAGTGATCGAGGGCGTGGCCACAGTCGATGAAAGCGCTATCACCGGCGAAAGCGCGCCCGTCATCCGCGAAGCTGGCGGCGATAGGTCCGCCGTCACGGCGGGCACGCGAGTGCTATCCGATCGCATCGTGGTGCGGGTAACGGCAGCGCAAGGCTCGACCTTTCTTGACCGCATGATCGCGTTGGTCGAAGGCGCGGCGCGGAAGAAGACGCCGAACGAAATCGCGCTTTCGGTTCTGCTTGCGGGACTCTCGCTGATCTTCGTTCTCGCGGTCGTCACCGTGCCAGCTTTCGCATCCTATACCGGTGGCGGCGTCAGCGTCATCGCGCTGGCGGCGCTGTTCATCGCGCTCATTCCGACAACGATAGGCGGGCTCCTCTCCGCCATCGGCATCGCCGGCATGGACCGTCTGGTGCGCTTCAACGTGCTCGCCACGTCAGGACGCGCGGTGGAAGCGGCAGGCGATGTCGACGTGCTGCTGCTCGACAAGACCGGGACGATCACGCTGGGCGACCGGCAAGCCGTCGCCTTCATTCCTGCGCCGAGCGTCAGCGAACGCGATCTTGCGGATGCGGCTCAGCTGGCGTCGCTTTCCGACGAAACACCGGAAGGACGCTCCATCGTCGTGCTTGCCAAGGAGCGATTCGACATGCGCGGGCGCGAAATGGCCCTAACGCACGCCAAGTTCGTGCCCTTTACCGCCCAAACGAGAATGAGCGGCGTCGATATCGATGGCGTGCAGATCCGCAAAGGCGCAGTCGATTCGATCCTGCAATTCGTCGCCGTACAGAATGGCGCTTCCAATGCGCCCGCCGACGTGCGCCGCGCCGCCGAGGCCATCGCCCGCGATGGCGGCACGCCGCTGGCCGTCGCGCGCAACGGTCAGGTGCTTGGTATTGTTCATCTGAAAGATGTCGTCAAAGGCGGCGTCAAAGAGCGCTTCGCCGAGTTGCGCAAAATGGGCATCCGCACCGTCATGATTACGGGCGACAACGCCCTCACCGCCGCCGCCATCGCTGCGGAAGCGGGCGTGGACGATTTTCTTTCCGAAGCAAAACCGGAAGATAAACTTGCGTTGATCCGCAAAGAGCAGGCCGAAGGCAAGCTTGTGGCCATGTGTGGCGACGGCACCAACGATGCGCCAGCACTTGCGCAAGCCGATGTCGGAGTCGCCATGCAGACCGGCACGCCAGCCGCACGCGAGGCCGGCAACATGGTCGACCTCGACAGCGACCCCACGAAGCTCATCGAGATCGTATCCATCGGAAAGCAATTGCTGATGACGCGCGGCTCGCTGACCACGTTCTCCATCGCGAATGATGTGGCCAAATATTTCGCCATCATCCCCGCCATGTTCGCGGTGCTCTATCCCGGGCTCGGCCTGCTCAACATCATGGGCCTCTCAAGTCCACAGAGCGCTATTCTTTCAGCGATCATCTTCAACGCGATCATCATCCCGCTGCTGATCCCGTTGGCGCTGAAAGGGGTCGCCTGGCGCGCCGCGCCCGCAGGCCAGCTCCTCGCGCGCAACCTTTCCATCTACGGACTAGGCGGCCTCGTCGCGCCATTTGTCGGCATCAAAGCGATCGACCTCGTCATCTCCGCACTCCACCTCGCTTGAGGCTCCTCATGTCACACACTCGTCCAGCCATTGTCCTGTTCGCACTGTTCACCCTCCTCACTGGCGTCGTTTATCCGCTCGCCATGACAGTGATCGGTCAAACGCTCTTCCAGAACGCCGCCGACGGCTCGCCCATCGTCCGTGACGGAGACGCCGTTGGCTCGGCGCTGATTGGCCAAAGCTTCACGCGCGATGATTACTTCTGGGGGCGCCCATCCGCCGCCGGAAGCGGCTACGATGCCCGCGCATCGAGCGGCGCCAATCTCGGCCCGACCGCGCAGGCCCTGGCGGACCGCGTCCGGGCAGAGGCAGAGCGTTACGGCGTAGCGGCAAGAGACATTCCGGTGGATCTTCTGACAACATCCGGTTCAGGCTTAGACCCGCACATCTCCCCTACGGCAGCGCTGTTTCAAGCTCAGCGCATAGCCGATGCCCGCGACGTTCCCGTCGCGACCGTGCGCCGTCTGATTGAGTCCCACATCGAACCGCCCGTCGCCGGCATTCTAGGCGAAGCGCGCGTGAACGTACTTGAGCTAAATCTCGCGCTCGACGACCTACCGGCCCAAGAGAGCGCTTCATGACCGATCCCGACGAAAGGCGGCCATCGCCAGATGCGCTTCTAGCGCAGGCCAAGGCTGAAGCGCATGGCAAGTTGAAAATCTATCTGGGCGCCGCGCCCGGCGTCGGCAAAACCTTTGAAATGTTGTCTGACGCCCGCAAGAAGCTGGCGGACGGCGTGGATATTGTCGCGGGCGTCGTGGAAACGCATGGCCGCAAGGAGACTCTTGCGCTTTGTGAAGGCATCGAACTCGTCCCCAAACACAAGCTCGGCTATCGCGGCCAAGAGCTTGAGGAGATGGACCTCGACGCCCTGTTGGCGCGCAAACCGCAGATCGCCCTCGTCGATGAACTCGCCCACACCAATGTCGAAGGCTCGCGTCATCCCAAGCGCTGGATGGATGTCGAGGAATTACTAGCCGCCGGCATCGATGTCTGGACCACGCTGAACATCCAGCACCTCGAAAGCCTCAACGACATCGTGGCCCGCATCACCCGCGTGCGGGTGCGCGAAACCGTTCCCGATGCTCTGATCGAACGCGCTGACGACATCGAATTGATCGACCTCACGCCCGAAGAGCTGATCGAGCGCCTCAAGGAGGGCAAAGTCTATGCGCCGGATCAGGCGCAGCGCGCGATCCGTAATTATTTTGCGCCCGGAAACCTGTCGGCCCTGCGCGAACTTGCCATGCGGCGCGCCGCCGACCGCATCGATCAACAGGTGCGCGGACTTCGCCAGGCCCAGGGCGAGAGCGCGCCCTGGGCGGCGGGCGATCGAATCCTGGTCTGTGTCGACGACCGGCCTGACGCCGCCGAAGTGGTGCGCCACGCCAAGCGCATCGCCGATCGGGCCAAGGCGCAGTGGGTCGCGGCCTACGTGCAGACAGAGCGCTATGCTCGCCTCTCGGAGGCAGAGCGCGGACGCATCTCCGAAACGCTACGCCTCGCCTCGCGGCTCGGCGCCGACACCGCGACGCTCCCTGGCGATCGCATAGCCGATACGATCCTGGCCTATGCGCGCGAGCAGAACATCACGCAGATCGTCGTCGGCAAAGCCAAGCGGCCGCTGCTGTTCGAAGCCATGTTCGGATCGGTGGTGCGTGAACTGATCGATCAGGCCGAAACCATCGCCATCTATATCGTGCCGGAAGAAGGCGATGGGGCGAAGAAGCGCCGCTTCGTCAGCCCAGTCCCCAAGCCCGCCATGAGCGTGAGCCTAGCGCTCGAGTGCATGGCGCTGACAGCGGCGGCAGTCGGCGCCGCCTTTCCGCTCGATCGCTATATCGGGGTCTCCAACCTCACGCTGGTCTTCTTGGCGGCAGTGCTGATCAGCGCTCTGGCGCGCGGGTTGTGGTCAGGCTTGCTTACCGGCATCCTCTGCGCGCTCGCCTACAATTGGTTCTACACCGAGCCGCGCTACACCTTCACCGTCGCCGACCCGGAAAACGTCCTTGCCATCATCGCCTTTTCGGGCGCCGCCATTCTCGTTTCTTTCCTCGCGGCGCGCGCGCGTGAACAGACGCAGTCGGCGCGCGCCGAAGCGCGCACGTCGCGCGAGCTGTTCGGCCTCGCCAAAGGCCTCGCCAGCGTCGCGTCAGAGGATGAGGTCGCGCAAACCTTGGCGGCCTACACGGCGCGCGCGTTCGATGCTGAATGCGCGGTGTTCGCGCGAAAAGGCGTGAACGATTTGCGGCTCGCCGGCTGCGCGCCAGCGGCGGTTACGATCGCTGAAGCCGATATGGCCGCCGCGCATTGGACCGCCGCAAAGGGGCAAGCTGCGGGGCGCGGTGCTGATACATTGCCAGGCGCACGCTGGCTGTTCGTACCGATGCGCACATCGCGGCTGTTCTCTGGCGTACTCGCCATTGCACGCGATGAAACGCTTTCTCCAGCTGAACGCCGGCGACTGGACGCGATGGCTGACCAGGCCGCCACCGCCCTTGAGCGCGCCCACATCGCTCGCGCCTACGAAGAAGGCCGCGTGGAGATGGAGGCCGAGCGCCTTCGCGCGACGATGCTCGCCTCGCTGTCCCATGATCTGAAGACGCCCATTGCCGGCATTCTCGGCGCCGCATCGAGCTTGCGCACCTATGGCGACAAACATGATGACCAAACGCGCGCCGAACTGCTCGCCGGCATCGAGGCCGAAGCGGAGCGCATGCAGCGTTATGTCGTGAAGCTGCTCGACATGACGAGATTGGAGAGTGGCGGGGTCAAGCAAAAGGTCGAGCCGCTGGACGCCGCTGACGTCGTCGCCGCCGTTCTGAAACGCGCTAAGCCGCTCGCCGAAGGCATTTGGATCGATGGCGATGTCTCGCCGGGTCTTCCCCTTCTGAAAGCGGATGCGACCCTGCTGCACCAGACATTGTTCAATCTGGTCGAGAACGCCATCGTCCATGGCGCGCGTCAAACCGATGGCGGCGAGGTTCGCCTCGCAGCCCGCATGATCGATGGCGGCATAACGTTTACAGTGTCAGACAACGGCCCCGGCCTGCCCGCGGGCGCCGAAAACCGCATCTTCGAGCGCTTCTTTCGCGGCGACCGCAACCCGGCCAGTGGCACTGGGCTTGGCTTGGCGATCGTCAAAGGCTTTGCCGAGCTGATGGGCGCTAGAATCGATGCGCATAATCAAAGTGGCCGCAGGGGCGCCGTCTTTACGCTTGCCTTTCCTGAATCCGCGACGGCATGAATCGGGAGCATGCCGCCGAGCCGCCTCAAAGCCCTGGTCGTCGATGACGAGAAAGCGATCCGCCGCTTTCTTCGCTCCACGCTGCTCGCCGAAGACTTCGAAGTCTTTGAAGCCGAGACCAGCGCCCAGGCGCGCGCCCTAGGCGAAAGCGCCAGACCCGATCTTATAGTTCTCGATCTTGGCCTTCCAGACGGCGACGGCAGCGACCTCATTCGGCCGCTCATCGCCCTCAGCCAGCCTGCAATCTTAGTGCTCTCCGCGCTCGACGAGGAAGCGCGCAAGGTCCAGGCGCTCGATCTCGGCGCCGATGACTTTGTGACCAAGCCGTTTGGCGTTGCGGAATTCATGGCGCGCGTGCGGGCCGCGCTACGCCACCGCGTTCAGATGCAAGGCGGGCCCTCAGTCTATGATGACGGACGGCTTGTTGTGGATCTTGGCAAGAGGCTCGTGCGTGTGGACGGCTATGACCCAAAGCTCACGCCCCGCGAATACGGTCTGCTGCATCAGCTGGTTCTGCACGCGGGAAAGGTGCTGACGCACCGCCATTTGCTGCAATCAGCCTGGCCCGACGATCAAAGCGCCGACGTGCAAGCGCTTCGCGTGCACATGCGCCATCTGCGCCAAAAGATCGAACCCGATCCGGAAACGCCTACGCTCTGCGTTACGGAGCCGGGCGTGGGGTATCGCTTCCAAGGCCGCGCGCGGGATTAGCCCAGTCGATTGCGCCGCTGTCTTCCCGATAATTTCCGGTTTGCGGCAACTCTGTTCCAGTTCTTGGTCCAGCACATTGCATGGCCAATTTCAGCGCCATGGGGGCGAGCCCGGCGGTCCCGCTGATCCATGTGACGAGGGATCGCGTACTAAGCAGTGATGCAACCCTTTGCCAGCCTCGGCTTCGTCAAGCATGCGCGGCGCAGCGCCTTTGGTGCGCTGCTTGCGCTGGCGGTATTCAGCCATCCTGGGATGGCGCTGGCGCGACATCCTGAGGTCGTCGCCGAATTGGGTGAACCGCGCAAACTTGGCGATGCGCGCTATCAGGTACTCGCTTGGTCAATCTTTGACGCGGAACTTTGGGCAACGCAGCCGAGTTTCTCTTGGGATCAACCATTCGCACTTTCGCTCACTTATCAGCGCGATGTCCGAGAAAGTTCGATCGTCACACGCTCCGTCAATGGCATGGCGGATCGCGTGCGCATTGCATCACCGGAGCGCCTCACGGCGCTGCTGCAGACATGTTTCACGGATGTGCGCGCTGGCGACAGGTTCACCGGGGTCAGCCTGGATGAAGACCGCGCGCGCTTCTATCTAAATGGCCGACAAACCTGCGAAATGTCCTGGCCTGGATTTCGCCGCGCCTTTTTCGGCATCTGGCTAGACGGTCGCGGCGATGATCCAGCTTTCAGCGCCCGGTTGACTGGTGGTCGTCCGTCTTCCTCAAATTCTTAAAGGAGAACCATGAAAGCGAGCGTGTTGGGGTTTGCGGGCGCGTCGGCGCTCCTTCTAACCGCCTGCGCCACGGCGCCAGCTGCGCCGGAGAGCGCACTACCCCAACCGTTCGTGTTGGAACGAGACCTCGGTGGTCACAATACGGCGCGCGGCGAGTTCCGCGCCATTACCGGCACACGACGCCCGTTCACGGCTCAGCTTGAGGGCGTGCAAGAAGGCGACGTCTTTGTGCTAACTGAGCACTTCGCCTTCGATGATGGCGAGCGAGACACAAAAACCTGGCGGCTGCGCCAAGTCGCGCCCGGACAGTATGAGGGCACGCGCGAAGACGTGGTTGGCGTCGCGATCGGCCGTCAGGATGGAAACGCTTTTCGACTCGAATATGACGTGCGCCTCTCCGCCGAAAATGATCGAGGACGTGTGGTCAGATTCCGAGACGTTCTGTTCCTGAATGAGCAAGGAATCGGCAACACCGCCTCCGTCGGTTGGCTAGGGTTTCGCGTCGGCTCTGTGACGATACAGATGCAAAGAACCAACAGCCAGCCGCCCAGCCCAGACCATCAGGGATCATAGGCCGGGCGGCGCCGCCTCCCCCATTACGTCCTTTTGGCCCCCTCAGGGGTCGACGTAGTTTCTTGAGCGCTTCCAGATTGCTGCTGTGATTTTGAGGTGGCGCTCAGCTGTTGTTGCGCTGGATGTTGGTCGCGACTCTCGGCCGGGCGTGTTTCCTGGCCGGCGCTCGCTTGTGGCTTGACCTGCTCCGTATGGGCGCTGTGGGTTTGCGCGGATGCGAGCGGCGCCCAAGCGGCGGCCAGCAGTCCGGCGAGGGCGAGTCCAAAGTAACGCATGAGTTCAGTCCTCCTTTCAGTGTTCACGCTGCGAGGCGTATTGCGCCGCCTTGATTGGTGTGATCGGCGCTGATCGAAAGCAGAGCCGCTTCACCCATTGCGGCGTTGAGCGGATCGGGATGAGGCGTATGACGCCAAATGTTGGTAGGCACGAGGTCCGGATAGGAGACCATGAGCTTGGCGCCGTGACCGGTGAGCACTGCCGCACCGCCATTGGCCGGCACAAATACGCTCTGACCGCGCGCGAGCTCGCGGCCATCGATGCAAACCCCTGAGGTCAAAGCGGTCAGCACGTGGCATGTCTCGCCATCGGGTTGAATTGTGCTGGTTGCAGGCAACGTCCAAAGTTCGACGCTCAGCGAAGGGTCGCGCAGCATAGTTTGACGTTCGCTTTTCTCGCGCGATGCAATCAGGCGCCGAAATGGCTTGGAGTGCGCCGCGCCATTGTCCGGATCAAATGTCGGACGCACCTCAATCGCGACGACCCCGCTATCTAGGCCGAGAGCAACGCGGTCATCGACCCGCATAATGTCGCCCCTGCGCCAGCGCATTCGCCGCGTGCGCCCATCCGGAAAAGTGGCCGTCAGTGCGGCGTCCAGCGGGCTCTCGAGCACGCGCCAAAGCGCAAGCCGGCCGTCGTGCTGAAGTGGATCCGAAGGCTCGCCCGTGAGTATCAGACGAACGGAAGGCGGCGCCCGTCCGAGATCGCCAAGCATTTGATTTGGGCCCGCGCGCACCATAGCATCGAGATGCTGACCGGCCTCGGTCGCGTTGCCGCCATGGCAACTCCAAATCTCGCCAACGCGTGCGCCGGGACGAGGGTGGCCGGCGCACCAGTCGCCAAGCGAATCCCGTCCCCAAAGACGAGGCAGCATGCGCGGCGTAATGAAGATGAGATCTGTATAGGATGACATAATCCGTCTCTCCTCATGTCTCCTTTCATCAGAAGCTGACGGAGCGGACGGCACCACCATCCGCTCCGCCGCAGGCCGAATGAACTTCGTGCGCGTTAGAAATCCATATCGGCGCCGGCGGGAAGGGCCGGCCCCTTGTCTTTCTTGGGCGCCTCGGCGATGGAGGCTTCAGTGGTGATGATCAGGCCCGCAACCGATGCGGCGTTCTGCAACGCAGAGCGCACCACCTTGGCAGGATCGATCACCCCGTCTTTGAAAAGATCGCCGTACTTTTCGGTTTGCGCATTGAAACCGATATTGGCGTCCTTTTCCGCCAGCAGCTTGCTCACCACGATCGAACTTTCGATGCCCGCATTCTCGGCGATCTGACGGACGGGCGCTTCGAGCGCCTTCTTGACGATCTGGACGCCGATGGCTTGGTCATCATTGTCGGTGGGGACGCTCAGACGTGAGGCCGCGCGCAGCAAGGCCGTGCCGCCGCCCGCAACAATACCCTCTTCCACCGCCGCACGCGTCGCGTGGAGCGCGTCATCAACGCGGTCCTTGCGCTCTTTCACTTCGACTTCGGTGGCCCCGCCGACTTTGACCACCGCGACGCCGCCGGCCAGCTTAGCCAAGCGTTCCTGCAACTTTTCGCGGTCATAATCGGACGTGGTGTCCTCGATCTGCTTCTTGATCTGAGCAATGCGGGCCTCGATGTCGGCCTTCTTGCCGAGACCATCGACGATGGTGGTGGCCTCCTTCTCGATCCGCACCTTCTTGGCGCGGCCGAGTTGTTCGATCATTACGTTCTCAAGCTTGATGCCCAAGTCTTCGCTGATGACCTGACCACCCGTCAGGATCGCGATGTCTTCCAACATGGCCTTACGACGGTCGCCAAAACCTGGCGCCTTCACAGCCGCAACTTTCAAGCCGCCGCGCAACTTGTTGACCACGAGCGTGGCGAGCGCTTCGCCCTCCACGTCCTCGGCGACAATCAATAGCGGGCGACTCGTCTGGATGACCTTCTCCAGCAGCGGAATGAGTGGATTGAGCGAGGAGAGCTTCTTCTCGTGCAGCAGCACGTAGGGCTCCTCCAGCACCGTCTCCATTTTGTCGGCGTTGGTGATGAAGTAGGGCGAGACGTAGCCGCGGTCGAATTGCATGCCCTCGACGATCTCGAGTTCGCTTTCGAGCGACTTGGCTTCCTCGACCGTGATCACGCCTTCCTTGCCGACCTTCTCCATCGCCTTGGCCAGCATGTCGCCAATGTCGCGATCGCCATTGGCCGAGATCGTGCCGATCTGAGCGATCTCGGCATTGGTCGAGATTTTCTTGGCTTGCTTCTCAATATCGGCGACAACCGCGGTGACCGCTTTGTCGATGCCGCGCTTCAAATCCATCGGATTTCGGCCCGACGACACCGCCTTCATGCCTTCACGCACAATCGCTTGCGCCAGAACCGTCGCCGTGGTCGTGCCGTCGCCAGCGCCATCGGCGGTTTTGGAGGCGACTTCGCGAACAAGCTGGGCGCCCAGATTCTGAAACTTGTCGGCGAGCTCAATTTCCTTGGCGACGGTGACGCCGTCCTTGGTGGTGCGCGGCGCGCCAAACGATTTTTCGATCACCACGTTACGGCCCTTAGGGCCCAGCGTGACTTTCACTGCATCAGCCAAAATGTCGACGCCTTCGAGCATGCGCGCACGCGCATCGGCGCCGAAGTGCACAAGCTTCGCTGCCATCTTTGTTCCTCAGATCGGTTTGGTTTGAGCCAAGTTTAAGCGGCTTTCAGCGTGCCGGAGGCGCGCGCCTCGACCACACCCAGAATGTCGCTTTCCTTCATGATGAGAAGGTCCTCGCCGTCGATTTTCACTTCCGTGCCCGACCATTTGCCGAACAGGATGCGGTCGCCGACCTTCACATCGAGCGGCGTCACTTTGCCATCGTCGTCCCGATGCCCAGCGCCTGCGGCGATGACCTCACCTTCTTGCGGCTTTTCCTTCGCCGTATCGGGAATGATGATGCCGCCTTTGGTCTTGGTGTCCTCCTCAACGCGGCGCACAAGCACGCGATCGCCAAGGGGTCTGAATTGCATGAGTTTCCTTCTCCTCTTTGGCTCGATGAGCGGAAAGAAGAGAGACTTCTTCGGCGCCGAATTTGGCTTCCGGAATTGAAGCAACATGGGCCCGCCTCTCTCGGTCCAACTCGATTGACACCGCAGTCGGAGCGCCGATTAGCAACCAACCGGGCCGACTGCTAACGAGGGTGGATTTAGAAGTCGACTTAGGCTGTTCAAGCGCCCGTTCTTTGCATGAACACTATTTAATTTTTCCCATAATTCGCCCCCAAAACAATGTTCAAATGCGACCGGATCCCCCGGCCGGCCGCGGGCTTGGCGAAAGCTGTTTCAGCTTGGTCCGGGCGTATTGGAGACCGTGCGGAACCCGGTGTGGTTCGTGCCGAGCAGGGTGTCGCCGGCTTGACGCGCCGCGGGGCGAAAGCGCCCGCAATAATTGGGGGCGCATAGAAATGAGCCGCCTTTGATGGTCATGAAGGCGTCATCGCCGCCAGATCGGTCTGGCGCGGTTGAATACGGCGAACGTGTCCATTCCCAAACATTGCCGGCCATGTCGTACAGGCCAAAATCGTTGGGCTCAAAACAGCCAACAGGCGCGACGCCGCGAAATCCATCCTCTTGCGTGTTCTGCACTGGAAACAGGCCCTGCCAGGAGTTGGCGCGCTGCTGACCATTCGGATGGGGGTCATCGCCCCAAATATACAAGCTGGTGCGCTGCGCCCCGCGCGCGGCGCGCTCCCATTGCTCTTCCGTGGGCAGCTCACGGCCGGCCCAGCGCGCATAAGCTTGCGCATCCTCGAACGCGACCTGCACGACTGGATAATCTTCCCGCCCTTCGATTGAACTTTCAGGGCCCAGTGGATGGCGCCAATTGGCGCCGGGTGTGAACCGCCACCACTGCGCAACATTTTCCAGGCTATCGATTTCTTGCGGCGGTGAGAACACGGCGGCGCCTGGCTCCAGCAATTCAGGCGGCAGGCCTGGATTGTCCTCCGCGCTCAGACGGCGCTCGGCTACGGTGACGTAATACGTCGCCGCGACAAACGCCGCAAACTGCGCGTTGGTCACTTCGCTTCGATCAATCCAGAACCCGTCGACAACAACATCGCGCGGGGGCCACTCTTCAGGATAGCCGCCATTGTCTACGCTTCCGATTGTGGTTTCGCCCCGCGGAATCCAGACCATCTCGCCCGCCTGCCCGCGCAATGCAGCGTGCGCCGGCGAGCAGACGCGCACCGGCTCGCCAGACGCGCCGCCCGCGTGCGGCGCGCACGCGGCAAGCGCCAGCAAAACCGCCGCGACGCAGGCTCGAACTGCTGCATTCATTCGAGTTCTCACATCGAAATTCATGCCTCACTTCTGCACTTGAACCAAATGCAAGCAAGGCGCGAGCGCCGCTCCGTTGCGCGATGAACGTGTGAACAAGGCATTTTAGGTGTCGCCCAGTCTTCCCGGCGCTAAGCGCTTTGCTTAGCCATACCAATTCGCCGGTCGACGATCACGCCACGAAAATTCCTGCTCCAACTCAAACGCCAACCGCATGAGTGAGCCATCGCCGCCGGCGCGCGTGAAAAAGTGCATGCCAATGGGCAAGCCCTCGGGGCTCATCTCCAAAGGCGCGCTCATGGCCGGCGCGCCCACCAGATTTTGCAGCGGGGTGTAGCCCGCGACCTGTGATAGCACCGGACGAAACGCATCCCAGCTCTGTTCAGGGTCAAGCGCTGCATGGAGCGGCGGAAGGCACGCACTCGTTGGCGAGAGCATGACATCGAAGCGCTCGAACCAAGCCTCATATTGCGTGCTGGTCTCAGCAATCAGCGTGGCATGGCTACTCGCCGCGCTAGATTGAGCGGCTCCGAGCTCGGCGAGTTCGCGCGTGCTGCGCGTCAATTGATCGCGCTGCTGGCGGGGCAACGCTTCAACTGACCGAGCCGCCTCAAAGGCCCAGATATCGGTGAACGCGGCGCCCACGCGGGCGCCGTCAAACGGCCACGTCGTCTCGCTGATATGGTGGCCCAGACGCGCGAGACCAGCCAGCACACGATCTAGGGCGTCAGCGACGGCGCTCTCGGGCTCAAGCCCCTCAATTGTCGGACGGACGACGCCTATGCGCAGGCGCTGAGACGAGGGTCCGTCGATCAGCCCTTCAGGCGGAAACTGCGCTTGCGCTCCATCTAGCTCGTTGGCGGCGAGCACCAGTGCGCTGTCACGCACAGAGCGCGTGATCACATGGCGGGCAATCAGCGATGTCGAGCCACGCGAGCCTGAACCAAGCGTGCGTCCGCGCGACGGCTTGAATCCAAACACGCCGCAATAACTCGCCGGGATGCGTATGGAGCCGCCTGCGTCCGACGCATGTGCGAGCGGCACAATTCCTCCGGCCACGGCGCTTGCGCCGCCGCCGGACGATCCCCCTGAGGACCGTCCAAGCGCCCAGGGCGTCGATGTGAATCCAGACTGATTGGCCGACATTGGCAGCAGACCGAACTCCGATGTCGCCGACTTGCCGACCGGATTGAGTCCGAGGCGCGCGAGACGCTCAACGTAAGGTGCAATTTCGCTGGCGGGCGCTTCGGACGCTCGATTGCGCATGCCAAGACCTGTCGGAAATGGCGGCAGATCGTCGAGATCCTTCACTAGCGTCGGTATGCCGAGTGGCGCCTCCGGCCCCTCCAGACGCGCAAGCGCTTGCGGCACATCGAGCGCGACGGCGAGATTGAGCTGGGAAGCGGCCATGCACCGCTCAACGGCCGAGCGCGCCGCCGCTTCCGCGGTCCAGGCCCGGCTTCTCAACGCGGCTGCGAATGCAATCGCGTCAGCCGGCCACTCTGACGTCGATTGCGCTTTGGCGACACCAGGCCAAACGAGGCCGGCAGATACGGATAGCAGGGCTTGCCGTCTGGAAATCATACGCTCGCTCTAGCCGTTAAGTGGTGGCTCGTTCCCTGACTTGGCCAAACTCCGCCAAGAACTCAAGAACCGCGCTCAGAACACGGCGGGGATCCTCAAGTTCTGGCGTGTGCCCGAGATCAGCGAACGTGACCTGCTGGGCGTTGAGCGCGAGACTCCGGATGGCATGCATATTTTCGCTCGGGTGAGAACGATCGCCTGCGCCCCAGATTGACAGAACTGGCTGCACCGGAGCTGTCAATGCGATGTTCGCATTCATATAACATTGATACGCGCTCGCGAGCGACCACTGCGCGCCGTGGCTGAAGGAGCGCGCCGCGCATGTGCAAAGGCCGTCAATCAGCTCCTGCTTTCCAACCGACAGTCTGTACCAAGCTGGCATGCGCTTGAGCGCAAGGCGCTTCATTGCCAATTGACCCAAAATCGGCGTCGCTAAGACGCCCTTGGGATCGCGCCCCGCCTTCCACAGCTCGAACGACCGAACGTCACCGGTCTGAATAAGAACAAGATGGCTGCACAAATCTGGATATCGCGTCGCAATATCGATGCCCGCCAGCCCGGCGACACAAGAGAACGCCAAGATCGCCCCCTCGCCAGCAACCTCCCTGACAAATTGGGCGATTTCGTCATTGGTCTCGCGAAACCCGAAAGCAAAATCCTCCGACGCAACGGAAAAGCCCATGGCCGGCAGTTCGACAACAATCACTCGAAACTGGGCTGAAAACGCGGCCACGAGTTCATTGTAATTCTCGAGCGTCATCGGCGGATCGGCGGTAAACACAATGCACGGGCCTGCACCCGCTTCTCGATAGCGAAACTGAACTTTGCACGTGTTATGGAATGCGACGCCGGGCGAAGCCGAGGCGGGCCAGCCGCACTTTACGCGCCGCATGCGCGCCGGCGCGCCGGCAGTATCAAGGCGCACGCCGAGACGTTGCAGATACTTTCTCATCGCGCCCGCCCCCGCGCGGACCAGAACAGCGCTACCGTCACCACCAACAAATAGGCCGCGATCGCGCCATGACGCGCCACGATCACTGAAGCTGCGCCCGCCTGGTGCGCAATGAAGGCGTCACCAAGCGGCATGATAAGCGCAACCAGCGCTGTCCATTTCAATGCCTCGAGATCCCGCCGCAGCAGCAATTGCGCAACCAGCAAGGCGATGAACCCAGTGCGCAGCGCGTAGATCAGGACCCATGCGCTATCGACGGCGGTCTGAAGCGGCGCACCCATATAGGCTGAGAAGCCAACCGGATCGGCGACTGCGCGCACAGCGTTGAACGCCTGCAACACGGCCAATGGAACGGCCAACCAGAACCCAAGCGTTCGCGTGACGGGTGATTGAGCTGCGTGCGCTCTTACCATGAAGGCTCCTTAAGACCGGCCTCGACACTATCAACACCGGGAAGAGAAATAAGCTTGAGATCGGCGCGTTATGGGTGAACATGGCTCACCTATGGCCGACCCGAAATCACTTCCCCCGCTCCACCTTTTGCGTGCATTCGCCGCTGCCGGGCGACTGCAGAACTTCCGTGATGCGGCGGCAGAATTGGGTGTGACGCCTTCCGCGGTCAGCCATCAGATCAAAACGCTGGAAACCTGGATCGGGGCCCCGCTCTTCGATCGCGGCGTGCGTCAGGTGAGGCTGAATGAGCGGGGCAAAGAGCTGAGCCGCGCCGTCAACAGATCGCTCGCCGCGCTCATCACCAGTCTGGAGCAGGCGCGACGCGGTGCCGCGCGCACATCGCTGAAAGTGGCTGCGTTGCCTTTGTTCGTTAGCGCCTGGATGGCGCCGCGCCTCGAACGGTTTGAGCGGCTGCATCCAGATTTATCACTGACGATCCACACGGATGCGCGCGTTTATGACGTGCTCGCCGGTGAAGCTGATGTCGCAATTCGAAATGTCGCAACGCCGGGTTCCGGTCTTTATGCCAGGAAACTGCTTGATCTTCGCGCGACGCCGCTCTGCACGCCGGCGCTCGCCGAAGATATCGTCTCTCCCAACGACCTTCGCCGCAAAACGCTGATCGCTTTGAGCGTAGGACGCGCTGGCTGGACAGACTGGCTTGAACGCGCAGGCTATGCCGGGCTCAAGCCGCGGCGCCTCATCACTGTCGACACGCTGCCCGAAGCGATCGCGGCCGCAGCGCAAGGCCGTGGCGTCATGCTCGGTCTATTGCCCTTGATCTGGGACGCCGCCGGCGCCTCGGCGCTGGTCGCGCCCTTCAACCTGGCGCCGCAGGAAGCAGGCGCGTATTATGTCGTCTGCCGCAAAGAGGATCGCAGCAATACGATGGCGGCGGCGTTCATCAGCTGGCTCCTGGATGAGATGAAGGCGGACGCACATCGCTTGAAGCGGCTCGAACGCACCCATCTGGCCCCTCACAGGCGCGGGTAAGGCCGCCCGCGCACCCCCTGGCGACGGCATGATCCGCCGGGTGGCCATGCTCGTAAAATCTCATCCAGCGCTTTGCGAGGTTCGGCGTGGTCAAGAAGAGTGAAGATGGTGCGCCGGTGTCCACGCGCATCAGGGCGCGGCTTGTGGCTGCCCGGAAGCGTTTTCACGCCAATGATAATATCTCTGCCTTTCTCGAGCCTGGAGACATGGATGGCCTGGCCGCTGAGGTGGAGGAAAAAGTTCGCGCCGTGCTCGAAAGCCTGGTGATCGACACTGAAAGCGATCACAACACCAAGGATACCGCCAAACGCATCGCCAAAATGTATTTGCAGGAAGTGTTTCGCGGTCGCTATCGCGAGGCGCCCGACGTGACGGAGTTCCCCAACGCCGAGGCGCTCAATGAATTGATGATTGTCGGCCCTATCACCGTTCGCAGCGCGTGCAGCCACCACTTCTGCCCGATCATGGGGCGCATTTGGATCGGCGTGATGCCCAATGAACATTCCAATCTGATCGGCCTCTCCAAGTATTCACGCCTGGCCGAGTGGGTGATGTCTCGCCCGCAGATTCAAGAGGAAGCGATTTCCCAGATCGCCGAAGTGCTGATGCGCAAGGTGAAGCCGGATGGCCTCGCCGTGGTCATGGAAGCCGACCACTTCTGCATGCATTGGCGGGGCGTGAAGGACTCCGAAACCAAGATGACCAACAGCGCCATGCGCGGGTCATTCCTGAAAGACCCGACTTTGCGCCGGGAGTTTCTCTCCCTGCTTAGCCAGAAGAGATGACCATGCTCGTGCGCTGCCTTTACGCCAGCCGGGCGAGCGAGCCCGACAATGACAACGTGTTCGCATCAATCGTCGCGCAATCGCGAAAAAACAATCTGCCCATTGGAGTCACGGGTTTGCTTTGCATGGCGGGCGGCGTGTTCATCCAGGCGCTGGAGGGCGGGCGCGATGAAGTCAGCGAACTCTACGGCAAGATCGCCAGCGACACGCGCCACCGCCATGTCCGGCTCTTGAGCTATGGCGAGATCGAACGCCGCAACTTCGCGCAATGGAGCATGGGCAAGGTCGACATCGCCGCGCTCAATTCAGCGGTTCTGCTGAAATATTATCGGCGCGCCGAGCTCGATCCGTTCAGCGCCCCCGCCGAGGCGACCCAAGCGCTTCTGCATGAACTGGTCGAAACCGGCGCCATTGGCAGCCGTGGCTAGGAACGCGGCCGACCTAACTACGATGGTGGTTCGGTGAGCGCGACGACCCTACGAATTGTGCTCGGCGACCAGCTGACTCCGTCGCTCTCCGCCCTACGCGACGGAGATCGCGCGCGCGACATTATTCTCTTGATGGAGGTCGCGGAGGAGACACGCTATGTCCGCCATCATAGGAAAAAGATCGCGCTCATCTTGGCGGCGATGCGCGCCTTCGCCTCCGAGTTGAAGGCGGCGGGTTGGCGCGTTGACTATGTCAAGCTCGAAGACCCAGAAAGTACCGGCTCTTTTACCGGCGAGGTCGCGCGCGCGATTGCCCGCCATAAGCCGCGCGCACTCGTCGCCACGCTTGGCGGAGAACATCGCGTGCGCCAGGCGCAACGCGCATGGGGTGAGATAAGCGGCCTGCCAGTAGATCTTCGCGATGATGATCGCTTTCTCTGCAGCGAAGCCGAGTTCGCCGCCTGGGCCGGCGACCGCACCTCGCTTCGCATGGAATTCTTTTACCGCGAAATGCGGAAAAAGACTGGTCTGCTCATGGACTCCGGCGCTCCGGTTGGCGGCAAATGGAATTTCGACGCTGAGAACCGCAAGCGCGCCGAGGCCGACCTCTTCCTTCCGCAGCCACCAAGCTTCGAGCCTGACGCGGAGACCCGCGACGTGCTTGAGCTGGTGAACCGGCTTTACCCCGATCATTTCGGCGACCTTGAACCGTTTTGGTTCGCGGTTCGACGTGAAGATGCGCAAAAGGCGGCGCGACACTTTATGAAGCAAGCGCTGCCCCGCTTCGGCGATTTTCAGGATGCGATGCTGCGCAATGAGAAGTTTCTCTATCACAGCATCCTCAGCCCGCTTCTCAATATTGGCTTGCTCGACCCCCTCGACCTTTGCCGCCAAGCGGAGGCGGAATTTCGTGCGGGCCGCGCGCCGCTCAATGCGGTTGAGGGATTTATTCGCCAAATCATTGGCTGGCGAGAATATGTGCGCGGCATTTATTGGCTCAAGGGGCCTGACTATCTCGCAAGCAATGCGCTGAACGCCTCGCGGGCGCTGCCCGCTTTCTACTGGACCGGCGACACTAAAATGGCGTGCATGGCGGCAACCATCGGGCAAACCAAACAAGAAGCCTACGCGCACCATATTCAGCGCCTCATGGTGACGGGCAATTTCGCGCTGCTCGCCGACATCAACCCTCATGAACTGCACGAATGGTATCTCGCCGTCTATGCCGACGCCTTCGAATGGGTTGAGGCTCCGAATACGATTGGCATGAGCCAATTCGCCGATGGCGGACTGCTGGCCTCAAAACCCTACGCCGCGTCTGGCGCTTACATCGCGCGCATGAGCGATTATTGCGAGTCCTGCACGTACAATGTGAAAGAGCGCACAGGCGAGGACGCCTGCCCCTTCAACGCGCTTTACTGGCGCTTCATAGCGCGCCATCGCAATCGCTTCGCCGCCAATCCGCGCATGGGCCCCATCCTGCGGAACTTCGATCGAATGGACGACGCAACTCGCTCAGCGCTGCTCGCCAAGGCCGAGCGAACTATCGCAGCTCTCGACATGGGAGACGGCGCGATATGAGCGGGCTCGCTTCCCTCCGGCCAAACTATCAGGCTGCAGTCTTTGGCGCCTCCGGCGGCATTGGAGCTGCCCTGACCCGCCTCTTAGCTGCAGACGAGAATTGCGCATGTGTTCATGCTGGAGCGCGGGGCGGGCTCGTCACGTCCCCAAAGATTGCGCCATTTCATTTTGATTTGACTGATGAGCCATCGATTGATGCGGCGGCGGCGCAGATTTCCAGCCGTGCAGGCGAAGTGGAGCTGGTGATTGTCGCCACCGGCATTCTGCATCATGGCGCGATGCGGCCAGAGAAGAGCTTTCGTGCGCTCGACCCAACGTTTCTGGCTGAGAGCTACGCCATCAACGCTATCGGTCCCGCTCTCATCGCCAAACACATGCTGCCGCTGCTCCCGCGTGACCGGAAATCGGTGTTCGCCGCGCTGTCGGCGCGCGTGGGCTCCATTTCCGACAACCGGCTCGGCGGCTGGCATGCGTACCGCGCGGCCAAGGCGGCGCTCAATCAGCTCATCCGCACCTGCGCCATCGAACTCGCGGTGAAGAACAAGCCTGCCGTCTGCGTCACGCTGCATCCCGGCACCGTGGACACGCGCCTTTCGCAACCGTTTCAAGCCAATGTCCGCGCCGATCACCTTTTTACGCCGGAATACAGCGCCGGGCGCCTGCTTCAGGTCATTGATGGACTCACGCACGCTCAGTCCGGCCAGTTCTTCGCCTGGGATGGCGAGCAGATCGATTTCTAGCCGACGAACCAAACGAAAGAGCACACCAATGGGGCGCCGCGCTGAGAAACCTACCCCCTCATACCGAAAGCCAAATCTCCCACACAAGGATTGCGCTGTGTGCGCCAAGCCATTCGCGTGGCGAAAGAAGTGGGCGCGCGATTGGGACAACGTCAAGTATTGCTCGGAGCGTTGCCGACGCAACGCAACAGCGTCAAAGCCCTCTGCCGTTCTTGCCAACAAATCCGAAACCACAGGTCGCCCGTAGGGATTCTAGAATTCTTACGGTTCTGGGCGCTAGCGTGAACAGACTCTTAGAGAAAGTAGAAGCGAGTCCGCCTTTGGCGGGCGTCAGCTACACGCCGCCCTCACCCTGGCCCGCTTGGGTTTGGACGGAGCTTCGCACTGATCACGCCGGCGAAACCGGCGCGATCTGGATTTATAAGGGCGTGCTCGCCACCTCACGCGACCCCCAGGCCCGGGCCTTCGCACACGCCCATCTGCAAACCGAAACCCGGCATCTCAACGAGGTCAGCGCCATACTGCCGCCAACCAAACGCTCGCGGCTGCTTTGGCTTTGGCGCGCGCTCGGCTGGATCACCGGCGTCGTGCCTGGATTGACGGGACGCACAGCGGTGTTCGCGACGATTGAGGCGGTCGAGACCTTTGTTGACCAACACTATCAGGCGCAAATCGATCGGCTCCGGGCTGAATCCGGCGACGCCGTATTGATGGCTTCATTGGAACGTTGGCGGCACGACGAAGTAGCGCATCGCGATGACGCAGCGAGCCGCTTGAAAGCGCCGCCGAACTGGGCCCTGAAGATCTGGACGCGCTTAGTCGGCTTTGGATCGGCTCTGGCCGTTCGGGCCGCGCGCATTGTCTAAAGGCGTCGGCGCCTTTTGGGACCGCTTATTTCGAGGTTGAACTTTCGTGGCCAACTCTGCGCCGATGCCATACGCCGCCTTGATCCTGGGCTATCTAGGCCTCATTCCTTTCGTGGGTCTCGCCGCCGCCGTGATCGCGGGACCAGCCTCGTTGGGCCCCTCGGCAGCCTTTGCCCTGCTCGCCTATGGCGCCACCATCCTTTCGTTTCTGGGCGGCGTGCATTGGGGTTTGGCGATCGCCGCATCTGCGCTGCCGCCGAGCCAGCGCGCTTGGGTGCTTACGGTCAGCGTCATTCCGCAATTGCTCGGCTGGTCAGCGCTGCTGGCGCCTTCGCCCTTTGGCTTCGCGCTGATGGCTATGGGTCTGGTGGGCGTCCTCGCGATCGATGCCGGCGCCGCGCGCGCGAAACTCGCTCCTAACTGGTTCATGGCCCTTCGTTGGCCGCTCTCATGCGCGGCGGCCGCAGCTCTCATTGTCACAGCCTTGGCAATGTGAACGCATCCCGAAAAGCGCTCACGCGAGCCACGGATGCAGCTGCGCTGATCGGCGGACAACAGCCGGACGTACGACTAGTAT
The DNA here is from genome assembly GCA_033764855.1 of Hyphomonadaceae bacterium. Classification (GTDB taxonomy): domain Bacteria; phylum Pseudomonadota; class Alphaproteobacteria; order Caulobacterales; family Aquidulcibacteraceae; genus Vitreimonas. Next base: position 19,932 of record JANRIP010000056.1, on the reverse strand, counting down.
GAAGCTGTTTTGGACGGTGATCGCTTTAGCAGGTTTTCTTATGTCTGCTTCTCCAGCCCGGGCGGTTGAAGAGCCACAATGGACCTTGGTCTATAGCCACGGGCCGTTCGAAATTCGCGATTATGCGCCCACAGTAGTCGCTGAGACCGAAGTTTCGGGCGAACGCGGCGCGGCCATCAATGCAGGCTTTCGCCGGCTGGCGCGCTTCATATTCGGCGGCAATGAGCCCAACCGTTCCATAGCGATGACGGCGCCCGTCGCCCAGCGCCGGGAGGGAGAGCGTATTGCCATGACCGCCCCGGTCGCCCAGAGCCAGTCGGAGGGCGCTTGGATTGTTACATTCTATATGCCGCCCGGCTCAAGGCTCGACACCATGCCGCGCCCGCTCGACGCCGCGATCACGCTGCGAGAACAACCGGCGCGGCGCATCGCAGTGTTGCGCTTCAGCGGTCTGGCGACCCAAGCAAACATTGATGCGCATGTGGAGAGCCTGCGCAGCCACATCGCCGCACACGGAGAGCAGGCTGTCGGCGCAGTGACTTACGCGTTCTACAATCCGCCCTGGACCTTGCCATGGGCGCGACGCAACGAAGTGATGCTGGAGCTGAGGATCCCGTGACCTCTCCCCGATTGACGGTTTGGTTCGACGGCGCGTGTCCGCTCTGCCAAAGCGAGATAGCCGTGATGCAGCGGCTTGACCGGCGCAAAGCGATTCACTTCATCGATGTGAGCGGTGATCAGGTCGATTGCCCGATCGATCGGCAGGCTCTGCTTCAGCGTTTCCACGCGCAAGAACGGGGCGGGCCGATGCTCTCAGGCGCTGCGGCGTTTGCAGCGATGTGGCGGGCGATTCCGATCTTGCGGCCCGTTGGCTTGCTGGCGCGTTGGACGCCATTGCTCAATTTGCTTGAATTGGCCTATCGCCAGTTCCTCAAGGTGCGGCCGATGCTCCAACGTCTGGCGCGAAGCTGACCGGCAGAGCACCGCGGGGGCGGGAGGGTGCATCGCCGCCAACACTCTAGCGCGCCCAGGCTTTAAGCGGCAGATAGAGTTGACGATTGCGGACCCGCCCCGACATCGTGTCCTCATCAGATCCATCCCCTCGCAGATACAGGGCGGCGAGAGCTTGAGTGGAGGAAGGTCGTGATACCTGGCCTAATGCAGACGAGACCGCTGCAAATTATCGACATCCTCAAGTTCGCAGCGACCGCCCACCCTTCGGTGGAGGTGGTCTCGCGTCTCATCGATGAACCAATATCGCGTTCCACTTATGACGCAGAGTTAAAGCGCGCCGAACGCGCCGCCAAAGCGTTGCGGCGCCTTGGTGTGAAATCGGGGGACCGGGTCGCTACCCTGGCCTGGAATACCCATCGGCATTTTGAGTTATTCTACGCCGTCCCCGGGCTTGGAGCGGTGCTCAATACAGTCAATCCGCGCTTGTTCGACCCGCAGATCGTCTACATCTTAAATCACGCGGAAGCCGGCGTGCTGTTGTTCGACAAGACGTTCTTGCCGCTTGTCGAGCGGTTGGCCCCGCTGATGAAGACAGTCACGACCTTCGTGATGCTAAGCGATGAAAGCTCGCACACGCCGGGTCAGATCGGCGCTCTCTGCTATGAATATCTGCTTGCCGCGGAGAGCGATGGGTTCGACTGGCCGACAGTCGACGAAAACGCCGGCGCTTTCCTGTGCTATACATCAGGCACCACGGGCGACCCCAAGGGCGTGCTCTACTCACATCGCGCTGTGGTGCTGCACGCCATGGGATCCAGTCTCAATAGCGCGTTCGGCTTTGATGCGTTTGACGTGGTGATGCCCTGTTCATCGCTCTTTCACGCCACCGCCTGGGGTTTGCCCTTCGCCGCCCCGCTCAATGGCTGCAAGCTTGTGCTGCCGTGCGAAAAGATGGACGGCGCAAGCTTGCAGGAGCTCATCGTCGATGAAGGCGTCACCTTCTCGGGCGGCGTGCCCACCATCTGGACCATGTATCTCGCGCACCTCGAACAGACCGCACAAACTCCCGGTCGTTTGCAGCGCGTGGTGATTGGGGGCTCGGCCGTGCCTTGGGCGATGGCGGAGGCCTTCAAGAAGAAATATGGCGTCCAGGTGCTGCAAATCTGGGGCATGACGGAAACCGCTCCGCTCGGCGTTATCGCAACGCCCACGCCGGCGCTCGCCGCCCTTGGCGAGGAAGCGTTGGATGAGGCCATTTGGACCCGTCAGGGCCGGCTCCAGTTCGGCATCGAACTGCGGGTCGTTGATGAAAACGGCCAGGATGCGCCGCGTGACGGCGAGAGCGCCGGCGCGCTCCTGGTTCGAGGGCCCTGGACTATTCAGCGTTATTTTCGTGCGGCCGCCGACGCCGCAGACAAAGACGGTTGGTTCGACACAGGCGATATCGCCACGCTCGATCAGTTCGGCTTCATGCGCATTACTGATCGTAAGAAAGATGTGATAAAGTCCGGCGGCGAGTGGATCTCATCCATCGACATCGAGAATATTGCGGTGGCGTGTTCTGGGGTGAAAATCGCCGCCGTGATCGGCGTTCCCCATCCAAAGTGGGAGGAGCGGCCCGTTCTGATCATTGAGCCGCACGACGGCGCCGTTATCGACGAGAAGCAAGTGCTCGCCTACCTCGAACCGCGTATTGTCAAATGGTGGATGCCGGACGCCGTTGTCTTCGACAGCGTCCCGCTGACGGCAACAGGTAAGATCGACAAGAAAGTGCTGCGGCAGCGCTACGAACACCTGCTCCGAGCTTAAGCAACGCTCGCGCCCGCTGTGTCCGTTATCCCCGCTGAATCACTCGCCCATCATCATTGTGTACGTGCGGCCGTCATTTTGCGACGTGGCGCGGAGAAGGCCATCTTCGCCCCGGGCGAACTCGCCGAAGGTTGAGCCCTCCGCAGCTATCAAACGCACGCCGCCATTCTCCATCTCCTCCCAACCGGTCAGCGCCGAGAGAACGGGGAAATTTGTTTCGCAGCCAGGACCGAGCCAAACGCTATGGAAGCCAGGAGCGTCAGCGACGGTGTTATCGTCTAATTTCATGATGCAGGCCACCAGCGCACCGGGCTCGGAATCGAATACATAGACCCCGGCCTGATGCGGCCTCTCCGCCGCTTCGTTGGTTTGCGCCTCTGAGGTTGAAGCAGGCGGCGAACAGCCAGCGGCCAACATCGCTACCGCACCGATCACGACACGCCTCATGGGCGGCTCCCAACTATTGCTATTCAAACTCCGCAACGAAACGCGGTTCAGCGGAGCTGTCAACAATTCCGCGCGCCATCCTCAAACGCCATCCACCCGGATAGCGATGCAGGGACTAACCTGCAGCAGCCGATAGCGCACACCCACCTACTCAACCGCGATCGCACCAGAGTTTTTCGAGCAACTCGACGGCTTCATAGGCGGCCGCCACGCGCTCCGGCCCTGATGATACGGCCTTTGTCAGCTTGCCTTCCAACATCAGCGTTGCGAGGCCATGCACCGCTGACCAAGCCAGCACCACGACTGTGCGCTGCTCGTACCCGCTCACTTGCGCCACCTCATCGGCGACATTGACTAGCACATCATATGCGCCCTGCGCGCACGCCTGCGCGTCGCGATGTTTGTCTTCGCGCACAAGCTCGGAGCGGAACATCAGTTTGAAATGCGCCGGGTTATGGAGTGCAAAATCCAGATACGCCTTCCCGATCGCGGTGAAGCGCTTGGCGGGCTCGCTTAGTCCCTCAAGCGCGCCCAACGAGCGGTCGCGCAATTCCTGAAACCCTTCCGCTACAATGGCGGCCAGGATCGCCTCTCGGTCTTCAAAATAATGATAGGGCGCCTGATGGCTGACGCCGGCGCGGCGCGCCACCTCGCGCATGGAGAAGGCTTCAAGCCCCTCAGCTTCGATCAGCGCAAGGCTCGCATCGAGCAATACGCGGCGCAAATTCTCAGCAACTTGAGCGGCCACTCGAACAGACTAACAGAATTCACTTGACACTGTCAAGTTGGCCCCTAGACAGCGTCAAGTGTCAGGGAGAATCCCGTGCGCAGGCTTGGTGTCCCGATTGCAGCGGCAGTTTTGAGCGCACTTGCGGCGCTCGCAGGCTGCAGCGCCGAAAGTGGTCAGGCCGAGCAAGCCGTTCAAGCGCCGATCGTTCGGGTGGTGGAAGCGCAGCCGCAATTTGCCGCGGGCGCCGTCCGGGCCAGCGGCTTGGTCGGATACAAGCGCGAACCGCAGCTCGCCTTCGCCGCGCCTGGCGTCATCGCCAGCTTGGAGGTGGATGCGGGCGACGTCGTGCGCCGCGGTCAGCGGCTTGCCACTTTGCGCCGCACCAGCGTGGGTTCAAATCCAGATGAAGCAGCGCTCGCGCGCGCAAACGCGGAACGCGATCTGGCGCGAACCCAGACTTTGTTCGAACGCGGGTTTGTTTCGCAAGCGCGGCTCGACGATGCCCGGCTCGCCGTCGAACGCGCACGAGACTCTTCCACGCTCACAGCGCCAGCCAATGGCGTCATTCTGCGGCGCAACGCCGAGGTTTCGCAAACCGTAGCCGCGGGCGCGCCTGTTTTCGTGTTCGGCGACACCGCATCTGGTCTCATCGTGCGCGCGCCTGTGGCTTCGACCGAAGCCGCACGCATTCAAGTTGGCGACAACGCCAGTTTGAGCATTGCAGGCGCTGCAAGCTATCGCGGCCGGGTCACGCGCATCGGCGCCAAGGGCAATGAAGGCACTGGCGCCTTTGAAGTCGAAATCGAAATCGCGAATGCAGGGCCGTTGCGCAGCGGCATGGTGGCCGAAGTGGAGGTCACCGCGTCCGGTGCGGAGACCACAACGCCGGCGATCATTGTGCCAACGCTCTCTTTGCTGGACGCGCGCGCTGACCAGGGCGTCGTGTTCGTCGTGGACGCACAGGGCGTTGCGCGGCGCCGCGCCGTGCGCACGGCGGGTGTAACGCAGCAAGGCGTTTTGGTGGTCGAAGGCCTCAGCGCAGGCGACCGCGTCATTGCCGAAGGCGCCGCCTACGTCCGCGACGGCGAAACCGTCCGCATCATTAGCGGCGCCTGATGCAGGCCATTACCCGCTTCTTCGTCGATCGCTGGCAGTTCACCGCGGTCCTGTTCACCCTGCTCATCGCGCTGGGCATTGGCGCGATCAACGCCATCCCCAAGGCCGAAGATCCAATCGTCGAATTTCCGGGCGTAGCGGTCGCTCTTGTCCTGCCGGGTGCGGACGCCGAACAGATGGAGCGGCTCGTCGCCATTCCGGTCGAAGACGCCATCAACACGATCGAGGACGTGCGCGAAATCCGCTCCGAGAGCCGCGCTGGGCTCGCTGTCGTAAGCGTCGAGTTCAATTGGGGCGCCGACCCCGAAGAAAAGTTCGGTGAAGTCGTGCGCGAACTCAACGTGGTGCGCCCCACTTTGCCGGAGGGCATTGTCGATGTGCGCGCGCGCCGCTTTAACCCAGCGCAGACCAGCATTGTGCAAGTTGCGCTCACCAGTCCGGATGCGTCGTACCGGCAAATGGAGGCCTACGCCAAGGCGCTGCGGGATTCGCTGGAACGCGCGCCGGGCGTGCAGCAGTCCGAAGTCTGGGGCGCGCCACCGTCTGAAGTGCGCGTGGCCGTCAATCTCGATCAACTCGCCGCCTATCGTTTGCCCCTGACGGCAGTGGCCGATGCGCTGCAACGCGAGGGCGCTGACATCCCCATTGGCGCCGTCGAAGCTGGCGGCCGGCGCTTCAACGTGCAGACGTCCGGATCCTATAACAGTCTCGATGAAATTCGCGCTGTGGCCCTGCGCGCGCAGGATGGATCGTTGGTCACGGTCGGCGATGTGGCCGAGGTGGCCTGGGCCAATGACGAACACGCCCATATTACGCGCTACAATGGCGAGCGCGCGGTATTCGTGAGCGCACGCGCACGGCTCGGCGAAAACATCTTCCCAGTGCTCGACGCGGTTCGCGGCCGCATCGACGCGTTCGCGGAGACATTACCGCCTAATATCACGCTGCATCGCGGCTTCGACCAATCCGAAACCGTGAAGCAGCGCCTTGGCAATCTCGGCCGCGATTTCGCCATCGCCATCTTCATGGTGCTGCTGACGCTGCTGCCGCTCGGCTTCCGCGCCGCGTCCGTGGTGATGGTGTCCATACCGCTTTCGCTGGCTATGGGCGTGGCGGCGATTCATGCCTTAGGTTATTCGCTCAACCAGCTCTCGATCGCGGGCTTCGTGCTGGCGTTGGGCCTCTTGGTGGATGACAGCATCGTCGTCACCGAAAACATTGCTCGGCGCTTGCGCGGGGGCCTGACGCCTCGCCAGGCCGCCATAGCGGGCGTGGAAGAAATCAATGTCGCCGTCATCGGCTGCACCGCGACGCTATTGCTCGCTTTCCTTCCCATCATGGCGCTGCCAGAGGGCGCGGGCGCGTTTGTGCGCTCACTGCCAATTGCTGTCATCACCACGATTACAGCCTCGCTGCTTGTGGCGCTGACGATCATTCCATTTCTGGCCAGCCGGCTGCTGCCGAGCCAGGAGTCCGGGAAATCCAATGCGCTGCTCGACGCCGTCATGGGCGCCATCCATCGCTTTTACGGCCCTGCTCTGCACGTTGCGCTCGAGCACCCGCGCAAAACAGTGGCGGCCGGGTTGATCGGCTTTTTTCTCTCGCTGACGCTCGTGCCGCAACTTGGCTTCAGCCTGTTCCCAGAGAATGACAGCCCGTATTTCCTGGTTGAGATACAGACCCCTCAGGGCGCCGCTGTCAGCGAGACGGACCGCGCCGTGCGTTATGTGGATCAAGTACTCGCCGAAACGCCCGAGATCGAGTGGCGCTTCAGCAATGCCGGGCGCGGCAATCCGCAAATCTTCTACAATGAAATTCCGCCCGAGCAGATTTCCAATGTCGGGCAAGTCTATGCGCGCTTCCGCGTCTGGCATCGCCGCGAGGGCATGGCCAAGATCGACGAAATCCGTGAAAGGCTGGACCAGTATCCTGGCGCGCGCATCACGCTGCGCCGTTTCACCAATGGCCCGCCCATCGAAGCGCCGATCGCGGTGCGCATCAGCGGACCTGACCTTGCCGCCATTGGCGAGATCGCCGCCGCCGTGGAAACCATTGTGCGCGAGACGCCTGGCACGCGCGATATTTCCAACCCGACCGCCGAGCGGCTGATCGATCTCGATCTCAATATTAATGACGCCGAAGCCGCGCTGCGCGGCGTCCCTGCCGGCGCGATCGACCAGACGCTGCGCATCGCTATCGGCGGCGCAGCCGTTTCGCAATTCCGCGATCCGGCTGGCGACGCCTTCCCCGTTGTGCTGCGCGCGCCGCGCGAAGACACCATGCCTGTATCCGCGCTCGAGCGTCTCTTCGTTTGGAACAGCCAGGGCGCAGCGCTGCCATTGAGCGAAATTGCCTCTCCCACGCTCGAAAGCGGCCCAGCCACCATTGACCGCGTGCAGCGCGAACGCACCGCTACAGTCAGCGCCTACACGGAAAGCGGCTATCTGATCAGCGCCGTCACCAATGATGTCGCCGAGCGTTTGGAAGCCTTGCCTCGCCCGCCCGGCTACACCATTTCCTTCGGCGGTCAAGCCGAAGCCCAGGAGCGCAGCTTTAGCGGTCTTGGCCCCGCCATACTCATTGCGATTTTCGGCGTGCTCGCTGTTCTGCTGCTGGAGTTCGGCACCTTCGCTGTCACTGGCGTCGTCGCATTCGTCATTCCGTTCGGCATTATGGGCGGACTGATCGCGCTGTGGCTCGGCGGTGAGTCGCTCTCTTTCACCGCCATTATCGGCTTCATCGCGCTGATCGGCATTGAGATCAAAAACTCGATCCTGCTGGTGGAATTCGCTAATCAATTGCGTAAGCAAGGCGTGAGCCTGAAGGACGCTATCGAGCGCGCGGGGGAAGTGCGCTTTCTGCCCGTTCTGCTGACGAGCGCCACCGCGATAGGCGGTATGACCCCGCTCCTGCTTGAAGACTCGCCGCTGTTCTCGCCCATCGCCATGGTGCTGATTGGCGGCCTCATCAGCTCGACCCTGATCGCACGCATCGTCACACCGTCCATGTACTTACTGCTGGCGCCTAAGGATCCTGCTTAGGCTCCGACATGGCGAGGCCTAGGCGCCTGCGTCTGAGGCATGCGAAGTTGGCTGAATGACTCAGGAAGAAACTCGCCCCAATTACGGGGCCACGCTAGCGGCGAGCCATGATCTTGCAGCGCAGAAGCGCGGCAAGGCGCGAGACTGGCGTCCGTTGCGGGGCCTGCTCCCGTATTTGACCCGCAGGCGCGGGGATGTGGCTATGGCCGCATTATTCCTTGTCTTGTCGACGGCGGCGAGTTTGGCCCTGCCACTTGCCTTCAGAGTGGTGATTGATCACGGCTTCGCAGCCGGCGCAGCTGAGGCCGTCGATCGCGCTTTTATCGGCCTGGGCGCTGTCGCCGCCTTGATGGGCATATTTTCAGCGGCGCGCTTTTACTTTGTGAGTAAGATCGGCGAGCGTGTAGTGGCCGATCTTCGCGCTGACGTCTATGATCATCTCTTATCGCTCTCACCTGAATTTTTTGCCCGCACGCGGACGGGAGAAGTTCTGTCGCGCCTCACGGTCGATGCAACTTTGGTTGACACGCTTTTGGGTTCCAGCGCGTCCATGGCGTTGCGCGGCGCTCTGACCGTTATTGGTGCAGCAGCAATGCTCGTCGTGACCAACGCGAAACTCGCTGGCCTGCTGCTCTTGATCATACCTGCCGTTGTCGCGCCGATGCTGATCTTCGGTCGGCGGGTGCGCAAATTGGCCGCCGCAGCACAAGATCGTGTCGCTGACGCCTCAGCGCTTGCCTCGGAAAGCCTCGACGCAATCGACACAGTCCAAGCCTTTGGCCGTGAGGATGACATGCGCGCCCGATTTCGCGGCGCGGTGGAGAGCGCTTTTACGGCGGCGCGGCGGCGCGTCTTCGCACGCGCCCAGCTCACGGCTGGCGCGACCATTCTGATGTTTACGGGCGCCTCGATCGTACTTTGGCTCGGCGCGCGCTCGGTGCTGGCGGGTGAGATGAGCCCGGGAATGCTCGCGCAGTTTGTGCTTTTCGCCGTGCTCGCTGCCGGCAATGGGGCGATGCTGTCGGAGGTGTGGGGAGATGTGTTGCGCGCTTCCGGCGCGACCGAGCGGCTCAGCCAGATCCTGGCAGAACGGCCCGAAATCGCGGCGCCGGCGCAGCCGACGCCGCTCCCTAAGCCACGCCGCGGCGCCATTCGCTTCGCTCACGTCTCCTTCAACTATCCCGGTTCAGACGGGCAGCGGGCGCTGCGTGATTTTTCGCTTGAGGTCCAGCCCGGGGAGACTGTCGCTCTGGTAGGCCCCTCGGGCGCCGGCAAGAGCACCGTATTTCGGTTGCTGCTGCGCTTCTATGATCCTCAAAGCGGCGCAGTTTCTCTCGATGGCGTCGACGCGCGTGATGCCGATCCGCGAGATTGGCGTGCAAGCTTCGCTTATGTCGCGCAAGACCCGCACCTGTTTTCGCTCTCAGCTGCTGACAACATCCGCTTCGGCGATCCGACTGCTGGCCCTGCTCAGCTGGAGCAATTCGCCCGCCGCGCTGAGGCTTGGGAGTTTCTAGCTGCGCGCGGCGGGCTCGACGCCGCTATTGGCGATCGTGGACGCGCTCTTTCCGGGGGCGAACGCCAGCGTCTATCTTTGGCGCGGGCGCTGGCGCGCGAAGCGCCGGTGCTGCTGCTTGACGAGGCCACCAGCGCACTCGATGCGAACAATGAGCGTCTGGTGCAGGCCGCTATCGCCGAGGCGCGCAAGGATCGCACCACGCTTGTCATCGCCCACCGCCTCGCCACGGTCTTAAGCGCCGACCGAATTGTCGTCATGGACCAAGGCCGCGTGGTTGAAGAAGGCACGCATAGCGAGCTTATCGCCAAGAACGGAGTTTACGCGCAGCTGGCCGCCATGCAGTTCATGGACGCCGCTTAGCCCCTTTGAGAGAGCCGTGCCTGAACCTCGAGTAGTCACCCTCAACCGTTTAGGCCCGCGTTCAATCCCATGCTGATGAAAATTTTTGAAGGTGGCCCCGATGACATCAGGACGATCTGATCAAAGTGCAGCCATGGAAGCCGGCGACGCAGCCGACGCAAGCCCGCTCACATCTCGCAATCGCGATATCGAACGGCAAGCCGCCGATCTTGTTGCGCAGATGACGCTTCAGGAAAAGCTCACCCTGGTGCGATCCGATTTCTTCCTAAATCCCGCCGGTCCGCCCACCAACGCCAATTCAATCAGTTTTCATCCGGATGCACTCGGAACTGCGGGTTTCGTTCCTGGCATTGAGCGCCTCGGCATTCCCGCTCAGCAACAGAGTGACGCCAGCTTGGGCATATCGCTTGGACCAACGCCGTTTCCAGAACGGCGCAACGTCACCGCCCTCCCGGCCAGCATCGCACTCGCGGCGAGTTGGAATTGTGATCTCGCGCGCGCCGGCGGCGAGGTCGTCGGGCGCGAAGCGCGCTCCCTTGGGATCAACATCATGCTCGCTGGCGGCGTGAATCTTACACGTGATCCCCGTTGCGGCCGGAACTTCGAATATCTCGGAGAAGACCCCTTACTTGCGGGCGTGATGGCGGGCCAATCGATCGCCGCAGTTCAGAGCGCCGGCGTTGTTTCCACGACAAAGCACTTTGCTCTTAATGCGCAGGAGACTGGACGCCATCTCGTGGATGAAACCATCGATGAGGCGGCGCTGCGGGAATCCGATCTGCTCGCCTTCCAAGTCGCAATTGAGATTGGTCAGCCCGGCGCGGTGATGACCGCCTATAACAAGGTCAACAGCGCCTATTGTTCAGAGCACAGCTGGCTCATCAGTGAGGTGCTGAAACGCGATTGGGCTTTTCCCGGTTGGGTCATGTCGGACTGGGGCGCTGTACATTCGACGCGCGAGGCGGCCTTGGCGGGCCTCGATCAGCAGTCAGGGCGCCAATTGGATCCCGAACCCTATTTCGGCGCCTTGTTGCAAGCGGAAGCTTCGCGCGACCCTGAAATCGCCGCTCGGATCGACGATATGGTGCGGCGCATTTTGTATAGCATGATCAGCGTCGGCCTCTTGGATCAAACAGGTGAGCAAGCCGTCGATGCAGATGCTCACCTTATGGTGGCGCAACGCCAAGCCGAAGAAGGCGTTGTGCTGCTCGCCAATCACAGCGAGCTTCTCCCGCTGGCGCGCAATGTCCGCTCCATCGCCATTATTGGCGCACATGCTGACATCGGCGTTCTGAGCGGGGGCGGGTCCTCAACCGTCACTCCAGCGGGCTCGCACCTCGAGATGAGACAAAGCGCGCCAATTCCGGGCATGGCGACGGTTTACCACCCAACCTCTCCGCTTGCTGCATTCCGCGCCGCCGCGCCGAACGCGCGCGTCATGTTCAGTCCAGGTAGCGACCGGGTCGAGGCCGCCGCGCTCGCACGCGAGTCGGAGGTTGCGATCGTCTTCGCTCAGCGTTGGGATTGCGAAGCCGGCGACGCGCCAGATCTCTCATTGCCAGACAACCAGGATGAGTTGATCGCCGAAATCGCTGCGGCGAACCCGCGCACGATTGTGGTTCTGACCACTGGCGGGCCAGTGTTGACGCCTTGGCTAGATAATATCGGCGCACTGCTCGCGGCATGGTATCCTGGCCATCGCGGAGCTGAAGCCATCGCCAGAATCGTTTTTGGCGAAGTGAACCCTTCGGGGCGCTTGCCAGTGACTTTTCCGGCTAGCACAGATCAGCTGCCGAGGCCGGCCATTCCAGGATTTGACTCGCCCCAATCACGGCAAGGGCTTTTTCGGTTCGGGGAACCCTTCAGCTCAAATCACATAGAAGGCGCCGATGTCGGCTATCGCTGGTTTGAGCGCACCGATGCGACGCCGCTATTTCCGTTCGGGTTTGGGCTCTCCTACACCACGTTCGCTTTATCCGATCTTGAGATCGAAGCAACGGGCGCGTTAAGGGCGAAGGTCACAAACACGGGCGCGCGCGTTGGAAAACAAGTGATGCAGATCTATGCGCGCCCTCCGCATGAAGGCGCCGTGAAGCGCTTGGTTGCGTTCGGCAAGGTCGAACTTCAGCCCGGAGAAACCAAACAAGTCGAGCTGCAGATCGAGCCACGGCTGCTGACGCGTTTCGATGTTAAGCAGAATGTGTGGCGGAGAGCGGCGGGTGAATATCAATTTTACGCCGGCTTCGCCTCGAACGAAACGCAGCTCACGGCCACAGTGAGCTTGAGCGAGCAATCCATGCCGGCCTGATGAGATCACGCTAGCGCGCACTTTCACGAGGATGGCTACGCGTCGGGTCAGCGCAAAGCGGCGCTTAACATTGGTGACCGCTCCTACAGATAAAGGCTCACGCCTTCAGCCGCCGCGCTCGACTTTGCGCATAAATGGGTGGCCGCACCTGAACTAAAAGACGCATAGGAAGGTATCGCCACTCACCCGCAAGATACACCCTAGCAGCCCCTCCTGAATCATTCCCACTCGATTGTTATGCAGCGGCATATCACGCTGTTATTACGCGGTTTTCGGAACGGGCTCTCATAAACCACCGGCATTTCCTCCGTCGCACATTTCCGCTTGGCGACGAATGTTCGCGGAGGACTACAAAGACCGCGCTGCATTCGAATGCACGGCACCTAAAGCCTATGCTTTTTTTGACCTGCGTTAAAGCCGTTGGCCAAATGCCATCATGTTCGCGGCGTCAAGGCATGCTTCGCTTTCCACCCTGACGCCGCCTGCGCGCGATAGCGTCCCAAAGGTGTCGGGACGCAGGGCTTTGTCATTGCGTATTGGCGAGCTGCACGCCTCCGGCGCAGGCCGAACACAGGCCTGACGGTGGAAAAAGGCGGGGGACGTCACGCAGTGCAACCAAAACGGATGGCGCCGCTCCGCGCGCAGTTTTCGACCCAATCGAGATGCTGAGCGCGAGATCGCTCTCAGCGGCAGGGAAAGGACAGGTCAGACACGCGGGGAGAAAACGGAAGTGTTGTATGCTCGCGACTAGGCGGTTTGCTGGGGCTCAGTCGTCGAGAACCGATGACGCCGCGACCGCGCTGTGGAGGCGCACGAGCGCGATCAAGCGAGCGCCTGCAGCGCGGGCGGATTCCCGGCGCGAAAGACTGGCTCGGCGCTGGGAGTCCAGCACGTCTGGCAAAGTGCCAGCGCCAACTTCGTAAGCACGACGAGCAAGCCGCGCGCTCTGCTCCGCAAGCAGCAATGCCTCCTGCTGCGCCTCGTATTCGCCCTGCGCCGCTTCCACGTCCGCATACGCGTTTGTGACCTGCCCGAATGCTCGCAACACCGTCGCGCGGTAGCGCGCCTCCGCCATGCGCGCCTCAGCCTCCGCCTCCCTGACGCGCGCGCGAAGCGTCCCACCACGAAAGATTGGCAGCGACAATTCCGGACCGAAGGCCCATCCCGTCGAGCTTCGCGCGAAAAGGTTAGCCGGATCGAGAGCGGTTTGTGTGAGATTTCCTGAAAGGCGGATTTGCGGAAACTGATCCGCGATGCGTACACCGATCTGTGCGGTCGCCGCATGGAGCGCAGCCTCCGCCGCCAAGATGTCCGGCCGGCTACGCAAAAGTTCGGACGGAATGCTCACCGGCACATCCGGCGTTGAAAAATCAGAGAGCGTGAAGCGAAACGACAGCGGCGCCAAACCGGGCATCCGTCCGGTCAGAACCGTCAGCTGCGTTTCAATGCCAGCGCGCCGGCCGTGAAGGCGCGGCAAAACAGCGGCATCCTGGCGAAGTTGCGTCTCCGCCCTGATACGGTCGATTTCACCGACGGAGCCGGCCGCCACCGCCCTTTGGGTTAACCGCAAGACGTCTTCGTCATCCGCAATGATGCGTTCCAGAGCTGCGATCTCCTCGTTCACGACCGCTAGTTCTACAGCCGCCGTCGCGATGTCCGCTGCGAGAGTAAGGTACGCGGCAGATCGCCTAAACGATTCCGCATCCAACTGCGCCAACGCCGCCTCGCGCGCGCGGCGTTGTCCGCCGAAGAGATCTAGGTCGTAACTTACCCCGGCGCTCGTGCTGTATCGCGATATCTCGCGCGTCGGAAACGCACCGAAGCCGAAAGTCGTGGCATTGATACGCGCATCTTCTGCGCGCGCGGCGAGCCTCAACTCAGGAAATGCGCCGCCAAAAGCCGCATCGCGCGCCGCGCGCGCGCGGTCGAGTGCCGCGTCCGCCTCATTCACCGTGGGACTCGCGGAGAAGCCTTCCAAGATTAGTGAATTGAGCGTGTCCGAACGGAACGTGCGCCACCACGGGGCCGCCATCGTCTCCGGCGCCTCTGTTGGCGCGCCCGAGAAGGACGCCGGCGTTTCCAGACGCGGCGCGGCATAATCTGGCCCCACAGTAGCGCAGCCGCCGAGGGGCGCGAAAATAGCTATCCACGAAGCTGCGCCGAATCGCCTACTCCATTGCATGCATGCCTCCCGCTTGAGGTGCTGTCCGGACCGGGCGCATCAGAAACGCAAGCGGCGTCGCCGCGAGAGTAAGCAACATGATGAGGTGGAAATCGCTGACATAAGAAATCATTGCAGCCTGACGCGCGACTTCTGGGACCCATGCACTCAGCTGATCGATACTCTGACCAGCCCCCAGGGCGGGATTGTCGGGCCGGATGTTCTGAATCAGATCAGAGTACGACGTCTGCATGTTGATCAAAAATATTGCCTGCATCACGGAGATGCCGACAGCCGAGCCAATGTTCCTGACCAACGTGGTGATCGAAGCGCCCTCCGTTCGAAGCTCCCCATCCACTGTCGCGAACGCAAGAGTGTTTGACGGTATGAACACAAGGCCTAAACCCAGGCCTTGTATGACGCTCGACACGATAATGAGGTAGGCGTCCATATCGAGATTGAAGTGCGTCATTTGCCACGCTGCCAGAGCGTTGAGCAAAAAGCCGAGTGTCATCAATATTCGCGCATCGATGAGGTTCACCAGCCGCCCGACCAAGATCATGCTGACAAACATGCCGATACCACGCGGCATGGTGACAAGCCCCACCTCCAAAACCGGGTAGCCCATCAAATTCTGCATCATCGGCGGCAAGAGAGCCAATGAAGCGTACATGAGCATGCCTACAACAAAGCTGGCCGCCGACCCCATGATGAAGTTGCGATCGGTCAGCAACCGGCGGTCAAAAAATGGCCGCTGCGCAGTCAGCATATGCACGACGAATATGTAGAGGCCAGCGATTGCGAGGACAGCCTCGATGCGCACCTCCCAAGACTGGAACCAGTCTTCCCCCGGACCGCGGTCCAGCATCAATTGTAGCGCGGCGACGAACAGTGAAAGCGCCGCGAAACCCACAAAGTCGAACTTCGGGGGCGTACGCAGCGGGGCCTTCGGTAGGAAAGCGTACACACCCAGGAACGCCATAACGCCAAGCGGTAGATTGATCAGAAACACCCAACGCCAATTCATAGCTTCCGTAATGAAGCCACCCAGCGCAGGGCCGATGATGGGTCCGAGAACGATACCTGCGCCGAAAATCGACATCGCCTGAGCATGTCGCTCGGGCGGATTGATATCGAACAAGATCGCTTGCGACAGCGGAATAAAGGCGGCGCCCCCGACGCCTTGAAGCACGCGGAACAGGATCATCTGCTCCAGATCCTGCGCAAGGCCGCAGGCCAAAGACGCGACAGTGAACACCACGATCGAACCCAACATGAGCGGTCGCCGACCGATCCGAACCGAAAGCCACCCCACAAGCGGCGTCATCAATGCTTGGGCAACGATGAACGAGGTTAGCACCCAAGTAATTTGATCCAGCCCCGCGGACAGGCCGCCCTGCATATGAGGAAGGGCCACATTCGCGATCGTGCTGTCGATCGTAAACATCGACGCCGCGAGCATGATCGAAATCGTGAGCGGGATGCGCTGCACCGTGGGAGCTGCTTCAGCCATTTAGCGGCCTCGCAGACGGTCCGGCGTCGATCGTGTATCCACTCGAACGTGCGCGCTCAGACCGGCGCGGAGGAAGAGATCTTCGGGTGCGTCGAGCAAGACCAGACGAACCGGCACGCGTTGCACCACTTTGACCCAGTTGCCGGTCGCATTCTGGGCGGGCAATGGCGAAAACGTCGAGCCCGTTCCCGGACTGAAACTCGCGACCCGCGCCTCAAATCGTCGTCCGCCAAAAGTGTCAATCCGCACCTCCGCGCTCTGGCCGGGCTGCATGTTCTCAATCTGGTCCTCTTTGAAATTCGCCTCGACCCAGGGCTCGCCCGCGATCAGCCAGAACAATGGCTGGCCGGCGTTCACAAACGTCCCGACCTGGATCTGATCGACGCGCGTCACCACGCCAGCCTGCGGCGCAACGACCTCCGTATAGGAGAGCGCCAAACGCGCGCGTTCGAGACGCGCCGCCGCCTCACGCACTCCGGCGTGCTGCGCCACTTCGATGTTTGGATCACCGCCAATCGCAACGAGCGCAGCGATGCGCGCCTGCTCTGCGGCGGCAAGCTGGGCTTCCGCCTGTTGCAACGCGTGTTGCGCGGCATCGACGTCCTGGCGCGATGCGATCCCTTCCTGCCCCAATTGCCGGGCGCGCCGCAGTTCGGTGCGCGCGAATACGACACCCTCACGGCGCGCCCGCACGTTCGCGATTTGTGATCGATAATCTGCACGCAAGGCGTACACGCGCGCTTGCGCCTGAGACAACACCGCCTCCAACTGCGCAACGTCCGCGGCGGTCGTATCCCGATCCAGTCGGAACATGACCTCCCCCGCGTTCACGCGTTGATTCTCTACGACGAGCACTTCAACAACACGGCCGGTAACGCTTGTGCTTATCGGCACGCGCGCCGCCTGCACAGAGGCGTTGTCGGTCTCTTGATACCGTCCCGACGTCAGCATGAGAAAAATTACACCGAGAACCGCAAGCGCGGGCACGCCGTAAAGCACAGCGAGCCGCGTGCGGCCGGTCATGCGGGCGCGGAGTCTCGCGACGAGCGACACTGGCTTCGCTTCCGCCTGAGTCGTGGCCGAATCCACTACGCATCCTCCGCACGATGAGGCGCCATCGTCAAAGCGCTTTGACGAAGCTTGCCGACAAGACGAGACAACTCGCCGAGTTCGCGCGGCGAGAAGCAAGAAAAGAGGTCGTGCTCCAACGCGCGAGCAGTCTCTCGCAGGCCCGACACGGTGTCGCGAGCGCCGTCGCTGAGATAAACCCGCCAACAACGGGCATCCTGCGGATCAGGCCTCCGGCGCACGAAGCGCGCGGCCTCCAACTGGTCGATCATCTGACCGACGGCGGCGCGACTGACTTCCAGGTACTCGGCCAACTGAGTCTGGGTCATGCCATTGTTTCGATGCAGATAGGCCAGAACGCGCCAAGTCGATCCTCTCAAGCCAGCTTGCTTCATGCGCGCATCGAACACCGCCCGCACCAACCTTGTTGCGTCGGCGAGAGCAAAGCCGACTTCATACAGGCCCTTGCCCAGCCGCAGCGTTGCCGGCACCCGCCATCTCCATTGTAAAGCTCTTTACAATCTGTATCCTTGTCTCTAATAAAATGTTGATGCGCAAGCTGAGCCTTGGGCGAAGCCCACAACGGGGAGTGTGGTGAGCGACCCTTTGCCTCCAGGACTGTCCGGACCGGCTTTTGAGCAGGCGCTTCTCGTGGCCCCCTTCCATTCCTGGCTGCAGTTAAGGGTGCTGAGCGCGAGCGCTGAGGGCATCGAGCTGGAAATGCCGTGGCGCGATGAGGCAATTTCAAATCCTCGCTCACGGACCATTCATGGAGGCATTTTGGCGAGTCTCATTGATCTTGCAGGCATGTACGCAATTCTCGCCCGCACAACGTCGGTTGCCGCAACCGCGGACTTGCACGTCGACTATTTGCGTCCCGCAACTGGCGGGCCAATCCGCATTCGCGCACGTGTCGTCAAGCTTGGTCGAAGTCTCTCAGTGGCCTCGACCGACCTCCTGGATGATGCCGGCGCGCTGGTGGCGAGCGGGCGAGGGTCCTATCTGATGCGGGCCGCCAACCAATCTTCATCGACGTAGGTCGGGTTCCTCAACCATGCCAGAAACGATGCGCATGACGTTTGTTGGCGATGAGGGCATCAGCCTTATCGCGGATACAGTTGGCGCCCCCTCAAATGGATCGGTGATCTTCGCACATGGCGGCGGCCAGACGCGCCACGCCTGGGCGAAAGCAGGAGAGCGCGTCGCGGCCGACGGTTGGCGCGCCGTGATGGTTGACCTTCGCGGTCACGGCGAGAGCGACTGGGCTCCATCTGGAGATTACCGCCTTCAAAAGTTCGCAGCCGACCTCATTGCCGTAGCGGGGACGCTCGGAGGCCGTCCCCACCTTGTTGGCGCATCACTCGGCGGGCTCGCTGGCATGATGGCCGAAGCATACCTGCGCGAAGGAACATTTGCGTCGCTGACGCTCGTCGACATCACCCCGCATATGGAACCTGCGGGCGTCGCGAAAGTCATGGGATTCATGTCGGACAAGCTGGAAGAGGGCTTTGCGACGGTTGAGGAAGCGGCCGACGTTATCGCCAGCTACATGCCGCATCGGCCAAGACCGGCTGATCTGAGCGGCTTGGCGAAAAATCTCCGGCAATCTGCGGACGGCCGGTATCGCTGGCACTGGGATCCCCGCTTTGTAACGAGCGTTATGCAGACCAGAGATCGCCATTCCATGGAAGACATGCAGGCGCGCCTGGGAGAGCTGCGTCTCCCAATTCATCTTATCCGCGGCAGAATGAGCGAACTTGTAACTGAGGAGAACGCCAAGCTCTTTCTCAATTCGACTCCGAACGCCTCGTACACTGATATCGCTGGAGCCGGTCACATGGTGGCTGGGGATCGCAACGATGCATTCGTAGACGCGGTTGTCGCATTCCTTTCCGCGCAATAACCTACCTGCCTGCGCTTCGGACTCCTGAATCGGCGACATGCCGGCGGTCAGCGCAGCATCGCCCGAATAATGGTCGCAACCGCGAACAGCGACAGAACGCTCGCCGCCCAAATGCCGACAAACCAAAGCAGCTGGCGAACACGCGCAGGCATCAATGATATCCCTCCGAGCCGACCTTTCCGCGGAACACCCAGTAGGACCACGCGGTGTAGGCCAGGATGATCGGCAGCATCAGTGCAGCGCCGACCAGCATGAAGATTTGGCTTCGCTGCGGCGCCGCTGCCTCCCAAATTGAAACTCGCGCTGGGATGACATCCGGCCAGATAGATATGCCGAGCCCTATAAGGCAGAGGCCGAATAAGGCGAGCGCCCAGAAGAAGGGCTGCGCATCCTTCTTCAGGCGTAGACTCCGATAAAACAGGAACGTGACGATGAGCGTCGCGAGCGGCACCTGCGCTGTCGCGAGCACGCCCGGATAGCTCAACCATCGTGTATGGTACTGCGCCTCCAATGTGAGCGTTGCGAGACTGATGGCGCCAATCATCACCAACAGGCCGATGCACAGGCGACCGGCATAAGTGACGGCCTGGCGCTGTAATCCGCCTTCGGTTTTCCAGTTCAGCCAGCACGCGCCAAGCAGGCTATAGCCCACCAGCAGGCCGACGCCTGTGAGAATGCTGAAGGGAGACAGCCAATCCCACCATCCCCCGGCGTAGCTGCGGCCCTCGACATTTATGCCCTGCAAGAGCGCGCCCAACGCGACGCCCTGAGCAAAAGTCGCCACAATAGAACCTACTGCGAAGGCTCGGTCCCAAAATGCGCGATGCGCCGGATCGCGCCATCGAAACTCGAAGGCGACGCCGCGAAAGACCAGCCCCAGCAGCATCGCGATCATTGGCGCGTAAAGCGCGGGCAGCACGATCGCATAGGCGAGTGGAAACGCGGCGAGGAGCCCGCCCACCCCCATAACGAGCCACGTCTCGTTGCCGTCCCACACCGGGGC
>JANRIP010000043.1:0-219004 GCA_033764855.1 Hyphomonadaceae bacterium | reverse complement strand
CTATCGCCTTCGACGATGAAGATTTCGGAATTGTCCGAAGACGCATTGGAGCAATCGGCGAGTTTTCCGGGCAAGCGCAATTTGCGCGTGGCGCTTTGCCGGCTGATCTCTTTTTCCTTGCGCTTGCGCAGGCGATCCTCGGCTTGCGTGATCACCCATTCGAGCAAACGATCGGCTTCCGAAGGCGAAGCGGCGAGCCAATGATCGAACGGATCGCGCACCGCTTGCTCGACGATCTTCGCCGCTTCGGTGGAGACAAGCCGACCTTTGGTTTGGCCCTCGAACTGCGGATCGCGGATGAACACGGAGACCAGCGCGGCGCTGGTGCCCATCACGTCGTCCGGCGAAATTAGCGCGGCCTTGCGGTCGCCTTTAAGCTCCGCATACGCCTTGAGGCCTTTCGCCAGCGCGGCCCGCAGGCCCGCTTCGTGAAAGCCGCCGTCGGGCGTGTAGATGGTGTTGCAATAGGAGCGGACGAAACCATCCGCTTCGCCGAAGCCGTCCGCGATCCACGCTACCGCCCATTCGGTGCGCCCATGCGGGCCGTTCTTTTCGCTGCGGCCATGAAAGACATCGCTGACGACGGCGCGCTTTTCCTTGATCAGCGTGGCCAAGAAATCCTGCAGCCCGTTTGGAAAATGCAGCACGGCTTCGGCCGGCGTGTCGTCCGTAATGCGCGAGGGATCGCCGCATTTCCAGCGTATCTGCACGCCGCGCTGCAGGTACGCCTTTGAGCGCGCCATCTGGAACAGACGCGCCGGTTTAAACGCCGCACCTTTGCCAAAAATCTCCGCGTCGGGATGAAAGCGCACGGAGGTGCCGCGCTTATTGTGCGCCGGCCCGACCTCAACCAGCTTGGATGTAGGCATGCCGCGCGAAAAGGTTTGGCGATAGAGTTTGCGATCGCGCGCGACTTCCACTTCCACCTTGTCGGAGAGAGCGTTCACCACCGAAACGCCGACGCCGTGCAGGCCGCCTGAGGTGTGATAGACTTTGTCCGAAAATTTTCCGCCCGCATGCAGCACAGTCATGATGATTTCGAGCGCGGACTTCTTCGGGAATTTCGGGTGCGGGTCGATCGGCATGCCGCGGCCATTATCGGTGACGCGCAGCGTGCCATCGGCTTCGAGTTCGACTTCGATGCGATCCGCGAAACCGGCGACCGCTTCGTCCATCGAGTTGTCGAGCACTTCTGCGAACAGATGGTGCAGCGCGCGCTCGTCGATGCCGCCAATATACATGCCGGGGCGCTTGCGGACCGGCTCGAGCCCTTCAAGCACTTCAATGTCTTTGGCCGTATAGCCCCCGCTCGCCGCCGGGGGAGCGCGGTCGTTCGAGCCGAACAGGCCCTCGTCCCACAGACCTTGGCCTTCCGCCTGGCCCGTTTTGGGCGAGGACTTTTTCTGCGCTTGCGCCATGAGCCGACCTTTAAGGTGCTTCGGGCGACCATAACAGCCGCTGAAGTGTGGATTTCACCTCAATTCGGTGAGCGTCACGTAAACGAAAAGACACCATGACGATACAGTAAGTCACGGAAGTTCCTCGGATAAAACACAGCTCCTCAGGAAACCAAGTGCGGGGAAGCCCGTTCGCACACCGCAAAGGGCATGGCGTTGGGAAACGCAACGCAGAGGAGATCAGAATGAAATTCCTAGCAATTGGCGCAGCGCTCGCTGCGCTCCTCGCCGCGGCGACCCCAGCCGCGGCGCAAACCGGCGACACCGGCTTTTATGCCGGCCTCGGCGGCACGTGGTACAGCGAGGACGACGTGGATGTCACTGGCGCGACCGGGCGTCTTGGCTATCGCTTCCATCCCAATTTCGGCGTGGAAGGCGAGGCGTCCTTTGGCGTCGAAGGCGACACGGCCGATGCGCTGGGCACGCCGGTCGATGTCGATCTCGACAATCAGTATGGCGTGTACGCCGTTGGCTTTCTGCCGGTGACGGAACGTCTCGAACTGCTCGGCCGCGTAGGCTGGGCCTCGATCGATGCGGAGGGGTCGTTCGGCGGCTTCACCGCAGGCGCCGATGATGACGGTCTGGGCGTCGGCATTGGCGCGCAATACTTTTTCACGCCAAGTTTCGCTGTGCGGGGCGATTATACGCGACTCTCCGCCGATGATGATGACGATAGCGTGGATGCGTTCGGCCTAAGCGGCGTCTATCAATTCTGAGCAAACAAAAAGGCCGGAGCTTCCGCTCCGGCCTTTTACCTTCACGCGGAATGTAAGCTCAGCACTTATAGTACATGTCGAATTCCACCGGGTGCGGGTGGGTTTCGAAGCGGTCGAGTTCTTCCTTCTTCAGATCGATATAGGCGTCGATCAGATCGTCGCTGAACACATTGCCCTTCTTCAAGAACTCGCGGTCGCGATCCAGCGAGGTGAGGGCTTCGCGCAGCGAACCGGAAACGGTCGGCACGTCCTTCAGCTCTTCCGGAGGCAGGTCGTAAAGGTTCTTGTCCAGCGGTTCGCCCGGATGGATCTTGTTGGCGATGCCGTCGAGACCAGCCATCAAGAGCGCGCTGTAAGTCAGGTACATGTTCCCAGCCGGATCGGGGAAGCGCACTTCCACGCGCTTCGCTTTCGGGCCGGTGCCATGGGGGATGCGGCACGAAGCGGAGCGGTTGCGCGCCGAGTAGGCGAGCAGAACCGGCGCTTCATAGCCAGGCACTAAGCGCTTGTACGAATTCGTCGTGGAGTTCGAGAATGCGTTGATCGCCTTCGCGTGCTTGATGATGCCGCCAATGTAGTAGAGGCACGCGTCCGACAGATCGGCGTAGCGATCGCCGGCGAAGGTGTTGGTGTTGCCCTTCCAGATCGACTGGTGAACGTGCATGCCCGAGCCATTGTCCTTGAAGTACGGCTTCGGCATGAAGGTTGCCGACTTGCCGTAGGACGCAGCCACTTGCTGGATGATGTACTTATAGAGGTTCATCCGGTCGGCCATGACCGTCAGCGTCGAAAATTTGAGGCCGAGTTCGTGCTGCGCCGGCGCCACTTCGTGGTGGTGCTTTTCCGGCTGCATGCCGAGTTCGCCCATGATTTGGAGCATCTCGCCGCGCATATCTTGCAGGCTGTCGATCGGCGGAACCGGGAAGTAGCCGCCCTTCGGTCCCGGACGGAAGCCGGTATTGCCGCCTTCATACTGCTTGCCGGTATTGAAGGGCAGTTCGGAGGAGTCGAACGAGTAACCGGTGTTGTGCGGATCGGTGGACCAGCGCACGTCGTCGAACACGAAGAACTCAGCTTCCGGACCGAAATAAGCGACATCCCCGGCGCCGGAGGACTTCACATAGGCCTCAGCTTTCTTCGCCACGCCGCGTGGGCAGCGCGTGTAGGGCTGCAGCGTGCCGGGCTCGAGAATGTCGCAGAACATAGCCAGCGTGGTTTGCTGGAAGAATGGATCGATGTGAGCGCCAGCGGGGTCTGGGCGCATCACCATGTCGGACTCGTTGATGGCTTTCCAGCCGGAGATCGAGGAGCCGTCGAACATCGTGCCTTCGGTGAAGATGTCCTTGTCGATCATCGAGACATCGAAGGTGACGTGCTGCATCTTGCCGCGCAGGTCGTTGAAGCGGAGGTCGACATATTGGACCTCCTTGTCTTTGATCATCTTCAGGATTTCATCTGACATTACTTACTCCCCGAACTTCGCTGCGGGCATGGTTTAGACGAAACGGACGCGACGCACATACGCCGCGTCCAATCATTGGACGAACTGTTCCGGACTGCGAGCGATCAAATCGCCGCAGCGCCCGTTTCGCCGGTGCGGATGCGGATGACATTCTGAACATCCGTAACGAAAATTTTGCCGTCGCCGATCTTGCCGGTCTTCGCCGCGGTTTGAATCGCTTCGAGCGCGGCGTCGACTTGATCGTCGCCGACCACGACTTCCAGCTTCAGCTTCGGGAGAAAATCCACGACGTACTCGGCGCCGCGATAGAGTTCGGTGTGGCCCTTCTGACGGCCGAAACCCTTGGCTTCCGTGACCGTCATGCCCTGCAGGCCGATGCCCTGCAGCGCCTCTTTCACGTCATCGAGCTTGAACGGTTTGATGATGGCTTCAATTTTTTTCATGATCAGTGTCCGGCAATGGTTGCAATGGCGCGTCTAAGGCCGCCGTGAGCGCCGTGGAAGAGTGCTCGGGCCCCGGCGAGGAACCCTGTGCGCCGGCGCCCGATCGTAAGGCGCCGGCGCCCATTTTCCTTGCGGGAAGACTCACCGGCAAGGTGTCCCGGGGCGGGCGTTTGCCTCCGCCGCGCTGCAAATTGCCCCCACGCCAAGAATGTGACTCGGGCCGCGATCGCCTTGAGTTTGCTGCTTTCGAGTGCAGAATTGGAGTGGGCGGACAACCATGCGCACGGACATCATCACCGTCGTTCAGATGCGGGCGATTGACGCCGCCGCCGCCCATGGCGGTACCCCGACGCGCACGCTGATGGAGCGCGCCGGCTTCGCTGCAGCCGATGCGGTTACGGCGCGATTTACGCCCCGGGCCACAGCCGTTTTGTGCGGCCCAGGCAACAATGGCGGGGATGGGTTCGTCGTCGCTCGCGCGCTTCAGGAACGTGGCTGGCCGGTTTGGATTGAATGCGCTGTCCCCGTGGCGGAACTGACCGGCGACGCCGCTGATGCAGCGCGGGCATGGCAGGGCGAGGTCTTTCCCCTCGGCGACGGCGACAGGCGCCCGGAACTCTACATTGACGCATTGTTTGGAGCGGGGCTGGCGCGCCCGCTCACCGGAGTCGCGGCTCGCGTCGCGCGCATGCTGCGCTCAATGCCGGAACGCGTCGTGGCGATCGATCTGCCGAGCGGCCTCAACGGAGATACCGGCAAACCGGCCGGGGATGCGTGCGTCGCAGCCGCGCTCACAGTGACCTTCGTTCGGAAAAAGCCTGCGCATCTGCTTTATCCGGGACGCGAACTTTGCGGCGAAGTAGTCGTGGCTGACATTGGCGTGGCCGATGAGTTGGTGCGGGCCCAGCACATCACGCTCCACGAAAATGATCCGGCCTTATGGAAGGCCGCTTTCCCTTGGCCCGCGGCCACGGCGCACAAACATGCGCGCGGACACGTTATGGTCGCCAGCGGGCCGTTTGCCCGCACAGGCGCGGCGCGCTTAGCTGCGCGTGCGGCGCTGAGAAGCGGGGCGGGATTGGTAACAATCCTTTCGCCGCGTGATGCAATGGCCGAACACGCCGCTCAGCTCAACGCCATCATGCTTCGTGAGACTGAAGGCGGGGGCGCATTTGCGGATGCGGCCGAGAAGGCGCAGTGCCTGGTCATCGGACCGGCGTTTGGCGTCACGCCGGATCGGCGCATCTTGTTCGAAGCCGTGATGCGCGTGCGCAATCGCTGCCCGCTGGTCGTCGACGCTGACGCGATCACGCTGCTGTCCCCGATTGGCGAGGGCGCGCTGCGCGCCACGGATGTGCTGACCCCGCATGTGGGCGAATTCAATCGCGCCTTCCCGGAGCTGCTCGAGGCGCAGCCCTCCCGCGTAGAAGCTGTCCGCGCCGCAGCCGCAAAGTGCGGCGCGGTGGTGCTGCTCAAGGGCCCGGACACGGTGATCGGCGCGCCCGACGGTCGGGCCATCATCAACGCCACCGGGAGTCCATTTATGGCGACAGCCGGCTCAGGCGACGTCCTGGCGGGTCTCATTGCTGGCCTGGTCGGTCAGGGCATGCCGAGCTTCGAGGCGGCCGCCGCCGGCGCCTGGCTGCATGGCCGCGCTGGGGCTCTCAAAGGGCCAGGCCTGATCGCTGAGGACATTTCTGAGCTCCTGCCGCCCATTTTGGCTGAGATCTATGACGCCAATGAGAAGTTTTAACGCCTGGCGGCGCTGCGCCCTGTTTCGACCTTCGTTTTTGAGTTAACAGGGCGCCTGGGGCGGCGCGTCCAGGAGGGGTCTTATGGTTTGGTGGTGGTGGATCATTCCTGGCGTCGTGGGCGTCGTGGGGCTGGCGATCGTCCTTTCGGGGCTCGGCTGGATGTTCCGCGGACGCCCCTTCAAGGGCGGGCGCGGCGTGCTCGGGGGAGGGGTTTTCCTCGGCGTAGCCGCGATTGTCGGGCTCCTCGGCCTCAATATTCAGACCTATCACCGGCTCACCTTCGAACGGCCCGTGGCCACGATCGAGCTGACCCAAAAGGGTCCGCAGCTGTTCGACGCGGTGGTGGTGGAACCGCCGACACCGGATCAACCCGAGGGAATTACGCGCAGTTTTGAGGTCCATGGCGATGAGTGGCGGATCGAAGCGCGGGTGCTGAAGTGGAAGCCCTGGGCTAATGTCCTGGGCCTTGATTCCCAGTACCGGCTAGACCGCTTCTCCGGCCGCTATACCGATACCCAGCAGGAACTAACCGCCGAGCGCAGCGCCTATGATATCCGCCCCACACGCCAGTCCGGTGTGGATTTGTGGCCGTTGGCGCGAGAGTTCAGCGAGTACGCGCCGCTGGTGGACACGCTCTATGGCTCCGGCGCCTACATGCCGATGGCGGATGGCGCTCGCTACGAGGTCCGCATCACCCAGAATGGCCTGATCGCCCGGCCGACCAATGAACAGGCGGCGGAAGCCTCATCGAGCGGTTGGCAATGAGCTGGCGGCCACGGGCCGAACGGAGTTGAACCCGGAGCGGACCGGGCTGTAGACAGCGTGCGCGCGCGGCTATGGCGGAATTGGTAGACGCAGCGGTTTTAGGTACCGCCGGGCAACCGTGGGGGTTCGAGTCCCTCTAGCCGCACCAACGCGCATTAAGGGCGCGTGGACAGGGAAAAAGGCGCATGCCATAAGCCCCGCTTTCCAAAGCGCCGGCAGGGAAATTGCAGCCTCGGCGCGCATGTCGAAAGCTAGATTAATGCAGCTCACAGAGCGCCGCTCCGAAGGACTTTTGCGCGTTTACGACGTTGTCGTGCCAGCGTCGGAATTGCAGCAGCGCCTTACCGCCAAAATTCAGGAAATGCAGCCGCGCGTGCAGCTCAAAGGCTTCCGCCCCGGCAAAGTGCCGGCGAGCCATATTCGCAAAGTGTACGGCCCTTCGATGATGCAGGACATCATCAATGAAACCGTACAGAACTCCACCCGGCAATCGCTTGAGCAAGCCAATGCGCGCCCAGCCTCGGAGCCGACGCTCGATCTGAAGAGCAATATCGAGCAAGTCGTGGCCGGTACGGCCGACCTGCAATTCGAAGTTTCGCTTGAAGTCATGCCGGACTTCGAACCGGCCGATCTCAAGACCATTTCCATCACGCGGCCGACGACGCCAGTTTCCGATGCGCAAGTTGACGAAGCGCTTGCCGACGTGGCGCGCCAGCAGCGCGTGTTTGAAGACAAAGAGGGGCCAGCCGCGGAGGGCGACCAAGTCGTGCTCGACTTTGTCGGCAAGATTGACGGCGAAGCCTTCCAGGGCGGCGCCGCGAACGACGCCACGCTGGTGATTGGCTCCAAGCAATTCATTCCCGGCTTCGAAGAAGAATTGATTGGCGTGAAGGCCGGCGACGAAAAAGTGCTGAACGTCAAATTTCCCGACGATTACGGCGCTTCAGAATTGGCCGGTAAGGCGGCGCAGTTCGAAACCAAGATCAAAGCCGTGAAGGCCCCGAAGGCGGGCGATCCCGACGATGCCTGGGCTGCTCAACTCGGCTTTGAAAGCCTCGCCGCTGTGAAGGCGGCGCTGCGCCAACGCATCGAGAACGAGCATGCCGGCCAATCCCGTCAGAAGGCGAAGCGCGCTCTGTTCGACATTCTGGACGCGCAACACAGCTTCGATCTGCCCCCGCGCATGGTCGAAGCTGAGTTCAATCAGATCTGGCGCCAGATCGAGGCCGATAAAGCCGCGGGGCGACTGGACGAGGACGATAAGAACAAATCGGACGATGACTTGAAGGGTGAGTACCGCAAGATTGCGGAGCGCCGCGTGCGTCTCGGCCTGCTGCTCGCCGAGATCGGACGCCGTCACAAGATCGAAGTCAGCGACCAGGAAGTGGCGCAGGCAGTTGCGGCTCAGGCCCGCAACTTTCCGGGCCAGGAACGGATGATCTTCGAAATGTACCAGAAGAACCCGAACATGCTCGCCCAGGTTCGGGCCCCGATCTATGAAGAGAAGGTGGTCGACTACATCCTCGAACTCGTCAAAGTGACCACTGAAGAGGTCACCCGCGAGGAATTGTTTAAGGAAGACGACTGAGATTGGGTGGAGCTGGGGCCACAGGCAGGACTTGCGGGCCGGCCCAAGGCGTCAAATATGGAGTGTGCGGCGGCGATTCCCGCCGCATCCCGAAAGGTTGTCATGCCGTCGTTCGATCCCATCGCCCGTTATAATTCGCTGGTCCCCATGGTGGTGGAGCAGACCAGCCGGGGCGAGCGCGCCTTTGACATCTTTTCCCGGCTGCTCAAGGAGCGGATTATTTTCGTCACGGGTGGTGTCGAGGACGGCCTTGCCAGCCTGGTGACGGCGCAGCTCCTGTTCCTGGAATCAGAGAACCCCAAGCGCGAAATCGCCATGTACATCAACAGCCCGGGCGGCATCGTCACCTCGGGCTTGGCGATTTACGACACCATGCAATACATCCGCAGTCCGGTATCAACTGTTTGTGTTGGCCAGGCAGCGTCCATGGGCTCGCTGCTGCTGGCGGCGGGCGAGAAGGGCCTTCGCATCGCCCTCCCGAACGCGCGCGTGATGGTGCACCAGCCCTCTGGCGGCTTCCGCGGACAGGCCTCAGACATTGAACGCCACGCTGAGGATATTATCGCCACCAAGCGCCGCCTGAACGAGATTTACGTCAGACATACCGGCCAACCCTATGAAAGGGTGGAAAAAACTCTCGACCGCGATCACTTCATGACAGCGGAAGAGGCGCGCGACTTTGGCATCGTCGACCGTGTCTATGAAAAACGCGAAGGCGCTGAAAGCAGCGCTGCTTAAGCGCCGCCTCCGCTTGATCGAGGACGTTAATCCTCCCAAGTGGTCTAAGATTGCTCAAGGAGCGGGCGTTTCGGCCCGAAAACGGTTGCAGCGGGCCTTGGGATGCTTCCAAGGGATGCTTGCGGCCCCATCCTTGCTATGATCGTATCAACGTGTCCCGGGGGACGCCGGGCTGGTGAACGCTTTAGAAAGGGATAGGGGCCCACCATCTTACTTAAGATGAATGGGCGCCAAGGGGCCATCAGGCCGCCTCTTTCCTTGATGAGGTTAGAAGCCACGCCCGAAAAGGAAGGCGAATGAGCAAAGGCACAGCCGGCGGAGAGGCGAAGAACACTCTCTATTGTTCCTTCTGCGGCAAGAGCCAGCACGAAGTGCGCAAGCTCATCGCCGGACCCACCGTATTCATCTGCGATGAGTGCGTTGAGCTCTGCATGGACATCATCCGCGAGGAGCACAAAACCTCGCTGGTCAAGTCGAAGGAAGGCGTCCCGTCTCCGCGCGAGATCAAGGACGTGTTGGACGATTACGTCGTTGGCCAGGATCACGCCAAGCGCGTGCTCTCAGTGGCGGTGCACAATCACTATAAGCGCCTTAACCACGCCGCGAAGAACAATGACGTTGAGCTGGCGAAGTCGAACATCCTGCTGATCGGCCCGACAGGCTGCGGCAAGACGCTGCTGGCTCAGACGCTCGCGCGCATCATCGACGTGCCGTTCACGATGGCCGACGCCACCACTTTGACCGAAGCCGGGTATGTTGGCGAAGACGTCGAGAACATCATTCTCAAACTGCTGCAGGCCGCCGACTATAATGTCGAACGCGCCCAGCGCGGCATCGTCTATATCGACGAAGTCGACAAAATCAGCCGCAAGTCAGATAATCCTTCCATCACCCGCGACGTTTCGGGCGAGGGGGTGCAGCAAGCGCTCTTGAAGATCATGGAAGGAACGGTCGCGAGTGTTCCTCCGCAAGGCGGACGCAAGCACCCGCAGCAGGAATTTCTGCAGGTAGACACCACCAACATTCTGTTCATTTGCGGCGGTGCGTTTGCGGGTTTGGAGAAGATCATCTCCGCCCGCGGCAAAGGCTCGGCCATGGGCTTCGGCGCGCAAGTGCGCGATCCTGAAGACCGTCGCACCGGCGATGTGCTGCGTGAGATTGAGCCGGACGACCTCTTGAAGTTTGGCCTAATCCCGGAATTTGTCGGCCGTCTGCCGGTTCTGGCGACGTTGGAAGATCTCGACGAACCGGCTTTGGTGACCATTCTAACCGAACCGAAGAACGCGTTGGTGAAGCAGTATCAGCGCATGTTCGAGATGGAGAATGTGAAGCTCTCCTTCCCGGACGAAGCCATGCGCGCCATTGCCCGCAAGGCAATCCAGCGCAAAACCGGCGCACGCGGACTTCGTTCGATCCTTGAAAGCATCCTGCTCGACACCATGTTCGAGCTGCCCTCAATGCGGGGTGTGGAAGAAGTTGTCGTTTCGGCGGACGTAGTGGAGGGCAGAGCAAAACCTCTGCAAATCTATTCCGAACGTCGCAACGGCCAAGAATCCGCAGGCTGAGTACTAGCCAATCGGTAGGCAGAATCATTGCAAGAACGCTCGGTTTGCGCGCGGAGCCTTGCGCGTATCCTGACCTCCACAACCAAGTTCGCCTGCGGCACTTGAAGCCTTGCGCGAACACTCACACATTTTCATTGGTTAAGGCTGCGGCGTGGACGGTCGGACTTCCCGACAACCGGTGCGCCCGAGAGCCTCAAGGAGAGTTTCATGGCTGAGAGCCGTGTCCTGCCTGTGCTGCCGCTGCGCGACATCGTCGTTTATCCGAAGATGGCGGCGCCGCTCTTTGTCGGCCGAGAGAAATCCGTTCGCGCGCTCGACGAAGTGATGAAGAAGGACAAGCAAATCCTGCTCGCCGCGCAGATCGACGCGTCGGAAGACGAGCCGGCGACGGATCGTATTTTCAAAGTGGGCACTGTCGCGTCAGTGGTGCAATTGCTGAAGCTGCCGGACGGCACGGTGCGCGTGCTGGTCGAAGGCGGCTACCGCGCCCGCGTGAAGAATTTTCATGAGAACGACTCCTTCTTCGAGGCCGAAGTAGAGGAGATTCAGGAGGAGAATGCGGACTCTCCGGATGCGCGCGCTATCGCTCGCGCCGTGACCGAGCAATGGGACAACTTCGTCAAGCTGTCGCGCAAGACGCCGCAGGACGTGCATCAAACCATTTCGCAAATCACCGAGCCCAGCCGCTTGGCTGACACGGTGGCCGCGCACCTCACCGTCAAGATTCCAGACAAGCAAGCCTTGCTGGAATTGGCCGACGTGCCGCAGCGGCTTGAGCGAATCTTGCAGCTGATCGAAGGCGAAATCGGCATGCTGCAGGTCGAACGGAAGATCCGCAATCGCGTGAAGCGTCAAATGGAAAAGACGCAGCGCGAATACTATTTGAACGAGCAGATGAAGGCGATCCAGCGCGAGCTGGGCGACGGCGATGAGGGCCGTGAAGACATCGCCGAGCTCGAAGCGCGGATCAAAAAGACCAAGCTGTCGAAAGAAGCCCGCGCGAAGGCGGATGCGGAGATGAAGAAGCTCCGCCAAATGTCGCCGATGAGCGCGGAATCGACGGTCGTGCGCAACTATCTCGACTGGCTGCTCTCACTGCCTTGGGGCGTGAAGAAGTCGGTCAAGAAAAACATCACGCAGGCCGAAGAGATCTTGAACCAAGATCACTATGGCTTGGAGAAGGTGAAGGACCGCATCCTCGAATATCTGGCCGTGCAGGCGCGCACTAACAAAGTGCGCGGACCCATTCTCTGCCTCGTCGGCCCGCCCGGCGTCGGCAAGACCTCGCTCGGACGTTCGATCGCGAAGGCGACGGGACGCGACTTTGTACGCCTCTCACTCGGCGGCGTGCGTGATGAAGCCGAAATCCGCGGCCATCGCCGCACCTATATTGGCTCCATGCCCGGCCGCATCATTCAATCGATGAAAAAGGCCAAGAGCAGCAATCCTCTGTTCTTGCTGGACGAGATCGACAAGCTCGGCGCCGATTATCGCGGCGACCCGTCTGCCGCGCTGTTGGAGGTGTTGGATCCGGAGCAAAACTCCTCGTTCAACGACCACTATCTCGAAGTGGACTATGATCTCAGCGACGTGCTGTTCATCACCACGGCGAACAGTCTCAACATGCCCCAGCCCTTGCTCGACCGCATGGAGATCATCCGCATCCCCGGTTACACCGAGGATGAAAAGCTCGAAATCGCCAAGCGTCACGTGCTGTCGAAGCAATTCGAGCTCAATGGCCTCAAGGAAGGCGAGTTTTCCGTGTCGGACGACGCCATTCGCGAGCTGATCCGCCGCTATACGCGTGAAGCTGGCGTGCGCAGCCTGGAGCGCGAGCTCTCAAACCTGGCGCGCAAGGCGGTGCGTGAGATTGAGCAGAAGAAAGCAGTGAAAGTTGAAGTCACTGCCGAAAATCTCCCGGATTATGCGGGCGTCTGGAAGTATCGCTTCGGCGAAACCGACCTGGAAGATCGCATCGGCGTTGTGACAGGCTTGGCCTGGACCGAAGTTGGAGGCGATCTCTTGACGGTCGAAGCGGTTTCGATGCCGGGCAAGGGCGCGATGACTGTCACTGGCAATTTGAAAGAGGTGATGAAGGAGTCGATCTCCGCCGCCAGCTCTTATGTGCGCGCGCGTTCGATCCAGTTCGGTGTGAAGCCGCCCATCTTCCGGCAGAAGGACATTCACGTCCACGTGCCAGAGGGGGCGACACCCAAGGACGGCCCGTCCGCGGGCATTGCCATGGTCACCGCGATTGTCTCGGTGCTGACGCAAACGCCGGTGCGCAAGGATATCGCCATGACCGGCGAAATCACGCTGCGCGGCCGGGTGCTGCCGATTGGCGGCCTGAAGGAGAAGCTGCTTGCTGCGTTGCGGGGCGGTGTGAAAACCGTGCTGATCCCCAGGGACAATGAAAAGGACCTGGCGGACATCCCGGACAATGTGAAGAAGGGAATGGAAATCATTCCGGTCAGCAGCGCGGACGAAGTTCTCGCCCACGCACTGACGCGCAAGCTCACGCCGATCCAATGGACCGAGGAAGACGAGCAAGCTGAAGTGCGCCGCCAATCCGGCGAGGACCGCGAAGGAGCGCGCCCTCACTAGGGCGCGCCTCTGCGACGGTTCGTTCTTGCGTATGCGGAATAAATAAAGGAAGCGTGGAAAGCTCCCGCGTGCGGCTTTGACAAGGCCGCGCGCGGGGCGTCCATTGCTTCATCAGAATCGATGAGGGGGTTCAAAAATGAACAAAGCAGAATTGGTCGCTGACGTCGCCGAACGCATCAGCGAGCCTAAGGCCAAAGTCGAAGAAGCGATCGACGCAGTGTTTGAAGCCATTCGCGCCGAGCTGAAGCGCGGCGGCGATGTCCGCCTGCCAGCCTTTGGCGTTTTCGACGTGAAGGACACGGCCGCGCGTACGGCGCGCAACCCGCAGACTGGCGAAGAGGTCGCCGTGCCCGCCGGGAAGAAGGTGCGTTTCAAGCCCGGCAAGGCGCTCAAGGAAGTCATCTAAGCCGAGGCGCGTGTTGATTTTCCATCTTTCCTGACGCGGGCGCCACGTGTAGCGATCGCATATGCTTGCGAAAATCTTCCGCCCGGCCAAGAACGCGATGCAATCCGGCAAAGCCAACGCCAAGCGTTGGGTGCTGGAATTTCAGCAGGACGTCGCGCCGAAATCCGACCCGCTCATGGGCTGGACCGGCACGGCCGATCCCTCGGGACAAGTCCGCGTGTTCTTCGAGGATAAAGAACAGGCGGTGGCGTTCGCGCGCGCCCACGGGATTCCGCATCAGGTCACTGAACCGCCAGAGACCAAGCGCATCATCAAGGCGTATGGCGACAACTTCGCCTATCGCCGTCGCGAGCCGTGGTCGCACTAAGGCGCGTCTGTGCTAAGGCTTTCGGGCCGGCCCCGTAGCTCAACTGGATAGAGCAGCCGCCTTCTAAGCGGCCGGTTGCGTGTTCGAGTCACGCCGGGGTCGCCAGCCTAAGTGAGGCGTGCGAACGCTTGCGTCAAATCCGCGATCAAGTCGTCCGGATGTTCAAGTCCGATGGACAAGCGAATGCATTGCCCCTCGGCTTGCCATGGCTTGGCGGTGTGAACGATTTGCGGATCGCAGGGGATAGCAAGGCTCTCATAGCCGCCCCAGGAAAAGCCCAGGCCGAACAGTTTGAGGCTCTCCAGCATGGCCGCCACACGCTCCGGTGGCGCTTCATTCAGGATTATGCCGAACAAGCCGCTGGCGCCGTGAAAGTCACGCTTCCAGATCGCGTGATCGTCTGAACTCTCCAACGCGGGGTGCAGCACGCGCGCAACCTCCGGCCGATGCTCCAGCCAGCGCGCGATTCTCAAAGCTGAGGCAGATTGGCGCTCCAGCCGAACCGATAGCGTGCGCAAGCCGCGTAGCACCAAAAACGCATCGTCGGGCGAAACGCCAAGCCCAAGATCTTTCGACGCCAGCCAGATCTTGTTGAACAGGCCCTTGGTGGCGCCGATGGTCGAACCCATGAAGGCGTCGGCATGGCCCGCTTGGTATTTGCTCAGCGCCTGCACCGAAATGTCCACGCCATGCTCGAATGGCTTGAAGTAAATGCCGGCGGACCAGGTATTGTCGATGATCGTCGTCACGCCGCGCGCTTTGGCGACGGCGGTGATGGCCGGCACATCCTGCACTTCGAAAGTCAGCGAGCCGGGCGACTCAAGAAAGATCGCGCAGGTCTTGTCGGTAATCAGGTCGGCGATCCCGGCGCCGATGCGCGGATCGTAATAGATCGGCTTGATGTTGAACTGCTTCAGCGAGCGATCGCAGAAGCGCCGCGTCGGCTTATACACGGAATCGGTGATAAGAATTTCGCCGTCCGCGCGCGCGGTCGCAAGAATGGCCAGCGTGCAAGCGGTGAGCCCGGAGGGGGAAAGCACGGCGCCGGCGCCGCCTTCGATCGCCACCAGCGCAGCGCGCAACGCTTCTTGAACCGCCATGCCGTCGAGGGCGTAGGTCTTCGGCGCGTCATACAATTCGCCCACATCGTCCGCGAGCAGCGTGGTGGCGCGGTGCACGGGGGGATTGACCGCCCGTTCCGAGCGCGCTGGATCGCGCCCGGCATGCGCCAGCAACGTGTCCAAATGCAGGATGCTGAGATCCAAGCCGTCTCGGTTCATGCAGCGCCGGTGGCGACCTCTGTGTCTGCGTGGGCGCCCCATTCGGCCCAGGAGCCGTCATAGATGGCCGCGTCCCAGCGTCCAAGTCGCGCCAGCGCAAGTGCGACGATAGCTGCGGTAACGCCTGACCCGCAGGAGCACACCGCCGGCTTGGCCGGGTCCGCGCCGGCGGCGCTGAGCCGTTGCGCCAGTTCGGCGGGCGGTCGCATCAGACCCTGCTCGTCTAGCAGAGAAGAGGCCGGCACGTTGACCGCGCCCGGCATGTGCCCGCTGCGCAGGCCGGGCCGAGGTTCAGCCGCCTCGCCCCTGAAACGCGCCGCTGGCCGAGCGTCAAGCACGGCTCCGCCCCGCGCCAGGGTGCGTCGAACGTCTTCGAGGTTTCGCACGAGGTCAGCACAAAAGCGCGGCGTGAAGTGACGCTCTTGGCGCTTCTGCGGCGGTCCGGTCTCGATCGGATAGCCGCCGCGCTCCCAAGCCGGAAAGCCGCCATCGAGCACGGCGACGTCGTCATGTCCCATGACGCGAAACGTCCACCACACGCGAGCCGCCGAGAAGAGACCGTGATTGTCGTACACAATCACTTTGGCGCCATCGCCGACGCCCATTTTACGCATGCGCGATGCGAACACGTGTGCACTTGGCAGCATGTGCGGCAGATCGGCAGACTGGTCTGCGATGGCGTCAATATCGAAGAAGATGGCGCCCGGGATGCGGCGCTCAGCGTAAAGCTCGGCAGCGTTACGGGGATCGCCGGGCAGAAAAAGCGTCGCGTCAAGGATCCGAATATCTGGCGCCTCAAGGTGCGCCGCGAGCCATGCGGCGGAGACCAGCGGGTCGGGGCGAGAAGTGCTCATGGACGCGAACGCTAGGCGCGAAGCGCGCAGGCTTCAACCGTCAGGCTGGCTTGGCGAGCTCCAGTTGAATGACGTCAGTGCGGCCGGTGCGAAAGCCAGCCTCGCAATAGCCCAGATAAAACAGCCAAAAGCGCTTGAACCGCTCATCAAACCCTAGGGCGCGGATTTCCTCCCACTTGGCCCCAAAACGGCGCGTCCACTCCGCCAGCGTTTCGGCATAGCTTTGTCCGAACGCTTCAGCCTGGCGCCAATCTAATCCGGCTTTCGCGGTTTCCAGCTTCAGCCGCTCAATGCTCGCCAACATGCCGCCCGGAAACACGTAATGCTGGATGAAGTCGGCGCGGCGACGATAAGTCTCGAACAGTTCGTCGCGAATGGTGATGATTTGCAGCGCCGCCTTGCCGCCAGGCTTCAACACGTCGGCGATCTTGGAGAAGTACGCCTCCCAATATTTCTCACCCACCGCCTCGAACATTTCAATTGAGGCGACTTTGTCGAATGTTCCTTCGACATCGCGATAGTCTTGTCGCCGAATCTCGACACGATCAGACAATCCCAGCCGGCGCATGCGGTCTCGGGCGTAGATGAGCTGCTCGTCGCTGATGGTGAGGCCGGTGACGCGCGCGCCAAATTCCGACGCGGCCACTTCGGCGAAACCGCCCCAGCCGCAGCCAATCTCCAAGACATGGTCGTCTGGTTTGAGCTCCAGATGACGCGCGAGCGCGCGATACTTCTCAAGCTGGGCGCTTTCCAGGTCGCGCACCTTCGCATCAAACCGCGCCGACGAGTAGGTCATGGTGCGGTCCAGCCACGTCTCGTAGAATCGATTGCCGAGATCGTAGTGCGCTAGAATGTTCCGACGCGAACCCTCACGCGTATTCTCGCGGCTGAGATGGCGCAGCCAATTGATGGCTTTGCCCAATGGGGAGCCTTGGAATAGCGTCTTGAAGCGCTCAATATTGGACGCCAACAGAGTGAGCAGAGCCGGGAGATCATCGCTCTCCCATTCGCCGGCCATTAGCCCTTCGGCAAAGCCAATATCGCCATTGAACACGACGCGACGTGCGAACTTGTAGTCGCGGATGCGAAAATCGATTGGCTGGGCGTCGCCCTCTCCAAACAGCAGCACGCGCCCATTGGGCAGTGTAACGCGGGCGCGGCCATCCCTGATCCGCAGCAATGCGAACAGAACAGCTTTGGCGCTTGGGGGCGCCTTAAGGCTCCCCACGATTTGAGAAGTGGCGCGTTCGGTCTCCAACATCGCCTCCACGGCGGGCAACTCCATCACCGACATAATGTAGGATCCCTTGTTCCGGGCTAGAAGCGGTCGAAAGCGAAACGCGCCTGTTGCGTCCCGGTTTCGTGTTTACGGCGAGAAAGGACCGTTGGATCAGATGGTTGCGAAAGCCGCCAATGCGCCGGCGCGCGCCTCGGCATGATCCACGATCGGATGCGGATAGGTCTCGCCAAGCTTTACGCCGCAGGTGCGAAGAAGGTCCGTTGGCGCAGTCCACGGCGCGTGAATGTATTCGTTCGGCAGCTTGGCCAAGTCAGGCAGCCAACGCCGCACATAGGCGCCATCGGCGTCGTAGCGCTGCCCCTGTGTGATTGGATTGAAAATGCGGAAATAGGGAGAAGCATCGGCGCCAGAACCCGCCACCCACTGCCATGAGGCCGCATTGTTGGCGAGGTCTGCGTCGAGCAGCGTGTCCCAGAACCACGCTTCGCCGCGCCGCCAATCGATCAGCAGGTGCTTGATCAAAAACGAAGCCGCAATCATGCGCGCGCGATTGTGCATGTAGCCGGTGACCCAAAGTTCGCGCATCGCTGCGTCCACGACGGGATAGCCTGTCTCTCCGCGCGTCCAGGCGCGAAAGCCGGCTTCATCATCGCGCCAGGGAAAAGCGTCAAACTGATCTTTCCAGTTTCGCTCGGGCAGGTTCGGCCAATGAAACAGCAGCTGATGGGAGAACTCGCGCCATCCAATCTCCGACAAAAACTTTCCCGCGCCGGGCGCATCAGGATCGATGCTGGCCGCGATCTGCGCGGGGCTGATTTCACCGAAGTGCAGATGTGGGGAAAGCCGCGATGTTCCGTATACGCCAAGCTGATTGCGCGCCTCAGAATAGTCGGCGAGCTGCTTGCCTAGAAAAGCTTTGAGCGCTGCCCGCGCGCCATCCTCGCCAGGGCGCCACTCGGTCTCGAAGGATTTTGCCCAATTCGGTTTGCTGGGGCGCAGCGCCCAGCTCTCCAGTGCATCGCTCGGACTAGCCGTGGCGGCAAACTCCAAACGCTTGGGCGCGGCAATCGGGGTCCGCGCAGCGCCGCTGGCGACACAAGCGCGCCAGAACGGCGTGAAAACCTTGAACGGCTCGCCAGTCTTGTTTTTGATTTCCCAGGGCTCATGCAACAGCGCGCCGTTAAAGCTTTTCACCTCAACGCCAGCGGCGCCGAGTTTTTCCTTGAGCGCCTTGTCGCGCGCGACCGCGTAGGGCTCATAGCAGCGGTTCCAGTACACCGCGCTCGCGCCGAGCTCTGCTGCGAGTTGAGGCAAGACCTGCGCTGCGGCTCCGCGGCGCAAAATCAAACGGCCGCCGTGCTTTTCCAGCGAAGCCGTGAGCGCCGTCAACGAATGATGCAGCCACCAACGCGACGCGCCGCCCAAGCGCCAAGGGCCGGGCGTCTCGTCATCCAGTATGTAGCAGCAAGCGATCGGACGCTTGCTCGCGGCGGCGGCGGCGAACGCTGGATTGTCAGCGAGGCGCAGGTCCTGGCGAAACCAAACCAGCGCTGGCGCGTCAGCGGTCACGCTTGCGCTCCTGGCGCTGGCGCAAATGGACTTCAAGCATCTTGGCGTCCTTCAACCAGCGCCCGTGCGCGGCGATGTGCGCCACAGCAAAGCCGTACCAGCCGGCGCGCCACAGCCCGCGTCGAACATATTGGTTGAAGAAATAGAACGGGCTCGCAAACAGCATGCGCAGCGCCACGATCCAGAACGGGCGCAACTTGGTGTCGCGCGCGCGGCCTGTGGAGTTGCGGTTGAACTTGTCTTCCAGCTGCGCAAGGTCGGCGAAGGAATAATGCAAGAGCGGTTGACGCAACCTGCCGACGCGCACGCCAGCGGGCACTTTGAACTGATCCCAATTG
The DNA here is from genome assembly GCA_033764855.1 of Hyphomonadaceae bacterium. Lineage (GTDB taxonomy): Bacteria > Pseudomonadota > Alphaproteobacteria > Caulobacterales > Aquidulcibacteraceae > Vitreimonas. The sequence goes on along the minus strand of JANRIP010000043.1, from coordinate 199,858 downwards.
GCGTGATCGGGCTGACGCACCACGCGCCGATCATAAAGCTTGCGTCGGTCTACCAAATTGAAGTCGCGCCACACGGGGCCGACCGGCGGCGCCGTCGCCATGCGCATTTCGTAGATCGGCGCAGGCGGCTCGCCATTGGCGAACAGAGCGCGCATTTCCGCCGCTAGCTCCGGCGTCACGATTTCATCGGCGTCCAGATCGAGCAACCAATTGTTCGAAGCTGCTTCTTCGGCGATGCGCTTCTGTTTGCCCCCGCCCAGCCAAGCCGAGCGGATCACTCGCGCACCCAGACCTTCGGCGATCTCAATGGTCTTATCGGTGGACCCGGAATCAACAAGCACGACTTCGGATACGGCGACTTGCGCCGCGCGGATCACATCCGCAATCTTCCGCTCCTCATTCTTGGTGCGGATGTAGAGGGTGATGGGCGGATTGCCTGTCATGTGAGGCGTGACAAAGCGGAGGGAGGGGCAGAATGCAAGCGCCTAGCCCGAACGCGCCAGTTCAGCGGCTTCGGAATAGCCGAAAAGCGCCAGCGCCATGCGGATGGCTTCGCCGCGTGGGGTTTTAAGGTCTGGATCGCGTTCAATGGCGAGGCGCGCTTCCTGATCGGCTGCGCCGAGCAGCTTTGAGTGCGTCTCCGGATCGACCAAGCGGAAGGGCGGCATGCCTGATTGCTGCATGCCCAGCATGTCGCCGGCGCCGCGCATCTGATAGTCGGCTTCGGCAATCACGAAGCCATCATCGTTGCGCCGCAGCGTGTCGAGCCGCTTCTTGGCCGTCTCGCCCAGCGGCGGTTTCCAGAGCAGCACGCACTTGCCTTGCTTGTCGCCCCGACCAACGCGCCCACGCAGCTGATGCAGCTGCGCCAGCCCAAAGCGCTCCGCGTGTTCGATCACCATGATCGTCGCTTCCGGCACGTTTACGCCGACTTCGATCACCGTGGTGGCCACCAGCAGGAAGGCTTCGCCGCTGCGGAAGCGATCCATCGCCGCCTCGCGCGACGTCGCCGACATCTTGCCGTGAACAATCTCCACCGCATCGCCAAAGCGCTCGCGCAGCGCCTCGTAGCGATCCTGCACGGCTGCGAGGTCCACAGCCTCGCTTTCCTCGATCAGCGGACACACCCAATAAGCGCGTTCGCCACGGGCCGACGCATCAACGATGGCCTCAACCACTTCCTCTGCACGCGATATGGGAATCGCCGCCGTGTTGATCGGCTGCCGCCCCGGCGGCTTTTCGTCGAGCACGGAAAGGTCCATGTCGCCATGCAGCGAGAGCGCCAAAGTGCGCGGAATGGGCGTCGCGCTCATCACCAGCACATGCGGCGCAAACCCCTTCGCCACCATGCGCATGCGGTCTGACACGCCGAAACGATGCTGCTCATCGATCACGATCAGGCCCAAATCCCTGAAGCTCACCTCTTCCTGAAACAAGGCATGCGTGCCGATGACAACCTGGATTTCGCCTGTCGCCAGACCTTCGAGAATGGCCCGCCGCGCCGCGCCCTTATCTCGTCCGCTCAGCACAGCAGACTTCACGCCTGCAGCCTCGAGTAAAGGCTGAATGGTCGCCCCGTGTTGGCGGGCCAACAAATCTGTGGGCGCCATCAGCGCGCTTTGCAGACCCGCTTCAGCCGCCCGCGCCATGGCCAGCGCCGCCAGCAGCGTTTTTCCCGAGCCCACATCACCCTGCAGCAAACGCAACATGGGCGATGGTTCAGCCATGTCCGCATAAATCTCCGCCGTGGCCTTGGCCTGCGCCCTGGTGGGCGCGAAGGGGAGAGAGGCGAGGATCTTCCTGGTCAGGCTCTCATCGCCAATAATGGCGCGGCCCGCTTCCTTGCGCCGATGCGCGCGCCGCAACCGCAAAGCGCACTGGCGCGCGAACAATTCGTCATAAGCCAACCGCGTACGGTGCAAGCTCTCGGGAGAAACATCATCCGGCGATTCCGGCTTGTGGAGCTTTTCCAAGGCTGCGCGAAACGCCGGCCAGTGATGCGCCGCGACCGTGGTGGGCTCTAGCCATTCGGGCAGAGGCGGCAGCGTTTCCAGCGAAGCCAGCACGGCGCGCGTCAGTGAGCGGCCGGGAAGCCCGGCAGTGAGCGGATAGATCGGCTCAACCGCCGGCGGCGCTTCGCCTTTGGCGGGGTCCACCACATGATCGGGGTGCAGCATTTGCCGCATCCCGTCATAAAACGTGACCGTGCCGCTCACGAGCCGCGTCTGCCCGATCGGCCACATGCGCTTCAGCATTTCGGCATTGGCGCGGAAATAAGCGACCGAAAGAAACCCGCTCTCATCGCGCAGCCGGATGCGGTAGGGGAGGTTCTTGAAGCCGGGCATGTGCGCGTCCACCTCGGCCTCGATGGTGGCGATCTCACCGTCATTAGCCTCGGCGATCGGCACGCGGTTGCGTCGGTCGATTGCCGAATGTGGCGGCAGGAAAGCCAAGTCGCGCGCCAGCGGCCCGCCCGCGACCTTCGCGGCCAGGTCCATGGCGTCGCGGCGCATCCCGCGCGGGACGCGCGCGGGCGCGAGGTACGCCGCCAGCAGCCGGTCGGAAATGTCCTTCATCGTGGGGTCGACGGCCCTGACATCAGCTTCCATATGGGTTATAGCGCGGCCCCTTTCTTCGGGCCGCCGGATTCCTTCCACTCATGGACGACCGCCGTAAGAGGCTGAAATTCCGCGCTTGGCGGCGCGGCTTTCGGGAGATTGATTTGATTCTCGGCGGTTTTGCGGACCGCTGGCTGGTCGATCTTTCCGATAGCGATCTGGATGCGTTCGAGGCCCTGATGAAGGTCCCGGACAATGACGTTTATGACTGGATCACTGACGCTGCGGAAGCGCCGCCCGAATACAACACGCCCGTTCTTGCGCGTCTGCGCGCCTTCCGACTGGAGCTGAAAAAGCCCGACGCATGAAAGACGTCATATCCTCCTCCGAAATTGCCAAGTTCGCCCAAGAAAAGGGTGCGCTTTCCGTGGGCGGCGCGCCTGAAGGGCTGGACGCATTCGTGCTGGCGCAAGCCGCGCTAAAGCGCGGCGGCGTGACCTTGTTCATCGCACGCGATGAAACGCGCGCTGCGCGCATGGAGGAGGCGACGCGCTTCTTCGCGCCCCAGCTCGAAAGCCTGCGCCTGCCGGCCTGGGACACGCTGCCTTACGACCGCATCTCGCCAGCCGCGGCGGTCGCCGCCCAACGTTGCGCCGCGCTCACGGCCTTGGCGCGCCGCGCGCCCGGTGAACGCAACGCGCTTTTGGTGATCGCCACGGCCTCCGCCGTCGCCCAGCGCGTGCCGCCGCGCGCGCGCATGGCCGGCGCCGCTTACGCCGCCAAGATCGGCGAAGAGGCCAATATGGCGGAGCTGGAAGCTTACTTGACCGCCAACGGCTATAGCCGCGCCTCCACCGTGCGCGCCGCCGGTGAGTTCGCCGTGCGCGGCGGTTTGATCGATGTGTTTCCGCCCGGCGCCGCCGAACCGCTGCGCTTCGATTTCTTCGGCGACACGCTCGAAACCATCCGCGCCTTCGATCCCGAAACGCAGATTTCGAAGCGGCCCATGAAAGAGGCGCTGCTGACGCCGGTGAGCGAAGTACTGCTCGATGACGCTGCTGTGCGGCGGTTTCGCGCCAGTTTCGGCCAGCATTTCGGCTCGGTGAGCGATGCGGTTTATGACAGCGTCTCGGCGCGCATTCGCCGCCAGGGCGTCGAGCAATTCCTGCCTTTCTTCTACGATCAGATGGAGACGGTGTTCGACTATGCCGGGTTGGACGCGCTGATCGTGTTCGACCCATTGGCGGAATCGGCCATCCACGAACGCCACGAAACCGCCGCCGATCACTTTGAGTCGCGCCGCACCGCGCCGGTTTCACGCGGCGCGTCCGCTTTTCGTGCGCCCGATCCCGACACGCTTTACCTTTCTGACAAGGCTCTGGCTCAGTGCTTGGACAAGCGCGCTGTGCGCCGCTTCACCGCGTTCGATAGCGGCGAGAAGGCCAAACTCGATCTGGGCGGGAAACTCGGCCGCGAGTTCAGCGCCGAACGCCACGCCGACGCCAACGTGTTCGAGGCGGCGGCAAAGCACGTCATCGAGTTTGCAAAGCGCAAGAAACGCGTATTGGTCGCCGCGTGGTCCGAGGGCTCGGCCGAGCGCTTCGGCAGCGTGCTTGAAGATCATGGCGTTGAACATCTGCGCCGCGCTGACAACTGGCCAACCGCGGAGAAAATCCCGCCAAACTCACCGACCGTGATCGTGCTGCCGCTGGAGCGCGGTTTTGAAACCGAAACGCTGGTGGTGCTGGCCGAGCAGGACGTGCTGGGCGACCGTCTCGCCCGCCCGCGCAAGCGGCGCAAAGCTTCTAGCGTGCTCAATGAAGCCGCTGCGCTCACGCCGGGCGATCTCATCGTGCACCAGGAGCACGGTATCGGCCGCTATGACGGGCTCAAGACGCTCGACGTCGCTGGCGCGCCGCACGATTGTCTCGATCTCGTCTATGCGGGCGGCGATAAGCTCTATCTGCCGGTCGAAAACATCGAACTGGTCTCGCGCTATGGTTCGGAAGACGCCGAAGCCCAACTCGACAAGCTAGGCGGCGTCGCCTGGCAGGGCCGTAAGGCGCGCACCAAGCAGCGCCTGCGCGACATGGCCGAAGAGCTCATCCGCATCGCCGCCGCGCGCGCTTCGCGCGAAGCCGAAGTGGTGTTGCCGCCCGAAGGCCTGTGGGACGAATTCTGCGCCCGCTTCCCGTATGAAGAGACGGATGATCAGCTCGCCGCCATCGATGATGTTGTCGGCGATCTCGCCGCAGGCAAGCCGATGGATCGGCTCATTTGCGGCGATGTCGGCTTCGGCAAAACTGAAGTCGCGCTGCGCGCCGCCTTCCTCGTAGCGATGACGGGCCGGCAAGTCGCGGTCGTCGCTCCGACAACTTTGCTAGCGCGCCAGCATTTCCGCACGTTCTCGGAGCGCTTCCGCGGCCTGCCTGTGCGCGTGCGCCAGCTTTCGCGGCTGGTGACGGCGAAAGAGGCGTCCGAAACCCGCGCCGGCGTGAAGAATGGCGACATTGAAATCGTCGTAGGCACGCACGCTCTGCTCTCCAAGCAGGTCGAATTCCGCGATCTTGGCTTGATGATCATCGACGAAGAGCAGCATTTCGGCGTGAAGCACAAAGAGCGCCTGAAAGAGATTCGCGCCGACGTGCACGCGTTGACGCTTTCAGCCACGCCCATCCCGCGCACCCTGCAGCTGGCCTTGGCCGGGGTGCGGGAAATGAGCGTGATCGCGACCCCGCCAGTCGACCGTATGGCGGTGCGTACTTACGTTACGCCCTTTGACGGCCTCACTGTGCGCGAAGCATTGCTGAGGGAAAAATATCGCGGCGGTCAGAATTTCTTTGTCGCGCCGCGCATCACCGATCTGACCGACGTCGCCGATTTCCTGCGCAAGAACGTTCCCGAAGTGACGTTCGTGGTCGCGCACGGGCAAATGGCGCCCAGTCAGCTCGATGAAATCATGACGTCCTTCTATGACGGCGCATATGATGTGCTGGTTTCCACCAGCATCGTGGAATCCGGCCTCGATATTCCGCGCGCCAACACGCTGGTGGTGTATCGCGCCGATATGTTCGGCCTTGCGCAGCTCTATCAGCTGCGTGGCCGCGTTGGGCGATCCAAGGTGCGCGCCTATGCCTATCTCACCACCGCCGCCGATCAGACGCTGACGCTTGGCGCGGAGAAGCGGCTCAAAATCCTTTCCTCGCTCGACAGTCTCGGCGCGGGCTTCACGCTCGCCAGCCACGATCTCGACATGCGCGGGGGCGGCAATTTGCTGGGCGAAGAGCAGAGCGGCCATATTCGCGAGGTTGGGGTTGAACTTTATCAGAGCATGCTGGAGGAGGCGGTCTCCGCGCTGCGCGAGGGGCGTGCCGATGACGCCGTGAGCGAAAAGTCTTGGTCGCCGCAAATCAATGTCGGCGCCTCCGTGCTGATCCCAGAGGATTACGTGTCTGATCTCACCGTACGCCTGGCGCTCTATCGCCGCCTGGCTGACCTCGACACCGATCAGGAGCGTGAAGCCTTCGCCGCTGAGCTGATTGACCGCTTCGGCCCGTTGCCGCCGGAAGCTGATCAGCTGATTGCGGTTGCGGCCCTCAAGGCGCTCTGCAAACGCTGCGCGATCGCCAAACTCGACGCCGGCCCCAAAGGCGCGGTGCTCACCTTCCGCGAAGAGGGTTTCGGCGATCCGATGGCGCTGGTGCGCTTCGTTCAAGAACGCCCGGATGATTTCAAGATGCGCCCCGACGGGAAGCTTGTCGTGCAAGGCGGCTGGCCCGAAGCGCCGGCGCGGCTGAAAGCATTGCGCGGCGTGCTGGAGAGCATGGCGCGCATCGCCACGCGCAAAGCGGCTTAAGCTGTAGCGCTCTCATATTCGAGCGCGCTCAGCGCGCGCGCCATCAGGCCAGCCCCGCTCTCGCCGGGCTGCATCTCGGCGACGCTCTGTTCAAATACGAGCGGTCCCGCGCCGCCTTCGCCCGAAGCGAACGCGGTGCATTCAGCCACGGAGGCGATCCGCTCCGCTGTGCGGCGCGCTCCGTCAAGATCGGTGGCTGGCAGGGCCAGCACGATCCATTCCGTGCCGAGCGCGACGCCGCAATCGGCATCGCGGATGAGGCGTGCGGCCAGGCTGGCGATCTCGGTGAAACCGCGATTCCAGACCTGCTCAGGCGGCGTGCTCGCCCCATGTGCGGGCAGCACGCGCAAAGCCGCGACCGCCAGGGGGCGACCGCTGGCGTGGTGGTCCGCCGCCAATTGCGCCAAATGCGCTTCAAAACTCACGCGCCGGAAAAGCCCTGTGCGCGGATCGCCCATCGCATCGCCGAGCGCGCGCCCTTCATGTTCGGCCGACGTGCGCCGGCGCTCGCGCCGGATCGCCTCGAACAGCCAAGCCATGCTGACATCGCTCGGCGCGTTTACGGCCACGATGGAGCATGCGCCGCGCTCGATCGCGGCAGCCGCCGTCGCCTCATCGCCCGGCGTGACAACCATCATGGTGGGCAAGTGATAGAGGCTGGCATTGCGCCGCAGGGCTGAACACAGCGACAGCGCCGTGGCGGCGTCAGCGGCACCATTCAAAACCACGGCGTCGAACGCTTCATCATGGAGGTGGTCGAAGCCGATAAAGGAAGAGAAGGCGGCGGCGACCAAGCCGCCATGCGCGCCGAACGCGGCCTCGAGCGACAAGAAGATCGGGCTCGGCGCGCCAATGTAGAGCGCCTTTAGTTTGCGTGATTTGCTCGGCGCGGGCTTGGACAGGCCGAGCGCCTTAAGGGTGACGAAGCGGCGGTCGCGCTCTTCTTCGGCAGCGCCAGTGCGAATAGCGGCTGCGACCTGCGCTGCAAGCAGGGCAGGGGACGCATCCAACCCGATCACGCCGGTGAAGTGCGCCGCGCCTTCTAATCCCGGGGCGGGCGGCGCCTTGGCGCTGACACCCCACAGCACGGCCAAAGGGTGGCGTCCCTGGCTGCGCGCGGCGCGCGCATATGCGGCGGCGATTTCAAAGTCCGGCTCGGCGACCACCACTGCGTCTTCGCCCTCGGGCGCCCGCATTGCGGCGTCGGCGCCTCCCGGGAGCGCGAGAGCAGACACACCCGCGCGTGCGAGCATGTCCTGCGCGGCGCGCGCCACTCGCGGATCCTGGCAACGCACCACAACGCGCAACGGCCCAGCTCCCCCGATCGAGCATCAACTATCATCCGGCTGCGCGCGGGGGCGCGCAAACGGGACGGTAAACGCCGTCCATTGTGCGCAAGAGGCGTTCAGGACCGCTTAACGGCCGGAAACGAGCCATGATTAATCCATTCAGGCTCGGTTCAAGCGGTGCGGTGTTTATTGCTTCCAGGCTCTGGGCGATTATTCGTCCCTCGCTCGCACCGGGGCCAAAACAGGAGCGCCGGCCGCAGGCTCAGCGGCCGGCGCGACTTTTTTCCGTCGCCGCCGATGTTGCGGTGCAGCGCACGCCTGCCGTAGAGAAAACGGTGAAAGGCGCATTCATGGCAAACAAGGTCTATTCCAACGCCAAATCGGCTTTGGCGGGGCTCACCTTTGACAATATGTCCGTCATGTCCGGCGGCTTCGGGCTTTGCGGCATTCCCGAAAATCTGATCCTCGCCCTGCGCGATAGCGGCGTGAAGGGCATCACCGTTATCTCCAACAATGCAGGCGTGGACGGGTGGGGCCTAGGCCTGCTGCTCGAGACCAAACAAATCCGCAAAATGATCTCGTCCTACGTTGGCGAGAACAAGGAGTTCGCCCGCCAATATCTCTCCGGCGAGTTGGAGCTTGAATTCAATCCGCAAGGCACGCTGGCCGAACGCTGCCGCGCGGGCGGGGCCGGGATTGCCGGCTTCTACACCAAAACAGGCGTCGGCACGCTGGTGGCGGAAGGCAAGGAAACCAAAGTCTTCAACGGCGAGACCTACGTGCTGGAAACCGGCTTGGTCGCCGACCTTTCCATCGTGAAGGCTTGGAAGGGCGATCACGAAGGCAATCTGATTTTCCGGAAAACCGCCAGGAACTTTAATCCGATGATGGCGACGGCCGGGAAGAAATGCGTCGCCGAGGTCGAAATTCTCGTGCCAACCGGAGAATTGGACCCCGATGCGATCCACACGCCCGGCATTTACGTCGACCGAATTGTGCAAAGCACTTTCGAAAAGCGCATTGAACAACGCACCGTGCGTCAGCGGGGGAATACCTAATGCCGTGGTCCCGTGATCAACTCGCCCAGCGCGCCGCCCAGGAATTGCGCGATGGGTTCTACGTCAATCTCGGCATCGGCATTCCGACGCTCGTGGCCAACTACATCCCTGAAGGGATGGAAGTCACGCTTCAGTCTGAAAACGGCATGCTCGGCATGGGTCCGTTCCCGTTCGACGAAGATGTCGACCCGGACCTGATCAATGCGGGCAAGCAAACCATCACAGCGCTGCCTAAGACATCTTATTTCTCATCCTCGGATTCGTTCGCCATGATCCGCGGCGGGCACATCGATCTGTCCATTCTCGGCGCCATGGAGGTCTCCGATCGGGGTGATCTCGCCAATTGGATGGTGCCCGGCAAAATGGTGAAGGGCATGGGCGGAGCCATGGACCTCGTCGCGGGCGTGAAACGCGTCGTCGTCGTGATGGAGCACACCTCTAAGGATGGCGCTTCCAAGTTGCTGACCGCGTGCACCTTGCCGCTCACCGGCGTGAAGGTGGTCGATTTGGTCATCACCGATCTCGGCGTGTTTGAGATCGACAAGCACGGCTCAAAGCCGATGAAGCTGCTTCAACTCGCTGATGGGGTGTCGCTGGAGGAGATCACCGCCAAGACCGCCGCGCCTTTCGACGTCGGGCTGGCCTGACGTAAATAACGTCAAAAACATACCCGGCGGAGAAGACGCTTGAGTCTACCTAATAGCTCGGGTTAGTGGCTGCCATGGCTGACGCTCAGCCAGATTCGCGCGGATGCAGCAATGCTGACTAGTAAGGCCAAGTACGCCCTGCGGGCCATGATCGATCTCGCCACCCAGACGGGCGAGGGGCCAAGGCGTCCCTTCTTCATCGGCGACATCGCCCAGCGGCAGGACATTCCGCGCCGGTTTCTGGAGAATATTCTGCTCGAACTGCGCAAGCACGGCTTGGTCGTTTCACATCGTGGGAAAGCGGGGGGTTATGCTTTGGCGCGGTCGCCCGATTTGATCACCTTTGCTGACGTAATCCGCGCAATTGACGGGCCTTTGGCGCTGACTCCGTGCACAAGCCGCACCGCCTACCAACGCTGCGAAGACTGTCGCGATGAAACCATCTGCACGTTGCGAAAGACCCTGGTGAAGGTCCGCGACGCCAGCGCCGCCATCCTCGAATCCACCACCCTGGCCGAGGCGGCGAAGTCGCCAACGGAAGCCACGGCCGGCGGCAAGGCGGACGCCCCGCCGGCAAAAGCCAAACCCTCCTCAGCAGCTTGAAGTCGCCCTGCTCCCAATTGCAGTTCTGTAATCTTAATCTCGATTGACTCAGTGGGGTAACTGTTATTTAGCTTAACCCCGTCGCCAGGCGCTCGTCCCCCTGGCGGCGCGCAAAGCAGCGGCCCGCCTTTTGGGCCGACTAGCCGGAAGAGGGGGTAGGCGGAAATGAAACTCAGTACGGGCGCGATGATCGGCGCGAGTTGGTTGGCTTTGGCCGGGGCTGCCGCGGCTCAGACCGCGCCGGACACGCGAGAGCAGCGGATCCAAGAGTTGGAATCGCGCCTCGCCGAGATCGAGGCCCAACTTGAGGACCTGAAAGCGTCATCCTCGGCGGATGTCGCCGAAGTGCGCCGCGTGGCGTCCGAACAGCCGGTCGTGACAATCGCCAACGGGTGCCCGACGATCGCATCACCCGATGGGAGCTTCCGCTTTGCGCTGCGCGGTCTCTTCCAGTTCGACGCCGCGACCTATTTGCAAGATGACGACCTTTCATCCAGCGCCAGCGTCCAAGATCTGAGTTCCGGCGCCAATTTCCGCCGCGCCCGCATCGGCGTTGAAGGCACAGTATTCAAGGATTGGAACTACGCGCTGACTTATGAAGCTGGCGGCAGTGGGCTTGAAGCTGCGGGTCTCCAGCAAGCTTGGGTCGAATATGCCGGTTGGCGCCCGTGGGGCCTATCGGCGCCCGTGCGTTTCCGCGCTGGCGCGTTCGCGGTGGAAAACACGCTCGAAGGGGCGACCTCCAACTCAGACCAACTCTTCCTCGAACGCCCGTCTATCGCCGAAGTGGTGCGCAGCGCCTTTGGCGGCGATGGCCGCAACGCGTTCGGCATTTACGGCAATGGCGATCGCCTCAGCGCCTCGCTCGTCCTCACCGGCGGCCTGCTCAGCAATGGCGATGTCGGCTCCAGCGACTCCACCTATCAATCCGGCTCGGTGAACGATGAGGGCTGGGGCTATGTGGCGCGCCTGGCGGCGCTGCCGCTGCGCGGCCCTGAATCCAACCTGCATGTCGGGGTCAATTATTCTTCTCTGGTGCAGCTTGGCGATGCGCCGATCGGTCAAAATGCAATCCGTCTGCGCGACCGCCCCGAATTGCGCGTCGACTCACAGGGCTCATCGGCGGGCTCGCCTTCGTCTGCACGCCTGATCGACACCGGCTCGCTCAGCGCCGAGAGCGCGCAAGCATATGGGCTCGAACTGGCCGGCCAGTGGGGCCGGCTTTTTCTCGCCAGCGAATGGTCGCAAATTGACGTCGAGCGGCCGGGTTCAGTCGCTGACCCATCCTTCACCGGCTATTACGTGCAAGCCGCCTACGCCATTACCGGCGAGCGCCGCACCTGGAACGCTGCGAACGGCGGTTATGCCGGTCTTCGACCGACGAACAATTTCGATCCCCAACAAGACAAGTGGGGCGCCTGGGAAATTGCCGCCCGTTACTCCGTGCTCGACCTCAACGACAATGAGGGCTCGTTTGGTTTGCCAACGCCGAGCGGCGGCGTGCGCGGCGGCGAGCAGACCATCAGCACGCTGGGCCTGAACTGGTATCTCAATCCAACCATTCGTCTCTTGCTCGACCTGCAGAACGTTGAAATCGACCGCTTGAATTCAAGCGGCGCGCAAGTCGGTCAAGATTATCAGGCCGTTGCGCTGCGCACGCAGGTCTCCTTCTAAAATTCCGGAGCATTTCTGATGACGCATAAACTGACTAGACGCGGCTTCGCCGCCGGCCTGGGCGTCGGCGCGCTCGTCGCGGCCACGGGTGCGCACGCACAAGCTGGGGGCGCGATTGAGCTCCTCAACGTCTCGTACGATCCAACCCGTGAGCTCTATGAGCAGTTCAATCCGCTCTTCGCTGCAGAGTGGGCGCGCACGCACAACAATCAGCAAGTCCGCATCTCGCAATCGCATGGCGGTTCGGGCCGTCAGGCGCGTTCGGTGATTGACGGCATCCGCGCCGACGTGGTGACGCTCGCTTTGTCTTACGACATCGACCAGATCGCGCAGCGCGGCTTGATTGCGCAAAACTGGCAGTCGCGGCTGCCGAACAATAGCGCGCCCTATACGTCGACTATGATCTTCTTGGTGCGGCGCGGAAATCCATGGCGCATCCGAGATTGGAGCGATCTGGTGCGCTCCGGCATCAGCGTCGTGACGCCGAATCCTAAGACCTCAGGCGGAGCGCGCTGGAACTACCTCGCGGCCTGGGCCTATGCGCTGCGCCAGCCCGGCGGCAACGCCACCGCTGCGCAGGCCTTTGTCCGCCGGCTCTATCAAAATGTCCCTGTGCTGGACACTGGCGCGCGCGGCTCAACCACCACATTCGCGCAACGCCGCATCGGTGATGTGCTGATCACTTGGGAGAATGAAGCGCATCTGGCGTTGGCGGAATTCGGCGCCAACAACTTCCAGATTGTCTATCCGAGCACCAGCATTCTCGCTGAGCCGAGTGTTACGGTGGTTGATCGAGTCGTCGACCGCAAGGGCACGCGCGCCGTCGCTGAGGCGTATTTGCGCTACTTATACAGCGACGCCGGCCAAGACCTTGCTGCGCGCAACCACTACCGTCCACGCAACGCAGCCGTGCTTGAGCGCTATCGTTCCACGTTCCCCGCCATTTCGCTCTTCACTGTCAACGAAGTGTTCGGTTCGTGGGCGCAAGCGCACCGAACGCATTTCGCCGACAACGCCATCTTCGATCAAATCTCGCGCCGTTCGTAACGATCCATCGTTGAGGTGACGCTACCCATTTCCGCATACTTACTCTATTGACCCGGTAGGGATTATGCGGACGTATGGGGTGATGGCGGAGAGTGGTTCCTTTGGCGTGACGCGACGTGTGCTGCTTGCCGGCGCCGCGGCCAGTTGCGCGCCCAGCCAAGCGAGTACGCAGCTCGTCAACGTCTCCTACGACGCCACGCGCGAGCTTTATGATGAGATCAACGCCGTCTTTCTCGCGCGTTGGGCTGAAGCGCATGCTGGCGCGCCTGAATTGAAGATTGAGATGTCGCATGGCGGTTCGGGCCGACAAGCGCGCGCCGTGATCGATGGTCTCGGCGCTGATGTGGTCACGCTCGCAACGCCGTTTGACATTGATGCAATCGCCAACGCCGGCTTGCTGCCGGCGGGCTGGCGTGCGCGGCTTCCAAATAATAGCGCGCCCTACACCTCAACCGTCGTCTTCATGGTTCGCAGCGGCAATCCAAAGCAGATCGCTGATTGGCCAGATCTTGTGCGCGAGGGTGTGAGCGTCGTCACACCCAATCCAAAAACCTCAGGCGGAGCGCGCTGGAACTATCTGGCCACTTGGGCATACGCCAAACGCGCATATGGCGACGATGCCAGCGCGCGTGATTTCGTGGGTAATCTCTATCGCCGCGTCGCTGTGCTCGATACTGGCGCACGCGGCGCAATGACGACCTTCGCGCAACGCCAGATAGGCGATGTCTTGGTCGCTTGGGAAAGCGAGGCCTATCTCGCACTGGAAGAGCTCGGGCCGGGACAATTTGAAATCATAACGCCGTCTCTGAGCGTGCTTGCCGAGCCGGCGGTCGCGAAGGTGGACGCCAATGTCGCCAAGCACGGCATGGAAGCGGCGGCAGATTCATACCTGCAGTTTTTGTATCAGCCTGACGCACAAACTGTCGCCGCGCGCCGGCACTTCAGACCCAGCGACGCCGCGATCATGGCCCAGTTCGCCGACTCTTTTCAGCCATTGGAACTGATCACCGTCGATTCAACTTTTGGCGGTTGGCAGGCTGCGCACAACGCGCATTTCGCACCGGCCGGAGAATTCGATCGCATGATGGCCGGAGCCCTGCCGTGACCGAAACCGCCTTAGTCCGAAAGCCCTGGCGCTTTGCAGAATATAGCGCCTTGCCGGGGCTTGGTCCGGCGCTGGGTTTCACGCTGCTTTATCTATCCTTCTTCGTGCTGCTGCCGCTCGCGGCGCTGGCGCTGCGCCCTTGGGAATCCGGTTTCGACCATTTCTGGCAAGTGATCACGAATGAGCGGACCATTGATGCGTTGAAGCTCAGCTTTGGCGCCTCATTCGTTGCGGCATGCATCAACGCTGTATTCGGGACCATCGTCGCCTGGGTCCTGGTGCGCTACGATTTCCCCGGCAAGAAGTTGCTCGACGCCTTCGTTGATCTGCCGTTCGCGCTGCCAACGGCGGTCGCGGGCATTTCACTCGCCGCCATCTATGCGCCGAACGGCGCTATAGGCGCGCTGTTCGACCCCTACGGCATCAGCATTGCCTACACGCCGCTCGGCGTGATGATTGCGCTAGTCTTCGTGGGTTTCCCTTTTATCGTCCGTTCGATTCAACCCGTGCTCGAGGACTTCGACGTCGACTCCGAGGAAGCCGCCGCGACCTTGGGCGCAGGGCGTTTTCGCACCATCTTCGAAGTGGTTGCGCCCGCGATCACGCCCGCCCTGCTCGCTGGTTTCTCACTCTCCTTCGCCCGCTCGGTAGGGGAGTATGGCTCGGTGATCTTCATCGCCGGCAACATTCCGAACGTCTCGGAAATCGCGCCGCTCCTGATCGTGATCCGGCTTGAGGAATTCGATTATGCCGGCGCCGCAGGCGTTGGGCTCGTCATGCTGAGCGCCGCCTTCGCGATTCTGCTGGTTCTCAACCTGCTGCAGTCACTGGTGGCCCGCAGGGGGCGCGCATGAGCGGACGTTCTATCGCGCGACGCGATCCGCCATGGCTGGTCGCCGCCTTGATCGCAATTGCCTGCCTCTATTTTGCGCTCGTGCTGATGATGCCGCTCGTGACCGTGTTCATGGAGGCGTTTAGGCAGGGGACTGAGACCTATCTCGCTGCGATCAGCGAGCCGGACGCCATCTCTGCGGTGAAGCTCACGCTGCTTGTCGCCGGGATTGCCGTCCCGCTCAACACGGTGTTCGGCATCGCCGCGGCATGGGCGGTTTCCAAGTTCGAATTTTGGGGCAAGAGCGCGCTGCTGACTTTGATCGACCTGCCGTTCTCGATCTCACCGGTTATTTCCGGTCTGGTTTTCGTCCTGCTCTACGGCATCAATGGGTGGTTCGGCCCCTGGTTGGACCAACACAACATCCAGATCATCTTCACCGTCACCGGCCTCGTCCTCGCCACAACGTTGGTGACGCTTCCATTCGTCGCGCGCGAACTCATTCCATTGATGCAGGCGCAGGGAACGGACGAAGAAGCCGCCGCAGCAACGCTGGGCGCCGGTCCGCTGCGCACCTTCTTCTTTGTGACTCTGCCGAACATAAGGTGGGCGCTCATGTACGGCGTTTTGCTCTGCACGGCGCGCGCCATGGGCGAGTTTGGCGCGGTCGCCGTCGTATCCGGTCACATACGCGGCGAAACCACCACTATGCCGCTGCACATTGAGATCCTCTACAACGAGTACAATTCGGCAGCTGCATTCGCGATGGCGTCTTTGCTGTCGCTGTTTGCGTTAGTCACGCTTGCAGTCAAATCCATGCTCGAAGCCCAATTCGCCGACGACCTGGCGGCCCACCGGCTGCGATGAAAGGCGCCGACAATGTCTCTCGAAATTTCCAACATCATAAAGCAGTATGGACGCTTCCCAGCTTTGAAGGGCGTTTCACTGTTCGCTGAGGATGGTGAATTCCTGGCGCTGCTCGGCCCCTCTGGCTCGGGCAAGACTACGCTTTTGCGCGTGATCGCCGGCCTTGAGATTGCCGATAGCGGCGCGGTGGCGTTTCGCGGCGAGGATATGCTGGTCAAACCGGTGCGCCAACGCGGCATTGGTTTTGTGTTTCAGCACTATGCACTGTTCCGCCACATGACCGTGGCGCAGAACGTGGCCTTCGGCATGCGCGCCAAGCCGCGCAAGGAGCGCCCAGGCAACACTCAGATCAAAGCCCGAGTGGCTGAGCTTTTGTCCATGGTGCAGCTCGACCATCTCGGCGGGCGCTATCCAAGCCAGCTTTCCGGCGGCCAGCGCCAGCGCGTCGCTTTGGCGCGCGCACTCGCCATCGATCCGAAAATTCTGCTGCTGGATGAACCGTTCGGCGCGCTCGACGCCAAAGTGCGCCGTGAGCTGCGATCTTGGTTGCGCGATCTTCACGAGCGCACCGGCCTCACCACCATCTTCGTGACCCACGATCAAGAAGAAGCGCTTGAGCTCGCGGATCGCGTCGCCGTGCTGAAGGACGGTCAGCTTGAGCAGGTGGGCACACCGGAGGAACTTTATCACGATCCTGCCAGCGCCTTCGTGTTCGACTTCCTCGGCGATACCGTGCAATTGCCCTGCAGCATCGAAGGCGGGATCGCCGTCATTGACGGCTATGGCGCGCCGATCATTGGCGCTCATCCCAGCGGCGGCGCAGCGCGTGCTTACATCCGGCCGGACGAATTTGCGTTGGATGGCGGGGAAGGGCCGGGCCTTGGCGCGCGCGTGCGCAACCTCATTCTTGCAGGCCCAGAAGCGCGGGTCGATTGCGCGCTTGAGCGGGGCGGATCAATCGAAGTGCGCATCTCACATGATGAGGCCGCCAAGCTCACGCCGCGCCAGCGCGTGCGCCTGTTGCCACGCCGCGTCCGTGTTTGGAGCGATGCCGCACCTACGACAGATATGAGCCCGGAACCAGTTGAGGCGTAAGCGCATCATGGCGGACAGGGTGGGATTCGAACCCACGGAACACTTGCATGTTCGGCGGTTTTCAAGACCGCTGCCTTCAACCACTCGGCCACCTGTCCGGAACCGGCGCGCGTAGCAGCGGCGGAGGCGCGCCGCAAGCGCGCGCATGGTTATTTCCCATTATTGGTTAAACTGAAAAAAGCATGAAAGCTTACGCGGCCTAAACAGCCGCTCGCGTATAAGGCCGCCTTCGCATCTTCGAAGGCCCTATTCATGCGCAAGCTGGTTTTCGCTTCTGCTTTGGTTTTCGCGCTCGGCGCCGCGGCCCCTGCACTGGCCCAGCGTCAGCCGGCGCCTATCACGTTCGCCGGGCAGGGCGGGGCGCAGCCTGTGATGATGGCGTCCGCACCGCAAGCGCTCGTCGGCGGCGACGAAGACTCTTATGGCTATGGCGGCGCGCCGCGCGCGCCTAGCAGCGCCGTAATCGACATTCGCCGCAACGCCGCGCCCACGCCCGCCCAACACAGCGTCCCGGCGCCGCAACCTGTCGCGGCCGAGCAGGGTGAGCGTCCGGCTTGGCTTGAGCAAGAACGCGTCGGCCCGCCCTACCAAGCTAATGGCCGTTGGTACGTCCCCACCGCCGAGCCGGGCTATGAGCAAACCGGCGTCGCCTCCTGGTATGGGCCGCAATTCCACGGCCAACGCACGGCGTCAGGGGAGGTGTTCGACCAAGAAGCCCTCACCGCCGCGCACCCGACCTTGCCGATCCCAAGCTTGGTGCAAGTCACCAACCTAGAGAACGGCCGCGAAATCATCGTCCGCGTCAATGATCGAGGGCCCTTCATTGGCGAACGCCTGATCGATCTCTCGCGCCGCTCGGCTGAAGTGCTGGGCTTTGAACAGCAGGGCCAGGCCCAGGTCCGCGTCCGTTACCTTGGCCCCGCGCCGCGTCCCATGAGCGCCGAAGGCGCCGCCCCGGTTCAGCCCGCGCCCGTCGCCGCCGGCATCGCCCCGCAAGCTGGTCCGATGCAGCTGACCCGCGAACCTGCCGGTGAACAATATGTCGAAGCCCCCTCCGCGCCACCTGCTCCGGCCTATGCCGCCCCGGCCCCGGTGAGCGGGGGATACTTCGTCCAGATCGGCGCCTTCTCTGATCTTTCCAACGCCCATCGCGTCCGCGAAACCGTCTCCACGGCCGGCCCGGTCAATGTCGACACGCGCCAAACCGCCTCGGGCGAGTTGTTCCGGGTCCGCATGGGCCCGTTCCTCAGCCGCGAAGAAGCGGAGGCCGCGCGCATGCAGGTTGCTGATCTGGGCTATGGCGAGGCGGTCCTGGCCCGCTGACGGCGCCGCTTCATTGACGCAAAACCGCCGCGGCCTTCTGTTCTAAGCCGTTCACTTGGACGATTCGGCGGGAGGCCATGAAGCGTACGCTCACTGCGATCGCCATGCTGTGTGCGGCGCTTGCCGCCACGGCCCAGGCGCAGACGCCGGACCCCATGGCCGGCGCCGCCCATCACGTCACCATCATGGACGGCGCCTCCGGCGCGATCCTCTATTGCCATGACTGCGAAACGCCGATGCCGCCGGCTTCAATGTCGAAGCTGATGACGGTGGAGATCGTCGCCGACGAAATCCGCGCTGGCCGCATCAATATGAACACACGCTTCCGCGTCAGCGAGAATGCCTGGCGCCACGGGGCCATGTCCGATGGCTCGCACATGTTCCTGGATCTGAACTCGGAAGTCACGGTCGGCGATCTGCTGCGCGGGCTGATCATTGTTTCAGCCAATGACGCAGGCATCGTTCTGGCTGAAGGCATTGCCGGCTCGGAAGCAGCCTTCGTCCAGCGCATGAATGCGCGGGCGCGCGAAATGGGTTTGCGCAGCGCCCATTTTGTCAACGTGACGGGGCTTCCGGTGGAGGGGCATGTCATCAGCTCCGCCGATCTGGCGCGGCTGGCGCGCCATCTGATGACCAGCAATCCCGGGCTCTATAATCTCTATTCGCAGCGCAGCTTTACCTACAACAACCGCACGCAAGAGAACCGCAATCCGTTGCTCGGCGCCGCCGAAGGCGCGGACGGTGTCAAGACCGGCCACACTGCTGATTCCGGCTACGGCCTGATCGGTTCGGCCGTGCGCGACGGCCAGCGCCGCATTATCGTCTTCAACGGCACGAACTCGATGGCCGAGCGCCGCAGCGAAGGCTTGCGCCTCATCAACGCCGCCTTCAGCGAATTCTCATTGCGCCGCGTCGCGAGCGCAAATCAACAGGTTGGCGAAGCGCAAGTCTGGCTGGGATCGCGGCGCACCGTGCCGCTGCTGGCCCAACAGGACATCATCGTCGGCGGGCCGGCGCGTGACCAAAACAGCCTCACCGCGCGCATCGTCTATGACGGCCCGATCCATCCGCCCATCACCGAGGGCGCGGTGGTGGCCCATCTGGTGGTCGAGGGGCCGAACTTTACCGCTCAGCGCTTTCCGCTCGTCGCCGGGCGCAATATTGGCCGCGCCAACTGGTTCGCGCGCGCCTGGGAAGGCTTGCTTCTGACGCTCTCCGGCCCTTCATAGGGTCAATGGCGGACGGACGTTTCATCACGCTCGAAGGCGGGGAAGGCACAGGCAAGTCGACGCTGGCGCGTGGGCTGGCCGAAGCTCTGCGCGCACGTGGGCATGACGTTGTCCTCACCCGCGAACCGGGCGGCGCCCCGGGCGCCGACGCCATTCGCGCACTGCTCGTGCAAGGCGAACCGGGCCGCTGGAGCGCGCTGGAAGAAGCGCTCCTGTTCGCCGCCGCGCGCGCCAATCATTTGCGCGAAACCGTGCGCCCCGCGCTCGCACGCGGCGCCTGGCTGATCTCCGATCGCTATTTCGATTCAACCCGCGCTTATCAGATCGCCGGCGGAGGTCTCGATGCGGACGTGTTGGATCATCTCAATCGCATCATTAAAGCCCCAGTGCCCGATCTCACGCTCATACTCGACATTGAGCCGAAAGATGGCCTCGCGCGTTCGCGCGGCGCCGATGCGGGCGAAGATCGCTTCGAGAAGAAGGACGCAAGCTTTCACACTCGCGTTCGTGCAGAGTTTCTAGCCATCGCCCAACGCGAACCACAACGCTGCGTCGTGATCAATTCGGCCCAGGCTAAGGACGCCGTGCTCGCCGCCGCGCTCGCCGCGATCGAGGCGCGGCTGTGAAAGAAGAAAAGAGACTCCCAGAAACGGACCAGGAGCCGAAAACGCCGCATCCGCGCGAGACGTTTTCGCTCGTGGGCCACGATGAGCAGGAGCAAGCACTCGCTGATGCGCTAGCCAGCGGCCGCATCCATCACGCTTGGCTGCTAGCCGGTCCTAAAGGGCTCGGTAAAGCCACCCTGGCGTATCGGTTTGCGCGCGCAGCGCTCGGCGCCAAGCGCATCGGCCCGCGTCCGTTTGACTTCGATCCTGAGGATACAGTCGCGCGCCGCATCAACGCGCAATCGCATCCCGACCTCTTCGTATTGCGGCGCGGTTACAATGATCGCGGCCGTCCCCGCCGCGAAATCGCCGTCGACGACGCGCGCGAGCTCGGTGGCTTCTTCTCGCTCGCGCCAGCCGAAGGCGGCATGCGCGTCGCCATCGTCGATGCGGTGGACGATCTCAACCGCAACGCCGCCAATGCGCTGCTCAAGACACTCGAGGAGCCGCCTGCGCGCTCTGTGTTGCTGCTCATCTGTCACGCACCAGGCGCTGCGCTCGCCACCATACGCTCGCGCTGCCGCCGCCTCGCAATGCGGCCCCTAGGCGATGAGGCCGTACGCCAAGCCATGGGTGAGAGCGCGGACGATGCGCTCGTCACGCTGGCTAAAGGCCGCCCGGGCCGCGCCATTGCGCTCGCCGCGCAAGGCGTTAGCGCCGCAGGAGCTAGCGTTGCCGACACGCTGCAATCGCTTGAGCGCGGCGATGCGCGCGCCGTGGTCATGCCGCTTTACGAGCGTCTCGCCGGCGAGCCGTTCGAGCGCTTCGCCGCTGTGATGGAGCTAGCCGGCGAATGGGCGCGCGCGGCGGGCGTGGAGAAACGGAGCGAACCGTGGGCGGAGGCTTGGTCCTCGCTCGAACAGCTCCGCCACGAAGCCGAAGACCTCGACATGGACCCGCGCCACGCGCTCGCGCGCGCGATCGGCATTCTCGAAAAAGCGGCGGCCGCTCGAAGATGACCCTGCTGATCGATAGCCACGTCAATTTGCACCATGGCAGCTTCGCCAAAGACCGCGAAGCGGTCATCGTGCGCGCCAGAGATGCCGGCGTCCGGCGCATGATCACCATTTGCGACCGCATCGAGAATTTCCCCGAAGTTATCGCCATCGCCGAAGCGCATGACGACATTTACGCCAGCGTCGGCGCACATCCGCATTATGCGAAGGATCACCTCGATCTGACTGCAGCCAAGCTGATCGAGCTGGGGAGACACCCTAAAGTGGTTGGCGTCGGCGAAACCGGGCTCGACCAGCATTATGGCTTCAGCCCGTTGGAGGATCAGGTGAAGGTCTATCGCGCACACGCGGAAGCGGCGCGCACGCTCGGCAAGACCCTGATCATCCACACCCGCGAAGCCGACCAGCTGATGGGGGACTTGCTGGAGGAGGAGGCGGGCAGGGGCCCTCTTCGCATCCTGCTGCACTGCTATACGAGCGGGGCTGAACTCGCGCGCCGCGCACTCAAGCTTGGCGCTTACATTTCCTTCTCCGGCATTCTGACGTTCAAGAACGCCAATGATGTGCGCGCCGTGGCGATGGAGACGCCGGACGACCGCATTATCGTCGAGACCGACTGCCCATATCTCGCGCCCGTGCCGCATCGCGGCCAACGCTGCGAACCCGCGCATGTCGCGGACGTGCAGCTCTATCTCTGCAAGCTGAAGGGGTGGGACGAG
This sequence comes from Hyphomonadaceae bacterium, assembly GCA_033764855.1. GTDB lineage: Bacteria > Pseudomonadota > Alphaproteobacteria > Caulobacterales > Aquidulcibacteraceae > Vitreimonas. The sequence continues at coordinate 178,335 of JANRIP010000043.1, read as the reverse complement.
GAGGAGGGGGCGGCCCTGCTCGCCGACAACTTCTTCCGCGTCTTTCCTGATGTGAGGCGGCCAAGCTAATGGGAACGCTGCGCTTCACTATTCTGGGCTGCGGTTCATCTGGCGGCGTGCCGCGCGCGGATGGCGATTGGGGCGCGTGCGATCCCAACGAGCCGAGGAACCAGCGTTCGCGCTGCAGCGTGCTCTTGCAGAAGTGGAGCGGCGAGGCCGGACGGCCGGAAGAGTCGACCACGGTGCTGCTCGACACCAGCCCGGATCTGCGGCTGCAACTCGCCAAGGCGCGGCCATCGCATTTGGACGCGATCTTCATCAGCCACGATCACGCTGACCAAACCAATGGCTTTGACGACATCCGCGCCTTCTTCATCAAGCAGCGCCGCACGCTGCCGATCTGGATGGATGAGGTCACGCATCGCACCTTCTCCAAGCGCTTCGGCTACACGTTCGAGTCCAAGGGCGGTTATCCGGCCATTGCACGCGAAGCAGGGCGCTTGGCGCCGCTTGTGCCGGTGACGATCGAGGGGCCGGGCGGTCCGCTCGAAATCCTGCCGCTCGAGCAGGATCATGGCTTCTCCCGCTCGCTGGGCTTCCGCATCGGGACAGCCGCCTATTCCAATGATGTCGTGTCGATGCCGCCCGCTTCGTTCAGCGCCCTCGCCGGCCTATCGCTTTGGGTGGTGGATGCATTGCGCGACAAGCCGCATCCGACTCACGCCCATGTGGAGCGGAGCCTCGAATGGATCGCGGCGCTCCGGCCCAAGCACGCCGTCCTGACCAACATGCACATCGACCTGGATTACAACGCGCTGAAGGCGAGGCTGCCGGCGGGCGTCGAACCGGCTTACGATGGCTGGCGCGTTGATCTGCCCATCTGAGTCGATCTATCGCTTCCCATAATCTATCTTATGCGAGATATGTATGTCCGCTCAAACTACTGAAAAGAGGGACGAAAAGAGCGTAGACCCAGCGCGATATGGCGCCGCCACCCGCGCCATCCTCGACGTGATGGCGCGTCTTCGCGACCGAGAGCGCGGCTGCCCGTGGGATATCGAGCAGAGCTTCGCCACCATCGCGCCGTACACGATCGAGGAAGCCTATGAGGTGGCCGACGCGATCGAACGCGCCGATCTCGCCGGCCTCAAGGAGGAGTTGGGCGACCTCCTCTTCCAGGTCGTCTTCCACGCCCGCATGGCCGAGGAGCAAGGCGCGTTCGATTTCGCGGATGTCGCCAACGCGCTCGCCGCCAAGATGATCGAACGCCATCCGCACGTGTTCAGCGAGAAGATTGAGCGCACGGCCGCTGAGCAAACCGCTGCGTGGGAAACACTGAAGGCCGAACAGCGCGCCAAGAAGCGCGCTGATATGGGTCTTGGCGCCTCCCTCCTCGATGACGTGCCCATGGCGCTGCCGGCGCTGGTGCGCGCCGAGAAGCTCACCAAGCGCGCTGCGCGCATCAATTTCGATTGGCCCAGCGCTGACGAGGTTTTGGCCAAACTCGATGAGGAACTGGCCGAGCTGAAGGAGGCCAGCGAGTCCGGCGATCAGGCGCACGTGGCCGAGGAGATGGGAGACATCCTGTTCGTAATGGCCAACCTCGCGCGCAAGCTGAACGTGGACCCGGAAGAGGCGCTGCGGCGCGCCAACTCCAAATTCACCCGCCGTTTCCAGTACATTGAACGCCGCTTGGCCGAGCAAGGCCGAACTGGTCCCCAGCCGCTGGACGAAATGGAAGCGCTTTGGCTAGAGGCCAAGCGGACTGAGCGCAGCGCCTGACACGCGCCATTGGCGGACGCGCCGCGCGCGCTAAATTACCAATCCAGAAGGATTCACTCGCTTTGCGCCTCTTTGCTGTCGCCCTCGCCTGGTGCCTCGCCCTGCTCGCGCCGGCTCACGCCGAAACCCAACGGTTCTCGTTGGATTATGCTGGCTCGGCCTGGGGCCTCATTAGCGTCGGCGGCGCGCGGCTGGACATTGAGCTGCAGGAAGATGGCGCTTACTCCGCCAGCGGCACGGTGCGCAGCGGCGGCATCGCCGCTTTGTTCCTGCGCACCCAGATCGAGGTCGCCGCGGAAGGCGAGATCGATGACGGCTCGGTGCGCTGGGAGCGTTACTCGCTTGAACACTTTTACGACAATGTGCACCGGCACATAAACATGCGCCCGACGAGCGCCACGGTGCAGGCCAGCATCAGCCCGCTCTATCCCGATGGCTGGGGTACGCCGCCCGCCAGCGATGCGCAAAAGCGCGCCGCGCGCGATCCATTATCGTCGCTCATCGCCATGGCCAATGATGTTGGCGCCACGCGTCGCTGCCAGGGCGACTACATGACCTTTGACGGGCGCTGGCTCTATCGCCTCGAAGTGCGCGGCGGCGAACAGCACGAGTTTGAAAGCGGCGCTTATATGGGCCCCGCCCTGCGCTGCCGCGTGCGCTATTTCCCCGTCGCGGGCTTTGCGCCGACTGACCAAGGCTATCGCGACCCGCCGCCGCCCGGCAGCGTCTGGTTCGCGCTGATCGAGGGCGAACGCTTCGCCCCGCCCGTGCGCGCCTCCATGCCGCTACCCCTGGGCACGGCCCAACTTACTTTGCGCGCGATGGAAATGACAGAGGATGTGACTTTAACCGGCGCACAATAATCGGGGCCACTTTAGCGTCCCAGCACGCCAAACGGCACGACGCGATTATCAATATCGTGGCCAATATCCGCGCGCCCCAAATAAGGAATATCCGCGCGCTTGCACCAATAGCGGACGATCGCTTCTTCATCAGCGCCGAACGGCTTATCATTCTCCGGCGTATCGCTCACGCGCCCCAGCTTGATCCCCCTCACCTTGCGGATGCGGGGCGAGGAGGTGATGTGGAAGAGGGCGCGGTCGATGCGATACAGATACTCACCCACCTCCTCTAGCATCAGCACGTGATTGCTCAGATCCGGCTCCAGCGGCGTGCCCAGGATCGATGAGAGGATCATGATGTTGAACGCCGCCGTCTTGGTCTCTGGCGATACAGTCAGCTCCAGCGCTTCGGGCGCGCGCTCGATCAAGAACGCGAGCGCCCGCCGCAGCGCCGCCTCGCCGCCTTCGCGGATGATGTCCACGGGCATCGGCCCATGCGCGACTTGGGCGAAGCCTTTGGCGTACAACCCAGCCAATAGAGCGCCGCCATCGCTATAGCCGAGATAAGTTTTGAGCCGCGCGGTCGGCTCGAGCCCGCCCAGAATGGTTTCAGCAATCCGACAGGCGCCATAGCCGCCGCGCGCGAACCAAATCGCGCCAAAGTTTGGATCGTTGGAATAATCCAGAAACGCGGCAGCTCGCGCTTCGTCATCGCCGGCGAAATGCCCGGCGCTCAGAAAGCATTGCGGATGAAAAACGATCTCCGGCGCGCGATCGAGAAACGCATCGGCCGCGAACGCTTTCACGCGCTCAGCCAAAACTGGCTCGATGCGCGTGCCGGGCGCCACAACGCCAATCCTCAACGCTTTGCCTGCCATTTCGAAAACCGTCATAACCGGAGCCGATGAGTCCGGCCAAATCCTATTTCCTATGCGGCATAGGCGGCAGCGGCATGCTGCCCTTGGCGCTGATCCTGCGCGGCAATGGCGAGACCGTCGCCGGCTCGGACCGCTCGCTCGATCAAGGCCGCATCAGCGCCAAGTTCGATTTCATCCGCGCTCAAGGGATTGAGCTCTTTCCGCAGGATGGCAGCGGCCTCACCAGCGCCAGCCAAATCCTGGTGCGCTCAGCCGCGGTGGAAGACAGTGTGCCTGACGTCGTCGCCGCGCACCGCCTAGGCGCGCGCGACATGAAGCGGCCCGAATTGCTGGCCGAGTTGTTCAACGCCGCGCCGTTCTCCATTGGCGTCGCCGGCACCAGTGGCAAGTCCACCACAACCGGCATGATTGGCTGGCTGCTGCACCAAGCCTTCCGCGATCCCACGGTGATGAACGGCGCCGTGATGAAGAACTTCGCCACGCCAGACGCCTTGTTCGCCAGCGCGCTGGTCGGCAAGAGCGGGCTGTTCGTCAGCGAGGTGGATGAGAGCGACGGCTCAATCGCCCGCTACAATCCGCGCGTGGCCGTGCTGAACAATATGGCGCTCGACCATATGGACATGGACAAGCTGCGTGCGCTGTTTCGCGGCTTTCTCGACCGCGCCCAAACCGCCGTGCTCAATCTCGACAATAACGAAACCGCCGCCATGGCCGCCGCGCTGCCGCGCGGCAAGGTTCGCAGCTTCAGCCTCTCGAATCCTAACGCTGACTTGATCGCCGAAAACATCGAACTGGCGCCCACCAGCGTCGCCTTCACCGCGCGCGAGAAGGACAATGCCGCGACCGCCCAAGTACGCCTTGGCGTTCCTGGTGCGCACAATATCGCCAACGCGCTGGCTGCACTGTCGGCGGCGCGTGCGTGTGGCCTGTCCCTGCACGAAGCGTCCAGCGCGCTGGCCGGCTTTACGGGGCTCAAGCGTCGTATGGAGCTTGTTGGCGAGGTCGGCGGCGTTACAGTGATCGACGATTTCGCGCACAACCCCGACAAGATCACCGCCACGCTGCAAACGCTGCACGCCTTCCCTGGCCGGCTGCTGCTCATGTTTCAACCGCACGGCTTTGGACCGCTCAAGCTCATGCGCGACGCCTTCATCGACTGCTTCGCCGAGCAAATGGGCGATGACGACGTCCTGATCATGCCCGACCCGGTCTATTATGGCGGCACCGTCAATCGCGAAGTCAGCAGCGAAGACATTGTCGCGGGCGTGCGTCGCAAAAGCCGCCAAGCGCTCGCCTTCGCCGAACGCGGCGCCTGCGGCGACAAGCTGGTCGAACTGGCCGAACCGGGCGACCGCATCATCATTATGGGCGCGCGCGATGATACGCTGAGCACATTCGCCGCGGATTTAGTGGAGCGTTTAAAGCGCTGAACCAGGAAGAGGGCGCTCCCCTACTCCGCCGCCGGGCGCAATTCTTCGGGCAGGGGGTCGATCGGAGCGAAGCGGGCGGCGTCTTCCACGGTCAGCTCCGCAGTAATGGTGAGCGCGCCGGCGTCATCCGCGGTTTCTTCCAGAATGCGTCCCGCAGCGGCGATGCGCGCACGCGTGCGGCCATCGCCAGGTTCGAGCGTCAGCGTCACGATGCGCGTCGCGGAGAAAGCGGCGCGGTCGATCGCCTGCAACAGCGCATCCACGCCCTCCCCGCTCGTCGCGGATATCGCAACAGGGCCCAGCACGCCTTCTTCCAGCGCCTTCGCGCGGCGCAGACGCGCTTCGCGCGTGGCCGCATCAAGCAAGTCGATCTTATTCCAAGCCTCGATCAGCGGCGGCGACTTGCCAGACTCCTTGGTGAGCTGGCCAAGCACGGACAGCACATCCGCGCGCTGCGCTTCGCTCTCAGGATGAGCAATGTCGCGCACATGGATCAGCAGATCGGCTTCGCTGACAGCTTCCAGCGTGGCGCGAAACGCCGCCACCAGCTCCGTGGGCAGGTCGGAGATAAACCCGACCGTATCGCTCATTACCACACGCCGCCCGCTCGGCAGCTTCACCAGCCGCGCGGTCGGATCGAGGGTGGCGAACGGCATGTCCTTCGCCAAGACGCCCGCCTGCGTCAGCCGATTGAACAGCGAGGATTTGCCGGCGTTGGTATAGCCCACCAGCACCACGGCGGGCAGGCCGGCGCGTGCGCGGCGCCTGCGCTGCAAAGCGCGGGTGCGGCGCACGTCCTCTAAATCACGCTTCAAGCGTACGATGCGGTCGGCGATCTGGCGGCGATCCAATTCGATCTGGGTTTCGCCAGGGCCGCCAGTTTTGCCGAGGCCACCGCGCTGGCGCTCCAAGTGGGTCCAGGTCCGCACCAGACGTGAGCGCTCATATTGCTGGCGCGCCAGCTCCACTTGCAGCCGGCCTTCCTTGGTGTGCGCGCGCAGACCGAAGATTTCGAGGATGAGGCCCGTGCGGTCGATCACCTTGGCGCCGATATCGCGCTCTAGATTGCGCTGCTGCACCGGCGAGAGCGCCGCGTCCACGACGATGACGCTCGCTTCCAAGTCCTCGGCCTGCTGCTTCAGCTTCTCTACGCGCCCAGAGCCAAAGAATGTACGCGGGCTGATGTCGCGCACCGGCGCGGCCTCGCTGGCGGCGACATCGAGATCGAGCGCCACAGCAAGCCCAGCAGCTTCCTCAAGCCTGGGGCCATAGTTGCGCGCCATTGCTTCGCCCACGAGCGGGCGAAGCACTATGGCGCGTAGCTTGTTCGAAGGTGTCGCCGTGTCAGGCGTCGGCTTCATCTGCCGCCTTGTCGATTTCGTACAATTGCACCGGAGCGCCGGGCATGATCGTCGAGATCGCGTGCTTGTAGACCAGCTGCGCCTGGCCGTCGCGGCGCAGCAGCACACAGAAATTGTCGAACCAGGTCACAACGCCCTGAAGTTTCACGCCATTGACGAGGAAGATCGTCAACGGCGTCTTGGCTTTGCGGACAGCGTTCAGGAACGTGTCCTGCAAATTCTGTTTCTTATCCATGGGGGAGCCCCTCATGCTCGAGTTTTATAGCGCCGCGTCGGATGCGCGGCTGCCAGGCAAGCTATAGGGGGCGGGCGTGGCGGCGCCAACCGGGACCCGGCTTTGGTTTAGGCGGCGCCAAAATATGCGGCACGCAGCGCCTGCGCGACGGGCCCAGGGCGGCCATCGCCAATTGGCACGCCATCAATGGAAACAACCGCCACGGCGGGGTTTGTGGCGGAACTGATGAACGCCTCGCGCGCGGCCTTGGCCTCGGCCACGCTGAACGGTGCTTCCGCAAGGCGCATCTGCCGCTCCGCCGCAATCCGCATCAGCGCCGCGCGGGTGACGCCATGCAGGATCTGATTCGAGAGTGCGCGCGTTCGGATGCATCCCTCGGCATCGACAATCCAGGCATTGCTGGATGTTCCTTCCGTGACGCTTCCATCGGCCTCCACGAACCAGGCCTCGAACGCGCCAACCTCCGACGCCTGCTGCCGCGCCAGCACATTAGGCAACAGATTGACTGATTTGATGTCGCGCCGCGCCCAACGGACTTCCGGAACCGTGATGACCTTCACGCCATAGCGCGCCCGTGCGTCCAGGACTGCCGGATTCATCCGCTTGGCGGTGATGACAAGCGTGGGCTGCACATGAGCTGGCGGAAACACATGGTCGCGCGGCGCAGCCCCTCGGCTGATCTGCAGATAGATCAGCCCATCACGCACGCGATTGCGCCGCTGCGTTTCCCGCACCACCGCCATCAAAGCGCTATCGGTCATAGGCGCGCGGATGCGCAGCTCGTTTAAAGAACGATGCAGCCGCGCCAGATGGCCGTCGGTATCGAACAGGCGCCCACTGCGCACGCCCCACACTTCATAGATGGCGTCGCCAAACTGAAAGCCGCGATCCTCAATGTGAACGCCAGCCTCGCCAAGAGGCACATAGGCGCCGTTCACATAAGCGATGCTCATTCCGCTTCTTGTCCCCGTCCTGGCGCTTCGACGCCGAGCGACTTCAACTTCCGATGCAAAGCTGAGCGCTCCATGCCGATGAAGGTGGCGGTGCGGGAAATGTTGCCGCCGAAGCGCGTGATTTGAACGTTGAGATATTCCCGCTCAAATCGCTCGCGCGCATCGCGCAAGGAAAGGCCGATCACATCCTGCAGACCATCGCGCTTGTTGAAGCCCGCCGAGGGCCATGCTTCCGGGGGCAGCGAGTCCACAGTGACAGGCGTGTTCGGATCGCCGGAAGCCAGGATCAGGATTCGTTCGATCACATTGCGCAGCTGGCGCACATTGCCCGGCCAATCCGCAGCCTGCAGCGCCGCCAGCGTGTCCTCACCGATGGGGCGCGCATTCACGCCGGACATGCCGGCCAGACGGCCCACGAAATAGCCCGCCAGCTCCGGTATATCTTCGCGCCGCTCGGCCAAGCTCGGCGCGCGCAACGGCACGACGTTGAGGCGATGAAACAAGTCTTCGCGGAAGCGGCCCTGTTCAATGTCGACCCGCAGATCTCGCGATGCCGAGGAGACAACACGCACATTCACTTGCACGTCGGTCGAACCACCCAGGCGGCGGAAACGCTGATCCACCAGCACGCGCAGTATTTTAGACTGCGTCTCCAGCGGCATGTCGCCGACTTCGTCGAGGAAGAGCGTGCCTGCATGCGCTTGTTCGAACACGCCAATTTTCTTCGGCCGGCCATCTTCGCCGTCTTCGCCGAAAATCTCGCTTTCCATGCGCTCAGGCGCGATCGAGGCGGCGTTGATGGCGACGAACGGACCGGCGCTGCGCGGGCTGCGCTCGTGCAGGAGCCGGGCGATCAATTCCTTACCGGAACCCGCCGGGCCAGCGATCAGCACCCGCGAATTGGTTTGCGCCACGCGATCGATCGAGCTGCGCAGCGCCGCCATCACCGCGGACGAACCGATCAACTCGTCGCTCATGGCCGAGCGTAACTTGAGGGTAGAATTTTCCCGCTTCAGTCGCGCCGTCTCCAAGGCGCGTTCGATCACCAGCAGCAGCCGGTCTGCCGTGAAGGGCTTCTCCACGAAATCGTAAGCGCCTTTGCGAATAGCCGCGACGGCGGTTTCGATCGTGCCATGGCCGGAGATCACAACCACCGGCATGTCGGCGTCGATTTCCTTGAACATGGTGAGCAGGTCGAGCCCGTCTATGCGGCTCCCCTGCAGCCAAATATCCAGGACCACCAGAGAGGGGCGACGCCGGCGCATGGCTTCAAGCGCCTCGTCACTGTCGCGCGCGACGCGCACCTGATGGCCGTCATCTTGCAGAATGCCGGACACCAATTCGCGGATATCGGCTTCATCGTCGATGATCAGAATATCTGACGCCATCAATGCGCTCCTTGGCCGTGTTCTACGGTGGCTTCCACGGTTTCCTCCAGACCCTTTGGCAGCACGAAGCGAACCACCGCGCCCGGCGCGGGGCCTGGCGCGTCGTCGAGTTCGATCAAGCCCCCATGGTCTTCAATCACACGCGCCACGATCGCCAAGCCGAGGCCCGAACCTTTGGTGCGCGTGGTGACATAGGGTTCAATCAGGCGATGCCGGTCCGCGGCGGGAAAGCCGAGCCCGTTATCGATTACTTCGAACTGCACGCCATACTCCAGATCGCGCAGCCGCAAAGTTACAAAACCGTCTTTCGGCTCGCCATCGCGCGCGCGTCGCGCTTGCACGCTTTCGGCCGCGTTCTTCACAAGATTGGTGAGCGCCTGGCCGATTAAGCGGCCATCGCATACGAGCCCAATCGGCTTCTCAACACCCTCCGCTTCAAACCGCACGTCGGCGAAGGAGAGCCGCTGTCCAAACACAACTTGGCGCGCAATGTCGGCCATGTCGGAGAAATGCATTTTAGGCGTCGGCATGCGCGCGAAGGAGGAGAATTCATCCACCATGCGCCCAATATCGGCGACCTGACGCAGGATCGTGTCGGTGCATTTGAGGAAGGTTTCGGGATCGGAGGTAATCTCAGCGGCGTACTTGCGGCGCAGCCGCTCCGCAGAGAGCTGGATCGGCGTCAGCGGATTTTTGATTTCGTGCGCGATGCGTCGCGCCACATCCTTCCACGCTTCCTGGCGTTGCGCGGAGATAAGCTTGGTCATGTCGTCGAAGGTGAGCACCAAGCCGCCTTCCGCATCTGGACTCATGCGCACACTGAGATTGGCGGAAAATCCCTCGCGCACCACATCGACGCGCTGGGGCGGCGTCTCTCCCTGGGGCGCTGCCTGGTTCAGCAAGTCAGCGAATTCGGGGGCCACATCGATGACGCGCCGGCCCGCCAACGGCGCATCGCCAAAGCCCAGCAGCTGCGCCGCCGAACTGTTAGCGGCGACGATACGCCCATCGCGGTCGAGGCCAATCACGCCGGCGCTGACCCCGCCCAACACCGCCTCGATGAAGCGGCTGCGCGTCTCAGCGTCTTCCTGCGCCTTCACCAAATCCTTGCGTTGCGCCTCGAGCTGCGCGGTCATACGATTAAAGCCCAGGGCCAGCGCATCGATCTCGTCGCGCTCTTCACCCACGGCCACACGCGTTTTTAAATCGCCCGAGGCCACGCGCCGCGCCGCATCGGCCAGGCGGCCAATCGGTTCGGCCACACGCGTTGCGCTGGAGAGCCCCACCCACATGGCGCCCAGCAGCACCAAGAGCGCGGTGGAGAAATAGGCCACGCCAAACAACGCGCCCAGCGCGCCGCGGCTTTGTTGGACGTTGCGATAATCCTCCACTGACTGCTCGAATGTGCGCAGCCGCGCCACCAAACCTGGCTCGACCGCACGCGTCACCGCCAAATAGGCGTTGTCATAGGCGGTGAGGCGGTAGAGCGCCCGAATACGATCTTCGGTCTGATCGAAGCGCACGGACACATCGCCTTGATCGGCGGTGTCATAAGCTTGCTGCGAAGGAAGCGCGTAGGGCGGGGCCCCCACCTCCTCCGCGCGCGCCAGAATGTCCCCTTCCCGCGTGATCACATAAGCCGATGAGAGCAGGCGGCGCGCAGCCTGCGCGGCGAGGAAAGCTTGATAGCGCGAATGATCGTCGGTGAGGCCGCGCTCGGCGAGGTTCAAGTCCTCCGCCATCGCTTGCACTTCATCGCCCAGATTGCCGGACGCGAGATTGACATAAGCGCGCCCAACATCGGCGGCGCTTTCAATCGTGGTTTCCACGCGCTGGCTAAACCAGCGCTCCAGCCCCTGGCTGAAGGTGAAGCCCAGAAACGCGGCCACAATCACAGCCGGCGCCAAGGCCGCGAGGCTGAACAGCGCCACGAACCGCATATGCAGACGGGCGCCCGTCGCCGAAGCGGCCCAGGCGCGGGCGATGCGCACGATGCGGAAAACGATAATGCCCGCCAGAACCGCCGAGATGGCGAGGCTCACGCCCAACAATCCGCCGGCCAGCGGCGAAGGTTCGGCGGCGCCGGAAGATGTCAGCGCAAACAGCGTCGCCGCAGCCGTCAGCGCGGCCGCGATGGCGAACCCTGCGCCAAAGCCGATGGCGCTGCGGCTATATCTCCGGTCGAGCCGGATTGAAGCCTGTATGGGCTCGCTCGCGCTGAGCTGCGCCATGGTCGGGGGGTCCCATGTTGCTCGAAGGCAACATGTGTTGGCGCCATATCACAGCGGCGTCAATCGCCACGCCCAGTCGCGAGTCCGAGGGTCTGAATCTTCTTGCGCAGGGTGTTTCGATTGATGCCCAGCACCGCCGCAGCGCGAATTTGGTTCCCCTTGGTGGCCTTCAACGCATGGCGGATGAGCGGGCGCTCCACTTCGGCCAGCACCCGGTCATAGAGGCCCGGCGGCGGCAGGTCGGGGCTGGAGGCGGCGAACACGCTGATCAGCCGCTTGGACATCGCCTCTTCAAAGTCCGGATCGGCGGTCGCGCCCGGCTCACGCGGCGCGGCGACCAGTTCGCGGTCAATGTCAGCGGCGTTGATGACGGCGGCTGGCGTTAGACTGATCAGGCGCTTCAGCAGGTTTTCCAGTTCGCGCACATTGCCCGGCCAGTCATGCGCCTTCAGCCGCTCGATCGCGGCGGCGTTGAGCGATTTGTCGCCTAGCCCTTCGCGCTTGGCGCGCAGCATGAAAGCGCGCGCCAGATCCGGCACGTCTTCCAAGCGATCGCGCAACGGGGGCACGCGAATGGAAACGACGTTCAAGCGGTAGAACAAGTCCTGACGGAACGCCCCGCTGCGCACCAGCGCATCGAGCGGACGCTGCACCGCCGCGATCAAGCGCACGTCGGCGTTTTCATTGCTCTGCAACAGCGCGACCAAACGCGTCTGCGTCTCGAGCGGCGCGCCATCCACATCTTCCAAGAACAGCGTGCCCCCATTCGCGGCGGCGAGCTTGGCGCCTAGTTCGGCTTCCAGCTGCGCTGGCGCCGCGCCGGCCAAGCTATAGGCCAAGAACGGTCCACGGCTGCGGCGGCCATGATCATGCAAAGCGCGCGCGACGCGGCCCTTGCCTGCGCCGGTTTCGCCTTCAATCACCACAGTCAGATCGCCGCCAGCGACGCGCGCAATGATGCGATACGCTTCCTGCATGGCGGGCGAGCGCCCGATCAGCGGCAGCTTCTCTTCTTTTTCCGCCTTGTTGGCCTGCGCGCGGGATTGTGCATCCGGCGCGCCAGTCAGCGCGCGGCGCACAGTGACCAGCAACGCGTCGAGATCGAACGGCTTGGCCAGATAATCATAGGCGCCCGCGCTATTGGCGCTGAGCGCTGTGGCGACGGTCGATTGCGCGCTCATCGTGATGACCGGCAAGTTCGGCCGCGCCGCGCGTAGCGTCGGCAGCGTGTCGAACACACAGTCTTCGCCGAGATAGACGTCGCTCAGCACCAGATCGCCTTCGCCGTCGCGCACCCACTTGGCCAAAGTTGGCGCGCTGCCCGTGGCGCGGACCGTGTAACCTTCCTTCGTCAGCGCCTGTGACAGCACGAAACGAAGCGATGAATCGTCATCGGCGAGCAGGATAGTGGTCATGTGTTGTCGCCCTCAGGTTGGATCGGCAAGAGGATATGAAAAACAGTGCGCCCGGGCATGCTTTCAGCTTCGATATGCCCGCCATGGCGCGCCACCACTTCAGCCGCGACCGTGAGGCCAAGCCCCATGCCGCCGGCCTTCGTGGTCGCAAACGCTTCAAACATGTGGTCGGCCACTTCCGGCGCGAAACCTGGGCCATTATCGATAATTTGCACTTCGAGCTGGGCCCGCGCCTCGCGGCTCGGACCAGTCTTCATGCGCACGCCCGGCCGGTATGCCGTCACGAACGTAACCTCCGCATCTTCGCGGTCGCCGACGGCCTCAACGGCGTTTTTGGCGATGTTCAAAAACGCCTGGATCAATTGATCCAAATCGCCCTGCAGCGGTGGCAAACTCGGATCGTAGCGTTCGCGCAGTTTCACCTTGGGGGCGCTCGATCGCAGCAATTGACGCACCCGCCCGAGCGCCTCGTGCACGTTCACCTCATTGAACTTGGATGCATGCATCGCGCCCAGTGGATCGATTCGCTCAGTCAGCCGGTTCACACGATCAACTTCATCGCAGATCAACTGCGCCAGTTCGGAGGTCTCTGCATCTCCAGCACGGCCAATCAATTGCGCGGCGGCGCGTATGCCGGCGAGCGGGTTGCGCACCTCATGCGCCAGAGTGCGCGCCGCTGAGTGCGGCCCGGCCGGCGTTTGCGCGCGAGGACGTGGAATTGGGGTCAGCACCAGAGCGAGATAGCCATTATCGCCCACGGGCGCCGCAGCCACAGCCATGCGCCCAAGCGAGGTGTCGCGCACCGATACCGGCACGTCGGCTTCCGCCATGCGCGTATCGGCCGCGAACGCGCGCTGCACCAGCGTGACCAGCGGCGAGTTCGCGCCAAACACCTCATCCAGCCGCCGCCCCAACAAACCGCCGCCCGCCAGCAATTCCGCGGCGGCGGCGTTCACAAAGCGAATGCGCAAACCCTGATCGAGACCCAAAACAGGCGCGGGCAATGCTTCAAGCCAGCGCTCCGCATCCGGGGTCGGCGGTCGCGTTGGTCGGGGGGGGGTGATGATACGGCTCACGCCGCCACCCTCCCCTCGCACCCTTCAAACAGGTCGAGCAGGGCGCGGCGCACCGCATTCGTATCTGTAAGCGTGCAGATCGCTTTGCGCCGCAGCCGCGCACTTTCACCGAACACAGCGTCTATGGTCCAAGCAATGTGCTTGCGCGCCACGCGCAGGCCGAGCTGCGCGCCATAGAAGGAGAGTGTCTCCTCATAAAGCGCGAGCAGACTATCGAGCAGGGCGCTCACATCCGGCGCCTGTTCATCGCCCCCTTCCCGCAAGGCGCGCTCAATCGCGCCGGGAAGCCAAGGCTTGCCTTGTGCGGCGCGCCCAATCATCACGCCGGCCGCACCGGAAAGCGCCATGGCGCGCCGCGCATCGGCGGCGGTCGCGATATCACCATTGGCGATCACCGGAATCTTCACCGCGCGCACTACATCGCCGATCGCGCTCCAATCGGCCGCGCCGCTGAAGAACTGACAGCGCGTGCGCCCGTGCACCACGATCGTGCGCGCGCCGGCGGCTTCGGCGCGCTTCGCGAGGTCCGCCGCGTTGAGCGACGCTGCGTCCCAGCCAAGCCGCATTTTCAAGGTCACCGGCAGCGAAGTGACCTTTACCGTCGCCTCGATCAGCGCAAGCGCACGATCCGGCTCACGCATCAATGCCGAACCGGACAACCCGTTGGTCACGCTCTTGGCCGGGCAACCCATATTGATGTCGACAACGTCAGCGCCGGCGTCTTCCGCCAGTTTCGCGCCGACTTGCATCCAGCGCGCTTCGCGCCCGGCCAGCTGGATTACAAGCGGCGAGAGCCGGCCGGCGCCCGCGGCGCGTCTGACCATATCGCGGCGCTCGCGGGAGAGCGCGTCAGACGCCACCATCTCAGAGACGCAATAGCGCCCGCCAAAGGCTTTGACTTGCAGGCGAAACGGAATGTCCGTCACGCCCGCCATTGGCGCGAGCGAGACAAGTGCTGGAAATTGGTCCAAACCGACCTTCATACTCCGCCTTCCCAACGCCAGCCTATGGCGCCTAAAAAGCGGGCGCCAGAGGATTGTGTTGCGGTGCAGCAAATTTTTTCAGGTCGAACATGAAAGTCGCAGGCCTTGTCGTGGCGGCAGGTCGGGGTGAGCGCGCCGGCGCCGGGCTTCCCAAGCAATATCGGCCCCTTGACGGCAAGCCTGTGCTGCTTTGGTCGCTTGAGACCATGGCGGCTGCGGGCCTCGGGCCTCTAGTGACGGCCATCTCCTCGGACCACCAAAACCTGTTTGATGAGGTCGTGGCTGGCGGTCCGCCCGCAAACGCGGTTCCCGGCGGCGAAACCCGCACGGCTTCGGTCCGCGCCGGTCTCGATGCGCTCGCAGCTGCGGCGCCGGATGTCGTCCTGATCCATGACGCTGCTCGGCCCGGCCTCACGGCGAACATCATTCAACATCTGTGCGCTGAGATCGCGGCGGGCGCCGATGGCGCAGCTCCCGCCTTGCCCCTGGCGGATTCGCTGCGGCGTGTGGATGGCGCAGGCCGCGTCACGGGCGAGGCTGACCGCGCTGGTCTGATGCGCGTGCAGACGCCGCAGGCGTTCCGCTATGGCCCAATACGCGCCGCTTACGCCGCCCTACCCGCCGACGCTGCGCCAACCGACGATATCGCCGTTGCCGTCGCCGCCGGGCTCAATGTGCGGCTGATCCCTGGCGATCTGGCGTTGATGAAACTGACTTTCGCTGAGGATGTAGAGATGTTGGAGCGCATGCTGGGCCAAGCTCGGGTCACGTGCGTCGGGACCGGTTTCGACGCACATCGCTTTGGCGAAGGCGATCACGTCACCCTTTGCGGCGTGCGCATCGCCCATGATCGCGGTCTGCTCGGCCACTCCGACGCGGACGCCGGCTGGCACGCCCTCGTCGACGCCATTCTCGGCGCGCTTGGCGAGGGCGATATTGGCGCACACTTCCCGCCAAGCGACCCGCAATGGAAAGGCGCCGACTCGGAAAAATTTCTGCGTCACGCCGTCAAGCTCGCCACCGAACGCGGCGCGCGCATCGAGCATGTCGATCTCACCTTGATTTGCGAGCGCCCCAAAATCGGCCCCCATCGCGACGCCATGCGCGCGCGCACCGCCGAGGTGCTAGGCCTGCCGCTGACGCGCGTCAGCGTCAAAGCCACGACAACAGAGCGCATGGGTTTCACTGGCCGCGAGGAAGGTCTCGCCGCCCAAGCCACGGCGACATTGGCCTGCCCGCGCTAATTCGCCGGTGCACCAGCGCAGCGTTCCGACGGATAAACCAAGCACTCCTCAGAGCCGTTGAGGTTTTCCCATAAAGCGCGCGGCAGCGCGATATAGTCGTCGGTCCAGCCTGGCCCCGGCGGCGCCGCAATGATGCGCCATTGCGAAGCAAGCGGCAGCACCGCCAGCGTTTCCGGCGAACGCGCCACGATCATCACGCTCGCCGGCAGGCCGCCAAACATGCGTGCATGCGGCGTGCTGCTGCGGTCGCTGATGCGATAGAGCGTCGGCGCATTCAGGTCGCGCGCCACGCGCGCTGCTTCCGACACCAGCGCCAGATTGCGGTTGGACAAGTGCAGCACGACAATGCCGCGCGCGCTGGTCTTGCGCAGATAAAGCGCGATGGCCTCGCGCGTCAGCAAGTGCGCCGGGATCGCATCGGAGCTGAATGCATCGACGACAATCACATCGTACGCCCCATCCGGCGCATCGCCGATACGCAAGCGCGCATCGCCCAATTCGACATGCGAATGCGGCATGCATTGCGGTACATAGGTGAAATCGCCGCCCGGCAGAGCTGAAAGTCGCACCACCGCGGGGTCAATCTCATAAATCGTCAGCTGATCGTCGGGGCGCATCAGACACGCGGTTGAACCGGCCCCCAGCCCGATCAGCGCCAGCGATGACGTGTCTCCCGTCGCCAACCCAGCAAGGATCGCTTCACCGAGCGCGGTATTGGGATTGTAATAAGTGAGCGGCTGGCGTGAAAGCGTCGGCGCGTCAATCTGCGCGCCATGTATGGTGGTGCCGTGCAGCAGCACCCGCAATGGCGGCACGGTCGGATCGTCGCGATCTTCCAGCACCCGCGTGCGCAACACGCCGAAAAAGCTGCGCTCCTGGGTGATAATGCGCCCGCCGCGCACATCATCCAGGAAAATCACCACGAACGCCGCAATCACAATGCTCGCCAGCGCCCAGGGGCGACCCCCGTTCAAAAGCATGGCGACCGCTGCGAACAGAATGGCGAGGATCACGATCAACTGCGCATCCACGCGCTCCGCCAACAGGCCGAGCATCATCACCAGCACCAAGGGCGGGAGCGCTGCGCCCAGCGCGATGTCGGGGATCAGCGTGTTCCCGCGCGCGCGCTGCAACGTGGCGTGCGCGACAAAGCAAATCGTGAAGAAGGTGACGCCAAGCGCCGCCAAATTCCAAGGCGCCCGCAAAACGGTGAGCGTCGTTTGTCCGCGTGTAACCTCGACGAACATAGTGTCGAGATTGAAGGCGATGAACATCATCAGGCCGGCCTGCGCCGCCGCAACGGCCAGGAAGGCGTAGCGCATCGGGCTCGCGCCCTCTTCATCGCCATTGCCCCAACCCGCCGCGACCAAGGCCGCCGCCGCGCCAATCGCGCCCATGATCACTGCCGTTGATGTCGGCGTCAGCCGCATCAGGATCAGCACGGCGATCAGCATTGACGCCACCGCCGCGACCGATGCCGCAGCCAGGCGCGGCATGCGCGGCGCCACGCGCGGACGGAACAGACACGCAGCAGCCAGCGCCAGCGGATATTCGTAAACGTTATTGAAAACGATCGGCGCGACAAACGCCGTCAGCGCCCCGCCGACAACCCCGCCAAGCGAAGTAAAAAGGTAGAACTCCGTCAGATGCGCCGCGTCAGGACGCGAACGCGCCAGCGCTTGGTGGCAGATGAGCGCGCTGAAGAAATACCCGGTCAAAATGCCAGCCAACGCATAAATCCAATTGCCCGCCGCATAGTAGGACGCCAGCAACAGCGCCACCGCCGGCACATGGAAAGTGAGCGCCGTTTTCTCCAGCGCCGCGCCATTGCGCATGAAGGCGACGATGAACGTCACTAGATAAAGCGCCAGCGGCACGACCCAAAGCATCGGCGCGGAGGCTACGTCCGTGGAAATGTGCAGCGTGACGCCAAGAATAAGGCTCGACGGAATCGCCGCCGCCGCGATCCAGTAGAGACGCCGCTTCCAATCAATGTCCTTGGAGAGAAAGCGGTGCTCGCCGCGCGTCTCTCTTCCCCCATGCGCGCTGACTGCGGCAAAAGCGGAGAGGGCCATGAGCGCCGTCACCAACGCATAGCCGCCAGCCCAGCCGACGCTCTGCGCCTGGGCGCCGAAGAAAGGCTCGATCAGCACCGGATAGCCAAGCAGGCCGATAAAGCTGCCAAGATTGGAGGCGGCGTAGAGGTAATAGGGGTCATGCGCATCGACGCGGCCGGTGCGGGCGTACCAGGCTTGCAGGAGCGGCGCGGTGGCGGAGGTGGCGGCAAAAGGCGCGCCGACGGAAAGCGTCAGCACGCCGACCAGCCAAAGCGCGGGATGGTTTGAATCAGGCGCGCCGAACGCCGTGCTCACATGCACCGGCAAAACCAACCACGCCGCCAGCAACACCGCGCCGTGGATCGCAGCCTGTAGGCGCAAATCGCGCAGCCGCGCCAGCAAGTGTGCGTACAGGTAACCAGCCAGCAGCGCTGCCTGGAAGAACGCCATCGAGGCGTTCCACACCGCAGGCGAGCCGCCCAGCAGCGGCGTCACCATGCGGGCGAACAGCGGCTGGAGCACGAAAATCAGCGCCGCGCTCGAAAACAGCGCCAGAATAAAAATCGGCGCCGCGACGCGCCGTGCTAAGGCCTGCATTCGAGCGCCTGCTCCCTGTTCGGCCCGCTTTTGCCAGCGCGCCTATCGGCTGTGAATGGACTTTCTGTGCACATGCGCGTTAACGGAAGCATGGACAGAGATAAACGCCTCGCCGAGGCCGCGCGCACCTACGTGCAGGAAACTGCCAAGCGCAAATTGCTGGTGGCCACGGCGGAGAGTTGCACAGGCGGTTTGATCGCCGCCACCATGGTCAAGATACCGGGCAGCTCGGCCATGCTGGATCGCGGCTTCGTCACCTATTCCAACGCCGCCAAGAGCGAAATGCTGGGCGTGCCGCCTGAACTGATCGCCGCCAAAGGCGCGGTGAGCAAGGAGGTCGCCGTCGCCATGGCGGAAGGCGCGCTTGCTCATAGCCGCGCCGACATCACCGTCGCCGTCACCGGCATAGCTGGGCCAGATGGCGGAAGCGCCGAAAAACCGCTGGGCTTGGTGCACTTCGCCGCCGCCCGCAAAGGCCGAGCAACGCTGCACGAAGAACACCGCTTCGGCGACATTGGCCGCAACAACGTTCAGGAAGAAACCGTACTCGCCGCCTTCGCGTTGATGACGCGCCTACTTAATTGACTTTCCCCGACGCCCGTAACGCCGGCGCGCTTCGGTCTCGAACGCTTCCATGATCTTGCGCGACACGCGCTCGCGATTGGCCGACACCGCTGCGTGCAGCAGCGGGTTCTTGAACTCGTAGCCGATCCAGTACCTCACTTTCGAGCCGCCATCGCCGTGCGGGGTGAAGCGCCAGCGATTGTCCAGCGCATGAAACGGGCCGCTCACCAGTGACACATCGACTTCGCCCTTGGCCGGTTCACAGCGCACCGAGGTGGCGAACTTCTCCGTGATCGCCTTCCAGCCAACCGTGGCCTCGGCCACGCCTTCCCAGCCGCCTTCGGCGCGCGGCTCTTCCTTGATGACTCGCAGGCTCTTCAGCCACGGCACGAATTTCGGATACTCCCGCACGTCGCCGACCAGCCGGCACAAATCTGCCGGATCGTACGGCAGCACCTTCTCTGCTTCGATGACGGCCCGGCTCACTGCGCCGCTTGCGCTTCGCGCGCCGCTTTCAGCCGCGTAAAATCCTCACCCGCATGATGCGAGGAGCGTGTCAGCGGCGAGGCGGACACCATCAGGAAGCCCTTAGCATAAGCGATCGTTTCCAGCGCCTTGAACTCTTCCGGCGTCCAGAACCGCACCAGCGGCGCGTGTTTCTTGGTTGGCTGAAGGTATTGGCCGATGGTGAGAAAATCGACGCCGGCGACACGGAGATCGTCCATCACTTGCAAAATTTCATTCTTCTCCTCGCCAAGCCCGACCATGAGTCCTGACTTGGTGAATTGCTGCGGATCGCGCTGCTTCACTGAATCGAGCAGGCGCAGCGATTGGTAATAGCGCGCGCCGGGGCGAATACTTTGATAAAGGCGCGGCACAGTTTCCAGATTGTGGTTGAACACATCCGGCTTGGCGTCGATCACGCGCTCGGCCGCGCCGGGCTTGCGCAGAAAATCCGGCGTCAGAATTTCGATGGTCGTATTGGGCGCAGCGCGACGGATGGCCTGGATGGTTTTTACGAAATGCTCGGCGCCGCCATCTTCGAGGTCGTCGCGGTCAACGCTGGTGACCACGACGTGCGTCAGCCCCATCGCCGC
Organism: Hyphomonadaceae bacterium; assembly: GCA_033764855.1. Lineage (GTDB taxonomy): Bacteria > Pseudomonadota > Alphaproteobacteria > Caulobacterales > Aquidulcibacteraceae > Vitreimonas. The sequence continues at coordinate 158,202 of JANRIP010000043.1, read as the reverse complement.
TGTGGCGGTCGCAACGTTTTCCGGTTCATCCGCGTCGAGCGGTCCCGGCATGCCGGTGGCGACATTGCAGAAGCTGCATGCGCGCGTGCAGATCCCGCCCAGGATCATGAAGGTGGCGTGTTTGACCGCCCAGCACTCGCCAATATTGGGGCAGGCCGCCTCCTCACAGACCGTGGTGAGTTTGAGGTCCCGCACCAGCGCCTTGGTGGCGTGGTATTCAGGGCTGGTGGGGGCGCGGACGCGGATCCAGTCCGGTTTGCGCGGCGTAGGCGAATCCGGCCTGGCCTGCTTTTCCGGATGGCGAGGTTTTGGCCCCTCTCCGGCGCGCAAATCGAGCAAAGTGGTCATTTCGATAAGATGAGCGCGCCCGGCCGGGCCCGCAACGGCCAAAACAGCGCTCCAGCCCTGCCTCGCTGTCCTTGGGGAAGGGGGACGTCTTGCGAAAATCGTCGGCGCCGCTACCTTCCCTGTTACAAGCGTGAAACAATAATCACGCGCCCGGCGTTGGCCAGAAGAGCTCCGACGCGCTGGGCCAGGAACTGGACACGGGAAACCGGAGGCATCACCCCCATGGCGCAAAAAACGTTCGAGCTGGCGCGTACGCGCGTCACCTTGTTCGAAGCCTTGTTGCGGGCGCGCGATCTGCGTGGCGGCAAATTTCCGATCCTGGAGGACCACGAGCGCAAGGTCCTCAGCTATGACGATATTCTCCGCGCCGCCTTCGCGCTCGGCGGAAAACTCGACTCGCTGATCCGCCGTAGCGAAACCGTGGGCGTCATGCTCCCGACCGGCGCTGGCGCGGCGGTGACGTTCTTCGCGCTGCAAGCCTTCGGCCGCACCCCGGCCATGCTGAATTTCACCGCCGGGGTGATGAACATTCGCGCGGCCATTGATCAGGCCAATGTGCGCAAGATTCTCACGGCGCGAAAATTTGTCGAGGTCGCCAAACTTGAGCCGCTGATCAATGAACTCAGCCGGCACTGCCGCATCATCTATTTGGAGGATGTGCGCGCCAGCATCGGTCTGGGCGATAAGCTGGCGGCGGTGGCGAAAGCTTCTGCGCCTCGTTTGTTCGCCGCCAAGGCTGATCCTGACGACACTGCCGTCATTCTGTTCACCTCCGGCTCCTACGGCGTGCCGCGCGGGGCGGTGTTGAGCCACGCTAATCTGGTCGCCAATGTCGAGCAGGCTTACGCGCACGTTCCGTTCGACCCAGAATGGAGATTCTTCAGCCCGCTGCCGATCTTCCATTGCTTTGGTCTGCTCGCGGGCGTGCTGCTGCCGCTGTTTACCGGGCACAAGACCTTCCTCTTCCCCTCCCCGCTCGCGGTGAAGGAAATTCCAAAACTCATCCACGACACCGGCGCCAACGTGTTCTTCGCCACCGACACGTTCGCCCAGCAATATGCGCGCAACGCCGCTGACGGCGATATGAGCTGCATTCAGCTCATGGTCCTGGGCGCCGAGCGTGTGAAACCGGAAACGCGCGAAATTTATAAAGAGCGCTTTGGCGTCGAATTGCTGGAAGGCTATGGCGCGACCGAAGCCTCGCCGCTCATCTCGGTCAACATTCCGGGCCGCAATCATCACGGCACAGTTGGTCAATTCGTACCCGACCTCGAATGGCGGCTTGAGCCTGTGCCCGGCATTGAAGGCGGCAAGAAATTGTTCGTGCGCGGTCCCAACGTGATGCGCGGCTATCTCGATCCCACCAAGCCAAGCGGCATCGATCTCTTGCCGGATGGCTGGCACGATACGGGCGATGTCGTGGACGTGGATGCCGATGGCTATATCCGCATCCTTGGCCGCGTGAAACGCTTCGCCAAGGTGGGCGGCGAGATGGTCTCGCTCAACGCTGTTGAAGGTTATGCGCAAACCGTTTGGCCGCACGATACGTTCGCAGCCGTCGCTCTGCCGGATTCCCGCAAGGGCGAGCGCATCATCCTCTTCACCGACAATCAGCACGCCAAGGCCGAAGACCTCGCGACCTGGGCGCGCGCCAATGGCGCGCCTGAAATCGCCGTGCCGAAGAAGCTCGTGAACATCGACGCGATCCCCGTGCTGGGCAGCGGCAAGACTGATTACGTCGCGCTACAAAAACTGGCGGCGGAGCGCTTTGCTACGGCGGAAGCGGCTTAGGAGCGAACCAAGATGGCGGCGTACGATCTCATCGCCGTCTACATCGTCGCCAGCAAGCGCAACGGCACACTCTATCTCGGCGTGACCAGCGATCTGCTTCAACGCGCGCTCGAACATCGCGAAGGCCGGATCGATGGCTTCTCCAAGAAATATGGCTGCCGCACTTTAGTTTGGTGGGAGCAACACCATGACCTCAACCTCGCCATCAAACGCGAAAAACAAATGAAGGGCTGGAAGCGCGCTTGGAAGCTGGCGGCGATCGAGAGCGACAATCCGACCTGGCGCGATCTCTACCTGGATTTCGAACTGCCAAACATCATGCGCGATGGGCCCGACGTTCGAGGTTAACCTCCCCCCTCAGTCATTCCGGACGCTGGGCTCGGCAGTCAACGCAGCTTTTATATTGGACCCAGTCATCCTGGGTTCCGGCTCTCCGCTTCGCTTCGGCCGGAATGACTGAGGGGAGGTCGCACGAAGACGGCCTAAGGCTTGTCGAACTGCGTGTCGCAGTGCGGGCACCGCCTCAAGTCCGCATTAAAGTTTTTCGGCGGGAAGAAACCCGATGTATCGAGGATCTGTTTCTGACACTGCGGACAATTCATGTCCGCATAAGCGACGAAGCAGATGTAGAACGCCACGAAACACGCCACCGCGATATAGCCAGTCCACCCGAGCTGCAGCATGCCGGCGACTGCCGCCACCGCTAGCAGCGTTCCGAGTGCAATCCGCAAAGCTGCGCGCTTGGACCTAACCGACATCCCGCTCCTAAACGTGCAGCACCCGCCCATAAGCATCCAGCACGCTCTCATGCATCATTTCTGAGAGCGTCGGGTGCGGGAAGATGGTTTCGATCAGTTCGTGCTCGGTGACTTCAGCATTCATGGCGATCACATAGCCCTGGATCAGCTCGGTCACTTCCGCGCCCACCATATGCGCGCCGAGTAACTCACCCGTCTTCGCGTCGAATACGGTTTTGACGAAGCCCTGATCTTCGCCCAGGGCAATCGCCTTGCCATTGCCGACGAACGGAAACCGTCCCACGCGCACCTCGCGCCCTGAAGCCTTGGCCCTTGCTTCCGTCAGCCCCACGCTCGCCACCTGCGGGTGGGAATAAGTGCAGCCGGGAATGCGCTCCTTGATCATCGCATGCGGCGATTGCCCCGCAATCTTCTCGACGCAGACAATGCCTTCATGGCTCGCTTTGTGCGCCAGCCACGGCGCACCCGTCACATCGCCAATCGCGTAGAGGCCCGTAACGCCCGTCGCGCCATAGCCATCGGTGACGATATGGCCCCTCTCAATCTTCGCGCCGAGCGCTTCTAGCCCCAAGCCTTCAACATTCCCGGTAATGCCTACCGCCACGATGGCGTGCGAAGCGGTCAGCGTTTCTTGCTTGCCGCCTGATGCGATCACGGCCTCGACGCCGCTCGCCGCCGCCTTGAGCGACTTGGCCTCGGTGGAGGTGAGGATTTTGATCCCCTCCTTCTCAAAGCGCTTTTTGGCGAAAGCGGAAACCTCTTCATCCTCAACCGGCAAAATCCGGTCGAGCAATTCCACCACCGTCACCTTGACGCCAAACGCTGCGTAGAAGCTGGCGAATTCTATGCCGATGGCGCCCGAGCCGAACACAAGCAGGCTTTCGGGAAACTCCTTCGGCGTCATCGCATCGCGATAGGTCCAGATGCGCCGGCCATCGCCCTTCAAGCCGGCGGCCGGAATTTCCCGCGCCCGCGCACCGGTGGCGACGATGACGTGCTTGGCTTGATGCGCGCTCTCCGCGCCGTCCTTGCCTTTGACGATTACGTTCGGCGCGCCAGAACCCTTTTCCAATCGCGCTTCGCCTTCGATCACATCAATCTTATTTTTGCGCATCAGGAATTGGACGCCTTTATTCATCCGATCCGCCACGCCGCGCGAGCGCTGCACCACAGCCGCTGGATCGAACGTCACGGCTTCAGCGCTCAACCCGAATTCCTTGGCGTGCTGAAAATTGCGATACACTTCCGCCGAGCGCAGCAGCGCCTTGGTGGGGATGCAGCCCCAGTTCAAACAAATGCCGCCCAGCCGCTCGCGCTCAACGATGGCGGCTTTCATGCCTAGCTGTGCGGCGCGGATGGCGGCGACATAGCCGCCAGGGCCCGAACCAATGACGATGAGATCGTAAGCGCTCATGAGCTCAGCCAATGCCAAAGGCGTTGCGCACGCCATCCACCACGAATTGCGCCGCCAGCGCCGCGAGCAAAATGCCGAACACGCGCGTCAGCATGGAGCCAACAGTCGGCCCCATGATCTTCGAGATTGGCCCGGCCGCCAGGAACGAAATCAGGCACAATGCTAAATTCGCGCCGACGCCAAAGAGCACCATGGTCCGCTCCAACGCGCCCTCATATTGCGCGAAGAATAGCATGACGGATGCAATCGCCCCTGGCCCCGCAATCAAAGGTATTGCCAGCGGGAATACAGAAATGTCGTCCTGATGCTCGGGGTGCGCGGCTTGATGTTGCGCCACCTTCTCCGCGCGCTCATCGCGTCGCTCTGCGCGCTTCTCGAACAGCATGTCCACGGCGATCAGGAACAGCAGCAAGCCGCCCGCGATCCGGAACGCGTCCATCGAGACGTGGATTTGCTCCAGCAACCACGCCCCGCCAAATGCGAACGCCAACAGAATGCCGGTCGCAATCGCCACAGATTTCCACGCCATCTTGCGCCGCCAGGCGGGCGTCATGTGCGAGGTCATGGTCGTGAACATCGGCGCCATCGCCACCGGATCGATGGCGACGAAGAAGGTCACGAAGGAGGCGAGCAGCAGCGAGAGCATTTATGCGGTTTGCGATTCCCAGTCAGTTTGTCCCAAATGACCCCTGACCACCCACAAAGCAACACCGCCCAATGGCAACGGTTTAGTCCGTCCTAGCCGCGCTTTTGCTGCTTCATCAGAGCATCGAACTCTTCCCAGTTCAGGTAGTAGGCATCACCCTGACTTCTACTTGGCGACCAGCGGACACCGCCTACCGATACGGTGAGCTGCCCTACCAGCTTGTCACCGTCTTTGATCTCAAATTTCGGCGCCGTCTGCTCGCGGAAAACTTCCACGCCCTCTGTAGACATCATAACTTTCTTCGCCATCGACCCCTCCCACAACCATAGGATGTTATCGCGCGAATTAGCCGTTCACAACAGCATCGCCATCGGATCTTCGAGAAAGCTCTTGAACGCCTTCAGAAACGCAGCGCCCAGCGCGCCATCGACGACGCGGTGATCGCAGGTCACGGTCACCGTCATCACCGTGGCGATGGCCAGCGCATCGTTTTTCACCACCGGCCGCTTCTCGCCCGCGCCGATGGACATGATCATGCCCTGCGGCTCGTTGAGAATCGAAGCGAAGTGCTTGATGCCGAGCATGCCCATATTGGAAATTGAGAACGTGCCGCCCTGATATTCCTCGGGCTTCAGCTTCTTCTCCCGCGCACGCTCGGCCAGATCGGCCATTTCATGCGAAATCTGCGCAAGGCCCTTGGTCTCCGCCGCCCAGATGATCGGCGTGATCAGCCCGCCCTGGATCGCAACGGCCACCGAAATGTCGGCATGGTGGTGCATGGCGATGCCTTCCGGCGTGTAGGACGCATTCGCCTCCGGCACCAATTTCAGCGCCAAAGCCGCGGCCTTGATGCACATATCATTGACGGAGATCTTCACGCCCTTATCGCCGAAGCGCTTATTGATCTCGCCGCGGGCTTTGAGAAGGCCGTCAATTTCAATGTCGATGGTGAGCGGGAAATGCGGGACGTCGCGGAATGACTCGGTCATCCGCTTGGCGATGGTCTTCCGCATCATGTCGAGCGGGACCAGATCGTAGCTGTCCTTGCGGATGCCATATTGTTCGAGTGTCTTGCGCCGTTCCGCCGCCGGCGCCTCAACACCAGAGCGCGCCAGCTGACGCGATTGTTCTGGCGCAGCCGGTTCTTCGCGCGCCGCTTGCTTCGGCGCTCTCGACGCCGCTTCCACATCGTTCTTCACGATGCGTCCGTGCGGACCAGAACCAACCAGCCCCGACAGATCAATCCCGCCCTGCTCCGCCAAACGGCGCGCGAGCGGCGAAGCGAGTACGCGCTCTTCTCCCCCTCTCCCTTGCGGAGAGGGGGCGGGGGGTGAGGGGCGTTCCGTCGCTTCATTGCTTGCAGGCTTAGACGCGTCTGCACGCCCCTCACCCGCCGCGCTTTGCGCGGCGCCCTCTCCGCGAGGGAGAGGGCTTTCCTTCGCCGCCGCGCCTTCGCCCTTCAGCGTCGCGATCGGCGTATTCACTTTCACGCCCTGGCTGCCTTCAGGCACCAGGATTTCACCGATCACGCCTTCATCGACGGCTTCGACTTCCATCGTCGCCTTGTCGGTCTCGATCTCGGCGATCACTTGCCCCGGTTCGATCTTATCGCCGGGCTTAACGTGCCACTTGGCCAGATTGCCCTCCTCCATCGTGGGCGAGAGCGCGGGCATGGTGATGTTGGTCATCGATAGGTCACCGCTTTCACCGCCTCGACGATCTTCTCAACGCTCGGCAGCGCTAGCGCTTCGAGATTGGCCGCATACGCGAGCGGCGCATCGACCTGATGCACGCGGGTCGGCGGCGCATCAAGATAATCGAACGCCTCGCTGACCACGCGCGCGCATACCTCGGCGCCAACGCCCGACTGACCCCAGCCTTCTTCAACGGTCACGAGGCGATTGGTTTTCTTCACGCTCTCGACAATCGTGCCCGTATCGAGCGGGCGCAGCGTGCGCAGGTCGATCACTTCCGCCTCAATGCCTTGCTCGGCAAGCTGTTCGGCTGCCTTCAAGGCGTGCCCCACCATGCGCGAGTGCGCGGTGATAGTCACATCCGCGCCGACCCGCCGGATACGGGCTTTGCCAATCGGCACGATCCAATCGTCGACATCGGGTATTTCGAACTCATGTCCGTAAAGCATTTCGTGTTCGAGAAACACGACCGGGTTCGGATTGCGGATCGCCGCCTTCAAGAGACCCTTGGCGTCCTGCGCATCATAAGGCGCGATCACGATGAGGCCCGGTATGTGCGAATACCAGGACGAATAATCCTGGCTGTGCTGCGCCGCCACGCGCGAGGCCGCGCCATTGGGACCGCGAAACACGATCGAAGATTTGATCTGCCCGCCCGACATGTAGAGCGTCTTGGCGGCGGAGTTCACGATCTGGTCGATGGCTTGCATCGCGAAATTCCAGGTCATGAATTCCACGATTGGCTTTAGCCCCGCCATCGCCGCGCCCACTCCCAAGCCGGCAAAGCCGTGCTCGGTGATTGGCGTGTCGACGACGCGCTCGGGGCCAAATTCCTGCAGCAGATCGCGGCTGACCTTGTACGCGCCCTGATACTGAGCCACTTCCTCACCCATCAGGAACACGCTGGGATCGCGGCGCATCTCTTCCGCCATCGCGTCCCGCAACGCATCGCGCAGCGTGATCTTTTTCATGGCAACGCCGGCTGGAAGCTTCTCGGACAACCCTCCCCCTTGCGGGGAGGGTGCGGACCGAAGGTCCGCGGGAGGGGGGCGTTCCGTTCGCGCTTCGGCTAGAGGTTTCGACGCGTCTGAACGCCCCCCCTCCGCCTGCTGCGCAGGCGCCTCCCCCGCGAGGGGGGAGGCTGATTGAGCTTGCTTCGCCTCACCGCCGCCAAGCGTTGCGATCGGCGTGTTTACTTTCACGCCCTGCGCGCCTTCTTGCACCAAAAGCGCGCCAATGACGCCCTCATCGACCGCCTCGACTTCCATGGTCGCCTTATCGGTCTCGATCTCGGCGATCACTTGCCCCGGCTCGATATGATCGCCTGGCTTGACATGCCATTTGGTGAGATTGCCCTCCTCCATGGTCGGGGAAAGCGCGGGCATCAGAATCTGACTCATAGATAGATGTCCGTCATCAGTTCGCTCGGATCGGGTTCAGGGCTCTTTTGCGCGAACTCGGCGCTGGCCACGACCTCATCGCGGATCTCGCGATCCATTTCTTTCAGCGCATCTTCGCTGGCATGCCCGGCGTCCAGGATGAGCTTGCGCACATGGTCGATCGGATCGCGGTGGGTGCGAACCTCATCGACCTCCTCTTTGGTTCGATATTTCGCCGGGTCCGACATGGAGTGCCCGCGATAGCGATAGGTCTTCATCTCCAGCAGCGTGGGGCCTTCGCCAGCACGCGCACGCTGCACGGCGCGCAGGCCGGCTTCGCGCACGGCCAGCACGTCCATGCCGTCCACTTCCTCGCCCGGAATGTTGAAGCTGATGCCGCGCTTGTAGAGATGGGTTTCTGACGATGAGCGCGTAATCGCCGTGCCCATGGCGTACTGGTTGTTCTCGACAATGAACACGACCGGCAGCTTCCAAAGCGAGGCCATGTTGAAGCTCTCATAGACTTGGCCTTGATTGGCCGCGCCATCGCCGAAGTAAGTGAGGCAGACTTTCCCGTCCTTGCGGTATTTGTTGGCGAAGGCGATGCCTGAGCCCAGTGAGACTTGCGCGCCGACAATGCCGTGCCCACCGTAAAACGCCTTCTCGATGCTAAACATGTGCATCGAGCCGCCTTTGCCTTTGGAGTAGCCGTCGCGCCGTCCGGTCAGCTCAGCCATCACGCCATTGGCCGACATGCCGGCCGCCAACATATGCCCGTGATCGCGATAGCCGGTGATGACTTGATCGCCATCCTTCAGCACGGACTGCATGCCGACGACCACCGCTTCCTGGCCGATATAGAGGTGGCAGAAGCCGCCAATTAGACCCATGCCATAAAGCTGGCCTGCCCGCTCCTCGAAGCGGCGGATCAGCAGCATTTGGCGATAATAGGAAAGCAGTTCGTCCTTGCCGCCGTTGGGCGCGGCGGCGCCTCCATTGGGCTTGCCTGCTTCGGCCATGCTCGTTTTCCTCCGCCGCAAGCAGACGCGGCTGCGCGTGGTCTGTCCACCAGCGCCAGTGCGTTCCTGTTATCCGCTTACGCCGCGACTCGCCACTTAGGTTTGCGAGAACGGAAGGCGAGCCGGCTTAGTTTTGGTCCAACACGAACACGATCTCATCGCCCTCGCCGGCGGCGAGCAGAACGCGCGCGCGTTCGTCGAGATAATCGAGATCGAGCGTCTCCGGGCGCAGCCGCGCAGCCCGCGCTTCTAATTCGGCCTTATCGGCCTGCAGCGTTTCCAGCCGCTGCTCCAGCGCCCGCTCCTGGGCCTGGGCGTCGACATAAGCTACCAGACCCTGACGACCCGTGACAGCATGCGCGCCGAGATAGAGGATCGCCGCCCCTAACCCCACGCTCACCGCCACTGAAGAGACCGTTTTAGCCATCGTTCCGACCCCGAAGCGGGCGGAAGATGAGTCCCGATCCTTAATGAAATCTTTACGGAATCAAAGACTTGCGGAACAAAACGAGTCCAAAGAATCGTTGTGAATCAGTGATTTACGAAATCGACCCAACATGTGGTGGGCCGCGGATTCGCCGGACTCCAGATGACGTGCCGCCCTTGTGGAGAAATTTTTTTTTTAGCTAAGCAGCAAAATGCAGCTCAGAACCGCCCTTCCGGCCGACATTCCCGCGCTACACGCTTTGATCGAAAGCGCGTTCAGGGGCGAAAGCGCCAAACGCGGCTGGACCCATGAGGCGGATCTGCTGGGCGGTCAGCGCACCGATCCTGAAACGCTGGCGGAGGTTTTCGGCGATCCACGTCAGACCATGCTTCTGGCTGAAACCGATGCGGCGCTGATTGGCTGCGTCAATGTCACCGACCTTGGCGAAGGCGTCGGTTATCTCGGCATGCTGACCGTATCCCCCGACCTGCAGGGCGGCGGGCTCGGGCGCAAGCTCGTCGCCGCCGCCGAAGCGCATGCGCGCGATGTGCTCGGCGCACGCGTGATGGAAATGTCTGTGATCAAGCAGCGCACAGAGCTGATCGCCTGGTACCTGCGCCAGGGCTATGCCGACACCGGCCGCGAAAAACCCTTCCCGCTCGACGATCCGCGCTTCGGTTTACCCAAAACACGCGAGCTGAAATTCGTCGTGCTCGCCAAGACGCTCTGAACCTTCGCACCTGCATCATCATGCGAGTGTGAACGCCGCTCTCGCGCGCGTGATTAGTCACAACATAAAAACCGCGAGAGCCTTCTCACGTCACAGCGTGAGGAGCCGCCATGACGTTAACTTGGTCTGAAAATCATCCGCGCACCGTCAGCGCCGCGCGCCGCGTACTGACTTTCACCCTCGCCGCGGGCGCCTGTTCTTTGCTGGCTTATATGGCGTTCTCGCAGCGCTTCAGCGTGATCACCGCCCTCATCAGCGATGTCAGTCCAATCACCATCGTCCCGCCCGAAGAGCCGGTAACACCGCCGCCAACACCACCAAGAGCACAACCGCCAGAAATCCAGCGCCAGGCGCCGGCCAATATCGACGCGCCGCCAACGCCGACATTTGATCCAAGCTCAATCGAACCTGTTGAGACCAGCCCGCCCGGCCCGATCTATCTCGACGCGACATTCATCGAACGTCCGAATGGCCGCGACTTTGCGCGGCTCTATCCGCGCCGCGCGCTTGAGCGCGGCGTGAGCGGTAATGTCTTGCTCGATTGCAGCGTCGCCGTCAGCGGCCGCTTGTCCTGCGCCATAGCTTCGGAAGACCCGTCGGGTTGGGGTTTTGGCGCCGCCTCGCTCACAGCAGCGCGCGAATTTCAAGTCGCACCCGCCACCGCCGATGGTCAGCCTACTGCAGGCGGGCGCCTGCGTGTGCCGATTAACTGGCGCCTGAGCTAGGCGCCTTTGATCGTGCTCTTGCCGGCATAGCGCGCTTGATCGTCGAGTAGTTCGGCGATGCGGATCAGCTGGTTGTACTTGGCCGTGCGGTCCGAGCGCGCCAGCGAGCCGGTTTTGATCTGGCCGCAATTGGTGGCGACGGCGAGGTCGGCGATGGTTGAGTCCTCGGTCTCGCCCGAGCGATGGCTCATCACCGCCGAATAGGAGCTGCGATGGGCCAGATCGACGGCATCCAGCGTTTCCGTCAGCGTGCCGATCTGGTTGACCTTCACCAAGATTGAATTGGCCAAGCCCTTCTCAATGCCCATGGCGAGGCGGTTGGGATTGGTGACGAACAGATCGTCGCCCACCAGCTGACACTTGCCGCCAATCAATTCGGTCAGCGCCTTCCAGCCTTCGAAATCGTCTTCGGACATGCCGTCTTCGATCGAAACGATCGGATAGCGGCTCACCAGATCAGCCAGAAATTTCGCATTGGCTTCCGGCGAAAGCGACTTGCCTTCGCCCTCCATCTCGTACTTGCCGTTCTTGAAATACTCGGTGGCGGCGCAATCGAGCGCCAGCGCGATGTCCTCGCCCACTTTGTAACCGGCTTTCTCAATCGACTTGGCGATGAAACCCAAAGCTTCGTCCGCGCTCTTCAGGTTCGGCGCGAAGCCGCCTTCATCGCCCACATTCGTGGAGTGGCCGGCATTCTTCAGCTCTTTCTTGAGCGTGTGAAAAACTTCCGCGCCCATGCGCACCGCGTCGGCAATATTGGTCGCGCCGATCGGCATGATCATGAATTCTTGAATGTCGATCGGATTGTCAGCGTGGGCGCCGCCATTGACGATGTTCATCATCGGGCATGGCAGCACACGCGCCTGCACGCCGCCGATATACCGAAACAGCGGCTGACCGACGCTTTCCGCCGCCGCCTTGGCCACGGCGAGTGAAACACCCAGCATCGCATTGGCGCCGAGGCGCGCTTTGTTCGGCGTGCCGTCCAGCTCGATCAGGATTTCATCGATGCGGCGCTGATCTTCGGCGTCCATGCCCACCAGCGCGCTGGCGATCTCGCCATCCACCGCCTCCACGGCCAAGCGCACGCCCTTGCCCAAATATCGGTTCGGCTCGTTATCGCGCTTTTCATTGGCTTCGTGCGCGCCGGTGGACGCGCCCGACGGCACCGCCGCCCGGCCCATCGCCCCATCTTCCAGAATGACATCGACTTCAACGGTGGGATTGCCCCGGCTGTCGAGGATTTCACGGCCGCGAATATCGGCGATGCCAGTCATGGATGCGCTCTCTTCTGTTGGAGTGCGCGTGTTGGAAACCGTCAGAACACAAAAAGCAAGCCGCCGCCCGCAAGGCGCGCATGCTTAGGCGCAACCCTCAACATAGAGAATGGAGGCTCTGCCCGCATGCACCTGCGTGACAATGCCGGCTTCGTTCACTTCAAAGCGGATGCCGGTTCGATCTGGCTTGGTCCAGGCGATCAGATCATGCGCAGGAGGTGCGCTATATTCAGACGGCGTTTCGATTAGGCCCTGATAGGCGCCGCGCACGTCCGCATCGCTTGAGCCGACGCCCACATTCTCCGCCGTTCGCACATGGGGGGCGCCCGAGTCAGCTGTGATGCGGGTGAGCCGGTTTTGCTCGAACATCAGATAGAGCTTGTCGCCATCAGCGAGCGTCCAGCGCTGCTCTTGGCAATACTCAGCGTCTTCATCGGTGACGCCGGCGCCTTGATCTAATGCCGCTCCAGTCGCGGCGCGCGCTTGCTCCAGCGTCATTCCGATCCTGACAGAGCCGTAGCCCTCGACCGTCAGCACCGGCGCCGCAGCCTCTGTCGGCTCTTGCGGCGGTGCGTCCCGCTGGCAAGCAGCCAGCGCCAAAATGGAAACCAGTGCGGCGAGCCGCACTCAGTCTTCCTTGGCCTTTAGGATTTGCTTGCCGCGATAGCGGCCGCTCTTGAGGTCGATATGGTGCGGACGCCGCAGCTCGCCGCTTTCAGCGTCTTCGACGTAGGTATTCTTCGCGAGCTTATCGTGGGAACGGCGCATGCCGCGCTTGGACGGCGTGGTTTTTCGCTTCGGAACGGCCATGGCCGGGGGACTCCCCAATCCTAGTAAGATGTAACGGAAGCGGCGCTGATAGAGGATTGTGCGCCGGGGGGCAAGCGCCGAGCCGGGCCTCGCCGTGCGCCATTGTGGGCCACCCCCGATCAGGCCGGGTTGGTTCCCCAGCCCCGGCCCCAGGATCGAACCCGCCGAGGCAGGCCGCGCCCGATTTACGCGGTCACGCGCTCGGCAAAGGCGGTGACATCATCCAGCACCGGCGCGCGTCCCCTAAAGGGACGCGACAGCGCCAGCAGAATGCCCACATGGCCGAGATTGGGATAAAGCTTCGTCTCCACCGATCCGCCAACCTGCCGCTGCGCGGCGCTGAGCGCATCAATGTTGCGCCGGCCGACGGTTTCATCCTTCTCGCCCCAGCCTAGCCACAGCGCCGGCGCATCGGCGCGCGCGAAGTGCGTGGGTTGGGTGGTGAGCGGATCGGTCACTGAACCGAACGCCTCACGCGTGGCGTCAACGTCGAACGGAAGAAAATCGTAGGGCCCGGCAAGGCCGGCGACGCCGCGAATCTTGCCGATATCGGCGCCGGCGACAGACAAATACGCGCCATCCAGCGCAAGCATCACCGCAATATAGCCGCCCGCGGAATGGCCGGCGAGAACAATCCGGTCCGGGTCGCCGCCGAAGCTTGCAATCTCGCTTTGCACCCACGCCACCGCCGCGGCCCCATCCTCAAGAAAGCTCGGAAAGACGTCGGGGGCGATGCGATAGTCAGGAACAACCGTCACAAAACCGCGTGAGGCGAACGCGTCGCCGAGAAATCCGTAGTCTTTTTTGGCGCCCGAGCGCCAAGAGCCGCCATAGAAGAACACCAGCACCGGCGCGCGCTGCACGCCGCCAGCTGGCGCGTAGACGTCAAGCTTCTGACGCGGACCAGCTCCAAAGGCGATGTCCTCCGCCGCGAGCACCGCGCCCTCATCGTGGGGCGCAAAACGGTTGAAAGCGCCCAAAGACGGTGTGCACGCCGACAGCCCCGTAGCAGCCGCGCCTACGATCAGGGTTCTGCGGCTCATGCGTCCCATCAGCAGTGCTCCAGTTCAGCGCGGGGCTTGTTCTTCCCGGTATACGTCGCGGCCCCGGTTTGGAGATTGTGCGTCCCGAGATTTATTGCGCCCCCAGCGCCCGTCACGGCCCGGCCGCGCCTGCCGCAACGGTAGGCTGAACCTGCAACGGCGCCTCCCCTTTCAGGGAACAGCGGAAGGAACTCTCGCGTTCACCGCACATGCTGCAGGTTCTTGACCCCAATGCGCCGGAAGCGCCGCACGCTTCCATCCTCAAGCCGAACGCCAAGGCGCTCGTCTTTTTCAACCCGAAGGCCGGCAGCGTCACCGCTGCGGACGGCGAAAAGCTGACCGCCGCCCTCAAAGAGGCGGGCATCAGCCAATTTGCCTTGGTGGGGCCAGAAAAGCTCTCACCCAAGGTGCTGCAACGCGCGAGGGATTTCGACGTCATCATTGTGCTCGGCGGCGACGGCACCGCCCGCGCCGTGGCTGAACTTGCCCCGCGCGACGGCCCACCCCTGATCCTTTTGCCTGGCGGCACGCTGAACGTCCTGCCGCGCGCGCTATATGGCGATCTCGGCTGGCCGGAGGCGCTGAAAGCTGCGCTTGAGCGCGGCGTCATCACCCGCCTCGCCAGCGGCGCGGCCAACGGCAAACCGTTTTTCGTTGCAGCGATTTTTGGCGCGCCAACTTTGCTTGCGCGCGCGAGAGAGGCTGTGCGCGAGGGCCGCTTCCTCTCCGCCTGGCGCCGCTTCAATCTGTTCTCCAAGCGCGCCTTCGCGCGCCGCCTCGTGGCGCGGCCCAACGCGCAGCCGGCGCAAACCGCCGCTGCGATCGGCGTGCTCTGCCCGAGCTTCTCCGGCGAGATTGAGGGCGAGGCTTTGGAATGGGTGCGCCTGGACGCTTCGCAGCTGCTTGATCTTGCCCGCGTCAGCCTCCGCGCCATCGGCAATTCCTGGCGTGACGATCCCTCTATCGAAATCGCGCAGTGCAAAACCGGCTCCATCATGTCGGGCGGGGTCATTCCCTCGACTCTCGATGGCGAGCCGCACACCTTCTTTAGCCATGTGCGTATCGTTTATGATCCAAAGGGCCCCCGCGTCATCGCGCTGAAGCCTGAGCAAAACTGATCGTGCTGCTTGTTCACCTGACCGACCTGCACTTTGGCTGCGCCGATGAGCAGGCGCTCGCCGCCGCCGCCAAATACATCCAGCGGGCAAAGCCCGACGCTGTCATCGTCAGCGGCGACATTTCGACTATCGGGCTGCAGAGCGAGTTAAACGCGGCGTGCGAGTGGATGCGGAGCCTCGGGCCCCCCGTCGTGGTCACGCCCGGCAATCATGACGTGCCCTACTACAATCCGCTGGGCCGTCTGCTATTCTGTTGGGACCGCTACGACCGCGCCACCACCGGTCTCATCAAGAGCGAATGGCACACGCCGGATTTTTCCATCATCCCGATCAATACGGCGCGCGGCCTCCAAATGCGTCTCAATTGGGCCCAAGGCGCCATCAGCCACAGCCAGATTGAGGCCGCCAGCCGCGCGCTGCAGCAAGCCGCGCCCGGCGCGCTCAAGATCGTTGTAACGCACCATCCGCTCGATTGGCCGAACGATGCGCCGATCAAGGGCGTCACCATCAACGGCGCGCGCGCCATGGGGCAGCTCACCCAAGCCGGCGCGGAATTGTTCTTAAGCGGCCACCTGCATTTTGCGTCCGCGCGCATGATCCAGCGCCGCGCGCTCTCCATCAGCAGCGGCACGCTTTCGCAGCGCGTGCGTCACGAGCCCTGCGCCTACACTGTGTTGCGCCGCTTGCCGGCCAACACGCTGGAAGTGGAAGTAATGCACATCAAACAAGGCGTCGCCGAAACCGCGAGCAAACGCAGCTTCGACATCACACCCTCGTGCACGCCCGGCATCCCGCCTCAAGTGCACGCCGCCCCTTAGCCACGGCGCAGCTTCAAGCCGCATCGCGAACTATGCTGGCCCCAAGCGTAAGCTTAAACCAATCGGCTTTGCTCCACCGCCGCAGCGATAAAGCTCGCAAAAAGCGGGTGCGGCTCGAACGGCCGGCTCTTCAGCTCCGGGTGAAACTGCACGCCGATAAACCAGGGATGGTCCGCGCGCTCGACAATTTCCGGCAGCACGCCGTCCGGGCTCATGCCGGAAAAGCGCAGGCCCGTCGCTTCCAGCTTCTCGCGATATTTGGTGTTCACTTCATAGCGATGGCGATGGCGTTCGGAGATTTGCGTTTCGCCATAAATTTCCGCGACGCGGCTATCGGGCTCAAGCACGGCCGGAAAGGCGCCGAGCCGCATGGTGCCGCCCAGATCGCCATTAGCCTGACGCTTCTCCAGCTCATTGCCTTTGAGCCATTCCGTCATCAGGCCGACGATCGGATGTTTCGCGGCGCCGAACTCGGTTGAACTCGCGCCCTTCAAGCCGGCCTGATCACGCGCCGCTTCGATGCACGCCATCTGCATGCCGAAACAAATGCCGAAGAACGGCACGCCGGTTTCGCGCGCGAATTTCACCGCCGCTATCTTGCCTTCTGTGCCGCGCTCGCCGAACCCGCCCGGCACCAGCACGCCATGCACGCCATGCAGATCGTCAACCCAACCGGCGCCGCGCTCTTCGAACCTTTCGCTCTCCACCCAGCGCAGATCGACCTTCACATTATTGGCCACGCCGCCATGATGCAGCGCCTCGATCAGCGATTTATAAGCGTCTTTGAGCTCGGTATATTTGCCGACCACGGCGATGGTGACTTCGCCGTCCGGTGATTTCAGCCGTTTTACGATCGTCTCCCATTTCGCCAGATCCGGCTGCGGCGCAACCGTCACGCCGAAGTGCTTGAGCAATTCGGTGTCGAGCCCGGCCAGATGATAGGCAATTGGCGCTTCGTAAATCGTCTTCAGATCGCGCGCTTCAACCACCGCGCTTTCGCGCACATTGCAGAAAAGCGCGATCTTGCGCTTTTCATCCTCGGGGATCGGACGATCACAGCGGCATAGTAGAATATTCGGCTGAATGCCGATCGAACGCAGCTCTTTGACGCTGTGCTGAGTCGGCTTGGTCTTCATCTCGCCGGCGCTTGGAATGTACGGCAGCAGCGTCAGATGCACATAGGCGACCTTACCCGGATCGAGCTCCTGCCCCAGTTGGCGGATGGCCTCGAAGAAGGGCAGCCCTTCAATATCACCCACCGTGCCGCCGATCTCGCACAGCACGAAATCGGCGTCGCCATGATCGGAGAGGATGAATTCCTTAATCGCATTGGTGACGTGCGGGATCACCTGCACGGTCGCGCCGAGATAATCGCCGCGCCGCTCCTTGGCGATGATCTCCTGGTAGATGCGCCCGGTGGTGATGTTGTCGGCCTGCGTGGCCGAGACGCCGGTGAAACGCTCATAGTGGCCGAGGTCGAGATCGGTTTCGGCGCCGTCATCGGTCACGAACACTTCGCCGTGCTGGTACGGGCTCATCGTGCCCGGATCGACGTTGAGATAAGGGTCCAGCTTGCGGAGGCGGACTTTGTAGCCTCTGGCCTGCAGCAACGCGCCGAGGGCGGCGGAGGCGATGCCCTTCCCCAAGGAGGACACCACGCCGCCGGTAATGAACACGTAGCGCGCCATCAACAATCCAAATATCAGGCGCGGTCGTTCTCGACCGCGCCGTCTAGCCCACCCCTAAATAGGGATGATCTTACTGATCGGGGCCGGCGCGCTCGCGCCGCACCGGTTGAACACCTTGGGACGATTCGTCGGTGAAATCCGCCGCGACCCCGCTATCGACCTGCGTGCCCGCGCTGCCCGATGTGTTGGGAATCACCAGCGGCTGGGGACGGGGCTGCACAGTCGCCGGCGCGCTGGTCTGCTGCGTCTGGGTGGTCGTGCTCGTACGGGGCGCTGCCGTTGCGACGGGCGCGCCAGGCGCCGCTGTGCGCGTGGTCGTCGCCGGGACCGGCGTCCCGGTGCGCTGAATCGGGCCGGCCGTGGCGGCCGAGGCTGTGGCTGGTCCAAGCGTAATCGCGGGCGCCACGGAGGCCTGTTGTGTCTCCGGTGCGGCCTGAATGGCGTTGCTCTGGGTCGGGTCCGGCGTGGTTTCGCTCGGCTCAACCGGGGCTGGCGCGGGCGTTGAGATCGTCGGCATGGAGGGCAGATTGTCGAACACCGAGCCGCCATCATTGCGGCCCGCGCCCGCAATCACTGTCAAGATCAGCGAAGTGGCCAGAAAAATGCCGCCCGCAACGGTCGTCATCTTCGCCAGCGCATCCGCGGCGCCGCGGCCGGACATCAGCGCCCCGCCGCCGCCGCCGCCGACACCCAGGGCCCCGCCTTCGGAGCGCTGCAAAAGCACCAATCCAATCAGGCAGATGCACACGATAAGGTGCAGCGTCAGTACAATCATCGCCATGCTTCGGGCGGCTCCAGTGCAAATGCGAAACGGCGCTCTTAGCCGAGCAGCGGCGGAAACGCCAGCTTAGAGCGCTGCAGGGTGCGCTAGGATAATGGCCGAGAAGTCGGCGGCTTTGAGGCTTGCTCTCCCCACAAGGGCGCCGTCCACACCTTCACACCCAAAAATCTCGGCTGCGTTCTTGGGATTCACCGAGCCGCCATAGAGCACTCGGATCGGCGCCGCCGCCGCGCCATAACGCCGTTCCAATCCCGCGCGGACGACGCCGTGGATGTCAACGATCTCAGCCATGGTGGGCGTGGTTGAGCCGCCAATGGCCCAGACCGGCTCGTAAGCAATCACCACGCCCGCACCGTCCGGGGTGCTTTCCGCCACCTGGCGCGCCACCACCTCCGCGGCCTTGCCGCCGTCGCGCTCGGCCTGGGTTTCGCCCACGCAAATGATCGGAACCAGCCCCGCCGCAAGGGCCGCCTCGGCCTTGGCGCGCACAGTGGCATTGGTTTCCCCGTGCTGGGCCCGCCGTTCGGAGTGGCCGACAATGACATAGGCGGCGCCCACATCGGCCAACATGGCCGCGCTGACCTCGCCGGTGCGCGCGCTGTCGCCCGCGACAGCGCTGCAATCTTGAGCGCCAATCTGGATCTTGGTGTCCTTTGCGCTCCAGGCCGCCATCGCCACATAGGCAGCCGCCGGGCAGATCAGAAGATCGAGCGCCGTTCCAGCCGCCCCCACGGCGCTATTGAGCGCGCTGATTTCCGCCAAATCGGTGCGCCGGCCAAACATTTTCCAGTTCCCGGCGATCAACCCTTTGCGCAAACCTCAATCCTCCCCTGCTGCGTGCGGCGCTAAGTTAGGGCCTTCGAACATTGCCCCGCCCCGGGGGCGCCCCTATGGTCCGCCCGCTTTGTGATTACCGGATGCCATCATGCTGAGACAATTGCGATCTTTCACCCGCGGCTGGATCGCCAACGTCCTTTTGGTGCTGCTGATCGCGGCCTTCGCCGCTTGGGGCATTAATGACGTGTTCAGCGGCGTCGGCGCCCAGCAAGTAGCGCGCGTGGGCAAGGAGGTGATCACGCCGACCCAACTCACACGCACGGTGGATCTGACGCTGCGCAGCATGCGCGCCCAAGGCCAGAACCTTACCCAAGCCGAAGCGGTCGAGCGCGGCCTCCATTTGCAGGCGCTCGAAAACATGATCGGCCAAGCGGCGGTGACGAATTACTCACGCAGCCTCGGCGTCAGCGCCAGCGACGCGCAAGTGGCCGAGAGCATTCGCCGCATCCCGGCCGTGCTCAACCCGCTCACCAACATGTTCGACCAAAGCGCCTATACGCAGTTCTTGAACGAGTATCGCTACAGCCAGCAAGAATTCGAAACTGAAGTCCGCAATGAAATGACATTGGCGATGATGCGCCACGCGCTCGCAATCGGCACGCGCGCGCCATCCAGCTATGGAAAGCTTGCGCTAGCCTTTGAAAGCGAAACCCGAACCATCAGCGTCGGTGAAATTCCCGCCTCCGCCGCCGGCGCCATTCCGGCGCCTACCAATGCGCAAGTGCAGGATTTCTACGAGGAGAACCGCGAGGCGCTGCAGGTCCCGGAATTCCGCGCGCTCACACTGGTCTATGCGCGCATTTCCGATTTCACCAGCCGCGTCGATATCTCGGAACAACAACTGCGCGAAGAATTCGAAGCGCGCCGCGCCTCGTTCGCCACGCCCGAACGGCGCACTTATGTCCGAATCGCCGCGCAAAATGAGCAGCAGGCGCAAGAAGCAGCGACGCGCCTTGGCCGCGGCGAGCAGCCCAACGCCGTTGCCCAAGCCCTCGGCCTGCAAATGACGCGTTCGGAAAATGAATCGCGCGAGCAAATCGCCGATGACGCCGTCGCCGATGCTGTATTTTCGCTTCAAGCGGGCCAGGCGCGGGCCGTGCGCGCGACGCTTTCGCCTTTCGCCGTGGTGCGGGTCGACCAAATCACGCCAGCCACGACCCCCGATTTCGCCGCCGCGCGCGACCAGATCCGCCAGGAACTTGCCACCGACGAAGCCGGCGAATTGCTGAACACTGCGATTGGCGCGTTTGAGGATGCGCGCGCCAGCGGCGCGCCCGCCGCGGAGGCGGCCCGCAATGCGGGCCTCACCGTGGTGCAAATCCCGGCGGCGATGTCGGAAGGGCTTGACCGCGAAGGCCAGCCCATCGCCGAACTCGCAGGCCAGGAATCGCTGCTGCAGACCGCGTTCGAAACGCCGGAAGGCGAAGCCAGCGATTTCTTCCCCGTGGACAATGCCGACGTGCTGGTCGCGGTTGACGCCATAACGCCCGCCAGCACTCGCCCGCTTGAAGAAGTGCGCGAGCAATTGGTTGCGGCCTGGAGCGCGCGCGAACGTGCGCGCCGGCTGCAGGAGCTCGCCGACAATGTCGCCACCGCCGTCACTGGCGGCCAGGCCTTCGCCGCCGCATTGCGCGCCAATCAAGGCGCCGTCGCCGTCACCTCGCGGCCAATCGATCGCCGCTCCGCCGCGCAATTACCGGCGCGCCGGCTTGGCGCGCAAATCTTCGCGGCGCCCGTCGGCGGCGTCGTCAGCGATGCGCGGGCCGATGGCGGCGCAATGGTCGTGGCGATCGTAGAATCGGTGCAACGGGCCGATCCAACCGAACAGCCGCAATTGGTCGAAGCGGCCCGCCAGCAAGTCAGTGAGGGCCTCGCGGCGGGTCTGTTCGACGCCATTGTCAGCGATCTGGTGTCGCAAGCACGCCCGCGCCGAAATCAAGAATTGATCGGTCAGCTGTTCAATTCGGGCCCCACCGAAGAGCAATAAGAGGAACCTGCGCGGGGCCCGGCTCTTGACGGCGCATCGGGAACGGATATAGAACAGCGTTCACTATTTGGTCCCTGCGCGGCGGGGATGCTGTTCAGGTCTGGGCCCCATGCTGACCGCCAAGCAGAAAGAACTGCTCCTCTACATCCACGAGCGGATCAAGGAAACAGGCGTTTCCCCCTCCTTCGATGAAATGAAGGAAGCGCTCGATCTGGCGTCCAAGTCCGGCATCCATCGTTTGATCACGGCGCTTGAGGAGCGTGGGTTCCTGCGCCGCCTGCCGCACCGGGCCCGGGCGCTCGAAGTGCTCAAACTACCCGATTCCGCAGCCCCAGCCCCAAACCCGCGCGTCCGCGGCGGCTTCAAGCCGTCCCTCGTCGGCGCGGCGGATCGTAACGACGAAACTTCCATCCCAATCCTCGGCAAAATCGCCGCCGGCGCGCCGATTGAAGCGCTGCAGAATGAAATTGGCCGCGTCGCCGCCCCCGCTGACCTTGTGGGTCCCGGCGATCACTTCGCGCTCGAAGTGAAGGGCGATTCCATGATCCAGGCCGGCATTTTGGATGGCGATGTCGTCATCATCCGGCGCGGCGAAACCGCCGATAGCGGCGATATTGTCGTCGCTCTGGTGGATGAAGAGGAAGCGACGCTGAAGCGCCTGCGCAAGCGCGGCAATTCGATCGCGCTGGAAGCCGCTAATCCTGCCTATGAGACGCGCATTTTCGGTCCCGACCGGGTGCGCATCCAGGGCCGGCTCGTTGCCATGATCCGCCGCTATTCGTGACGGCGCGCTGACCAGGGCCGGTTGATGTGCGCTGGCGTCGCGCGCTCAAGGCGGTCCGCATAAATCAACGCTCCGCCATTGGCCGCCAGGTCGCGCCCGCTGATCAAGGTAGCGGCGCAATCGGTTCGCTCCAGTTTGGTGACGATCAATCCGCCCCGCGCGCAAGCTTGCGCCAAAGCCGCGTCATCGCGCGCGATTGAAAGAATGCGGCCATCCTCAAGCGTGACCACGCAGCCGCTTTCGCTGCACGTTTCCGGCGCCGGGGTGCGCTCCACTTCCGCCGGTGAAAGTCCCAGCATCGATCCAAGACGTTCGCGCGCATAGGTCGAGCGGCCCGAACTGATGAGGCGCCAGCCGCCCTCCTCGGCGCGCATGAACGCAGCCCGCAAGTCGCCGTCAAACGCGGCCACCGGGCGCGGCGCGGTTGCATAGAGCGCGAGCGCGCCGACAAACAAAAGCAGTCCGCCCCAGCGCAAATTTCCGCGCCACAAGCAGGCCCAAAGCAGCGCGACGATGCAGAGAATAAACGCCATATCTGGTGGCTTAGGTAAGGCGCGCACCGCTTCAGGACGCGCGCCAAAGGTCTCGCCAATCGCCGCCACCAAATCAAGGCCGCTCGCCATCACGTTGAGCGGCAGTTCGGCCCAGCCAAATGGCGCCAGCACCGCCGCAATCGCGGCGGCCGGCGCGACAATGAAGGAGACGATGGGCGCCGTCACCAGATTGGCGGCGAGCGAGTAAATGGCGAAGCGCTGAAAATGGTAGATGGCGAACGGGTCTGTGGCCAAGCCCGCCACCAAGCTCACGCCAATCACGCCGCCTATGCCGCGCGAAATCGATTGCAGCGCGCCGATCAAGGGCCCAGGCGTCGGCAAGTCCGGTTCATGCGGCGCTCGGCGCAACATCTCGAACAAGGCCACCAGCGCCATGGTCGCGGCGAATGACATTTGAAAGCCAGGCTCGATCACAGACTCCGGAAAGATGATCACCACGATGAACGCTGCCAGCGCCAGGCCGCGCATCGAAATCGCGGGGCGGTCGAGCAAAATGGCGCCGAAGGCCACGCCAGCCATCACATAGGCGCGCAGCGCCGGCACACTCGAACCGGAGATCAGCAGATAAGCGCCGAGCACGACAAGCGCGCCTAGCGCGGCGATTTTCTTCACCGGGAAGCGCAGCGCGATCGGGCCGATCAGAGAGAGAGTCCAAATCAGCGCGCCAAACACCAGCCCGCCGACCACCGCCATGTGAATGCCGGACACGGACAGTAAATGGCCCAGCCCGGAATCCTGCAGCACCTCATTGGTGGCTTGATCGATATGGCTGCGATCGCCTGCTACCAGCGCCGCGGCAATCGCCCCGCCCCTGCCGGGCGCCGAGCTCTGTATGGCGGCGGCCAAGTCCGAACGCAGCGCAGCTAATCGCAGCCGCTGTTGATCGAGCCAAGATGGCGGCGCCAGCTCGGCAGGCCGGCAGCGCCCGAAAGCAAAGCCCGTCGCGCCCAGCCGCTCAAAATAGGCGCGGCGGGCAAAGTCATAAGCGCCCGGCGCCATGGGCCCAGGCGGCGGTCCGATCACGCCGAAACAGCGCGCGCCGCGCCCCGGCGTCAGCAAACCCGCTTCGGGAACCGAGACGCGCACATAACGCGGCGTTGCGTCCATCGCCTCAATCGAGCTGACCAGCAGCCGCAAGCGTGGCCCGCTCTCGCTCGGTTCCACCGCGACCACCCAGCCCTCAATCCCGCGAGGTTCCTCGCTGGCTGGAATAGGCGGCTGCGCGACGCTCCAAACCCGCAATTGCGCCGCGCCGAGCCCCAACCCGAAAGCAGCCAGTAAAGAGAAGCAGCCCGCCAGCGCGCGCCGCCAGATGCCGGTCGGGGTCTCGCTCGGCCAGAAGGCGAAGCCGGCGGCTATAAGCGAGCCCACCGCCAGGAACACGAAGCCTGCCCAAACCGGCGGGTCGGTTGACGAAGTCATCCATGCAGCCGCGCCGGCAATCTGACCGACGGCGAGCCACAATATCCAACGATCTCGCTGCAGCGCGAAAACTTCGCCGAGCACGCGGCTAGGAGAGAACGCAACCGGCGTGCTACCACGCGCCCGCTTTGTCAGTTCAGCCCGCCCCATGACGGTCATCACACGCTTCGCCCCCTCGCCCACGGGCTACTTACACATTGGAGGCGCGCGCACCGCGCTTTTCAACTGGCTGTTCGCCAAGAAACATGGCGGCCAGTATTTGCTGCGCATCGAAGACACTGACCGTGCGCGCTCCACCGAGGGGGCCATCGCCGCCATTTTCGATGGCCTCGACTGGCTCGGCCTCAAGGCTGATGACGAACCCACCTTCCAGTTCGCCCGCGCCCCGCGCCACCGCGAAGTCGCAGAAGAAATGGTCGCGCGCGGCACGGCGTTCCGATGCTACTGCACGCCTGAAGACGTTGAAAAACTACGGGCTGAAGCACACGCGGAAGGCCGTGCGCTACGCTCGCCCTGGCGCGACGGCGGACAAGCGCCGAACGACGCCTCTTTCGTCGTTCGCCTCCGCGCCCCGGATGAGGGCGACATACTCAATCGCGATCTGGTGCAGGGCGACGTCCGCATCAAAGCGCGCGACCTCGACGATCTCGTCCTGCTGCGCGCCGACGGCAATCCAACTTACATGCTTTCCGTCGTTGTAGATGACCATGACATGGGCGTGACGCACGTGATCCGCGGCGACGATCACCTCACCAATGCTGCGCGGCAGATCGTGATCTATCAGGCGATGGGCTGGGGGGTTCCCCAGTTCGCGCACATCCCGCTCATTCACGGGCCGGACGGCGCCAAGCTCTCCAAGCGCCATGGCGCGCCCGAAGTGCAGGCTTATCGCGACATGGGTTATCTGCCCGAAGCCATGTGCGCCTATCTCATGCGCCTGGGCTGGAGCCCTGGGCATGACGACATTATTTCAAAGGAAGACGCGATCGCTCAATTCGATCTGGCGCAGGTCGGCAAGGCGCCTTCGCGGCTCGACTTTGACAAGCTCAACTCGGTCAACGCCCATTTCTTGAAACTGGCGGACGATCAGCGCATCGGCACGCTATTGCTGGCGCACATCGCATCACAGAAGCAGTGGCCGATGTCGGAGGCGGCGCGCCTACGTGTTGAAAAAGCGGCCAGCGTGCTCAAAAACCGTGCGAAGACGCTGGCTGAAATGGCCGAGCAAGCGCGCTTTCTCATCACCGAGCGCCCGCTTGCGTTCGACGCCAAGGGGCAAGCCCTTGTCAATGATGCAAAGGAACGCTTGAAGCGCTTGCACAACCGGCTCATTACCCAAGGCGATTGGGAAAATTCCGCCCTAAGCAGCACGCTTAAGAGTTTTGTGACGGATGAAGGCGTTGGGATGGGTCAAGTCGGCCCGCCATTGCGCGCAGCTTTAACCGGCGGCGCGCCCTCGCCAGATATAGGACAGACATTGGAAATGCTCGGCCGCGAAGAAGCGCTGGCCAGGATCGCGGACCAGATTTGAAGGAAGTGTCATGCACAGCAAGCTGACGATGAAGCCCTCGGCGACCATCAACGTCGACAATAAAACCATCGAGCTCCCGGTTTATGGCGGCTCCGTTGGTCCGGACGTGATCGACATTCGGAAATTGTACGCCGAAGGCAAGGTCTTCACCTACGATCCCGGCTTCACCTCCACCGCCAGCTGCGAAAGCCAGATCACTTATATCGATGGCGATGAGGGCGTGCTGCTCTATCGCGGCTATCCGATCGACCAATTGGCCGAACACTCGAACTTCCTGGAAGTTTGCTATTTGCTGCTGCACGGCGAACTGCCGAACGAAAAGCAATACAAAGAGTTTGACCGCAACATTACCTACCACACGATGCTGCATGCGCAGTTCGACCGCTTCTTCGAAGGTTTTCGGCGTGACGCCCACCCGATGGCGGTCATGGTCGGCACGGTTGGCGCGCTTGCTGCGTTTTATCACGACAGCACCGACATCAACGATCCCGTGCAGCGTACCGTCGCCAGCCATCGTCTAATTGCGAAAATGCCGACCATTGCGGCGCGGGCCTTCAAATATTCGATTGGCCAGCCGTTTGTCAGCCCGCGCAATGAGTACGATTACGCCGCGAATTTTTTGCGCATGTGCTTTGCGGTGCCCGCCGAGGACTACAAGATCAACCCGGTCATGGCGCGCGCCATGGACGTGTTCATGATTTTGCACGCCGACCACGAACAGAACGCCTCGACCTCGACGGTGCGCCTGGCTGGCTCGTCCGGCGCCAATCCGTTCGCCTGCGTTTCATCTGGCATTGCATGCCTATGGGGCCCTGCGCATGGCGGCGCCAATGAAGCGGCGCTCAACATGCTCGAGCAAATCGGCACGGTCGACAACATTCCGGACTTCATCCGAAGAGTGAAGGACCCGAATTCGGACGTCCGCCTGATGGGCTTTGGCCACCGCGTCTATAAGAATTACGATCCGCGCGCAAAAGCGATGCAGAAGCTTTGCCACCAAGTGCTGAAGGAAGTCGGCGCGGAAGATAATCCACTGCTTAAGGTGGCGGTCGAACTCGAAAAAATCGCGCTGAACGACGAATACTTCGTGAAGCGCAAGCTCTACCCGAACATCGATTTCTACTCCGGCATCACGTTGCGGGCGATGGGCTTCCCCTCTTCCATGTTCACCGTGCTGTTTGCGCTGGCGCGCACCGTTGGCTGGATCGCGCAATGGACGGAAATGATGGAAGACGAAAGCCAGAAGATTGGCCGGCCGCGGCAAGTCTATACGGGCGCGCCGAAGCGCGATTACGTTCCGGTCAGCAACCGCGGCTAAGCGGCGATCTCGCGCAGCACGGCGTCGGCGGCGATCTCCGACGCCGGCCGGCCGCCGCGGCCCATCAGATCAAGCGCTGCATTCTGCTTGGCGATTTGTTGTTGGCGCCGGGCGTCGTCACTGAACATCGGTGCAGCCGCAGCTACGATATTCGCAGCCGTGAACCTAGTTTGGATCAATTCCGGCGCAACCTCCGCGTTCGCCGCGACATTGATCAGCGACGCGTACTTGCCCTTAAACAAAAATGCACGCGCAAGCGCCCAAGTAATCCAGCCCAGCTTATAGCCGACGACCATTGGCGCGCCTTGCAGCGCCACTTCGGTCGTCACCGTGCCGGAAGCGGCCAGCACGACCGTCGCAGCAGCGAACGCGTCTTCTTTCTCTCGTTCATCGACTATCAGCGCATCCGGCGGCGCTTGCGCGACAACGGAGTCACGCACGGCATGCGCAGCGACGCAGACAAGGCGCACCCTTGTATGCGTGTGCTTCAGGTCAAGCGCGGCGCGCCAAAACGTTTCGCCGAGGCGGCGGATTTCAGCGGGACGGCTGCCGGGAAGAACCAGCACGATCTTTTCGTTTTCGCTGAAACCGTGGCGCGCACGAAACGCGGCGGCGTCGCCGGGTCTATATCGGCCCACGGCGGGATGACCGCAGACCGTGCAAGGCAAACCGTAAGGCGCGTAATACGGCGTCTCGAAATCATGGATGCAGATGAGGTGGTCCACGGTCGCCGCCAATGTCTTGGCGCGGCCCGGGCGCGTCGCCCAAACTTGCGGACCAATATACTTGACCAGCTTGATCGTGGGGGCGGCCAAGCGCACGCCTTGCGCAACGCGCAATGTGAAACCCCATGAATCGATCAGCACGACAACATCAGGCTTTGACGCCAGGATCGCCGCGACAGTCGCGGCGACGGCGCGCTTCACGCGATCATAGGCAAGCAACCCATCAATAAAGCCGAGCACGGCGAGGCCGCCAATGTCGGCCTTGCTGACAATTCCCTGCTCAGCCATCGCCGCGCCGCCAACGCCTTCGAGAATGAGGCTGGAATCTCGCGCGCGGAGTACGCGCGCGAGATCGGCGCCGAGGGCATCACCCGATGCTTCCGCCGCCACCAGGAAAATGCGCTTGCTCACGCTTCGCCTATATCGGCCCGCGTAAAGCCATAGACAAACACACCAGCCGCATCAGCGGCGGCGATGATGGCGTCGCGGCGCACGAGCAAAGCCGCCCCCGCTTCTACAGCGACCCCGCTAAGGCCCGCTTTCGCCGCGCCTTCCATGGTGCGGACGCCGATGACCGGAAGATCGACGCGGCGCTCTTGGATTGGCTTTGGCCGCTTGAGCAGCACGCCGCGCCGACTATCCGGCGAACCGCGCACGATGGCGGGCAAGTCCGCGATACGTCGCAGCAGTGCGTCCGTACCTTCCTGCGCTTCGACGCCAAGCGTCAGCCCCGCGCAAACCACAGCCGCCTGGCCAATATCAAGTGCGCCAAGCGCTGCAACGACGCGCGCAGCGTGCTGGATGTCGTTCATGTCGGCGGCCGATGGCGCATGCCCGCCAAGCACGCCAGCAGGCGCGACCATTTCGGCGGTCACCTCATCGGCGCCGACAATCTGAAAACCGTGTTTGGCGTGTTCGTTGAGCAGCGCGCGCAGCAAGGCATCATCGCCTTCGCGCGCGCCAGCGGCGAGCGCAGGCAGCATGGAAATGCCGACTGCGTCCCAGTTGAGCTTGGTGAGATCTTGACGCGATGCTTGACCAACAAAAGTGATCGCGTCGCAACCGGCTTGCTTTAGCGCCTCAATGCGCGCGCCCATGGCGCCCAGATCGTGCGCATCGTTTGGGTGAGCGGCGAGCGCTACATCTGCAAACGGCGTGACGCGCGCCACGAAATAAGGTTGCCCGGAGGCTTGGCATTGCTCGGCCAGCGCCAGCGGAAGATCGCCGCCGGCGGCGATGATGCCGAGCTTGCGCCAAGCGGCCATGATTTAGTCCCGCGGCATGCAGAGCGGGCGCGGCGAGTCCGCACGCGCGAAATCCACCATCTGCATCACGTCAGGATTGTTGGCGTAAAGCTCGGCGGCATCTTCGAGGCGCTCCTGGAAGGTGCCCTCCTCCGCGAACAGCAGACGATAGGCCGCGCGAATGTCATGGATACGCTCGCGCGAGAAGCCGCGGCGCTTGAGGCCCACGACATTGAGTCCGCCCAGGTGCGCGTGGTTGCCGATGGCGGACCCAAACGGAATGAGGTCCGTCGTCATCAAAGCGGAAGCGCCGACGAAAGCGTGCGGCCCGACACGGCAATGCTGATGAATGCCGCAGACGCCGCCGAGGAAAACATAATCGCCAATTTGCACATGTCCGCCGACGGTCGCGGTTTGCGCCATGATGACATTGTCGCCGACGATGCAATCGTGCGCGACGTGGCAATTGCCCATGATCAGGCAGTTATTGCCGATCTTGGTCACCGAGCGCCCGCGCGCCGTGCCGCGATGCAAGGTTGCGTGCTCGCGAATGATGTTGTTGTCGCCAATCTCGAGGAAGGTCTCTTCGCCCTTATAGGAGAGATCCTGCGGCGGCCCGCCGAGCGCGGCGAAGGGATAAACCGTGCAGTTCTTGCCGATCGTCGTATTGGTGTCGATGAAGACGTGGGCGATCAGCTTGGTGTTGTCGCCCAGTTTCACGTTCGGACCGATCACGCAGCCAGGGCCGATCTCGACATTGCGCCCGAGCTCGACCTTGGCGTCGACAATTGCGGCGGGATGAACTTTCGCGCTCATTCTAACTTACTCCGGACGGTCCGCTTTCATCGCCGCGAATTCGCACTCAGTCGCGAGTTCGCCGTTCACTTCGACGCGGCCGCGAAACTTGAAAATGTTGCGCCGCGCGAAAATCACTTCGACCGGCATTTCCATAACATCGCCGGGACCGACCGGCCGCTTGAAGCGCGCATTATCGACCGACATGAACAGGATCAGATGCTTGGTGATGTCCGCTTCCAGCGTCTTTGACATCAGCAATGCGCCCGTTTGCGCCAGGGCTTCAATCTGCAGCACGCCCGGCATGACCGGCGCGCCAGGAAAGTGCCCCGGGAAGAAGGGTTCGTTCACGGTTACGTTCTTGATCCCGCGGATCGATGTGTTAGCGACGTAATGGGTCGCGCGATCGATCAGCAGAAACGGATAGCGATGCGGCAGGCGGCGCAGGATTTCGTCGATGCCAATGGATATTCCAGTTACGTCACTCGCCTGCATTGCGGCTTCCCACTTTACGCGCGAGCCAAGCATGCTCGCGCATCCATTGCCGGATTGGCTTGGCCGGATAGCCCGTCCAAGTCTCCCCGGCCGGCACGTCCTTAAACACTGCCGAGCCGCCGGCAAGTACAGCGCCTGCGCCAATCGAGCGATGATCGCCAATTCCGACGCGGCCGCCCATAATCACGCGGTCACCCACCACGGTTGAGCCGGACACGCCCGCGAAAGCGGCGATCTGGGCGCCCCGGCCGATCTGCACATTATGGGCGATCTGGCAGAGATTATCGATTTTGGCGTCTTCGCCGATCACGGTGTCGTCGAACATGCCGCGATCAATGGTGGTGTTGGCGCCGATCGTGGCGCGGTCTTGGATGATGACCCGGCCCAGGTGCGGCACGTCCAACATTCCGGCTGAATCTGAGGCCACGCCGAAGCCCTGCTCGCCAATCACCGCGCCAGCCAGGATGGTCACGTCATCGCCGATCAAGGCGAATAGGATGGTGCTATTGGCGCCGATGCGGCTGCGCCGTCCTATCTGAACGCCGGGTCCAATGACGGCGTTTGGCCCGATTTGTGCGCCGGCGCCGATGGCGGCGCCTTCGGCGATGACGACTCCGGGACCGATGACAGCCCCCTCCTCAATCTTAGCTGAGAGATGGATGTGCGCGCCGCCGCCAAAGCCGCGCGGACGCGCCAGCTTTGAAACCAAAGCGGAGAACGTGAAACGCGGCCGCTCGGAGAGAATGAGAGCGGCGGCGTTCGGGGCGAGGTGGGCTTGACCGGGTGAAATCACACAGGCGCCTGGCGCCGCACTCAGCGCGACCGGGTTTCGGCCCGACGCCTCGAAATAACAGAGGTCATTGGGGCCGGCGCGATCAGCCGGGGCCGCCCCAGTAAGGAGGTGGTCGGCCTCGCCGCCGATTTCGGCTGAAGGCGCAAGCGCCCGGACCGTCATCGGCCCGAGCGCTTCGTAGAAACGGGGGTCGATCATGCGCCCGACATGCTGGCGCCGACGCCCTTCAATGTCACCAAGGACTATTGCTGCTGTTGCGGCGGCGGCGCGGTTTGCCGGCGCACGTCAATCGTGCGCAGACGCTGGTTGAGGCGTTGGATGACGTCGGCTGTGATGTCGAACCCTTCCGGCACGAACCTGGCCGCTGCGGCGTCCAGCACCATATTGGCGCCTTTCGCTTCCATCGCCTCGCGCACATAGGGCGTGATCTGGCGATTGAAATCCACGATCGTCATTTGCCGGGTATATTCCAGATCGCGCGCGGCGGTAATTTCGCGCTGACGATAGGCGTTGGCGCGGGTCTGCAAAGCTTCGATGCGCTGGGTCAGCTGCGCATTGGCGCGGAGCTGCTGCTCGTTCATGCCATTGGCCGCCTGCTGAATGCTTTGCTGTTCGGTGGAGATGGCTTGCGCTTCGGGGCGCAGCTGATCCTGCAATTGCTGACCGATCTGGTTGAGCTTGGTAGTCATATCCCGACCGACATCGCTGGTTGCGATCAGATTTTCATAATTGAGAGTCACGACAGAAGCGCCTGCCGCGTGGGCGGCGGGAGCCGCTGTGAAGAACAAGGCCATGGTGACGGCCGCGATGAATGGCTTCAAGAAACGCATGATGCGTCCTTTCTTTGGGGGCTAGAAGCGGGTCCGCGTCGAGAAGCGGAAGCTTTCGCGCCGGTCGTAGTCTTCATAAGCAAACGGCTGGGCGAAATCGAATTGGACTGGGCCAAACGGCGAATCCCAGAAGAGCGAGATACCGGCGGAAGCTCGCAATGACAGCTCGTCTTCCACGACCACCCGGTTGGCGCCGGCGAGATCGATAGTGCGCCGACTGGCCGCGTCGACAATACCAACCGTGCCGAAATCGCTGAACAGAGCAGCGCTAATGCCGAAGGATTCAGGCAGGCCGAGCGGAAACTCCAGCTGCGCCGTGCCTATGGCGTACGCATTGCCGCCGATTGAATCTCCGCGATCGACGATGGTTCCGTCATCGTCCGACACCACCAGCTGACGTGGACCAACGCCGGCTACGTCGAAGCCGCGGAAAGTGGAGCCGCCCTTGAAGAAGCGGTCGTTAATGCGGACGTCATCACCGCCCCAACCGAAAATGTAGCCGGCTTTGGCGCGGAAGGTCGCGCGCCAACCCTGCCAAAGCCCGTAATAGACCCCGCCTTCCAATTCGTTGCGCAGGTAATTCACCTCACCGCCGACGCCGGCGAGCGCTTGGGTGAAGCTCAGGTCATAGCCGCGTGTTGGCTGGACCGGCGAATTGCGCGCATCCAAGTTGAAGGTGAAGCCCAAAACCGAGGTGAGGAACGAGCCCTCCTGATCGCACAGCAGCGAGCGTTGAGTGTAACGCAGGTCGCACTGGTCAACCAAGTTCTGTCCAGATGACGAAGAATCGATATCGACCAACGCGTTGGCGATCTGGGTTTTGTCATGAATGAACGAATAAGTCAGGCCCAGGCTGGTGCGCTCGCTCAGCGGGAAGCTCGCACGCAAACCAAGGCCGGTGGATTGGTTCTGAAAGGAAGACTGACGCCGGAAGTCCGTGCGGAGCGAATAGAGGTCGAAGCCGGCGGCTAAGTCTCGGCCGAGGAAGCGCGGTTCGGTAAAGCGCACGTCGACCTGCTGGCGCTGCGAACTGGTGGAGGCGCGCAGACGCAAAAACTGACCGCGGCCGCGAAGATTGCGTTCCGAAACCGAAACGTCGAACAGCAAGTTTTCTGTGGAAGAAAACCCCGCCGCGAACGCCAGTTCGCCCGTGCTCTCTTCCTCCACAC
The DNA here is from genome assembly GCA_033764855.1 of Hyphomonadaceae bacterium. Taxonomy (GTDB): domain Bacteria; phylum Pseudomonadota; class Alphaproteobacteria; order Caulobacterales; family Aquidulcibacteraceae; genus Vitreimonas. The sequence continues at coordinate 125,252 of JANRIP010000043.1, read as the reverse complement.
TGACCGTGACCACCGAACGATCCGGCAGCGAACCCGGTGATTCCTCGACCTTCACGTCGCCGAAGAACCCCAGCGCTTGGATGCGCTGGCGCGAGCGGTCCAGCAGCACCCGATTGAAGGCGTCGCCTTCGCTGACGCGCATTTCACGCCGAATGACGCTGTCGACCGTGCGCGTATTGCCGACCACATCCACCCGCTCGATGAACACCCGCGGGCCTTCATTGACGATGAAGTTGATATTGACGACGCGGTTCTGAGAGTCTCGCTCCACCTCGGGCGAGATATCGACATTGGCGTAGCCGACCGTGCCCGCCACGTAGGTCATGGCGTCGATGGCGTCTTCGATCAGGTCGCCCTTGAACTCCTCGCCGCGACGGATCGGCACTGCGGCCAGCAGGATTTGCGGCGGCAGGCGGTCGAGTTCGGTTTCGACGCGGATTTCGCCGAACTCGTACTTCTGCCCCTCGTCCACGGTGAAGGTGATGAAGAAGTCCTTTTGGTCCGGCGTGAGTTCTGCGACCGCGGACACAACGCGGAAGTCGGCATAGCCGCGATTATTGTAGAATTGGCGCAGCTGTTCGCGATCGTATTCGATCCGGTCTGGGTCGTAATTGTCGTTGCTGGAGAAGAAGTTCCACCAATGGGACTCGGTGGTGACGATCGCATCGCGCAGCGCTCGATCGGAAAACTCGCGATTGCCGATGAAATTCACGTCGCGCACGCCGGTGACGGGGCCTTCATCAACCTCGAAAATCAAGTCGACGCGGTTCTGATCCAATTCGCGCACTTGCGGGGTGATCTGCGCCGCGAAGCGTCCGGAGCGGCGATACAGCTCCATGATGCGCTGCACGTCGGCTTGCGCGCGCGCGGGCGTGAACACAGAGCGCGGGCGCGCCTGCACTTCATTCTGCAGGTCGTCTTCCTTGAGCGCATTCACGCCCTCGAAGATCACGCGATTGATGATCGGGTTTTCAATCACCGAGACAACGAGGTCGCTCTCGCGCTGTTCGATCTGCACGTCGGCGAAGAGGCCAGTGGCGAACAGCGTCTTGAGCGATAGATCGATGCGCTCAGCATCGAAAGGCTCGCCGGGATGAACGAGCAGATATGAGGTAATGGTCGAAGGCTCGATCCGCTGATTGCCTTCCACGACTACACGGCGAATGGCGCCAGCCGGCTGCGGCTGCGCCTGCGCCGCCGGCGCGTTGGGCTGCTGGCTGGAAGGCTGCTGGTTGTTGTCCTGAGCGTACGCATTGGCGGCCGAGGCCAGCAAAGCGCCCGTACCAGCGCCCACCGTAGCGACGCAGCTGACCGCGCCCACCACGACATCCCGCAGAACCCGCTTCATGCAGCCCTCGACGTTCCGACCCTCCCCTGGGCCGCGGTTTAAGAAGCCTATCCCCGTTCCAAAAACAAGGACGTGGCGCTGTTAGCCCTGCGATCCGGTGAACTGCCTGGCAATGTCGTTCCAGGTCGCAAACAAAAACAAACTCGCCATAACGGCGAAGCCAGCCCGATAGGCCCATTCTTGCGCGACCGCCGGCAGCGGACGCCCGCCGCGAACGCCCTCAATCGCGTAGAACAGCAAATGGCCGCCGTCGAGGATCGGAATGGGCAGCAGGTTCACGATGCCCACCGCAACGGAAAGCATCGCCGCCAGCCCGAGCAAGCTCAGCAAAAGCAAGCCAATGGCGCCGCCGACGCCCTCGCCGCGCTCGCCGCCAGCATCGAGCGCACTGGAGGCCACTTGGCCCGAGACGTTCAGAATTCCGAGCGGGCCGGCAATCTGATCTCCAGACTCCCGCCCAGCAAATATGCTGCCGACATAAATCGCCGTTTGGGCCACCATATCCCAAGTCCGCTGCGCGCCGACGCCGACGGCTTCAAGCGGTGAGAAGCGCTCAATCTGCCGTTCGCTCTCCAGCAGCAAAGGCCCGGAGACGCCGAGCACGGCTGTCTCGCCGCGCCGCATGGGCGTCGCCAGTACTGTCACTGGCGCGCCATTGCGCTCCACGGTGAGCCGCAGCTCTTGGCCCGGCGACGCGCCCACGCGGGCCTGCAGCTCAGCGAAATTGGCGATCGGCGCGTCATTGGCGGCGCGAATCACATCGCCCGGCTGCAAACCCGCCTGCGCGGCTGGACTGCCTTCCATCACCGCCGCGATGCGCGCTGGCACCTGGCTGATGTCGGTGACATCGCGCCCCATAATGAAGGCCAGCAAACCGAAGGCGAGAATTGAAAAGATGAAATTGGCCGTGGGCCCAGCAGCGACAACGAGCGCGCGCGTCGACAAGGGCTGCGCATGGAAAAGCCCCTTGCGGCGAGCTTCGGCCAAGGCCGCGGGATCGCTGATCTGTTCAACGGGCGCGGTCGACATAGCGTCGGCGTCGTCAGCAAATTTCACATAGCCGCCGAGCGGCAGCGCGCCGATTTTCCACTCGACCCCTTGGCGATCACGCCAGCCGAAAATCTTTTTGCCGAAGCCAATGGAGAAGGTGTCGATGGCGACTTTGCGAAAGCGGGCCATGCTGAAATGGCCGTACTCGTGAACAAAAACCACGACGCTCAGAACCAGAACGAACGAGCCGCCATAGATGAGAATGTTCTTCAGTACTTCCAGCATTCAAGCGCTTCCTCAGGCCCCATCGGGCTTCTTCACTGGCTTAGGCCGCAGCGAGCCTGACCGCAATCTGCAACGCCGCCCGCCGCGCAGCGCCGTCTATGGCTGCGACCTCATCGAAAGATGAAGGCGTTTTTGCGGTTAGGCCTGGTTCGCTGGCCCCCAGTGCGGCCAGCGCTTCCTCCACTACGCGAGAAATGTCCAAAAAGCCTATCCGGTTCTGCAGAAAAGCGTCCACTGCGACCTCATTGGCGGCGCTGAGCGCCGCCGCCTGCCCAGGGCCGGCCCGGAGCGCCGCCCGGGCGAGCCCCAGGGCCGGGAACCTCGCCTGATCCGGGTGCTCGAAGGTCAGCGCCGAAATAGCGGCCAAGTCCAGCCGGGCCGCGCCCAAGGCCGCCCGGTCGGGCCAGGCCAGGGCGTAGGAGATGGGAATTCGCATGTCCGGCGCGCCCATCTGAGCCAGCACCGAGCCGTCCGCGTAATGGACCAGGCTGTGGACGATAGATTGCGGGTGAACCAGAACGCCGATGCGGTCTTCCGGGGTGTCGAACAGGTAGGCCGCTTCGATCAGCTCCAGCCCCTTATTCATCAGCGTGGCGCTATCGACGCTGATCTTGTGCCCCATGGACCAGTTGGGGTGCGCGCAGGCCTCGCGCGGGCCCGCCTTGGCCATGGCTTCAAGCGACCAGGTCCGGAATGGGCCGCCCGAGGCCGTCAGGGTCAGCCGATCGACTCGGGCCGGATGCGACAGCACTTGGAAGATCGCGTTATGCTCGGAATCCACCGGCAGCAGTTTAGCTCCGCTTTCGGCGGCGGCCGCCAGGAAAAGCGGACCGGCGCAGACCAGGCATTCCTTATTGGCGAGCGCCACCAGCGCGCCGCGGCGCACGGCGGCCAAAGTCGGCGCGAGGCCCGCCGCGCCGACAATCGCGGCCATGACCCAATCGGCAGGGCGCGTGGCGGCTTCTTCCAGCCCTTTTACCCCCGCACCGGTCTCGATCCCGAGACCCGCCAGTGCTTCGCGCAGAGCCGGAAGCGCAGCTTCGTCGGCGATGGCGGCGAATTTTGGTTTCAGCGTGCGGCAAGCTTTGACGAGCGCGCCGACATTGCGTCCAGCAGCGATGGCTTCAACCGGAAGGTCGACGCCCTGCCCCCGCAGTTCGGTAATGACTTGCAGCGTCGACTGGCCAATCGAACCAGTCACGCCAAGGATGGAGACGCTTCGCCCGGACGCGCTCATAGCCCCTCGCCAATCAAGCGCGCTGACAGATGCGGCCAAGCGGCGAGCACGGCGCCGACAAGCAGTGTCGCGGCCATCAGTCCGTCAATGCGGTCAAGCACGCCGCCATGACCCGGGATCAGCCGGCTGGCGTCTTTAACGCCGAAGCGCCGCTTGAGAAATGATTCCAGCAAGTCGCCCATCAATCCTGTGAAGGCCAACAGGACGCCAATCAGCGTCCATACCCAAACTAGACCAGCTTCGGCGCCAAAAGCAGCGCCCAATGCGCCGCCGGCGACGCCGCCAGCCAAAGCGCCGGTCACGATGCCGGACCAAGTCTTGTTCGGCGATAGCCCGGCGGCGATTTTCGGGCCGCCGATCAGCTTACCACCAAAATAGGCGAACACATCCGCCGACCAGATGACGGCGAAGAGGGTCAGGATTGTCTCCAAGCCCTCCGGCGCGCGATCGCGCAGCCAAACGAAGACCGCCGCTGGCGCTCCTATATAGATGGCGCCGAGACCAGTCTCGAAACCATTGACCAGGCTTCGCCGGCGCAGCGCCGACGCCGCTGCACAGCCGCAGAGCCAAATGGCGCCGAGGCCGAGCTCGCGCCAGCTGGCGAACATTACCGCGCCAAGCGAGCCGGCCAATGCGAAAGCGAAGGCTGGGATCACTGCCCTGGGCTCGCTCATGCGCGCCCACTCATAACTCATCGCAACAACTGCAGCTCCAGCTGCGCCGGCAATCCATGGCCCGCCGGCCCAAGTCGCAAAGATCACAGCCGGCGCAAGTATCAGCGAGGACAGGATGCGCGCGCCCAAATCGGACCAATCGCGCCGAATGGCGACATCGAGGTCCGGATTATCGCTCAAGCGGGCAAGGCGCCGTCAGAGCGGCCGAAGCGGCGGTCGCGGCTGCGATATTGCTCAATCGCCGCCTCAAGCGCGCGCCTGTCGAAATCCGGCCATAGCACGTCCAGAAACACCAGTTCGGTATAAGCGGCCTGCCAGAGCATGAAGTTGGAAAGCCGCAGCTCGCCTGAGGTGCGGATCAGTAAGTCGGGAGCCGGCAAGTCCGCCGTGTCGAGATAGCGCCCGAAACTTTCCGGGTTGATATCGGGCGGCTTCAGCTTGCCCTGCACGACGTCCTCGGCCAGACGCCGCGCGGCGCGAGCGATCTCATCCTGACCGCCATAATTGAAGGCGATGGTGAGATTGAGTTTGTCATTATGCGCGGTCTTGCTCTCGGCGCTGTGAATGATCTCGGCAATGTCGGCTTGCAGGCCCTCGCGTGCGCCGATCACGCGCACCCGCACGCCCTCGCGCGCCAAGCGATCCAAATCGCGCGCCACATAAAGGCGTAGCAGGTCGAACAGCGCATTCACCTCCTCCGGCGGGCGGCTCCAGTTTTCGGTGGAGAAGCCGAATACGGTGAGATAGCGCACGCCAAGCTCGCCGGCGGCCTCCACAGTGCGCCGCAGCGCCTCCACGCCCTGGCTATGGCCGAACGTGCGCGGACGCGCGCGCTGCTTCGCCCAGCGACCATTGCCGTCCATAATGATGGCGATGTGGCGGGGCGCGGGTTGCACCGAAGGGGAGGCGGCGGGTTGCGCCATCCGGCGTCAGACCTGTGTGATTTCGTCTTCCTTGTGCTTCAGGGCGCTGTCGATCTTTTTGACGTGATCGTCGGTCGCCTTCTGCACCTGCTCGTTGAATTTCTTGTGTTCGTCTTCGCTGATGGCGTGGTCTTTTTCGAGTTTCTTCAAGTGGTCCATGGCGTCGCGGCGCACATTGCGCACGGCCACGCGCGCTTGCTCTGCGTACTTTGCCGCGACTTTCGCCAGCTCAGCGCGCCGCTCGCCGGTGAGCGGCGGGATCGGGATGCGCAGACTGGTGCCGTCAATGATCGGGTTGAGGCCCAGGTTGGAGGCGCGAATGGCTTTGTCGACGGCGCTCACCACCGCCTTGTCCCACACTTGGACCGAGATCATGCGCGGCTCTGGCACTGTGACAGTCGCCACCTGATTAAGCGGAGAGGTCCCGCCATAAGCTTCAACCATGATCGGATCGAGCAGCGTGGAGCTAGCGCGGCCGGTGCGCAGGCCGCCAAATTCGTGCTGCAGCGCGCTGAGCGCGCCATCCATGCGTTTTGAATATTCTTCGAGCTTAAAGGGCGCGGGCGCGGCCATGGGACGTTTCCTCTAGTCTTTGATGGTGGTGCAAACGCCGCGGCCGTCGAGCACATCGGCCAAGCCGCCGCGCTTGCGGATTGAGAACACCACGATGGGAATGGAATTGTCGCGCATCAGCGCGATGGCGGAGGCGTCCATGACCTTAAGGTCACGCGCCAGCACCTCATGGTAGGATAAAGTTTCATACCGCGTCGCGTTCGGATCCTTTTTCGGATCGGCGGTGTAAACGCCGTCAACGCCCGTGCCTTTGAACAGTGCTTCACAGCCCATTTCGGCGGCCCGCAGCGCGGCGGCGGTGTCGGTAGTAAAAAACGGATTGCCGGTGCCGGCGGCGAAAATGACGATCCGCCCCTTCTCCATGTGGCGCATGGCGCGGCGGCGAATATAGGGCTCGCACACCGTCACCATCGGGATGGCGGAAAGCACGCGCGCTTCCCCGCCCTGCGCCTCGATGGCGTTCTGCATGGCGAGCGCGTTCATCACCGTCGCCAGCATGCCCATATAGTCGGCGCTGGAGCGCTCCATGCCCTTGGCGGCGCCTTGGACCCCCCGGAAAATGTTCCCCCCGCCAATGACGAGGCACATTTCCGTGCCGCCCTTAGCGGCTTCCATCACCTCAGCGGCGATGCGGGAACAAACTTCGACGTCGATGCCGTATTGGCCCTCGCCCATCAAAGCTTCGCCGGAAATTTTGAGGAGGACGCGCCGGTAGGGGCGCGCTGCTGCGTGCGGCTTAGATTCAGCGAGGCTCATGAGGCCGCAGCATAGCCCGCCCGCCGCCGCCGGCGCAAAGGCTTCCGGCGGCGGCTCAGCGGTTTTAGCGTCTCAGTTCTTGGTCATCGCGGCCACTTCGGCAGCGAAATCATCGACCTTCTTCTCAACCCCCTCGCCCACGGCGAGGCGGATGAAGCTCTTTATCTTGATCGGCGCGCCGGCAGCCTTCTCAGCTTCCTTCACAGCCGCCTCGACGGTCTGATCCGGGTTAAACACGAAAGCCTGCTTCAGCAGCACCGATTCTTCGAAGAACTTGCGCATGCGGCCCTCGATCATCTTGTCGAGCACTTGCTGCGGCTTACCTTGCGCCTTCGGGTCTTCCTTCAGCTGCTCAAGCAGAACGGCTTTCTCCCGCGCCACGCGGTCCGCGTCGATGTCGGCCTCGCTGAGCGCGAGCGGGTTCGCGGAGGCGATGTGCATCGCCACCTTCTTCCCGATCTCCTCGACGGCCGCTTTGTCGCCGGTGGACTCCAGCGCGACCAGAACGGCGATGCGGCCAAGATGGTCGGCGCCGTCCACCTTCGAGTGCACGTAGGCGGCGATCGCGCCATTCTCGACGGACAACTTCGCCGAGCGGCGCAGCGTGATGTTTTCACCGATCGTGGCGATGAGACCGGTCACGGCCTCCGACACTTTCTGACCTTCGTGCGCGGCATTGAGCAGCGCGTCGTGGTCGGCGGCGACGAGCGCGATTTTGGCGAAGTCGCCAGCGGCCTTTTGGAAGTCGGCGTTGCGGGCCACGAAGTCCGTTTCCGAGTTGAGCTCGATTACAGCCGCGTCCTTTACGCCAAGCGCGATCGCCACGATGCCTTCGGCGGCGGCGCGGTCAGCCTTCTTCGCGGCCTTGGACAGACCCTTGGCGCGCAGCCAATCGACCGCGGCTTCCAGATCGCCATTGGTTTCGGCGAGGGCCTTTTTACAGTCCATCATGCCGACGCCGGTTTTTTCGCGCAGGTCCTTGACCAGCGCAGCGGTGATTTCCGCCATGTCCGTACTCCTACGAAATTCTTACGTTATTCGCTTTATGCGTCAGTAATTTGCGCCGGTGGGCCCATCCATGGGGCTTTCGGTCGGGGTTGGGTTGCGTTCGCGATTGCGTTCGACCGCAGCCAGTGCTGCTTCGCGCGGCGGCGCCGCTGAAGCGCCGATATCCACCCCGCCCCGCACCTGGCTCTCGGTGAGGCCGTCGAGCACCGCATCCGCGATCAGATCGCAATAGAGCTGGATCGCGCGCGCAGCGTCATCATTGCCCGGGATCGGATAAGTGACAGCGTCCGGATCGCAATTGCTGTCGACGATGGCGACCACCGGAATGCCAAGCTTCTTGGCTTCCTGAATCGCAATCGCTTCCTTGTTGGTGTCGATCACGAACATCAGATCCGGAATGCCGCCCATGGCCGCGATGCCGCCCAGCGAACGGTCAAGCTTGTCGCGCTCGCGCGTCAGTTCGAGGATTTCGCGCTTGGTGAGGCCAGCCGGCGCATCGGCGCCAACCAAACCTTCGAGTTCGCGCAAGCGCGCGATCGACTTGGAGACAGTCTGCCAGTTGGTCAGCGTGCCGCCGAGCCAGCGAGAGTTCACGAAATACTGCGCCGAGCGTTGCGCGGCCGCCTTGATGTGATCCGCAGCGGCGCGCTTGGTGCCGACGAACAGCACGCGACCGCCAGCGGCGGAGACTTCGCGCACCTTCAGCAGCGCTTGGTGCAGCAGCGGCACCGTTTGCGAGAGATCAAGGATATGGATGTTGGACTTTTCGCCGAAGATGTAGCGGTCCATCTTCGGGTTCCAGCGGTGGGTCTGGTGTCCAAAATGCACGCCAGCTTCCAAGAGCTGACGCATGCTGAATTCAGGCAGCGCCATCGGTTCATTCCTTTTCCGGTTTGCCGCCACGGAAGAGACCGGGCATTTGCCCGGACCGGATGGAGGAAACGGCCGCTTTCAGACCGCCCCGCCGCTTCCGTGTGCGAAGTGAGCGGCGGATATAGGGGTGAGCTGGGCTAAAGGCAAGCGGAGTCCGTGTGGCGCCGGGTTACAGCCGATCAATCGCCCGCAGGCGCTCGATCAGGGCCCGTTCGCCGCCGGCGCTATCGTCCATGGCCACCTGCTCGGCCTCGATCAGCCCGGCATAGCCGCTTTCGCCGATGGCGCGCATCAGCGCCGGCCAGGGGATTCGCCCCGCCCCTGGATCGATGCGCCCGGGCGCGTCGCAAAGCTGGACCGCGCCAATCATGTCGACATTGTCGGCGAAGGCGGCGAGGACGTCGTCCCCGTCCTGGGCGATGTGACCGCTATCGAAGGTGAGGCGCACCGCTGGATGGTTCACGCGCCGCACGATGGCGACAGCCGTTGAGAACCGATTCACCAGCATGCCCGGAAACATGCTGGCGGCGGTCGCTTCAACGCAAAACACGACGCCCGCTGCAGCGGCCTGGCCAGCGAAGTGGACGAGGTTTGCGGTGAAGGCATCGAGCTGAGCTTCGCGCGGGCGGGTTGGATCAAACGCCGTCACGCACGTCACCGCATGCGCGCGAACGCGTGCGGCCGCTTCGATGGTGACTGCCACCGCCTCAGCCAAGTCCGCGCGCGCAGATGGTTCTACGCTCCAGGTTGGTTCCGCCCAATGGGCCGGATCGTGCGTAAGCGACGCAAATGAAAGCCCGCATTCGCTGAGCGCAGAGACTATGCCCCGCTGTTGCTCCGGTGCCCGAACTGCGAAGCCAATATCGGATACGCCCGCGAATCCAAGCTGCGCGAGAAACGCGATTTGCACCACCGGATCGCCCGAGCCCGCCAAATGCCGAAACAGCGGTTGGTCAGGTCCGCGCAAACCAAGGTGCCCGGCCCAGCGTAAGCGCCACGGCGCCCTCACGCGTTCTCCTTGAGAAAGGCGATTAGCGCAGCACTGAAGGCCTCGGCTTGCTCCTGTTGCGCGAAATGCCCCGCTCCTTTGATGGCGACGATACGCTTAAGCCCCGGCACGCGTTTGCGCATGCGCGCCTCCCAATCGGGAAAGAAATTCATGGTGGGATCGTCAGCGCCAAAAATGAAGAGCGTTGGCGTGGTCACATCGGCGTCGGCGTAAGCGCGGCCAATCTGCCAATTGATGTCCGCGGTTCGATAGGAATTCATACCGCCAATGAAACGCCGCTCCAGATCGGGATGGTCGAATTGCGCCACGCAAGCGTCGAACTCTTCTTTGGACAACCAATCCCAGGGCAAATCTGGCGCGGGCGGCAGGCGGTCAATGTAGCCAGCCCCCGGCGCAGCCGGATTGCGCACGGCGAATAGATCGCCCTTCGAGGACAGCGCCCACAGAATGCGTTTGAGAAACTCCGCAGGCCGCTCACCGAGTTCGCGATCGCCGGGGCCGACCTGCTGGAAATAGTGCAGGTGCACAAACGAATGCGCCGCCATCGCGGCAAAACGCTCGGTCGGCAAACTGTTCGGCGACGCCACCTCTGGAAGTACGGGCGCGCCCTCAGGCTCGGTGCGCGCAGCGCCCAGCATGCCGCGACCAGCCATGTTGTAATCATACGGAATGGTGGCGACCAAACCTCGCACGCGCCCCGGCGAACGCACGGCGAAATTCCACGCATATTGCGCGCCGAAATCCTGGCCAACAATGAAAGCGCTCTCCGCCTCAAAATGATCGAGCGCAGCTTTGAGATACGTATTGATGCGATCCGAAGCGTAAAGGCGCGCATTGAGGGGACGATCACTGCCGCCATAACCCAAGCTATCAATCGCGACCGCCTTGAAGCCCGCTTCGGCCAAAGGCCGCATCTGGCGCCGCCACGACCATGCCAGGCCCGGGAAGCCGTGCAGCATCAGTACGACCGGCCCCTCGCCTTGCGCCACTGCGCGCAGGCGCACGCCGCCCGCATCGACAAAGCTTTCCCGCATAGCGCGCGCGCTCCCTTTTCCTCACCTTGAGCGAAGCGGATGCGCGCGTCTATGCGGCCTAGCGGTTGTTGGGATTGTAGCGGTCGCGCAGCCGGGTCTGGCGGGAGACAAGCGATTGCTCGGCGCCGTCAATAAAGACGTTTGTCGGCGCGCTGGTCACTTGCAGCGGATCGCCATCCCACACCACCACATCAGCGAGATAGCCGCGCTGCAATTGGCCGAGATCGCGGCTGACGCCGTAAATCTCCGCCGGGCCGCGCGTGACGGCGGCGAAGGCGGCGTCCCACGGCAGACCATTGGCGACGGCGTTGCCAGCCAGCTGCAGCACGAGCCGCGCTTGGTGCGCGTCCACAGTGCCAGGTTGCGGCGCGATGGCGATGCGCACGCCGGCGTTTTGCAGAATCACGGCGTTATCGAGACGGGCGGATAGCCGCTCGAACCGATCAGGCAAGTTCGAGAGCGGGTCGAGGATCACGGGAATGTCTGCGTCCGCGAGTTCATCGGCGACTTGCCAAGCCTCAGCCCCGCCATGAATGGCGAAACGCAAGCCGGGATTGGCGCGCTTGAAGCGGATCAGTTCGCGAATGTCGGACGCGCGCTCAATGTGGACAACGAAGAGGCCCTGTCCGCGCGCGAATGGCTGCAACGCAGCCGCGTCGATCTCATCCAGCACCGCGCCGCCTTGGCCGCTGCGATAGCGGCTCGGATATTCACGCGCATCGCGCAAGGCGGCCTCCAGCACTGGCCAAAGCGCCGCGCGTGAACCGCCGGCCCGGTCGGAGCCGCTCTCCCCCAGTTCAAGCACTTGGAACGCACGCGGGCCAAATACGCTGTCTGCGCCGCCGCTGGTCGACACCAGTGCGCCGCGCCCTGAAAAGATTGTACCGGTTTGGCTGGTGGCGGTGGCGACACGCGTGACGCCTTCGATGCGCGTCACGGCCACGGCCGTCGACTCTGGATCGAAGGCGCGCGCCGCGTCGGCGGCGGCGGAGATCTGCTCACCCTCAATGTCGGCATCATTTGGCGCGCCGGAACCGGAAATTTCCGACAAACCAAGCTCGCTCATGGCGGCGAATGCGCCGGGCGTCACATAGCGGCCCTGGGCTTCTATGATCCGCGCACCAGCGGGCGCGGCGACTGAGGCGCCGACAGCGGCGATGCGATTATTGACGATCAGCACATCACCATTCTCGATCACGCCAGCAGCGCTATTGGTGACGACGCGGCCATCTCGGATCAGCACGGTCTCGGCAGCGGCGGGCGTGACGAAGGCGAGCGCCGCGAGAGAAACAAGCAGCGCTCTCATTGGCCACGCTCCTGATAGGTTTGACCAAATTCGAAATCAGAATCCGGCGCACGTGGCGCGCCGCGCTGATACACCAATGCGCCATCAATATAGACGCGCTCAGCGACCGCATAGGTCGAGAAAGGATCTTCAGACCACAACACGACATCGGCGTTCTTGCCGGCTTCGAGCGTGCCGGTTTCCTCCTCGATGCGCAGCGCGCGCGCGGGATTTTGCGTAAGCCAAGTCCAGGCTTCAGCCCTGGAGATGTCGAGCCCGGCGCGGCGGGCGTCGGCCCAGGTTTTGGCCACTTCCTGGTTCAAGCGCTGAATACCGACCTCACTGTCGGAGTGAATGAGTCCACATGCGCCGCCCGCATCGACGAAAGGCAGGTTCTCATTGATCGAGTCATAGGCCTCGATCTTGAAGCCCCACCAATCCGCCCAGACGGCCGCGCACGCATCGGCCTCAGCAAGCAGGTCCGGGATCTTGTAGGCCTCCACGGCATGATGGAATGCAGCTATCTGAAAATCGAACTCCTGCGAGATCGCGATGGCTGTCGCCATTTGATCCGCGCGGTAGCAGTGCCATTGCACGATGATGTTTCCGCGCAGAACGTCAGCCAGCGTATCCATCTGCAGATCGCGGTCCGGCGGATCGCCCTCCCCGCTTTCATTGTAGGCGTCCCATTCGCGTCGATATTGCTCGGCATTGATCCAAGCCTGACGCCACCCGGCGACATTGGCCATATCCGTTGATGGAAACTGATCGTTGCCGCCATAGACGCGCGAGGGGTTTTCGCCGCACGCCATTTTGAGGCTTTGCGGCGCGTCCGGGAATTTCATCTCGCGCACGGTGCGCGCGCCAAGCACGGGGTGCACGGTGACGCCGCGCCCGCCGAACAGATTGGCTGATCCCGGCAGAATATGCAGCGTCGTTACCCCGCCCGCGACGGCGCGTGAGAAGCCGGGATCCATCGGCCAAACCGAATGTTCGGCCCACACCTGCGCGGTGTTGGGATCGGTGGCTTCATTGCCGTCCGAATTGGCTTCAATCGCTGGCGAGGGATAAACGCCCAGATGTGAGTGCGCGTCGATAATGCCGGGTGTGACGAAGCGGCCCGTGCCGTCAATCACCTCGGCGCCTTCGGGCGCAGCGAGGTTAGGACCGACGCCGACGATTTCGCCATCCTGGAACAGAATGTCCGCGTTCGCCTGCTCGCCGCCGGCGCCGTCAATTACGGTGGCGTTGCGGATCAGCACCGGATGATATGGAAGCGGCGCGTATGTGGAGGCGTAAGGCTCAGCGTTTGCGCTTTGCGACTCAGCCTCAGGCGCGGTGGCGCAGGCGGCGGCGGAAACCAGGCACAAACTGGCTAAGGCCCAGCGGGCAGTCAGCTTCATAGTAATCCCTCAAGACACGCGGCCATTTCAAGAAGCGTCGCAGCGTCTGACAAGGGCTTACACGCCAATGACGAGAAAGATCGACGAATGGCGGATCGGATCAGACCGGCTCGCCTCGAATGAGGCCGACGCCCGTCGCGATGAGCCAGATCGTGAGGCCAAGGAACCCGCCAATTGTCGCCATCGCGAATATCTCGCCAGGCTGCCCTAGCGCAATCGCCAGCCCCTCCGTTGTCCCGACCAACAAAACAATGCTCGTCACGAACCCCAGCGCGCCACTGATCCGGCGCTTCTCGCGCCACTGCAGCAGCGCCACACACAACACGAACAGGGCTAGCAGCCATTGGCCAAGATGTTCGCCGATCGCCACCCCGCCATATTGATTTAGTTCGGCGAAGGCGCGTTCAGCGGCGATCTGCGCATCGCCGCTTGCTTGCGGATCGGCGTGCGTGCGGGCCAGCACCGGGACCACAAACACCCAGCGCCACAAGCCGATTGCCTGCGCCAATCCGGAGAGCGCGCCAAGAATGGCGGCGCCAATCGCCAAGGCGGGCGCTTCGGTTATGCGGCGCGGCGTGATCGAGACGGCGATCGCCAAAGGCGCCAAAGCAAGCGCGCAGAGCGCGAAGGCGTGCCAGGTCAGGATGAGTGCGCTCCCACCTGCGGTGAAAGCCTCAAGCGCCTCGCCTGCTGGGCGGCGTAAAATGTCTGGGTAATCGTATGTCGCCGCAAGTATGGAGAAAGGCGCGTTGAACAGTATGGCGAGCGCAATGGCGCTCAAGCCTGTGACCGGCCGCGATGTGCTCATTGTTTCCCCCGTCTGCTTTGTTTAGGCCGCCAAGAGCGCCCAAACAAGCGCGGGACTAGATCACACGTTCAACACCTTTAGCCGCTTTCATGGCGGCGCGGGCGGCGGGGCTGGCGGTGACCAATCGTTTGGTGGCGAGTTCGATCTCGCGGCCATCTTTCAGTTTCAGCACAAGCCGCAAAGGCCTCGCTTCTCCCGGATTGGCCTTCGGCAGGGCGTTCAGCGTTTGCGCCAGCAGATCGAGCGGCGCCCCTTCCTTCAAAATTATGCGGAGGTCCTCGACGGTGCGCGCCTCGGCCGCTTCCACCGGCTCGAACGTGTCGGCGGCGAGTTTCAGGTCTCCATCGCGCCAGCGCACACGGCCACGGAAGACGACAGGTTTACCCACTTCAAGCCGTTCGCGCGCAGCGTTGACGTGCTCAGGCATGACCATGGCTTCATAGTCACCGGTTGGATCGGAGAGCGAGACGAAGGCGAGCGTGCCGCCCGACATGGCGGGGCGATACTGCACGCGGCGCACCACGCCAGCCATAGGGTAAGCGCGCGGCTCGGTTTCGCCCTCTTCCAATATGTCGGCATAGGTATGGTAGCGATCTTCTTCGGCAAAGAAATCCGAGAGCGGATGGCCGGAAAGATAGAAGCCAACGCTTTCGCGCTCGGCGTCGAGCCTATCCTGCGCCGACCAAGCCGGCACTTTCGGGAAGCTTGGGCGCGCACTGGGTTCGTCCGAACCGAACAAGCTGGTCTGGGCGCTTGCGCGCTCCTCAGCTACGCGCTGCGCGTAAGCGGTGAGCACCTCCGCCGCCGCAAGCGCGCGGGCGCGATCCGGCTCAAGCGCATCGAGCGCGCCGCTTTTGGCGAGGTTTTCGAGCTGACGTTTGTTGATCGCCTTGGGGTCGAGACGTTCGGCGAAATCGTGCAGCGATTTGAATTTGCCGCGTTTGCGCTCGGCGACCACTACTTCCATGGCCGCTAATCCGACATTGCGCACCGCGCCCAGCGCGTAGCGCACCGCCAGCCCGCCCTCTACCGGCTCAACGCTAAAATCCGCCTCGCTGGCATTGATGTCTGGCGGCAGCACCTGAACGCCGATGCGCTTTGCGTCCTGCGCGAAGCTTGCGAGCTTCTCCGAGTTGGAGAGATCGAGGCTCATAGAAGCGGCGAGGAAGTCGACCGGGAAATGGGTTTTCAGAAACGCGGTGTGATAGGCGACCACGGCGTAAGCGGCGGCGTGGGATTTGTTGAAGCCGTAGCCCGCAAACTCCTCAACCAGGTCGAAGATGTGTGAGGCGAGGTTTTCATTGACGCCGCGTTCCTTGGCGCCCTCGATGAAGCGGGTTTTTTGTTTCGCCATTTCCGCAGGCTGCTTCTTGCCCATGGCGCGGCGCAGCAGATCGGCTTCGCCGAGCGAATAGCCCGACAGCACTTGCGCGATTTGCATGACCTGTTCCTGATAGACGATGACCCCGTAGGTTTCTTCCAGGATCGGCTTCAGGCTCTCGTGCAGGTAGTCCGGCTGTTCGCGGCCATGCTTCACATTGGCGAACAGGTCGATATTCTTCATCGGGCCTGGGCGATAAAGCGAGATCAGCGCAATGACGTCTTCAAGGCAGGTCGGCTTCACCTTGCGCAGCGTGTCACGCATGCCCTGACCTTCGAGCTGGAACACGCCGAAAGTCAGACCGGACTGAAGCAGCTTATAGGTGGCTTCATCATTATAGGCCGTGTCGGTGAGATCGATTTGTTCGCCTCTCGCGCGGATGAATTTTACTGCGCGGTCGATTACGTCGAGCGTCTTGAGGCCGAGGAAGTCGAATTTCACAAGGCCGGCGGACTCGACCCACTTCATGTTGAATTGGGTTGCCGGCATGTCGGAGCGCGGGTCGCGATAGAGCGCGACGAGTTCCGTCAGCGGGCGGTCGCCAATCACGACGCCGGCGGCGTGTGTCGAGGCGTTGCGGTAGAGCCCTTCCAGCTGCAACGCAGTATCCAGCAATGCGCCGACCTCCGCCTCTGCTTTACGCATCTCCGCCAAGCGCGGTTCGAGCTCGATGGCTTGTGCTAGCGTGACGGGGTTGGCTGGGTTCGCGGGAATAAGTTTGGCGATCTTATCGACCTGGCCGAACGGTAATTGCATCACCCGCCCAGTGTCGCGCACCACAGCGCGCGCTTGCAGCGTGCCGAAGGTGATGATCTGCGCAACGCGATCGGCGCCGTACTTGTTCTTCACGTACTCGATGACTTCGCCGCGCCGCTCCTGGCAGAAGTCGATATCGAAGTCCGGCATCGACACGCGTTCGGGATTGAGGAAGCGCTCGAACAGCAGGCCAAACCGCAGCGGATCGAGGTCAGTAATGGTCAGTGAATAGGCCACCAGCGAGCCGGCCCCCGAGCCACGCCCCGGCCCTACCGGAATATCGTTCGCCTTAGCCCATTTAATGAAGTCCGACACGATCAGGAAGTAACCGGGGAATTGCATCTGGGTGATGACGCCCAGTTCGAATTCCAAGCGCTTCCAATACTCTTCTTCAGGCGCAGCGAGGCGTTCGCCGAGCGCCTTAATGCGGGCTTTCAATCCCGCCTCGGCTTGCGCCTTCAACTCCGCCGCTTCGTTGCGGCCGCGCTTGGTGTCGAAAGTGGGCAAGATTGGCTTGCGCTTGGGCGCGCGGAAGGCGCAGCGGCGCGCCACCTCGGACGTATGCTCAATCGCTTCGGGGAGATCGGCGAACACGGCCGCCATCTCCGCGCTGGATTTGAAGTAGTGCTCGCGCGTGACCCGCGGGCGATCTTCCTCACCCAGATAAGAGGAAGCGGCGATGCACATGAGCGCGTCATGCGCTTGATAGTCCTCCCGGCCCTTAAAGCGCACATCATTGCTGGCGACGAGCGGCAGGCCGAGCTCATAAGCCAGCTCGACCAGCGCGCCTTCCGTCTTGGCTTCATGCGTCTGACCATGGCGCTGCAGTTCGACATAGAGGCGGCCGTCAAACACCCCGCCGAGCCGGTGTAGCAGCGCTTTGGCCTCATCGAGATGTTCGGCTTCGAGCAGATGCGTGAGCGGACCATCGCCGCCGCCGGTGAGCGCGATCAAGCCTTCGCTGTGCGCGAGCACGCGCTCCAGCGCGACATGCGGCTCCTCATGCGCCCCTACCTCCAGGAAGGCCGCGCTCGAAAGCTGCATCAGGTTGGCGTAGCCGGCTTCGTTCTGCGCGAGCAGCGCGAGCGCGCCCTTGAGACCATTCTCGCCGGTGACATCCAGCGCGCAGCCGACAATTGGCTGCACGCCCTTGCCGACGAAGTATTCCGAGAACTCCAGCGCGCCGAACAAATTGTTGGCGTCGCACAACGCCATGGCCGGCATCTCATGCTTAAGGCACAACTTGGCGAGATCGCCGATATGGAGCGCGCTTTGCAGCAGCGAATAGGCGGATTTGGCGCGGAGGTGAATGAACGGCTTGGTCATGGCGAATCCCTCTGACCAAGATAGGCCCTCCTCAGGCCCGGCGCACCAGCTTGCCGTGATCCAGCGCCATGGTGCGGTCCATATATTTGGTGAGCTCGAAGTTATGGGTGGCGATCAAAGCCGCCGCCCCCTCTTTGCGTACCAGGTCCGACAGCGCCTGGAACACAATGGTCGACGTATCCGGGTCGAGATTGCCAGTTGGCTCGTCGGCCAGGATCAGAATCGGCTTGTTGATCATGGCGCGGGCGATAGCGACACGCTGCTGCTCCCCGCCGGAAAGCTGCGCGGGCTGGTGATGCAAGCGGCCGCCAAGGCCGAGCGAGGTAAGCAGGCGTCCGGCTTCGGCCAGCGTTTCGCGGCGCGGACGCCCGGCAATCAGCGCCGGCACGGCGGCATTATAGATGGCGTCGAATTCGGGCAGCAGGTGATGGAATTGATAAACGAAGCCGATCTTATGGCGGCGGATTTCAGTGCGCGCTTCTTCACTCAGCGTCCAACCGGACGCGCCGGCAATACGCACTTCCCCACCTGTTGGGCTCTCAAGCAAACCGGCGGCGTGCAGCAGCGATGATTTGCCCGAGCCGGATGGACCGACAAGGCCGACAATTTCGCCCGGCATGATCTCGAGATCGACGCCGTTGAGGACGTGCAACTCGCCCTCGCCGGATTTGAACGTACGCACCAGACCCTTGAGGCTGAGCGCAGGCGTTGGGGCGCGCACATCATTCATAGCGCAACGCCTCCACCGGATCGAACCGTGAAGCCCACCATGCGGTTACCGCGGTCGCCGCGAAGGTTACGACAATGGTGAAGAAGGAGATGCCGAGCACCTCTGTCCACTCCACCTTCGCGGGCAGCGTTTCGAGCGAATAGACCGTTCCGGGAAACACATCGAAGCCGGTGACCGCTGAGATGAAATCCTGGATCGGGCCAATGAAAAGGCAAAACCCGACGCCGATCACAATGCCAAGGCCTAATCCGATAATCCCGAGTGAAGCGCTCGCCATGAAGAACACCCGCATGATTGCGCCCTTGCTGGCGCCGATCGTGCGCAGAATAGCGATGTCGCGACTTTTATTCTTCACCAGCATGATAAGCCCGGTGACGATATTGAGCGCGGCGATGGCGACGACCACCATCAAGATGAGCCGCATCACATTGCGCTCCACCACCAGCGCATCGGAAAGCCCCTGGCTGCGCGCTTTCCAATCATAGATCGTGTAGTTGGGGCCGAGCCTATCGCGCAGCGCCAACATGGCGGGTGTTGTGTCATCGGGATCGCGAACGCGGATTTCGAGTTCGTCGGCGCTGTCGCCACGGCTGAACAGCACTTGCGCCTGCTCCAGCGGCATGAAGATCAAGCCGGAATCGAACTCCGCCATGCCGACGCTGAATACGCCGCCAATCAGAAAGGATTTGCGCCGCGGCGTGAGCCCGAATGGCGTCGCCGAGCCTTGCGGGGAGAGGATGGAGAGCGCCATGCCCTCGGCCACGCCCAAATTACCCGCGAGCCGATCGCCAATGAGAATGGTCGGCGCATCAATGCCCTCAAAGCCCACCAGAGAACCGCCCTGGCGGATGGTGGAGGAGACTTGCGTCTGCGCTTCGAGATCAGCGCGGCGGACCCCGCGCACAATCACGCCCGTGGCCACGCCATTAGAGGTGGCGAGCGCCTGCGCATTGATGGTTGGGCTGACTTCGGTGACGAACGGCGCCTGACGCGCTTCCGCGATCAGCCGATCAAGCTCGGGGCCCGGCACGCCGCGCACATCCACGAATACGTGGCCGTTGACGCCCAGGATGCGCGACAGCAGCGTTTCGCGAAAACCGTTCATCACCGACATGATGATAATGAGCGCCGCCACGGCGAGCGTTATGGCGACGACGGATATCACCGAGATCAGCGCCACGCCGCCATGGGCGCGTTTGGCCCGCAAGTAGCGGCCAGCCAGCATGCGCTCGAACAAGCCGAAGGGCTGGGCGCGCGTTTCCTGGGGTTCGGACACAATCGTCATCAATAGGCCCGCGCAATCAGAATTTCTTCGACCGCCGGCGCGCCGGTGAAGATGCAGGTCCCGAATGTCTCTGGCTGATTAAGTGGAGCGTTGCGGATGGTGAGCTTCAGCGTCTTCAGTTGCTCCCCCACCTTTTCCAGCGCCTCGCCCGTCGGCTTGGACCAGCCTACGCGAACCCAGCCTTTGAACGTGGTCTCGTCCTCACCGGTTCCATAATACCGTTCGAGGTCCGCCCAGCTTTTGAGATCGCTGCGTATGTTGGCGTGCAGACGCGCGTGCGCTTCGTCGAACAGGATGCGCTGGGCCGCTTCCAATTCCTTGCCAAGCTGCGCCACAAATTCGGCGCGCGGAGCGACATGGGTTTTCACTTTGTCGCCCTCGCGCAGCGCCACGCGACGGATGAAGCTCACCGCGCCATTGGACGCATCGCGCGGACCGATCTCGCAAATGATGGGTGCGCCACGGCGCACCCAATCCCAGCGTTTGTCGGCCGGGCGCGATTCCTTCTTGTCGACAATGACCCGGATGGGTTCGCCCAGATAACGCTGCTGGGCGATATCGCCAGCGAGCGTGTCGCAATATTCGAGCAGTTGCGCGTCTTCGGGCTTGCCGCGCAGCATGGGCACGATCACGACATGGCGCGGCGCGATGGCGGGCGGGGTCTTGAGGCCGTCATCATCGCCGTGCGTCATGATCACGCCGCCGATGAGGCGCGTGGAGACGCCCCAGCTGGTCGTGTGGGCGAGCGAGAGGCCGCCATCCTTGTCCTGGTAGCGAATGTTCTGCGCTTCCGCGAAATGAGTGCCGAGATAGTGCGAGGTGCCGGCCTGCAGCGCCTTGCCATCCTGCATCATGGCCTCGATGGAATACGTGCGCTCCGCGCCAGGGAAACGTTCATTCTCCGGCTTCTCACCGGCGATTACCGGAACGGCCAGGTACTCCTCCACCACGCTGCGATAAAGTTCGAGCGCGAGCATGGTTTCGTCCATGGCGTCGGCTTCGTCGGCGTGCGCGGTGTGGCCCTCCTGCCAGAGAAACT
This sequence comes from Hyphomonadaceae bacterium, assembly GCA_033764855.1. Taxonomy (GTDB): domain Bacteria; phylum Pseudomonadota; class Alphaproteobacteria; order Caulobacterales; family Aquidulcibacteraceae; genus Vitreimonas. The sequence continues at coordinate 104,529 of JANRIP010000043.1, read as the reverse complement.
CCGCCGTGCGCAGGAACATGCGCGTACGCATTTCCCAACGCATCACATTGGCCCACTGATTCAGTTTCAGCGGCAGATCGCGATAGGATTTGATCCAGCGGCTGAAAGCGTTGCCGATGATGGTTTCCGAGGTTGGGCGGATGATGAGCGGCTCAGCAAGCTCAGCTTCGGGATCGGGCTTCAGCGTGCCGTCCATCGCTTTCAAGCGATGATGGGTGACCACCGCCATTTCTTTGGCGAAGCCCTCCACATGCTCGGCTTCCTTGGCGAAGAAGGAGAGCGGAATGAGCAGCGGAAAATAGTAATTGTCATGGCCGGTCGCTTTGATGCGGCGGTCGAGCTCAGCTTGAATACGCTCCCACAGGCCATAGCCCCAGGGCTTGATGATCATGCAGCCGCGCGTGGGCGACAATTCCGCAAGGTCGGCCTCGCGGACGATGGCTTGGTACCATTCGGGAAAATCTTCGGCGCGCGTAACCTTCAGCGCATGCATGACGGAACCCTGAAACAAAGCGCTTGGATAAAGGAGCCCGCGCCTGTCGGCAACGCGCCGCGCGCCTAGCCGCGCATCTGGAACAGATCGACCGACACAGCCCAAGCCACGCCTAGCCACGCAATCGCCGCAATTGCCGCCGCCCAGAGCGCCTTCTTGCCCAGATTATGGAAACGCGGCGCACCCGCCTCGAAGCCAGCGGGCACCTCCTCCCCGGCCTCGTGCGAACTCTGCGCCCCAATGGGCAGCATAATGAAGAAGGCGAGCCACCACAGGATGATGAAGATGGCGACGCCAAGAAGAGGATTCATCCGTGTGCGCCCTTCGGCGTCTCCATCAATTCGATCAGCACGCCGTTTGAGTTCTTGGGGTGGATAAAAATGATCGGCGTGCCATGCGCGCCGATGCGCGGCTCGTTCAGCACTTTGGCGCCGCGCACCACCATTTCATCGCGCGCGGCGTAAATGTCGGCAACCTCAAAGCAGACATGGTGCTGACCGCCAGCCGGATTCTTGGCGAGGAAGTTCCTGATCGGGGAATCTTCACCGAGCGGCTCGATCAGCTCGATCTGGCTATTGGCGACATTCACGAAGGAGAACTTCACGCCCTGCGCCGGTAGCTCGCGGGTCTCCGTGATGGCGCTTTCCGGCACGCCGTAAAGCTCGCGATAGGTGGCCTTGGCGGCTTCAATATCAGGCACCGCAACGCCCACATGGTTCAATCTGCCGATCATAACGGCTCCTACTGCCAATCCATTCCCGATTTTAGAGCCGCAAAACGCTCACGTCGACAAGCGGGCGCTTATTCCAGATGCGCTCGGCGGCTTTGCGGACGGCGCGAACCAATGCCGCTTCAATGGCCTCATCGTCGCCCCGGTCAGCGGCGCCGAGCTTGCCGAACGCGGCTTCGGCGGCGCGGATCAATTCATCTTCCGCCTCCTCAGCCTCGTCATCGTCCGCCAGCGGGAGCCCACGCAGCGAAACATGAGGCCCGGCCGCGAGCTGGTTTTTGCGTTCCGTCACCGCCAGCGTGACCATGACCGCGCCCTCCGCGCCGAGGCGCTTTCTGTCGCGCAGGGCGTCGTCCTCAGGCGGAATCAGCACGGCCCCGTCGAGATAAAGCCGTCCGCTCGGGACTTCGTCGATCACACTGGCGGGGCCTGGCGCGAGACGAATGAGATCGCCATTGCGCGGTGCGATGGCCTCCGGCACCTGCAGCGCCTGAGCCAACTTGACGTGCTCCAGTATGTGCCGCCGCTCACCGTGGACAGGCACGGCGATGCGCGGGCGGGCCCATTGATACATTTGCCGCAACTCGTCGCGCGCCGGATGTCCGGAGACGTGCACTGGCGCGTTGTCGGAGGTAATCACTTCGACGCCGCGTTCATCCAGTTGCGCATAAAGATGATGGATCGCAGTTTCGTTGCCGGGGATCTCGCGCGAGGAAAAGATCACAGTGTCACCCTTACCGAGCGTCACATGACGATGATCGCCGCGCGCAATGCGCGCGAGCGCGGCGCGTGACTCGCCCTGGCTGCCGGTGCAGAGATAGAGAATGTTCTGATCGGGCACGCCGCCGGCTTCATTTTCATCAATCAAGGGCGGCAAGTCGGCAAGCAAGCCCACACTCTTGGCTGCGCCGACAATCCGGTGCATGGAGCGACCCACGAGGCAAACCGTGCGCCCACTGGCATGTGCAGCTCGAATGACGGTGTCCACGCGCGCAACATTGGATGCAAACGCGGTGACGGCGACCTTATTGCGGCAGCCGGCAATAACTTCAGTCAGCTTGGTGCGCACATCCGCTTCAGAGCCAGAGTCACCCTCCACGAAAACATTGGTGGAATCGCACACCATGGCGAGCACGCCCTCATCGGCCATGGCGCGCAAGGCAGCTTCGTCCGTCACTTCGCCAATCAGCGGATCGGGATCGATCTTCCAATCGCCTGTGTGCCAGACAAGGCCCAGCGGCGTGCGGATGGCGAGACCGTTTGGTTCAGGGATTGAGTGCGTGAGCGTGATGAATTCGATGTCGAACGGCCCGAGCTCAAGTTTGCCTTTGAGCGGAATGAGCGTCAGCGGGACACGTTCCAACAGGCCGCGCTCGCGCAGCTTTTCGCGCACCAAGGCCGCTGTGAATGGCGTTGCATATACGGGCGCTTTGAGTCTCGGCCAAAGCCAGGGCAGCGCGCCAATATGGTCTTCATGCGCATGGGTCAGTACGATGCCGAGAATGTTGTCGCGCTCGTCCTCAAGATAAGATGGATCGGGCAGGATGAGATCAACGCCGGGCGTCAGCTCTTCACGCCCGAAAGTGACGCCAATATCGACAATGATCCATCTGCGATCATCCGGCGGGCCGAAGCCGTAGGCGTTGAGATTCATGCCGATCTCGCCCGAGCCGCCGAGCGGCAAGAAAACGAGTTCGTCTGCTGGCTTGGGTTTGATCAAAGCTTGCCGCCATTGCGGCGATAAATTTCAAGCAAGCCGCGCGACGTGATGTCCTGATCGAAGATATCAATTGTGGGGAACGCGCCTTCAAACAAAGAAGCAACCCCGCCTGTAGCGATGGTTTTCATCGGCCTGCCATACTCTTCGCGGATTCGCTTCACCAAGCCCTCGATCATATCGATAGAGCCCCAATAAATACCCGATTGCATGGCGCGCACAGTATCCTTCCCGATCACAGCGCCCGGATCGCGTATCTCGACCCGCGGCAGGCGCGCGGCGCGTTCGTGCAGCGCCTGCAGGGAGAGATTGATCCCCGGCAGGATAACGCCGCCCTCAAAGGCGCCATCGGCGGCGACAATATCGAAGGTCGTGGCGGTGCCGCTATCAATGACGATCGCAGGTCCGCCATACTGAATGAAGGCGCCGACCGCATTCACCAGACGATCCGCCCCCGCCTCGCTCGGCTTATCGATCCGCACTTCAATGCCGAGATCGAGGCCATCCTCGCCTATGACGAGCGGTTCGGTGTTGAGATAGCGGCGCGAAAGATTGCGCAGATTGAACAGCGCCTGCGGCACCACCGTGGAGATGATGCAGCCGGTTACGTCCGTGAAGTTGAGTCCCGAGAGCGCCATCACTTGCGACAGCCATGGCGCATATTCATCCGCGGTTCGCGTCGACATGGTGGAGGCGCGCCACTGGCCGCGCCAAGTCTGACCATCATAAATGGCGAATTTGGCGTTGGTGTTGCCGACATCGATTGCGAGGAGCATCTGGTTCAGGCCGCTACTGTAAAATAAACGTCGCCTGCGGCGACGAGACGCCGGCCTTCGGCCGTATCGAGTTCAAGTTCGCCGCATGGCGAAAGACCGATCATGCGGCCTTCCAGCACGACATCGCCCTGCGCCACCCGCGCCCGCGCGCCGACGCCGTGCGCGAGTGCAAGCCAAGCACGGCGCAGCGGTTCAAAGCCTTCGTTCTGCGTGCGCCCGGCCCAAGCTTCGAGGCGCGGGCGCAGGCTTCCGAGGAACTGCTCGGGCGTTGGTACGGCTGCGTCCGGGGGCAGCACGTCACGCAGGCAGCGCGTGGGCTGATCAATCGCCTCGGGGGCGTTGGCTAAATTCACGCCAAAGGCTAACCCGATCCACACACCGCCAGGGCGGGCGCCGCTATCGATCAGGATGCCTGCCGCCTTGGCGCCGCCGATCAGCACGTCATTCGGCCATTTGAGCGAAACATCGCTGACGCCCATCGATTTGAAGGTCTCGGCGATTGCAACCCCAGCGGCGAAACCCAGCAACGCGACTTCGCTAAGGGGGCGATCCGTGATGCAATAATAGGTTGTCATCAGATTGCCCTCGAACGAGAGCCAGGAGCGGCCGCGACGGCCCCGCCCTGCTGTTTGACGACGCGCTATGAGCCAAGCCGGGGCAGTCTCGCCACGCTCGGCGCGGCGGCGCGCTTCCAGCATGGTGGAGTCGACCTCTTCCAATATTTCGACCGGCGCGAGCGCGTCGATCATTGCGGCCTGCTTCCTACAAACTGCCTCGGACGGCTGTTTCCGCCCAAGTCTGGATCATGCCCAATGCTATCACCAGAACAGGGAAAGTCAGAGCGGCTGCGGCGGTCGCGGTAATGACCACGGCGCTTGAGGCCGGCTGCAGCGCAGCGGCAGCTGGCTTGAACCAGATCGCAGCGACCAGACGCAGATAGTAAGCGGCGGCCACCACGGCGCCGATAGCGCCCAAGATAGCGAGCCACGCGAGCCCGCCGTCAAGCGCAGCGCGGAACACCACCAGCTTGCCCATGAAACCCGCAAAGGGCGGCACCCCGGCGATCGAGAACAGCAGCATGGTGAAGAGCGCCGCCATCCAAGGCCGGCGCTGCGCCATGCCGGCGAGATCATCGACGTTTTCAGCCGGCTGGCCATCGCGGCGCATGGCCAGGATCAGTGCGAACACGCCAATGGTCGCAGGAAGATAGAGCGCGAGGTAAATGAGCGAAGCGGAAGCGCCTTCGGTTTGGCCCGACGCCAGGCCCATGAGCGCAAAGCCCATATTGCCAATGGAGGAATACGCCATCAGCCGCTTCAGATTGGTTTGAATCAGCGCGGCGAACGAGCCCCAGACGATGGAGATCGCCGCGAGCGCGGCCACCACTTGCTGCCACTGATGCGCCATCTCGCCGAACGGTTCGTAGAGAACGCGCGCCATCAAGGCGACGGCGGCGACCTTAGGCGCGGCGGCGAAAAAGGCCGTCATCGGCGTGGGCGCGCCCTCATACACATCCGGCGTCCACATATGGAACGGCGCCGCCGACATTTTGAAGCCTAGCGCGCACAGCACCAGCACCAGACCGAACACGACGCCAATGCTTCCCGTATCCCCCACGGCGCCGGCGATGGAGTCAAACCGCACCGATCCGGTGAAGCCGTAAATGAAGGAGGCGCCAAACAAGAGCAGCCCCGACGAAAGCGCGCTGAGCACGAAATATTTGAGGCCAGCTTCGGAAGAACGCGCATCGTCGCGCCGCCATGCGGCGAGCACGTAAAGCGCAAGACTCTGCAACTCGACGCCGACATAAAGCGTGATCAGGTCGCGCGCCGACACCATCACGAACATGCCCAGCACCGCCAATACGGCCAGCACGGGGAATTCGAAGCGCTTGTCGTTCACGCGGCCAAAATGATCCGCGCCGATCCAAAGCGTCGCAGCGGCTGCGAAGGCGATCAGCACTTTGGCGACGACGGCGACACCATCGGACACCATCGCGCCCTGGAACAATTCCACAGGCGCGCGCGGCTCATCGAGCACCGCCAGCACGCCGGCGCCGATCAGCGTCAGCACGGCAAACGTGGAGATGAGGCCGTACGCTTTTTCGCCGTACCAAGCGCCGATCAACACAGCGATCAAAGCATAAGCGACCAAAGCCAGCTCAGGCCGCGCATAAGCTAGGCTGGCGACGAGATCCTGCACCGGCTGGATCATGGCGCGGCTCCCGCGAAAGCGTTGACGACGGCTTCAGCCGAAGCATTCGTGAAATCGAGCACGTAGCTGGGGGCGATGCCCATCACGAGCAGCGCGATGACGAGCGGCGCGAACGTCACCCATTCGCGGGCGTCGAGATCGGTGATGTCGCGCAGTTTCGGGTTGGTGATCTGCCCAAAGGCGACGCGGCGATAAAGCGTCAGCGCATACACCGCGGACAAGATGACGCCCGTCGCGGCGATGGCGGCGAACCAGGCATTGACCTGGAAGGCGCCGACCATGGTGAGAATTTCACCGGGAAAGCCGCTCGTGCCCGGCAAACCAACATTGCCCATGGTGAAGAGCAGGAAGATGGCGGCGTAAACCGGCATGCGGTTCACAAGGCCGCCATAGAAAGCGATCTCGCGCGTGTGCATGCGATCATAAACAACGCCGACGCAAAGGAAGAGCGCGCCGGAAATGACGCCGTGCGACAGCATCTGGAAAATAGCGCCCTGCACGCCCTGCATCGTGCCGGAGAAGATACCGAGCGTAACAAAGCCCATGTGCGCGACCGAGGAGTACGCGATCAGCTTCTTCATGTCGGTCTGGCGGAAGGCCACCAGCGACGCCCACACGATCGCGATCACCGACAGCGAGAACATGAACGGCGTAAAGAAATGCGAAGCCTCCGGGAACATGGGCAGCGAGAAACGCAGGAAGCCGTAGCCGCCCATCTTCAAAAGGATCGCCGCCAACACCACCGAGCCCGCCGTTGGCGCTTCGACGTGCGCGTCCGGCAACCAGGTGTGGACCGGCCACATGGGCAGCTTCACCGCGAAGGAGGCGAAAAAGGCCAGCCATAGCCAGATTTGCAGGTTTGGGTCGAAGGCGAAGGCCTGCAGCTGCGGGATAGAGGTGGTGTCGGCCAGCGTGATCATGACGATGATCGCCACCAGCATCAGCAGCGAGCCCAGCAGCGTGTAGAGAAAGAATTTAAACGCCGCATAGACGCGCCGCTCCCCGCCCCACACGCCGATGAGGATGAACATCGGAATGAGGCTGCCTTCGAAGAAGACATAGAAGAGGATGATGTCGAGCGCACAGAACACGCCGATCATCAGCGTCTCCAGCAGCAGGAACAGCACCATGTAGGATGCGACCTGCTTATTGATCGACCATGACGCCAGAATGCAGAGCGGCGTGAGGAAGGTGGTCAGCAGTACGAGCGAGATAGCGAGGCTGTCGACGCCCATATGGTACGAAGCACCGAACGCCCACGGGATGATCTCGACTAGCTGATAGCCGTCACGGTTCGCGTCAAAGCCGGCGAAGGCGAGCAATGAGGCTATGAAAGTCGCAATGCTGACGATCAGCGCGATCAGGCGCACGCCATTGTCGAAGCCCGGATTGTCGCCCCGCACAAATGAGCGCGACAGCAAAATCCAGATCGCCCCCGCGGCCGGCAGGAAGGTGACAATGGACAGAATGGGCCAGCCCTCAAGGCTCATTGCACATTCCCCGGATTGACGCCGACCCAGATCGCATAGGCGCCGAAGGCCACCGCCGCTACCAGCATCAGGAAGCTGTAATGATAGACAAAGCCGGTCTGCAGCCGTCGCAGGCCCCGCCCCGTTGCACGCGATGCAGCGGCGACGCCGTTGGGTCCAAGACCGTCAATGATCTTCTGATCGCCGACTTTCCAGAAGAGATCGCCGAGCCCCTTCGCGCCGCGCACGAAGATGAACTGATAGATCTCGTCGAAGTACCACTTGTTGTAGAGGAAGGCCCAGAGCGGCCCTTGCGCCAGAGCGCGCGCTGCGCCCGCCTTCCAAAGGTAGAACAGCACGGCCAGCACAAAGCCAATCGCCGTCACCGTGAATGGCGCCCAGATCACCCAGGCCGGCGGATGCTCGCCATGATGCTCGGGCAGCGGAACCGCGTGGCGCCAGAAGTCGTGCGCGTGCTCGCCCAAGAAATAAGGTGCGAAGACCGCGCCAGCGATCACGGCGCCGATCGCGAGGACGTAAAGCGGGATCAGCATGACCGCTGGCGATTCATGTGCCGGCGCAGTCCCGTCCGCTGGCGCGGGCGGCGCGTGGTGGTGGCCGTGATCGTCATGCGCGTGATCATCGTGCGCATCATGGGCGTGCGCATCTTCATGCGCTTTTCCAGCCATCACGCCCTCGGGGCCGCGATACTTGCCTTCAAAGGTCATGAACAGAAGACGCCAGGAATAAAAGCTGGTCAGGAGCGCGGCCGTGACGCCGCACCAGAAGGCGAATTGCGCGCCAATGCCGTGCGCGGCATAGGCGCTCTCGATAATCGCGTCCTTGGAATAGAAACCGGCAAATCCGCCAAGCCCTGGAATGCCAAAGCCGATCAGAGCGAACGTGCCAATCAGCATCATGGCCCAGGTGACGGTCATCGGCTTACGCACGCCGCCCATGGCGCGCATATCCTGCTCGTGGTGCATGCCGACAATGACCGAGCCGGCGCCCAGGAAGAGCAGCGCCTTGAAGAAGGCGTGCGTGAACAAGTGGAACATGGCCGCGTTATAGGCGCCCACGCCCGCCGCGAAGAACATGTAACCGAGCTGCGAACAGGTCGAGTAAGCGATCACGCGCTTAATGTCATTCTGCGTGAGGCCGACCGTGGCGGCGAACAGCGCCGTGGTCGCACCAATAATAGTGACAAAGCCCGACGTGTACGGCGCCATATGGAAAAGCTCGCCGCAGCGGCACACCATGAACACGCCGGCCGTCACCATGGTGGCGGCGTGAATCAGCGCTGAGACGGGCGTTGGGCCCTCCATCGCATCCGGCAGCCAGGTGTGCAGGAAGAATTGCGCGCTCTTGCCCATCGCGCCGATGAAGAGCAGCGCCGTGACAACCTCCACCGCCCGCGCCTGCAGCGTCCCGATGCCGAGCATCAGGTCCGGATTGGCGGCGGCTGCGGCGAACACTTCGTCATATCGGATGGAGCCGTAACAGAAGAAGGCGGCCATGATGCCGAGCGCAAAGCCAAAATCCCCAACCCGGTTGACCACGAAGGCTTTGATGGCGGCGTCGTTTGGCGCTTTATTTTTGAACCAGAAGCCGATCAGCAAGTAGGACGCGACGCCGACCCCTTCCCAGCCGAAGAAGAGCTGCAGGAAGTCATTGGAGGTCACCAACGCCAGCATGGAAAAGGTGAAGAAGGACAGGTACGAGAAGAAGCGCGCCTTGTCCGGATCGTCCTTCATGTAGCCCCATGAATAGAGGTGAACCAGAAAAGACACCGTGTTCACCACCACGAGCATGACCACCGACATGGTGTCGATGCGCACGCTCCAGGTTGAGGTGAAGCCCGCCACATCGATGAAGCGGAACAGCTCCACCACATGCGCTTCCATGCCGCCCCAGGTGTACGCGATGAAAGTGTACCAGGAGAGCGCCAGCGCCAGACCGACAGAGAGCGTGGTCACACCCATCGCTACCTTGTCGCCGATCTGCTTTTGCAGGACGCCCGCGAACGCCGCCGCGAACAGCGGCGCGAGCACGATCATGGCTTCGTAGGAAAAGCTCACCCCTCAGCCTCGCATCTGATTGATGTCTTCAACCGCGATGCCGCCGCGGTTGCGGAAATAGGTCACCAGGATCGCCAACCCGACCGCCGCTTCAGCGGCAGCGACTGTCAGCACCAGCATGGCGAAGACTTGGCCCTGGATGTTTTGCAGAAACGCCGAGAACGCCACCAGATTGATGTTCACGGCCAGCAGCACCAGCTCGATCGACATCAGAATGATGATGACGTTCTTGCGGTTCACGAAAATGCCGAACACGCCAATGGTGAACAAAGCGGCGGCGACGAACAGGTAATGGGAAAGCCCGATTTCCATCAGCCCAGCCCCTGCCCCGGACGAATATCCTTCAGTTCAACCGCATCAGCGCGGCGACGGCCCACCTGATTATGAATGTCCTGCTTTCGGACGCCCGGCCGGTGGCGCAGCGTAAGCACAATGGCGCCGATCATAGCGACCAGCAGCACCAGCCCTGCGAGTTGGAATACCAGCAGGTATTCAGTGTAGAGCACTTGCCCGATCTGTTCGGCATTGGTGACGCTGGACTCGCCTTGCGGCGCGAGCGCAATTGGCGCGCCCTGGGCGGACATGGATGCACTCGCCACCATGCCGAGTTCGCCCAGCAGCACCAGAGCGACGAGGAAACCGACAGGCAGATAGTCCAGGAAGCCCTGCTTCAGCTCGACGAAGTCTACATCGAGCATCATCACCACGAACAGGAACAGCACGGCGACAGCGCCGACATACACCACCACCAGCAGCATCGCCAAAAATTCAGCGCCCAGCAGCACGAACAATCCCGCCGACGTGAAGAAGGTCAGGATCAGAAACAGCACCGAGTGCACAGGATTGCGCGCCGCGATCACCGCAAATGCGGAAAGGATCGCGACTGTCGCCAGCACATAAAAGGCGATACCCGCCAACATCAGCCAAGTCCCCTCACCGATACGGTGCGTCTAGTTCGAGATTTTTCGCGATCTCGCGTTCCCAGCGATCGCCGTTCGCGAGCAGACGTTCCTTGTCGTAATAGAGTTCCTCGCGCGTCTCGGTCGCGAACTCGAAGTTCGGCCCTTCAACGATGGCGTCCACCGGACAGGCTTCCTGGCAGAAGCCGCAATAAATGCACTTCACCATATCGATGTCATAGCGCGTGGTGCGGCGCGAACCGTCTTCGCGCGGTTCGGCTTCGATGGTGATGGCCTGAGCTGGGCAAATGGCTTCGCAGAGCTTGCAGGCGATGCAGCGCTCTTCGCCATTGGCGTAGCGCCGAAGCGCATGCTCGCCGCGGAAACGGGGCGAGAGCGGTCCTTTCTCGAACGGATAGTTCACCGTGGCTTTGCGACGGACGAAGTACTTCATGCCCAGCATGAAGCCGCCAATCATATCCAGCATCAAAGCGCCGCGCGCCGCTTGCAAAATACGGGACACTTATGATCCTCCCGCCGGGCAACGATAGGTACGATAGGCAAAGCCATCGAACCGGGTTTCCTGGGCGACGAATTGAGCGATGGCGCCGTTGCAATGGATTCGCGCCTGTGCGTCCACTTGATCGAGCGTCACCACATTCTGATCGAAGCGCACGGCGAAGCTGCCATCGCTATTCGGCACTACTTGCGGCAGCGCGGTGGCGCATGAAGCGGCCAAAGCCGCGAGGACGAGGATGAGGACCGGTTTCATCTTGCAGCCACCTGCGCGCCAGCCTCTGGCCAGAAAGTCACGACTGCGGCGATTGCGACCACCGCGACCAGTGAGGTCGGCAGGAAAATCTTCCAGCCGATGCGCATCAGCTGGTCATACCGGTATCGCGGCACGATCGCCTTCACCATCGCGAAGAAGAAGAACATGATCCAAAGCTTGGCGTAGAACACGAAGAAGCCGAGCCAGGGATTATCCACCGGACCCCACGGCAAATGCCAGCCGCCGAGGAACAAGATCGTCGTCATCGCGCACATCAGCACGATGTTGAGATATTCCCCGATCATGAAGAGCAGGTACGGCGTGGAGCTGTACTCTACCTGATAACCGGCGACGAGTTCGGACTCGGCCTCCGGCAGGTCGAAGGGCGGGCGATTGGTTTCCGCCAAGGCGCTGATGAAGAACATCACCAGCATGGCGAACATGACGACGCCAACTAGGATGTTGCGCGGAAATTGGCCGATGTCGAAAATCATCAGGCCATGCCAGGCCCAAATGCCGTCGCGCTGATTGTCGACGATAGTGGTGAGGTTCAGCGAACCGACCAGCAGCAGCACGGTGATGATGATGAAGCCGATCGAGACTTCATAACTCACCATTTGCGCGGCGCTGCGCAAGCCGCCGAGGAACGGGTACTTCGAATTCGAAGCCCAGCCGCCCATGATGATGCCATAGACTCCAAGCGATGAGATCGCGAACAGGTAAAGAATGCCGACATTCAGATCGGCGATCACCACATTGGGCGCCCATGGCACGACGGCCCAGGCCACGAAGGCCAGCACGAACGTGATCAGAGGCGCGAGAATGAACACGGTTTTGTTCGCGCCCGCCGGAATGACGATTTCCTTGAACACGAATTTGAAGAAATCAGCGAAACTCTGCAGCAAACCGAACGGGCCGACCACGTTCGGCCCCTTCCGCAATTGCACCGCCGCCCAGACTTTGCGGTCGAACAGCAGCAAGAAGGCGAGCGAGATCAGCAGCACGATGCAGATGCCGAGGATCTGCCCGGTCTTCATCAACCCCCACTCGACCTCGACGGGCCAGGCTACGAGCGGGACGTAATCGGCGTTGGGATTCATAGCTGCGATCCCAATTCAGTCATTCCGGGCGAAGCGAAGCGGAGACCCTGAACCCAGGGGTTACGGGCGCAGGGTGTCACCCCTGGGTTCCGGATCGCGCTCCGCGCGTCCGGAATGACGGAGATAGGTTGCGCGCTCATTCCGCCGCTACCTTCATCGCCGCGCCGGCCTTGAACTTCGCGCACTCGGCCATGGTCTTGGAGGCGCGCGCGATCGGGTTGGTGAAGTAGAAGTCGGTTTGCGCTGAGCGTATCTCACCGACCTTGCCGTCAACGCCCAAGGCGCCGGGATCGAAGCTGGCCGCGTCAGCTGCGCCCGGCGCGTAATCGACATGACCGAAGCTGGGATGGTCGGCGATCATTTTGGCGCGCAGCTGTTGTAGCGAGTCGTAGGGCAGCGTCTTGCCGATCACGGCCGAGAGCGCGCGCAGGATCGTCCAATCTTCCTTTGCATCGCCCTTCGGGAAGACGGCGCGGCGGCCATATTGGACGCGGCCTTCCGTGTTCACCCAGGTGGCGTCTTTTTCCGTGTAAGCGGCGCCCGGCAGGATGATATCGGCGCGGTGCGCGCCGCGATCGCCGTGTGTGCCGATGTAAATGACCGTGCCGTCTTTCGGCAGATCGACCTCATCAACGCCAAGCAGCAGCAACGTTCTGAGGCCGCCCTTCAGCATGTCGCGCGCGCTTCTGCCACCCGCGCCCGGCAGGAAGCCGAGATCAAGACCGCCCACGCGTGAAGCCGCATTGTGCAGCACGTTGAAACCGTTCCAGCCGTCCTTGACCACGCCAGCGCTCTTCGCCAGCACGCCGACCTTGCGCAGCAGCGCGGCGCCGGCGTCACCGACCAACGCGCCCGCCCCCACAATTATCATCGGCTTTTGCGCACCGCTAAAAAAATCACCGTCGAACGAGCCAGCGGAGACCGGATAGGTCAGATCAGCCGCGTCACCAATCGAAGCGACTTTCGCGCCGCGCAGCCACGCCTTGCGAATACGCGCATTTAGCACCGGCGCTTCCAGACGTGGATTGGTCCCGATCAGCAGGATCGCATCCGCTTCGTCGAGGCCGGCAATGGTGGAGTTGAACAAATAACCTTGGCGCGCCCCGCCGCCCAGGACCGAACCATCGGCGCGGCAGTCCGTGTTAGGCGAACCAAGCGCGCGGAAGAGGTCGAGCGTCGCCTTCATGCTCTCGGCGCACGCGAGGTCGCCAGCAATAGCGCCAATGGTGTTGGGATCGCCTGAAAGCGCCATGGCCGTCGCGGCTAGCGCTTCATCCCAGGACGCGGCGCGGAGCTTGCCGTTATCGCGAATATAGGGGCGATCGAGGCGCTGACGACTAAGGCCATCTTCGGCATAGCGCGTCTTATCCGAGATCCATTCCTCATTGATCTCGTCATTCACGCGCGGCAGCACGCGCAAAACGGCGTCGCCCCTGGCGTCGACACGGATGTTCGAGCCAAGCGCATCCATCACATCCACGGTTTCAGTCTTGCGCAGCTCCCAAGGGCGCGCATTGAAAGCATATGGCTTCGAGGTCAGCGCGCCGACCGGGCACAGATCGATCACATTGGCGGAAAGTTCACTGGTGAGCGCCGCTTCGAGATAGGTGGTGATCTCCATATCTTCGCCGCGGCCCGTGGCGCCCAGCTCCGGCACGCCAGCAATTTCCGTCGCGAAGCGGACGCAGCGCGTGCATTGAATGCAGCGCGTCATCACCGTCTTCACCAACGGGCCCATGAACTTTTCCTCGACGGCGCGCTTATTCTCGTCATAGCGCGAGCCGCCCCGGCCATAGGCCAGCGACTGGTCCTGCAGATCGCACTCCCCGCCTTGGTCGCAGATCGGGCAATCCAGCGGGTGATTGATCAACAGAAATTCCATCACCCCTTCGCGCGCCTTCACGACAGTCGGCGATTGGGTCACGAGTTCGTTGAGTTTTTCATCGCGCGGTGGCGGCAAGTCTCTCACTTGCTGCGCGCAGGAAGCGACGGGTTTCGGGCCAGGTTTTCCGCCCACCTTCACCTCGATCAAACACATGCGGCAATTGCCGGCGATCGAGAGCCGCTCATGGAAGCAGAAACGCGGAATCTCTGCGCCGGCGGCTTCGCACGCCTGCAGCAAAGTATATTCCGGAGGAACGTCGACTTCGGCGCCGTCGACGAGAATTTTCGTCATGAGAAGTGTCCGCTACGCGCGTGTGCGCATGGACGATTTATTGCGTCGCGGCAAGAGGGCCGAGCGCCCCTTTGGCGCCGGCCCTCTTGCGATTCGTTTGCAATAAATCGGTGAAACATCATGGGTGCAAAAATTGGCCTGCACGGCGAGCCTCACTCAGCCGCAACGGGCGTCAGAACGGGATGAATCCCTTTGGCGGAACGATAGCGGTCAATGCGCTGCTCGATCTCACCGCGGAAATGCCGGATGAGCCCCTGGACCGGCCAAGCCGCCGCGTCACCGAGAGCGCAAATGGTGTGGCCTTCAACCTGGCTGGCCACGTCCAGCAGCTTGTCGATATCGCTATACTCTGCATCGCCCTTGGCCATGCGCTCAAGCGTGCGCCACATCCAGCCCGTACCTTCGCGGCAAGGCGTGCACTGACCACAGCTCTCATGCTTGTAGAAATAGGAAATGCGGGCGATCGCCTTCACCAGATCGGTGGATTGATCCATCACGATTACCGCCGCCGTACCGAGGCCGCTCTTCAGCGCCGACAGCGAGTCGAAATCCATCAGCGCGGTTTCGGCCTCATGCGCCGGGATCATCCGGACGGACGAGCCGCCCGGAATCACTGCTTTCAGATTGCCCCAGCCGCCACGCACGCCGCCGCAATAGGTTTCGAGCAAATCCTTGAGCGGGATGCTCATGGCTTCCTCAATATTGCAGGGCCGATTCACGTGGCCCGAGACGCAGAACACTTTGGTGCCGGTATTGTTGGCGCGGCCAAAGCTGGCGAACCACTTGGCCCCACGCCGCAAAATGGTCGGCGCCACGGCGATGGATTCGACATTGTTCACGGTGGTGGGGCAGCCATAAAGGCCGACATTGGCCGGGAATGGCGGCTTCAGACGCGGCTGGCCTTTCTTGCCTTCAAGGCTTTCGAGCAGCGCTGTTTCCTCGCCGCAAATGTAGGCGCCGGCGCCGTGATGGACGTAAACGTCAAAATCCCAGCCATGCACGTTGCCCTTGCCAATGAGCTTGGCTTCGTAAGCCTCCTTCACCGCGCGCTCGAGCGCCTCGCGTTCAGCGACATATTCGCCGCGCAGATAGATGTAAGCCGCATGCGCCCGCATCGCGAACGAAGCGATCAGGCAGCCCTCGATCAGCAAATGAGGATCGTGGCGCAGGATATCGCGATCCTTGCAGGTGCCCGGCTCGGATTCGTCGGCATTGACGACGAGATAGTGCGGGCGATCCTTCACCTCTTTCGGCATGAACGACCATTTGAGGCCAGTCGGAAAGCCGGCGCCGCCCCGGCCGCGCAGGCCGCTATCCTTGATCTGCTGGATGATCCAATCGCCGCCAGCGGCGATCATGTCGGCCGTGCCATTCCAGGCGCCGCGCTTCTTGGCGCTCTCCAGGTCCGCGCCGTGCGTCCCGTAGAGATTGAGGAAGATGCGATCCTTATCCGCGAGCATGCTTCTATCCTTTAGCGGCCGGCCAAGCGGCGCATGTGATATTGGGTGCGCTGAACCATGCCAATCGCCAGCAGGACTACGCCCGCGACGCAGAGGATCAGCGTGAGAACCATCAAGAAGGTCGGCCACGGCGTCATGGCGAAGCGCGTGAGGCCGAGCGCGAAACCACCGAGCGCCATACCAATGCCAGCAAGGCGCACCGTCCGTGCAACACCGCGCAGCTCTTGCTTATAAGCGGCGACGCCTTCGGGCGTGCTGAAATCGGGCGGAGCGCGCTCGCTCATCTCATGCCCTCGGCGCCAGCGACATGAAGAGCCGCAGCGCGAACCAGAAGGCGCCCACAATCGGCGCCACCACATAAGGGCTCGTCAGCGGACGGTTTTCGTACCAGCCCATGTAGAACGCGACGCCGATTAAGACGATCACCAGCGCGCCATAGAGTAAAATCGATCCACGCTTCAGCGCGCCGCCGCCGGGCGTGCGGGGCTTCTGCGCAAATGGCAGCCGGCCTTTAACGCGGGGCAGCGGGGGCGGGTTGGCGCTCATCAGGCCGGCGCCTTCTCCGGCAGATTCGGCAGCGTGATCTTCTGCGCTAACGAGCCATCATAGAGGCTCGCGTCTTTCAGCACGTCCGGGCCACCCTCCGGCGCCGAAGTCTGGCGTTTGATCGCCGAACCCGGCGTGATCTTTTCGCCGCGCGCGAGCTGATCCATCAGCGCCTCGAGCGCGGCGGGCGTCAGGTCTTCATGATAATAATCGTCGATCGCCACCACTGGTGCGTTCACGCACGCCCCGAGGCACTCAACCTCTTCCCAGGAAAACTGGCCATCGGCGGTCGGCTTGTGCTTTGGACCGATGCGCCGCTTGCAGACTTCCTTCAACTCCTCAGCGCCGCGCAACATACAAGGCGTGGTGCCGCAAAGCTGGAAGTGATGCTTCCCGACCGGCGCCAGATGAAACATCGTGTAGAAGGTGACGACCTCGAGCACGCGGATTTTGGGCATGCCGAGCAACTCGGCGATGGAGCGTATGGCCGGCTCGCTCACCCAGCCTTCTTGCTTCTGCACCAGCCAAAGGATCGGGATCACCGCCGAAGCTTTGCGCTCGGGCGGATATTTCGCCATCCACCAGCGCGCTTTCTCCATCGTCTCCGAACTGAAGGCGAAGCTGTCAGGCTGTTCTGTGGCGAGACGACGGACGCTCATTTCACTTACCTTGCAAAATCGCAGCGGGCGATCAGCCCGTTCTTTATCGTGTAGATGGCGATGATCTCGAAGCGCTCGCCATTGGGCGCGCGCGAGACGTCTTCATGATCGATCACGGTGTTTCCAACCGCGACACGATTGACCAGCCGCGCATGGTTTTCCGGGAATTGCTTGAACAAGTCGCTATAGCGCGCATGCAGTTCGGCGCGATTGGCTTGGCGCATGGCGCCATTCAGATCTGCGATCACGCAATCTTCGGCGTAGAACGAACAGCACTTCTCGACATCACCGGCATTGTAGGCGTCGAGCTGGGCTTGAACAATTTCAGTCGGGCTCATGTTTCAGCTTTCCGCGTGTCGAGGGCTTCGAGCCGCGTCAGCGCGCGGCGGGCGCCGTCGATCTGATGTTTCAAGGCCGCGCGCCGATAAGCGCGCAGATACGGCCCTATCAGCGGCGCGCGCGCGAGCAGCCCGCGACGAATGACGATGAGCAGCAGTAAAGCCGGCAGGAAGGAAAGCGAAGCAAGCCCGCGCTGCGGCGGCGTTGCCGGTATGAGATCGGCGTCTGGCACGAAAAAGGTCAACCGCAGCGGCAAAATCACAAACCCGATCAGCAGCCCCAGAATGAAACCCTGCAGCGTTGCGCCAATATAAACCCGCGTCGGGTGATGTTCGACATGCTCGGGCTTGAACATGATCATCGCGCTCAGCAAAAACAGTAGCGCCATGACCGGCGCTACCGCCGCCTCGATCCAGTGGATCAGCGAGGACATCGCCCCCTCCCGCACGCCGGAGCGCGCTTCACCGGTCGATCTCCCCGAACACGATGTCGAGCGAGCCAAGCACGGCGGAGACGTCCGCAATCATGTGGCCCTTGCAGAGATAGTCCATCGCCGCGAGATGCGGGAAACCCGGCGCGCGGATTTTCAGGCGGTACGGACGGTTGGTGCCGTCTGCGATGAGAAAAACGCCGAACTCGCCTTTTGGCGCTTCCACCGCCGCGTAAACCTCGCCGGCAGGAACGTGGAAGCCTTCAGTGTAGAGCTTGAAGTGATGGATCAAAGCTTCCATCGATTGCTTCATCTCAGCCCGGCGCGGCGGGGCGAACTTCGAGCGCTCCGGCAGCACCGGACCTGGCGTTTTGCGCAGCAGCGCCACGCATTGCTGCATGATCTTGGTCGATTCCCGCATCTCTTCGACGCGGCCGAGATAACGATCATAGCAATCGCCATTCTTGCCGACGGGAATTTTGAAATCGAGCTCGTTGTAGATTTCGTAGGGCTGCGCGCGGCGGAGGTCCCAAGCCATGCCCGAGCCGCGCACCATGACCCCAGAGAACCCCCAATCCAGCGCGTCCTGCGCGCTGACGACGCCGATATCGACATTGCGCTGCTTGAAGATGCGATTGTTGGTGAGCAGCCCTTCAATATCATCGATGACAGGCGGGAATTTCTCGCACCACTCTTCGATGTCATCGATCAGTTGCGGCGTCAGATCCTGGTGAACGCCGCCCGCGCGGAAATATGCTGCGTGCATGCGGGAGCCTGACGCGCGTTCATAAAACACCATCAGCTTTTCGCGCTCTTCAAATCCCCAGAGCGGGGGCGTGAGCGCACCAACGTCCATCGCTTGCGTGGTGACGTTGAGCAAATGATTTAGGATGCGGCCGATTTCGTTATAGAGCACGCGGATGATCGAGGCGCGACGCGGCACTTCAATGCCCGCCAAGCGCTCGATCGCCATAGCGAACGCATGCTCCTGATTCATCGGCGCGACATAATCGAGCCGATCGAAGTACGGGATCGCCTGCAGATAGGTTTTGTATTCGATCAGCTTCTCGGTGCCGCGATGCAGCAAGCCGATATGCGGATCGACGCGTTCAACCACTTCGCCATCGAGTTCAAGCACCAGGCGCAGCACTCCATGCGCGGCGGGGTGCTGTGGGCCGAAATTGATAGTAAACGTGCGCTTCTCTTCGGGCGCAGCGGAAAGATCGTCAGCCATACGACGCCTCCCGCGTGGTCACGATCGAGCGATCCGACAAAGGCTTGTTCGTGTTCGTCATTGGTCTGGTGCGCCTGACGCGCCGGCGAACATCGCTTCCACTTCAGCGCCGGTCATTTTCTTGGTGTTGTTGGCGAAGGCATAGTTTGCGGGCTTTTGGTCGATGTAGATTTCGACTTCGAAGGGAAATTGTTCCGGATTGTCGAAGGCGTGCGCCGAGACCGTGAACATCTTCTGGTCATGCGTGCGCCAAAACAGGCTCGACCCGCAGATCTTGCAAAAGCCGCGCTCCGCCCACTCCGACGAGACGTACACGCCAACCGCGCTCTCATCCTCGAAGGTTACGTCGGTGCAGAACACGGTCATCGCCGGTCCTCCGCTCCAGCGCCGGCACATCGAGCAATGGCACGCGTCCATGCTCAGCTTTTCCGGCGTAGCTGTGAAGCGAACGGCGCCGCACAGGCAACGCCCGGTGTGCTGAGCGGCGCTCATGGTTTGGCCCCCTTATCGCCGGCCTTCTCATCACCGGGCAGATCTCTGGTCATGCCTTCCCAGGGGGAGAGAAAGTCGAAACTGCGGTATGCTTGCGGCAGCTTCACCGGCTCATACACGACGCGCTGCTGCTCGGGATCGTAGCGAACTTCAACATGGCCGCTGAGCGGGAAGTCCTTGCGCAGCGGGAAGCCCTGGAAGCCGTAATCGGTGAGGATGCGGCGAAGGTCCGGGTGGCCGGAAAACAGAATACCGTACATGTCGAACGCCTCGCGCTCGAACCAGTCCGCGCACGGGAAGATGCCGGCGATGGACGGCACGGGGGTCGTCTCACCTGTCTGCACGCGCAAACGAATGCGGTGGTTCAGCTGCATTGAGAGCAGATGATAGACCACGTCAAAGCGTTTGGCGCGCTCCGGATAATCGACGCCGCAGAGATCAATGAAGCTTGTGAACTTACAGCGCGGATCGTCGCGCAGGAATTTCACCACTGTCACGATCTGATCTGAGGCGACGTCGAGCGTCAGTTCGCCCACGCGGACTTCGCGTTTGAGAATCGCGCTGGTCATGGAGGACGCTATATGTGCGCCAAGATCGTCCAGGGCGGCGCTCATCGTTCGATATTCCCTTCGCGGCGGATCTTGCGCTGCAATTGCAGCACGCCATACACCAAGGCTTCCGCGGTCGGCGGGCAGCCCGGAACATAAATGTCGACCGGCACGATGCGGTCGCAGCCGCGCACGACGGCGTAGCTATAGTGATAATAGCCCCCGCCATTGGCGCATGATCCCATTGAGATCACATAGCGCGGGTTCGGCATTTGGTCGTAAACCTTGCGCAGCGCCGGGGCCATTTTATTGGTGAGCGTGCCGGCCACAATCATGACGTCAGATTGGCGCGGGCTCGCCCGCGGCGCAAAGCCAAAGCGTTCAAGATCGTAGCGCGGCATGGACGCCTGCATCATCTCGACCGCGCAGCAGGCGAGGCCGAACGTCATCCACATGAGCGAGCCGGTTCGCGCCCAGGTGATCAGATCGTCAGCAGCGGCGACGAGAAAGCCTTTATCGGCAAGTTGGTTCGACAAACCGGTATAAAACGGATCGTCTTCGCGAACCGGATACCCGCCTTCGACCAATGCACGCCCTGCGTCGCCGTAGAGAACCTTGTCGCTCATTCCCACTCCAGCGCGCCCTTCTTCCACTCATAAGCAAAGCCGACCGTGAGTACGGCGAGGAAGGCGATCATCGACCAGAAGCCGAACACGCCTGTGTCGCCGAGCGTCACCGCCCATGGAAACAGAAAGGCCACTTCAAGGTCAAAAATGATGAAAAGGATCGAGACGAGATAGAACCGGACGTCGAATTTCATCCGCGCATCGTCAAAGGCGTTGAAGCCGCACTCATAGGCCGAGACCTTTTCCTTATCGGGGTCTTTCGGCGCGATCACGAAGGCGGCGATCAGGAAGCCGGCGCCGAGCACCGTTGCGACCGCAAAGAAGATAATAATTGGCAGATAATCGGTGAGATCGAGGCCCATGGGCGAACCCCTAAAGCGCATCGTGCGCGAGCGCTAGAGGCTTGGCGCCGCAACCGCGAAGTCGGCCTTTGCGGTTTTGGAGACGCTTCGGGTTGAGTCGGCAGGTGCGTACCGCCCGACTGGCGCTTTGACGGCAACTCGAAGATCAAGCTCAGCTGATCCCATGCTTTGCGTCGCAAACTCTGACAAAAAATCTCGCAAACTGCAGGCTAGGGTCGGCCCACAACCCAAAATGGGGGAGGAAACGCGATGAAACTTAGATTATGGGCCGCGGCCGCCGCCCTAATGGGTTCGCTTACGGTAACAGGGTGCTCCCAATCGGCGGAGCTGCTGCCCGCTGCGCCAATCATGTCGGCGGAAGCTTTGGCGGCGGCGGATGCGCGAAGCTACGCCACCCCGCCGCGCAACCCTTTCGCCGCCGACAGCCCCTACGCCATCCCGCATGGCGATTCCGCGCAAAGCGACATGACGACGGTGGCCGGTCCTGTCGATGTCTCCCGCGCCCTGCTGCCTGAGGAAATCCGCAGCACCTTTGTGGGCCCTGGCGCCATCATTGGCTATCTCTCCGGGCGCTATCCGGACGGTCGACGCATCCTTTGGGTCAATGCGGTCAATGGCGTGTTCAAACTCGACGCCGAGAGCTACGAAATTCTGCAACACATCCCCTCGCCCCACGCGCAAACCTACACACGCGAATGGGCGGATGCGGCGATTGCGAGCTTCAACGCCGACAATGGCGGGGCCGCGCTTCGAAAAGCTGGCGAAGTAATGATGGCGCTGTCGGATCTGTCCGGCGTCTATATCGTGATCGGCGCCAATAACTGGCTTTATGTCGGCGGCAAGGACGGTTCGATCACCGCTTACGGCGATGAGGTCGAGAATGACCCCGCCTCTCCGATCGTGGTCAAAGCGCGCTTTTCGCCGCCTGACGAATTGCAGGGCCCGATGGTGGGCATGAACGTCACCTATGATGGCTGGCTGGTGATGACCTCCGAACAAGGTCAGATCGTCGCCGTCTCGATGGATTTGACTCAGCACCGTCTGGCGCGTCTGCGCCATTCGGATACTGAGGATGTAAGCGCGCCCTCGCCCGGAATGGGCTGGATCCGCAACTCGCTTGCAATCGACGATTCGGGCGGCATTTACATCGCGTCGCGCAACCACATGCATAAAGTGGTCTGGACCGGCGACCGGCTCTCCACCGACGAAACCGACGGCGCTTGGTCCGAGCCTTATCGCAATGGCGGGGGCTCAGGCTCCGGCTCGACGCCGACCCTCATGGGCTTTGGGCCGAACGAAGATCATTTGGTCGTCATCACGGACGGCGATGAGCGCATGAACCTCACCGTGTTCTGGCGCGACGGGATTCCTGACGATTGGGAGCAATTGCCAAATGCGCCCTCGCGCCGCATCGCGGGCATTGCGCCAGCAACCATGGGCAACCCAGAGCTCACCGCAGTGCAGTCGGAGCAATCCGTGGCTGTCGCCGGATATGGCGCGTTTGTCGTCAACAACACGCCGCGCAATCCGCCAATGGTGCTGCCGGCGGCGCATCGCATCGGTTTGTTGTCGGGTCCGCTTGGCTCAAATCCGGAATTTCAACCGTTCGGCGTGCAGCGCTTCCAATGGGATCCGCAGACCCGCACGCTCTACACGGCCTGGGAAAATGCTGAGGTGAGCTCGCCCAATTGCGTGCCATGGATCAGCACCGGCTCTAACCAAGTCTATTTCATCGGCGCGCGCGACAATCAGTGGACGCTTGAATCCGTGGACTGGACCACGGGCCGCTCAACCTTCCATTGGACCATTGGCGATCAGGCTTACAATTCGAGCTTCGCGCCTGTGGTGGTCGACGATCTGGGCCGCATCTTCTACGGCACAACGTTCGGCCGCGTGCGCATCGAACCGCGCGCCACTGCCGGAGCGAATTAAACGGGAGGTGCGTCGGCCTGAAATGGCGCGAGTGACGGGGCTCGAACCCGCGACCTCCGGCGTGACAGGCCGGCGCTCTAACCAACTGAGCTACACCCGCAACGCATAGCGCCGGGACGCGAGCGGCGGGGTTAGGCCAAGCCGGCACGAGAATCAAGCGCCCTGCCGAGCGGGCGCGGCAGAAACCAGAGCGCGCTCGCTCAGGTGGGCGCGCCATCGGCCCAGGCGTCGGGATCATCCCAACGGTTGGCTGGATCTGTCGCTTCAACCAAAGCCTGAAGGCGATCATTGCTGATCAGGACGCTCCGCCCCGCTGAATCCCGAACAGCGGCATAGACGTCGCCCGTCTGCGTATCGATCGCGAGTATGCCCGCCGCCTGGGCGCAAGCCCCTGCCTCACACCCGACCACAATAAAAGCGGACGCACCTCCACCCTCGGCGATCCAGGCCGGGGCGCTGAGGCTCATGGCGCGGGCGAAGCGGGCGCGCCCCTCCGGGCTCATATTGAGCTGGGTCGCTGAATAGCGCGCTGTCTGCTCTTCCGTAATCAAGTCCGTATAGGAGCGGCCCACAAAGGGGCGCAAATCCGGGGGCGGCGCGGGCGCCTCCGCCACAACGGGCTCTGGGGCTGTCCTCGTGGCCGCCTCGCCGCAGCCTGCCAAAAAAGCAACCGCCAGGGGGAGCAGGACTCTCACGGCCGAGGACTAGCACGGACCAGCTCCCCTGGGGAGGTCTGCCGTGGTGGGCGGTGAGGGGATCGAACCCCCGACCCTCTCGGTGTAAACGAGACGCTCTACCGCTGAGCTAACCGCCCACAAACGGGCCTGCTCTTAGCTTGGCCGCCGATTTTAACCAGCCCCCTATTTGGTTGCGCCAAATACTTCCGCGCTCGGATCAAGGTGTCACTTCGCCGTGATCGTTGACGGAACCGACACAAAGCGATCGAAATGGCGCACGATTAAGCTTCGGCGCCACGGAACAGCCCCAGTCGGGTTTACGTTCTCTACCTCTAAGGATTCGCACGAGGAGTATGCGCATGAAGGGGAAAATACTGATTGCATCGCTGCTGGCGCTGGCTGCGGCCGGCTGCACGCAAAACATGGCGACAGGCGCGCTGGCAGGCGGCGCACTGGGCGGCGCGGCAGGCGCGATTATCGGCAACAATGTCGGTGACGGCGACGCTGGCACCGGTGCGGCGATTGGCGCCGCCGTCGGCGCTGCGGGCGGCGCCTATGCCGGCTGCGTTCGTGATGGCCGTTGCGGCGGCACCAACAATCGCCGCGAGTATTACGACCAGCGCACTGGCCGCTACTATTTCAGCGATGACCGCACCGGCCAGCTCTTCTACGAAGACGGCTCGCCTTACCCTTGAGCCTGAGCTGATAGGTCAGCAAAAACGCCGCGCTTCACAGCGCGGCGTTTTTTATTGGCGCGCCAGCCGAAGCTCGCAGGCCTTGGCCTGATCGCCACCCTTCGCCGAGGCTACGGGCGGCATCCTTGCTCGCGATGCGAGCGAAAGATGGTCGGGGCGGCGGGATTCGAACTCGCGACCCTTAGCTCCCAAAGCTAATGCTCTACCAGGCTGAGCTACACCCCGATTTCCCGCGCTGCTTGCCACGCGCGCGCAGCAATTCCTAGTCCGCTTGCTCGTCGGCTGGAAAGATCCTGTGCCGCACGCGGTCGCCGGGGCGGATTCCAAGCGCCTCAGCGCGCCCTGCTCCGATCTCCAGGACACCGCGCGTCACGCCGTCTGATGGAATCGGCGCATCACTCATCGGCGTGGCGTGATCGGCGATATTGAGGATGCGGCCGTCGACGCCGATGAAAATGATGTCAAGGGAGAGCACCGTATTGCGCATCCAGAAGCTGACAGGGCGCGGCTGCTGGAAGTCAAACAACATGCCGCGATAGCCTGGCAGGGTCTGACGGTACATGAGCCCCTGGGCCCGCTCAGCCTCAGTGTCGGCGATCTCCACTTCAAATCGCACCGGCCCATTGGCGGTTTCCACGACGACTTCTTCAAACTCGCTTTGCGCCGTAACCGGCGCCGGCGCAGGCTGCGCGGTGGTCGCCGGTTGCGCGCATGCCGCGCCCAACAGCGCCAGCACCAGTCCGCCGGCGCGAAGCAAGTTTGCCAACATGGAAGACCCCAAAATCGAAAACCGGCGTGCCCTAGCACGGTGTCGGAGGGGGATTAAGGCGATGGCAGGCCCTAGGGGAGTCGAACCCCTCTTTTCAGGTTGAAAACCTGACGTCCTAACCGATAGACGAAGGGCCCACAGTCGCAAGAACGGGCGATATAGAGGGGCCGCCGTCCGCGCGCAAGCGGCGTTCGGCTAAGGCAGCAGACGCCCGTTCGGGCCGCACCAAGGCTCACGCCGACCGCGCCAAGGCCGGGCGAGGCTTTCCGCGATCAATACTTCCCCAAGATCGCGTCCATCCACCGCCACCACCGCGATCGTGCGCCCATAGGCATCGGTGCGGCCGATTGGCTCGACCTCAACGCGAGCCGCCGCGCGTAGCAAATCTTGGACGCGAAGCTTCGCATCTTCTCCGTGTGCGAGCTCCGCCCTGCACTGGGCTCTGTTCCCGGTCTCGGCTGTGTCGACATTGGCGAGGCGAATGCGCTCACCGGTGGTGCGGCGCTCGATCGTGTCGCCATCAATGGCTGAGAATTCAGCTGAAGCGCGCACCTGCCGCGTGAGCTCGGCGCGGCTGGGCTCAGCCGCAATCACTTGCAGCAGCGCAACGACCCCAATGGCGCAAAGCGCGATAACGAACTGCGCTTGATCGCGTCGATCCTTGAAGCCGCGTTTGCTGGACTGTGTTTGCGCCATACAGCGAGGCTGCGGCGCATCGGTTAGCGCTTTCTCAACACGCCTCAGCGCGCGGGCGCTAAATCCACAATCTCGACTTCGGCGCTCACATGGCCGTTCCACTCATTGCGCTTCACCCGCACGGCGACGTGGTAGGCGCCCTCTTTCTTCATCAGCGCTTCGCCAATGGGGCTTTTCATGGCGCGGAAAGCGATCCCGCCAATCCGCGCGCCGCGCGCGTCTTCCAGGGTGAAGCGGACATGCTCATCCTTCACCAGCTTGGAAAAACTCACGCGCACGTCCGGCAAAGCGAGCAGCGGTTCGGGATGGCCTTGGCCGTAGGGGCCGATGCGATCGAGCGCGGAGATGAGATCCAAATCAAGCGCACTCACCGCGCCCGCCGCATCGATGGAGAGCGCGCGCTCAGCAATCTCGCCGGCTTCAATGTCATTGGCGAGCTGATCGCCCAGAAACTCTTTCAGCGCTTCGACTTGATTCCACTCAACCGTGAGACCGGCCGCCATGGCGTGCCCGCCGCCACTGATGAGCAGCCCCTCCTGCTTCGCCGCCGCCACCGCAGCGCCAAGATTGACGCCAGCGATAGAGCGGCCCGAGCCTTTCGCCGGTTCATGCTCGCTGGTTCCGCCGAGGACGATGACAGGCTTGCGCAAGCGATCTTTGAGCCGCCCCGCCGCAATGCCGATCACGCCAGGATGCCAGCGGTGCGAGCCGACAATTACGACGGCGCGCGATTCAGCCTCGTTGAGCGCGTAGTGCTCGGCCTCGGCCAGCATTTCCGCTTCGCGTTGTTTGCGCTCGGCGTTCAGTGCTTCGAGCGTCGCTGCGAGTTCGCGCGCCTCGGCGGGATCTTCGGTAGAGAGCAGCTTCGTCGCCAGCGATGCATCGCCGACGCGCCCACCCGCATTGATGCGCGGTCCGAGCACGAAGCCAAAATCATAGACGCTATTGCACACCTTGCGCCCCGCGCTTTCGCCGAGCGCAGCGAGGCCAATATTCTTGCCGCGCTCAAGAATTTTCAAACCTTGGGCTACGATCGCACGATTAAAGCCGGTCAGCGGCGCAACATCGCAGACTGTTCCGATGGCGGCGAGGTCCAGCATCTGCATCAGATCGGGCAGATTGTTTGAACCGATCGAGCCGCGCCTGCGCGCTTCTCGGTTCACCGCAGCCAGCGTCACCAACACCACGCCCGCAGCGGTGAGGTGGCCTTGGCCGGAGGTGTCATCCATACGGTTGGGATTGACCACCGCAGCGGCGCGTGGGGGATCGTGCGCCATCAAGTGATGGTCGAGCACGATTACATCGAGGCCGAGAGCAGCGGCGGCTTCCAGCGGCCCTTCCGCCGCCGCGCCGCAGTCGACAGTGATGACGAGCTCGACGCCCTCCGCCTTCAATCGTTCAAACGCCAAGGCTGAGGGCCCGTAGCCCTCCTTCATCCGGTCCGGCACATAGATGCCAAGCTCACGACCGCGGGCGCGGAAATAGCGCACCAGCTGCGCCGCCGATGAACCGCCATCGACATCATAATCCGCCAGCACCGCAACGCGGCGCCCCACCACAATCGCGTCCTCGATCAAAGCGGCCGCCTTGTCCATGTCTTTAAAGCTGGATGGATCGGGGAACAGCGCCTTAAGCGTCGGCTCGAGGAAGGTTTGCGCCTCGTCCAAGCCGATCCCGCGCGCGGCCAACAGGCGCGCGGCAACTTCGGGCAACCCAAAGCGCCGTCGCAACGCTTCGGTCAGCGCCACATCGCCCTCGCGGGCGCGCCAGCGCCGCCCGGTTAGCGAACGCTCAACGCCGAGAAACGCCGCCTCCGTGGAAGGCTTTTTCGCCGCGCTGCTCATGGCGAATCAATTCCGGCCATGCTCCAGCTTCGCAGAGCGGACGCCGGAAAGTCAGTGGTAATTCTCAGCAGGGCGAGGCTAAACCGGTTGCTTCACCTTCAGTTCGGACACCATGCGCGTGGCCGAATTCATGATCAGCGTGTGCGTGTGGACCACATTGCCAGACACGCGCACGCCATTGAGCAGCGAGCCATTGGTGACGCCGGTGGCGATGAAAATGGCCTCCTTCGACACCAATTCATCCAGCGCATAGCGGCGTTTGAAGTCGACCACGCCGGTGCGTTCGGCGCGGGCGCGCTCATCATCATTGCGGAACACAAGGCGGCCCTGGAATTGGCCGCCAACACACTTCAGCGCCGCCGCCGCGAGCACACCTTCAGGCGCGCCGCCTTGGCCAACATACATGTCGATGCCAGTTTCGGGCTTGGTGCAATTGATGACGCCGGCGACGTCGCCGTCAGTGATGAGATGCACGCGAGCCCCGACTGAACGCAGGGCCGAGATAATCTTTTCGTGGCGCGGGCGATCCAGCACGCAAACGCCAATATCGCGCACGTCCACGCCCTTGGCTTTGGCCAGACGGCGCGCGTTTTCATCAGCCGGCGCATCGAGATCGACTGTGTCCGGGCCAAAACCTGGGCCGATGGCGAGCTTATCCATGTAAGTGTCTGGCGCATGCAGCATGCCGCCGCGCGGCGCAAACGCGATCACGGCGAGCGCATTGGCCATCGCCTTGGCCGTGAGCGTGGTGCCTTCGAGCGGATCGAGCGCGATGTCCAGTTCGACGCCCTGTCCGGTACCGACTTCTTCGCCGATATAGAGCATCGGCGCTTCGTCGCGCTCGCCTTCGCCGATCACGATGCGACCCTTCATCGGCATGGCGTTGAGCGCGGTGCGCATAGCGTCGACCGCCGCTTGGTCAGCGGCCTTCTCATCGCCGCGCCCCGCCAGTTTCGCAGCGGCGATCGCGGCGGCGACGCCCACGCGTGCCGCGGCGAACGCCAATTCATCGGTGATGGGAGAGGTCGGCATCAAAAAAGCTCCAAGCTGCAGGCGGCGCTGCCGGCGTCATTCTGCGCGCAAGACATGCTCACCGTTCAGTGCGAATCGCGGGTTGCGATCAGATCCTGCCGCGCGTCCTCCAGGAACAGCGCGGGATCTTCCGGCGGGGCCCCGTAAACGGCGCGGGGATTGTCGCGTAAATCCGCCAAGGCGGCCATCATGTCGGCGCGGACCTCGCCCCAATGGCCGGCGTCGGTATTGGCGGCGTGAGTTTGCGGAACCGAGCGCAGGTCGGGAAATCCGGGCGTGGTGGGCTGAGACATGAGCGGCAGCGTCGCGCCCGCCGATTCAGCCGGCTCGGCGCTGGCGCAGGCGCCCAATCCACCAACGAAAATAAGCGTCGCGGCCATTAAGCTTTTCACGGTCTTCCGCCTCCGCCACGCCCCGTCCGCCGGCGCCCTCCGCCGCGCAGTCATGCCTGCGAGCCGGATTATACTAGCGGGACCCTTTGCGCCACCACGAGAGTCCGCCCTAGATTAGCGCAAGGGCAGCGCAGCGACGCGCCCCGGAGGAGAAGTCGATGGCGGATAGCGATGCGGGGGCGACGACCCCAGCGATCGAAGGCGAGGCGCCAGCGCCCACGCCAAAGCGACGCCGTCGGGCGGCCAAAAAGGCCACAGCGCCTGCTCCGGAACCCCAGTCACCAGCGGTCGCGACGCCGGTCCAGGCCCCCCCGCCTGCGCCGGCCGCGCCTTCCAGCCTGAGCGAATTGATCGTGGCGCAAACGGCCGAAAGCTTGGCCGACCTGTCACGAAATCTTACCGAGGCGATGACGCACGCCAATCAGGTCTTTTCCACAGCTTTCATGGACCAAGCCCAGAACCTGCCCACGCGTACGCCCGATCCTTTCGATGTCCAGGGCGCGTTGAACGCAGTTTGGGGCAACCTCGCCATGCATCCCGAAACACTGCGGGACGCCCATGCCGATTTATGGAAGCGCTACGCCGACATTTGGCAAAAGCACACCCACTACATGCTCACCGGCCAGCATCTCGATGAGAGCGGCCCAACCGATAAACGTTTCCGCGATCCGGAATGGCGCTCCAATCCCGCCTTCTCCATGCTGCGCGAAACCTATTTGGCGACATCACAATTCATTACCGATTTGGTGGAAAAAGCGGAAGGGGTTGATGAAGCGACCAAGCGCAAGGCTGCTTTCTTCGTGAAGCAAGCTGTCGATGCGGCCTCACCCTCGAACTTCCTGATGACCAATCCAACAGCACTTCGCGAATTACTGCGCACGCACGGCGAGAGCCTCAAGCACGGCGTGGACAATCTCGCCTCGGACTTGAAGCGCGGCAAGGGGATGCTGGCGATCAAGCAAGCCGACCTCGACGCATTCAAGATCGGCGTGAACATCGCCACCACGCCGGGCGACGTGGTGTTTCGCAATGATGTGCTGGAGCTGATCCAGTACAAGCCGGCGACCGAAACCGTGCATGCCGTGCCGCTGCTCTTCTTTCCGCCTTGGATCAACAAATTCTACATTCTCGATCTACAGCCGAAGAATTCGATGATCCGCTGGCTGGTGGATCGCGGCTATACGGTGTTCCTGGTCTCCTGGGTCAATCCAGACGAGACGCTCGCTTCGAAAACTTTCGAAGACTATATGCGCGAGGGCGTTTATGCGGCGGTGCAGGCGGTGCAAGACGCGACCGGCGCCGAAGAGGTCAACGCCGTCGGCTATTGTATTGGGGGCACGCTGTTGGCTTCCACGCTGGCGCACATGGCCAAGCGCGGCGACAAACGCATCAAAACCGCAACGTTCTTCGCTTCTCAGGCGGACTTCAAAGTTGCTGGAGATTTGAAAGTGTTCACCGACAATGCCGGAATCGAGTATCTCGAAGACCGCATGAATCAACATGGCGGCCTGTTGGACGCGCAGGCCATGGCTGACACATTCAATTCGCTCCGCGCCAATGACCTGATTTGGAACTATGTCGTCGACAATTATTACATGGGCAAGGAGCCGCCCCCGTTCGATCTGCTCTACTGGAACGCCGATCAAACGCGCATGCCTTCAACCCTGCACCTCTTCTATCTGCGCACCTTCTACCGCGACAATGCGCTGACCGAGGGCAAGCTGAATTTGCTTGGCGAGCAACTCTCACTGGGCGATGTGAAAATCCCGGTTTTCCTGCAGAGCTCAAAGGAAGACCACATCGCGCCCTGCGCTAGCGTGCTGCGTACGGCTTCCTTCTTTGGCGGGCCGACCGAATTCATCGCAGCAGGTTCGGGACACATTGCCGGGGTGATAAATCACCCAGACGCCAAGCGCTACCAGTATTGGACCAACCCCGAACGCGCGGACCGCGTCGACGCCTGGTTCGCGCACGCGACCGAGCACAAGGGCTCGTGGTGGCCCCACTGGGATGAATGGTTGCGCGGTCATTCGGGCGAAGACGTCCCCGCGCGCACGCCCGGCGATGGAAAGCTCGCGCCAATATGCCCAGCGCCGGGCCAATATGTGATGGTGCGCTCAGAGGGCGAGTAAGTGTCGGAGTCGATCGCGGTTCGGCCATTACGCTTCGGCGAAGCGATGGGGCATGATCAAGTGCCCTCGAACCGCAATCCCAAGTTCACCCTCGGCTCGATCGCGGGACGTTACGTGTTGATCTGCGTCGCGTTCGATTTGGCCGATCCCGCCACCAGCGCCGCGCTCACCGCGCTCGCCGCCACGCCTTTCGATGAGAGCCGGCGCTTCGCAGCCTTGTTCTGCGCAGATGCGGCGATGGACCGCGATCCGCTTGTGCGCGCGCTTGGCGAAACGTGTCTGATCGTCCCGGACCCAAAGCGCGAGGCGATCCGCAAGCTCGGCCTGGCGGATGAAGGTCAGACGCCAAAGGGCCGGTGGCTGTTGCTTGATCCCACGCTGCGCGTGTTAGGCGCCTGGCCCCATGAGCAGGCCAGCAAGGCGCTCGCTCTCTTCAATGCCGCGCCGGAGCCTGCAGCGCACGCGGGCGTGCCTTTGCATGCGCCGGTGCTGATCGCGCCGCGCGTGTTCGAGCCGGGCTTTTGCCAGCAATTGATCGCCTATTACGAGACGCGCGGCGGGCGCCCATCGGGCACGACGCACGAGAATCAGCACGGCAAGACCTATGTAGCGCTGAACCAATCCTTCAAGCGCCGAACCGATTGCGACATTGAGGATGCAAGCCTCCGCGAAGCGGCCATGCAACGCATCTATTGGCGCCTTGCGCCGGAAATCGAGCGCGCCTTCGCTTTCAAGTCCACGCGCATGGAGCGCTATATCGTCGCCTGCTATGACAGCGAGAGCGGCGGCTTCTTCAAACCGCATCGCGACAACACCACCAAAGGCACGGCGCACCGGCGCTTTGCTGTCACCATCAATCTAAACGCCGATGAGTATGAAGGCGGCGATCTCCGCTTCCCAGAATTTGGCCCGCGTACTTATCGCGCGCCGACGGGCGGGGCCGTGGTGTTCTCCTGCTCGCTGCTGCACGAGGCGACGCCGGTCACGAAAGGCAAACGCTACGCATTTCTACCTTTCCTCTATGACGAGGCGGCCGCACAGGTGCGCGCGGCGAACAACCAGTTCCTGGATGAAAGCGTCGGCGCGTATCGCGGCTAAATAAGGCTTGCGCCCTCATCCAGCCCCAGCATCAGATTAAGGTTCTGCACCGCCGCTCCGCTGGCGCCTTTGCCGAGATTGTCGAGCAGCGCAACGAGGCGCACTTCTTCATCGTGGCCGAACACGAATAGCTTGAGCTGATTGGTGCCGTTGAGTCCTTCCGGATCGAGCGTTTTCAGCGCCCGTGATTCCACCAGCGGCGCGACGGTGACGAAGCGCTGGCCTTTATACGCCTGCGTCAACACCGAATGCACATCGTCGAGCTTGGCGCCTTTGTCCATCGCCGCCAGCGGCAACGGGACTTCGACAATCATGCCTTTGTAATAGCGCCCCACGCTCGGCGCGAAGATGGGCGCACGCGCCAGGCCCGCATAGGTTTGCATTTCCGGCACATGCTTGTGCTTTTGCGCCATCGCATAAATGCGATACGGGACGCGCGTGTAATTCGCATCGGATTCATTCTCGAACTCGGCAATCATGGCCTTGCCGCCGCCTGAATAACCCGACACGGCGTTGACGCTGATCGCCCAATCGCGCGGGATGATGCCAGTTTCAACCAATGGCCGCGTGAGCGCGATGAAGCCGGTTGGGTAGCAGCCTGGATTGGACACGCGCTTGGACGCCGCGATCTTGGCGCGCTGATCCTTCGCCATTTCCGCAAAGCCGTAGATCCAATCGGGCGCGACGCGGTGCGCGGTGGATGCGTCGATCACCTTCACAGCCGGATTTTCGATCAGCGACACCGCCTCGATCGCCGCGTCATCCGGCAAACACAGGATCACGGCGTCGACGTTATTCAATAGCTTGCGGCGCTCGTCCGCATCCTTGCGCTTGGCCGGATCGATCGAGACGAGTTCGAGGTCGCGCCGGCTTGTCAGCCGCTCGCGGATTTGCAAGCCCGTCGTGCCCGCTTCGCCGTCGATGAAAACTTTCGCCGTCATGCTCGAACCTAAAAGTATGGACGCGCTGTCATCACAATGATGTAGGCGAAAAGCGGCGGCATAAGCGACACCGCCAAAATGTAAGCCCAAAAGAAAATAGGATTCCGTTTTCTTATCGTCGCCATCTCATCCGGAGCAAATGGCACTATGCCGGTTCGAAAGAAGGTGAGCGCCACGTGGCCGGTCACGGCAATCCCCACGAGAGCAAAAATGACGACCAAAACGTCAATTGGCATCTCCGATCCCCAAAACAAAACGGGCGCTTCCCGCGAAGAAAGCGCCCGTCCCGTATCTCTGTTGTGAAGCGGTTTAGCGCTTCGAGAATTGGAAGCTGCGGCGGGCTTTCTTGCGGCCGTACTTCTTACGCTCGACCACGCGGCTGTCGCGGGTGAGGAAGCCGGCATGCTTCAGCGTCGGTCGCAGCGCCGGTTCGAAATCCGACAGCGCCTTGGAAATGCCGTGACGCACCGCGCCGGCTTGGCCCGAAAGGCCCGAGCCCGTTACCGTGACGATCACATCGAACTCGCCTTCGCGCTCAGTAATGCGGAAGGGCTGGTTGATCATCATGCGCAGCACTGGGCGCGCGAAATAAGCGTCCGAGGTTTTGCCGTTAATGGTGATGTTGCCCTTGCCCGGCTTCACCCAAACGCGCGCAATGGCGTTCTTGCGCTTGCCGGTGGCGTAGGCGCGGCCGAGCTTGTCGACCTTACGTTCATAAACCGGCGTCTCGCCTTGCGCGAGCGCGGGGCGACCGGCGATTTGGCCGAGAGACTCAAGACCTTGGCTGATGTCGCTCATAATTAGCCAACCCTCGAATTCTTGCGGTTCGCGCCTTTGAAATCCACCACGACAGGCTGCTGCGCGGCGTGCTTGTGCTCGGCGCCGGCATAGACATGCAGCTTGGCCAGTTGGCGGCGCGCCAGCGGGCTTTCCTTCGGCATCATGCGCTCAACCGCCTTTTCGACGACTCGTTCAGGATGCTTGCCGCCAAGCAGCTTGCCAGCGGTGACTTCCTTGATGCCGCCCGGATGGCCGGTGTGGCGGTAATAAACCTTGCGCTCGAGCTTGCGGCCCGTGAACGCCACCTTGCCCGCATTGATGACGACGACATGATCGCCCGTATCAACGTTCGGCGTGAAATCAGCCCGATGTTTGCCGCGCAGGCGGCGAGCGATGAAAGACGCGAGCCTGCCGACAACAACGCCCTCTGCATCCACCACGATCCAGCCGTGGGTGATCTCAGAAGCCTTGGCGGCGCGCGTGGTTTGCGTGCGCATGAAAAAATGCCCTGGAACGAAAGAAGGCGCGGATAAATACGAACGCCGATTTCAAGTCAAGCGACACGCTTTTATCATTTGTTTTCAGATATTTAAACTACCGGTAACTCAGTACCGCTGTGCGCATTACCACAATCGCCGCAAGCCAAAGCAGAGCCGCATTGAGCTGGTGCGTAAGGCTCAGGCCCAAGTGCGAGCCGGTTAAAATGGTCAGAATGCCCAAAACGACTTGCAGCACCGCCAGGCCGCCAACGATGAGCGCGGCGGTTCTGGCGATGCCCTCCCCCCGCGCCCATGCAGACACAGAGAGCGTCACGGCGGCGAGCCCTGCCAGATAGCCCGCGCTTCGATGCAGCAATTGTTGCCCGGCATGGTCAGCGCTGAGCTGGACCTCGAATGCGCCATGCGGCCAGAACGCGCCGCCAATGGTGGGCCAGTCAGCGTACGCCATGCCACCATCGGCGCCGGCCAGCACCGCGCCCAATAGGATTTGCGCAAAGAGCAGAACCAGCAGCCCCGCCGGCGCCCAAAGCGGCGCACCGAGCTTGGACGGCTTGCACGGCCATTGAAACGCATCAAGCGCAAGCCATAGTGAAAGGCCGATAATCGCGAACGCCATGCCGAGATGAACGGCCAGCCGGTAGGGGCTGACATCGAGCCCGCTCCACAGCCCGCTTGTCACCATCCACCAGCCGATGGCGCCCTGTGCGCCGCCGAGCGCGAACAAAGCCAGCGTCGGCCAGAACCGACCTTTGAGTCGCCCGGTCGCCCAGAAGAAGAAGAACGGGACCGCGAACAGAACGCCGAGCATCTTGCCGAGGAAGCGATGCGTCCATTCCCACCAATAAATGTACTGAAACTCCGCCAGGCTCATGCCGCGATTTTGCAGCTGATACTCGGCGGTGCGCTGGTAGAGCGAAAACTCCTCGGCCCAGCGTTCAGCTGTCAGTGGTGGCGTAAGCCCCTTGGTCAGATCCCATTCGGTGATGGACAGTCCCGAGTCGGTAAGGCGCGTGGCGCCGCCGACCAAGATCATGGCGAACACAGCCGCACAGACGATAAGCAGCCACACGCCGACAAGCGGCTGACGTCCAACGGTTTGCGCGGGCGTGGTCACGGTCGGGGACATAGCGCAATTCGAAGGCGCGCGCGGCTGCGGCGCGCCGTCGCGCGACTCATGGCGCGGCGCGCGACATGCCCAACGCCTCAATGCTCAGCACGCCCATGGACTGCAATAATTCAAACACGGCGACATAAGCGTCCCGCTCTGCACGCACCACGCCAAGTTCGGAATCGAGCAATTCCTGCTGCGCATTCAGTACATCCAGCGTCGAGCGAAGCCCGACGCCCTGCTCACGCCGCACGCCATCGAGCGCCGCTTCATCCGCCCCCAATTGTACATGCGCAGCCTCAACGACCTCCGCGGCGGCGTCCAATGCATACCAAGACGAGGCGACGTTCGCGCGCACGGCGCGACGCGCGGATTCTGTGCGCTGATCGGCTCGCTCCACCGCAATGCGGCTTTGACGGATGCGCGACTGGTAGAAGCCGCCCTCGAACAACGGGATGGACACGCGCGCCGTCACCTGCGCGCTTTGCGACATATCGCCCTCCTGGGTGACGTCGCTGGCGTAGTTAAGAGAGCCCAGTAAATCGATGCTCGGCTCCAGCGAGGATCGCTCAACGTCCACCTGAGAGCGGGCGGCGCGCGCTTCATGGCGCGCTTGAAGCAGATCTGGATTGATGGCCTCGGCTTCGCGCGTCGCATCCTGGAGCGAAAGCGGCGGCGCTGGCGGCGTATCCAAGGGCGCGAGCTCACCAGGGGGATAGCCCACCACCGCCTCATAGGACGCGCGTGACTGCTCCAATTCGGCGCGCGCTTGCGCGAGCCCAGCGAGCGCGCGCGCGTAACGCGCCTGCGATTGCGACAAGTCGGTGCGCGTCACATCGCCAACATCCAAACGCCGTTGGGTGCCGCGCAAATCCTGGGCAAGCGACTCGGCGTATTCGGTGCGAATACGCACATTGGCCTGGTCGCGCAGCACGTCCGCATAGACGCGAATGGTGCGGATCAGGACTTCCTGCTCCGCCTGCCGCACGGCTTCTTGGGCGCTGTTAATGCCGGCTTCGGCTTGATTGACCTCGGCGCGACGACGCCCGCCGGAATAAAGCCGCTGCACGGCGCGGAGCGCGATGGTGCGGTTGTCGAGCACATCCACATTGTTGCTGATGCCGAATAGGCCCCGCTGACGCGTTTCAAGAATGCGACCGCTAAAATCGATGCCGAAATCCACTTGCGGCATGTAGCTGGCGCTGGCCTGGCGGCGATCCTCACGCGCTGAACGCACGCCCAGGCGCGCATCAACCAGCGTTGGGTTGTTGGCGAACGCCGATGCAACTGCGTCTTCTAGCGTCTCGGCGCGAGCTGCCGGCGCAACCACACAAACCCCCAGGGCGAATAAGGCCGAACGCAATCTCATGGCGTCAAATCTCGCGGAACGAACGCCACAGCGCCTGGTTCAGCGGCTCGACCAGGTATTGCAGCGCCGTCCGCTTACGTGTCGGCGCCACGATCTCGGCTGGCAAGCCGGCTCGCAACTGGCGCTGCTCGGTCCCGCTGCTTTCTTCCAATTGGCGCAATTCTTCCGGCGGCACCTGCACCTCGGCGAGGAAATAGCCCATGCCGCTGCGCTCGTCGGTGAAGCGATCGCCCGATATGCGCGTTATACTGCCATGTACGATCGGCAGATTGCGGCCCGAGAAAGCCGTAATCTTCACCTCGACATCGAGGCCGATGCGCAGATCGTCAGCGTCGCGCGGTTGCACTTGCGCCTCGACGATCAATGGTTGATCGCGCGGCACGATATCCATGGCGCGTTCGCCCGCGCGCAGCACCCCGCCGACAGTGTGAACCGAGAGCCCCACCACCACGCCATTGGCGGGCGAACGCAAGCGAGAGCGCTCTAAAGCCTGGTGCGCACGCACCAAAGCCGGCTGCACTTCAGCGACCCGCGCATCGATCTGGCGAAGCTCCGCCGCGCGCGCGGCAAGCAATTCCGCACGACGGCCGCTGAGCTCCGCCAATCCGCGCTCCAGCGCGCGAATGCGCGTCAGCGGCACCAATTGCTCGTCCGCCAGCTCGCGCATGCCGGACAATTCTTCGCGCATCAGGGTCTCCTGGCGCGAGACATTGCTGAGCGAAGAATTGTACCCAGCGATGCGTGCGTCGCGGCCGCTGGCGTATCGCGCGAATTCGGCCTCAGCCTCGTCGCGATAATCTTCTGGTAGCGTGGCCCACTCGGCGGGCCGCTCATAGCGGCGCACGCCGACAGCTTCGGCGCGCAGGAATGAACGGCGCATGGTGAGGCTGATCAACTGGTCCGCCAGCGCTCGCTCCTGCGCGGCGACCTCATCATCGGACAATTCCAACAGCAATTGGCCGCGTTCGACCTGCTGTCCTTCGCGAACTTCGATGCGCGAAATCACGCCGCCATCGGGGTGCTGAACGGTTTGGCGATTGCCGGAAACCACGACCACCCCTGGCGCGACGACAGCGGCGTCCATGGGCACAAACGCGGCCCAACCCAGAAACAAGCCGAAGAAGCCAAGCACAGCGCCAAGACCCCAGCGCATCTCCGTTTTGGGATCGTCCGATATGCGTGTGGCCTTCGGTTGCGGCGCGGCTTCGACGCTCATGTCTGCGCCTCGCGCGGACGAATGGGCTTCACGCTGGCGTTTTCCTGCGCGGCGGCCAGCCGGCGGGTGACTTCTTCACGCGAGCCCTGCATTTCCACACGGCCATCGCGCAGCACCAGGAGGCGATCGGCAATGCTGAGCACGCCTGCTCGGTGCGCGACAACGATAATTGCCGCGCCGCGCGCTTTGGCGGATTTAAGAGCCTCCACCAATGCTGTCTCGCCCTCCGCATCGAGATGCGAATTGGGCTCATCGAGCACAAGCAGCGGCGGGTTGCGAAACAGCGCGCGCGCCAGTGCAATGCGTTGCGCCTGCCCAGGAGAAATTCCGCTGCCGCCAAGCCCAAGCTTGGTGTCATAAGCCTGCGGCATTCGCAGGATCAGCTCATGCGCGCCAGCAATGCGCGCCGCTTCCACGATAGCTGCGTCGATCGATTGTGCATTGGCCTCAGTGCGTACCGTGAAACGAGCGATATTCTCGGCAATCGTGCCGGCAAGGAGCCCGATCTCCTGCGGCAAGTACCCAACATGGCGGCCCAGTTGCTCGGGATCCCAATCGGTGAAATTAGCCATATCCAGCCGCACAGAGCCGGCTTCAGGAATGCGCGCGCCCGCCGCCACGCGGGCAAGGGTGGATTTCCCTGCGCCTGTAGGGCCGACGATGCCGAGCAACTCGCCTGGCGCCACAGTCACGCTCACATCATTGAGCATGATCCGATCGCTCTCGGCCAAACGCACGCCAATGCGCTCAATGCGCAACTCGCCCTTCGGGATCGGCAAGCTGGTGTGATCGCGTGTGGGCGCGGCTGCGGCCAGCGTATCGTTCACCAAGCGCAGCGCGCTGCGGGCTTGGCCGATCTGGCGCCATGCGCCGACGATTTGCTCGAGCGGCGCAAGCGCGCGCGCCGCCAAGATCGACCCGGCGATCAGCGCGCCCGGAGAAATCTGCCGTTCGATCGCCAAATAGGCGCCAAGCCCCAGCACCGCCGATTGAAGAGCCATACGAATGAAGCGCGTCAGCGAGGTGAATATCTGCGATCGGAATAATGACGCGGTCTGCAAATCGTTGAGATCAGCCCGGCCCTGCATTTGCCGTTCGACCAAAACGCGGCGCATGCCGAGCGCACGAATGGTTTCGGCGCTGGCGCCATCGGCCTCCTGCGCGGCGTAGATTTTCGGTGCCAGGCTGCTGGCTTCGCGCAGCGAGTCCCGAAGCGCGTTTTCATTAATCACCGCCACACCAACCAGCGCGGCGCCCCCTAGCAAGGTGAGCAGCCCGATGAAGGGATGGATCATGAAGCAGATGATGACGTAGATGGGCGCCCAGGGTGCATCCAGGATCGCCATCGCGGCGGGTCCGACCAGGGATTGGCGCAGCGTGTCGAACTCGCGCAGCGCCTGCGCCTTGCGCGCATCGCCGCCGCGCGCATTCTGCGCCAAAGCCGCATCAAGCAGGAAAGGCGAAAGCAATTTGTCGATGCGCAAGCTGGCGCGCGCCATGAGCCGCGTCCGCATGGTGTCCAGGAAGAAGAGCGTGGCGAGCGCGAAAGCGAGCACAATGCTGATGAATACGAGCGTCAGCAGCCCATTGCTCACCAGCACGCGATCATAGATTTGCAGCATGTAGAGCGAGGGCGCGAGGTAAAGCAGGTTAACGGCAGCCGAGAAGCCCAACGCCCAGAACAAAATCTGGCGCGAAGCGACAAGCGCCTGCCGCAACGGCTCGGTAATCTTCGTTCCGTCCGCCAATTTTCCACGCATCCAGATACGAATTGCGACCGCGCGCTTGCCTGTCCCGCACGCCGTACAACCCAGCCTTTGGGGATAAGTGTAGCTAAGCGCGAACAGTGCGTCGACAGCGCGCCGCTGCACAGGGGCGCAGGGGTCCGAATAATCCCCCACGCTCGAGACTGTTAGGGTAAATGGTCGGAGCGGGGAGATTCGAACTCCCGACCCCCAGTCCCCCAGACTGGTGCGCTAACCGGGCTGCGCTACGCTCCGAAACCGAATTTGGCGAGGGTCACCCCCCGCGGGGAGGCGCTTCTTAGCGCCGGCGCCCGCCAGGAGCAAATATCAGCGGCGCGAGCGCCCGCCGCGTTCGACATAGTCGCGCAGCATTTGTGAGGGCCGGAACGTCACCACCCGACGCGGCGTGATCGGCACCTCCTCGCCCGTCTTGGGATTGCGGCCAATGCGCTGGCGCTTGGCGCGCACGGCGAAATTGCCGAAGCGGGAGAGTTTAACCGTCTGCCCCTCGACCAGCGCATCCTGGACATGATCGAGCATGACCGTGAGCAGGCGGGTTGC
The DNA here is from genome assembly GCA_033764855.1 of Hyphomonadaceae bacterium. Taxonomy (GTDB): domain Bacteria; phylum Pseudomonadota; class Alphaproteobacteria; order Caulobacterales; family Aquidulcibacteraceae; genus Vitreimonas. The sequence continues at coordinate 63,922 of JANRIP010000043.1, read as the reverse complement.
ATCGGCGCGCTGAATTTTGGCGCGGCGCGCCAGAGCCTCGACGAGATCGGCGCGTGTAATGGTCTTTGCGGTCACCCAAGCCCCCTCGGACAGCGCTTGTAAGCCGGAAAATGCTAGGGGCGTCGGGGGCTTAGGTCAAATGTGACCGATTTAGTATCTGGCGAGCGCCGCGCCCCAGGTCAGCCCCCCGCCCAAAGCTTCGGTGAGCACCAGATCGCCGCGCTTTATGCGACCATCGCGCACGGCGGCGTCCAGGGCCAATGGCACCGAGGCGGCGGAGGTATTGCCATGCTGGGCGACCGTGCTGACCACTTTTTGCGCGTCGATGCCCAGCCGGCGGGCGACGCCGTCCAGGATGCGCTGATTGGCCTGATGCGGCACGAACCAATCCACCTCGTCCAGCGCCACGCCGCCGAGCGCGCAGGCTTCCAGCATCGCCCCGGCTATGTGCTCCACCGCTTGGCGAAACACTTGATTGCCCTGCATGCGCAGTTTGCCGACGCTCTGCGTTTGCGACGGACCGCCATCCACGAACAGCAGATCGTGCATGCGCCCATCGGTGCGCAGGAAGGTGGAGATGATCCCGCGCCCGTTCGCTTCGGACTCTGATTGCGCTTCCAGCACGACAGCGCCGGCGCCATCGCCGAACAGAATGCAGGTGCCGCGGTCTCGCCAGTCGACAATGCGCGAGAATGTCTCTGCGCCAATCACGAGCGCGCGTTTGGCTTGGCCGCGCGCCAGAAAATTGTCCGCCGTCGCCAAGGCGAACACGAAACCTGAGCAGACAGCCTGCAGATCGAATGCGGCGCCGTGCGTGACGCCCAGCGCCGCCTGCACCCGCGCTGCCGTCGCTGGGAAGGTGAGATCCGGCGTTGATGTGGCGACGATGATGAGGTCGATGTCCCGCGCGGCGAGGCCCGCATGTTCAAGCGCGCGATTGGCGGCGACGATGGCGAGGTCGGAGGTCTTTTCGCCCTTTGCTGCGATACGACGCTCGCGAATTCCGGTGCGTTCGACGATCCATTCATCGCTGGTATCGACGAGGCGCGCCAATTCGGCGTTGTCGAGCACGCGCTCCGGCAGATGGCTGCCAACGCCTTGAATCACCGAACGTAGAGTCATGAGCTAGTGAGTTTCCTTGACCTCAGCAGCGCTGGCCGCTTCCGCTTCGCTGAGGCGTGCGAGGTTGCGCGCGATTTCTTCACGATAATGGCTTTCAACCATGCGCGCGGCGACCTCGATCGCCGACGCATAGCCCGGCCCATTGGTTCCGCCGTGGCTTTTCACCACCAGTCCGTTCAGGCCCAGAAAAAGGGCGCCATTAAACGTGCCCGGGTCCATGCGCGCGCGCAGCGCCTTGAGCGCAGGGTATGCGATCAGCGCCCCTAGCTTGGCCAGCACGCCGCCGGTAAGCGCCTCCTTCAGGAATTGCGCCACCAGCCGCGCCGTGCCTTCGCCTGTCTTCAACGCGATGTTGCCGGTAAAGCCATCCGTGACCACCACATCGACCGTGCCTTTGGCGATGTCGTCGCCCTCGACGAAGCCTTGGAAATTCAGCTCGACGCCAGCTTCGCGAATGAGCTTGGCGGCGGCGCGGATTTCTTCGTGGCCCTTCTGATCTTCGGCGCCGACATTGAGCAGAGCGACGCTCGGCCGTTCTTTGCCGGATACGGCGCGCTGAAACGCCTCGCCCATAATGGCGAACTCAACCAATTGTGCGCCGTCCGCTTCAACATTGGCGCCCACATCGAGGAGTACGGTGTAGCCGCCATTGGCCGCCGGCCAACGCGCCGCGAGCGCTGGGCGATGCACGCCCGCCATGGTCCGCAGACGCAACATGGCGATGGCCATGTACGCGCCCGTATTGCCGGCCGAGACAACAGCATGCGCTTCGCCCGACTCCACCGCGGCGATGGCGTTCCAAAGGCTGGAGCCCTTGCCCTGGCGCAGCGCCTGGCTGGGTTTCACCTCCATGCTGATGGCTTTGTCCGCATGCGCCGCGCGCGTGACTGCCTTTGCGGCAGGGTGGCGCTCCAGCAGCTCGTTCAGCCGCGCTTCGTCGCCATGCACGATAAAGCTGAGGTCGGGCCGCGCGCGCGCGGCAATGTCCATGCCCTCGATGACGATGTCGGGGGCATGGTCGCCGCCCATGCCGTCAATAGATAGAACGAGCCTCTCGGCCATACTTATCGTGCTCGCCCACTAGACCCCGGCGCCCCTGCGCCGGCGCGGACCATAGTGGCCGCGCCGCAGAAAGCCAAACAAAGGGTCAGCCGGGCGCTGCCGGCCATGTGGAAGACTCGAACAGGGCGCTGGCCGGCGCTGCGTTCAACCTGGCCGCCGCCTCCGCGGCGTAGCTGGCCAAAGCCTGGGCGAAGGGCGCGTCTTGGGCTCCAAGCATGTTTCTGCCCAAGGCCGGCGCCAGCGCGCCCGCGGCCATGCCTGCGGCGTAAGCCTCTGCCCGGCCATAGAAATCCCCGGCGATCTTGCGCATGCGCTTGGGCACGGAGGTGTCGCCCACGCCCGCCTCGCGAAGGCCGGAATCCAGGTGCCGAAACAGCCGGTCGACCACATCCTGCGCCAAGGGCTCCAGCGAAGGCTCCGCCTTGAGCCGCGCCAAGGCCAGCGCGCCGTGCAGGTGAATGAGCTCGAGCCGCCCCTCCAGCGTGTCGGCCACCCTGCCGGGACCGTAAAAGCCGGGCTGGCGCGCGGCTTGGATCAAGGCGCGCAGGACTTTCCGGCCGTCCTCCTCGGTTTGGTTCGGACGCCGCGACCAGAAATTCAGACTTGTCGCCATCGGCCCTGCCCTTCCCCCTTGCCCGCCGCCACGGCCCGGCTTACCTGCTGGAACCCAGATTTGGGCGCCCAGGCTGGGCCCGTCGCGAGGTGATGCATGAACCGCCACGTCCTGCGCTTGTCAGCAGTTGCGCTGATGGCCGCCGCTGCGACGGCGTGTGTCTCTCCAGTGCAGACCTATAGCGGGTTCAGCGCTGAACGAAACAACCAACAAATCGCCGACCCGCAAGTTGGCGTGGACACACAAGATACTGTGCGGCAACGCTTCGGTTCACCCTCTACGACCGCCGTGTTCGATCAGACCACTTGGTACTATGTGAGCCAGGTGCAAGAGCAGCGCGCGTTTTTCCGTCCCACCATCACCGAGCGCCAGGTCATCGCCGTGCGCTTCGCCGAGAACAATACGGTTTCGGCGGTTGAGAAATTCGGCCTGGAGCGCGGGCGTGTGGTCAATCTCAGCGATGACGTAACGCCTACGCGCGGGCGCGAACTGGGCGTGCTGGAGCAGATCTTCGGCAATATCGGCAACAGCTCGCCGATCCGCAGCCAAGACGACGAGATCGAAGAAAATCGCCGGCGCTAAGCGCGCGGCGGCGTCGCAAAAGCTTCGCAAGCAACGCGATTCGCCTCCGATTGACTCAACCCTGAGGGGCCAGCACAAAATGCCTCCAGGCTAACGAGTGGGGGACCGCCAATGGCGACGTTTTCTGATCAAACCGCTGGTATCGGGATCAGCAATTTTTTCGGTGACTATTTCGGGCAATTCAACGGTGCGAACGCGACGGTGGATTTTAGCGGAACGACCCAAGCCACTATAAATCTGACTGGCAGCAGCACCGGGACGATCGTGCTCACCGGGACCGGGTTGGGCTTCACCGAACCAAGCACCTTCAACGGCTCCGTGACCGGCTTCTCCTTCACCGTCAACGGCATTCCGCTCTACACAGTCTCCGGGCTCAACATCAGCTTGGCCTTGATCGCCCTATACGTGGGGACCGAAGACGGTCTAGGGCTGTTGGCCGCCGTGTACGGCGGCAACGACACCTTCAATATCAACGACGCCAATGCCGGCGGCCCTGGCAACGTGCTCTACGGCATGGGTGGCAACGACACCTTCAATTATGGCGACGGCTGGTATAGCGGCGCCGGCACGTATGGGGTCGACGGCGGTGCGGGCAGTGACACGCTGGTGCTCGACGGTGATTATTTCGAAACCATTGCGCTGAAGCTTGGCACGCAAATCAGCACCAGTTCAAACCTCGTCAGCGTCGAAACCGTCCAGCTCACAGCCGGCCACGATTATACAATCCTGAAAAATGGCTGGTTCGGCTACGGCCGGCTCACAATCGATGGCAGCGCTCTTGGCGTGAACGACGTGCTTTTTGTCGACCGGCCGATCTCTGATCAGTATGGCTACTACACCATTCTCGGCGGCGCCGCTGGAGACACGCTGGTCGGCGCGGATAGCTCATTCGCCGACATCATAAGCGGCAATGGCGGCGCCGATTTCCTCTATGGAGAAGATGGCAACGACACCCTGAATGGCGGCGCTGGAAACGACCGCATTTTTGGGGGCTTCGGCAACGACGTCGTCGATGGTGGTGAAGGCAACGACACTATCGACATGAGCGGCGACGCTGACAACGCCAAGGGCGGCGCCGGCAATGATCGCTTCTTGGTCGAAATCGGCAACGTCAGCAACGGCTTCAAGATCGATGGCGGGCTGAACGTCGACACGATGGTCATTTCGGGCAGTTCTGTCGGTTCCGTTGATTTCACTATGGTGAATGTCGAAGTGGTCGACATCAATGTGAACGGCGATCTCATCCTGACGATCGGCAACGCTATGGTGGCCGCAGGGAAAACGCTGACGATCGACGCGGTCAGCCTCAACAGCGCCTCCGAGGACCTGACTTTCAATGGCTCAGCCGAATTGAACGGCAAATTCATCGTCAAAGGCGGCGCTGGCTCGGACTCCATCACCGGCGGCGGCGTCGTGGACGATCTGCGCGGCAATGGCGGCAGCGACACGATCAATGGCCGACTGGGCAATGACGTGCTGACGGGCGGCACGGGCGGCGATTTCTTCGTTTTCAACACCGCCTTGAACAGCAGCACCAATGTTGACCGCATCGCCGACTACAACGTCGCCGCCGACACGATCCAGCTAGAAAATGCGATCTTCAAAACGCTCGCCGCCGGCGCGCTGAACCCCAATGCATTCTGGAAAGGCGGCTCCGCCCATGATGCGAACGACCGCATCATCTATAACGCAACAACGGGCGCCCTGTTTTTCGATCAGGATGGGACGGGCGCGACGCACGCCGCGATCAAGTTCGCGACGCTCTCCCCCGGTCTCAATCTCACCGCTGCGGATTTCGTCGTCATCTAAACTGGTCTGCACGGCCAAATAAAAACGCTCCGGCTTTTGGGCCGGAGCGTTTTCTTTTGCGCCGTTTGCTGACGCTTACGACCAGTGCGCCAACACGGCGAGCAGCAGCAGCGCCACGATGTTGGTGATCTTGATCATCGGGTTCACGGCGGGTCCCGCCGTGTCCTTGTAGGGATCGCCCACGGTGTCGCCGGTCACGGCCGCCTTGTGCGCGTCCGAACCTTTGCCGCCATGGTGGCCCTCTTCGATCAGCTTCTTGGCATTGTCCCAAGCGCCGCCGCCCGAGGTCATCGAGATGGCCACGAACAGACCCGTGACGATAACGCCGACCAGCAGCGCGCCGAGTGCGGCGAGCGCGTTCGATTCGCCCGCAATCGCGTACACCAGGAAGAAAAGCGCGAGCGGCGCCAGCACTGGGAGCATGGAGGGGACGATCATTTCCTTGATCGCCGCTTTGGTCAGGATGTCGACAGCGCGGCCGTAATCCGGCTTCGCCGTGCCTTCCATAATCCCCTTAATCTCGCGGAACTGACGGCGGACTTCCTCCACCACCGCTTGCGCCGCCCGGCCCACCGCCGTCATCGACCAGCCACCGAACAGGTAAGGCAGCAGGCCGCCGATGAAGAGGCCGACGATCACGTACGGATTGTCGAGACCGAAGTTCGGCACCACGTTCGCGAAGAACGGATACGAACTGGCGTGCGCGGCGTAATACTTCAAATCCTCGAAGTATGCCGCGAACAGCACCAGGGCGCCGAGACCGGCTGAGCCGATCGCATAGCCCTTGGTGACCGCCTTGGTGGTGTTGCCGACCGCGTCGAGCGCATCGGTGGTGACACGCACTTCTTTCGGCAAGCCAGCCATTTCGGCGATGCCGCCGGCATTGTCGGTGACCGGGCCGAACGCGTCGAGCGCGACGACGATGCCCGCGACCGAGAGCATGGTCGTGACTGCAATGGCGATGCCGAACAGGCCGGCCAGCGTGTAGCAGGCAATGATGCCGATCACGATGGTGAGCGCCGGCAGAGCCGTCGATTCCATCGAAACCGCGAGGCCTTGGATCACGTTGGTGCCGTGGCCCGACTTGGAGGCCTCGGCGACGCTCTTCACCGGACGGAAGCCCGTGCCAGTATAGTATTCGGTGATCCAGACGATCGCGCCGGTGACGGCGAGACCGACCAGACCGCAAATCACAAGCGCTTGGCCGGTGATGTTGCCGACTTCAATGCCGCCAACCAATTGAGTCGCAGACATTGTCGTGGTGATCGGGCCGAAGCCGTTATTAAGCAGGTAAACCACTGCGACCAGGCCGATGGCGGAAAGCACGCCCGCAGCGATCAGGCCCTTATAGAGCGCGCCCATAATGTTGTTGGACGGGCCAAGGCGCACGAAATACGTGCCAATGATCGAGGCGATGATGGCCACGCCGCCAATGGCCAGCGGCAGCATCATGATCGATGACACTTCCGCAGCGTCGCGGAACAGCACCGAGCCCAGCACCATGGTCGCAACCGTCGTCACCGCATAGGTTTCGAACAGGTCCGCAGCCATGCCTGCGCAATCGCCAACGTTATCGCCGACATTGTCAGCAATGGTGGCGGGGTTGCGCGGATCGTCTTCGGGAATGCCCGCTTCGACTTTGCCAACCATGTCGCCGCCGACGTCGGCGCCCTTGGTGAAGATGCCCCCGCCGAGACGGGCGAAGATCGAAATCAGCGACGCGCCGAAACCGAGCGCCACAAGCGAGTCGACGACTTCACGCGAGGTCGGTTCAAGGCCGAGGAAATTGGTGAGGATAAGGTAGTAACCCGCAACGCCGAACAGCGCGCCGCCGGCCACGAGCATCCCCGTCACCGAACCGGCTTTGAACGCCATTTTGAGGCCGCCCGCGAGCGAATGCCGCGACGCTTCGGCCGTGCGCACATTGGCCTGCACCGAGACGTTCATGCCGATAAAGCCGGCCGCGCCCGAAAGCACCGCGCCAATGATGAAGCCGACCGGGATCTGCCACACCGGCCAAAACGCAATGCCGAGCACGATGACGACGCCAACGCCGACAACGCCGATCGCATTATATTGGCGGTTGAGGTAAGCCCGCGCGCCTTCTTGAATGGCGGCGGCGATTTCTTTCATACGATCGTTTCCGGCCGGAGCCGCGGTGATCGCTTTGCTTTCCAGCCACCCGTAAAGCGCGGCAAGCAAGCCGCAGCCGACGACCAGCCACAGAATGACATCTAAGCTCATTTGTAAAAGCCTCTGGGGCGCCCGCACTTGGGCGCTATGTGTGAAGAACGGGGCTGGCCGCCGCGCCGGCTTCTGTCCGGGCTACGCTTCCCCCCAGGGATGGCGGGGATATGCCAAAAGCCGGATTATTACGCAATGGCGCAGGTTTAATGTTCTGCGGTGGCGAAAGCGGAAGGCTCAGGCGCCGCCGTCTGAGGAAGAGTGGGTGGCCAGAATAGTCACCCGGCCAACCGCGCGCTCGCCCAAAACTTGCACGGCGGCGGCTCGAAACACCTGGATCGCGCGCGCATCGTCGAGCCGGTTGGGGTCATTGGCCATGGCCAGCTGGTTGGCGTGCGCGGCCCGGACCAGGGCGTCGCGCAGGAACTGCGCCTGCTCGCGCGTGCGCCACAAATCAACGCCCTGTGCGATCTCGAAACGAACGGAGACGAACAGATAATTCGCCAAGCGCCCGTCGCGCACCACGGGAACGGCGAGGTAGGGCGCATCCATGGTGCGGCCGGAGGCGGCGGCCTCGCCGGAGCCCTTCTCGGCGGGCGGATTGGCCGCAGCAAGCCCCGCCATCAAGGTGGATGCGATCATGGCGGCGATAATGGCGCGCTTCATGCGCGCAGACTCCGCCACAAGGGTTAGCGAATTCTTACGCGCCGAGCCGGTGGCGATGGCCGCGCGAAGCCAGATGCAGCTCCCCCGATTCGCCGACCACGCGAACACCCGCCCCCTGCTCGACGTCGCCAATCAGCGCGACATCGACGCTGGCGGCGCGCGCGGCGGACTGGATGGCGCTGCGCGCGGAGGCCGGCGCCGTAAATAGCGCCTGATAGTCGTCACCGCCCGTAATGAGCTCCGCCAACCCGCTGGCGCCGCGCGCTGACACATAAGCGTGGCCCGCAGCGCTCAGCGGGATCGACTCCGCGTCCACCCTGATGGCGACGCCAGACGCCGCCGCCAGCTTCTCCGCATCGCCGACCAAACCGTCCGACACATCCATGGAAGCGTGCGCATGCGCCGCTATCGCTTCGGCGAAACGCAGCGGCGGTTCGGGCGTGCGATAGGCCGCGCGGACAGCGCGCGCATGCGCATCCAACTGATCTCCTGCGTTGGCTCCAATGATATCGGGCGCTTGCGTCAGGCTTTGCAGCCCCAGAAAACCGTCGCCAATCACGCCGGTCACCCAAACCTGATCACCGACTTGAGCATCGGCGCGCGAAGGCGTGCGCGCGCCGTACGGGGCGCCGAAGGCCGTGATCGAAACAGTGAGCGGTCCAGGCGTTGAGGTGGTGTCGCCGCCCAAGAGAGCGGCATCATAGAAGCGCAAATCTTCGCCAAGGCCGCGCGCAAAGTCCGCGATCTCCGTTGCGCTCCGTCCCCTCGGCCAAATCAGCGACAGCGTAATGCCGAACGGCCTTGCGCCTTTGGCGATGAGGTCGGAAAAATTCACCCGCACCGCTTTCTTCGCGACAGTGTCGAGCGGATCGGTGGGAAGGAAATGCACGCCTTCGACAATCGCGTCGGTCGTCACCACCAGCGCGCTTGTCGGTTCGATCAGCGCCACATCATCGGCGAGCCCGCGTGCAGATTTATGCTGCGCCAGCGGCGCAAAACATGTGGCGATAATTTCGAACTCGTCAGCGGACATGTTAACCGCCGCGTTCCGTCTATGGCGCGCCGCGCAAATCGCGTGCGCAAGCGTCCAATGTAGCGTTAACGAAGCCCGGCTCGGGCCCGTCGAAGAAAGCCTTGGCGATCTCGACATACTCGTCGATCACCACTGGCGTTGGGATGTCTTGCCTTTGCTCCAGCTCAACAGCGCCCGCGCGCAGAATGGCGCGCGCCACCGCATCGATGCGTTCAAGTTTCCAGCCTTTGCCGAGGCGCCGCGCGATTGCGCGGTCAATCGTGAGCTGCCGGGCCACCGCATTTTCGATCAACGCCTTGAACAGATCGACATCACCCTCAGCCGGATCGCCGCCATCTTCCGATCGCGGTAGCTTCCCGGCGTCGAAATCGCGCAACACGTCCTCGGTTGAGGCGCCAGCCACTTCCATTTGATAAAGCGCCTGCACCGCCGCCATGCGCGCAGTCGAGCGCGCCGCGTGCGCGGGTTCGGCCAAATTCATCGCGCCGCGTCCGCCAAATGGCGCTTAAGGGCGATCATGGCGATACAAGCGCGTGTGGCTTCGCCGCCTTTATCGCCGCGGCGTGTGTCGGCGCGTTCCTCCGCCTGAGCGAGATTCTCTACCGTGAGGATGCCATAGCCGATGGAGAGCCCTTCGCGGATGGTGAGGTCCATCAGCCCGCGCGCGCTCTCGCCGCACACATAATCATAATGGCTGGTTTCGCCGCGCACGACGCAGCCGAGCGCGATATAGCCATCATACTTGCCGTACTTCGCCGCCGCCGCGATGGCGCCGGGAATTTCAAACGCGCCGGGCACGAACACGCGGTCGAGTGTGGCTTGCGCCGCCGTCGCCGCAGCTTCAGCGCCGCGCTGCATCATGTCGGTGACAGCTCGATAATAGGGCGACGTCACTAAGAGCAGGCGCGCGCCAGGCGCGGTTTGGCCGGGAAGTTTGTCAGCATCCTTCATGTGCTGAACCCCCGCCAGCCATCAATGGTGAGGCCGTATCCATCTACACCAACGACGCGCTGGGGATCTTTGGCCAACACGATCATACGCCGCACGCCAAGTTCGCGTAAAATCTGCGCGCCCATGCCGACAATCCGGATGGTTTGATCATCTTCCTTCTCAGGCAACCACCCGCTGAGGCGGCGCGAGAGAGAATCCGTACCCAATTGGCGGATCAACACGATCGCGCCTGCGCCTTCCTTCTCGATCTCCGCGACGGAGAGGTCGATCCGGCTTTGATAGGGGCCCGGCAGAACATCATGCTCGAAATCAACCCGATGCACGCGAACCAAAGTCGGGCGGTCAGCGCGGATCTCGCCCTTCACCAATGCAACGTGCTCAACGCCGTCAATGGTGTTGCGGAACACCACCATGCGGAAACCGGAGCCGAGGCGGGTATGAAATGGCTGTTCCAGCACTTTCTCGACGAGGCGCTCATGCATGCGCCGATAAGCGATGAGGTCGGCAATCGTGCCGATCTTCATGTTGTGGAACTGCGCAAACGTCACCAGCTCCGGCAGGCGGGCCATGGTTCCATCATCGTTCATGATCTCGCAGATCACCGCTGACGGGTTCAGCCCAGCCATGCGCGAAATGTCCACGCTGGCTTCTGTGTGCCCAGCGCGCACCAGCGCTCCGCCGTCGCGCGCGGTGAGCGGAAAGACGTGGCCCGGCGACCCGATATCGGTGGCGCCCTTGGTGGCGTCGATGGCGACAGCGATGGTGAGCGCGCGATCGTGCGCGGAAATTCCCGTCGTGACTCCCTCTCGCGCTTCAATGGAAACCGTAAAGGCGGTGCCGGTGCGCTGCTGGTTCGCGGGGGTCATTGGTTGCAAGCCGAGCGCACGCGTGCGTTCTTCCGTGAGCGCCAGACAGATCAAGCCCCGGCCATACTTAGCCATAAAATTGATCTGCGCCGGAGTCGCGAATTGGGCCGGGATGATCAGGTCGCCTTCATTCTCGCGGTCCTCCGCGTCGACAAGGATGAACATGCGCCCTTCGCGCGCCTCGTTGATAATCTCCTCGGTAGGGGAGATGGCGCGCTTGAAATCGTCGATGGGGGACGGCGCCGCCGTCATGCTTTACTCCGCGCCTCAATGAGCCGCGCGGCATAGCGGGCCATCATGTCGGCTTCAAGGTTCACCTTAGACCCGGGGCGGAGGGCTGACAAAGTCGTCACCACCCAGGTGTGAGGGATGATCAAGACTCCGAAGCCCGCTTCATCCACCTCGTTCACCGTGAGCGATACGCCCGCCACAGCGATTGACCCCTTCGGCGCGATCAGGTGCGCTATGTGTTGCGGCGGCTTGATTTTAAGCCGCCAGCCTTCGCCGTCCTTCGCGACGGAAACCACTTCGCCGAGCCCATCCACATGGCCCTGCACCATATGGCCGCCCAATTCGTCGCCCACGCGAAGCGAACGCTCCAGATTCACCTTATCGCCCGCTTTGAGCGCGCCCAGAGTCGTCAGCGCCAAGCTCTCAGCAGCGACTTCGACCAGATGCGTCATTCCGCCCGGCGTCGGCGACTTTTCAACCACGGTGAGGCAGCAGCCATCATGCGCGATGCTGGCGCCAATCTCGACGCCCCCAGCCTCATAGGGGCTGGCGACGGTGAGGCGCGTTAGCCCGGCGCGACGCTCGACCGCCTTCACCTCTCCCAGCGCAGATACAATCCCAGTGAACATGATCCCTGCTTAGCGCGTCCGCTCGTAGCTTTCCCATAGATCGGGGCCGATCTCACGCACTGCAACACGCCGCCAAGCGGGCGCATCAGCGAGCTTCCCTAGCGCGAGCGCGCCAATAGCGGGCCGTCCTTCAGCGCCCAGCACGATTGGCGCTCGGAACCATTCCACACGGTCCACCGCGTTCGCACTGATCAGCGCAGCTGCGAGCTTGCCGCCGCCTTCGGCCAGAACGCGCGCGACACCCAATTCGCCGAGCCGACGCAGCACCGCGTCAATATCGACGCCATCGGCGGTGCGCGGCGCGGTTTCGATGCGCGCGCCGGCTCCTTCCAACACGGCCTGATGCGCCGGACCTGCGCGCTCGGCGCCGAATACGATCAGCGGCGATTGATCGAGCGCTTCGAACAGGTGGCCTTCAAACGGAATATCGAACCGCGTCGTAACCACGACCCGAATAGGCTGACTGACCGGCGCTGGTTCAGTGCGCGCCAAAAGCGATGGATTGTCCGCCCGCGCCGTGGCCGCGCCGATCATCACCGCGTCCGAGGCGGCGCGCAGCTTCTGCACTTCGGCGCGCGCAGCTTCGCCCGTAATCCACCGGCTTTCGCCCGACGCGGTCGCGATGCGGCCGTCGAGCGAAGTGGCTAGTTTCAATGTCACGGAAGGGCGAGACATGGGCGCTTCATGCGCGCGCGGGCGCGCGCGGTCCAGGCGTTTCCCTCAGTTCTTTTTCGCCGCTTCCTCGATGAAATCGGCGAAATCGCCGACCTCGCGAAAATCACGGTAAACCGAGGCATAGCGCACGTAACCCACCGGATCGATGCCAGCGAGCGCCTCCATCACCATCTCGCCGATCTGCTCAGAGCGGACCTCGCTCTCGCCCTGGCTTTCAAGCCGGCGCACGATGCCGGAAATCATCTGCTCGACCTGCTCGGTGTCGATGGGGCGCTTGCGTAGCGCGATCAGGATTGATCGCGCCAGCTTATCGCGATCGAAGGGCGCGCGACGGCCCGAGCGCTTCAGCACTGTGAGTTCACGCAACTGCACCCGCTCGAATGTGGTGAAGCGCGATTGGCATTTATCGCACTGGCGCCGGCGCCGGATCGCCGCCCCGTCTTCGGTAGGGCGGCTGTCCTTCACCTGGGTGTCTTCATTCTGACAGAACGGGCAGCGCATGGGGCCTCGCGGCAATCGGCAATCGCCGTCCGGCAGTCGTAACAGAACGAAACTGATTCGCCCGCCCCAGCTGCCGGCAACCCGTTGGCGATCGCCCCCTCAATAGATCGGGAATCGGGCCGTCAGGGCCTCAACCTTGGCCGCTACGGCGGTTTCGGTGGCGGTGTTGTCGCCATTCGACGTGGAGAGCCCGTCAATCACCTCGCACATGAGATCCGCCACTTGGCGGAATTCGGCCGGGCCGAAACCGCGCGTGGTGGCCGCGGGCGAGCCGACGCGCACGCCGGATGTGATCATCGGCTTTTCTGGATCGAACGGGATGCCGTTCTTGTTGCAGGTGATGAGCGCCCGCTCCAGGCTTTGCTCGGCGGCTTTGCCGGTCACTTTCTTCGGCCGCAGATCCACCAGCATAACGTGGCTGTCGGTGCCGCCAGAAATGACCGCAAGACCATTCTCAATCAGTCGATCCGCCAGCACTTTGGCGTTCTCAACCACGCGCCGGGCGTAGAGCTTGAACTCTGGCTCCAACGCTTCCTTGAACGACACGGCCTTCGCTGCGATCACGTGCATAAGCGGGCCGCCCTGAATGCCAGGGAAAACCGCGCTGTTGATCTTCTTGCCGAGCTCTTCGCTGTTGGAGAGGATCAGACCACCGCGCGGACCGCGCAGGGTTTTGTGGGTGGTGGTCGTCACCACATGCGCATAAGGCAGCGGCGAAGGATAAGCGCCACCGGCGATTAGCCCCGCATAATGCGCCATATCCACCATGAAGATCGCGCCGATTTCATCGGCAATTTCGCGGAAACGCTTGAAATCGATTACCCGCGAATAAGCCGATGCGCCGGCCAAGATCAGCTTCGGCTTTTCGCGCCGCGCGATTTCGGCCACCTCATCCATGTCGATTCGATAATCATCCGGGCGCACGCCATACGCGACGGGATGAAACCACTTGCCAGAAATGTTCACTGGCGAGCCGTGCGTGAGGTGACCGCCGCACGCCAGATCCATGCCGAGGAATTTGTCCCCCGGCTGCAACAGCGCGAAGAACACAGCTTGGTTCGCGTTGGCGCCAGAGTGGGGCTGCACATTGGCGAAGCTACAATCGAACAGACGCTTGGCCCGCTCAATCGCGAGCCGCTCAACCTCGTCGACGAACTCGCAGCCGCCATAGTAGCGCCGTCCCGGATAGCCCTCGGCGTATTTGTTGGTGAGCACAGAACCCTGCGCCTCAAGCACCGCCTTAGAGACGATGTTCTCAGAGGCGATGAGCTCAATCTGCCGGTTCTGCCGCTGCAGCTCGGCGGCGATCGCTTCCTCAATCTCGGAATCCGCGCGCGACAGCGGCGCTTCGAAGAACTTGTCGCGTTCGGCGGCCGCTCGGCCTGCCACTTGAGTCATGTGTCCCTGCTCCGGATTGGGGAATGGTGCGCCGCACCATAATTGGCCTCGGAATGCGAAGCAAAGGCAGGCTGGCGCAAAGCTGCAACCCCTGACATTAACCGTTCAACTGTAAGTTTTTCACTTGTGATCTTTGGAATACTTGTCGACGTACTGTAGTGCAGACTATAGCTCATGTATTGGAATAGATTGAAGGTTAGCAATGCGGACCGATGAGGAGGTGAAATTAACCGCCTCCGAAAAGACGCTCCGGATGACCGCGGACATTGTGGCGTCGTTTGTCGCCAACAACAAAGTTGCGCCTGAACAGCTAGTTGAGCTGATCCGCTCGGTCCACCGCACAGTCGAATCCCTGTCTAGTGGACAAGAGGACCGCCCATCAGAGAAGGCGCGCCCGGCGGTTGCTGTGAACAAGTCAGTCCAGGATGACTTCATCGTCTGCCTCGAAGACGGCAAGAAGCTCAAAATGCTAAAGCGCTACCTCCGTTCAACCTACAATATGTCCCCCGAGGACTATCGCAGGAAATGGGGGCTGCCCGCCGATTATCCAATGGTGGCGCCCGCATACGCCGCACGGCGCTCGGAGTTCGCCAAGAAGATTGGCTTGGGTCGCGGCGTTCGCCGTAAGGATTAGACCAGCTTGCCTGGCCGGGTGGTGGTCCCGCCAGTGTCGCCGTCAAGCATACGTTTGAGCTTGCGAAGTGCGAGTGCGCGAACGTCAACCAAAGCCGCGCTCGCGGGCGCTTGGATCACCACTTCCGTTCCCGTGGCCACATGCACGGCTGCGACGCGTTGGGCGTCGCCTATCACTGTGATTTCGAAGATGACCTCGCCGAGATCGTCGCCGCTCATGCGCCCAGATGGACAGGGCACATGGCCCACACCGCTTTCAGCGCCTCAACCAGCTGCTCCATAAGTTCATCGTCATGGAATGGGCTCGGCGTGATGCGCAGGCGCTCGGTGCCTACCGGCACCGTGGGATAGTTGATCGGCTGAACATAAATGCCGTGCTCATGCAGCAGAATGTCGGAGATTTTCTTGCAGCGCGCCGCGTTGCCGACCAGCAGCGGCACGATATGCGTGGTCGATTCCGACATGACCGGCAGGCCCGCATCGCGCAGCATGCTCTTCAACGTTTCCGCGCGCTCCCGCAGACGGTCACGCAAATGCGGGCATTCGCGCACGATCCGCACGCTTTCCAGCGCCGCAGCCGCTATCGAAGGGGCCAGCGAGGTGGTGAAGATGAAACCCGAAGCGGTTGAGCGGATGGCGTCGATGGCGGCGGCCGGGCCGGTGACATAGCCGCCCATCGTGCCAAAAGCCTTGGCGAGCGTGCCCTCGATGAAATCGACGCGATGCATCACACCATCGCGCTCTGCAATGCCCCCGCCGGTTGGGCCGTAAAGACCAACGCCGTGCACTTCATCGAGATAGGTCATCGCGCCATAGGCTTCGGCTATGTCGCAAATCTCGGCGATCGGTGCGGTGTCGCCATCCATGGAATAGACGCTCTCGAACGCAATCAGCTTGGGCGCATTGGCCGGCGCTTCATTGATCAGAGCTTCAAGATGCTGGAGATCGTTGTGACGAAATATCCGCTTCTGACACTTCGACCGGCGAATGCCCTCAATCATCGAGGCATGGTTCTGCGCGTCGGAGAAGATCCAGAGATCCGGGAACAGCTGGGCCAACGTTGAGAGCGTGGCGTCATTGGAAACGTAGCCGGAGGTGAAGAGCAGCGCCGCTTGCTTGCCGTGCAGGTTGGCGAGCTCTCGCTCCAGATCGACGTGATACGAGGTGGTGCCGGAAATGTTGCGCGTTCCGCCCGCCCCGGCGCCGACTTTGTCCAGCGCGGCGTGGGCGGCGTCGAGCACTTCCGGGCTCTGACCCTGGCCGAGATAATCGTTTGAGCACCACACCACGATGTCGCGTTTGGAGCCGTCTTCGGACCGCAAAGTGGCGTGAGGGAAGCGGCCGCGCTCGCGCATAATGTCGGCGAACACGCGGTAGCGCCCCTCGTCACGGATCGCGACCAGCGCTTCCTCAAAAACCTTTTTGTCTGCGTCTCTCACGCCCGCACTCTCCTGCCAGGGAGCTGCGCCCCGACCGCACGTCGGTTATATTATGTTTCCATCGAAGAAGGTAACTGGGACCGGAAAGCGCATGCATGCGCGCCTAGTTGCGAGTGGTTCGCATGAAATATGATCAGACCTATCCCGCCACGCGAATGCGCCGCCTGCGCCAAGCCGATTGGACGCGCCGTTTGGTGCGTGAGCAGACCTTAAGCGTCGACGATTTGATCTGGGCCATGGTCGTGCACGAAGGCGACGAGGACGAAGTCCCCGTCGCCGCCATGCCGGGAACGGCGCGACTTTCCGTGCGCGCCGCCGCACAAGCTGCGAAACGGGCGCAACAACTCGGCATTCCAGCCATCGCCGTCTTCCCCCATATCGACGCCGCCAAGAAAGATGCGCGCGGGCGCGAAGCGTCTAATCCGAACGGCCTCGTCTGCACGGCGGTGCGCGCGATGAAAGACGCCGCGCCGAATGTCGGAATCATGGTGGACGTCGCGCTCGATCCATTCACGGACCACGGCCATGATGGGCTGCTGAGAGACGGGCGCATCGTCAATGATGACACGGTGGCGGCCTTGGTCGAGCAAACCTTGATACAGGTCAAAGCTGGCGCAGACATTGTCGCGCCGTCGGACATGATGGATGGCCGCATTGGCGCCATCCGCGCCGCGCTAGAAAGCGAAGGCCATCAGGACACTTTGATCATGTCCTACGCCGCCAAGTATGCGTCGGCATTCTACGGCCCGTATCGTGAAGCCATTGGCTCTGGAAAACTGGGAACCGGCTCCGTCGCCAATCCCGGCGATAAACGCACCTATCAGATGGATGCCGGCAACACCGACGAAGCGCTGCGCGAAGTTGCGCTCGACATCGCCGAAGGCGCCGACCTGGTGATGGTGAAACCGGGCATGCCTTATCTCGATATTGTCAGCCGTGTGAAGCGCGAGTTCGGCATGCCGACTTACGCCTTCCAAGTGTCTGGCGAATACGCGATGCTGAAAGCGGCCGCGCAAAATGGTTGGCTCGACGAAGAGCGCGCCATGCTTGAGAGCCTCCTCGCCTTCAAGCGCGCGGGTGCGGACGGCGTCATCACCTACTTCGCACCCAGGGCTGCCGAATTGCTCAGTTGATCGGCTTGCCGATCAGCCGCATCGCTTCATTCATGAGCGGGCCGATCTCGGCGTTCAGAACCAGATCCGCCATGCCGTCCTGCTCCGTCGGTTCGCGATTGACGATGACTAACCGCGCGCCCTCGCGCCGGGCCGCCAAGGGCAGTGCAGCGGCCGGATAAACCACCAGGGAAGAGCCAAGCACCACGAATAGATCGCAGGCACGCGCTTCAGCGCTTGCGCGCGCCATCTCTGCTTCGGGCATGGCCTGTCCGAAGGAAATCGTCGCGGTTTTGATCAAGCCGGCGCAATCATCGCAGCGTATGTCGTCGTCCGCTTCCCAGCGTGGGCGCAACGCCTCGATCTCATAGCGCCGCTCGCAACTGAGACACTTGCAGTAGGAGGCATTGCCGTGCAGCTCCACGACGCGGTCAGCAGGCGCTCCAGCGTCCTGATGCAAGTTATCGACGTTCTGAGTGATTACCGCCGAGGCGCGTTCGTCAGCGATGAGGCGCGCCACGGCGCGGTGGCCAATATTGGGGCTGGCCCCAGTCCAACCGGCTGTTCGGTTGAACACTCGATTCCAAGCCTCGCGCCGCATCTCGCGCGAGGCGACGAAATCCTGGAAATAGATCGGCTTCATCTTGCTCCACACCCCGCCTGGCGAGCGGAAGTCGGGAATGCCGCTTTCCGTGGAAATGCCGGCGCCGGTGAAGAAGACAATGCGTTGCGCCGCTTCGAGTTCTGCGGCGAACAAGAGTGCGTCAGACATGCGCCAAAGCTATCGCGCGCGGCGCATTTGGCAAAGACGCTAGGCGGCGGCCTTGGCGGCCTTGGCGACCGCCAAGCGCACGCTCTCGGCAATCAATTCGCGCTCGCCCGCATTGCTGCGATCCAGCCCCGCCAATTCGGTCATCCCAGCCACACAGGCGGCGAGCGCTTCGCGCGCGGCTTCCGGGCGCGTCGTAGCGCGCGCCTTAAGCTGTAGATTCATCGCCGCGCAGGCGCGCATCATCGGACCATCGCCAGCGGCCACGGCGTAGGCCTGTAGCCGCTTGAGCGCGCCTTCTGCGACAGCCGGATCCGCCTTACCGTCGAGCATGGCGTCGACGGCTTGGCCGAGCGTGACGAGCGCCTGCGCCAATGAACCGACTTGTGGCCCCTCACCCTCCGCATCCGCCTTTCGTCGGCGCACAGGCCCCCCTGCTGTGATGATCCCGGCGCGGCGGCACGGGCCGACATATTTCTCCGCCTCGATAAAGGGGCGCGGGTTGGCCAGCACCTTGCGGATCGTGTCGGTCAAGATTTTTGCGGAAAGGGGTTTGCCAATCAGCGCATTCGCGCCGGCGTGCCGGCAATCCTCCGCCAGCGATCGGGAGAAAGCGCGTGATGTCAGAAACACGGAAGCGCGGCGATTTTTGACTGAAAGGTTGCGTCGGAAGGCGCGCGTCCACGCCACGCCGTCCACCGGCAGGGATTCCACCGCAGCAATGATAATGTTAGCGGCGTACACGCCGAGCGCGTCCATCGCTTCTTCGCTGTCCGTGAAGAACTTGATGCGCTCAGCGCCGACGCCCCGCATCATGTCCATTAACAGCTGAGCTTCGAACTTGTTGGGCTCGATAACACAGACCGTCCACTCTCTCACATGCATCGCCGCGCACTCTCCCGGAGCGCACTATAGTCGAAATCGGCTAATGGTTTATTGCCGTGCTGCAAGCCCTTGCCTCACGTTAACGATTGAGCCGGGCAATCAGGCTGGACGTATCCCAGCGCGCACCGCCCATGGCCTGGACCTCGGCATAGTAGCCATCGACCAACCGCACCAAATCCAAAGTCGCGCCGTTGCGCCCCGCCTCCTCCAACACCAACCCCAAATCCTTGCGCATCCAGTCGACAGCAAAGCCAAAGTCGAACTTGCCGGCAGTCATAGTCTTCCAACGGTTCTCCATCTGCCAGCTCTGAGCCGCGCCTTTAGAAATTGCGGCTATGACCTTCTCAACATCTAGATCCGCGCGCTGCGCGAAATGCAAAGCCTCGGCGAGTCCCTGAACAATGCCAGCGATGCAAATCTGATTGACCATTTTCGCTAACTGGCCCGCGCCAGCGGGGCCAATCAGCGTGATGTTGGCGGCATAGGCGCGCATCACTGGCTCCGCCTTCTCGAACTCAGCGGCTGCGCCGCCAGCCATTACAGTCAGGCGCCCCGCTTCCGCCCCAGCTTGGCCCCCAGAGACGGGCGCATCGACGAAACCCAACCCCATCGCAGCGGCGCTGCTCGAAAGCTCGCGCGCCAGGGCGGCGGAAGCTGTTGTGTGGTCCACGAACACCGCGCCGGACGCCATCGCTGGCGCAGCCGCATCGAACACCTCGCGCACATCCTTGTCGGCGCCTACGCAAGCAAAGACGATGTCGGGACCGGCGGCGGCCTCCGCCACGCTCGCCGCAACAGCGCCGCCATATTGCGCGCGCCATGCCTGGGCGCGTGCCTGGCTGCGGTTATAGACCGTCACGTCGTGCCCGGCCTTTACGAGGTGACCCGCCATTGGCGCGCCCATCACACCGAGACCCAGAAAAGCGACTTTGGCCATGGCTTGCGGCTCCTGCCTTTTGCGTTTGCTCACTCGATTTTAACCGCGTCCGGGCATGGTCGCGGCCCACGCGGCCAAGCGGGCCCGCGCCGGCATTCGGGTTTTCATGGTCGCGCAAGCAAATCAACGCCCGATCGTCATCAAGAAGATCAAGAAGGGCGGGCATGGCGGCCATCATGGCGGCGCCTGGAAGGTTGCTTACGCCGACTTCGTGACCGCCATGATGGCGTTCTTTCTGCTGATGTGGCTGATCAACACCACGAGCCCAGATCAGCGCCGCGGCATCGCCGAGTTCTTCGCCCCCGCCTCTGTGAGCCGCGTGTCGTCCGGCGCCGGCGGCCTGCTCCAAGGCACGAGCTTCGCTGAGGAAGGCGTGCGCCACGGGCACTCGGCGCCTGTAGCGGAGGCCAGCCAGCCTCAATACACGTCGAATTCCGCTGAGAATTTTCAGAACGAAGCCGAGGGCGGTCAGCAAGACCCGAGCGAAGATAGCCTTACCCGCGCACGCACCATCCGCGAAAACGCCGACTTCCAGCGCGCCGAGATCGCCATTCGCCAAGCCATGGCCGACATGCCGGACATCGCCGAACTGTCGCGCAACCTGTTGGTCGAACAGACGCCGGAAGGTCTGCGCATTCAGATCGTCGATCAGGAAGGCCGCTCCATGTTCTCGCCCGGCGATGGCGAACCGAATGAACGCGCCCGGCGCCTGCTGACCGCCGTTTCTGGCGCGATCGCGGCTTTGCCGAACCGCATTTCGATTTCGGGTCACACCGATGGGAACGCCCCTGGCGGCGCTTTCGCTTCAAACTGGGAGCTTTCCGCAGCCCGCGCCAATGCGGCGCGGCGCTTGCTCGCCTCACGTGGTATTTCCAGTGATCGCATCTATGAGGTCACCGGGCGCGCCGATTCAGAGCCGCTCTTCCCGGACGATCCCACCCTGCCGGGCAATCGCCGCATCACCTTGACATTGCTGCGCGAAGCGCCGCCGCTGCCGGCCGATCACGACCTCTAACCCCGACCTTAACCCCAGGGGCCACGCGCCGGCTTCGACGCAATTTCAGCGGAGACTGGAGCGTTTACGCGCCCGCCCGCAAAACGCGCCAGCGCCTCGATGCGTTTTTCGATTGGCGGGTGCGTCGCGAACATCGATGCGAAATCCGAATGCGGGTTTTCAATGAACATCTCCCGCACCTCGGACGGCGCATTGACGAAGGCGTTGCCGGAAATCTTCTGCAGCGCCGAAATCATGGCGTCCGGGTTTTTGGTGAGCTCCACCGAACCCGCGTCCGCCAAATATTCGCGGCTGCGCGACATGGCGAAGCGGATCACGATAGCGAGCCCGTACGCGACGCCAATCAGCACCAGTGCGACAATGATCGCCAACCCGCCGCCCCCTTCCCGTCGGGATGAGGACGACGACCGGCGCACGCCGCCATTGGCTAAGCCGCGAAACGCCAGCTCGCCCACAAACGAGAAAATGCCGACGAAAATCACGGCGATGACCAAGAGCCGCACATCACGATTGCGGATGTGCGTCAGCTCGTGCGCCAGCACGGCTTCCAGCTCATCGTCATTCAGTGCGTTCACTAGTCCGCGCGTCACTGTGATGGAATACTGCCCCTCGTGCAGGCCAGTGGCGAAGGCGTTCAGGCCGTCCGTCTCCATGATGCGCAGATCGGGAGTCTTCATCCCGCGCGAGATGCAGAGATTTTCCAGCAAATTGTAGAGACGCGGCTCTTCTCTGCGCTCGACTTTCTTCGCCCCAGTCGCCGCGTCGATGATGTTTTGATAGAAAGCGTAGGCGATGGCGAACCAGAGGCCCGCGCCGATCAAGGCGTACGGCCATGCGCGCACCAGGGAATCTGCGGCCCATATGAAAGGCGCCAACTCAGGATCGACCCCCGGCACATAAACACCGCTCGCCCCCGCAAACAGCAGGAACAGAGCGTATGTCAGCAGCAGCAACAATAACGGAAACCCGGCCATGAGCAGGACGGATTTCCAATTATTGTTCCAAATGTGGGTCTGCAGGCCGTAGGCGGCCATCAGCTTGACTCGATCAGTTGAACTTCACTTGCGGCGGCGCGGCGTCGAGCTGCGCGCGCGTCTCTTCGCCCACGTCGAAGAATTGGCGCGGGCCGAAACCGAACATGCCGGCCACCAACACGGCGGGGAATTGTTCGCGCGCCGTATTGTATTCGCTGACGGCGTTGTTGAAGAAGCGGCGCGCGGCGGCCAGCTTGTTTTCAATGTCCGACAGTTCGGCTTGCAGTTGCTGGAAATTCGCATTGGCCTTGAGGTCCGGATAAGCCTCAGACAGCGCGATCAGCCGGCCAAGCGCCATGCCGAGCGCGCCTTCGGCCGCGCCCATGGCTTTTGGATCGCCAGTGCGCTCGGCGCTCACGGCGGCGTTGCGCGCCTGGATCACCGCTTCCAGCGTGCCCTTTTCGTGCGCGGCGTAACCCTTCACGGTTTCGACCAGGTTCGGGATCAGATCGTGCCGCTGTTTCAGTTGCACGTCGATGTCGGCGAAGGCTTGGTTCGCGTTCTGCCGCAGGGCGACCAGGCGGTTGTAAATGCCGATCAGCAGCACCGCCAACACGACGACGATGATCAGCAAGATCAGAAGAATCATCAGCTTTCCTCTCGCGGCCAAGTTTCGCGACGACCGAACTTAGCGGAATTCATATAGGAAAGCACGCGCTACCGCGCCTACCCCATCACATCGCTAAACCGACCCGAGCGCGAAAAGCCTTTTGGCGCGACTTTGCCGGCGCCGCCACGCTTGCCGCGGAATTCCTTCCATTCTGGCACGACGCGCACGCGGCCCGCACTATCCTCCCAGGAGAGCCCCTCTTCCTTGGAAAACACTTTTACATCGGCGAGGCCGCGATCGTGGTAACTTTGCAGCTTCACACCCTTGCCGCGATTCATTTCCGGCAATTCGCTGAGCGGGAAGATGAGCAGCTTCTTCCGCTCGCCAATGACGGCCACCTGATCTCCATTGACCTTCGCCGCCTGCATCGCGCGCCCGTTGAGCACCTGCTTGCCTGAGCGCTTGGTGGCCAGCATTTCGCTTTCCGGCACGATGAAGCCATAGCCTTCATGGCTGGCGACGAGGCGCTTTGACCCTTCCTCATAGACAAACATCGCCACCACTTCGTCGATGTCGGCCAGATCGATGCTGAGGCGGATCGGCTCACCATGTCCGCGCCCGCCGGGCAGCTTGTGCACATCGAGCGTGAAGGCGCGGCCATCAGAGGCGAACAGAAGCAACTTGTCCGTGGTTTCGCAGCGCACGATCTGCTGGGCGTGATCGCCATCTTTGAAGCTGAGGCTGGAGAGATCGCCGTGCCCCTTCATGGCGCGGATCCAGCCTTTCTCCGAAAGGATCACCGTCACCGGCTCGCGGGTGACGAAAGCTTCGACATCAATCTCGGTCGGGATTTCGGCGGCCTTGTCGAGTTTGGTGCGCCGCTTGCCCCAGGCTGTGTCCGGGCCAAACAGCTTGCGCGTCTCTTTCAACTCGCTCGCAATTTTGCGCCATTGTTTACGCGTATCCTCCAGCAGGGCTTGCAGGCCCTTCTGCTCTTCGCGCAGCGCGGCATCCTCGCGGCGAATTTCCATCTCCTCCAGTTTGCGCAATTGCCGCAAACGGGTGTTGAGGATGGCGTCCGCCTGCACGTCATTCAGCTTGAAGCGCTTGATCAGAGCCGGCTTTGGCTCATCCTCATTGCGGATGATGCGGATCACCTCATCCAGATTGAGATAAACGATCAGCATGCCGGCAAGCACGTCCAGCCGCGCTGCAATCTTCTCGAGCCGATGCGTTGAGCGCCGTTGCAACACGTCGCGGCGATGATCGACAAAGGCGCGCAACACGTCTTTGAGGCTCATGACGCGCGGCGCGCCTTGCGCATCCAGCACGTTCATATTGAGCGAAATGCGCGTTTCCAGCGCCGAAAGCTTGAACAAGCTCTCCATCAGCACAGCCGGCTCGACCGCACGCGATTTCGGCTCGATCACCAGGCGAATATCTTCCGCGCTTTCATCCCGTACATCGCCCAAGAGCGGCGCTCTTTTGTTCTCGATCAGTTCGGCCAGCTGTTCGATCAGCTTGGTCTTTTGCACTTGAAATGGAATTTCGGTGACGACGATGCGCCAGCCGCCGCGGCCGAGCTCCTCCGTCTTCCATTTCGCACGCACGCGGAACCCGCCGCGACCGGTTTCATAAGCATCGCGAATGCTTTCGGGCGGCTCGACCACTATGCCGCCAGTCGGAAAATCCGGGCCGGGAATGATCTTGATCAGATCTTCCGTCGTCGCCTTGGCGTTGTCGATGAGAAACACCGCCGCATCGATCAGCTCGGCGGCATTGTGCGGTGGAATGTTCGTCGCCATGCCGACGGCGATGCCGCTGGCGCCATTGGCCAAGAGATTCGGAAACGCCGCCGGCAACACCACCGGCTCTTCCTTGCTGCCATCATAGCTGGGGCGGAAATCGACGGCGTTCTCGTCAATGCCTTCAAGCAGCGCTTCGGCCGCAGCGGTCATGCGGCTTTCGGTGTAGCGCATGGCCGCGGCGCTATCGCCGTCAATATTGCCGAAATTGCCTTGGCCGTCGATCAAGGGATAGCGCGAAGAAAAATCCTGCGCGAGGCGAACCATCGCATCGTAGATCGCGCTGTCGCCGTGCGGGTGGAAGTCACCCATCACATCGCCCACCACCTTGGCTGATTTGCGGAAGGCCGCGTCCGGCGAAAGATTGAGCCGCCGCATCGCATAGAGCACGCGGCGGTGCACCGGTTTCAACCCATCGCGTACATCCGGCAGCGCGCGGGAGGTAATCGTGGAGAGCGCATAGGCGAGGTAACGCTTGGACAGCGCCTCGCCAATGTCCTCATCAATGATCCGCCCACCCTCGGGGGTCGTGGTGATGTCGTCAGCCATTCCGTCGCTTTCTGCGGATTACCCGCTCTTTGTATTAGAGTCGGTGCGCAAAGCCCAAACGCTCGATCAGCCGGCGGCGAGCCTCCGGCAGTCCTTCGCCCTTCGCATCGAACAGGCGCCGCTCCAGGAAAAACCCGGCCAGTGCAAAGGCATCGGCCACATCGCCTTCAACTAGTTCCGCTTCCGGATCAGTCAGAAAGGGCGGTAGGCGGAGCAGAACATCGGCATGGGGCGCACCCGCTTCCACCGTCGCGGCCCGCCCGGTGCGCGGGCTGACCCAGCCCAAATCCTGCGTCGCGCCGGTGACGGCGCAGCGTGTCAGATCGAGCCCATAGCCAAGCGCGGCCAGCAGGCCGAGTTCGAACCGGGTATAGATTGCTGGCCAAATTTCATTCTGCGGCATGGCCTCGATCAGCACGATCAACGCATCATAGAGCTGCGGATAAGCCTGCCGCTCCGCCACCGCGCCGCGCACCAGTGTGATAGCGGAGGACAGTCCAGCGAGCGCAATTGGATCATCCAACAGCCGCGTCGCGTGCGGCTCGACCATTTCCAGCGGCTGGAAGAAACCCAGCTGATCCGCTAGCCGCGCTTTCCAACCCGCATGCACGACATTGCCAGCTTGGAGAACAGGCAATGTCTTCCGCCCCGCATGCACGACGCCGCCATGACGCCCGTGCGCGCGCGAAAACACTTCGGCGACAAGTTTGCCCTCGCCGAAATGCCGCGCGCCTAGAACGATGGCGTCATCAACCCATTCCATGGGTCAGGCTTCGTAATCCAAACCCAAGCGCGTATAGAGCCCGCGCTCTTCTGTGAGGTTTTCGCGGATCTTCACGTGCAGGAACAGGTGAATGCGCCGGTCGAACGCCGCTTCCATTTCCTTGCGCGCCATTTCGCCAATGGTCTTGATGCTTTGGCCTTTGGCGCCGATGGCGATTTTGCGCTGGCTTTCGCGCGCGACGTAGAGCGTCTGGCCGATCTTGGCCGAGCCATCCTTGCGCTCCTCCCATGTGTCGGTTTCGACCACGAGTTCATAAGGCAGCTCGTCATGCAGGCGCAGCATCGCCTTCTCGCGCGTAATCTCTGCGGCGAGTTCGCGCGCCGGCGCATCCATGATCTGATCTTCAGGGAAGAGCCACGGCGCCACCGGCGCGCGCTCCACCAGGGTGCGCGTCAAATCCGCAACACCGTCGCCATTCTTGGCTGAGATCATGAACACGTCCGTATAACGGCCCTGCTCGATCAGCTTCGTGGTGATTTCCAGCAAAGCTGGTCGCGGCACCTTATCGACCTTGTTGAGCACCAGGATCGACGCCACTTCGCGTCGATCCAGCGCTCTGGTGATGCTGGCCGCATCTTCCACCGAATGCGCATCCGCTCCCGACGCGCCGCTCGCATGCGCCGGCGCATCCACCACATGCACGATCATATCCGCGCCATCGATCGCGCTCCACGCCGCCGCCACCATGGCGCGATCGAGCCGCCGCTTAGGCGTGAACACGCCCGGCGTGTCGATTAGAACCAATTGGGTTTGATCCTGCATGGCGATGCCACGCACCAGCGCGCGCGTGGTTTGCACTTTCTGCGTCACCGCTGCGACCTTGGCGCCGACGAGCGTGTTGACCAGCGTGGACTTGCCCGCATTCGGCGCGCCCAAAATGGCCACCACGGCGCAATGCTGCTCAGACATGCTCGCCTCGCGCTTTCAAGAACGCCGCCGCCGCTGCGCGCTGAGCTTCGCGCTTGGAGCCGCCCTCGCCCCGCGCGACCGGAAATCCATCAACCCGCGCCTCAATCACAAAATGCGGCGCGTGCTCAGGTCCGCTGCGATCAATCTCGGCATAAGAAAGGCCCGCCTTTCGCGCCGCCGCCCATTCTTGCAACAATGTTTTTGCGTCGCGGCGCGTGGTCTGCACGTCATCGAGGGCGTCGCCCCAAAACCGCACAATAAAAGCGCGCGCCGCCTCCATACCGCCATCGAGATACAGAGCGGCAATCACCGACTCGCAAACATCGGCTAGGATCGCGTCCTTGTTGCGGCCTCCGCTCGCCTCTTCCGAGTGCGATAGCACCACCGCCTCGCCCAGCTTGGCCGCGCGCGCGGCGCGGGCGCAGGCATGGCGATCAACCAGCGCATTGTAACGCGGCGCCAGGTCGCCCGCGTCGGCATCGGTTTCGTCGAACAAGCGCTTGGCGATAATGACGCCCAGCACGCGATCACCCAAAAACTCAAGCCGATTATAAGATCGCTGCGCCTTGGCGCCATCCGTGGCGCTGCCATGCGTCAAGGCTTCTCGCAAAAGCGCCGGCGACTTGAACGCATAACCCAGGCGTTGCTGCAGCTCTTCGAGGCGCGCGTCGTGCTTGGCGGCCATCAGGCCCGCCTCATTCCACCGGCTTGATGAAGCGGTCGCCGCGGAAGCCAGTAAACAGCGTCCAGGGACGAAAGATCGACGTCGTATTGTCGAATGACGCCACGACGAATTGCGCTGGGCCGACCAGATTGTCGAACGGCACATAACCGACTGATCGCCGGCTATCGTCGGAATTGTCGCGATCATCGCCCATCATGAAGTAATGGCCTTCGGGCACAATATAGACGCGCGTCTGATCGAGATCACCGTGCGGGTTGCGGTCGAATGTGGTGTAGCTCACCCCGTTCGGAAGCGTTTCGCGATAGGCTTGGATCGGTGTGACGTAGCCATCCTCGCCCTCGAAATCGACCATGCCGAGCGATTCCCGCTCGACCGGCTCGCCATTGATGAACAAGCGTCCGTCCGTCATTTGGATTCGGTCCCCCGGCATCCCGATGACGCGCTTGATGAAATCTCGCGTCGGCTCGGGCGCCGGGCGGAATACGACCACGTCACCCCGCTCAGGCGCGCGGCCGAACAGACGGCCATGCGGCAGCAGCCCTTCCAGCGGCGCGAAGGAGTAACGGCCATAACCGTAGGACCACTTGGTTACGACGATATAGTCGCCGACCTCCAAGGTGGGCTGCATCGAGCCGGACGGAATGCGGAAGGGCTGGGCGATGGTGAAGCGGATCGCCATGGCCAGAGCGAGCGCATACAGAATCGTGCGCACGTTTTCCCAGAACACGCTCATGGCGGGGGAGTCGGAAGAAGACGTGCTCATCGAACTCATGCGTTTCTCGCTCAGGAGCAGCCCAGGCGAAGTCTATCTAAGGCTTGCCCGATGAATGCTGCTCAAACATTACTTACAGGAATGGTTTTCCCCAACGCCCTGCACTAACTGGCGGCGTCCTGCCGGCCGGCCGCCTCAATCGGGGCCAACTCCGCCGAAATGATGACAAAGCTGAGAGCAAGCGGATAGTCGTCCGTCAAGCTCACATGGATCACCGGGACGTGACCAGGGGGCGTCATTTCTGCAAGTCTGGCCGCCGCGCCCCCCGATAAGCGCATGGTTGGCTGCCCGGAGGGCAGATTGGCCACGCCCATATCGCGCCAGAACACGCCCTTCTTGAAGCCCGTTCCCAGCGCCTTGGAGCAAGCCTCCTTGGCCGCGAAGCGCTTGGCGTAAGTGGCGGCGCGCTGGCTGGGACGGCGCTCGGCGCGCGCCTTTTCGGTGTCGGTAAATATGCGCGCGATAAAGCGATCCCCAAACCGCTCCAGGGTTCGCTCAATCCGGCGAATGTCCACAATGTCAGTGCCTGTGCCCAAGATCATGTAGCGGCCCGCGCCTCATCGATGCGGCGGCGCATTTCGGCGACGGTAGGGCCAAGACCAGAAAAGATGGCCTCGCCAATCAGGAAGTGGCCAATATTCAGCTCCGCGATTGGCGGAAGCGAAGCGAGGGCGGCGACGCTTTCGAATGTGATCCCGTGGCCTGCATGAATCTCCAGCCCGCGCGCCGCGCCTGCATCGGCCGCACGCCGAATATCGTCTAGCAAGCGCCGCTCATCGGCTTCGCCTTTGCCAACCGCTTCACAATAGGCGCCGGTGTGCAATTCGACCACCGGGGCTCCGAGCGCTTCGGCGACAGCTATCTGCACCGGATCGGGATCGATGAAGAGCGAGACGCGAATGCCAGCCTCGCGCAAGTCCCGCACATAAGGCGCCACATGAGTGTGCTGAGCCGCAACATCCAGGCCGCCTTCGGTCGTGCGCTCTTCACGCCGCTCCGGCACGAGGCAGCACGCACGCGGACGCATGCGCAAAGCAATGTCGCGCATCTCGGGCGTGCAGGCCATCTCAAGATTGATCGGAAGTTCGATGGCGCCCGCGAGGCGAAAAAGATCGTCTTCGCGCACGTGCCGGCGATCCTCTCGGATGTGAAGCGTGATGCCGTCTGCGCCAGACTTCGCAGCAATCTCCGCAGCGCGCACGGGATCGGGATGCGCTCCGCCGCGCGCATTGCGAATGGTGGCGACGTGATCGATGTTCACGCCAAGGCGTACGCGGCGCACTCTCATGCGGCCAATCCTCTGCTCCCCGGCTTTATTGCCGGGATGGCGGCAAGTTCAGGCGGCAGCTTATCAGCGGGATAAGACGGCGCGTTCACCTGAGCGAGCGAGACAAGCTTGGCGCCGATATCCGCTTTGCCGCCCGAACGATCAATCAGACAGGCCGCGCCCACCAGTTCGCCCGGATGGCCGCGAATGGCGTCCAAACACTCACGCGAGGACAAACCTGTGGTGACGACATCCTCCACCATGAGCACGCGTTCGCCAGGTTTGATGGCGAAGCCCCTCCGCAATTGGAACTGGCCGTTCTCTCGCTCCACGAACATGGCGCGCGCCCCCAAATGCCGCGCTGTCTCATAGCCAGGAATGATGGCGCCGACCGCGGGCGACACGACCGAATCGATCTTGCCAAACGCAGCGGCGGCCTTGGCGGCGAGCGCTTTGCACAAGCGCTCGGTCCGCGCCGGATCCATGAAGACCGCGTTCTTCTGGAAAAAGACCGGACTGTGCAACCCGCTCGACAGGATGAAATGACCTTCCAGCAGCGCACCGGCGGCGCGGAATTCGTCGAGCACTTGGTCTTGGGTCATAACTCTCACTTAGCGAGTTCGGGCCGTTCGGTCACCCGCGCACCCGCTCCACATCCTTTATCGCCTTACTCGCCCGCATGGCCGCGACAATGTTGGTCAAGTGCTTGGCGTCCGCAACTTCGATATCGAAGATTATGTCGAAGAAGTCCGCCGTGCGCTTGGCTATTCTCAAATTGAGTATGTCGCCTTCATTCTCGGCGATGATGCGGCACAACTCGGCCAGCACGCCGCGCGTGTTTTCCACCGTCGCGATAACGCGCCCCACGGCGAGCGTTCGATTGAGGGCAGTCTGAGTCCAGGCGAGGTCGACCCACGCCGCGTCGGAATCCTCAAACTTCGCCAGCGTTTCACAGTCAATGGTGTGCACCATCACGCCCTTGCCGGGCACCTGCACGCCTATGATGCGATCACCTGGGATCGGCGTGCAGCATTCGGCGAAATGCAGCGCGACACCCGGGGTTAGCGCGCCGCCTTTGACATAGAGCTTGGCCTTTTCGCGCTCCATCGGCCGGCGCAATTCGTCCTTGCGCACGCGCTCTTCAAGACCAGGAAACGCCGCAACCGCAACCGCCGCCGCCTTCAGACTCCCCTCGCCGACAGAGACGAAAACCTCTTCCTCGTCATGCTTGCCGAGACGCTGCGCCGCTTCCGCCAAATTGGTCTGCGCCAGATCGTGATCGTAGCGATGCAGAGCATGGGCGACCAATTCGCGGCCAAGTTTGGCGAATTCCTCACGCCGCGCATGACGTTCGAGCCGTCGCTGCGCGGACTTTGCCCGCCCGGTCTTGGTGAGCGCCTCCCAGCCTGGCACGGGCGCCGCGCGATCAGAGGTCAGCACTTCCACCACATCGCCGTTGCGCAGCGCTGAGCGAAGCGGCCGCTCCATGCCGTTAATGCGCGCGCCAATGCACCGATCGCCAATGCCGGAGTGAACAGCATAAGCGAAATCGAGCGGGGTCGCCCCTTGCGGCAAAGCGATCAACAACCCTTTTGGCGTAAACGCGAAGACGTGATCGGAATACATTTCGAGCTTTGCGTGCTCGAGAAATTCATCGAGGTCGCCGCCATGTTCGGCGATTTCCAGCAGCGAGCGGGTGGCTTCGCGCGCATCGAGCCCGGCGGATGCGGCCTGCTCTTCATCGAAGCCATAGGTCTCGTTCTTGTAGCGCCAGTGCGCTGCGACGCCGACCTCGGCGAGTTGGTCCATCTCTTCCGTACGGATCTGAATCTCGACCCGCACATTGCCAGGACCGATCACCGTGGTGTGGATCGAGCGATAGCCGTTCGGCTTCGGGTTCGAGATATAATCCTCAAGCTCGTTCGGCACGCACCGCCATGTCTGGTGGATTAACCCGAGCGCGCGATAGCAGTCCTCTGGATTCTGAACGATCACCCGGAACGCGTAAACGTCCGCCAAATCCTGAAATTCGACGCTCTTGCGCTGCAACTTGCGCCAAATCGAATAGACCTGCTTCTCGCGCCCATAAACGCGGTGTGCGATGCCGGCGAAGGTCATCACTTCGCCAAGCGTCTCGCTGATCTTGGCGACGTTGGCGCCCTTCTCTTCGCGCAATTGCTCCAGGCGCGCGCTGATGGCGGCCTCCGCCTCGGAGAATGCTTCATGGAAGGCGAGCGATTCCAATTCGCGCGCCATGCGCTCCATGCCGATGCGGCGCGCCAGCGGCCCATAAATTTCCAGCGTCTCCACCGCAATGCGACGGCGCTTTTTCGCGTCCGGCACATGCTTCAGCGTGCGCATATTGTGCAGGCGATCCGCCAGCTTCACCAACAACACGCGCACGTCGCGCGACATGGCGAGGATGAATTTTTGCAGGTTCTGCGCCTGCTTGTTCTCTTCCGAGCGAATCTCAAGTTTTGAAAGCTTGGTGACGCCCTCAACCAAATCAGCGACTTGGGGGCCAAACTTGGCCTCAACCTCTTCGCGGGTCGCTTCAGTGTCCTCGATGGTGTCGTGCAGCAGCCCCGCCACGATCGTGGCGGCGTCGAGCTTATATTCAGTGAGGATGCCCGCGACCTCGATAGGATGCGCGAAGTACGGGTCGCCGGAATGGCGTTTCTGGGAGCCGTGCATCGACGTCGCATAGACGTAGGCGCGGTTGATCAGGCCCTCATCAACGTGCGGATCATAGTCACGCACGCGCTCGACCAGTTCGAATTGACGCAGAAAGCCCTTGCGCGGCGCAGGCGGACGTTCACCCGCGCCGGCTTTGGAAGGCGCTGGCTTGGCGGCGACGCCGTCACCGCCCGGCGCCAACTAAAATCTCTCGTCGCGCTGCGCTTCTGCTTCTTGCTGCAGCGCGCGCAGCACGTCTTCTTCGCTGGACAGAACCGGCGCGGTCAGCGCCAGGCGATCCTGCTCGTCCTCGGCCTGGGTGACAGGCTGAACGTCCTGGTAGAGCTGGACCAAGCTGTCGCGGAGATCCTCCGGCAGGACCGCCTTTTCGGCGATCTCGCGCAGGGCCACGACCGGGTCCTTGTCCCGCTCACGCTCTACCAGCGGCTCGGAGCCAGAGGAAATGTTGCGCGCGCGATGGGCGGCCAATAGCACCAGCGAGAACCGGTTCGGGACCTTATCAACGCAATCTTCGACGGTTACGCGAGCCAAGGCGCACTTCCTCTCAAGGGAAAATCGGGGAACGAACAGTCAACTTAAAGGCTGTGCGCTCTTTGTGCAATGCACGCACGGCGCCCCAGACCGGCGATTTCCTCATGGCGGGGGGCAAAACGCGGTAAACGATCCGATTCTGATGGCCTCTTGGCCCGACGGCAAAGCCGCCAGCAGCTCGGCCGCCGTGCGCCCCAGGGTCGGATGGCGCCAGCCGAGCTCAGCCAGCGGGGCCAGCACGAAGGCCCGCTCATGCGCCCTGGGGTGAGGCAATTGCACTGGCCCAAAGGTTCCCGAGAGCCCGGCGAAATCGATCAGATCAAGGTCAAGGGTGCGGGCGTCCCAGCGCGCGCGCCGCTCCCGGCCGAAGGCCCGCTCGATCGCGCTGGTCAGCTCAAACACAGCCTCCGGGCCCCGGCAGCCGGCGTCGACTTCAATCGCTGCATTATGAAAGTCATTCTGAACGGCTGGGGGCCAGGGGGCGGTGCGCCAGATCGAAGACGCCCGCCGAAGCTCAAGCCCAGCCTCGCCAAGGGCGCGGAGCGCGGCTTCGAGCAGAGCCGGACCCTCCACCCCTGCGTGCGGCAGGTTCGATCCTAGCGCGATATAGGCGGCGGCGTTTGAGCGGGTAGCGCTGGTCACAATGAAGCTTTGGATCGCGTCTTGATTTGCGTCTGCCGACAGGGTTTCTGGCGGCCCCGGTTTACAACGCCAGCGCCGCTATGGGAGCCCGTTTGACCAGCCCCGCCCCCGAAGCGCCCAAGAATTGTCCGCTCTGCCCGCGCCTGGTCGCCTATCGCGCCGCAAACGCCGCGGCGGAGCCGTCCTGGTTTAACGGCCCAGCCCCCTCCTTCGGAGACCCGCAAGCGCGCCTGCTGATTGTCGGGCTTGCGCCCGGGCGCACCGGCGCAAATCGCACGGGGCGCCCTTTCACTGGAGATTATGCCGGGGACCTCCTCTACGGCACGCTCAAGAAGCTCGGCTTCGGTCAAGGCGAATACCGCGCCGACCCCGAAGACGGGTTCAAGCTGGTCGATTGCATGATCACAAATGCGGTGCGCTGCGCGCCGCCGGAAAACAAGCCGCTGCCAGCGGAAATCACGACCTGCCGGCCTTTTCTCAGCGCCCGCATCTCCGCCCTCCCGCGTTTGCGCGTCTTGTTCGCGCTCGGCTCAATCGCCCATGAAAGCGTGCTGCGCTCTTATGGACTGAAGCCGAGTCACGCGAAGTTCGCGCATGGCGCAGAGGCCGATCTTCCCGGCGGGTTTAAGCTTGTCTCCTCTTATCACTGCTCTCGGTACAACACGCAGACGCGCCGCCTGACGCCTGAAATGTTCGAGACAGCGCTAAGTCGCGCCAAAACTCTGCTCTAGCCTTTGTCGCGCAGCAGCCGCGCTTGATCGCGCTTCCAATCGCGGTCCTTAGTGGCGGCGCGTTTGTCGTGCGCCTTCTTGCCCCGCGCCAAGGCGAGCTTCAGCTTGGCGATGCCGCGCGCGTTGAAATAGAGCTCAAGCGGCACAAGCGTGCGCCCTTCCCGCTCGACCGCTGAACGCAATTTTGACAGCTCGCGCGAGCGCACCAGCAGTTTGCGCGGCCGCGTCGGCTCATGATTGAACTGCGCGGCTGGGGCATAGACCGGGATGTTCGCGTTGATCAGCCACAACTCGCCGCGCTCGGTCGAAGCATAGCTCTCGGCGATATTGGCGCGGCCTGAACGCAGCGATTTCACCTCGGTGCCGACGAGCTGCACGCCCGTCTCCAGAATTTCCTCGATCATATAATCGAACCGAGCGCGGCGGTTTTCCGCCACGAGCTTGCGTCCATCATCTGGCTTCTTAGCCATGACCTTAGAGCAGCCCCGCGTGCTTCATGGCATCGCGGATTTGGGCTTTCACGCCATCGCTGCACGTGAGGATCGGCAGGCGCACTTCATCGCTGCAAAGACCCAAGACTGACGCGGCGTACTTGGTTGGCGCTGGGGACGGTTCCAGAAACAGCGCCCGATGCAGCGGCGCAAGCTTATCATCGATCTCGCGTGCGCTTTCATAGTCGCCTTGCGCCAGAGCGTTCTGAACCTGCGCGCACAGCTCCGGCGCAATATTGGCGGTGACGGAAATACAGCCTTTGCCGCCATGAGCATAAAAGCCAACCGCTGAAGGATCGTCGCCGGACAATTGGATGAAATCGGCGCCCGCGAGTGCGCGGTGACGCAAGACCCGGCTCATATCGCCGGTTGCGTCCTTCACGCCGATCACCCGCGGCAGCTGCGCCAAACGCCCCATCGTTTCGACGCTAATGTCGACAACGGTGCGGCCCGGCACATTGTAGAGCACGATCGGCAATTCCACCGCGTCGTGGATCGCCTTGAAATGCGCGTACATGCCTTCTTGGTTCGGCTTGTTATAATAAGGCGCCACCGAGAGCATGGCGTCCGCCCCCGCCGCCTTGGCGGCCTTGGCCAGATGGATCGCTTCGGATGTCGCATTGGAGCCAGCGCCGGCAATCACCGGCACGCGCCCAGCCGCCGCCTCGACGCAGAGCTGGACCACGCGAATATGTTCCTCATGCGAAAGGGTCGCGCATTCACCTGTCGTGCCGCACGGAACCAGCGCATGCGAACCCGCAGCGATCTGCCGTTCGACTAATTTTTGGAAACTCTGTTCATCCACGATTCCGCCGCGGAATGGCGTTATAAGGGCGGGGATTGAACCGTGAATCATGGGTAGGAACGTATCTATCCGGCGGACAGGGTGAAATTGGCGCGATTCCTGCCACAGTGTCGGGGCAGGTTAAAGCCAACGGAGAGAGCGATGCAGGGCGGGAAGCTGCGCGCGCTAGCGCTGGCGGCAGTATCGGCGTTGGCGCTAGGCGCTTCAAGCACGGGTTTGGCGCAGGACGCGGGCAGTCCAGGCCCCTCCGCGGCCGCCGCTGCGACACTTACGCCCCCTCCCCCTCTGCCGGGCGCCGCCGAGCGCATGCGGCTCCGGGATGGCATGGCGGCAGCCCAATCGGGTGATTGGTTCGCGTTGGCGCAATTGCGCGACAGCTCCAGCGACCCGCTCATCCGCAAAATGTTGCAATGGCGCTACGCCACCGCGGCAAACGCGCCCTTGTCGTTCAGCGACCAGCGGCGCGCGCTCGAAGACCTCCAAGGCTGGCCTGGCCGCTCCACCATGCGCACCCGCGCTGAGCAGGCCATTTTTGATTCGCCGCTTTCGGCCAGCGAGCGGATCGCCTTCCTGCGCCAGGAAGAAGGCCCGCTCACCGGCGACGGACGCATCGCGCTTGCGCTCGCACTGAGGGAAAATGGTCAGCGGTCGGAGGCGCTGGCGATTGCACGCGCTTCTTGGCGCGAAGATTCCCTGAGCGATACCGCCGAGAGCCGCGCGCGCCTCACCTTCGGCGACGACTTCAGCAGCGACGATTATGCTGCGCGCGTGGACGCCTTGCTCTGGCGCGAACAGCGCACGGCCGCCAATCGCTTGCTCGGCCAGATTTCTTCCGCCGACCGGCTGCTCGCGCAAGCGCGCATGGCGTTGCAGGTGCGCCAACGCCGCGGGCTGCAAGCGGCGGTCGACGCCGTGCCAGCCTCGCGCACGGACAATCCCGGTCTGCTGTTCGATCGCACGCAATACATCCGCCAATCCGGCCGCCCCGAAGACGCGCTGCCGGTCGCGGCGCGGATCGATGCGCGCACCGCGCCATTGTTTGCGCGCGACGACATTTACCGCGAACGCCGGCTCTATGTGCCGCGCGCGCTGCGCAACGGCAATTCGAGCCAAGCCTATCAGCTGGTCAGCAATTCCGGTTTGAGTTCAGGCGAAGAGTTCGCCGACGGCGAGTGGATGTCCGGCTGGCTGCAATTGCGCTACATGCGCAATCCATCCGCCGCAGCAGCGCATTTTGAACATCTCGACGCTAACGTCTCCTCGCCCGTCTCCAGTTCGCGCGCGCTTTACTGGCGTGCGGAAGCCGCCAGCGCGCTTGGCCGCAATGATGAGGCGCGTGATTTCCGCGAGCGCGCGGCGCGCTTCAACTTCACTTATTATGGTCAGCTTGCGGCCGTGCGCGCCAATCCCAACGCCACGCTCTCACTGCCGCCGACAACGCAAGTCAGCGCCGAAGTCCGCAACCGCTTTGAAAATCGCGAACTCGTGCGCGCGCTTCGGCTGATGACTGAGGTGGGGGCCCGCAGCGACTTTGAATCCATCGCCTTTTATCTCGACGACACGCTCGAAGAACCGCAAGAGATTGAACTGCTGGCGCAGATGGCGCGTGAGCAAGCCTATCCGCGCACGGCGCTGCGAAGCGCAAAAGCGGGACTTTTCCGCAACGTCGTCGCCGTTGACGCAGCCTATCCGCTGCTTGAACTGCCGGCCGCGGTTCGGGCGCGTTCCCGCCCGGAGCCGGCTTTGGTGCTCGCCATCATCCGTCAAGAGAGCGAATTCGAACCGTCCGCGGTCAGTCACGCCAATGCGCACGGCTTGATGCAGCTCTTGCCGACCACAGCGAGCATGACCGCGCGTCGGGAAGGCATGAGCTATGACCGCTCGGCGCTGACCACAAATCCGAACTACAATATGACGCTTGGCTCGGCCTATCTCGGCCAGATGATCGACGAGTTTAACGGCTCCTACATCCTCGCCATTGCATCCTACAATGCAGGCTCGGGCCGTGCGCGGGAATGGATCGCAGATTGGGGCGATCCCCGCTCTCCGCGCACCGATGTGGTCGATTGGGTGGAGCTGATCCCGTTCAACGAGACGCGTAATTATGTGCAGCGCGTCATGGAGAACCTGCAGGTCTATCGCTACCGCCTGGCTGGCCAGCCGACGCGCATCACGATCGAGCAGGATTTGCGCCGCGGCGGTTAAGCCAAGGCGCTCTTAAACAGTTCAGGATCGACATTGCCGCCGCTGGCGATGATGGCGACGGTTTTGCCGGCAATATCGACGCCGCCCTCCAACGCGGCGGCGAGCGCAATCGCGCCGGACGGCTCCAGCACAAGCTTGAGATTTAGAAAAGCGAACTTCATAGCCCGGCGCACCGCATCATCTTCGAGCGTCACCACAGCGCTGAAACGTCGTTTGGCGATCTCATAGGTGAGGTCGCCCATGCGGTCGGTCAGCAAACCATCACAGATCGAGCGCACGCCCGGCGCATTGGTTTCGATTTTTCCTGACGCCAGGGTACGCGCAATGTCGTCGTGTCCCGTCGGCTCGACAGCGTAAATGACGGCATTCGGCAGCGCCAAGGCGATCCCTGAAGCCAAGCCGCCGCCACTTGCTGGCGTCAACACGATGTCAGGCGAAATCTCGTCGGCAATCTCCAAGCCCGCCGTGCCCTGGCCCGCAATCACATTGGCGTCGTCAAAGGGCTTTACGATGCTCAGCGCACGTTCGGCGGCGATCGCCGATCCGAGCGCCTCCCGACTTTCCTTGATGCGGTCATAGGTCACAACCTCAGCACCAAGGCCGCGCGTGGTTTCAATTTTGATGCGCGGCGCATCAGCGGGCATCACGATCACCGCCGAAATGCCGAACAGCTTCGAGGCCGTCGCCACCGCAATCGCGTGATTGCCTGAGGAATACGCCAACACGCCGCGCCTGCGCACTTCAGGATCGAGCGCAGCAATCGCATTGGTCGCGCCGCGCATTTTGAAGGCGCCGCCGCGCTGCAAATTCTCCGCCTTCACAAACACGCGCGCGCCGGTCACTGCATCGAGGCGATCATTCCGCAGCAAAGGCGTGCGCACGGCGATTCCTTTGATGCGCGTTTGCGCTTCACGCACGTCATCGATCGTCGGCGCTCTCATTATGAGCCTCTTGGCTTAGCCCGCCGTGTCGGCGGCGCGCTTAAGGGATCTTCGGGCCACGGATGTTTGGGATAGCGCCCGCGCATGTCGCTGCGCACCGCCGCATAGGAGCCACGCCAGAAGCCCGGCAAATCCTTGGTGGTCTGCACAGGACGATGCGCGGGCGATAAAAGCCGCAGTGTCAGCGGAACGCGTCCGCGCACCACGCTTGGATGCCTAGCCTCGCCGAACATTTCCTGCAGCCGCACATCGAGCGCCGGACCGCCCTCGGCGGCGTAATCGATGCGAAGCGAACTTCCCGCCGGGGTTTCAAAGTGCGTCGGCGCGTCTTCTTCAAGCTGGCGGCGCTGCTCATATGGCAGCGTGTTCAACAACGCCGCAGCCACATCGACATCTTCCAAACTTGAACCCGCCAATGCCGGCGCAAGCCAATCCTCCAAGCTGGCGATCAGCCCCTCATCGCTCCAATCCGGCCAAGCTTCTCCATCCAACGCACCCAACAACGCCACCCGCGCCCGCGCCTGCACTGCGCTTTCGCTCCAATGCAGCAACGATAAGCCCTGCTCGCGCACCGCCTCCACCAGCGCCTCGCGCATCTCCTCAGGTGCGATGCGCTCCAGGGGCGCCTCCGACAGCGTGATCGCCCCAAGCTTGCGCACGCGCCGCCCGCGCGCTGCCCCGCTTGCATCCACACTGAGTTGCGCGCGGGTCACGATCTCGCCGGCGAAGATGCGCTCCACTTCGCGCTGATCGATCGGCGCAGCCAAAATGATCTGCGCACGGCCCGCGGCGCCAGCCGTATCGGCAATGACCAAGAAGCTCTGCTGAGAGATTGATTCTGCCGCATCGATCGAAGCGGCGCGTCCATTGGCCATCAAAAACGCCGCGCCGCGCCGCTTGGCGACGCGATCAGGAAAAGCCAGCGCCAGCACTTCACCCGCGCGTTCGACATTAACCGGACCGCGAGCCTTCAGGCTCGCATGCGCGTCTGAAGACGCGCGGTCTGCTCTGCGGGCCAGACGCTCCGCCAAAGCGCGCGCGCTTTGTGCGCGTTGACCGCGCTCGCCCTCCAGGCGATTCAGCCGATCGCGCAAATCGGCGCTGCGTCCCCCAAGCCCCTGCTCGGTCAACACCACTGCAATCTGCGCGGCCAGAAGGGCTTCATCTTCGCGCGCAGCCGCAACCAACATATGCGCCAAGCGCGGCGGCAGCGGCAGATCGGCGATGCGAGCGCCATGTTCGCTGATGCGGCCCTGCTCATCAACAGCGCCCAAGCGCCGCAACAACAACTGCGCTTCGCGCCAGGCCGGCGACGGCGGCGCGTCGAGCCAAGTTAACTGCTCGGGATCGCTGACGCCCCACGCCGCCAGTGAGAGCGCCATGCCGGAAAGGTCGGCTTCCAAAATCTCCGGCCGATCAAACGCCGGCAGCGAACGGGTCTCGCCCTCGTGCCAGAGTCGCCAACACACGCCCGGCGCCACGCGCCCCGCACGCCCCGCGCGCTGCGCCACCGCCGCCTGGCTTGCGCGCGCTGTTTCCAACCGTGTCAGCCCCAAGGCGGGCTCGTAACGAGGCCGCCGCGACAAGCCGCTATCAATAACGATGCGCACGTCTTCTATGGTCAGGCTGGTTTCCGCGATCGAGGTGGAGAGCACAACCTTGCGCCGCCCCAGCGGCGCCGGCGCAATCGCCGCGTCCTGGTCGGCTGGCGACATTGCTCCGTAGAGTGGACGCACATCGACGCTGGGATCGCTCAATTCGCTGCGCAAGTGCTCGGACGTGCGCTCGATCTCGCGAACGCCCGGCAAAAACACCAGCGCGCTGCCCTGATCCGCTTTCAACGCCGCTCGCACCGCCGCAGCCACATCCTGCTCCAGCGGCGAACGCGGATCGCGCGGGCGATGGCGCAGCTCAACCGGAAACATCCGGCCTTCGCTTCTAACCACCGGACAATCATCCATGAGCGCAGCGATGCGCGCTGCGTCCAATGTCGCGGACGTCACCAGCAAGCGCAGGTCCGGCCGCAAGCCGATCTGCGCATCGCGCGCTAGCGCCAGACCAAGATCGCCTTCCAGGCTCCGCTCGTGAAACTCATCGAAGACCACGCACGCGACGCCGGCCATTTCGGGATCGTCCAGCACCATGCGCGTGAACACGCCTTCGGTGACGACCTCAATTTTCGTGCGCGGCCCAATCTTAGAATCCAGCCGCACCCGATAGCCGACCGTTTCGCCAACGCGCTCACCCAATTCCTGCGCCATTCGAGCCGCCGCGGCGCGCGCTGCGATCCGGCGCGGCGAGAGCAGGATGATTTTCCCATCCCGCGCCCAGGACGCCCCGCTCGCCAAAGCCAGCGGCGCACGCGTGGTCTTGCCGGCGCCGGGCGGGGCGACCAGCACCGCAGCGCTTTTCCGCTCCAGGGCGGCGATCAGTTCAGGAAGGACAGCGTCGACGGGCAACATGAGCGAGGCGCATTCTCTAGCCGCGTTCCGCCAATTCTGTCTCCCCGCATTGGCGGCCCGGCGGCCCCGCGCTATAGCGTCGGCGGGGATTTAGTCGGTGGGAGAACGGAATGCAGTCCAAAATGCGCGCGGCTCTTGCAGCGGCGGTCTTGGCGCTTCTGGCTGGCTCTTGCTCCTCAGGCCGGACCCAAGACACGCGCGACGGCTTCACCGATGCGGCGCGGACGCCGTTTCGAGACGTTGGACTGATCCGGCCAGAAATCCCCGCGATCCTGCGCACTTTGGATTATCCCTATAATACCGGCTCGCTCGCGCCGGGGTGTTCGGCGGTCGCCTATGAAATCGCTCAGCTCGACGCCGTGCTGGGGCCGGAGAGCTTCCAGCCTGGGCCAGACCGCAACATTTGGGATCGCGGTGGCGATTTCGTTGAAGACCAAACCGTCGACGCGATGCGCGGCACGGCGGAAGACCTCATTCCATTTCGCTCATGGGTGCGCCGCATCAGTGGCGCAAGTTCAGCCGAGCGCGAAGCCCTGCGCGCCTTCGCCAATGGTCAGCAGCGACGCACATTCCTGCGCGGCTACGGCGCTTCGCTCGGCTGCACCAATATGATTCCGGCGCCGCCTCCGCCGCGACCCGCGGAAAACCGCTAAGCTCCGAACCCGCTCGCAAAGCGAGCGCGAAACATTTCGAACTCGCCAGCCGCGATCGCCGCGCGAATACGCTGCATCAAGTACTGGTAATAAGCGACATTGTGCCAACTCAGCAGCACTTGGCCGAGCAATTCGCCGGCTTTGAACAGGTGGTGCAGATACGCTTTCGAGTAATCGCGGCTCGCGGCGCACTCTATGCTGGGGTCGAGCGGCGATAAATCCTCGGCAAAACGCGCATTGGTGATATTGAGCGGGCCGGCATCGGTCCAGGCTTGACCGTGGCGGCCCGAGCGCGTCGGCAGCACGCAATCGAACATATCCACGCCGCGCGCCACCGCTTCGACAATATCAAGCGGTTTGCCGACACCCATCAAGTATCGTGGCCGATCTTGCGGCAGCAGCGGCGTCGTCACGTCGAGCGTCGCCAGCATGTCCGCTTGAGGCTCGCCCACCGCGAGCCCGCCAATGGCATAGCCGTCAAAGCCTTCGCGCACGAGCGCCTCAGCTGACTCACGACGCAATCCCGGATCTACGCCGCCTTGCACGATGGCGAACAAATTCTGCGCCTCGCGTGCACCAAAAGCATGTTTGCAGCGCTCGGCCCAGCGCAGCGAAAGGTCCATCGCCTTGCGCACCTCATCGCGCGGCGCTGGCAGCGCCGGGCATTCATCCAGCTGCATGACGATATCGGAGCCGACTTGATCGGCTTGGATGTCGATCGCGCGTTCGGGCGTCAGGCGATGCTCGCTGCCGTCAATGTGCGAGCGAAAGGTGACGCCGTCCTTGTCGAGCTTCCTCAATTGGGACAGCGACATGACTTGATAGCCGCCGCTATCGGTAAGGATCGGACCATCCCAGCGCATGAAGCGATGCAAACCGCCAAGCCTGGCCAAACGCTCTGCGCCCGGGCGCAGCATTAAGTGATACGTATTGCCCAGCAGAATGTCGGTCCCGGTCGACTTCACTTGATCGACACTCAGCCCCTTCACCGTGCCCGCTGTGCCGACTGGCATGAAAGCGGGCGTGCGGATTTCACCGCGCGTCGTCGTCAACACACCCGTGCGCGCAGCGCCTTCAACAGCTTTGATTTCGAACGGAAATGGCATTCCAAATACAATCAACCCGGCCACGCGGGGTCGCGGGCCGGGTTGATGAGATGCAACGCCAAGCCAAAGCTTGGCAAGCTTTTACGCCGCGAGCGGCGTGATCTTGGCGATCTTATAGGGGATGTCCTCGCCCTCGAACTTGCAGGTCACGGTCGCGCCTTCGCTGAAGGCCGCTTCCAGCAGGTTGGTGCCGTAGAACTGATCTTCGCCTTCATAGCCGGCGCCGTAATCGAGTTGGCCGTCCTTGGTTACGACAAAGGGGCAACGCGTGTTGTCGGCATTGTCATACCAAACTCCGAAGTACTCGCCCCCGCGCTTCACCTGCGTGCCGTTTAGAACGAGATCGATGTGCATGCCCTCGCCGTCTTCGCCATTGAAGGTCACCCGCACCGCGCGTTCACTCATGTCATTCCTCCATGTCCCGGTTCGATAAGGCACGCATCGCCGTACGAGTAGAACCTGTACCCCGCAGCGATCGCATGCGCATAAGCCGCCTTCATCCGGTCGAGACCGGCGAAAGCTGAGACCAACATGAACAGAGTCGAGCGCGGAAGGTGGAAATTCGTCCAAAGCGCATCGCAAATTTTGAAGCGGTAGCCGGGCGTGATGAAGATTGAAGTTTCACCCGATGTTTCACGGACTGGGCCGCGCTCAACGGCGGCGGATTCGAGCGAGCGCATGGCTGTCGTTCCCACGGGAATGACGCGGCGGCCGGAAGCTTTCGCTTTGTTAATCGCCGCAGCCGCGTCCGCGCCAATGTTGAACCACTCAGCGTGCATGACGTGGTCCTTGGTATCCTCCGCCTTCATCGGCAAAAACGTTCCGGCGCCAACATGAAGCGTGAGCGTGGTGCGCTCAATGCCCGCCGCATCGAGCGCGGCGAACAGCTCCGGCGTAAAATGCAAACCTGCTGTCGGCGCTGCTACGGCGCCATCGCGCGCGGCGAAGGTGGTTTGATAATCGCGATCGTCGTCTTCGTCCGGCGCGCGCTTGGCGGCGATGTAGGGCGGCAGCGGCATCACGCCGGCGGCGACTATTGCCGCATCAAGGTCGGGGCCGGCCAAATCAAAGGCGAGCGTGATTTCACCCTCTTCGCCCTTGGCTTCAACCGTCGCATTGAGCGCGCCCGCCAGGCACGCGCGATCGTCCTGCCCGCCGAAGCGTATCCGATCGCCGGGCTTCAGCCGCTTCCCCGGCTTCGCCAGAGCGGTCCAGCGCGCGAGCCCAAGCCGCTTCAGCAGCGTCGCCTCCACATGAACGGAGCTCTCATCTCGCACGCGCACCCCGCTTAGCCGCGCGGGAATCACACGCGTGTCGTTGAACACAAGCAGGTCGCCGCGCCGCAGGAGGGACGGCGCTTCGCGCACAATGCGATCCTCGGTTCCGCCATCATCGCGCAGCCAAAGGAGGCGCGCGCTATCGCGTGGCCGCGCCGGGCGCAGCGCGATGTTTCGTTCCGGCAGTTCGAAATCGAACTCGTCGAC
Source organism: Hyphomonadaceae bacterium (assembly GCA_033764855.1). Lineage (GTDB taxonomy): Bacteria > Pseudomonadota > Alphaproteobacteria > Caulobacterales > Aquidulcibacteraceae > Vitreimonas. The sequence continues at coordinate 19,707 of JANRIP010000043.1, read as the reverse complement.
GCGCAGCGACCTACTCCGCCTTCGCGCTGACAATCTTTCCCGGAGTGCGCGGCGGCTCGCCCTTTGGCAGCGCGTCGATCGCTTCCATGCCAGACGTGACCTCGCCCCAGACCGTGTATTGGCCATCCAGGAAACGCGCATCGTCGAAGCAGATGAAGAACTGGCTATTGGCCGAGTTCGGATCGGACGTGCGCGCCATCGAGCACACGCCGCGCACGTGCGGCTCTTTCGAGAATTCCTGCTTCAGGTTCGGTTTGGTCGAGCCGCCTGTGCCATTGCGCCGACCGCCATCGCCGCCTTGCGCCATGAAGCCGGCGATGACGCGGTGAAACGGCACGTCATTATAGAAGCCCTCATTGGCGAGCTCGCCAATGCGCTGAACGTGATTGGGCGCCAAATCCGGGCGAAACTTGATCACGACCTCGCCCGTATCGAGCGTCAGATTCAGGGTATGAAAGGAATGATCGACCACCAGCGTCTCTCTCTATCTTCCCGCGGCACGCGCGCGGGCACTTGAACATCACAAACCGAAAAGTCCGCGCCGCGTTCATTGCGCGTTTCTTCAATCAGATCACGGAACTCAGGACCCTCGGTGCGCAGCACATAAATGGGCGCGCGCTCGCTCTCGGGCAAATCGGCAGCCACGCGCACGGCCAGCATTCGGTCGGGAACTGGCGGCGGATTGCCGACAGCGAGCGCCATCACCGCGTTCTGCCCCCACACCACGCGACCCCATATCGTATAACGCTTGTCGAGCGCTGTATTCGGCGCGCGCATGATAAAAAACTGGCTGTTAGCGCTGTCGACTTGATCAACGCCGCGCACTTCCCCGGTGCGCGCCATCGAAACCACGCCCGGGCAGTGCAACGCGTTCGCCCACACCCGCCCATCCGCAGTCACCGCCATTTGCGCATCTGGCTGGCTCTCAATCGGCAGGGCCTTGTAAAAGCCGAGCCGCGCCCCGCCCTGAGTGGCGCCTTGCACGAAAGGCATATCCGGGCCACGGCGGAACATGAATTCCTGGCGCAGGTCCGGCAGGCTCGATGCGCCCTCGCCCGTGCCGAGTGGGTCGCCGGTCTGGGCCATGAAGCCGTCCACCACGCGATGGAACAACAGACCATCATAGAAATGCGCCCGCGCCAGAGTGCGGATGCGCTCGACATGGTTTGGCGCGATCTCGGGATACATTTCGATCACGACGCGGCCATGGGCTGTGTCGATATAAAGTGTGTTCTCGGGATCAAGCTGGCGCCAATTGGTCGGGTCAGGCGCACGCTGCGCCGACGCCAACTCCACCGAGCCGCCCCAAAACCCCGCTAGCGCGAACGCCATCAGCGCCGCCGCCGCTATTCCGCCTATACGCAGCATCAAGACACCCTGAACTTGGCCCTCAGCCGTCTTTCTACGTCTGGAGGGACGAAGTGCGCGACACTTCCTTGCAGTCGCGCGATTTCTTTCACTAGACTGGAGGCCAAAGCCTGGTGCGTCGGCTCGGCCATCAAAAAAACCGTTTCGATTTCGGGATTAAGCTTTTGGTTCATGGAAACCATGGCGAATTCATATTCAAAATCCGCCACCGCCCTCAGGCCCCGGATGATAATGGCGGCCTGGATGCTCTCGGCGAATTTCACCAGTAGCGTGTCAAACGGCTTGACCACGATCTGGCCAGGCGCGCCCAGGTTCTTCGTCTCTTGCGCCACAATCTCGCAGCGTTCTTCCAGCGTGAAGAGCGGGCTCTTGGCCCCGCTCACCGCCGCAACGCCAATCACCAATTCATCCACGATCTTGCAGCCGCGGCGAATAATATCGAGGTGCCCGTTGGTGACCGGATCGAACGTGCCCGGATAAAGACCAATGCGGCGCGGGGGGTTAGCCATCTCGCTCAAACTGTCCCCGGCGCCGCGCGCAACGTGCGCGCGGCCACGAGCCGGTTCCGACGCTTACCGCGCTTTATGAAAATTTGCGAGTGTCAGCCGACTCTTACTTGCCGGCGCCCGCCTCATCCTCACCGCCTTCGCCTTCTCCGCCCAGCATTTCCAGCCGTTCGGCCGCGACAACGTGCTCATCCTCGCCCACCGAGATGAGGATCACGCCCTGCGTGGGGCGGCCCGCAATGCGGATCTGGTCGATCGCGGTGCGAATGAGAACGCCCTTATCGGTGACAAGCAGCAGCTCTTCATTCTCGCGCACCGGGAAGGATGCGGTCAGGCTCGCGCCCTCGGTAAGTCGGTGCGCGATCAGGCCTTTGCCGCCGCGCCCCGCCACCCGGTACTCGTAAGCGGAGGCGCGCTTGCCGAGCCCGTTCGAGGTCACGGTGAGGATGAATTGCTCCTGCGTCTTCAGCCAAGTGAGCCGCTCAAACGGCGTCGGCGCGCCATCTTCGCCGCCCGCATCAGCCTCTGCATCTTCAGTCACGTCGCCCGCATCGTCGCGGTTCTGCGCATCCCATTTGAAGAAGTCGCGAATTTCCTTTGGCGTGACATCGACATGGCGCAGCACGCCCATGCCGATCACGCTGTCGCCATCCTTCAAGTCAATGCCGCGCACGCCGGTGGAATCGCGCCCCTTGAACACGCGCACATCGGTGGCGCGGAAGCGGATGCACATGGCGTTTTGCGTGGTGAGCAGAATGTCATCGTCTTCGGTGCAGATTTGCACGTCGATAATGCTGTCGCCCTCGTCCAGTTTCATCGCAATCTTGCCGTTGCGGTTCACCTGCACGAAGTCGCTGAGTTTGTTGCGCCGCACATTGCCTGAGCGCGTGGCGAACATGACGTCCAGCGTCTCCCAAGCCGCCTCGTCTTCCGGAAGCGCCATGACCGAGGTGATTTTTTCATCCGGCCCGAGCGGCAGCATATTGACCAGCGCGCGCCCTTTGGTGCGCGGGTCGCCCGCTGGGAGACGCCACACCTTCAGTTTGTAAGCCATGCCAGCGGAAGAGAAGAACAGGATCGGCGTGTGGGTCGACGCCACGAAAAGCCGCGTGACGAAATCTTCGTCCTTCGTCTGCATCCCTGAGCGGCCGCGCCCGCCGCGGCGCTGCGTGCGATAAGCCGCAAGCGGTGTGCGCTTCACGTAACCAGTCTGCGTGACGGTGACGACCATATCCTCGCGTGGGATCAGCGCTTCATCGTCAATCTCGCCGTCGGCTTCAGAGAAGCTGGTACGTCGCTCAATGCCGAACTGATCGCGCACCGCCAGCATGTCGCTCTTGATGATGTCGAGGATGCGTTGGCGTGAGCCGAGAATGGAGAGCAATTCCTTGATCTCTTCGGCGATCTCATTGGCGGCCTTCGCGATATCGTCACGGCCAAGGCCGGTGAGGCGCGACAGTTGCAGCGCCAGAATAGAGCGCGCTTGCTCTTCCGAAAGCCGCACCGTGCCGCCCTCAGTCACGACCGTGCGCGGATCCGCGATTAGCGCGATCAGCGGCAGCATGTCCATCGCCGGCCAATCGCGCGAAACCAAGCGCACGCGCGCGATCGCGGGATCGGCGCTCTCGCGAATGGTGCGGATCACTTCATCAATATTGGCGACCGCAATGGCGAGGCCCACGGTTTCATGGCCGCGCTTGCGCGCCTTCGCCAGCCGAAATTTGGTGCGGCGCGTAATTACTTGTTCGCGGAAGGACAAAAAGATTTCGAGAATCTTCCGCAGGCCCATTTGCTCGGGCTTGCCCGCATTCAGCGCCAGCATGTTGACGCCGAACGAGGTCTGCAGCGCCGAATAGCGGTAGAGCTGGTTGAGCACCACATCCATCACCGCGTCGCGCTTCAACTCAATGACCACGCGCACGCCAAGGCGATTGGATTCATCGCGCACCTCGGCAATGCCTTCGATGCGCTTTTCGCGCACCTGTTCGCCAATGCGTTCGACCATTTCGGCCTTGTTCACCTGATACGGAATCTCGGTGAAAACCAGCGCTTCCCGCCCGCGAATGGTTTCGGTGTGATGCTTCGCGCGGATCGCCACCGAACCGCGCCCGGTCAGCAGCGCCGCGCGCGCCGCGGCGCGGCCTAGAATCTCCCCACCAGTCGGAAAATCCGGGCCAGGAATTATTTCCAGCAGTTCGAGATCGCTAATGTCGGGCTTATCGATCATCGCCACGGCGGCGTTGATCACTTCGGTCAGATTGTGCGGCGGAATATTGGTCGCCATGCCCACGGCGATGCCGCCGCCGCCATTGACCAAAAGATTCGGAAACCGCGCCGGCAATACAGTCGGCTCTTGCATGGAGCCGTCATAATTGTCTTGAAAATCGACCGTGCCTTCGTCGATGTCATCCAGCAAAGCGCGCGCGGGCTTGGCCAATCGCGCTTCGGTGTAACGCATCGAAGCCGGCATATCGCCATCGATCGAGCCGAAATTGCCTTGGCCGTCGATGAGCGTGAGGCCCATCGAAAAATCCTGCGCCAAACGCACCAGCGTCAGATAAATCGCCTGGTCGCCGTGCGGGTGATAGTTACCCATCACTTCGCCGACGCTCTTGGCGCTCTTTCGATAGCTCTTATCGTGCGTGTTGCCGCTCTCATCCATGGCGTAGAGGATGCGGCGGTGCACAGGCTTCAGCCCATCGCGCGCATCAGGCAAGGCGCGCGAGACGATCACGCTCATGGCGTAATCGAGGTAGGAGCGCTTCAGCTCGTCCTCGATGGTGCGTACGGAGACGCCCTTCGGCGGCGTCGGACCGCCGGTTTCTTCGGCGGGATCTGATGTGTCTGACAAAGCTGAAACCGGTTGGAAAAGGAGGGACGCGCGACGTCGCGAATCCGGACCGAAAATGTAGCAGCCGGGGCCCTTTGGAGCAAATCGCGGCGCACCGCTGAAACGGGCATTTTAATCCACCTTTTCAATGCACTACGACGCATGCGAAAACGTGATGCAGGCTGGTGTTCCAGCGCCCTGCTAATCCTTGGGCCGCGCATGGGTTGGCGCGCCCTCTCAATGGGCTAAGCTCATGTCGCAAAACAAAATGGAGAACGCACTTTGCGCCCGTGGATCGCCGCCGCCTTCGCCGCCACATCGCTCGCCGCCTGCGCCACCGCGGAGCCTGATCGCGGCGCGATGGACCGCGTCACGCCGCGCCAAGCGTGGATTGTCGGCGCGGAAGGCGCGGCAATCGGCCAAGCCATGTTCACGGAGGGCCCGCGCGGGGTGATGATCCGCCTGGAATTGTCAGCCAACGCGCTGCCGCCGGGCTGGCACGGCGTCCACTTGCACGGCATCGGCAATTGCAGCGATCGCGCCGCTGGCTTTCAGGCGTCGGGTTCGCATCTTGGCCATGATGAGGACGGGCCCCAACACGGTCTGATGAATCCGGCTGGATCTGAACAGGGTGATTTGCCGAACCTGTTTGCTCCGCCAAACGCGCCTTTTGGCGCTGAATATTACGTCGCGGGCGCCACGCTCGCGAACGATCTCGAAGACAGAGCACGCTTCGAATTGTTGGATGATGACGGCACGGCGCTTCTCATTCACGCTGGCCCCGACGATCAGCAGAGCCAACCCATTGGCGGCGCTGGCGCCCGCATCGCCTGCGCGGCGCTGACGCAGCTGCCTTAGACTCGACGACGCTCCGCCAGCGCCACCAGCGCCACGCCAGCCATCGACGCAGCCGCGCCCAGAGCGATGCGCCATGTCAGCGGATCGCCCAAGATCAGCGCGCCCAGCGTGAACGAAATGAGCGGCGCGAGCAGCAAATAGGGAGTGGTGCGGGAAACCTCGTATTTTTGCACCAAGCGATAAAGCATCAAGTTGGCGCCAACGCTGGACACCAGCCCGCCAAACAAAACACTCACCCAAACGATCCAAGAAGCCTGCTCCAAGGCGTGCGCCTGATCGCGCTCAAACAGAGCAGAGCCAGCGCCCAAGATCGACGCCGTGCTAACCGCCACCCAGGCCTGCATCGCGGCTGGGCTGAGGCCAGGTCCGACGCTGCGGATGAGCGTGGCGCCCAGCCCGTAAATGCAGGACGCGGCGCATACGATAGCGAGCGCCCAGCCTTGCTCAAATACGCGCGGGTCGAACGCGATAATGGCGATGCCGAGAAACGCGGCGATGACGCCAAGCCAGCGCAGCACCCCGACGCGCTCGCCCAAGAACATAGCGGCGAACACCACCGAAGCTGGCGCCCAGAGCTGCATCGCCACCACCATAGGCGCAAGATCCTCGGCCATGGAAAGACCAGAGAACAGCACGCCGAAATGGAGCGGGCCCATGCAGAGCAGCATGATCGCTGCGGTCCGCCACTTCTCGCGCGGAAACGGCTTGATCCACCAAATCAGGCAGATCAGCGTGAACGAAAAGCGCAGCACCGCCGCCAGCAAAGGCGGCAGCTCCATGACCGTTATTTTGGCGGCGACGTTGTTGACGCCCCAAATCAGCGCGATCGCCAGAAGCTGCAGAAAATCAAACGGCGCGAAGCTGCGCGAAGGTTGGCTCACCGGGCTTGGCTAAAGCGGACCGCGGCGCGCTACAAGAGCGCCGCGACCACGCTTTCGTGAGCCAGCTTCAGAACGGAATTTCGTCGTCCAAGTCGGCGCTGAAATTTTCGCGCGGGCCCTCGCTGACCCGCTTTTTGCCGGCGCTGGAGGTAAAGGAGCCGCCGCCGCCTTCATCCTCATAGGAACGGCCGCCGCCATCGCCCTTGCCGCCAAGCATGGTCAGCTCGCCGCGGAAGCGCTGCAGCACGACTTCCGTCGTGTATTTTTCAACGCCGGAATTGTCCGTGTACTTCCGGGTCTGCAATTGGCCCTCGATGTAAACGGTCGAACCTTTCTTCAAATATTGTTCGGCCACCTTGGCGATGTTCTCATTGAAGATCACCACGCGGTGCCATTCGGTTTTTTCCTTGCGCTCGCCGCTCTGTTTGTCGCGCCAGGTCTCCGAGGTGGCGATGCTCAGATTTACGACCGGCTCACCGGAATTGAGCCGGCGCACCTCCGGGTCCTTCCCCAGATTGCCGATCAAGATCACCTTATTGACGCTGCCAGCCATGACGGCCTCCGTTTCCTACGCTCACAAACCAACTCGACTGCGGAGCACCCAGTGCGAGACACCTGCTCAATCCTGCCGCCCAGTTCTGATAGATCGACGCGGCGGAACTATGTTCTTATTATGTTCTCACGAATCAGAGCCGTCAAGAAGGTTAACCGGATGGCGCCCGGCCCGGGAGGGATGCACGTATGAATTGGCAGGGCTGGTGTGGGGATTTCGCGCCGCCCATGGCGAGCACGGCGCGAGGGGAGCGCCTATCTAGGCGCTATCGCCCGTTCCTCCCGGAATCCGCCTCATGACTAAAGCGCCTGCCCTGTTTATCGGCCATGGCAGCCCGATGAACGCTATTGAAGACTCCGCCGCCGCGCGCGGATGGGCGCAGGCGGCGCGGCGCTTTGAGCGCCCGCGCGCCATCATTGCAGTGTCCGCCCATTGGGTGACGGACGGCGTGCGCGTCATGTCCAACCCAAACCCGCGTACGATCCATGATTTCGGTCGTGGTTTTCCACAGGCGCTGTTCGACGTCCAATATCCCGCGCCGGGCGATCCAGTTCTAGCCGCCGACATCGTGCGGCGCCTGGCTTCGTTTGGGGCGCGGCTCGATGATAGCTGGGGTCTCGATCACGGGACTTGGAGCGTGCTGCTCCATATGTGCCCGGAAGCGGACGTTCCGATCGTGCAGGTCAGCCTGGACATGCGTCGCAGCCCGCAGGAGCACTACGCCATCGGCCAAGCGCTCGCGCCGCTGCGCGATGAGAACATACTGATCATGGGCAGCGGCAACATCGTACATAACCTGGCGAACTTCTTTAAATATCGGGGCCAGCCCATGCCGTGGGATCTGAATTTCGGCCAGTACATTACTGGCGCCATAGCGGCAGGGGACGATACAGCTGTGCAACGCTATCAGTCCCATCCCGACGCCGCCCAGGCGGCGCCCGATTGGGAGCATTTCGTTCCGCTGCTCTATGTGCTCGGCGCCAAAACCGCCGCCGAAAAGGCGGAGCTCTTCAATGCGGAAAATTTCCCAGGCATAGCCATGGCTTCAATCGGTTTCGGCCTCTCTCCCCACATGAAGGCGCCCGCATGAGGGAACTCTCACACATCCGCATACGCGGCGCGCGCGAGCACAATCTCAAGAGCGTCAACGTCGATATTCCGCGCAACGAGTTGGTGGTGATCACCGGCCTCTCAGGCTCGGGCAAATCTTCGCTCGCCTTCGACACCATCTATGCCGAAGGCCAGCGCCGTTACGTGGAATCGCTGTCCGCTTATGCGCGTCAATTCTTGGAGTTGATGCAAAAGCCGGACGTAGACTCGATCGAGGGTCTGTCGCCGGCCATTTCGATTGAACAGAAGACCACTTCGCGCAATCCGCGCTCGACGGTCGGCACCGTCACCGAGATCTACGACTATATGCGCCTGCTCTGGGCGCGCGTCGGCATTCCATATTCGCCTGTCACCGGCCAGCCCATCGCCGCGATGCAAGTCAGCGAAATGGTCGACCGCATCATGGCGCTGCCGGAAGGCACGCGCCTCTATCTGCTCGCGCCCGTCGTGCGCGACCGCAAGGGCGAATACAAAAAGGAAATGGCTGAGTATCTCAAGAAGGGATACCAGCGCGCCAAGATCGATGGCGAATTTTATGAGCTCAGCGAACCACCGACGCTCGACAAGAAATTCAAACACGACATCGACATCGTCGTCGATCGCATCGCGGTCAAAGCTGGCATCGAGACGCGCCTCGCAGACTCGCTGGAGCAAGCACTGCGCCTCGCCGACGGCATCGCCTTCGCTGAGATTGTCAGCAAGAATGAAGACGCCACAGGCAAAGCTACCATTAAAAACAAAGCGGGCGCGCCGGAGCGGCTGATTTTCAGCCAGAAGTTCGCCTGCCCGGTTTCCGGCTTCACTATTCCGGAAATCGAGCCGCGACTCTTCTCCTTCAACAATCCCGCCGGCGCCTGCCCGACCTGCGACGGACTTGGCGTGCAGCTGAAATTCACGCCCGATCTTGTTGTTCCTGATCACGACAAGTCGCTGAAGGATGGCGCGGTTGCGCCTTGGGCCAAGGGCCCATCGCCGCTCTACGCGCAAACGCTCGAAGCCTTGGCGAAGCACTACAAAGCCAAAACCAACACCCCTTGGCGCGATCTGCCGAAAGCGCTGCGCGAGGCGGTGCTCAACGGGACCAAGGAAGAAATCCGTTTCGTCTATGATGATGGCGTGCGCCGTTACGAGACGACCAAGAATTTCGAAGGCGTGCTGCCCAATCTCGAACGCCGCTGGAAGGAAACCGACAGCGCCTGGGTGCGCGAAGATCTTGAGCGCTACCAATCGGAAGCGCCGTGCCCCACGTGCGAAGGCCGGCGGCTGAAACCGGAAGCGCTGGCGGTGAAGGTTGGCAAGCTCGACATTGCCGAGGCGTCCAACTTCTCCATCCGCAATGCGCGCGATTGGTTCGGCTCTATCAATGAGCAACTGACGCCAAAGCAAAAGGAAATCGCGGTCCGCATCTTGAAAGAGATCAATGACCGGCTTCGATTCCTGGTGGATGTCGGCCTCGATTATCTTTCGCTTGGCCGGGCCTCGGGCACGCTTTCAGGAGGGGAGAGCCAGCGCATTCGGCTTGCAAGCCAGATAGGTTCAGGTCTCACCGGCGTGCTTTATGTGCTCGATGAACCCAGCATCGGCCTGCACCAGCGCGACAATTCACGTCTGCTCGAAACGCTGCGCCGCCTGCGCGATCTCGGCAATTCGGTGCTGGTGGTCGAGCATGATGAAGAAGCCATCCTCACCGCCGATCATGTGATCGATATGGGCCCGGCTGCGGGCGTGCATGGCGGCAAGGTCTGCGCCGAAGGCACCCCGGACGAGATTCAGAAAAACAAAGACTCCATCACCGGCGCCTACCTCGTCGGCGCGCGCGAAATCCCAATCCCGGAAAAACGTCGCCGCATCAACAAAAACCGCCAACTCAGCGTGCGCGGCGCGGTCGGCAACAATCTGCAAAATGTCGATGCAGATTTTCCGCTCGGCGTGATGACCTGCGTCACCGGCGTTTCCGGCGGCGGCAAATCCACGTTGGTGATCGAGACGCTTTACAAAGCCGTCGCCCGCCAATGGCATGGCGCTGGCGATGTGCCAGCTGCGCACGATGCGATCCTCGGCCTCGAACATATCGACAAGATCATCGACATCGATCAAAGCCCGATCGGCCGCACGCCGCGCTCAAACCCCGCCACCTATACCGGCGCCTTCACGCCGATCCGCGACTGGTATGCCGGCTTGCCGGAAGCAAAAGCGCGCGGTTACGGCCCGGGCCGCTTTTCCTTCAACGTCAAAGGCGGACGCTGCGAAGCGTGCCAGGGCGATGGCGTCATCAAGATCGAAATGCACTTCCTGCCGGACGTGTACGTCACCTGCGATACCTGCAAAGGCAAACGCTATAATCGCGAGACGCTGGAAATCCTCTATAAAGGCAAATCCATCGCCGACGTGCTGGACATGACTGTGGAGGAAGGCGCGAACCTGTTCGCCGCCGTGCCCTCGATCCGCGACAAACTCGAAACGCTGAAGCGCGTCGGGCTGAGCTACGTGCATATCGGCCAGCAAGCCACAACGCTTTCGGGCGGCGAGGCGCAGCGCGTGAAACTCTCCAAAGAGCTGTCCAAGCGCGCCACCGGCAAAACGCTCTACATTCTCGATGAACCTACAACAGGCCTACACTTCGAGGACGTGAAGAAGCTGTTGGAAGTGCTGCACGAGCTGGTCGATAACGGCAATTCGGTTCTCATCATCGAGCACAATCTCGACGTCATCAAAACCGCGGACTGGATCGTCGATCTTGGCCCCGAAGGCGGCGATGGCGGCGGGCGCATCGTCGCACAAGGCACGCCGGAAGACGTGGCGAAGGTGAAAGAAAGCTGGACCGGGCGCTACCTCGCCGAAGCCATGGAGCGCCAAGCCGCGCGCAAGAATGGGGCGAAGCCAAAGCTCAAGGCCGCAGCGGCGGAAGCCGCGCCCGCGCCTAAGACAAGCGCCAAAAAGAATGGCAAGAAGCGCGCGACGGCTTAAGCCGCCGGAGCGATCTTGCCTTCCTCTAGAGCCGCCTGCGCCGCGCGCGCATTAATGCCGAAGCAGGCCACGTAAAACATCACGCCGACAATCGTGACGAGCAGGTACAGCACGCCCATCACCACCCAGGTTTGCGGCGAGCTAAGAGCTTGCACATAAGCCTGCAGAATCTGCGCCTCCGCGCCCGCCAATTGCTCAGGGCTCGACCCCAACTGCGTAAGAGTGGGAAGCGCGGTCGCCAGCACCGTTGCGAACATGATGATATAGAGAACCAAGACCGCGCCTAAATAGATTAGGAACCAAATCGCGAACGCCCCAAGCAGCGGCCAAAAGCGGCCACGCGTCACTTTCCAGGCATCGAAGAATGCAAATTTCTTGCGGGCGATGGAGGTTGCGTTCGCTGGCGCCAAGCGCACGCCAAAGAAAATCATCAATCCATACTGGACGAGGTAAATGATGGGCATGAGCGCCAGTGCGCCAAGTCCCGCACTCGATGCATCGGCGCCATTGGCGCCCGCCATCATGCCGATAGCGGCGCCGCCTATGACGACGCCGACCACGATGCCGAACACCATGGAAAAGGCCATGTAGAGCAAGAACCAGATCCAATAGCCGGAATAGACCCGCCATGTGTCTGCGCCGAAATTCAAGCCAAGTAGACCACCGCCGCTTTCGCCGCGCACCAGCCAGCGCAGGCACGCCGCCTCAAACGCCGCCATCAGGATGAAAAGCGCAAACATCCACACGATGGAGCCAAGCACGAAGAGTCCCAGCGAGGGCGGGAAACCCATCGTTTCCATCGCCGATGTGTCATTGTTGACCGCCGCCGTCATCATCTCACCATACCACTGCACCAGCGGCATCAATGCGGACGCAAACGCAGCGAAGAAGGCGACGGTGATAAGGATCATCCCGATCGCAAAGCCGATCGCCGCTTGGGTGAGCACGCCGCTTTTTTCACGCTTCCGAAAGGCGAAGAACGTCGCGTTCAGCGGTTCGGCCATGGTTTCCCCCTGCTGGCTATGAAGCGAGCATGGCCCGTCCGACAGGGGAGATCAATCGCGCCTTAGTGACATTAGGCCCGTGAGATCAGGCCGGGCAGTCTTCGCGCACGCCCTCGAAAATCTTGCGCTCGCCGCCATCAGCCGCGACTACGCCGATACGCAAGCGATCGCTGAAGCGATCAATGAAGGCGCGCCCGCCTTCGAGCGAGCCGGTAGAGCCGTGCGCGACGAGCCAACATGGTTGCCCCTCCGCAGTTGGCTCGCACAGGCGCCAGCCGTCGGCCGTTTGGGTGAGCGTGAAGGCGTTGCGCACCGAGGCGGGCTCGCCTTCCGCGAAGGCGACCAGTTCGCCTTCCAGCGCGCCCGCATTCTCGCGCCAAACCATGGACTGGATTTGCGGCTGGGATCGATTGGCCCAACAGCCAGCGAGCCGAAAATTCTCAGCGGTCTGAGGGACGCTGGCGCACGCGGAAAGTGTTATGGCGAGCAGAACGGGACGCATGAACGTCAGCCTAGCGCGCTTCCGCGCAAAAGGGGAGCGCCGGCAGCGGCTTCAACTTGGCGTGAGTTCGCCCGAGCCCTCGAGTTCAACCGGCCCGGTCATGACGACGCGGTCATCCCCGGCGCGCCACTCAATATGCAGCGCCCCGCCATCGACGATGACATCCACCTCGCGCTCAGCGCGGCCCTGCCTGTGCGCGGCCACCACCGCCGCGCAGGCGCCCGTGCCGCAAGCCTTGGTCAGCCCCGCGCCGCGCTCCCAGACGCGCAGGCGAATTTGAGTCGGCGAGCGCACGTGCGCGAAGCCCACATTCACCTTTTGCGGAAACATCGGATCGTGCTCGATCGCCGGCCCCAGTGTTTCGATTGGGGTGGCTAGAAGATCATTCACAAAGAACACGACGTGGGGATTGCCCATATTGACGGCGCCCGGCGCCTCAAGCCCGCCCACCGTCCAATCCAGCCGCGCTGTATCCATAGTGCGCGCGAGCGGAATTTCCTCCCAGCGCAAGAGGGGCGAGCCCATATCGACACTGATGATCTTGTCGCCCTTGCGTTCGGCATAAAGCATGCCGGCGCCGGTTTCGATGCGGCGCGAATTGGCGCCGCCTTCCTCCATCAGCATCCAGGCGACGCAGCGTGTGGCGTTGCCGCACGCATCCACCTGCGCGCCATCGGCGTTCCAGATCCGCATATAGGCGTCGCCGCGAATCGAGCGCTCCACCGCGATCACCTGATCGCAGCCAACGCCGGTCTTGCGGTCAGCAATGGCGCGGGCCTGCGCCTCTGACAGAGGCAACGCCCCGCGCGACCTCGCATCGAGGATCACGAAATCATTGCCGCATCCATTCATCTTCAGATAGCGCATGTTGTTCCTATTATGGGGTGCGTCGCGAGTTGGTGCAAAATCCCGTCGCAAACACCTTGAGCCAGCCTGCGGCGTTTGGCTTGATCCCGCCCATGCGCCTTCTCACCTATGCCGCCTTCGCCCTCGCCGCCGCCTTCTTGGGGTCTTGCTCGACCATGCCTAACGTTCGATCCGATAACGATCCGTATCTGTGGCTCGAAGAGGTGGAAGGGGAGCGGGCCCTCGCCTGGGTGCGCGAACAAAACGCCCAGTCCCTGGCCCAGCTGGAAGGCGATCCGCGCTTTGCGGCCCTGCGCGCCGACGCCCTCGCCATCGCCACCAGCCAGGATCGGCTTGCCCTCGGCGCGGTGCGCGACGGCTATCTCTACAATTTCTGGCAAGACGAGACGCACGTGCGCGGCATCTGGCGCCGCTCACCGCTGGCTGACTACGCCGCCAACGCGCCGCGCTGGGAAACCCTTCTCGACATTGACGCGCTCGCGAGGGCGGAAAACGCCAATTGGGTATTCAAAGGCGTGGACTGCTTAGAGGGGAGCACGCGCTGCATGGTCTCGCTCTCCGATGGCGGCAAGGACGCCACCACTTGGCGCGAATATGACATTGAAGCGCGCGCTTTTGTCGAAGGCGGCTTTGCGCTGCCCGACGCGAAATCACAAATTGCCTGGGCCGACGCCGACACTCTGCTGGTCGCCACCGATTGGGGGCCAGAGAACGACGCTCCCTCGATGACGGAAAGCGGCTATCCCTTCATCGTGAAGCGCCTTCGGCGTGGACAAGCCCTCAGCGCCGCGACTGAATTCATGCGCGGCGCGCGCACGGATGTTGGCGTTTTCGCCGGCATACTGCAGGACGTCGATGGTCGCCGCCTCCCAGTCGTGACGCAAGCCATCACCTTTTTCGAGTCTGCGAGCTTCTTGCTGCCCGAGGATGGGGCGCCGCAACGCCTAACATTGCCGCCGAAAGCCAGCGTGCAGGGACTGTTCCACGGCCAATTGCTCGTCACGCTGCAGCAAGATTGGAGTCCGCAAGGCGCCATTGGCGGAGCCGCGCAATTTCCCAATGGCGCGCTCATCTCCATCGCCCTCGATACCGCAACCGGCCCCTCGCCGCGCGTGACGCTGCTCACCGCGCCGGGCCCGCGCGACTCGATTGAAGCAGTCGCCGTAACGCGCGACGCTGTACTGGTCGCCGGATATTCCAATGTGCGCGGCCGCATTCTGCGCTTCGCACCCGAGCATGGCGCCTGGACCCAAACCCAAATCGCGCTCCCGCCAAATGGCTCCGTGAGCTTTGCCGGCGCCTCGCCGACTGACAGCCAAGCCTTCGCCGTGTTCGAAGATTTCCTTACGCCAAGCACGCTCTACGCGCTCGATGATGGAGCCACCATCCCGCGCCCCGTGCGCGCATTGCCGGCGCAGTTTGACGCCTCGCGTTTCGTCGTTGAGCAATTTGAAGCGACCAGCCGCGATGGCACGCAAGTGCCCTATTTTGTCGTCCGCCCGCACGACATGGCCCTCGATGGCCGCAATCCGACTTTGCTCTACGCCTATGGCGGCTTTCAGGTTTCGGAACTGCCCAGCTACATCGCCAATACCGGCAAACTCTGGCTCGAGCGCGGCGGCGTCTATGTGCTCGCCAACATACGCGGCGGCGGCGAGTTCGGCCCCGCCTGGCACCAAGCTGGCCTCACCACCAATCGCCAGCGCATCTTCGATGATTTCTATGCGGTGGAGCAGGATTTGGTGAACCGCAACATCACCGGCCCGCGTCGGCTCGGCATTATGGGCGGCTCCAATGGCGGCCTGCTCATGGGCGTGATGCTGAATCAGCATCCGGAAATGGTCAACGCGGCCGTGGTGCAAGTGCCGCTCTTGGACATGCTGCGCTACGATCAATTGCTCGCCGGCGCTTCATGGGTCGGTGAGTACGGCTCGCCCTCTAACCCAACCGAGCGCGCCTTTCTCGAAACCATTTCGCCTTACCAGAACCTGCGAGCACGCGCAGATTTTCCGACGCCCTTCGTGCTCACCTCCACGAAGGACGACCGCGTCCATCCAGGTCACGCCCGCAAGTATGTCGCGCGCCTGCGCGAACTGGGCCTGCCCGCGCTCTATTATGAAAATATCGATGGCGGACACTCAGCGGCCGCCAATCTCAATGAAACCGCGCGCCGGCTTGCGCTGGAATACACTTACCTTACGCAGCAGTTGATGGATTGAACGAACTGCGGCGGCTAGGAAATCGCAGTGACTGCCAGCGTCGCTGCGTGAACAGCAGCGATGGCGAGGTTTGAGAGAATGACGGGATTACGCAGGCCAACCAAAGGAACCGTCAAAACCTTGTACACGATCTGCAGGCCCAGCAGCGCCTGCGCCCAAGCCAAGACTTCTCGGCCTGATATTATAGCCGCCAGCAGCAGCACGCTCGCCACCAATATCGCCGCGTAGATGGCCGAAAGAATGCGCCGAGCGGCTGTGTCTTGCCCCCAGGCGCGCTCTGCAGCCTGCCCGTTCGCCGCAATCACAAGCAGCACGGGCACGAGCACAATAATGTTGATAAGAAGCGAGGCGGTCAGCATGATTGACATAGTTCGGCGAGATACGCGGGAGCTGCCGGTTCGGATCGCGCCGCCGCGTCCCTGGCGCCTGCGCCCGCTGGAGAAGAGAGTTAAGAGCCCGCGTAAAAGTTGACTTTTTCCGCAAACGCCACCACATGCATGCAGTCCGTTGTGCGCGCCCGAGGGCGTGCTCGCCCTCGCTGACGCCCCCGTTTCGATCCGGAAACCGGCTTAAGCGACAAATGAAGTCCCGAACCTCTCGACGCCTCGCGCCCGAGAGCCGTTCGCGCAAAGTGAGATTGAATGAGTTCTGATACCGCGCCCGAAGGCGCAGAAAATTCCACCACCCCCTCCATCACCTTCGACGATTTGGGCCTTTCGCCCGACACGCTGCGTGCGGTGAAAGAGACCGGCTACAATACGCCGACCCCGATCCAGGCCGCGGCCATCCCCGAAGTACTGAAGGGCCGCGATGTGCTCGGCATCGCCCAAACCGGCACTGGCAAAACCGCCAGCTTCACCCTACCCATGATCGACATCCTGGCGTCAGGCCGCTCGCGCGCGCGCATGCCGCGCACCTTGATCCTGGAGCCGACGCGCGAACTCGCCGCGCAAGTCGCCGAGGCGTTCGACAAATACGGTAAGTACCAAAAGTTGACGAAGGCGCTGCTGATTGGCGGCGTTTCGTTCGGCGATCAAGACGCGCTGCTGGCGCGCGGCGTCGATGTGCTGATCGCAACGCCAGGGCGCCTGCTCGATCACTTCGAGCGCGGCAAGCTTTTGCTCACCGGCGTGCAAGTGATGGTGGTCGATGAGGCCGACCGCATGCTCGACATGGGTTTCATTCCCGACATTGAGCGCATCTTCAAACTGACGCCGTTCACGCGCCAGACGCTGTTTTTCTCCGCCACCATGCCGCCAGAGATTACCCGCCTTACCGAGCAATTCCTCTCCAGCCCCAAGCGCATCGAAGCCACGCGGCCAGCCATGACCGCCAGCACGATCGATCAGCGCATCATTCCAATCCCTGGCGGCGATCCGCGCACGCGGCGCGCGGCGTTGCGGGCGGCTTTGACCAGTGGCGATGTGAAGAACGGCATCATTTTCTGCAACCGCAAGACCGACGTCGACGTGGTCGCGCTTAGTCTCAAGCGCCACGGCTTCAACGCTTCGCCGCTCCACGGCGATCTCGAGCAGAGTTTGCGCACCAAAACACTCGACCGCTTCCGCTCTGGCGAATTGCAGTTCCTGATCGCCAGCGATGTTGCTGCGCGCGGTCTCGACATTCCCGATGTCAGCCACGTTTTCAACTACGACCTGCCGTGGCAGGGCGACGACTATGTCCACCGCATCGGCCGCACCGGCCGCGCCGGCAAGTCGGGCTACGCCGCGTCCCTCGTCACGGCCGAGGATCTCAAGCTGCTCAAGGAGATCGAGAAGATCACCGGCGAACCCGCCGTCTGGCTGGGTGACGCTCCGACCGAGGACGACTACGCCAACGCCGGCAAGCGCCGGCGCGGGCGTGGCGGTCGCGGCGGCGACGCCCGCCGACCCGGTGGTGAGCGCGGACGCGGCGAGGCCAAGTCAGAAGGGCGGGCCGAGGGACGCCGGGATGGCGGCCGGGGAGGCGATCGCAACCGCTCCGATCGGCCCCATTCTGAACGGTCCCAGTCTGATCGGCCCCGTTCCGAACAACCGCGCCGCGTCGATCGCGGCGAGGGCCTGCGCCACGAGTTCACCGCCACAGCGGGCTCCGAGGCTTCCGTGCCCGTTGCGGACGATGCACCCCAACCGCGTGTCGCCGAGAGCCGCCCTGCACCTCGGCCCGAGCGCGCGCCTCGGCCCGAGAGTGGCGAGCCGCGCCACTCCGACCGCGGCCGCGCCCCGCGTCCTCCGCGCGAGGACCGCGAGCCGCGCGGCGGCGAGCGCGAGAGCCGCACGCCGCGTGGCGACCGGCCGCCCCGCGAGCCCCGTGAGCGCACCCACGAGCAGCGGCCCGAACGCAATCCGCAGCCGCCACAGCGACACCGCGACCAACCGCGGGATCGCGATCATCGCGAGGCGCGGCCACAGCGCGACGCACAACCCCAGCATCGGGACACCACGCGCCACGCCGGCGGCGAACCGCCACGTCAGAGCCGCGTCAAGCCCGCCGGCAGCGCGCCCGGCGGCTCTGGCGGCTTCGCCGACAACGTCCCCGCGTTCCTGCGCAAATCCGCCCGCCCGGTGAAGGTGGCGAGCGAATAGCGCGCGGCCGTCGGCGGCCTCATCGAAATCGAACGATCGAACGGGCTGCCCTCGAGGCGGCCCGTTTCTTCATCGGCTGCTCCGCTTCGAGCGGCCGGGCGGGCGGGACTTCTCCGCACGAGCCTGAGCCGTCCGAGCCTTCGCCACCGCTGCCCGCCGCGCGACGCCGATTGCGCGTCGCGCCCATTCCGCCATCTCGTCGGGGTCGTCGTAGAGCCGCTCCGGAACCCTCCAGTAGCTCATCGCGATCGGCTTGCCCTTGCCGTCGTAGACGAAAGGTCCCATGCCCTCGGCCTCGAAAGCCGCGCGCGTCGTCTCGTCTGCCTTCAAGTAGAGCACGTCGTCGGCGACGAGCGCGAACATGGCTCCGTCCGCGTAGGCACCGGCCCCGCCGAACATGCGCTTGAACACGACGGGCCCCGCCCCCTGCAGGGCATCCCTCAGCATCTCGATGAACCCAGCGCTCGCGGTCATGGATCGAAGACTATATCGCCCGATCCGATCGGCAAACCGCTCACCGCTGCCTGACGCGCCCCCGCATCAGCATCCGCCGCAGCACGCTGTCCCGCTTCACGAAGTGGTGCCACAGCGCAGCCAAGGCGTGCGCCGCGGCGAGCACGATCAGCATGTCGGCGGCGAGCTCGTGGAGCTCGCGGACGAGCTTGCCGCCGTCGAAGGCGGGCGCGGCGATCTCAAACAGCCAGAGCACACGCGACGGCATTGGCGGACGGACCGCAGCGGTCGACAGCCACCCGGTCAGCGCGACGACGAACGTCACCGCATAGAGCGCGGCGTGGGCCCAATGCGCCGCCCGCTTCTCCCAATCAGGCGTCGCCGCCGGCATCATCGGCGTGCGATTGACGAAGCGCCACAAGAGCCGCCCCAGCATCACCACGGCGAGCGTCATGCCCGCCGCGGCATGCCAGGCGAGCGCGCCGCGGCCGGCCAGCCCACGCTCGTCCCAGTCGTCGAGCCAGATGTTGCCGTGCACGAACAGCACCGCGACGAGGATGGCCGCGACCCAATGCAGAACCTTTGCGGGGATGCCCCAGTAATAGGCCGAATTCCAGATCATGCGCGTTCTCCGGGCGACGCGCAGAGTAGTCGGCGGCGACCCGGCCGGCCGCGTTGACCTCGGTCAAGGTGCGGCACCACGCGGCATGGGCCCCGGCGCCCCGCCCAAGCACCGTCCACGACCGCAGTCTGGACCTCAGCCCTTGAGCGCTTCGAGCGCCTCCTTGGAGACCGGCATCAGGTTGACGCTCTCGCCGCAGCCGCAGGCGCTCTTCTGGTTCGGGTTGTTGAACACGAACTGCGAGGCGAGCTTGTCGGTCTGGTAGTCCATCTCGGTGCCGAGCAGGTACATGATGGCCATGGGCTCGATCAAGAGCTTCACGCCCTTCTCCTCGACCACCTCGTCGAAGCGATCCTGCGTCTCCGCCCACGCCATGGTGTAC
>JANRIP010000036.1:0-16497 GCA_033764855.1 Hyphomonadaceae bacterium | reverse complement strand
CGCCTTCGCGAACGATGCCGAAATATCGGCTGTCAAAACTGTCCGGCGTTTCACCCATCAGGAAGAGTTCGCCTGCCTGTAAGACATGGCAGCCTTCCCACGTCGGCAGCGCACGCCCTGCGCTGTCGCGCCTCGCCCTGGGGAGAGTCTCCGCTCCCACGCTCACGCGTTCACCTTCAGCACACACCCGGTCGCCTTCGCGTGCTGCAACGCGCTTGATGAAGCGATCTCCGGTGTCGGTGAACTGACGGACGGCGGCATAGTCTCCCGCCACGTCCGCCGCCCGCACCGTCACGAATGCGCCCTCGTGAACCAGTGCATCGGATCGCACATAGAAGCCGGCCGGGACTGAGGGCGTGGCATTGTACAAAACGACATCGCGCCGATTGAGTTCGCCTGCCGCCAAGAGCGCAACCGCGCTGGCGCAGACAGCAAGAGCGATCAGGGAATGGCGCTTCATGGGCCGGTACTTCATGGGCCGGTAGGTTCTGTCTCCGTGTTCGCCGGTTCAAGCGCTCACGCCTCTGGCGCTCGCCGACAGGCCAATGGGGCGGGTGGGCGGGGTCTTGCGACAGGGATGGAAGCCGGATGGCCGAGACCCGCGGAGCGAGGCTCGGTGGCGTAGCCACGACAGCCCGGCCGGCGGCGGTGCCGTCGGGTCGCCCAAATCCATCCACAACTTATGCACAGGTTGCTGGCGCGTGATCTCCCGCACCCGCCAGCGGACCGCAAGCGACCCATGGCGCGTGCGTCAGGGCGGGTGGGTGGGATTCTCAGCCGGAGGACCACTTGGAAGTAGAATACATATATTCTATTGAAACGAACTAGAAAGAATATATATGTTATGCCCTGTCTCAGGACTTAGAACATATGCCTTCTACCGTTTCCGCCGAGAGCCTCGCTCGCAAACAGCTTGAGCGCCGTCTTGCCCCTTTGCGCAAGGCGCCTGAGTTCGCGCGCCCGGCGCGCGGCTGGATCAAGGCTGTCCGTGAGGCTTTGGGTATGACCGCCGCCCAGCTCGGGGCGCGGATCGGCGTCTCCCAATCCCGCATCGCCCGCATCGAAAAGGATGAGGCCGAACACGCTCTCACGCTCGCGACGCTGCGCCGTGTTGCGGAGGGGCTCGACTGCACCCTGGTTTATGCGCTCGTCCCGAATGAACCGCTCGACGAGATGCTGAAGGCGCGAGCTCGCGCCCAGGCCGATGCGCAACTCAAGCGCACGCATCAGTCCATGCGTCTGGAGAACCAGGCCTTGGACAAGCGCGACCTTGAAGCCGAGCGCGAACGGCTCGCGTTGGACATCCTCGCCGGCGATCCGCGCCGACTGTGGGATGCGCCATGAGCGATGACCCGCTGTTTGACGGCGATGACGACGCCAACACGCCCTTGGCGCCAGAGGAGCGTGATGGGCTCATCCCGAGCTACATCACGCTCCGGCGCGAACTGAACGAGGCCGAGCAGGTCAATATCGATCAGGGCGACCGCTGGGCGTTCAATCCGCGCGCCCGCCACGACATCCTCACCGAGGACTTCATCCGCGCGCTGCACAAGCGCATGTATGGCGATGTCTGGCGCTGGGCCGGGCAGTTCCGCACCACCGAGCGCAATATCGGCGTCGAGCCTTGGAAGATCGCGCCCGACCTCCGCATGCTGCTCGACGACGCCAAATACTGGGTCGAGCATCAATCCTATCCGCCCGACGAGATCGCCATCCGCTTCCATCACCGGCTGGTCGCAATCCACCCGTTTCCGAACGGCAATGGCCGCTGTTCGCGCCTCGCCGCCGACCTGCTTGCCCAAAAGCTTGGCCAACCACGTTTCACCTGGGGCAGCGCCAATCTCGTCGCCATCGCCGAGACCCGCCGCGCCTACGTCGCCGCGCTCCAGGCGGCCGACCGTGGGGACATTGCGCCGTTGCTGGCGTTTTCGCGGAGCTAAGCGGGACTCTCACGGGGCAGCACGGACGCAGTGCAAATCTCACCCGACTACGCCCGAATCCGTTCCCTGACTCGCGCGTAGAGTTGGATAGGCTTTTCGTGCGCGAGTTCAACGCAGATGGCGAAGCGCTGATGTGTCACGCGTTCTGCCGCCCAGCCCGCTTCGCAGCGCACGACGAGATGATAGACGTCTCCGTAAGCGCTCAAATCACGCCTGTAGATTACCTCTGCACATTGAAGCGGGCCGGTTTCGCGCGTTCGCGGACCTGGTTCAAGTTTGCATCCGAAGCGGTTTTCGATTTCTGGGAACGCTCCGTCTTCTTTGGTCCGCCGCTTGAAATGCTCAAACAAAAGCGTTGGATCGCATCCGCGAAAGACGCGGAAGTTCATTCCGACGCCTGCATAATCTGACCTCGTGTGCCGAACGGGTGGATCATACGACAACGCAACGCGCAGATGACGCCGCCCAGCCTCGTTCTGATAGGTTGGCGGCACGGGAATTTCGTAGATTGCGAAATGATCGAGCGCGAGTTCATCTTCCGCGTAGAGGATGAGCCGCGGATCATCAGAGAATGCGGCCCGCTCAACATCGGGTGTGCCATGGCCGCACACGCGAACTGTCAGTTCGTCGTCTATGGCGTCCAACCGCTCGCGTGCTGCTTCCGGAATGTCAGCGGAAATAGCGAGCAGGGCCCTTAGAAGGTTGGCGGACGCGCCGGGGAGGCGCGCCAACAGCGATGCTGCCTTGAATGCGATGCGCGGCGCTGAATAGGATGTGCCAGACGCCGCAGCGAATAGGCGGTCCACAGGCAAATGATGGAGCGTCAGAATACCCGCGCTCGGGAGATCTGCGCCCGGCAGCAATTGGCGCACAACCGGATCAAAGACCAGTGTGCCGCCGACTTCCACGAAATCAGGCTTGATCGCTCCTTCGGGGCCGGGACCGATGCGTGTATATGGTGCAGGTTCAAGCGCCTGTGCGATTGGCCGAATGTTCGCTTCCGATGCGTTGGTCGCGCTCAGGCCTGGCCCATGAGCAAGTGCGCCCACCGTCACCGCATTGATGGCGCCCGCGGGCTCAAAGAGCCTATTGGAGTCCTCACTCAAGTAGCGTGGATACTCCGTTATGGCTTCTTCGAGTGCTTCTCCCGCGCGCGGCACGCGATTGCCGGTGGCGCAGATGATGAGCACATCCAGTTCCCGCGCAATCTCGTCGAGCGTGGCCGCCCAGGCGCCAACCTTGCCGCCATCATAAATCCGATGCCTGTCGGCAAGAGGGATTACGAAGATGCGGCATCCGAACTGACTGTGGAGGCCCGTGATGGCTTGACGCATGATCGACGGGACAAGCGTTCCTGGATCAAAGTCGCCGTGATCGTTGACGACGCGCGCCGAGCACAGACGAAACGGTCGCTGCAGAAGGCCGTTGTCGAGTTGGGCGCTGAGATCGCCAAACATCGCGACGCCGGCGACGCGAGTGCCGTGCCCCCATTCGTCGGCCGTACCGAGGGAGTCTGGGACTGAGATCGCGCCAATGATGGCGTCCGCGATCAGCGGATGGTCATTTACGCCGCTATCAATGATACCGATGAGAGGTGCGTTTGGAGGGATGGCGCCAAGCGGCGGCGTCTCCGGCAGGCTGAGTTCAAGGCGCGTTGATGTCTCTGAATCCAAAGATGGCGGCAGGTCGATCGCAGCAATTTCCGGAACGTCGAGCAGATCGCGGATGGTGCCCCCAACTACGCGCACGCGGGTAAGCGAGATGGAAGGGCCGAGGTAACGATCAAGCACTGCCCCGCCGGCGGCGGTGACGAACGCTTCGATCTGGTCAAGCTTCGACTCGCGCGCTGCTCGCGTACCGAGATCCCAGAGTTCAATGTCAACGACATGGCTGGCGCTGGGATCAAAGTCGTCCGGCCCCGCGAATCCCTCATCCTTGAAACGGCGACCGATCCGGTCGCCGGGGCCGACAGACTCCACCGAAGCAATCGATGCGACGAATCCCGCATAAGGCGGATTGGCTTGCCCCTGCGGGACGGGACCGCTGTACGCCGCCAGTCTTTGTTGAAACGTACGAAGGTCCTGTTCGCTTGCGAACAGAACAAGGCTGCGGTCCGGGTCACTGGCCAGCAGCGTGAGTCCAATAGACGCCCACTGGTCCTCAGTCACTAGCGAGTCCATTCTGACCCGAAGGATCAGGGAGGGATGGATCGCAGCCGGGCGCGTGCGTCGAAAATCAGTGAGGACCGCATCAACTTCCCGCTTCAGACGGGGGCCATGCACGGATGGATCACGTTCCGGGGCGGACCCAAATCCAGGGCGCTTTCTGCGCTCCAGTCGCTCTGGCAGCCTCGTGAGGCGAAGATGGTCATATCGCGCCACGGTTGCCTCACTTGGATTTCAGACGCGCCATTCCCTTGCGTCGACGGTTCATGTCCTTGATCGCTGCGCGCAAGTCGGTTTCATCGACTTTCTCGCGCCGCGCTATGATGGGTGCCTTGATGGCTTGAACGCACGCGCGCTCAATCTCCGCAAGCGAATAGTCTGCCATCGTGTCAACCAAAGTCGTCGGGTCAAACGAGGTCTGGACGCTTCGGAACTTGCGCTTCACGTACTGTGCGATCTGCGCCTTCGTCGGAAGATCGAACCACACGACCTCGTCAAATCGGCGATACACCGCCTCGTCCAAGACGCTTTCCAGATTGGTGGCGGCGATCATGAAGCCGTTCGGTTTGATGCGCTCGATGAACAAGAGCAGGCTGTTGACGACGCGTCGCAATTCGCTGTGCTCTGAGGTGTCGTCGCGCGCGCGCGCGACGGCGTCGAATTCGTCGAGGAAGAGCACACACGGTTGCGTGCGCGCAAACTCAAACACCTTCCGCACATTGCCAGCCGTCTCGCCGAGATAAGACGACATCAAGCGATCGAGCTTGACGACGAACAATGGCAGCTTCAGCTCCGCAGCGAAGACCTCTGCTGAAAGCGTCTTGCCCGTGCCTGGAGGCCCACAAAAAAGCAGTCGCGACCGAACAGGCAATCCTTTGCGCAAGATATCGTCGGAGCGCCGGAACTCCTCTAGCAGGCCTTTGAAGATCGACACATTCTCGCGCGACAAGATCACATCAGCCGCGACGCGTGACGGCTCGATGCGTTCGACAAGGTCCGATGCTGGATCAGGAAATGGAATGAGGGGCGCAAGCGCCTTCGGGCCTCGTGGCGTCGATGGCTCTGACTTCGCGTCGAGCACTTTGCGTAGGCTTTTAGCGAGCGCGGCGTTTCCTTTGCGCTCTTCCTCGCCGATGATGAGCTCTGCGACCGCGCGGAATTCATCGTCGCGCCCGCGACTGGCAAACAATTTCTTAACGAGCTCGCCGCGCGCCATCGCCTTACCCAATTCCCCAACGCAACCTATGCCGATTCACCGGGCGAAGCACCTCTTGTGGGCGATGGCATCTGAGGCCTCAATATGTAGCGCCAGGGGTTAATGTACCGCATATGTTCTGAAGCCGCAATCTGACCCGCCGCCGCCGCAGCGCACAACGAGTCCATCGATCAACGCTTTTTGTGCAGCACGATAGTGGCGGAGCTTAGTACGCGGCCAGGGCGATCGCGTGAAATCATCTCTCCATCGACAGAGCCGAATTGAACGGCGTCGGGAAACGCCTCCCAATTCAGGGGACGCTTGGCATTCGGATTATGGAACACTTGTAGTTCGTCGCCCCAGAATTCTTCGTAGCTGGAGTCGGTGACGTCGATGCTGAATGGCTTTCCGACAAACGCATCCGGGTCTGGATCAAAGGTCTGTCCGAAGCGGATATAGCTGTGATCGGGAGGGGCGAAGCCAGCAAGCACGCCAATGCGATCAAATTTTGCAAGCGTCGCGGCGTTCGAGAAAACACGGCGGACACATTCTCCGCCTTGGGTAAACGGAAGAAGCCCGTTGGCACGACCTTGCCGTTATAGGTGTGCTGCTCGATGGGCTCGCTGTACCCAACCAGCTTTCCATTCTTCTCGATGGTGCCCATCCTCCGGCCGAAAATGTAGGCGTAGAGACCGCCTTGGCTGTACGTCATTGGGCCAAGGCGTTCGAAGTCGGAGTCGTGATGGAAATCTGCGACCGCGATGACGAAAGGAATATCCTCGAAGCCGGGTTTCTCCCAATAGTGGCGGCCCTGGGCGTCCGTCTTGTTAAGTTTCGACGTTAGCGCCGAGCCGAATTTGATCGCCATGTAGCCGTGGAGGAACTCGGATATGTCGGCCGGAGTCGTCGGCTTAGGATGATCGGCGAGCGGGCCTGACGTTGAAGGTGCGACCGTTGTCGCCTCGACACTGAAACGAAACCAAGGACTGCTGACCTTGAGGTCCGGCGCCTCGGCGTGTTCAACGTCATAACCTTGGTCTCGAAACATCGCCCACAGGTAGATTTCCCAAAGCCGCTGGTCGAACTGGCTTTCCTGAAATTCTTTGACGAGGTGCGGGTCTGAAGAAACGAGCCACGGTGATATAGCTTCGATCACCTTTCGGGACGGCGCCTTCGACACTTCATCGCGCAGGATGAGGTAGTTCCGGTGCAACTTCTCATCCGGAATGCCCCTGTCTTCAAGCAGGTCAACAATCCTGGAAGGCTCGTCGCCTTGAAGTGCGAATCCCGTAAATGCGGAATCGCGAACAGTCTCTGCAATCGCGATCCGAAGTGCAGCGGTCGCCCGTCGCTCGGTGGCAATATCGGTTTCGAGATTAGCGCATCTAAACCGGCCTACGCCATCACGGACGAGAAGAATCCAGCCGTAATCCTGATCTGTGTGATCAAGGATCACCGTGCCGAACACGAGGTCGTCGAGGTCGCTCCACCAGGAGCATTCCGTTGAATACTGACGGACAAGCGCGCGCCGCGTTCCGATCGCGTGAAGGTCAAAGAGCGTGCGGGAAATGCGCTTGGCCAATTGACCCGCTCCTCTCAGTTGGCGACGCGCCTGACCTTGATGCAGCCCTCGCGCTCCGCCCGGATCCGCTCAAGCAGCACCGACGCGGGTTCGTCGGCGGGGTCTTGCGGGACTAGCTCGCCGCGAAACGCCTTGGCGAGGAGGGCTTGTTCGAGTTTGGGTAGGAGCTTAGCTGCGTGCGCGTGCTCATCGGTCACCGTATCGAACCAAGAGAACGCTGCCGCGATAATCCGTGCAATCTCAAATGCCTCTTCCACTGGTGCGAGCGGAATAGGGAGGCGTTGCACGCGATCTTTGTTGAGCGCGGGTTGATTGTTACCCGAGCCGGCATTTCGCGTCGTCTGGTAGGCAAGCCGTTCATCATGCTGAGACAGAAAATCGAAATTGCCCACGCTCGCAGCCCCAGCCCGCTATTTTATCGCAGCCAATTCTCGACCTTCAGCCCATCGACACGTTTAAACTCGCGCTCGTTATTCGTCACCAGCACCATGTCGAGAGCCAGCGTTTGGGCAGCGATGAGCAGATCGTTTGCGCCTATCTGCGTGCCTGCTGCCTCAAGCGCAACGCGCGTTGCGCCGTAGGTGGCGTCGACAGGCGGTTCCAAAGGAACGATTTCTAGGGCCGCAAGTATTGCTTCAAGTTGCGCCGCCAAGCGCTGCGATCCTTTTTTCGCCGCGCCATAGCGAAGCTCGGCCGCCACGATGATGCTGGTCGCTACTGCATCTTCGCCAAGCTCGGCAATCTTCGCCGAGGTGCGACCCTGCGGGTTGCGCACAAGGTCGGAGACAATATTTGTGTCGAGGAGAAACTGCGCGCTCAAAGATCCAGGGGCTCCGGCGCGGGGTCGGGGATCGGTGCGAAATCCTCGTCGATCGGCTTAAGCGTCCGAAGCAGTGCCAGCAGCGACGGCGGCGCCGCCGGCTCGATCACTAACCGTTCGCCCTCTTTGCGCATGACGGCGTCTTCGCCAGGAAGTTCGAATTCCCGCGGAATTCGAACGGCCTGGTTGCGCCCATTCTTGAATATCTTAACCCTGCGTTCGGCAGTCACGGCTCGTTTCTCCAAAGCGGCCTATGCCTTAGCATATGCCTGGTCCAGGTGCAAATCAGAAGTTGAGCGCGCCAGGGATCGACGCCCGAAGGGCCGCGACGCGCCAAGTTTAGTTGCCGCGCGGCGCGGTCGCGCAGCGACGAGAGCCCGGAAAAAGCGCGGGAGGCGCCCGGTCATTCCCGCTTCTCAAAGCCTCGACCTCTCAGCTTCGCCCCATATTTCTTCCGCCGCTCATACTGAGACATGGTCGTTCCATTGAGCCGCTTCATCTTGGCGATCGCTTTCACATCCCGAAGCGTCTTCACCTTATGGCACGGTCGGCACATGAGCTGATCCGGCTTACCGGGATACACAGCGTTCGGTGTCGAGTGCTCGGCAATCAGGCCTTCGGTCGCCTTGCAGCCACGCACACAGCATTTGCCGCGCTGGAATTTGAGCAGCGCGTCGTACTCGCGCGCATTGAGATAAAGGCGGGGCATCGAGCCGCTCCTTGACGGTTGATGGCAGCGAAAAGAGCTGGCGCCGCCGAAGCGACGCCAGCAGTGGCGCCTCACGCCGCCTCAGCGGTTTCGGCCAGGCCCTTGGAGCGAACGTGACCTTCGCCCGGATCGACAGCGACGAACACCTTGCCGGTCCATTTGCCCGACGCCTTGTCCTTCCAGCGGTCATGACGGAGCTGACCGGAAATGTCGGCGATGACGCCGGCGCGCATCGCCTTGGCTGCGGCCGCAGCCTTCGGGCAGTTGATCTCGACGGTGAAGCGGTCGGCGCGTTCGCCGCTTGGCGCTTCGATCCAGAGCGAGACGATTTCAATGGTTCCGCCGCGCGCTTCGATGGTGCGGATCTTGGGGGCGTCGACGAGTTTGCCGATGAGGGTGACGCGGTTGGTCATGAGAAGAACTCCTGCGAGCGTTTCCGGCTGATCCCGGAGCCGCGGGGCTCGCCCGCGACGGCGCTTAAAGCGCCCGGCCATTGAGGCGGGACGGGCAAGGTGAAAATGGTGGGGCCCGCGTTCGCGCGGCACGCGCGGACCGATAGCCCGCGCGAGCGGGGCGGGGAGACGATTTTCACCTTGCGCGTTCCGCCGGCCGGGCGGTCATGGCGACGGCGTGGGCGAGCTTTGCGGCGGCGGGTTGGCGAAACGATTTGGGATTAGCTTCTCGGGATTGATGCAGGTGCGAGGCAAATGCGGCCGCCAAGCCGTGGACCCTACCTTAGTCGGTCAACCGTTTGACCGGCGGCTTGCGGACAGATTGCCGTGGCGTCGCACAGGCCGATCTGCGAGTGTTGCAGCCATTGGGGAAGACGATGGCGCTCGCAATTTTGGCGACAAAGGTAGCGTGTGACCAGCGCACGAGGCGCTGCGTGCGAGGCGCGGCGGCTTCGATAATCTTGGCGCTCGCGTTTTCGCCTTCGCTGGCAGCCGCCGACGAACCGTGGTCGCCCCCACAGCAAGAGTTAGAGGCGGTCGGATCACTGCCGCGGGCCGCGGTTGCGTTAGAGCGTCTGCTTGGCGCTGACGGCGTAGACCTCTGCGCGTTTGTTGATGGCCGCGCGCAGATTTCAGCGACCGCAACCGGTTTCGGCGTGCGGGTGCGGTGCGCCAACGCCGCCGAGCCAGTGCTGCTCCGGTATGGGCCGAGACAGGCCGTTGCGCTCAGCGCGATTTCGCAAAATGACCGGCTCCATCTTTGCGCGACCCGCGACGGGGGGCCGTACTATGGGCGTATGCAGACGGAAGCCAACCTTTCCTGTCAAAACTCGACGGCTAGGTATCGGCGCGAAGTTGTTCGTCAGTTCGTTACGATCTGGACCGTGCTCGCGCGCGCCAACGCGCTGCAGTCGCCGGACGAAGCGACGGTGCGGGACGAACTTCAGAGTGCGCCGGCGATTACGCCCGATGTTCAAGAAGGCCTGCGCCGGACGCAAGTCCAGGTGGAGCTTGCCATTCGCGAGAACCGAACGCTGGATGCGGCCGATCTCTACACTGCGGCGCTGAACGCGGCGCCAAGATGGGCGGATGGCCAGTTCAATCAAGCTCTGTTGTTGGGCGATCTTGAATTCTACCCGAGCGCGATCAGGCGCATGCGCATGTATCTCGTGCTGGCGCCGAACGCGTCCGACGCACGCGCGGCGCGGGATCGAATTTACGAATGGGAGGCGGCGATGGCGGCGAACGGCCAATGATGGATTGCGTCAAGTCGGGCTGCGCCGAGCGCAGATTCGGGGAAGCACTGAAGGCCTTTGTGTTTGCGATGATTGCGATGGCGGGTGCCGCTGGCGCCGCCACGGCTCAGTCGCCAACGGCGCTAGCGCCGCTGGACGCGCTCGAATCCGTGGCGCTGGTAGATAGCTTTGCACGGCAAAACTTCTGGGCCTGTCGAGTTCCTGGTGGTGCGCGGCCCGTAGAAGACAATTCGCAGCGAGCGTCGGGTGCGTCGGTGCGTTTTCGATGCGCGCTCGCGAGTGGCGCAACCGAGTATGAGTTTAGGTACGCGACGCATCCTGCTGCCTCCTTCTACAATGATCGATGGGGGTACGGCTTGAGCCTTTGCGTTGCGATGGACGCTAGGCAGCGTTGCGCTGATCAGATTTGGGTGCGTGGGGAGGTTCGGCAGCAACAAGAAGTCCAAGATCGTTTTCTGAACGCGTGGCGTCTGCTCGCGAGCACGCGGGCGTCGCCAACGCCTGAAGACGATGCCGCTTTTCAAACCTCGCTTAGGGCAAACGCCCCTGCGGCGAACGCCGAAGTTCTTCGCCGCGTGCAGGTGCAGGTAGAGCTGGCAGTCCGCGCCAGCCGTACCATCGATGCTGCGCGACTTTATCGCGACGCCTTACGCACGGCGCCCGCTTGGGCGGAGGGGCGTTTCAACCTTGGTCTGCTCTATGGCGAGCTGGAGCTTTACCCCGAAGCGATCACCGAGATGCGGCGCTACCTCTACCTCGCCCCGAACGCGCCGGATGCGCGTGCGGTGCAGGATCGGATTTACGAGTGGGAGGCGGCGATGGCGCCGGGGGCGAGGTGAGATCACGCTTTTCGGAAGTCGATTTGGGAGTTCGCTCCACGGTGCATGTTGCACTCATCAGAGGTGTGCGCCGGTTAGCCGTGGCCTTGGCGTTTGCCGGGCTTCTTGCCGCTACACAGGCGTTGCTGACATCAACGGCTTATGCGCAGTTGCCCTACGTCGCGAACCCAGCTCCCAACTCAGATGCGCTTGAAATGCTCGACGCCCTTCAACATGCGCAATGGCTGTTCAGGCGTCCCAGCAGCTGTGCGGCAAATCTGCGCGTATCCCCTGCGGGGTGGAGCTGTGCCGACGCTGGTTCGCACTTGCATGGCGCCTGGTCGACGCGTCCCATCTACTCTCTGCAATTCCATGGAAGGTTCAGTAGTTCTGCGCACATTTGGCTTTGCGCCCGGACGGATGACGTGGGTGCGTGCCGCCAGAGTCACGAGGGCGACTTCGTCGGCATTCTGTTCAGCAGAACCGGCATGGTGCAGCGGGAGTCGGACATGCCGATCGAAACCATCCCCGCTCTAAATGCAATTGCCTATTTCGCGCGCTCCCGCATGGTGCGCGCCCCTTCGTCTGATACAGATTTTCTATCGTCCCTGAGAACTGCGCCGCCAGGCCAGGAGGTTTCCGAAGACCTCCGCCGCGTGCAAGTCCAAGTGGAAGCCGCCATCCGCAGCAATCGCACCATCGATGCCGCCCGTCTCTATCGCGATACGCTGCGTACCGCGCCCGCCTGGGCGGAGGGGCATTTCAATCTCGGCCTGCTTTACGGCGAGCTGGAGCTTTACCCCGAAGCGATCACTGAGATGCGGCGCTACCTCTACCTCGCGCCCAACGCTCCCGATGCGCGCGCGGTGCAGGATCGGATTTACGAGTGGGAGGCGGCCATGGCGCCGGGCCGACAATGAACTTCGAGAGGAAGAGGGAGCGTTCGGCGCTTGGCAGCGCGATTCTGGGAGCAATCATAGTATGGGCATTGGTGGCGGTTGGCCCAGCTGCTGCCCAACGCGCCGTTCTTTACGCCCCACAACTATCAGATGCTGAAACGCTTGATCCCCTTGATGCTCTTGACGCGATCCAAGCAGCGCTGAACCAGAACAAGCGAGACGGGAACATGGTGGTCGCAGAGTGTCCGAATGGGCCACTCATTTCTAGTCGTGTAACGGGTTTGGCTGCATCTAGCGTGTGCACCGATCCTCGTGGGAGTCGCTCCCTCGTTTATCGCGATTATCCAGTAGTGACGGTTCAGCGCCTTACCCGGCGATCGGTCGCCGTGTGCGCTCGCGCACAGCCGACGGGACGTTGCCTGGGTGATCAGCATGGATTTCGAACGTATACGCTCCCGTTCTTGAGTTCAGACGAGGCGCTCGCGCGAAACACGGCCAACGCGTGGGTTCTATTGTCAAACCCGAGGTCTCCACGTGTGCCGGAAACAGATTCTGCGTTTCTCACTACGGTGCAGGAGGCGTCTCCGATCGCCAGTCACGCGGAAGACCTGCGCCGTGTGCAGGTGCAGGTAGAAGCTGCGGTCCGCGCCAGCCGTACCATCGATGCTGCGCGACTTTATCGCGACGCCTTACGCACGGCGCCCGCTTGGGCGGAGGGGCGTTTCAACCTTGGTCTGCTCTATGGCGAGTTGGAGCTTTACCCCGAAGCGATCACCGAGATGCGCCGCTATCTCTATCTCGCGCCGAATGCGCCGGACGCGCGCGCGGTGCAGGATCGGATTTACGAATGGGAGGCGGCGATGGCGCCGGGGGTGCGATGAGTGGGCCTTGGGGAGCGCGAAAGTGCAGAGATTAGTTTCACGCGGGCTATTGGCCGTGATCGCAGCAACAATGCTGCTTTGGAGCGGGGCTACTGCACATGCGCTTGAGCGCTTCGGCCCCGACTCTGTCGATCCTGCCATGGCGGACCGTCTGGACGCTATTGCGACGATCCAATCGGTCATGGAAGCCAATTATTCCAGTAGGTCATGCTCAGTCCGCGCTTCGGGACATCGACTGGTCCTCGAATGCAGCGGGACGTCGGCCGCGCTCGCCCGTGAGCGCCTCTATCGAGACTACCCTTTCGTTGGCGTAGCCAATAGCCCGCCGCTGCTCAATTTATACGCGGCTCCAAACGGTCGGCCGCAGGATCAATTCCTCATTTTGTCGTCGCCGATCGAGACGCGACGGCGGCTGGCGATTGCGTGGATTGTATTGGCGCACAATACCGTGCCGCCAGAGTCGGAAGCCGAATTCCGCACGACGCTCGGGTCATCATCGTCCATCACCGATCGCGCCGAAGATCTCCGTCGAGTGCAAGTGCAAGTCGAAGCAGCGATCCGCGCCAATCGCACCATCGACGCTGCACGTCTCTATCGCGATACATTGCGCACTGCGCCGGCTTGGGCGGAGGGGCATTTCAATTTGGGTCTGCTCTATGGCGAGTTGGAGCTTTACCCCGAAGCGATCACCGAGATGCGCCGCTACCTCTATCTCGCGCCGAATGCGCCGGACGTGCGTGCAGTACAGGATCGGATTTACGAGTGGGAGGCGGCGATGGCGCCGGGAGTGCAGTGAGGACGGCTGCCATCGCAATCGCTTTGGGATGCTGCGCGTTGGCATCGGTCCCGACACGAGTTCACGCTCAGACGTACGTGGCGAACGGTGAAGGATTCGCTGACGCCCTTGAAGCCCTGGAGGCGCTGAAGCAGGCTGAGGGAAACGCTGTTTTCAGCCGTCGGATGAACAACGGCTCATACACATTCACGCCACGTTGCCCGGAAGGTGTTGGCTTGAGCGCAATTGGTTGGCGGTGTGTCGGAGACGCCTCAATGCAGGCGCGGTGGGACGAACGCCCAATCATTCGGTTGAGCGCGGTCCCAGGTTCGGCGGCCCTTGGATTTGTTTCCAGGCCTCGATTGATCAATCTTGCCGTGAGATTGAGGGAAATAGCGTGTCGTGGAGCGTATGGGCTCAGGTCATGAACCGCAATCGGCCCGACTACCTGGCACGCAGTGAGCGCGATCTACCAGAAGCAACGCATCGCGCACTCGACGCGATGGCGTATTTTTCCCGGCGCAGGACGCCAGGCGATCCCCCTTCGGACGCGGCCTATCTGGGTGCGCTTTCGGCCGGGCCCTTGATCGCTGATCAAAGTGAAGACTTGCGCCGCGTGCAGGTGCAGGTGGAAGCGGCGGTTCGCGCGAGCCGCACCATCGACGCTGCCCGTCTCTATCGCGATACATTGCGCACTGCGCCGGCTTGGGCGGAGGGGCATTTCAATTTGGGCCTGCTCTATGGCGAGTTGGAGCTTTACCCCGAAGCGATCACCGAAATGCGGCGCTACCTCTACCTCGCGCCGAACGCACCAGACGCGCGCGCGGTGCAGGACCGGATATATGAGTGGGAGGCGGCGAATGCGCGGCCATGATGATTGAGCTCGGAGGGTGGCGATGAAACGAAGACGCCGCGTTTGGATGCGTTCGGTGGCGCTGACGGCGCTCGTGCTGAGCTTCTGCTGGCCGGAATTGGCCGCCGCGCAGTCCGGCGCCGAGGCCAATGCCTTCGCCGCATGGTGTCGGGGTCAGGATGGCACGCTCGACAATTCCGGCGACCTGCGCTGCATTCCTCCCAGTGGCGGCGGCAGCTCTGGCAGTGGCTATTCAGCGGACCAGCAAGCGATGCTCAATCTGGCGGGGCAGTTCGGCAGCGCGTTGGGCCAGGCGATCCGGCAGAGCTTTCAGCGCAGCGCCGAACAGCAGCGCATCATCGAGATGCAGCAGGACTGGGAACGCCTTCAGGCGCGAGAGCGCGCCGCAGCCGAACTTGAACGGCAACGCGAACGAAATCAGGCGCTGCTCGCCAACATGCACGGAACAATTGGCGCTTCTGAACTCGGGCGCACGCAAGTCGGCTCGGAGCGGCTGCGGTTGCGCACCGCCGATGAGATGTTCAATACGCCGGGCAATGCGCGGGGTGAACTAGACCAAGAGGTCGCTGTCTCCGGGCCGGTAGACATAGAAGGCATGCGCGCCACGCAGCAAGCCTATTTCGATGCGCTCGACGATGTGAGCGACGCGGAAGCGAGCGTACGGGAAAAGCAAACTAGCATCAGCGTTTTGCAAGATGTGATGGCGTTTCTTTCCTCGGAGCTCGATCAGCAGAGGGCGCGGCTCGTTCTATTGCCCGCAGACTCGCTCGAGCGGCCGGCGGCTGAAGCGGAACTTGCGAGACTGGAGGCGTCGGCCAATGAAGGGCGCGCGTTGCAAGCCGAGGTCGCTGTAGAATTGGCGCAGCTGCAAGCCGAGGTGACGGAGGCCCGCGCAGCTTTGCGCGCGCTGGAAGCGCGATCAGGTGCCGGCAGACCCTGAAATGGGCGTCAGCTGACCGGTTGCGAACGGCTGCTTCCGGCGAATAGCTTCCTGTCGTTCTCCACGAGTGAATGACTGTCTTGGCTCCAACATCGTCCGGTCCGGCGTGTCGGGTTTCATCGGGACGTGCTCGGCGAGGCGCCAAGGATCGACGCCCGAAGGGCCGCGACGCGCTCGATGCGCCTTAGTCTGCGCGGCGCGGTCGCGAAGCGACGAGAGCCTGACCTGCGCGGAACGCGCAGGAGGCGCCCACATTACTCACGGGGCGGGGAGACGATTTTCTCCTTGCGCGGAGCGCCGACCGGCGGTCATGGCGACGGCGTGGGCGAGCTTTGCGGCGGTAGATCAGCAGAAACGCTTGGCGTTCGGTTCGCAACAGCGCCAGCCTTGTCCAAAAGCCAGTCAACAGCCGTCTGAGCCTGAGCTGCAGCAGATAGAAATGCGCGCTTGTCATCCTTCAGGAGCTTCATCCAGTGGCCTACATAGGAGGCGTGATCGCTCAGATGATCCGCTGGCAGCCCGAGATGCGCACCGAGGATCGAAGCGCCAATCTCGGCGACAAGTTCTTCCGCCGCGAGCGCATGCGCGCTGAAGCGCTTGGACATATCGCGTCCGACGCGATGGTCTGCGCCGGTGGCATGCACGGCCTCATGATTCAAAGTGGCGGCGTAATGGTCCGCTGAATCGAACGCCGTCAGCGGCGGCATGCCGATCACATCCCTGGACGGAATGTAACAGGCGATGTCCTGGGTCAGGATGCGTTTGATGTCGAGCTTTGCGAACCAGGCTTCATGCTCGCCGATTGGAAGAATGTTAGCGTCGGCCGGCGCGGGGAAGAACCGCTCCGGCAATCCTTCGATTTGCTCGGCGTTGAACGCGGTGAAGAATTTCAAGAACCGGAAGCTGTCTTCCACCTTCTCGCCGGCGCCGTTGTCGCGCGTCTTCTTGGCCTGGCCGTAAAAGACCACCATCTCGCCGCGCTCGCCTTTGCGAACATGAGCGCCGATCTGGTTCGCCTGGCGCAGCGTGATCCAATAGGGCGAGGCGTAACCCTGCGCGACGGCGGCGCTCCACAACATGATGACGTTCACGCCGCGATAATTTTCCCCGGTTGCGCGGCGCGGCAACGCCAAGCCCGTGCGCGCGCCATCCCAGGGCTTGCGCCATGGCATGACGCCGCGCTCGAGTTCG
>JANRIP010000032.1:0-20019 GCA_033764855.1 Hyphomonadaceae bacterium | reverse complement strand
CTTGGCTATACGTCTGCGTCTGCGTCGCGGGGGTGTTTGACG
Organism: Hyphomonadaceae bacterium; assembly: GCA_033764855.1. Taxonomy (GTDB): domain Bacteria; phylum Pseudomonadota; class Alphaproteobacteria; order Caulobacterales; family Aquidulcibacteraceae; genus Vitreimonas. The sequence goes on along the minus strand of JANRIP010000032.1, from coordinate 19,977 downwards.
ACCCCGTCCTAGTGGACGCTGATGTCGAACAAGAAGTCACACACAACGCAGCAGTCAGCACGCTGATCAAACAATGATTCACAAGTAACCCTCCCCGATGGGCGCGAGTTTCACGAACAGCTATCGCTGCGCCGAGACGCCGCGATGACTATTGTCCCGAGTGACCTCATGGGTCTATTTCGCAGCGGTCTGCCACTTGGGGCCGTAAGTGTCTCCCACAGATTAGCGCCCGGTGTCCGCCATGCCCCAAACCCGCCGCTCCCCAAACTGCAAGGGTTAGGGCGGGAGATCGCCGACATCGGACGCTAGGGTCTATCGCCCGACGAAAACACACGCCTTACCCTGCTGATGAAATCACGATCCTCACGCTTGGCCTGCGGCTCGCCATGATGAACGAGAGTCATCGCTCTAATCGGTTCTCGCCCCGGCTCATACTGGACCAAAGCCGCTACTAATCCGTCGCGGACAGGCGTTCGGTCATCTTCAACGACCGGCTCAAACGTCGAAAAGCCCCGACAGCGTTGCTCGCTGACACCATCATAGTCCGACATCACTATTCTGCAGGGCCGTCCATCAACCGCGAGCGCGAAGAACCAAATCCCATTGGCACCAGAGACTTCGTAGTAGATCAAGGCGCGCTCCCCGGCGGGTGCTTGCGCCACCAACTCAAGGAAGCGCTGATACTCCGGACCGCGAAGAGCATCGGACAGCTCGCCAACACGATAAAGGTGTTCGGGATTTGTAGTGGGCTGATCGCGGAAGGCGGCCAGGTCGTCCTCTAAGCGCCAGTCTGCAAATCGGCGCTCTTCGAGTGGCCGAGCACAACCCGCGAACGCGAGGGCTAAGCAAAGAATGGCGAGGCGAACGGCCATTAAGTTGCGCTAGCACAGAAACGGCTAAATGTCCGGAATGGGCCATAAGCGGCCATCGCCCCAGGCACGATCTAACATTGCGTTCGCCCGTCTCTATGGCATGCTGGCCCCCGTGGCCGGGGCGGACGACTGACGCTTGAAGCAGCGGCGTCCCCGGCGTTCAGGGAGGGAAGCGGGGATGGGGCACACATTCACTACAGGCGAAATCGTATCCATGAGCCTGGGCATTGGCTCGACGGTTTGGATGTTCGTCGCCAATCGGCATTTGTTTGGCAAAGCGGCGGGGGTGAAGACGTCCTGGGTCGAAGTGCTGAGCTACATTGTGGCGCTGGCGGCGCTGCTGCTCGGCTGGTACTTCAATTTCCAATATATGCGCGAGTATGAGGGCGTAAGCGGCTGGTGGCACTGGAGCGTGCTGGCTTTCGCCAACGCCGCATCGGCTTCGGCGTCGCAGGACCTGTTCTTCGCCAATCTCATCCTGCTGCCGCTTTGGACCATGGTGGCGGGCCGCCGCGCCAAGATGAAAGTGGCCTGGCTCTATTTTCCGATGAGCGTGGTGACGAGTTTCGCCTTCGCTATGGCGCTGTTCATTGGCTTTGAGGACCGGCAGATCCGCTACAATCAAGCCCAGAAAAGCTGAGCCTAGCACTGCAGTTAATTTGCGCGCGCAGCGTGAGTCGGCTGGCGCGGGCGCCCGCGCGGCGGGATAAAGGGGCTCTCAAGCTCGGTGGCGGCGCCTGTCATGTACGCGAAGCAAGATCAGCTGGCCGGTCTGCAAGTGCTGCGCGCGGTCGCGGCGCTGATGGTGGTGCTGAACCATGCGCTGCGCGAAACCAATGCGCCCGATTGGCTGACCACGCTTGGCCCCGCCGGCGTCGATATTTTCATGGTGATTTCCGGCTTCGTCATGATTTACGTGACGTTTCCAGACGGCAAACCGGTGGAGACGCCGGGCTCATTCTTCTTCAAGCGCCTTTCGCGGATCGCGCCGCTTTACTGGCTGGTGTGCGGCTTCACCCTGACCATGATGGCGTTCGGCTTCTACCAGCACCTCAATCCGGACGTGTTCCGCTCGCTTTTCTTGCTGCCGACCGAGCATCGCATCTCCATCGTCTCGTGGACGCTGGTTTATGAGATGTATTTTTACAGCTTGTTCGCACTGGCGCTGTTCACGCGCTCGCGCCTCGGCGTCTTCATCTCAACTACAGCGGCGATTGCGACGCTGCTGGTCATTGGCCGCTATTTTCCAGACGCGACGACAGCCGATTATCTCACCCGCCCGGTTGCGCTCGAATTCGTCTTCGGCATGGCGTTGGCGCTGATCTACCAGCACCGTCCCGGCGTGTTTCGCTATGCGCGTCATCTCTGGATCGTTGGCTTCGCGCTGATGGCGTTCTCCCAATTCACGCTGAGCCCTTATTACACGCAAGGATGGGCGCGCATTTGGGGTTGGGGCCTGCCATCCATCCTGATTGTCGCCTCCATGCTGCCCATGCTGCACGCCCGCAATCGCGCCGAACGCGCCGCCGTCGCGCTCGGTGATGCGAGCTATGCGCTCTATCTCACGCACCCCATCGTGGTGGTGGCGTTCGATTGGATCAATCGCCACACGTCGGCCTTTTCAGGCCTTGCTTGGCCAGCCATCGGCTTGGCGCTCACCATTATTTCCGTCGGCGTTGGCGTGGCGACCTATCACATCGTCGAACTGCCGCTGGTGCGCGGCGTGCGCCGGCTCGGGCGCGCCGCGCAAACCCAGCTGAAGACGGCCTAGTTCGGACCCGCCAAGGTGGTCAGCAGCACGCGCCAGTGGGTCAGGTCGTTGTAGAAGCTCTGCACCGGCACGCGCTCATTCAGCCCGTGGCTGTAGTCATCGCTGTCCTTGATGAAGATGCCGTCGACGCCATAAGTCGGGATGCCGGCGCCGCGATAGAACACGCCATCGGTCGCGCCGGCTGACATGCCGGGCACAATCGGCACGTCCGGATAGTTGGCGTGCACCGAAGCCGTTACCGCCGCTGTGATGTCCTCGCGCAGCGGAGACGCGTCACTGGCCCAGTATTGATCCATTTGCGCCACCTGCACGCGCTCGCCCGCGAGACGCTGCAATTGCGCCTGCACCTCCGCGAGCGATATGCCCGGAAAGATGCGGCAATTAATGGTGGCGACCGCGCTTTGCGGCAGCGCGTTATCGGCATGGCCGCCTGTGAGCATAGTCGGCACGCAAGTCGTGCGGATCTGGCCGACCATGAATGGATTGGCGGACAAAGTCTCAGACGCGCGCCGATCGCCGGGGCGCTGTGCGAAACGCGTCATCGCCGCGCCGGTGTCGCCGCCCACGATCGGGCCATTGGCGCGGAAGGAGGCGATCGTGGTGTCGTTCCACATCACTGGGAACTGATAAGCGCGCACACGCTCCAGCGCCTCGGAAATATCATATATCGCATTGTCGGGGCGCGGTGCGGAGGAGTGGCCGCCCGGATTGCGCGCAGTCAGCGTGTAGCTCGCATAGCTCTTCTCAGCGGTCTGCATGCTGTAGACGGTCGGCTGGCCTTCTTCGTTGAGCGAGCCCGCGCCGCCATCCGAGTTGAGCGCGTACTCCGCATCAATCAGATCGCGATGTTGCTCCAGCATCATCCGCACTGTAGCGCCGGAGGTTTCTTCATCACCGGAGAAAGCGATGATGAGGTCGCGCGTCGGCACGAAACCTTCCGCTTTCAATGTAAGGAAAGTGGACGCCACAGCGGCAAGCCCAGCTTTATTGTCGAATACGCCACGTCCATAGAAGAAGCCGTTCTCCTCCACGAACGTAAATGGGTCGCGCTCCCAATCGGCGCGGTGCGCGGTCACGACGTCCATATGCGCGATGGCCAGGATCGGGCGCCCGCCGGTTCCGTCTCCGCGATAGCGCACGACCAAGGCGGCGGTTTCATTATGGGGCAGGACGTGAATGTCCTCCGCGGGAAAGCCAGCTTCGCGGAATAGCCCCGCGAGATATTGCGCCAGCTCCGGATTGCGGTCGCCCTCGACCGAGGTGTCCATATTGACGGCGGCTTCGAGAATGGCGCGGGCCTGGGCGCGTTGAGCCTCGGATGGCGCCTGAGCCGATGCGCTGGCGGTGAAGAGGAGGGCGGCGCCCGCCGCAGCTGCGATCAGGCGCGAAACAAACGTCTTTTGCATGGGGCCTCAAGTGGTTTTGCCGCCGATGCTGGCGGGCGGTTAGAACTTTGGCAAGGGAGAGCGGCGCAACGCTCGTCGCATGACGTTCGTCGCAGCCGCCGCCCAGGAAAGCGCAGCGTCAGCCCCGCGCGTTGGCGCCCGCGGCTGGGAACGGGTCGCGGTCGCGTTATGCCTGGTGCAGTTCTCAGAGCCGCTTTTCGCCGCCATTGCGCAAAGCCAGGGCGCCACCGAGCCGCCCGGTTATGCGCGCATCTTCTTCGCACCCGTCTATCTGTTCCTGGGCTGGACGCTGTGGCGCGACCGCCGCGCAGCTTGGGCGACGGCCGGGGCGACGCCGCTGCTCATGGGCCTGCTCGCGCTCGCATTTGTCTCCACCTTTTGGTCGATCGATGCCGGCGGCACGTTCAGGCGCTCGATCTGGCTCGCGCTCTCCATGGCGTTCGGACTCTACTTGGCTTGGCGCAATGATTGGCCGCGCCTGATCGAAACCCTCGCGGGGGCCTTCGCTATCCTGATTGTTGGATCGCTCGCGCTTGGCGCGTTGGCGCCTAGCATTGGCCGCATGGCTGCCGAGCATGTCGGCGCTTGGTCGGGCTTGTGGACCCATAAGAACACGCTCGGCGGCATCATGGCGCTCGGTGCGGGCATCGCCGTCGCCGCCGCATTGGCCGCGCCGCAACGGCGCATGCTGTGGCTCGGTGTTGCGGCGGGCGCATTTCTGCTCGTGCTGCTCTCGACTTCGAAAACAGCGCTCATCGCTTCCATGCTTGGCGTCAGTCTCATTTTCGCCGGCATGCTGGTGCGGCGCGGGCCGATTTGGGCGGTGCTGGTTGGCGCCGGCGCTGTGGGAGCTTTGATTGTCGGCGCCAGCATCGTGCTGCTTGCGCCGGATTTGCTGGTCGGCGCTCTTGGTCGCGATCTCACGCTCACAGGCCGCACCGACATCTGGGCCGCCGCCGCGCCCGCCGTCGCGGCGCAGTCTTGGCTTGGCTACGGCTACTACGCCTTCTGGCTGCCGGATAACGGCCCCGCTTACTGGGTGCGTGAAGCTGTGCGCTGGGAGGTGGCTTCCGCGCACTCGGGCTGGCTGGAAATGGCGCTCGGCATGGGCCGCGTCGGCGTTGCGTTCATGGCGCTGCAATTGGCAGTAACGCTGTGGCGCGGCGCGCGCGCGCTTGGCGACGCGCAAGCCGGCCTTTGGGCGCCGGCTTTCCTCGCTGTGTTCGCCATGTACACGATGAGCGAAAGCCACGTGCTGCAGGCCAATAATCTGTTTTGGATCATTTACACAGCCGTCGCCGCGCGACTCGCTTTGGATGCTAAGAGAGTGAGACTATGAGCGCGCTGCTGATCCTCGGCATCGATCCGGGCCTCAATCGTTGCGGTTGGGGATTGGTAGCGAGCGAGGGCTCGCGCATGAGCCACGTCGCGCACGGCGTCATCACGCCGAAGCCGCAGCAACAGCTCGCCTCGCGCCTCTCATGTCTGTTCGAGGAATTGTGCGTGGTGATCGAAACCCATCGTCCGCACGAAGCGGCGGTGGAAGAAACCTTCGTCAACTCCAACGCCCGCGCTGCGCTGGCGCTGGGGCAGGCGCGCGGCGTGGCGCTGGCGGCGGCGGCGCGCACCGGCATTGACGTCGCCGAATATTCGCCCGCCACCATCAAGAAAGCCGTGGTCGGCTCCGGCAGCGCCGACAAAGCCCAGATCGCCTTTATGGTGCGCCGCCTTTTGCCGACAGCCGGCGCGGTGACCGCCGACGCCGCCGATGCGCTCGGCGTCGCCTTATGCCATGCTGCGCACGGCGGCTTCCGCCGCCGCGCAGGAGGATAAGTTGGTTCAAGTGCTGCACTTAGTGGCGATCATCTGCGCCGCCGCATTCACAGGCGCGGCCTTCTACATCAACTTCGCCGAACACCCCGCACGCATGCAGCTGGCGCCCGCCGCCGCGCTTACGCAATGGAAGCCGGCCTACAAAGCGGGCTTCATCATGCAGTCGAGCTTGGCCGTGCTCGCCGGTGTCAGCGCGATTGCCGTCACCGCGCTCGGCGGCGGCATGTTGTGGGCGATTGGCGGCGTGCTGCTGATCGCCAATTGGCCCTACACGCTGGCGGCGATCCTGCCGCTCAACAACCGGCTAATGGCCATCGTGCCGGAAGCGGCGGACGCCGCCGTGCTTGACCGGCTACGCTTCTGGAACCGGCTCCATGCCGGCCGCACTGTTCTCGGCGCCGCCGGGCTCGCCTGCATGGTCGCCGCGGCTTTGAATTCAAACATTTAGCCAGCCTCGTTTCGCCCGCGCGCGAATCCGCGCACTGAGGCGGGGGAGAGGTCAGAATGATCGGATCGCTGCAAGGCATAGTCGGCGCGGTGGGTGAGGACGCCGCCATCATTGATGTCGGCGGCGTCGGCTATTTGGTGCAGGCCAGCGGGCGCACTTTGGCGCGGCTGCAAACCGGCGCGCCGACCAAACTCTTCATCGAAACCCACGTGCGCGAAGACGCGATCCGCCTGTTCGGCTTTTCCAGCGAGGAAGAGCGGGCCTGGTTCGCGCATGTGCAAACCATTCCGGGCGTCGGCGCCAAAGTGGCGCTCGCCATTCTCGACGTGCTCACCGTCACCGAACTCGCTGACGCGATCGCGCTGCAGGACAAAGCCTCGGTCGCGCGCGCCAGCGGCGTGGGCCCCAAATTAGCGCAGCGCATCGTCGCGGAATTGGCCACCAAATCCGGACCGAAAAGCTTCCTGCCAGCGGGGGCCGTGGCCGCGGCGCCGCGCAGCGCGCCAGTCGCCGTCGCCATTGGCGGGGCGCGCGCGGAAGCGGTCTCGGCGCTGGTCAATCTGGGCATTGACCAATCCAGCGCCGCACGCGCGGTGGCGAGCGCGGCCAAGCAGCTTGACGAAGATTCGCCGGCGCCGGAACTGATCCGCGCGGCGCTGAAGGAAGTGAGCCGCTAGTACGGTTCGCCATTTTTGTGCGTGAAGCGGCCGTCACTGTTTGAGCTGATCATATCAATGTCGGAGCAGGTGGTAAGATCGTCCCAATTTCGCGAGCCGATTTCCAGATAAACCGCTACCGTGTCTGAGCGGTTGATCAAATGGTGTCCATCTCCTGAATTCTTCGGAAACGCCGCACAATCGCCAGCGTGTAACGCGGTTTCGCCGCCATCCTCCGCCAGGACCAGCTCGCCCTGCAGCACATAGACGAATTCATCTTCGTGCGAATGCCAATGCCGTTGGCTCGACCAATTGCCGGGCGGCAAATGCATCAGATTCACGCCAAAATCCGTCAGCCCGCCTGCATCTCCCAAACGCTGACGCATGCGCTCTGCGCAGGGCGAATCGAATGGCGGCGGATACCCCACGCCTTTTCTCTGCGGTACGGCGGCGATGTTGATCTTCGGCATAGCGAAAACTCCATCGCCCACCGTTTGCGCGCAAGGGAAATCGTCACATCGGGCAGCCCGGCGGCGGGCCGCTATACATGGCGCGCATCTCGCAGGTTCCTTCCCAGCCTTCGCCATAGAGCCGGTGCACCTCCATGAATTGGCGCGCGCTTTCGATCGCCTCTGCTTCGGTTTCGAATTCGAAGATGGCGTAGCCGCCAATCACTTCCTTGGCCTCCGTGAAGGGGCCGTCGATCACGTTGAGCTTGCCGCGCTTCAACTCGATGCGCGCTGCTTTGCCGGGCGGGGCCAGGCCGCCGCTTTCGATCATGGTCGCCGCGCCTGGGCTCTGCGAAAGCTTGGCGATCTCTTCCATCAGCCGCTGTGGCGGCGGGCCTGCGTTCGGCGGCGAGCTGATAAGGTACATATAGCGCATCGGCATTCTCCTGAGCACGCGCCTCCCGGCGCCGTCGCTCTAAGGACGAACCGTTGGCCGCCAGACCGACGTTTCGCAAACGGAAAAATTCCTCTGAGATTTCAGCACGGCCGAGCGCCGGAACGCTTTGCGAACCAGAATCGGGTAGGCAGGAGCCATGGCCGATCCAGCAGAACGCATTACGACGCCAGAACGCATGCCGGGCGAAGGCGCAGACCGGGCGCTGCGCCCCACCGGGTTTGACGAATTCGTCGGCCAGACCCAAGCCAAGGCGAACTTGCGCGTGTTTGTCGACGCGGCGCGCGGGCGCGGCGAAGCGATGGACCATGTGTTGCTGTTCGGCCCCCCGGGCCTCGGCAAAACCACGCTCAGCCAAATTGTGGCGCGCGAACTGGGCGTCGGCTTTCGCGCCACCTCCGGCCCGGTGATCGCACGCGCCGGCGATCTGGCGGCGCTGCTCACCAATCTCGAACCGCGCGATGTGCTGTTCATTGACGAGATTCACCGCCTCGCGCCGGCGGTGGAGGAAATCCTCTATCCAGCAATGGAGGATTATCACCTCGACATCATTATTGGCGAAGGCCCATCGGCGCGCAGCGTGCGCATTGATCTTGCGCCCTTCACGCTGATCGGCGCCACCACGCGCGCGGGCATGCTGTCGACGCCGCTGCGCGACCGTTTCGGCATTCCGGTGCGCCTCGATTTTTACAGCCCCGACGAATTGCTCGGCATCGTCCAGCGCGCCGCGATCAAGCTTGGCGCGCCGATGACGGCGGAGGGCGCTTTAGCCATAGCCAAGCGCGCGCGCGGCACGCCGCGCGTCGCGGTGCGCCTGCTGCGCCGCGTGCGCGATTTCGCCGACGCGCATGGCGGCGCCATTGACGCGAAAATTGTCGATCACGCCATGAAGCAGCTCGATGTCGATGAAGACGGGCTCGACATGCTCGACCGCCGCTATCTGCGCGCTTTGGTGGATACCTATAGCGGTGGCCCCGTCGGCGTCGACACGCTCGCCGCCGCACTTTCCGAAGCGCGCGACGCGCTGGAAGACGTGATCGAACCTTACCTGATGCAACAAGGCTTCGTCATGCGCACCCCGCGCGGACGCGTGGCCGCGCCGCTGGCTTATGAGCGCTTGGGAAAGAAACCGCCGCCCGTCGCCCCGACAACGGGGACGTTGTTCGGGGAGGAGTGAGGCGCAGCTGGCTATCGGCTGGTGGCTTGATATACTTGTGGCATGCCCGACATCGGCTCCCTCACCATAAAGCTCGATCCGCGCACCGCGCAGGAGCTCTCTGAACGCGCCCGCCAGGAGGGGATGACGCCGGAGCAATATGCGGCGGAGCTCGTCGCCGATGCGGTGGCGCTTGATCTCAGCGATTTGCCGCCTCCGCCTGGGCTGACCATCAGCGATGAGGAGTTGCGCGCCTCCATCGAGCAGCAGCGCCGTGAAATCGCCGCCGGCACCGCCAAGCTCTATTCGCATGAAGAAGTCATGGCTGGGGCGCGCGCAATTCTGGCGAAGGCCCGCGACAAGGCGTGAAACAACTTATCTGGACCAGCACGGCGCGAGCCGATCTGGACAGCATCGCCGAATATCATTGGCAGATACAATCTGGCGTCGGCGACATGATCGTTGCGCGCATTGAAGATGCAGCTGAGAAACTAACCCGGTTTGATACTGGCCCCCCCGGGCGGGACACGTGAGAAGAGTGTCTCTCTCACGAGCCACGTCATCGTCTATGAAATCCACGACGACCTCTTGTTTGTTTTCCGCATCGTGCACACAGCGCGCGATTGGCCGTAAGCGCGCGTTCCAAATAGGCACACATTAAACTTCGCGGCGTGGCCAACTCATGAACCAGCGGTAAACCGCGTTGGCCTAAAATGCTGCTCAGTGAGCAAAGCGGGTGGCGTGTCATGTCTCTGCTGAAAGCGCTGGGTCTGTTGGGCCGCGAGCGGGAAGAGATCGCCGCGCCAGAAGCCGCGCCTGAGGCGTGCGCCGAGACCGGCCGCGCCGTATTTCAGGACGCCGAACTGATCCTGGAGGATTATCACCATCTGCGTGTCGTCATCACGCATGTGACCGAGCAGGGCGTGCGTATCGCCTACGCTGCGCGCACGGAGCTGCAATTCCGCGTGCGCGTAGTCGCGTTCGGGCTCAAGCTGAAATGCTGGGCGCGCGTTGTCGCGCAAGGCGATGGCGTTGCTGAGCTCGCATTCGAGTTGCACGAGCCGTATTAGGCCGGCGTCGACCATGCCGGCGCGAGCTTCACCCGCCGCGCAGGCGCATCATCATGGTGCGGATGTCGAACACGTCGTCGCCGTCCTCACGCGGGGCGTAGCGAGTGTAAGCGGCGCGGATCGCCTCATAGCGCTTGTCGATCCAGACCATGTTGTAGCCGTGGCTGACGATGAAGAACTCATCGTTCTTGATCTGCGCCATGGCGATCTTGGTGAACTTGTCCGTGTCCATCCCAAGCGCCATGAAGTTCGGATCGTTGAGCTCTGATTTCACCAAGCCAGGGCAGATCAGTCCGACATGGATGAAGGCTGGCAATTCTTCGCGCAGCGACTCCGTCAGCGCCAGCAGGGCGTGCTTGGTGGCGACATATGGCGCGCCATACGGAACGGCGTGGAAGAGTGAATTCTCCGAGCCAAGATTGATGATCGCCGCCGGCGTGCCTTGCGCGATGAAGCGTTTGGCGAACACAGCGCTGCCGCGCCAGACGCCGAAGAAGTTGATGTCGAAAATGCGCCGGATTTCCTCTTCCGGCGTATCAATCGCGGTCATGGTGGTGAGCGAGATGCCGGCATTGTTGATGATGGCGTCGGCCTTGCCGTAAGCAGACCAAGCAAAGTCGGCGAGCTTTTCCATGTCGCCATCCTTGGCGACGTCGCAGACGAAGTACTCGACCGCGGCGCCGGCTGCGACCAGCTCAGCCTTGGCCTGGCGCAGTCTGTCCTCGCGGCGCCCGGCGATGACGAGTTTCGCGCCTTCTTCGCCGAAGCGCTTGGCGAACGAAAAGCCAATGCCGGTCGCCCCGCCCGTAATGACGACGACTTTGTCCTTATAGTCCTTCACGCCGGCTCCTCCCGATCCTTTCGAGCGATCTGACAAGGTGTTACGGCGCTTGGCGAGGGGCGCGTCAAGGCAATATGTTGTAAGTCCGGCCCAATGGGCCGAGAGGGTGTGGCATGTTCGAACACAAGGTTTGGTGGATCACCGGGGCGTCGTCCGGCATTGGCGCGGCGCTGGCGGAAGGGCTTTCGGCCAAAGGCGCACAGCTCATCCTGTCCGGTCGCAACGAAGCTGCGCTGCAAGAGGTGGCGAGCCGGTGCAAGACAGAGACGTTCATCCTGCCTTTCGAGGCGATGGATTATACGCATTTGCCGGATATTGTCGCGCGCGCTTGGGATTGGCGCGGCCGCATTGATGGCCTCGTCAACAATGCCGGCATCTCGCAACGCTCTCTCGCGGTCGACACCAAGTTCGAAGTGTATGAGAAGATTATTGGCATCGATTTGATGGCGCCGATTGCACTGACTCAGCGCGTGCTGCCGCGCATGGTGCAAGCGGGCGGCGGGCATTTAGTCGCGATCTCAAGCGTCGCTGGCATTATTGGCGCCCCGCTTCGCGCAGCCTATAGCGCCGCCAAAGCGGGCATTATGGCCTATCATGACAGCGTGCGCGCCGAGACCGATCATCTCGGTATGAAAGTGTTGGTGGTGGCGCCCGGCTCAGTGCGGACCAATGTTTCCAAGAATGCGCTCGACGCGAATGCGCAAGCGCGCGGCTTCAGCGATAGCGCGATCGACAATGGCATGGCGCCGGATGCCGCTGTCGCCCGCATCATCGCGGCGTTGGAGTCGGGCGAGCGCGAGCTGGTTTTGGCGGAAGGCATGGAAGCGCACACCGCCCAATTGCGGCGCAGCAATCCGGACCAGCTGTTCGACCTGCTCGCAGCGTTCGTAGCTAAGGGCTATGCGCAAAAACTCGGCGCGGTCGAGAGCTAAGACGCATGGATGTCGACGCGCCATCCGCCGGCCGCTTTGAGGGCAGGGTCCACGTGCTGCCCGTGCGGATTTACTACGAGGACACCGATTTCACCGGCCTCGTTTATCACGCCAATTATCTGCGCTATTTCGAGCGCGGCCGGAGCGATTTTCTGCGCGTCGCCGGCGTGCGCCACGCCGAGCTTTTGGCCGAAGCCGAGCCCTGGGGTTTCGCGGTCAACCGCATCATGGTCGACTTCCTCAAGCCGGCCCGGATCGATGACGCCCTGGCGGTGAAAACCGTCTACGAAACGATCCAGGGCCCGCGCCTATTCATCGCCCAGGAATTGGTTCGCGGAGGCGACATTTTGGTAAAGGCGGCGGTCGAGGCCTGTTGCATCTCGCTCACAGGACGGCCCAAGAAGCCGCCTGCGCTGCTCAGGGAACGGCTTAAACCATTTCTAGAGCCCTGAGCGTCCAGCTTTTGACAAACTCCCAAGGCTGAAACGGGCTTCTGGGACTTTTGGGGGCGCGGCTGGCACAGCCGCGGGATGCGGGAGCACGTATGGAATCCGGCGCAGAACAGCTGACGATTTGGAATTTATTCCTTCAAGCAGACCCGGTCGTGAAGGGCGTCATGCTCGTGCTGGCGCTCGCCTCGATCTGGTCCTGGGCCATCGCGGTCGATAAGTGGCTGCAGTTCGGCGAGCTTGAAAGCAATGCGCGCAAGTTCGAGCGCCAGTTCTGGTCTGGCCGCGCGATGGACGAGATGGACGATAGCGGCTCCGACCGCGCCCGCGACGCCATGAGCCGGGTCTGGGGCGCGGCCTCGCGTGAATGGCGCGAAGCGCGCCGCGGCGGGGCGGTGAGCCCGGAAGCGGCGCAATTGCTGCTCGACCGCGTCGACCGGCTGATGCAGGCGCAGATCGCGCGCGAAATGGCGCGCGCCTCGCGCAGCATGAGCGTGCTGGCGACGGTTGCAGCCTCGGCGCCCTTTATCGGCCTGTTCGGCACGGTGTGGGGCATCATGAACGCCTTCACCAATATCGCCGCGCAACAGCAAACCAATCTCGCCGTCGTCGCGCCCGGCATTGCCGAAGCCTTGTTCGCGACCGCGCTTGGTCTCGTCGCCGCCATTCCGGCGGTTATTTTTTACAACAAGTTCTCCGGCGACCTCGACCGTTTCGGTGATCGCCTCGACACCTTCAGCGATGAAGTCGCCGCGCGCCTCTCGCGGCGCGTCAGCGAGCGCACCTAATGGCGGGCGGCCTCGCTAGATCCTCGCGCGGGGGCAGGCGGCGCGGGCGCCGCGGCGGCCGGCTCTCGGAGATCAACGTCACGCCATTCGTCGACGTGATGCTGGTGCTGCTGATCGTGTTCATGGTGACGGCGCCGTTGCTCACAGTCGGCGTGCCGATCGAACTGCCGCGCACGCAAGCCAAGCAGCTCGAAAGCGAAACTGAACCGCTCACCATTTCGATCAAGGCGGACGGCACGGTGTTCGTGCAGGAAACTGTCGTGGATAAAGAAGCTTTGGTGGCGCAAATGCGCGCCATTTCGCGCGAGGGCTATGATCGCCGCGTCTTTATCCGCGCCGACGCCACCGCCGACTACGGCCTAGTGGCCGACATTATGGCGCGGCTCTCGAGCGCCGGCTTCCGCAATCTGGGTCTCGTCACCGACACGATGGATGGGTCTACGCGTCGCACAGATGGAGGCGCGCCATAGCAATGCGCGCCGGCTGGCTGGTCTCCGCTATTGGTCACGTCGGCTTTCTGATGATGACCATGCTCGCCTGGGAGGCGCGCTCGACGCTCGCGCCCATGGCGGGCGCCGTGGTGCCGGTTGAGATTGTGGATGTCGCGCCAGAATCGAACGTACGCGCGCTTTCAGAACTGGTCCCTGAAGAGGAAACCGCGCCCGAGGCGGCTGAAGAAACGACGCCGGAAGAGCCAGAGGAAGCCGAGCCCGTTCCCGCCGAACAAGCGCGCCCGCAACCCCAGCCGCGCAATCGCAATGATGAGTTCGATCTCGCCTCGATCGCGCGCATGGTCGACAAGCAGCGCGAGCCGGGGCGCGAGCGGGTCGAGGGCGAACGCGCTGACCGCACCCAACGCGGCGCAGGGCCCGGCACGGCCAATGCCGTGGCGCTCGAAGATCGCGCCCGTGCTTTGGCCCGCGCGCATTTGCGCCGCTGCTGGCGTATGCCGGTGGATTTGCCTGACCCGGATCGGCTGATCGTCACCGTGCGTTTCAACCTCAACCGCAACGGAACTCTGAACGGCCAGCCGGAAGTGGTCTCGCCGCGCAATTATTCGTTTGATCCGGCCATGCGCACGGCCGTCGAAGCGGCGTTGCGGGCGGTGCGGGTGTGCGATCCGTATCCGTTCCCGGACGATCCGGTGGTCGGGGAGCATTACGACATCTGGCGCAATACCGAATTTACATTCCGCCCTAGCCTCTGAGGACGAGCCTTTGCGGCCGGGCGCGCTATAACAAACGGCGGAACGCCGAAGGGAAGAGAGAAGAGACGATGGGTGTGATCCGAACTTTGCTCGCCGCTTTCGCCGTGGCTCTGGCTTTCATCGCGGCGCCCGCAAGCGCGCAGCTGCGCGTCGATATTGATGAGGGCAACCTCAATCCCATGCCGATCGCAGTGCCCGATTTCCTCGGCGCCGATCCCAACGCCGCCGCTGTCGGCCGCGACGTCGCCGGCGTCATCCGCGCCGACTTGGAGCGCTCGGGCCTCTTCCGCACCGTGTCGCCCCAAGCTTTCATCGAGCGCATCACCAGCATGGACGTGCCGCCGCGCTTCGCTGATTGGCGCATCATTGACGCGCAAGCTTTGACCGTGGGCCAAGTGGCGGCGCTGCCGGATGGACGCGTGCGCATCGAGTTTCGTTTGTGGGACGTGTTTGGCGAGAGCGCGCTCACCGGCTTCCAATATGCAACGACGCCGGACAATTGGCGGCGCATCGCGCACAAGATTTCCGACAAGATTTACGAGCAGCTCACTGGCGAGCGCGGCTATTTCGATACGCGCATCGTGTTCGTGTCCGAAACCGGCCCGCGCACGCGCCGCGTCAAGCGGCTCATGATCATGGATCAGGACGGCGCCAATCCGTTCTTCCTCACTGGCTCGGATGCGATGGTGCTGACGCCGCGCTTCTCGCCCTCGACACAAATGATCACCTATATGAGCTTCGAGACCGGCGCGCCGCGCGTCTTCCTCTACAATCTCGAAACCAATCGCCGCGAAGTGCTGGGCGATTTCCCGGGCATGACCTTCGCGCCGCGCTTCACGCCCGACGGCTCGGGCGTTGCGCTCACGCTCGATCTCAACGGCAATTCCGAAATCTACACGATGGATTTGCGCACGCGCGCGCAACGCCGGCTCACCAACACGCCGGCGATCGACACCTCGCCATCTTATTCGCCGGATGGATCGCAGATCGTGTTCAATTCCGATCGCGGCGGTTCTCCGCAGATTTACGTGATGAACGCCGATGGCTCGGGCCAACGCCGCATCTCGTTCGGCCAAGGCCGCTACACCACGCCGGTCTGGTCGCCGCGCGGCGATCTGATCGCCTTCACCCGCCAAGGCGGGGGCGGCTTCGCCATTGGCGTGATGCGCCCGGACGGCTCGGGCGAGCGCATTTTGACGGAGTCCTATCTCGATGAAGCGCCGACCTGGTCGCCTAATGGGCGAGTCATCATGTTCTTCCGGGAGGGTCGGGGAACCGGGCCGCAATTGTGGTCTGTTGACTTAACAGGCCGCAATTTGCGCCGTGTTCCTACGCAAACCGACGCTTCCGACCCCGCTTGGTCGCCCTTATTGCCCTGATCGGAACAAATTTGCGCCTTATGAACACAAGTTGTAATTTGACGTTCACGAGCCGGGGGTAAGGGCGCGTGGAAGCGCGTATCCAGAAGGGGATTTGCTTAATGCGGAAAACATCACTCATCGCCGTTGCTGCTATCGCTGCACTCACGGCTGCTTGCGCCAGTCGCCCAACTGAAACCCCCGCGCCGACAGGCCCGACCGCCCCGCCGGTCACCGCGCCGCAAGGGCCGGTCCCGGGATCGGTTGAAGATTTCCGCGTCTCTGTCGGCGATCGGATTTTCTACGGCTATGATCGCTTCGATCTAACGCCCGAAGCGCGCGCCGTGCTTGAGCGCCAGGCCGCTTGGCTGCGCCAATATCCCAACGTGTCTGTGCTGATCGCCGGCAATTGCGATGAGCGTGGCACCCGCGAGTACAATTTGGCGCTTGGCGCCCGTCGCGCCGCCGCCGCGCGCGACTATCTCGTGTCGCTTGGCGTCGCCGCCAACCGCCTCGAAACTGTTTCGTACGGCAAGGAACGTCCGCTCGATCCGCGCGCCAACGAAGAGGCTTGGTCGGTTAACCGCAACGCGCACACCCAGATCGTGTCGGGCGCTGTGTCCTAACCCAGCGCGCGCCGCAATTTGGCCCGAGCGCTGCACTAGCGTTTGATGATGAAGTCACGCTCTCGTTCCACCGAGCGCATCGCGCAAAGGATTCTGGCCGCAGCGTTCAGCGCTGCGGCCAGTTTGACGTTCGCGCCAACCGCCTTGATCCCGGCCGCCGCCGCGCAAACGCAATTGCCGCCCCCGGTCAGCTACGCCCCGGCCGATGCGCGGCAGGATCGGATCGAGGAATTGGAGGCGCAATTGCGCCAGGCCACGGCCGATTATGAAGCGCTGCAATTAGAGCTGATGCAGGCCAATCGCGAGATCACACGCTTGCGCGGCATGGTGGGCGAGCTCGCGGGCGTCAATCAGGACGCGGTGGCCTCCATCGCCGATCCCGACGCGCCTGCGGCTGGCGAAGCTGGCGGCGCGCCGCTGGGCGGGGGTGCAAACCCAAGCGCTTATGATCGCGGCGCACAGCTTGAGGGCGCTTATTCCGGCGCCCAAGCGCGCGCCAGCGGCACGCTGGGCACGTTGAGCGAAAGCCAATTGCCAGCGCCCTCTATGCCAGTGCGTGACGCGGGCGATGATTTCGCCGCCGCGCGATCGCAACTGAACAACGGCCAATTGGCGGAAGCAGAAATCTCATTCGCCGATTTCCTGCAGCGCTATCCTGACGACACGAACGCCGCCGAGGCGCGCTATTGGTACGCGTTCACGCTGTTGGCGCGGCGCTCCTACCAGGAGGCCGCGGCGAATTTCGTCACCTATCTGCAAAGTTACGGCACATCGGCGCGCGCGCCGGAGGCGCAAGTGCGCCTAGGCATGGCGCTGATTGGGATGGGTCAGCAACGCCAAGGCTGCGGCGCCTTTAACCAGCTCACTGCGCGCTATCCCAACGCCGCCCGCAACGTGCGCGATCTGGCCGCGCGTGAAGCGCGCGCGGCGCAATGCAACGCCTGATCTGCTAAGCTCGGTCTTCTTGACGATCGAGCAGACCCTCCAGGCGGCCGGCGAGCGGCCCATTATCATTGCGCTTTCCGGCGGCGGAGATTCCGTCGCGCTGATGCATGTGTTGGCGTCCCATGTCGGGCCAGCGCGGCTGCACGCCGTCGTGATTGATCACGCCTTGCGCCAAGGCTCCGCTGCTGATGCAGCGCGGGCGGCGAGCTTTGCGCGCGCGCTGGGCGTAAGCGCCGAGGTAAGACGGTTGAACTGGGATCTTGGACCGCCGGCGTCCTCGCCGGCCGGCTACGGAGAGGGCCGGCGAGACGCCGGCGGTCCAAGCAAGCGCAGCCAGGCAACCGCCCGCCGTGCCCGTTACAGCGCACTCAGCGAAGCCGCCCGCGCGCATGGCGCGCGCATCACCGCTGTTGCACACACCGGCGACGATCAGGCGGAGACCGTGTTTATGCGCGCCGCAAAAGGGTCCGGCTGGCGTGGCCTCGCCGGCATGGCCGCTTTGGCGCCAGCGCCGGTGTGGCCTGAGGGTCGTGGTCTGATGCTGGCGCGACCGCTGCTGCATGCGCGGCGCGCCGCTTTGCGCACGGATTTGCAGGCGCGGGGCGCTGAATGGATCGAGGATCCCGCCAATGCCAATCCCGCGTTCGAGCGGGTACGGACCCGCATCCGACTCGCCAGCATGGAAAGCGGTGGTTTTGACGCCATGCGCTTGGCTGACTTTGCAGCAAAGGTTCGCGCGCTGGTCGATCGCGTGGATGCGGACGCCGCCGATTTGATCGCACGCGCAGCGCGCTGCGCTGGACCGCGTATCGACGTCGATCTTGCCGCGTGGGACGCGCCGCCCGAGTCGCGTCGACGCGCGCTCTCCGTTTTGATCGCCGCCGCGGCTGGAGCCGAGCGCGAGCCGGCGCCCAACGCGCTGGAGCGACTCGAAGCGCGTCTCGCGGGGCCGGCGTTTGTCGGGGCGGCGCTGGGCGGCGCCCGACTTCAGCGCAGTGGGCAGCGTTTGCGGCTGAGCCGCGATCCCGGCGGGGTAAGCGGACGAGTTGGCCAGCCGCCGGCGCCCCCGCTCAATGTCGCCGCGGGCCAAACCGCGGTATGGGACGGCCGTCTTGAGTTGCGTGCGGCTTGTGCGCTCCGCGTGGTTCCCGATCGTGGCGGGCCCGTGGTCGAACACGGTGGGTCGCGTCTGGGCTTAGATGAAGCGGTTTCGCGCGGTTTAATTTCGGCGCATTGGCTGGGCGAACAGCAGCTGCAGCATCTGCTCGCCCCGTTTATGGACGTGGAAACCGCGTTTTAACCCACTTTGTCGCGGTCATCTTCACCGCGCCTTGACCGGGATGCGCTTACAAGGGGTGTTCAGGGCCGGCTGCCGACCCTATCTTGCTGAATGTATCGTTTCCCGTCGCCTGGCGCGGCAGGGATCAGAAGGTCGGTTCATGCCTATCCGTAATTTGCTGATATGGGGCGTCATCGCCCTGTTGCTGGTGGTTCTGTTCGCAGCGCTACAAGGGCCGAGCACGCCGCGTGGCGCGCAGGAGCTATCGTATTCGAGCCTGCTCGCCAGCGTGGAGCAGGGGCAGGTGCAAAGCGCCACCACGCAAGGCGACGTCGTCTACAGCCGAACCACCAGCGGCCAGGAACACGTCACCTACTTGCCGGCCGGCACCATGCCGCTGCTGGTGGAGCGCCTGGTGGACGCCAATGTGCAGGTGAAGACAGATCGCCCGCGTAGCGGCCCAGGACTGGGAGACATTCTCCTGGGTGTGCTGCCGATGCTGTTGCTGATCGGCGCCTGGTTTTTCTTCATGCGGCAAATGCAAGCGGGCGGACGCGGCGCCATGGGCTTTGGCCGCTCCAAAGCCAAGCTGCTGACCGAAGCCAAGGGTCGCATCACTTTCGAGGATGTGGCCGGCATCGATGAAGCCAAAGAAGAGCTCGGCGAGATTGTAGAGTTCTTGAAGGACCCCGGCAAATTCCAGCGTCTCGGCGGCAAGATTCCGAAGGGCGCGCTGCTGGTTGGCCCGCCGGGCACAGGTAAGACGCTACTCGCGCGCGCCATCGCCGGCGAAGCCAATGTGCCGTTCTTCACGATCTCCGGTTCGGACTTCGTCGAGATGTTCGTCGGCGTCGGTGCGAGCCGCGTGCGTGACATGTTCGAGCAAGCCAAGAAGAACGCGCCCTGCATCATCTTCATCGACGAAATCGATGCGGTCGGGCGCCATCGCGGCGCGGGCCTCGGCGGCGGCAATGACGAGCGCGAACAGACGCTCAACCAATTGCTCGTCGAGATGGATGGCTTTGAAGCCAATGAAGGCATCATCCTGATCGCGGCGACCAACCGTCCCGACGTGCTCGATCCCGCTTTGCTGCGTCCAGGCCGCTTCGACCGTCAGGTCGTGGTGCCGAACCCCGACGTCGCGGGCCGTGAGAAGATCTTGCGCGTGCACACCCGCAACGTGCCGGTGGCGCAGGGCGTGGATTTGAAAACCATCGCCCGCGGCACGCCTGGCTTCTCTGGGGCCGACCTCGCCAACCTCGTCAATGAGGCGGCGCTCTTGGCGGCGCGTCGCGGCAAGCGCGTGGTGACCGGCAAGGAATTCGAGGACGCCAAGGACAAGGTCATGATGGGCGCGGAACGCCGGTCCATGGCCATGTCCGAGGACGAAAAGAAGTTGACTGCCTATCACGAAGGGGGCCATGCGCTCCTCGCGAT
>JANRIP010000045.1:0-1583 GCA_033764855.1 Hyphomonadaceae bacterium | reverse complement strand
CAGCCCCTCTTTCCGCTTCTCCAAGCTCTTGCGCGACGCTTCACGCGGCGACGTTTTCACGCCGGGATCGCCGCTCCGGTTCGCGCGCTCCCTTGATGCAGAGAGTCTCAAGGGCCGTCACGAGGGACGCGCCAGGAAGGTCGCGGGCGGCGCGCCGAAGAGCGCGCTCTCAAGCCAATTGCAGGCGCGGCTGGGGCGGTCGAGCAAGCTCGGCAGGCAGAACGGCAAGCGCGCGGGCTTTGCCTACGATCCGCGCCAGCGCGCGGTGGTGAAGGTGCATTACTTCTCTCATGGCGGCGCGGGCGCCGGCGCGCTCAAGGCCCATGTCCGCTATGTGGCGCGCGACGCGGCGGTGCGTGGACGTGGGGCTTTGCAGGAGCAGCGGCACGAGCCGGAGGCCGAGCGTGAGGTGACTGACAAGCGCGACCGGCCGCGTGAACGCGAGCGTGGCCTGTCGGTGTTCTACGACGCCTTCGAGGACGGCGTGGACGGCGCCGGGCGCGCCGCGGCCTGGGCGCGCGAGGATCGCCGCCATTTCCGCCTCATCCTCTCGGCCGAGAATGGCACGCGGATGCGCGAGTTGCAGGCCTATACGCGCGATGTGATGGCGCGCGCCGAGCAAGCGTTGGGCGTGCGGCTGGAATGGATAGCCGTCGATCATTGGGACACCGACAACCCGCACACCCACATCATCCTGCGCGGCAAGCGGCCCGATGGGCGCGACCTCGTCATTCCGCGCGAGTTTGTTTCTCATGGCTTCCGCTCGGCGGCGCGCGATGCGGCGACCGAGCGGCTGGGCCCACGCGGGCGCGACGACGCCCGGCGCGCGCTGGAACGAGAGGCGCTCGTGCATGGTCCCTCCCGGCTCGACGGCATGATCGCGGGGCAACTCGACGAGGAACGCCGCGTGCGGCTGGCGCGGCTGCAGGCGCCGGACCGCTCGCCGGAAATGGAGAATGCGCTGAAGGCGCGGGCGCAGGAGCTGAAGCGGATGGGGCTGGCGGTGGAAGTGGAGCGGAATATTTTCCAGTTCGAGCCTGGCTGGCGCGACGCCTTGAAGGCGATGGAGCTGCATCTCGACATCCGCAAATCGCTGATGCGGGCGCGCACGCAGGATCTGCAGAAGAAGCTCGATCAGACCTTGAAGCTGTCGCGGTCGCTGCGCCTCGGGCCCGACCGCTGAGCCTTGCGTGCGGCCGGGCTTTGCGATTCATTGTTGGCGGGACCGGCGGCGTCGCGCTTCTGCGCGCGCCGACCAGACAAGAGCCAAGCGCCCACTCTCCTTGATCTGGCGGCTCTGCATGACTCTCGCATTTCTTCTGCTCGTTATCCTCCTCGCGCTGTTGATCGATATCCTCTGGCTGCCAGCGTTCTTCTGTGCGGTGGCCGCGATGCACTGGACAGTCTCGCTGCACCTGCCCGATCCGCTAGCGCCGCTCTACGCTTTCCTCATCGGTGGCGTGACCGCGCGACTGGCGCTGGAGCCTGTTCGTGAAAAGCTCGACCGTTGGATGAAGTGAACTGGCGGCGCCCATGCCATCGTGCTCGGCGGCGTCAAGGCGCGCTTCGCTTTCCACCCTGAC
>JANRIP010000017.1:0-2466 GCA_033764855.1 Hyphomonadaceae bacterium | reverse complement strand
CACCGATCTCCGCGGCGAGGTCGCCCTGCTCGCGCAGGAGATGGGCGTGCCGGTGGATGAATACCGCCGCATCGTCCACGCCGTGCAGAAGGGCGAGCGCGAGGCGCGCCAGGCGAAGAAGGAAATGGTGGAGGCCAACCTGCGCCTCGTGATCTCCATCGCCAAGAAGTACACCAACCGCGGCCTGCAGTTCCTGGACCTCATCCAGGAAGGCAACATCGGCCTCATGAAGGCGGTGGACAAGTTCGAATACCGCCGCGGCTACAAGTTCTCCACCTACGCCACGTGGTGGATCCGGCAGGCGATCACGCGCTCCATCGCCGACCAGGCGCGCACGATCCGCATCCCGGTCCACATGATCGAGACGATCAACAAGCTGGTGCGCACGTCGCGCCAGATGCTGCACGAGATCGGCCGCGAGCCGACGCCGGAGGAGCTTGCCGAAAAGCTCGGCCTGCCGCTCGAAAAAGTCCGCAAGGTGATGAAGATCGCCAAGGAGCCGATCAGCCTTGAAACGCCCATCGGCGACGAGGAAGACAGCCACCTCGGCGATTTCATCGAGGACAAGAGCGCCATCCTGCCGGTGGACGCGGCGATCCAGTCCAACCTGCGCGAAACCACGACGCGCGTGCTGGCGTCGCTCACGCCGCGCGAGGAACGCGTGCTGCGCATGCGCTTCGGCATCGGCATGAACACCGACCACACGCTGGAAGAAGTGGGCCAGCAGTTCTCCGTGACGCGCGAGCGCATCCGCCAGATCGAGGCGAAGGCGCTGCGGAAGCTGAAGCATCCGTCGCGCAGTCGCAAGCTGCGGAGCTTTTTGGATAACTGATCCCCGAGAGGGTGGAGACGCAATTGCGCGAGATTCCAATAGAGCTGGCCTATCCCAAGCTGGTTTGGCCGACACTCGAGTTGATCCGCGAGCGTGGTGGCTCTGCCAGTATTGAGGAAATTGAGGAAGGCGTTGCGAAGGCGCTATCACTGCCGGAGCATGTGCTTGCCGCTCCACATACCCAAGGGTCGCGCACTGAGTTTCAGTACCGACTTGCTTGGGTTCGAACCTATTTGAAGAAGGACGGCATCCTTGACAACAGTGAGCGGGCCGTTTGGTCCCTGACTGAACGAGGCGATCAAATCACAGAGTCGGAAGCTCGAAGCCTATTTGCGCGCGTGAATGCCAAGGCAAGAACGGTTCAGAACGCAGAGCCAAAGCCGTCAGCGCAAGAGAGTGCGGCGCCCGCCCTCCCCGAGGACAATCAAGATACTTGGATTGATCGACTTCTAGAACTCATAGGCGAAATGAGTCCAGCAGCCTTTGAGCGCCTCGCACAAAGGCTGCTGCGGGAGTCTGGCTTCACCAAAGTAGAAGTGACAGGAAAGCCCGGTGATGGAGGGATCGACGGCATTGGCATTTTGCGCATGAACTTGGTTTCGTTTCAGGTTTCATTTCAGTGCAAGCGATGGAAAGACGCTGTCGGCGCATCCGCAGTTCGTGATTTCCGGGGAGCAATGGTGGGGCGCGGCGACAAGGGCCTCATCATTACGACAAGCACTTTCACCGCTGACGCCAGGCGCGAAGCAACAAGGGACGGTGCGCCAGCGATTGACTTAATCGACGGTGAAACTCTCTGCCACCTCCTTAAAGAGCGGCGCTTGGGGGTTGGCGTACAAATGGTTGAAGAAGTTGCGCTAGACGAAGCGTTCTTTCGCTCGATCTGAAGCCCCCCATGCCCACCAAACCCGCCACCGTCGACCGCTTCCTCGCCGAGATCGCCGACGCGGGCGATGTCTCGGCACGCCCGATGTTCGGCGAGTACGGCGTCTATTGCGACGGCAAGATGTGCGCGCTGGTGTGTGACGACACCGTCTTCATCAAGGCGACCCCTGAAGGCCGCGACTTCGCCGGCGCGATCGCCGAGGCGCCGCCCTACCCCGGCGCCAAGCCCGCGCTCAAGCCGTCACCCGCGCAGCTGAAGGACGCCGCCTGGCTGAGCGAACTCGTCGCCATCACCGCCCGCGCGCTGCCCGCGCCGAAAAAGAAAAAGGCGGCGACGAAGACATCGAAGGGCAGCGGTGGCAGTCACTGACTCCTGACGCAGGCGACCTCGGCATCACCCCATGACTGTCAACGACGCGCTCATCATCCGCCACGCCGTGGACGCCGACCTTGAGGCGCTCGTCGATCTCAAGTGGGAGATGAACACGGCGGAGCATGCGGCGCTGCCGCCGGGCTCGTTCATCGCACCGATGCTCGACCTCTCGCGCGAGGCCGCCGCCCGCGCCATCGACGCGCATTGGCGGAGCCAGTCCGATCAGCGTGGCGCATGGTTCGTCGGCGAACGTGCGGGCGCGGTCATCGCGAGCACGCGCTGGACAGAGCTCGCGCTCGGCCCATCCTTCAAACCCGCCCGCGTCGGCTTGCTGGCGACGGTCGTCGTGGCCGCGTCGGCGCGCGGGCGCGGCTAT
>JANRIP010000012.1:0-46366 GCA_033764855.1 Hyphomonadaceae bacterium | reverse complement strand
GTACGACATCGCCTTGGCCCCGCCCTTCTTGGCCAGCACCATGGTGATCGCCGCCGTCAGCGTCGTCTTGCCGTGGTCCACGTGCCCGATCGTGCCGATATTGCAGTGCGGCTTATTCCGCTCGAACTTTTCCTTGGCCATTTCTCGCCTCTATCCTTGATGTCTTGTTTTAAGCGCGCAGCTTGGCGAGCACTTCAGCGCTCACCGCTTTCGGCACTTCTTCATAATGGTCGAATTCCATCACGTACGATGCGCGCCCTTGTGAGAACGAACGCAGCGTATTGACGTAGCCGAACATGTTGGCGAGCGGCACCATCGCATTGATGATGGTGGCGTTGCCGCGCATGTCCTGCCCTTGAATCATGCCGCGCCGCGAGTTCAGATCGCCGATCACCGAGCCGACATATTCTTCCGGGCTCGTGACCTCGACCTTCATGATCGGTTCGAGCAGGCGCGGATCGCCCTTCTCTTTCAGTTCGCGGAACGCAGCTTGCGCCGCAATCTGGAAGGTCAGCACGTTTGAGTCGACGTCGTGATAGGCGCCGTCCACCAGACGCGCCGTCACGTCGATCACAGGGAAGCCGGCCAGAAGACCGTTTTCCTTGCTCATGTTCAGGCCCTTTTCGACGCCCGGCACGTATTCCTTCGGCACCGCGCCGCCGACAATCTTGTTCTCGAACACAAAGCCCGTGCCTGGCTCACCCGGCTCGAACTCGATCTTCACGCGCGCGAACTGGCCCGAACCGCCGGTCTGTTTCTTGTGCGTGTAATCGATGGTCGCAGGCCTGCCGAGCTTTTCGCGATACGCGACTTGCGGCGCGCCCACAGCGGCGTCGACTTTGTAGGTGCGGCGCAGAATGTCGATTTTGATGTCGAGGTGGAGTTCGCCCATCCCCTTGAGGATGGTCTGACCCGACTCTTGATCGGTCGAGACGCGGAAAGAGGGATCTTCCGCCGCCAGCTTGGCGAGCGCGACGCCCAGCTTTTCCTGATCAGCCTTCGACTTCGGCTCCACCGCCACTTCGATAACCGGCTCGGGGAAGGTCATGCGCTCAAGGATGACCGGCTTTTGCGGGTCGCACAGCGTGTCGCCGGTGCGCACTTCCTTGAGGCCCGCCAGCGCGACGATATCGCCGGCATAGGCTTCCTTGATGTCCTCGCGATTGTTGGCGTGCATGAGCAGCATGCGGCCCGCACGCTCTTTCTTGTCGCGCGTCGAATTTAAGAGGCCATCGCCCGCATTCAGCACGCCTGAATAGATGCGGCAGAAAGTGATCGTGCCGACGAACGGGTCGTCCATGATTTTGAAGGCGAGCAGCGACAAGGGCTGGTCGTCGCTCGATTCGCGGACCAGTTCCTTTTCCGGGTCGTCCATGTCGACGCCCTTGATCGCCGGACGATCAACCGGGCTCGGCAGATAGTCGACGACCGCGTCGAGCAGCGGCTGCACGCCCTTATTCTTGAACGCCGAACCCAGCAGCATCGGATACCAGGCGGCCTTCAGCACAGCGAGACGGATCAGGCGCTTCAGCGTGTCCTTGTCCGGCTCTTGGCCGTCCAGGTACGCGGCCATCACGTCGTCATCCATTTCGACGGCGGCTTCGACCAGATTGGCGCGGTATTCGGCGGCCTTCTCTTTCAGGTCGTCAGGAATATCGACGTAATCGAACTTGGCGCCGAGCGTCTCATCCTTCCAGATGATCGCGCGCATCTCGACCAGATCGACAATGCCCTTGAAGCTGGACTCGATGCCGATGGGCAGCTGCAGCGGCACCGGGCGCGCGCCGAGCCGCTTCTTGATGTCCTCGACGCACATGTAAAAGTCGGCGCCGGTCTTATCCATCTTGTTGGCGAAGATGATGCGCGGAACCTTGTACTTGTCGCCTTGGCGCCAAACGGTTTCGGTCTGAGGCTCAACGCCCTGGTTGCCGTCCAGCACCACGACCGCGCCATCGAGCACGCGCAAGCTGCGTTCGACTTCAATGGTGAAGTCGACGTGGCCGGGCGTGTCGATGATGTTCAGACGGTGCATGTGGCCGTCCTTGGGGTTCGGCCAGAAGGTCGTGGTCGCGGCGGACGTGATGGTGATGCCGCGCTCTTGCTCCTGCTCCATCCAGTCCATGGTGGCCGCGCCATCATGGACTTCGCCAATCTTGTGGCTCTTGCCGGAATAGAAAAGGATGCGCTCCGTCGTCGTCGTCTTGCCCGCATCGATGTGGGCCATGATGCCGAAGTTTCGGTAGTCTTCGATTTTGTACTGACGAGGCATGACGATTCTGTCCGTGTTGGGGACCGCGAGCTTCTAGCCGGCTAGGGTCGTGGGATGGCCGGCTGGAAGCCGGCGCTCCGGCTTACCAGCGATAGTGAGAGAAGGCGCGATTGGCTTCGGCCATGCGGTGCGTGTCTTCACGCTTCTTCACCGCAGCGCCACGATTGTTTGAGGCGTCGATGATCTCGCCCGCCAAACGCTCTTGCATGGTGTTTTCGTTGCGCGCGCGCGCAGCGCCCACCAGCCAGCGGATCGCCAGCGCTTGGCGGCGCTCCGGGCGAACTTCCACCGGCACCTGATAGGTTGCGCCGCCGACCCGGCGCGAACGCACCTCAAGGCCAGGAGCGACATTGCCGAGCGCGTCGTGGAACGCTTCGATCGAGGGACGCTTCAGCTTCTTCTCAACCGTGTCGAGCGCGCCATAAACGATCTGTTCGGCGACCGACTTTTTGCCCTCGTACATGACGTAGTTCATGAACTTGGTCAGAACGAGATCCCCATAAACGGGATCGGGCAGAACTTCGCGCGGTTCGGCGCGGTGACGGCGAGACATTCAGTGCTTCCTTATTTGGGTCGTTTGGCGCCGTAGAGCGAGCGGCGTTGTTTGCGGTCCTTGACGCCTTGGGTGTCGAGCACGCCGCGCAGGATGTGATAGCGCACGCCCGGCAAGTCCTTCACCCGGCCGCCGCGGATCAGCACAACCGAGTGCTCCTGCAGATTGTGGCCTTCGCCTGGGATGTAGCACACGGCTTCGATGCCAGTGGTCAGGCGGACCTTGGCGACCTTACGCAGCGCCGAGTTCGGCTTCTTCGGGGTCGTCGTATAGACGCGGGTGCAGACGCCGCGGCGCTGCGGGCAAGCCTTGAGGGCCGGCGCCTTATTGCGGACCGGCTTGGGGTGCCGCGGTTTGCGGATCAGTTGGTTGACTGTCGGCATCTGCCCTTTTTCTTCCCGTTCCCTGGCCAGACCGCGAAATCGTCGCGTGACAGGCGTATCGTAAACTCAAACAGCGCGCCGGGCGGCCCCTTCGGGAGCCGCCGGAAGCGCGCACATGATGTCAATTCAGTCCGGGCGGGCCGAGGCCCTGCCCTGAATGAAGCGCGCTAAATACGGTCGCGAGACGAGAGCGTCAAGCGGCGCGACAGCCCAACCGGCTGCAAAATGCGTCATTCATAACCCAAAAGCCGCCGCAGTCCCGGGGCGTGGTAGTCCACTAGGCGCTTTTGGGTGTTCGGCAGCTCATCCGGAACGACCATTCCATGGTCCAGGTGTTCCCGGGCGGTGGCGCTGTTCTTGCGGTCAGAGCCCATGGCGATGCGCTCACGCCAATCCGAGGGCCAGACCGACACGCCCACCTTGTTGACCACCAGGTCGTGAAAGAAGGTCTCCGCCGCCGGCGTATCGATTTGTTTGAGATTTACGATGATGTCCTCATAGCGCAGCACGTGAGCCGCCGTACCCATCCAAGCCACACCGTTAAAATTATATATCTCTGACAGCGTCGGCGCTTTGTGGAGCACGCCGAAGATCATCATGTTCATGACCTCCTCTAAGCCAGCTGCGCCGCCCTTAATGTTGTTGAGATTGCCCTGAAATTGGTCGGAGAGAAAAAACCGCGTCCGCGCCAGCACCCAATCGTACGGATCGCGCACCAACACTATGTGATTTACGTCGCGCAGCAGCACGGCGGCGTTGTCTGAAAAGAACAAGTGCCCCCAGCTGAGCAGCGGATCATCTTGTGCGAACGCCCGCAGGTGCTGCCCCAAAGTCGCATGCTGGATCGCGTCAACTTTATATTGCTGCCCTGGCGCCACGAAGGTGCGGACAATGTTGAGCAGCAGGTGCGTGCCGCTTTTGGGCACGCTGTTCAGAAACACCGGCTTCGTGATCGGCGTCATCGCAAAGCGCAGCGTCAGCTGATCGAGATCGTCCTTCTTCAATTTTAGCCGGATGGCCATGCCGCGCGTGGGTCCTGTTCAAGCAAGGGCGGCGCAGCCGTGAAGCTGCGCCGCCGATAGCTTTGGCACGATCGCGCCGGGTCTAGAAGGTCTTCTGGACCCGGATGAACGCGCGGCGTCCCAAATAGTCATATTGCGACGCGAAGATGGATGGGCCGACATAGCTCTGGCCCGCCGAACCCACGGTCGACACCGTCGGCGGCTCTTGGTCGAAAATGTTGGCGACGCCGGCCAGCAGGGACCAAGTATCGAACTCATATTCCACCGAGGCGGAATGATAAGTGACGGCCTCGGCGGTGATGTCATAGCGGGTGGTCCCGCTTCCGCTGGTGTCGGAGACGTAACGCGAGTCGTCAGTCTCTCCGATGAAGTCCATGCCCCAGAAGAAGGTCCAGTCGCCGCGCTCCAGTTCAAGATCGAGGCTGCCGACGAGTTCGGGGTCGCCATTCGCGCCATTCGTGTCGCGCTCGGTCCCGGCGAACAGCGCCACGGTGTCCTCAAGCTGATACGTGAACTGCGCCTCCGCCGTGAAATCGCCCCAAGGGAACGCGTGCTCATAGAGCGCCGTGACGTCAATGCCCCGGTTTAGCTGCGAGTTCACGTTCAAATAGGAGTCGTTGATCGTATTGATCAAGAACGGATTGGAGCCAATGCCGCGCGTGAAGAGGTTGCAAAGCGGATCAGTCGGAAAGTCGATCGAGTTGTAGCAGCTATAGACGATCTGCGCCGCGCCGAGTCGGTCCACCTCATCATTCACCTCGATCTCGAAATAATCGACCGAAAGGTTGAAATCGATGAACTGCGGCGACCACACGAAGCCTACAACCGTTGCTTCCGAGGTTTCCGCTTCGAGCAAGCCAGCGCCGCCGCTAGTTTGGATCGTCACACCAGAGCCGGCGCCGTCATAATCCGGCGCGATCCCGTCGGCGGCGCAGTTATCCGCCACGCGCTGCGAGATGTTGCCGAGACCGAGGTTTTGCTGCCAATTGATGCAAGGATCCAGATCAACCTGACGGCCGAACCCAGTTTGTGAGGCGAGATACAACTCGAACAGCGCCGGGGCGCGGAAGGAAGTGCCGTGCGTCGCGCGCAGCATGAAGGATGAGGTGATCTGCCAGTTGGCGCCGATCTTGTAGGTCGAGTTTTCGCCGTAGGATTCTACATCTGTGTAGCGGCCCGACAGCGTCACATCGAGGCTTTCCGCCAGCGGTGCGCCCGCAAGCAACGGGAACAGCAATTCGCCGTACACTTCCCGCGTCGTGTCAGAACCTTGCGTGATGCCGGCAGACGTCAAACCCCAGGAGTTGCCTGACAGCGTGATTTCGCCGGGCGTATCTTTGATCTCGTCGCGGCGCACCATGAAGCCAAACGCACCCGCCACATTGCCCGCCGGCAGCGCGAATAAATCGGTGCTTACCGAGCCTTCCACAAACTGTTGTTCGTACTTGGTGTGGCCTACATCAGTGTCGAACAGGAAGGCGTCTTCTTCAGCAGTAAAGCCGCCGCCCGAAAGGAGAGTCGGCGACAGCCAATTCACGTCCACGCAGGCGCGGTTGCTGATCGGGGTGACGTAGCCCACGCAAGAAGCTGTGGGACGCGGAATCGAGTTGTCCTGCCCGAACAGGCCGAACGAGCCGAAATCACTACGGCCGGCCGCGGAAGTCAGCGCGTCTTCGAGGATGACTTCTTGGCGGTACTCGCCGTCGGAGATGCTGTCCTGAACGTAAATGTCCCAATTAACGTCGCCAAGCCAGCCGGCAAAGTCCCCGCGCGCCCCAAGCACGCCGCGGAAATAGTCCACGGTTTGCGACGCGTCGAAGTGATTGGTGACGACCGTCGGGCTAAGGACCGTAACGTTGCCCCAACCCGCGCTGAAGGGGTCGCCAAGATATTCGCTGTATAGATACGTCCACATTTGGCGAGCGCCAGTGCTCGACGACTCACGGCGGTTCACCAGCACTTCAGCATAGAGCTCGGCGTTGTTGGTTAGGTCGAAGTCGCCTTCAGCATAAAAGGTCGTGCGCTCCAGATTGGGAATGAAAGACGCTTGCCGTTCAAAAGCGCCGTTGCGGAACACCGCGCCGTCCGTCACCGCGTCGAAACCGACGTTAAAGAAGTCGCCGTTCGGCGCGAACCCGCCCGGCAACACGGTTTGCGGCAGCACCTGACCGATCGTACCCGTAGGATCGTATTGGATAAAGTTCGGACCAACCCCGTTCGGGAGCCCGCCGCCGCCAAAATCATAGAGCCACACCAGAGCTTCCGCGGTATTGCCGCGGCAGGCCGGCTGCCCAGTGCGCACATCGAGCACGTCATTGCGTTCACCGGTGGCGACCGAAGTCGTGTTGTCCACGGCGCAATTCGTGTAGTCGCGGTCACCGAAGCGCGTCTCGGAAAGGTTGTAGTAGTCCAACACAACGTTGAAATGGCCGCGGCTGAAATTGCGGCCATAGCTCAGATCGAGGCGCCCCTCCTCGCCACCATCTTCGAATGGCTGGCTGTAGAAGATGTTCGCCTCTCCGCCGTCGAGATCGCGGCGCGTAATGATGTTCACGACCCCGGCGACGGCGTCAGAACCATAGATCGACGAGGCGCCGTCCTTTAGGATTTCGACGCGGTCAACGACCGATAGCGGCAACACGTTGAAGTCGAACGCGGAAACCGCGCCACGCGTTCCGGCCGGACCAGCACGGCGGCCGTTTAATAGCACCAGCGTGCGGTTGGCGCCGAGGCCACGCAGCGACACCGTTTGCGAGCCAGGACCGCCATCGGTGACGAATGCGCTGGAAATCGTCGCGTCGTTCTGCGGCGAGCCTGAAGCGAGCGAAGAATTCTGGATCAGCTCCGAAACGTCGGAAATACCCTGGGCCTCGGCCCGGTCCGTGACGATGATCTGAATCGGCGAGGGAGAATTGAACGCGTTCCGGATGCGCGTGCCTGTGACGATGATGTCATCGTCCTCCTGGGCGTCGGCGACCGGGGCCGGCGCGGGCGGCGGCGCGTCCTGGGCGTGCGCCGCAATTGGCAAAAGCGCCGCCACTACCCCGAACAGCGCTGAAGTACGATTCAGCGCCGGCTTGTTTGTTTTGCGCATGGACTATCCCTCGAACCTTGCGAATAGACCCTGCCGCTGATCGCAGCTGGCCGGCCTTTCGTCATCCCGACGACATGCTAATGACACATTTTGGCGGGCGTCAAACGCCGTTGGTCGCACCCACCCAAGATTTTTGCTTAAGGCCAAAAATGTTGCGCCAGAGCCTCGGTCACCGGGCGATTTCGCCTGATTGGGACCGCTTACGCAACGGAACTTGCGGGAACTTTTCCTAGACGGTCGGCGACCGCGGATCGAGCGGCAGGCCAGCGGCCTGGCGGCGCTTCAGCACCCTGAGCCAGCCGTGCAGGGCCTCACAGTCCAGGCCGTGCAGCATCAGCCTGAAACCGGCCTGGAGGGTGGAAAGCGGCACCATCGGGTGGCCGTTCTTGATGAAGCTCAGGTGGTAGTCTGAGCCCAAAATCTTGCCGATATAAATCGCCACCGGCTCGTCCAACTGCAGCGAATTGCTGGCGCGGATGAAGTCCGAGCGGGGCAGCATCAGCGCATAGAGCGGGGTGTAGACCTCCACCGCGGTCTGTACGTCGCAGAAATTCAGCCAACCCTTCTTGGTGGGCGGGATGTCAAACGGCCCGTCCGTGATCATGGAGAAATCGGGCTTATCGACCGGCATGAGATCGCGGTTCTGCGCTCTGAGGCTCATGTTCAACTGAATGATGAAATTGAACACGTTGAGATCGTGCTGAAGGAAGACATTGTCTTCGAGGTCCTTCAGCGTGCGCGGCCGCAGCGGCACAGTATCAACTTGCACCTCCCCGGCATTGGCCTTGATGAAGGCCAACAGCTCGGTGCCGATATTGAAGTGGCGAAGGATCAGAAAGTTCGCGTCCGGCGAGCCGAAGATCGTCAGCCCCCAGCGTATGGTTCGATGCAGCGTGCCATTGAGATTAGGAAAGTGCGGTGAAAGCCCGCGCAGGATTTTCACCAGCAGGAAAAACAAAAACACGAACGGCCGAATGATGTTGAACATCCAGCGCCGCGACCAGGATGCAGCGCCCCGCAGCAGCGCCGCCTTCGCTTCGGGATCGATCGGCAAGCTTTGATCCAGCTGCAGGGCCAGCCACGGATCGGGATCTTTGGGGTCGTAATTGGTCGGCCTGAGATCTGCCAGAGTCATGGCGCGACTCCCCCTCTCCCTCGCGGAGAGGGGGTTGGGGGGTGAGGGGCGCGCAAACAAACAGGCGCCTGCGCTTCGGAACGCCCCTCATCCCCTAGCCCCTTCTCCGCAAGGGAGAAGGGGGACCAAATCGCGCTCACGCCAGGATCTCCTCAATCTGCAGCGCATAGAGCCGCGCGGTCACCTGCGCCGTTTTCACAATGCGCGCCGCCACAGCTTCATCCGGCAACACCATAGCGAGCATGGACTTGAATTCCTCGATGTGCGTTGCGTCATTCTCGCCATGGTAAAGCAAGAAGCGCACGGCCTCATCCGGCAGCGCCAAAGTCTCCTTCACCTGCCTGCCCCATTCCTGCGCCTTGATCGAGCCAAGTCCTTCAATAATCCACATCGCGCCCAACAATCCGAACGGATTGGGTTTGCTGGCCTCATGAAACATCCAGGCCGACAAAGCTTCCGAGCCCACATTCTTCTCACCGGCGCGGATCAATGCGACATCGCCGCCCGTGCCCACATAATCGGCTTCCAACAAACGGAAATCGCGATGCTCCGTCACCGCATGGCGCATAAGCGTGGAGCGCAATTCCAGATGCGCTTCATCGATGTTGGACGCCGCGCGCGACATCCACAGCGCGCCATCTTTCACCTGCTGGCGCAACTGAATCAGAAACGCCTGATAATCCGCCAACTCAAACCGCCCGCGCGTCAGCTTGCGGATCAAAGGCGTTTGCTCCAGCCGCCCTTCAAACTCGGTGAAGATCACAGTGAGCTTGCGGAGAACGTCGGCGACGGAATTCGACATCCCCTTTACCCATTCCCGGATTGGCGCGCAGCGCCAAGTCCGGGACCCATAAACACGGTTGTGAAAAGGTTCGCGCTCAAGCGTCCGCTCGACGCCCGCAAACATGCGGGGTTATGGATCCCGGGCTCGACGCTTCGCGCCGCCCCGGGAATGGGTGTGAGACTGTCACTCATCACACCGCCTCCAGCATCATAAAGCCCACCAGCGCGCGCCCGCTCTCGGGCACCACGCACAAAATCTTCTCACCGCGATTCACTTTGCCGCTTCGCATCAGCGCATCCAGCATCAGCCAGATCGAGGCGGAGCCGACATTGCCCTGCTCGCGCAGCACCGAGAACCATTTCTCCTCCGGCACCATGCCCGCGGTGTCCTCAAGCAGCGACACTATCTCCGCCCGCAGCGATTTCGCGGAATAATGCACCAGGCAATGGTCCACCTCAGCCGGGACGATGCGCCCTGCATCGACCTTACGCAGATACTCGCCCACCCAAGCGCGGATCACCTTCTTCAACAGCTCGAAATCCTGCAAGAGCGCCACCGCGCCCGCCGCATGCGCCGCCGTCGGGCCAAGATGCGACCAACTCGTGGTCAAATCTGCGCGTGTTTCAAATGTCGCCCCCGCCCACATGCACGGATCGAAGCGATCGGCCAACGAGACAATATCGATAAAGCCAATCTTCAGTGCGCCCGGACGCGGGTTCGGCTCAATCACAATCGCGCCCGCGCCATCGCTCAAGGTGAAGCGCAGGAAATCCGCTTCCGCGCGCAGCCTGCCCTTCGCATCGACCAGCGCCGTGCCTTCATAAAATTGCGGACGAAACCAGCGCGATGAAAACTCGCCAGCGCACGCCGCCGCCACCTCATGTTCGCCGGCGCGCACTTGCAGCCACGCATCCTTGGCCGCCATCAGCGAAGAGCCGCACACGCTCTGAAAACTCGCCGTCTCCAACGACCCGGCGCCAAGCTCGGCATGCACGGCCGCTGCATGGCCTGGCACGAGCAAGTCGCCTTGCGTCGCAGCTGTCGCCAGAAAACTCAAATCGCGGCGCGAGAGCCCTGCAGCATCGAGCGCAGCGCGTACAGCGTTCGCGCTCATCTCCGCCAGCGAGTGCTTCACCGCGCCTTCCGGCGTCAGCGCATAATGCCGGCTCTCCACCCCGTTCCAGCGCAACGCCTTTTTGCCAAACAAGGAATCACGCCTGGCAATGCGCCCAAGCACATCCTCGATGCGGTCATTGCCGACCGCCTCCCCCGGCAGAAACGCGCCGGTTCCGGTAATGTAGCCATCGCGCAGCGGAGTCATGAAGCGAACTTAGCCCGGCGCCGCTGCTGGTGGCGAGCCCTAGGTCGCAGCCCCGAAACTGCGCGCTGTCTGCATCATAGAGCGCACTACCTCATATTCCGCCGGCGCCAGATGTGGATTCCAGATGTCGAAAATCAGCACAACGCGCAGCTCGTCGCTGTCATTGCGCGCCTCGTGCTCGATCGTATCATCGAAAATCAGCACTTTGCCGACTTCCCAGCGCCGCTGCTCGAAGCCCACCCGATAGACGCAATTGTCCGGCACGATCAGCGGCAAGTGCGCCACAATGCGGGCATTGGTTTCACCTGTGTGCGGCGGAATATGCGTGTGCGGCGCAAGGCTTGAGAACATGGCGTTGGGGCATAAACCGGCGATCTCCGCCATGTTCACCTCGGCCAGCGCCTTCGCCGTCTCCGGGCAGAGCGCCAAATTCTCCGCCACTGGCTCGCCGCCGCGCCAAAGCTGGAACGCGGCCCAACGATCGGAGTGGTTCAGCTCCTTCCATTGATTGACCGGCATGCCCGGCTTGTAAGCTACATACGGCTTGAAGCCGTCTTTGCGGTTGGCCAGCGCGTTGAGAAGTTCGTTGCGAATAACGTCCGTCTTGGCCTCGATCGCCGCCACCCAAGGAAACTGCGCTGTTTCATAGAACGGGATTGCGGGCAGTCGCGGCACCTGCAGCTGATTGCATTGTGAGGTGTACGGCTTGGTCCGCCCCGCCATGATCGACGCCGCTTCGCGCCAACGCTCGGCCTGCGCGGGCGACAAACCCGCGCGCGCCACTGCGCTCGCTTCGAGCAGGCGCGCATCGAACGCCTCCGCATGGCGCGCCGCGATCTCCTTGGCGCGCAGCAATTGCGGCCGCAACTCGGGCGGCCAGCGTGCCTCGGGCAGTGCGAATTTCACCGCCGCGCTGTAATAGAAGGTCGCGCCGCGCTGATCGCCCCGCCGCTCCAAGGCCTGCGCTTTCGCCAGCATGGCCGGCAGGAAATACGGATCGACAGCCAGCGCCGCGTCAATCGCCGTCAGCTCGCCCGTAGCGTCGCCCACCTCACGCCGCACGGCGCTGAGCGTCAACCAAGCCAGCATGTCCTGGGGCGCCGCCTTGACCGCTCCTTCGAGAAAACCGCGCGCCGCGGCGAAGTCGCGCCGCTGCGTGGCGTGAACGCCGAGGGCGTAAAGCGCCTGAGGGTGGTCCGGTTTGAGCTTGTGCACCTCGCCCCAGAGCCGCTCGGCTTCCTGCCAACGCCCGGCGTTCGCCGCCACGCCGGCGGCCCGCACCATTTCGTCAATGCCTGCGCCACTCATACGCCCAGACCTACTCCGCCAGCGCCCCTGCTCCAATGCGCGGACGCAAATTGGGAGACCCCAAAAGAAAAGCGGCGGACCCCGAGGGATCCGCCGCCAATCGTGTCTGACCTAATGGTCCGCTTAGAAGCGGGCCGTCACGCCCACCGAGAACACCCGGCCTAGGACGTCATAGGTCGACGGGTAGGTGTTGCCGCTGTTGAACGTCGTCGGGCCAGTCGTGGTGTACACAAACGGCGCCTCTTCGCCCGTAATGTTGGTGACCGCAGCCTGCACGCGCAGAGCCTCGGTCGCCTGCCAAGCGGCGGAGAGGTCGAGATAGTTGAAGTTGTCGATCGAGAGCGAGTCGGGATCGAGTTCGCCGCTTATCTCGCCATTGGCGCGGGTGAGCGGGTCAATCTCGACTTCGCTCAGGAAGCGCCAGCGATAGCCGAGCTCCCAATCACCCATCGACCAAGTCGCGCTCTGCACGAAGCGATCCTCGGAAACCGGGCCGCCAACCGAAGCGCTGATCGTGCTCGGCAGGCCGCAGGTCTTGCCGTAGAAGCCGACGCAATCGATCTCACCGCCGTCGCTCGGCGTGTAGGCCGTCGACAGCAAGTGTGTGCCGTCGAGAGCCGCAGCGATCTCGCCCCAAGAGCCGAGGTCGAACGTGTAGGCGATCGAATAATCGATGCCTTCGACATGAACGCTGCCGATGTTCTGCGTCCGCTGATCGACCCCATAAATCAGATCGCCTTCCATGGTTCCATTCGACGGGTTGCGAAGAATGGCTTGGCAATCGGCAAAATTTGGATCGAAGGTCGGGTTCCGAGCGGCATTGTAGCAGCCGTCGAGAATGTCGTAGGCCGGCCGAATTGAAATCGCGTCGACGATTTCAATGTCATAATAGTCGGCCGTGATCGACAGGCCCGGAATGCCCGATGGGCGGAACACAAAACCAACCGTGATGGTGTCGGCCGATTCTGGGTCCAGATCAGGATTGCCACCCGAGAAGTTGTTGATCTGGCCCGAGGTCGGCTGAGACAGTGCGGCCGGGTTCGGCACACCGGTGGCGACGCACAGATTGTACAGATCGGCATTGGACCCAAGCGTCACGCCCGCGCACGGATCGACCAGGAGGTCGCCTGTGCCCGGCGTGTAAGGCCCGAACAGCTCGTTGATGTTCGCGGCGCGCACCGCGCGCTGGAACATCGCTCGCAAGCGGAGATCTTCCACCGGCGACCATTCCAAGCCGTACTTGTAGGAGTTCACGCGACCGGAGGTCGAGTAATCCGACGAACGGGCGCCGAGCTCGAGGCTGATCGAATTCGCGAGTGGCGCATCCTCCACCAACGGCACCAAGGCCTCAGTGAAGAATTCCATCACATCGAACGAGCCATTAACCGGCAGCGTTTGACCGAAGCCCGGCGAGACGCCCGCTTGGGAAGCCGCATCTGGCTGATAGTCCATGGTTTCGTTGCGATATTCCGCGCCGAACGACAGGCCGATCGGCGACGACGCCCACGGGCTGCGGATATCACCCAGATCGCCGGCGATCGAGCCGGTAATGTAGTCCTGGGTTTGAAGCGCTTGAACCTGGAGATTCAGCGCCACAAACCGGAACCCAGCAGGGTCAGCGGGGACCGATGGGTTGAAGATGTTGATCGGAACACAGCCATTGCTCGGGTCGAGGCATGTGCTCGCATCGGTCGCATACAGCGCTTGCTGGACAGCGTCTGAGCTGATGTCATTATTTTGCTGACGCTTCAGGCTGCTTTCGCCATGGGCCCCGGCAATGTCGTACGTCCAGCCGGTGTCACCGAGGTCGCCGCGGAAGCCGACCAATGTTTGGAACGTATCGTATTCATAGCGATACTGACGGGGGCCGACCTCAACCGCGCGCCAGCGAAGACCCACGTTCACGCATTCAAGCGTCGGGTCCGCCGGGCAAGCGATCACAGGCTCACGGCTGCGGAGGTAGGCTTCCGCTTGATCCGTGAGGAACGGGTTGTTCAACGGAACGTCGAACGAGAAGCCGAACGTGCCCGACGAAGCAATCTGCGGCGCCGCGGTTTGGCTCATGAACGAGAAGCGCGAGTACGCTTCAACGTTCGGATTGATCTCATAGCTGGCGATCGCGGTCGCCTGCCAACGCTCTTGCGGCTGTTGGTAAAGGTTCTGACCATTGAAATCGAACCCTTGATAGAAGCCGACAATATTGCCGTTCGCGTCGATCTGCCCGCGTGCATTGTCAACCGAGAACGGAATGTCGGTATCGAAGGCGGTCGGCGTCGTGGTCGAGCTGGCGCCCGGCGCCAGCGCGGCGGGGCCATTGATCTGATAGACCGCTTCGCGGTTGAGCCAGCCAACGCTCAGCGCGGCGTTGCCGCGGCCGTCGTCAAAGCTCGAACCCATCGTGATTTCGATGCTGTCCGTATCGCCTGAATCATGCAGATCGTTTTCGGAGTGATTGGCGCGGACTTCGAAGCCCTGGAAGTCATCATTCAGGATGAAGTTGACAACGCCGGCGACGGCGTCCGAACCGTACACGGCGGAGGCGCCGCCCGTGACCACGTCCACGCGCTCAAGCAGACCGAGCGGGATGATGTTCGCGTCAAACAGACCGCTCGGCGCGAAGCCGACCATGCGGTTGCCGTTGATCAGCGCCAGCGTGCGCGGCTCAGACAGGCCGCGCAGATCGAGTGTGGAGGCGCCCGAGCCGCCATTGTTCACCTGCGAGCCGTTGCCCGAAGCGAATTGCGGCTGGTTGCGCAGCACTTCTTCGATGTTGACCGGAATCTGTTGATCGATCGCCTCAGCAGTGATCGTCGCGATCGGGCTGTTCGACGAGAAGCCCGGAACCTGAATACGCGTGCCAGTGACAACGATTTCATCGTCGCCATCCTGGGCCTGCGCGACGCCAGGCGCAGCCGTCATGGCCGCCGCAGCAGCGGCCAGAAGCGAGGCCCCCTTCAACAGCGGCTTGCGACCGGACTGTTTCTTATTGTTCAGCATGATTATCGACCCTTTCCGCCGTCCCCGGCAGCCTGTTCACGCACTCGCCTGGAATTGTGCGCCCCGACGCACAACCCGAGTCGTGATGAGCGCCGATTTCATGCATAAGCGGTTGCGGGCTGCCAGAGTTTAAACGACAAAGCGCCACATTTCGTGACGAAGTGGTGCATTTCTAGCGCAGGGGGGCAGAACGTTGCTCGAACAGTCGAAGACGAACGGCATGAGCCAGCGCGTTTCGAGACCCCTCGGGCAGTTCTTGCTTGGTCTTCCGTTGCGTGAGGGCGTGATTTGCCTTGCGCTCCTCGCCCCCACTGCGTCGTTCGCGCAGCAAAACAATGCTCCGGACATGCGAGACCTCCGGCGCGGGGTGCAAGATTGCGCCGCAATCCAGGACGGCGCGGCGCGTCTGGCCTGTTTTGATCAGCTCGCGTCGGATGTGAACGCAACGCCGGACATCTTCGTGGTCCCGATTGACCCCGGCCGCGTTGAGACCATTCAGCGCGAATCTTTTGGGTTCAGCCTGCCGAACCTGTCCCGGCTGCTGCCCTCAATATCCATTGGCGGCGGCGAAACCGAGGAGTTGCAGTCCGTTCAGCTGCAAGTGGCGCGGATCGTCAATCGCGGCGATGGCAGCCACAGCTTCGTTATGGAAGACGGCCAGGTCTGGATCCAGACCGACGCCGCGCGCGTGCCGAATGTGCGCGCCGGCGACACCGTCACCATCCGCCGCGCCGCGCTCGGCAGCTACATGCTGATCGGCAGCCGCGGCGGCGTCCCGCACCGCGTCCGCCGCGAGGGCTAGTAGCGAACGACCCGGGCGCGGCCTACATTGCGTTCATGCCTCGTTCCCGCAGCACCCCGCCCGGCGTCGCCGAGGCGTCCGCGACATTCGACGCCAACGCCGCCTTATGGATGCCGCATCGGCCCCAGCGCGCCTGGGAGAAGCTGGAAGGCGGCCGGCGCTTCAAGATTCACAGCGACTACGAACCCGCCGGCGACCAGCCGACGGCGATCGCCGAGCTCGTCGCCGGCATCCAAGCGCATGAGAAGGACCAGGTGCTCTTGGGCGTCACCGGCTCGGGCAAGACCTTCACCATGGCCAAGATCATCGAGACGGTGCAGCGCCCGGCTCTGATCCTCGCGCCCAACAAAACCCTCGCCGCGCAGCTCTATGGCGAGTTCAAGAATTTCTTCCCGGAAAACGCGGTCGAATATTTCGTTTCCTATTACGACTATTACCAGCCCGAAGCGTACGTACCGCGCACCGACACCTACATCGAAAAAGAATCCAACATCAACGAACAGATCGACCGCAAGCGCCACGCCGCCACGCGCGCGATCCTCGAGCGCGACGACGTCATCATCGTCGCCTCCGTCAGCTGCATTTACGGCATCGGCTCGGTCGAGACCTACACCTCGATGACCTTCACCGTGAAGGTCGGCGACAACTACGATTCACAAGAGCTGATCCGCAAGCTGGTGGCGCTGCAATATAAGCGCAACGAAATGGGCTTTGCGCGCGGCATGTTCCGCGTGCGCGGCGACACGGTCGAACTCTGGCCGGCGCACTTAGAAGATCGCTGCTGGCGCTTCACCTTCTTCGGCGACGAACTCGAAAGCATTGACGAATTCGATCCCCTCACCGGCCGCAAAACCGCGCCGATGACGGCGGTGAAAGTCTACGCCAACTCGCACTATGTCACGCCGAAAATGACGCTCAACCAGGCGGTGGAGCAGATCAAGGAAGAGCTCAAAGAGCGGCTGGCGCAATTCAAAGCCGAAGGCAAACTCTTGGAAGCGCAGCGGCTCGAACAGCGCGTGAATTTCGACATGGAGATGATGCTGGCCACCGGCTCCTGCGCCGGCATCGAAAACTATTCGCGCTATCTCACCGGCCGCAAACCGGGCGAGCCCCCGCCCACCATGTTCGAATACATTCCCGACAATGCGCTCGTCTTCACCGACGAAAGCCACGTCACCATTCCGCAAATCGGCGCCATGTATCGCGGCGACTTCGCGCGCAAGAAGACGCTCTCCGATTACGGCTTCCGCCTGCCCTCCTGCATGGACAATCGCCCGCTCAAATTCGAGGAGTGGGACGCCATGCGCCCCTCCAGCGTGCATGTGAGCGCCACGCCCGGGCCTTGGGAGCTAGACCGCACCGGCGGCGTATTCGCCGAACAAGTAATCCGTCCCACGGGCCTCATCGATCCGCCGGTCGAAGTGCGCCCGGTGCAGGCGCACGGCCATAGCCAAGTCGATGACGTGATCGCCGAAGTGAAGGAGGTGGCCAAGGCCGGCTATCGCAGCCTCGTCACTGTGCTCACCAAGCGCATGGCCGAAGACCTCACCGAATACATGCACGAGCAAGGTGTGCGCGTGCGCTACATGCACTCCGACATCGACACGGTCGAGCGCATCGAAATCATCCGCGACCTGCGCCTCGGCGCCTTCGACGTGCTGGTCGGCATCAACCTCTTGCGCGAAGGCCTGGACATTCCCGAATGCGGCCTCGTCGCCATTCTCGACGCCGACAAAGAAGGCTTCCTGCGCAGCGAAACCTCCCTGGTGCAAACCATTGGCCGCGCCGCGCGCAATGTCGACGGCCGCGTCATCCTCTATGCCGACAAGATCACCGGCTCGATGGAGCGCGCCGTGGCCGAAACCCAGCGCCGGCGCGACAAACAGGAAGCCTATAATCGCGCGCACGGCATCACGCCGCAAAGCGTGAAGAGCCAGATCAAGGACATTCTCGACAGCGTCTATGAGAAGGATTCACTCACCATCGACCCGCGCGACCCGATGGCCTTCAAGCGCGGCGCGGGCCTGAAAGAGCGCGGCGGCAAAGGCGTGCGCGAGGACGGGACGCCCTTCATCGGCCACAACCTGAAAGCCTATATCGCCGACCTCGAAAAGCAGATGAAAGACGCCGCCGCGGATTTGGAATTCGAAACCGCGGCGCGGCTGCGCGACGAGATCAAGAAGTTGCAGACCACGGAGCTGCTGATCGCGGACGATCCGCTCGCGCGGCAGGAAGAGCTGCGCGAAAACGTAGCGCAAGCGCTAGCGGATGCGCGCGGCGGCGAAAGCGTACGCCCCGCCAAGCGCCGCAACACCTATCGCGGCAGGCGAAGGAAGGGCGCTTGAGTATTGCAGGGCGCGCCACGAAGCGCCATTTGTAACGGGGGAGGTCGGGGCGTGGATTGGTTTCAAGAAATTGACTGGACTTGGTCACATTCGTTCTTCGCCTGGCCCGATGATGCCAGCGTCTGGGATGTCCTCAACTCCCCGATCCTCGTTACATTTTTGGCCGCGCTAATCGGATGGCAACTGAACAAACGGGTTCAGAAAGCTGAAGAAAAGGCGGAAGACGCGGCCAATTTAGTTACTTTGAAGGACGATGTCGAAGCGGCAGAAGCTGATGAGGAAGAGTCCGAAACATCGGCGGACCAAGTGCCTGCGTCAGAGAATTTTAGGTCGGAAGCTGAGGCGGTGTTTGACCAAGGCGAAGACTTTATCAGGGAGCGGATGAAGAACGCTTCGGACGGCAGACATAGGCGGACCTACAAAAACATCGCAGGCGCCAGCATGCCCATCAAAGCCGCCGCACTTCACCAGCGAAACGATCTATCTGCCTCGCAGTATCAAGGGGCTATCGAGCTCGCTCATGAATGGAACCAATATCGGCGGGGAAAAGCCGCGAAGAAAATCGTACCCGAGTCGACTTTGCAAAAGATGCGTCGCTCGCTCGCAAAGCTTCGGAGCAGCTAGCGATAAGAGTCGAAAGAGTGACACGCACTCCTTTTCCAAGCACCCGCTCAGCCTCTTCTCCCCCGCGAGGGGGAGAAGGTGGCCGAAGGCCGGATGAGGGGGCGAGCGTCAGGATAAAGCGCAAACGCAGATGCCGCGCGTCACGCGCAAACACCCACCCTCATCCGGTCGCGTGCCGCGACCACCTTCTCCCGCCCATGCGGGAGAAGGTTAGACAGAGCCAAACACTCTGCTGTCACAAGTTCGCCCTTCTCCCCCGCGAGGGGGAGAAGGTGGCCCGAAGGGCCGGATGAGGGGGAGAAGCGGCAGGATAAAGCGCGGGCGCGGATGCAGAGCATCACGCGCAAACACCCACCCTCATCCGGCTTCGCTTCGCTCAGCCACCTTCTCCCGCCCAGGCGGGAGAAGGATGATCTGCGCCCATGCGGGAGAAGGTCAGGGCAGCCCCAAGCCCAGCGCCTCATCGAGAAAATCGTAGAGCCCATCGCCGGCTTCAAACACGTCGGCATTGTTCAAGCGCCGCACGCGCCAGCCGGCCCGCTCCAGGAACGCCGTGCGTTGCGCATCAAAGGCGCGTTGATCCTCGCGCTCATGCGAGGCGCCATCCACCTCAAGCACAAGCCGCGCGGCGATGCAGGCGAAGTCGACCACATAAGGCCCAATCGCATGCTGCCGGCGAAATTTCACACCGCGATAACGCTGCGACCGCAAGATCCGCCATAGGCGTTCTTCCGCGTTTGTCGGCTCCTTGCGCATTGATCGCGCACGCTCGATGGATCGCTCATCGCGCACAAG
The DNA here is from genome assembly GCA_033764855.1 of Hyphomonadaceae bacterium. Taxonomy (GTDB): domain Bacteria; phylum Pseudomonadota; class Alphaproteobacteria; order Caulobacterales; family Aquidulcibacteraceae; genus Vitreimonas. Next base: position 26,934 of record JANRIP010000012.1, on the reverse strand, counting down.
CGCATGCTACACGCAGCCCTTCTCCCCCGCGAGGGGGAGAAGATGGCCCGAAGGGCCGGATGAGGCGCGGACGCGGATGCGGCGCGTCACGCGCTATCACCCTCATCCGGTCGCTTCGCGACCACCTTCTCCCGCGCAGGCGGGAGAAGGATGAGCGCACGAAATACGGGGATAGACTCCAATCTATCCGACCCACCCAACACCCGGCGCATAGTCGCGCTCATGCATCTGCCCAACGATCCCGATCCAGCCCCAACCCCGCTCGCGCTCTGGCGCGTGCTGCGCCATTACATCGTCTCGCTCTTCTCCCTGTTCGGCGATCCGCTGGCTTTGGCGCGCCGCGTTTGGATCACGCGCGATGAAGCGCGCACCATTGCCGACGCATTGCGGCCGCTGGAAATGATGCTGCGCCGTTTGGTGTTTCTCGACGCGCTCGAACTTGCGCCCGCGCCTGCCCGCGCCCGCGCACCCGCCAAAGCGCGCCAGCGCACGCGCCGCGACACCTACAATCTTGAAACCACGGAAAGTTGGCGCCCGAGTTTCGATCTGCGCCTGCGCGGCGCGTCGGCGCCGAGGCGTGATGCGCCGGTGACGCCGCGCCCGCGTCTGCCCAATGCCGAACTCACCCGCCCGCTGGCTTTGCGCTACGAAGCTATGCTGCGCGGCTTCAACGAGCCCGCGCCGCTGGTGCAACGCATGGCGCGCCTGCTCGCGCGTGACCGCGCACGGCAATACAAACTACTCGCCGGCGTGCGCAAGCGCGACGCCGCCAAGCCCTTCTTCCAGGACGCGGCGCACGCTATCACGCTCGCGCGCGATCATTTTCAAGCTTGGCTGATGCGTCAGCTCGATCGGCCCAAAGCCGATTCCAGCTAAACCGATGCCGGCGCTTGCGGCAGCGCCATGCTTTTGACGCTGCGCACGAAGGTTTCCACTTCGCTCTGCGTCGCCGCTTCGCGGTCATCGACCAGCACGGCTTGATCGATCAGCACATCCTGCAATTGGGGCGAGAGCTCGTCCCAATGCAGCACCATGGCTTGCCCCAGCCGGCGCAGCAAATGCTCGTGCTTATCTTTCAGGCGCAGCGTCACAGCCAGTGCGCGCGGTTCGCGCGGCTCGGGCGGCGGCGCTCTATTCATAGCTGATCGCCTCGATGCGGCCTTCATCAATGATCCGGTCGAACGGCTCGGCATCGCCGCGCACGCGATATTTTTGCGGCCCGGACTCGCGCGGCAGCGCCGAGACGATCGCGAAAAAGCCGCTCGGGGCGCCGACCGCGCCGCCGCGTTGCACATGCACGCGCTGACCGGCGCGAAATTGAGGTTGCGCCATGATATGTCTTTCTCTTGAGGATAGCGCAGGCGCCTAAGATTGCCCGGTCGCTGCCCTTAAAATGGGCCTTCGGAACCTGTTGGGCAACCGTGTTCTGCCGAGAAAGCGCCCTCAATCGGCCAATAGAGCAGCAAATCGCTCAAATGGGTGGCTGATTTGCTGCTCAAATCGCGCCTCAGATTGTTTGGGCCAGCGCTTCGAGCTGACGCGCGGTTTGGGTCCAGCCGGGCTCGAAGCCCATTTGCACGTGCTGCTGCTTGGTTTCTTCGGTCCAATGTCGCGCTGTCGCGCGATACCTGGTCGTGCCATCGCCGAGATCCTCGAAATCCACTTGCGCGATCATGAACGGGCCTTGCGGCTCGAACGTCTCGGGATTCACCGCATCGGTGGTGACGAGCTTTCTATCCTGCTCGACCGCGAGAAACATGCCGCTATTGGGAAACGCCTGCCCCTCCGGCGAGGCCATCACGAAATTGAAGCGCCCGCCCGGCCGCACATCAATATCGACGCTCTTTATCGTCCAAGGTTTCGGCGCGAACCATTGTTGCAGCAGCTTGGGATCGGTGTAGCAGCGGAACAGCTTCTCCGCCGGCGCCGCCAGAATAAGTTCAAACGAGAGTTCATGTTCGGACAATTTCGCCTCCTTCATATCCGAAGCTAGGACGATCCTCAGCGCACGCAGCCGACACTGGCTGATTACTTTTTCGCGACGGCGGCGCTCTGCTGGCAGCTTGTCCAGCTGCGCGCGAATATGCACTGCTTCGGCGGGCGTATTGGCCAGAGCGATGGCGCGATTGAACGCATCGCGGGCTTCGGCGTTGCGGCCAAGCTGCATCAAGAGCGCGCCAGAAACGCCGTGAAAGTAGAAATACTTATCCAACCGCTCGCGCAGCGGCGCTATCATCTCTAAGGCTGCAAGAGCCCCCTCAACTTTCGACACAGCAACAGCGCGGTTGAGCGTCACCACAGGCGAAGGCGCATGCCGTTCCAAAGCGCCATAGAGCGCATTGACCTCGGCCCAATCGGTTTCGTCCGCCGTTCTCGCACGCGCATGCATGGCGGCGATGGCGGCCTGCAGCTGATACGGCCCCGGCTGGCGATGGCGGATGGCTTTATCGAGCAGCGCCAAGGCTTCGCCGATCGTTGCTTGCTTCCAAAGCGACCGATCCTGATCTTCGAGCAAAATAGTCTCGCCCTCCGCCGTGAACCGGGCCGGCGCGCGCGCATGCTGCAGCAGCATAAGCGCCAGCAAACCCATCACTTCCGGTTCGGAGGCGAACATGCGCAGCAGCAGCCGCGCCAAGCGAATAGCCTCATCACACAAAGCCGCGCGATCAGGATCGGCGCCGGCGCTATAGCCTTCATTGAAGACGAGATAGATCATCGCCGCCACCGCCGCGAAGCGCTCGCTGCGCTCCACCGGTCCTGGGGTTTCAAACGGCACATTGGCGGCGCCGACCTTCGCTTTTGCCCGCGTGATGCGCTGCTCCATGGCGCTCTCGCTGACCAGGAATGCGCGCGCGATCTGCGGCACGGTCAATCCCGAGACAATACGCAGCGCCAGCGCGACTTGTTGCGTTGGCGGCAAGTCCGGATGACAGCAGATGAAGAGCAGCCGCAGCACATCATCGCGATAATCGGCGCTATCCACGCGCTCAGCCGCGCCCGCCTCCGCATCGCCGAGATCGGAGAGCACGTCATCTTCCGGCAGCGCGGTTTGCTTCGAACGCTTGCGAACGCTGTCGATCGCCGCATTGCGACCCACCATGATCAGCCACGCCGCCGGATCGCGCGGCGGACCATTCTTGGGCCAGGATTTCAGCGCGCGCAGGCACGCATCTTGATATGCCTCCTCGGCCAGTTCGAGGTCGCGGAAATAGCGCAGCAGCGCAGCAACCGCTTGCGGACGCGCCGAAACCAAAGCCGCATCGATCCAGTCGAGTTCGGCCACTTATCCGATCCGCGGAATGTCTTGGTCGGTCAGCAGAACTGGGCGCACCTCATAAGCGCCGCCCGGATTGGCGCGCGTGAGCTCGCGCGCGAATTGCAGAGCTTCGTCCAGATTCTCGGCCTCCAGAATGTAGAAGCCCAAGAGCTGCTCCTTGGTCTCCGCGTAGGGCCCGTCGAGCACCACATCATCGCTCTTGCGCAGAGTGGTGGCGGCGCTGGTCGGCATCAGACGAATGCCGTGCTGCAGCTTGCCCTTCCAATTGTCGTGGACTTTGGCGAGCCGGCCCATGACGGCGGCGTCTTCTTCTTTGCTCCAGGCGAACACGGTCGCCTCGTCATTGTAGCAGAGCAGCGCGTACAGCATGGGGGCCTCCGTTCTCGAGGACGAACGAATAAGCCCTGCCCCGACACCGCGTCGATGTGTTTGCGGCAAAAAGAATGGCGCGCCTCCCGGGAAGAGAGAGGCGCGCCGAGCCGCTTCCAGGCTATATTGTCGGAGGAGGAAGGCGCCTAGAAGCGATATCCAACGGCAACGGTGGTCACGAAGGGGTCGATGTCCACGCTATCGGTGGCGTTGACCGCACCGCTAATGGTGACGTCGGTGCTGATCCACAAGCGACGCACATCGACATTGACGGCCCAATGATCGTTGAGCCGGTAATCGAACCCAAGCTGCAGCGCCGGGCCGAAGGATTCATCATAATCAACATGCAGACCGGGGGGCGGATCGCTGTCGATAAAGGCGGTGTAATTCACGCCGGCGCCGACATAGGGCTGGAACCGCTCTTCCGTGTTCCAGCGATATTTGAGCGTCACCGTCGGCGGGAAATGAGTGACTTGGCCCAAATCGACCGCGCCACTGGCGGCGGTGACGTCATGAGTGGCGACGCAGCAGAGCAGCTCGGCCGAGACATGATCGTTGAAGAAATATTCGACCTGCAGCGAGGGGACGTACTCATCGGAAATCTCAACCGGGATCGGATCGCCGCTCTCATCGGGCAACACGCCCGACACGCCGAACTTGATCTGGAAATTGTCCAGCACCCGCGCTTCCGCCGGCGCGCTAAACGCCATGGCCATGACGGCGAATGCGGCGGCCCCAAACTTCATCATCGTCTCAGCCCCTGTTTCTCAAGTGCGAGGACAAGAGTGACGGAGGCGTCACGATTTGATTTGATTGCGATCAAGCCCGCCGTGCGGCGAACGCGCACAGGCCGCATTGATCAAGCAGCGCGGCTTTGTTGAGAGGAAGCATGGCCTGGACCAAAACCTATGCCGGCGCCGAGGCGCAGCGGGTTAATAAATGGCTCGCCGCCGAAGGCGTGTGCTCGCGCCGCGAGGCCGAAGGCTTGATCGCGGACGGCCTCATTTCGATCGATGGCGCACGCGTCGACGATCCAGGACGTAAGATCGAGCCGGGTCAGACGCTCACTCTTCAGGACGGCAAGCGCCGCACGCCGATCAGCGTCGTGCTCAACAAGCCGATTGGATTTGTGTCGGCGCAGCCGGAGGGCGACCAGATTCCGGCGGCGCGATTGCTGACGGCGGCGAACCTGCAAGCGGACCGCGCGTCTTCAGACGCGCATGCGGGCCTGAAGGCCCGCGGTCCTGTTCACATGCCGACCAAGCACACCTCCCTCGCCCCGCTCGGCAGGCTCGATCAGGATTCGCGCGGGCTTCTCGTGCTGAGCGAGGATGGGGTGCTGGCCAAAGCGCTGGTGGGCGAAATGAGCGCGCTCGACAAAGAATATCTCGTCCGCGTCGAGGGGCGGATTGATGAGAACAAGCTGGAGCTGCTTCGGCACGGGCTGGTGCTCGACCATCGCAAATTGAAGCGCGCCAAGATCACGCAAGTCGAACCACAGCGCCTGCGTTTTGTTTTGAATGAAGGCATGAAGCGCCAGATCAGGCGCATGTGCGAATTGGTCGATCTGGAGGTCACGGACCTGCTGCGCCTGCGCATCGGCCCGCTCAAGCTCGGCAATCTGCAGGAAGGCAAATGGCGCGCACTCACGCCCGCCGAGCGCGAGGCGCTGATCAGCGCTTCGAAATAAAAAGAGCGCCGCGCTTTCGCGCGGCGCTCTCTCTGTTCAGTTTCGACGCGGCTTAGAAGTCGTAGCGGACTCTGAAGCCGATCACGCGGCCCTTATTGAGCGGCGAGAAGGTCGCCCGCGCATTCGGATTGATGTTGCCGCCTGTGGTGTCGGTCAGGATCGTGTCGCCGCCATAGGTGGTCTCGTCGCCGAGATTGTCGCCGTAGAGCGACAAAGCGATGTCCGTATTGGTCGGGCGGAAGGTGAAGTTCACATCGACCAGATCGACCGATGGGAAGAAGCCCAAATTGTTGTCGGTGAAGAAGTTCTCGTCCCGATGGCTGTAGCTCAGACGGCTGGAAAGTCCGCCCCACTGCGTGTCGAGGTCGTGGATGAAGGAGACGCCATAGGTCCACTCCGACAAGCGCGGAATGGCCAGATCATAATCCGTCTGGTCGATGACGAATGGCGCAGAGCCCGTCGAGCTGATGTCGACGAAGATGTCGTCATACTGGCCATCGGTGTAGCCGAGCTGCGCTTGGATCAAGAACGTTTCCGTTAGAGCAAAACGCGCTTCGATTTCGGCGCCCTGGATGGTGGCGTCCGCTGCGTTCACGATCTGCTGGTTCGGACCGAGCGAGCCCAGCAGGTTCAGTTCCCGCTGAAGGTTTTCAATGGTGTTGTGATACACGGCGGCGTTGATGCGGCCACGACCGTCCAGGAAGTCGTGCTTCACGCCGACTTCGATGGTGGTTTGCTCTTCCTCATCGAACGGGCCGGGCACGGTCGGACCGGCCGGACCAACCGTGTTGAGCGCGATCGATTGACGGAAATTGTAGCCGCCGCTGCGGAAGCCCTGCGCCCAATAGGTGTAGAATTGGGTGTCTTCCGACGGGGCCCATTGCAGACCGACGCGGGGGCTGATGTCGTTCCAGGAATCGTCGCTGAAGAATTCCGGGTAGAGCCGGTGCGCGACCAAATCGGCACCGTCGATGGTCGAAGGTCCAAGTAGCGCCGGTATGGTGCCGCGCAGCGTCGAAATCTCGACCTCTTTTTCTTCGTGCGTGTAGCGCACGCCGACGTTCAGGGTCAGCTGCTCGGTGAGTTCGTAATCGCCATTGGCGAACACGCCCCAGGTTGAGAACTGGCCCTTGCCGCCGCCGCTCACGTCAAAGCCATCCGGGAAGCCGAGAAGATCCAGCAGCGCTGAGTCTTCGCCGAGGTGGCGGTTTTCCAAGTAGGTGAGATCCTGCGTGAAATAATACACGCCGGTGGTCAGGCTCAGCGCGCCGAAGGTGCCGGCATAGCGGCCTTCATAGCTGAACTGCTCTTGGTCTGTGTAAGCCGAGCCATCGAAGAAAGACGCGTCCTGGCCGTCAATGTCGGACAGGTTGTCGGCTTGGTATTTGCGATAGGCCAGGATGTTGGTGAGCGTGCCTTCGCCGAACGAAATGTCGAGATTGTGCTCCAGCGAGGCGCTGCGCCAATCGGCGCGGACATAGCCGACATTGTCGATTGCGAAATCGTCGCTGTCGCGGTCGAAGGCGTCGTGGTTTTGCGACACCGGGCCGTCGGCGTCGATCTCGCCGTATTCAAGTCGCAGCAGGAACTCGGAGTTCTCGTCCGGCGTCCAGCGCAGCGCCGGGCGCAACACGGTCATTTCCTGCGCGCCGAAGTCGTTGCCGTTATACTCGAAGTAGCCTTCGTCGTTGTTGTAGTAGACGGCCAGCTTGCCTTGCAGCACGCCTTCAACGATCGGGCCGCTGACAGAGGCGTCGGCAGTATAGTTGAGGCCGGTTTCAACGCTGGCGCCGGCATTGACGTGGAAGGTGTCGGTCGGCGTCGTGGTGCGGATAATGACCGCCCCGCCGGTCACGTTACGGCCGAACAGAACGCCCTGCGGACCGCGCAGAACTTCGATCCCTTCAAGGTCGAAATTGTCCAGCACCAGGCCGGCAGGCGTGCCCATGTACACGCCATCGACGAACACGCCGACGGTCGGGTCGATCGAGGGGATCGAGCTGTTAATGCCGAGGCCGCGGATCGAGAAGTTGGCATAGCCCGGCGAGGTGCCGTTATCCTCAAGCTGGACGTTCGGCATCGTGTAGGACAGCGAGGACACGTCCCGGAAATTGAGCGCTTCGAGCTGGGCCGTGCCGAAGGCGGTGACCGCCAGGGGGACGTCCTGCACGTCTTCCGCCCCGCCCCGCTTCCGGGCGGTGACGACGATTTCTTCCTCAATCGCCGCGACCGCAGACTGGGCGGACGCAACACCCGCGAAAACCGGCGCTTGCGCCAGTACGGCGGCGCCAGCGAGGAGCTTAAACAGACGTGAATTCATTTTTCGAAATCCCTCCCATGCTCGAGCCAGGGCGTTCGTCCGCCCTCGGCGAGGTCTCATGACGCCCTTCTAGCGCAAAAACTCCGCTTTAGCTTTAGGCAATCGGTCAGTTAGCGCTGGGTGACGTGCGGAAATACCTTGATTGGTTGCGTATAAGCCACGGTTTTGGGGTGTTTCGGCGCGGCGCGCGCACCCCGCCCGGGATCGTTTCGGCGGCGAGCCTCCTTTTTGACGGCTCGGTCCGCATTAATTGAGCGCAATCAATGCGCAAACCGCGCCAACCGGCGCCCTTTGGCGGTCGGAGGTGCAAGATGGGTTTGCATTGGTTCGTATGGCTGGTTGTGGGCGCCATGAGCACGTTCGGCGCCGTCCTGGGCCTGACTGCTCTCTTTACGCGCGAGCAATAATCAGGACGCCAACCGGGCGCGCAATTCGGTCAGCAGCGCCGCGTCGAACGCCTCGGCGCTGAGATCATTGTGCGCCTTGACCCATTGGGTGACGTCCGAGCGCGCATGGGCGTCGACGAAGCTGGCGCCGGGAATGATGCCGCGATTGAAGAGATACTCATCCGAGGTGCCGGTCAGGATGTAGGCGGGCGCCCAATTGAAGCCAGCGGCTTTGGCCAGCTCATTGGTGCAGTTGGAAAAGATGGTGTTGTAGAAGCGCGGCTCGGCTTCCAGCGCGTCGGTGCGCTGCAACATGCGCCGCAACAAAATCTGCTTTTGGGCGTCGCTTATATCCACCGGATACACGAAAATCTCATGATCGAGCATGGTGGCGCGGCGCGTCAGCAAATCGCGCGCTTCGGCCCACAAATACGATAGCTCGAACGCATTGAAGACGCCGCGCAGCGCGGAATACTCCTCACCTTGCTCGCGTCGCGCTTCGATAGTGACGCCGATCAAGCGATCGTTCGGCAGCTCGAACAGCAACAAGGTGTGCGCTGCCAGCTGCGAACCGGGTTGCGGCTCAAGCATGAACCAGACATTGCGCACATCGGAAATGTTGAAACTGCGCTCGACATAATCGCGCGTGCGTTCGCCTTGCGCAGTATAGGTCCAATCGCTGACCGGGCTGATCGTGACGGCGTCATCAGCCATTTCGACGTGAGAGGTGCGTCCCAAATAGGGATACCAGTCGCGGTCGGCGCGCGGCTCGGAAAAGGTGGCGCAGCCCACCAAGGAGGCGGCCAGGGCGACGCCGATGGCGAGCCGCATCGGGTGCGCCCAGGTCCAATTGGTAAGCATTCGCCAAACGCCCATGACGGGCTCCGCCCCGCATCGCTCTCAAGCCCTAACAGGACAAGCCTCAGGATTTGTAAAGACGCGGCGAAACCGCCGTTCTTTCATGGCGCCCTCGCTTGCCCGGCAGTAAACCACCCCCCACCTCCCACTTATCGCGCGCCCAAAGGAGAACCAGAAAATGACCCTTCGCATTGGCGATAAAGCCCCGGACTTCGAAGCCGAGACCACGCAGGGCCGCATCAAATTTCATGACTGGATCGGCGATTCCTACGCCATCCTGTTTTCGCACCCGAAGGACTTCACCCCGGTCTGCACCACCGAACTTGGCGCCATGGCCAAGCTCGATCCCGAGTTCAAAAAGCGGAACGTCAAGGTGATTGGCCTCTCAGTGGATCCAGTCGGCGACCATGATCGCTGGAAGGCGGACATTCGCGACGTCACCGGCGGCGACGTGCAGTATCCGATGATCGGCGACAGCGATCTCGCAGTTGCGAAGCTCTATGACATGCTGCCGGCTGATGCTGGCACGAGCAGCCAAGGCCGCACCGCCGCCACCAACGCCACCGTGCGCACGGTCTTCATCATTGGCCCGGACAAGCTGATCAAAGCGACCCTGCAATATCCGATGTCGTCGGGACGGAACTTCGATGAAATTCTTCGCTTGGTTGATTCCATTCAGCTCACGGCGAAGCACAAGGTGGCGACGCCGGTGAACTGGAAACAAGGTGAAGACGTGATCATCGTTCCGGCCGTGTCGGACGAAGATGCGAAGAAGCAATATCCGGACGGCTGGAAAACCGTGAAGCCGTATCTCCGCATCGTGCCGCAGCCGCGTGGTTAAAACTCGGCCGCGTGGTTAAACTATTGCGCTTTCTTTCCACTCCGTCATTCTGTGACAAAATGTGCTCCGCATGACGGAGTGGGGAGAAGCGCCGATGCTGTTCGAACAAGTCGCGGTTGGCGGCTGTCAGTCCTATTTGGTCGGGTGCGGCGACACCTGCACCGCGCTCCTGATCGATCCGGAATATAGCCTGGCCAACCGCTATCAGGCCTTCGCGGCGAAACACGGATTACGCATCCAGTACATCGTCGATACGCATACGCACGCCGACCATTTCAGCGGCGCCAAGCGTCTCAGCGAAGAGTTCAGAGCGCCGGTCGTGATGCACCGGCTGGCGCCCGCGCCCTATGTCGATATCCGGCTCGATGATGGCGACGTGCTCAAGGTCGGCAATCTGCGTTTCACTGCACTCCACACACCCGGCCACACCAAGGATTCCATGTGCCTGGTGGCGGGAGATCGCGTCTTCACTGGGGATACGCTGCTGATCGGCGCCACCGGCCGCACCGACCTGCCGACCGGCGATCCGGAAGAGCTTTATGAGAGCCTCTTCAACAAGCTGCTGAAGCTCGATCCGAAGCTGCGGGTTTATCCGGCGCATGATTATAAGGGCGCCTCGTGCTCGCACCTCTCCGAAGAATTGCGCGCCAATCCGCGCCTGCAGCAGCGGGATAAGGCCGCCTTCGTCGACATGATGCGGACGCTCAATCTGCAAATGCCGACGCATTTGACCGAGGCGCTGCGGGTGAACATGTCCGGCGGCGTAAGCGTGGCGCAATTGCTAACCGATGCGGCGGCGTCGGTGCCGTTCATGTCGATGGCGGAAGTTAAGAAGCGGCTCGACCAGCGCAGCAATGATCTGGTCGTCCTCGACGTGCGCGAGAAGGATGCGTTTGACGAGGGCCACATTCCCGGCGCCCGTCACGTCCCGCGCGGCCAGCTCGAATTGCGCGTCAACGAAACTTTCCCGGACCCGACTTTGCACATCGTCACCTATTGCGAGTTCGGCAAAATCTCCACGCTCGCCGCTGACACCCTGCGCAAAATGGGCTTCACCCGTGTCGTGGCGCTCGATGGCGGCATGAAAGCATGGCGCGAGCTGGGCTATCCCGTGGAGGCCGCGCCGGGCCGAGGCATGCTCGCGCGCTAAGCCAGCACGTCGTGCGCCTGCGGATGACGCCGGAAATGCGCGACGGCGTATGAACACAAGGGCTGGAGCTTTAAGCCGCGTTCGCGCGCATCGGCGATGATGGCGTTCATCAGCTTGGCCGCATAGCCCTGCCCGCGTCCCTCGGCTGGCGTCTCGACGTGCAGAATGGCGCGCACGCCGCCGCGCTCGGCATAATCGGCGAAAGAGAGGAAGCCGCCTTCATCCCACTCGAAACGGTGCTCGGCGGCGTTGTCGCGATAGCTGATCATGCGTGGAGCACGTCACGCGCTTCGGGATGTTTCTCGAAATAATCGATGGCGTAGGCGCAGAACGCTTTGAGCGGGCGGTCATGCGCGCGCGCTTCGGCCAGAATGTGCTGCATCAACCGGCCCGCCGCGCCCTTGCCGCGCGCCGCTTCCGGCGTTTCGAAATGGGTGAGCGCGCGCATGCCGTGATGCTCGCGATATTCGGCGAACACGATCCCGAACCCCTCATCGAGTTCGTAGCGGCTCTTATCGGCGTTATCTTTGAAGCTCATGGCGTCGGCATCGGCTTTGGCTCCCACAATTCAATCTTGCGGCCTTCTGGATCGATGATGTGGGCGAAGCGCCCATTGATTTCATCGGGGAACAGGCGAACCGGCTCCACGCCCTCGGCTTTGGCCCGCGCCAGCATGGCGTCCAGATCGTCCACCATCAGGTTGAACATGAATTCCTTGGTCGAGGGCTCGAAATAGTCCGTGTCAGCCGCGAACGGGCTCAGCACGGTCCCAGCGCCGGGATGGCCGGCGGCGACATCGGGCGTGAACACCACCCCGCCCCACTCGCCGAACTCCAGCCCCAGCACGCGGCCATACCAGGCGCGCAAGCCCACCCCATCCGCCGATTTGAAGAACAAGCCGCCAATGCCTAAGACACGCGCCATGTCCGCTCCTTCGATCCTGCTTTGAACTATCGCCACGCCTTTCACGCCGGCAATCATGCGGACGTATTAAAGCACGTCGTGCTGATTTATTGCCTCGCGCATTTGCGGCGCAAGGAGACGCCGTTTGCGGTTTTAGACACGCATGCCGGCGTCGGCCTCTACGATCTCGCCGGCGAGGAAGCGGCGCGCAGCCCGGAATGGCGGGACGGAATCGAAAAGCTCTGGGGCTGGAACGAAGCGCCCGCGCCGGTCGCCGCCTATCTCGAAGCCGTCGCCGCTTTCAACGCCGATGGCGCGCTGCGCACTTATCCCGGTTCGCCCGCTCTAATCGCGCGCGCTTTGCGCCCTCAGGACCGGCTGGCGGCGTGCGAGCTTCATCCGGAGGACGCCGCTGCTTTGAAGCGCCGCGTTGGCGCGGCCGGCCATGTGCAAATCCATCAGCGCGACGGCTGGGCGGCGATGGGCGCGCTGCTGCCCTTCCCCGAACGACGCGGCCTGGTGCTGATCGATCCGGCGTATGAAGCGGGCGATGAAATGGAGCGCAGCGTCGCCGCGCTGAAAACCGGGCTGAAGCGCTTCGCGCACGGTACATTTTTATGGTGGCGCCCGCTTAAGGATGGACGCGCGCTCGACCGCGCCGATGCGGAGCTGGCCGCGCCCGGCCTGCGCGCCGATTTCTGGATCGACGATCCGATGCGCAACACCAAGCTCGTGGGCTCCAGCATGTATGTGATCAACCCACCGTTCGGTCTGGAGGACGCGCTGCGCGAGGCGCTGCCGGCTCTGTCGGCGCGGCTAACTCTCGGCGCCAGCGGCTGGGCGCTGCGATGAGCTTTCCGCTGGACCCCGCGGTCTTCGTTCCCTTCGTGATCGCGGTGGCGCTGGTTGAGCTTACGCCCGGTCCAAATATGGGCTGGCTTGCGCTGCTCGCCGCGCGGCGCGGGCGCGCCGCAGGCGCGGCTGCGATTGCGGGCGTGACCCTTGGCCTGTGCTTTTACATGCTGGCGGCTGCGTTTGGCGTGGCGGAGATCATCATGATTTCCCGCCCGCTCTACGAATTACTGCGTTGGGCTGGCGTCCTCTATTTGCTGTGGCTGGCTTGGGAAACCTGGAGCGGGAAGGATGGCGTTCGGCCCGAGGCCGAAGCCGGCGCGAATAGTGACTACATTTTGCGACACGGATTCGTGCGCGGCCTCATCGCAAACCTGCTCAATCCTAAGGCTGCGATGTTCTACCTCGCGATCCTGCCAAATTTCGTTGTCCCTGGCCGCGCCTCTCCGCTGGCGCAGACGCTGCTGCTGGGCGCGACTCACTTGCTGGTCAGCGTCGCCGTGCACGGGGCGATCGTGCTGGCGGCTGGCGGGGCGTACGCATACCTCAACGCCAACGGACGAGAGCTCGTCGTGCGCCGCGTGTTCGGATTGGGGATCGCGGCGATTGCGATTTGGCTCGTATTCTCGACCCAATGGGTGCGCTAGAAACTCGGCCCGTGCGGGAGGCGAGATGGCGCTGAGATTGTTCACGTTTGTAACATGCGCGCTGCTGCTTGCGGCGTGCAGTCAGCCGCCAGCGCACGTGCAAACGACGACGGCGGGACCATGCTCGCCCACCGCGCTCGAAGGTCCGTGCGCGATCGACGATGCGGGCGTGGCTATGAACGACATCCAGGCCGTTGGCTCGCATAACAGCTATAAACTGCCAATTCCGCCGGCTGAGATGGCGCTGCTCAGTCTGGCTGAGCCTGAACTGGCGCAGACCCTCGACTATGGCCACGCGCCGCTGACCGAACAACTCGATCTCGGCATGCGGCAGATCGAGCTCGACGTTTATTATGATCCTGAGGGCGGACGTTACGCCGATCCACTGCTGCCGCGGCGCTTGGGCTTCATGCCCGGAACGCCGCGCATCGACACAGAGGCGCTGCGGCGACCAGGCTTCAAGGTCGCGCATGTGCAGGATGTCGATGCGCGCTCGTCCTGCACTTTGTTCACGGCGTGCCTCGCGCAAATCCGCGCCTGGTCCGACGCGCATCCCGAGCACGCGCCAATCCTCATCATGCTCAACGCCAAGGATGATAAGATTGAGCTTGATGGTTCGGTCGATCCACTGCCGTTCGACGCTGCTGCATTCGATGCGCTGGATGCGGAAATCCTCGCCTCGTTTCCGCGTGCGCAACTGATCACGCCGGACGATGTGCGCGGCAATGCTGCGACTTTGCGCGAAGGTGCGCTGGGCGGAGGCTGGCCTTCGCTTGCGGCGGCGCGCGGGCGCGTGTTCTTCGCGCTCGACGAAGGCGCGGCGAAAGTCACGGCCTATTTGCGCGGCCATGCTTCGCTCGAAGGGCTGCCCATGTTCGTCAACAGCTTGAGCGAGGCGGCGCCGCACGCGGCTTATTTCACCATGAATGAGCCGATCGCGGACCAAGAGCGCATTCGCGCCGCCGTGGCCGCCGGCTTCATCGTCCGCACCCGCGCCGACGCCGACACGCGCGAAGCGCGCACGGGCGACACAACAAGGCGCGAAGCGGCGTTCGCCTCAGGCGCGCAGTACATTTCCACTGATTATTATTATGCGCGCCCGGACTTCAGCGATTACGCAGTGGCGCTGCCGGGCGGTTCACCGGCGCACTGCAATCCGGTGCGCGGGTGCGGTGCGCCACCCTGAGCTCAGCACCGTAGTGTCCGCTTTTCGCCGAAAGCAGAAGTTCGTCCCTTCTCCCGTCAAGGGGAGAAGGGATAAACGGCGCCTAGACGTCCCCGCCCGGCTCAGCCCAAATAGCGGGCATGAATTTCGAGCAAGCCTTTCTCTTCCTGCAGCAATGGCACATCGCCGTGCCGATCGTGTTGGCGGTGATGGCGGCGTTCTTTTTCGCCGGGCGGCGGTGGACGGCGCTTTATGTGGGGCTGATGCCCTTTATCAATTGGTCGTTCGCGGCGGTGCCGACCTGGGCCATTCCCGAACAATTGGGCGGGGGGCAATTGCAGCCGCTGGCGATTGTGACAGGTCTCGTCCTGGTGGTGCGCGATTTCGCCCAGCGCGAAATGAAGCACTGGATTTTCGGCGCGATGATTGTGGGGCTGGCGCTCTCCACCCTCACCTCCTGGATCGTGATCGTGTTCGCCAGCGGGGCGGCGTTCCTGATTTCCGAAACGGTCGACTGGGCCGTGTACACATTCACCGACAAACCGCTCTCGCAGCGCGTTATGCTTTCGAGCCTGTTTTCCGCGCCGCTCGACCAAGTTGTCTTTATTTGGCTCGCTTCCATGGTCGTGCCCGGCATTTTCGCCTGGGGCACGGTGCTGACCGGCATTGTTTCAAAACTGATCGGCGCCTACGTGGTTTCCCGCGTTTTGGCGGCGCAGGAGCGGCGCGCGGACATGAAACCCGCGTAAACCCCCGATCACCGCTTGCGAAATGAGCCTGGCTCGCTCATAAACAAGCTGTGAATAGCTGGCTATGGCGGCCGGCGAGGTGCGAAGTCCCGCGGCGTGCGGCAAAGTATTTTTCCCCAACATGCTGAGGATCGCGAATGACGTGCGTGCGCGGGAGCGGACGTGCGGCGAAGGGCGTTTGCCCAAAGAGGAAATGAGGAAATGAGTTTCGACGACGATTTTGGCGGCCGCGACGACGAGTTTGACGACCGCAAGAAAGACAAGCGCAAGGCCAAGGACCGGGGTGAGGAAACGCCGGCGCCTGAATTTGGCGGCGGCGACTTCGGCGGCGGCGGCGGCGGCGGTTATCGCGGCGGCGGCGGCGGCGGTTATCGCGGCGGCGGCGGTGGCGGCGGCTATGGCGGCGGCGGCGGCGGCGGCTATCGTGGCGGCGGCGGTGGCGGCGGCTATCGCGGCGGCGGCGGTGGCAGCGGCGGCGGCGGCGGCTTCCGCTCCCGTGAAGGCGGCGGTGGCGGCGGCTATGGCGGCGGCGGTGGCGGTGGCTATCGCGGCGGCGGCGGTGGCGGCGGCGGTTTCCGCGGTCCCCCGCGCGAAGGCGGCGGCGGTTTTGGCGGCGGCGATCGGCCACCGCGTCAGCCCCTGGGCGATCCGCAAAATGGCACCGTGAAGTTCTTCAACGGCGCACGCGGCTTCGGCTTCATCACGCCAGATGATGGCGGCGCGGACGTGTTCGTGCACGTGAGCGCAGTGGAGCGCGCCGGCATGGCTTCGCTCACCGAAGGCCAGCGCATCAACTATCAGACCCTGCCCGACTCGAAGGGCAAGGGGCCAAAGGCCGTGAACCTCAAGGTCGTCGAGTAGGTTTATTGGCCAACTGAATCGAAAGGCCCGCGAGAAATCGCGGGCCTTTTTCTTTGAGCGGAGTGCGCCGCTCTATTGAAGCGGGACGTAGATTTCGATGTCCGCTGGCACCGCGCCATCCGTCGTGCCCTCGGCCCGGACCACCTCCCACGGCAGCCCCCCTTCCCGCATCTCGATGCGGTGCGCCTGAAGATAGGCGTAGATCTTCGCATAGGTGTTGGGGATCGCCGCCCGCGGACCGCGATGGGTGACGTGGATCGCCTCGCCCGAGGGTGTTTGACCGATCTGCACACCAACCACGGTGAGCGGCGTCGGCCCGCTAAAGGGATAGCCGATGCGGAAACTGGTGCGCTGCGCGTTGGCGTCCCATTCGGTGGCGACGCGGATCAGATCGCCGGCGCGCACCATGGAATTATTGGCCATGAAGTTCTCGACTTGCGTGCGCGCAGCGCTCGAAGCCTGCTCCGCTTCGGGCGGATTGTTGGTCGGGGCGGTCACCTGAGCATAAACGTAGGTTTGCGGCTCAATCGGCTCGATGGTGGATTGCAGCGTCTCGAAATCAATGTCCGGCAGCTGCTCGGCTAGCGTCTTGAGTCTCGCGAGGCCGGCATCCAAATCGCGTTCCACCATTTGGCGCATGATCAGGTTCATGTAGCGGCAGGGCACGTTGATGTAGCCCTCGGCGCAGGCGGCCGACACCGACCAGGACACGTTGGTCTTATTCTCCGGCTGGCGCGCGACATTGAGGCGCGTGTTCAGCGTAGCGCGATCGCCCAGTTCGAGGATGGTCTCGACGAACTGGTTTTGCTCTGACGCCACGATCGACATGCGGCCGCTGCCGACATCGCGCACATCGCTTTGCCAGCGCATGGTCTGGCCTGCGCCCGGACCCTCGCCTGAGAACTGGTATTCGGCGTCCGGGTCGCGCGCATAATACGGCGACCATTCCTTGACGATGCGCAGGTCGTTGGCCATCGCGAACACGGTGGCGCGGGGGCGGTCGATCTCGATGGACCGAGTAACTTCCAACGTATTCGGCAGCAGCAGCGTGCCCACGCCGTATAGCGCGCCAGTGACCAGGGCGATCACCAGCAGCAAGCCCAGAAACCATCTCATTCGTGCAAACCCGCCCGCAAGCTCAAGCGCTTACCACCGCCGGCGCCCGCTCGCCACGCACGACCTTGCATGCTTGCAAGGCCAAGCCGCCGCTCGCGCGCTGCGCGAGCACGGCCCCTTATCTGCAACATGCGCGTCATCGCTATCCCCCGACGACGCCCTCCCAGCCAGACTTGGTTACCATAGGCTCATGAACAGCGTCACCACGCCGGCTGCATTAGCTCAGCGGCTGTAGCCGCGCAGTCCGACATAGCAGGGCTCGACCGAGCACTGCGCCAACCAGACGCGAACCGTATATTCCCCGGCTCGCGGAGCGGTGAAGGCGACCACTGGGCGATCGTCCGTGGCGACGTCCTGGCCCAGCGAGGCGCCGTTCGGACCCAGCACTTCAAGGTCCACGTCGCTGCAATCCTGGTCGCAAGCGCCCTGGAACAGGTAGGCGCGGCCAGCAGCGAGGCTGAAGCTCTGGCGATAGCCGTCGCCCGTTGTGTCGATGGCTTCGATGAAATCGGCGCCTAGCGCTTGATAACCGGCAGCCAAATGCGCGGCCCCGGCGTCTTCCAGTTCGGCGCGCACGACATCGACGTAATCCGGCCCCTCGCCCGTAGGCTCCTCGGCGACAATGCGCTCCGCCGGCGTGCCGCCGGAAACGACGCGCGCGGCGGCGTAGCAAGGCTCGCTCTCGCAGGCGAACACCCAGAGCCGCACGAAATGCAGGCCAGTCTGGGATGGGGTGATTTGGACATAGGGCGTGTCGTCAGTGGCGACATCGCGGTCCGCCAACTCGCCATTGGCGTCGTAGATTTCCATATCGATGTCGGAGCAATCATTGTCGCACGCGCCATAGACCCGGTAATTGACGCCTTGGCGCAGGCGCACGGCCCAGATTTTCGGGTGCTCTAGCCGGAGCGGCGCCACCAGATCGGCGACGGAATTATCGCGGCGATAGCCAAGAGCAGCGTGGGCATCCATGCCCGCCTCAAGATAGGACCGCGCCTGGTCGTCATACTCGCTTTGGGCCGAGGCGGCGCCCATGCCAACCATCAGGAAGGCGCATGCCGCGCCGAGAACAACCGCCAACCGCTTCATGAGCCGCCTCCCGTTTAGCTATTCCAAAGGGGTAGGCGCTGCCCGCGCTGGGATCAACCGCTCAAACCATCGCCCCAGGCGCGCTACATTGGGGCCACAGACTCATGACCAGCGCCGATAAGCCCTCCCTCCCCGATCTGGACGCGCTTCCCGCCGAGGATGCGCCAGACGCCGCGCTAAAAGGCGTGGAGGCGATCCGCGATGCGTGGAAGCGGCTGCCCTCCAAGCCAGGCGTCTATCGCATGATCGGCGCCGACGGCGAGGTGCTGTATGTGGGCAAGGCCAAGAGCCTGAAGAACCGCGTGGCGATGTACGCGCAAGGGCGCGGCCACACCAACGCGATCTACCGCATGATCCACCAGACGCGCGCGCTGGAAGTGATCGTAACGGCGACTGAAACCGAAGCGCTGCTGTTAGAGACAAACCTCATCAAGCGGCTGAAGCCGCGTTTCAACGTGCTGATGCGGGACGATAAGAGCTTCCCCTTTATCGCCATCCGCACCGATCATGCCTTTGCGGCTTTGCAGAAGCATCGCGGCGCGAAGAATTTCAAAGGCAAGTTTTACGGGCCGTTCGCATCAGCTGGTGCGGTGAACCGCACGCTCAACACACTGCAAAAGGCCTTCCTGCTGCGCTCATGTTCGGACAGCGCCTTCTCCGCGCGCACCCGGCCTTGCATGCTGTATCAGATCAAACGCTGCGCTGGCCCATGCGTGAATCTGGTGACGGAGCAAGAATATGCGGCGCTGGTGAAAGATAGCGTCGATTTCCTCGAAGGCCGTTCGGTGGAATTGCAGGACCGGCTGGCGAGCGAAATGCGCGAAGCTTCCGATGCGCTGGAGTTCGAACACGCCGCGCGGCTGCGCAACCGCATTCGCGCGCTGGCTTCGGTGCGCGCTTCGCAGGGCATCAATCCGCACACATTCAAGGAGGCAGACGTGTTCGCCCTTCATGTCGAGGGCGGACAATCCTGCATCCAAGTGTTCTTCTTCCGCGCTGGCCAGAATTGGGGCAATCGCGCTTACTTCCCGCGCCACGGCGCAGAGGAAACGCCGGAGGATATTCTTTCGGCCTTCTTGGCGCAGTTTTACGATGACCGCGAACCGCCGAAGCTGATCCTTTGCAACGTTACGCCGTCGGATGCGGAGTTGCTGGAGGAGGCCCTCTGCGTGCGCGCTGAATGCAGGGTGGAAATCCGCACGCCCGAGCGCGGCGAGAAGCGCGAGATTGTCGAAGCCGCCGTGCTCAATGCACGCGAAGCTCTGGGCCGGCGTATGGCGGAGGCTGGCAGCGTGGCGAAATTGCTGGATGGCGTCGCCGAGACGTTCGGTCTGCCGCAGCGGCCGGAGCGCATCGAGGTTTACGACAACAGCCACATTCAAGGCACGAACGCGCTGGGCGCGATGATCGTCGCCGGGCCGGACGGGTTCGTGAAGAACCAATACCGCAAGTTCAACATGAAGACGGAAGAGTTTCACGGCGACGACTTCGCCATGATGAAAGCGATGATCCGGCGCAGGTTCGCGCGGATGTTGGATGAGCGGGACTCAGAAACCTTCTCCCTTGCGGAGAAGGTGGCGCGCGAGAGCGCGCCGGATGAGGAGCGTTCCGACAATCGGGCCCCTGAGCGTTTGAACGCCCCTCACCGCCCAGCCCCCTCTCCGCAAGGGAGAGGGGGAGCGAATGCAGATGGCGGCGTGGATTTTTCCAAGGAGCGCGATGACGGCGAGCGCGACTCCAAATTCGGCGCCTGGCCCGATCTGGTTTTGATCGATGGCGGCGAAGGCCAGGTTGGCGCGACATTGGAAGCGCTCGAAGAACTCGGGCTGAAGAACCGCATCAATGTTGTCGGCGTCGCCAAGGGCGTGGATCGCGATGCGGGGCGCGAACGCTTCTTCATTCCGGGGCGCGCGCCGTTTCGGCTCGAAGAGAAAAGCCCGGTGCTGTATTATCTTCAGCGCCTGCGCGATGAAGCGCACCGCTTCGCCATTGGCGGCCATCGCATCAAACGCAAAGCCGGCATCGCGGCTAATCCGCTCGACGAGATTGACGGCGTCGGCCCCACGCGCAAGCGCGCCCTGCTCGACCGCTTCGGCTCAGCGCGCGGCGTGTCGCGCGCGGCTTTGGCGGAATTGGAACAAGTTGACGGCGTCAGCAGTGAACTGGCGCAGCGCATCTACGACTTTTTCCACGACAAGAAATAAGGCCGGTTTGCAGCCGCGCCCGCGCCCTCTTAAGAAGCGCGGATGAAAAGCCTGCCCATGATGTTGACCTTGGGGCGCCTCGTGCTGGCGCCGGTGGTCGCGGCGCTGATCCTGTGGGCGGCGCATGAATTGTATGCGGACCGGCTGCTGGCCGGCTTCATCTACGCGCTCGCGGCCACGCTCTTCATTGTCGCCGCGCTGAGCGATTGGCTCGATGGCTGGCTGGCCCGCAAGTATGACGCCGTCACGCCACTGGGCGCAGCGCTCGATCATTGCGCCGATAAAGTGCTGACCACCTGCGCGCTGGTGACTTTGGCTTATGCCGCGCTTCCGTTTCACCTGATCGCCGCAGCGACGATCCTGCTGGGGCGCGATGTGTTCGTCGCGGGTTTGCGTGAGGGGGTGTCGCAATCGGGGCGGACGCTGCCGGTGAGCGCGCTCGGCAAATGGAAAGCGGCGGCCGAAATGGCCGGAATCGCCGCCATCTTGATCCAACAAGCGGCCGCGATCCTGTTCGCTCCGCCCAATTGGATCACCGGACTGGGTTGGGCTGGCGCGGGATTGCTGTGGCTGGCCGCTGCACTCGCCCTGCTGAGCGGCGCCTCTTATGTCGGCGCGGCCCTGCGCCGTTAGGGATAAAACCTACATTTTCCAATTGCATAGATGAAAAATTTAACCCAAAGTTGCATATCCTCGCAGCGGGTTTGCGAGGCTCAATGCAGATTTCAAACGCGTCGAATGACGAGGATGAGCGCGCAGTGGCGGCGCTGCTTGATGCTGTTTCGTTTATCACAACGGCGCTCAGAGCCCGTCCGAGGCGCGAAGCCTTGGTGGTGATAAGTTGCCCACGCCTGTCCGTGCTGACACAGCGCGTCGTCGCCGCTTTTGGCTTCCAAATCTACACGGCTGGCAGCGCGGCAGAGGCCGCGCCAACGGCGGCGAGCCGGCGGTTCGACTTGATCGTGCTGGAGGCGAATACGGCAGCCGCACACTGGATCGGGCGGATCAGGGCGCTGCCTGAACACCTTGGCGCAGCGCCAATCTTGGCAGTGAGCGGTCAGGAGGATTTGCGTGAGGCGTTGTCTGACGCCGGTGCTGACGGCTTCGTCTGCGAGCCCGTCACGCCCTCTCGGATGATTGACGTCCTGGCCCTGCTGCTTGGGGCGCGCGCCGAGATTTAGTCCGGACGGCCGAACTCAATCCAATTCAGCAGAAACAGGGCGACCAGGAAAATGGCGATAGCGGCTATAGCGGCCATGACGGATCCACGATTCGAAGCTTCCACGCCGCTCTAAACCATCCCTCCGACCCGCGCCAGCGGCGGCTTGTCACGCATATTGGACCAGCGAGAGCAGGTTCATGTCCGGGTCGTGGAACCAAGCCACTTTGGTCCCGTCCGGAGCCGCCCAGACGCCGCGCGGGTCCTGCACCAGGAAGGGGAAGCGCGCGAACTTCACGCCTTTGGCGCCCAGGGCGTCCACCTTCTGCTCGATGGCGTCGACGGCGAAAGCCAGCACGGCATAGGCGGGCGGCGTCACGGCCGGCACGCGCGAGACGCGGATGCGTCCATTCTGCCCCTCAAACACCAATGCGAAGCCGTCATCATTGATGAATTTGAGACCCAGCGTGTCGGCGTAAAACGCCTTCGCCGCATCGGGCTTCATGGTGCCGACCAGCGGCGTCATCGGGGCTGATGCGAGCATGTGAGTCTCCTTGCGCGCCCCTCTTAGGGCGCCGGACCAGCATGGTTAAGCCGTCATAAAGCTTGGCGCCGGGTTTGCGTGGACGCCGCCATGCTGCACCGTTCGGCGCAAGAATTGCGCGAAGAGAGGCGCCGTCGCGAACTCTTTTTCGCGCACATCACCGCCCAGGCCGAAGCCGCGCGGCGTGCTACGGCGCGCCGGCACGTGATGTTTGGCGGCGCGGCGATCGTCGTGCTCGTGGCGGTGGCGATCCTCACCGGCAGCTAGAGCGCCGAGGCGTTTTTAGTCCGCTTGGAAACAAAACCGCCGGCCATTGGGGCCGGCGGTTGATGTTTATGCACCTTGCGGGGCGGCGCCAGAGGGCCAGCCGCCGGGGGCTGGTTCTTCATCCGTGACTGGCAGCGCCGGCGTTGGCGGCGAAGGCGGCGTGGGCGCGTCTTCCGGGCGATTCAACTTTTCGCCGCGCAAGACCATGGCGATCTCCTCGCCCGAGAGCGACTCGTATTCGAGCAGAGCTTCGGAGAGCCGCCGATGATCCTCGGCCTTCTCGGTAAGGATGCGCTTGGCGGTTTGATAGCCTTCGTCGACCAGCCGCTTCACTTCGGAGTCGATCTTTTGCGCAGTGGCTTCGGCGACGTTCTGGGTGCGGTTCACCTGCATGCCCAGGAAGACTTCGTCATTATTATCGCCATAAGCGACATAGCCGAGCTCGTCTGAGTAGCCCCAGCGCGTCACCATCATACGCGCGAGGCGCGTGGCGGCGGAAATGTCGGACGAGGCGCCCGAGGTGATCTTGTCTTTGCCGAAGTGCAATTCTTCCGCGACGCGCCCGCCCATCATGACTGCGAGGCGCGAGGTCATTTGGGTATAGTTCATCGAGTACTTATCGCCTTCCGGCAGCTGCATCACCATGCCAAGCGCGCGGCCGCGCGGAATGATGGTGGCTTTATGCACCGGGTCGGACTCCGGCACATTGAGCGCGACGATGGCGTGGCCGCCTTCGTGCCAAGCGGTTAGTTCTTTTTCCGACTGTGTCATCACCATGGAGCGCCGCTCAGCGCCCATCATGACTTTGTCCTTTGCGTCTTCGAACTCCTTGCCGGTGACAACGCGCTTGCCGCGACGCGCCGCGAGCAAAGCCGCTTCGTTGACGAGGTTGGCGAGATCGGCGCCCGAGAAGCCCGGCGTGCCGCGCGCAATAACCTTTAGGTCCACGCCCTGCGCCACCGGCACGTTGCGGGTGTGGACGCGCAGGATCTTTTCGCGGCCGGCGACATCGGGATTCGGCACCACGACCTGACGGTCGAAGCGGCCCGGACGCAGCAAGGCGGGATCCAACACGTCGGGACGGTTGGTCGCCGCGATCAGGATAATACCTTCGTTGGCTTCAAAGCCGTCCATCTCGACCAGCAATTGGTTGAGCGTCTGCTCGCGCTCATCATTGCCGCCGCCGAGCCCGGCGCCGCGATGACGGCCGACCGCGTCGATTTCGTCGATGAAGATGATGCACGGCGCGTTCTTCTTGGCTTGCTCGAACATGTCGCGCACGCGGCTCGCGCCGACGCCGACGAACATTTCCACGAAGTCCGAACCGGAAATGGTGAAGAACGGCACGTTGGCTTCGCCGGCGATGGCGCGCGCGAGCAGCGTCTTACCGGTGCCGGGCGGGCCCACCAGCAGCGCGCCTTTCGGAATCTTGCCGCCGAGGCGCTGGAACTTGCCGGGATCCTTCAGAAACTCGACGATTTCGCCAAGCTCTTCCTTGGCTTCATCAATGCCGGCTACATCCTCGAACGTGATCCGGCCCTTTGCTTCCGTGAGCAGCTTGGCCTTCGAGCGGCCAAAGCCCATGGCGCCGCCGCGGCCGCCGCCTTGCATCTGACGCATGAAAAAGAACCAGGCGCCGATCAGCAGCAGCATGGGCAATACGCCCAGGAGAATGTCGCCAATGCCGGGGCCTTGGCGCGGGCGATCCGTCTTCACCTGCACATTGGCCTGCACCATGCGGTCCACGACTTCCGGCATGGTGCCGGTGGGCAGATAAGTGACGTGCTCCTGCCCGGCCTTGGTGCGGCTATAAATGACGTCGCCTTGCGTCGTCGCGCTTTGCACCTCGCCTTGCTGCACGCTGGCCAGCAGGCTCGAATACGAAAGCTCCTGCGCGCCGCGTCCCGTGCTTGGGCCTTGCAGCGCCGCGAAGAGAACCACCAACAACAGGGCGATAACGCCCCAAATCAGCAGATTACGGATTGGCATGAACCGACCTTCTGGTCTCCGCCGAAACGACGGAAACACTTTCTTCAGCAAGATAGGGACCGCGGCCGGCCCTGAACACCCCTCTCTAAGCCAAGGCCGTCAAAGCGCGGTGAACACGGGCGCGACAAAGAGGGTTAAAGCCCAGACTTTGTGGTCGAATGCGGGCCAAGCTGGCGATTCAGCTGCAGTTCCGTGAGCCAGCGCGCGGAAACCGCGCCAAGCGCAACCGCCGCCTCGAGCTGCACATGCCGCTCTTCGAGAGCGATAAGTGGCGCACCCGCCCCCGGTAAAACGCTGACGGGCTGGCGCGCGCGAAGTTCGAGACGGCCATCCCACACCGCCTCCTGCCCCGCGGTCAGCTTCATTGCCGCAAGCGGCGCGAGCCCCGCCCGGCCCTCAATCGCGCCGGGATCGCGGGAAAGCCGGAGCGTGTCGCCGCGCCGGGCAAGGCGCGCGCCGCCAAGCGCGGCGCCGCGAAAGGAAGGCTCGGCGAGGCGCGCATCGAGGCGCGCGAGCGCGGCCGGCGCAGGCTCCCGCTCGGCGCCGGCCGCGGCGGCGATTAGCGCGGAAAGCGCGCGTCGGCGGGTTTCCAACGGCGCGGCCCAGCTGGTCAGATCGACCAGGATGTCCGGGCCTTCGAACCGCACAGCGCGAGAGATCAGCGCCGCGGCCTCGGCGTCGACCTGATCAGCGAGCGCGCGCAGCTCGGCGGCGAAGCGCACCAGCCGCATCGGATCAAAACCCGCCCCTTCGAGCGCGGCCAGGCGCGCGCGGACGCGCACGCGCTCAAAAGTGGGATTGGTGTTGGCGGGATCCTCGATCCATTCGGCGCCGCGCGTGCTGAGAAAGTCGCGGAGCTCGGCGCGGCGTTGGCCCAGCAAGGGGCGCGCGAGCAGTACGCCCCGCCCTTCCGGCCAAATCGGCGCCGGCGCAATTTCGGCCATGCCGGCGAGGCCGCGCCAACCCGACCCCTTCGCGGCCCGCATGAAGACTGTTTCGGCTTGGTCGTCAGCCGTGTGCGCGACAGCGACTGTGCGCGCGCCGTGCTCGCGGGCAGCCTGGGCAAGCGCAATATAGCGGGCGCGGCGCGCAGCCTGCTGGCTGCGCTTTGGGGCGCCCGCCCAGTCCAATCGTTTGACTTCAGCACGAACACCCAGCGCGCGCGCAAACCCTGCTGCACGCCCCGCATCGGCGGCGGAGCCTTCGCGCAGGACGTGATCCACGATGATGGCGCGCAGGCGCGCGCCGCCGACGCGCTCAATCATGATGTGCAACAGCGCGACAGAATCGCCCCCGCCAGAGAGGGCGAGGATGATGGGGCCTTCACCAGCCGCTTTGAGGGTGCGCTCGATCGTCAACCGATCGAGCTTAGCAGATCAGGCCGAGCATTGCGCCGCGCGCGCTTCGCGGGCGGCCAGATCGCGCACAGCCCGCGAGGCGTTGGGATAACGCGCTGTCAGTTGATTGAAGGCGCCGCAGCCTTGGCGGGTTTCACCCATGCCGACCAGCGCCATGCCGAGCCGCACTTGCGCCTCGGGCGCGCGCGCGGAGGTCCCGTAGCTTTGCAGGTAGGTGACGAAATTGGCAGCGGCTTCCTGATAGGAGCGCCGCGCCAGCAGGGTGAAGGCGTACCAATAGCGCGCCTCGGGCGCGTTGGCGTCATCAGGATGGCGCTGCAGGAAATCGGAAAAGGAGATTTCCGCTTCCGCCAGCTGGCCGTTATTCAGCTGCGAGCGCGCGGCGGCGAAATCGTCGCCTGGCTGACGCACCGGGACCGATGGCGTCGGCAATTGGCTTTCGCTCAACGTGCCGAGCGTGCCGGTGGCCCGTGCTTGGGCGCCGTTATAGGCGCCGCCGGAAAGCTGTTGGTCGTCATAGGCGCTCGGTGCGGGCGTTCCCCCGCCGAGTGGCGCGCCGGTGGTCCCTGATTGCGGCGCTGGCGCATCGGGATCGCCGATCGAGGCGACCGCTTCCTGATTCACGCCAGCCAATTCGCCCACCATGCCGCGCAGGCGCGCAATCTCACGATTCGCCTGCATCAGCTGGAATTGCAGCTCTTCATAATCCGCCGTGGCTTGGCGCAGCTGCGCTTCAAGCTCCTCGATCCGATCCTGACGCGCGTCAGCGGGCGCGTAAGCCGCGGGCGGGGGCAATTGCGTTTGCGCAGCGGCCGGCGAAGCCAAAGCCAAACTGGCCGCAGCTGCGAGCGCTGCGGCCAGAATGCGCTCGGATGGAGCGGGACGAGACATCATGCGAAGAAGCAGTAACCGCGCGCTCGGGCTAAATTGCGGCGCGCGGCTTGTCCTGCAACAGCGTTAGGACACCGCGCCCGACACGATTTGCGTGTGGGCGTTGCGGTTAACCGACCAGGCTTCTTCATTGGCGCGCGGATCGAGCGGACGCTCTTTGCCGTACGACACGGTTTCGACGCGGTTGGCGGCGACGCCGAGCGAAACGAGATAATCGCGCGCGGCGGCGGCGCGGCGGGCGCCGAGCGC
>JANRIP010000007.1:0-75157 GCA_033764855.1 Hyphomonadaceae bacterium | reverse complement strand
CCGCACCCCGCCGTCCACTCGTGATGGATTGAACGAGTTCGGTATCGGTAGAACTGAAGATCCAGATCGGTCCTCGGTCATCCTCTAATTGAGCTGTCATCGGACGGGTATGACCCTCACCAGCCACGCCCAACATCAGAGTGCGGTCAGATTTAAGCGACTTCCAGAATTTGTGTTCGATCTCTGCTTCGCTCGGCATCGGTCTACTCCTTCGCGTGTGTAGATGGCGCGTTGCCAACCGCACCGCGAGCGCTTTGTTCCGGCGTCATCAACGCGCAGCGGGCCAGGGCGATTTCCCTGACCCGCGCGTGGCACCGCTTGGCTTAATCAGAACGACCAGATGCCGCTGACGCCGAAAGTATCAACGCCGTCATCTCCGTCGTCATTGTCCGCCGTAAGACGCGTGTAATCGCCGCGCAGCGCGAAATGGTCTGTAAAATGGTATTGCGCGCCCACGCCGACGCCTAGGCCATCATCTTCGGCGCCGGCTGAGAAATCCCCAATCGACCCTTGAGCGTCGATCGAAGCCCACCCGACCCGGCCGAGCAATTCCATGCGCTCGGTCAGTGGCAGAAAGCCAACCGCGTAAGCGCCATACTGATTATCGAGGTCGACATCGACGGGCGTTCCGAGAAACTCCGCTTCGTCACCTTCGATACCGAACGAGGCTTCACCTTCCACCCCGAAATTCGGCGTGAAGCGATAGCCCACACGACCCGTAGCGCCGGTCACGTCGACGTCGTCGGCGCTAAACCAAGTGCCGCCGAGGCCCGCGTAAAGCCCGGTATCGCCGGACTGCGCTGCAGCGGGGGTAGCGATCGCCGCAAGTGCGGCCAGCGAAGCGCTAATCACTAAGAGTTTCATTCTGATCTCCTTACGCATGGTTGTCCCAACGCCATGCCCGTTAGGGTCAGAAGAACGGCGTCCCCGCGCCGGGGTTTCATCGCCAGCTGTGTTTTTTCCGAGGAAGTTCCGTGACTTACTGTATCGTCATGCTTTCTTTTGGTTCATTTCGGGCGCCCGAATGAAGCTGAAATGTGCTGCGCGCCGGCTGTTGCGGAGGCGCGAAGCACCGTAAAGCTCGGCTATGGCGCAAGTGCAGAAGAAGTCCTCGCCCAAAACGGGCCAGGCGGAAGGCCAAGGCCTTTGGGACGAAGGCCTGTTCGGCTCCAGCGATGCTACGCCCCCGGCGGCGAGCGGCGGATACACAGCCAAAGACATCGAGGTGCTGGAGGGGCTTGAGCCCGTCCGTAAGCGCCCTGGCATGTATATTGGCGGCGTTGATGAGCGCGCGCTGCATCACCTCTTCGCGGAAGTGCTCGACAATTCGATGGACGAGGCTGTCGCAGGCTACGCCGATCGCATCGAGGTCGAACTGGAAGCCGACGGCACATTGCGCGTGACCGATAATGGTCGCGGCATGCCGATCGACCCGCACCCGAAATTTCCGAAAAAGTCCGCGCTCGAAATCATTATGACCGTGCTGCATGCGGGCGGGAAATTTTCGGACAAGGTCTATCATACATCGGGCGGCCTGCACGGCGTCGGCGTGTCCGTGGTCAACGCGCTCTCGGACAAGGTGGAAGTCGAAGTCGCGCGCGATCGCAAACTCTATCGCCAGACCTTCTCGCGCGGCGTGCCGACGTCGAAGCTGGTTGAAGTCGGCCCAGCGCACAACAAGCGCGGCACGTCGGTGCGCTTCCATCCCGACGCGGAGATTTTCGGCAAGGGCGCGGCGTTCAAGCCGGCGCGTCTGTTCCAGATGGCGCGCTCGAAGGCGTACCTACAGCGTGGCGTGCAGATCCGCTGGAAGTGCGATCCCTCACGCATCACGGACGACACGCCCACTGAGGCCGTGCTGCATTTCCCGAACGGGCTGCAGGACTTTCTGGCCTCGCTTATCAAGGAAAAGCGCGCCGTTGTCGGCGATGTCTTCCACGGCCGCAGCGAGAAGAATGGCCCGCACGGGCGCACTGAATGGGCGGTGGCGTGGATTGCGGATGGGTTCGGAGAAGCCGATGGCTTCGTTCGGTCTTATTGCAACACCATCTACACGCCCGATGGCGGCTTCCACGAAGCTGGCCTGCGCGCCGCGCTCGCCAAGGGCCTCAAGGCGTATGCGGAGCTGAAAGGCGAGCGCAAAGCCAATCTGATCACGCCAGAAGACACGATGAACACCGTGGCGGGCCTCGTTTCCGTGTTCATTCGCGATCCGCAATTCGAGGGGCAGACGAAAGGCCGGCTGGTCAGCACGGAAGCCGCGAAGATTGTCGAACAAGCGGTGCGCGATCCATTCGACCATTGGCTCGCCGCGCGCCCCGCTGATGCGCAGCGTCTGCTGGAATGGGTGATCTCCCAAGCCGAAGACCGCATGCGCCGGCGCAAGGAGAAAGAAGTTTCGCGCCAAAGCGCCACGCGCAAATTGCGGCTGCCGGGCAAGCTGGCCGATTGCTCGCGCTCGGATGCGAACGGCACCGAGATTTTCCTGGTCGAAGGCGACAGCGCCGGCGGCTCAGCTAAACAGGCGCGCAATCGCGAGACGCAGGCCATCCTGCCGTTGCGCGGCAAGATCTTGAACGTCGCCAGCGCCGGCGGCGAGAAGATGGCCGGCAATCAGGAACTCAATGATCTGGCGCTGGCGCTCGGCGTGAAGATGGGGCCGAAATTCAACGTCGCCGATCTGCGCTATGAGAAGGTCATCATCATGACCGACGCCGATGTCGATGGCGCCCACATCGCCTCGCTACTGATCACCTACTTCCACCGGCAAATGCCCGGCCTCATCCGCGCGGGCCGGCTCTACCTCGCCATGCCCCCACTCTATCGCGTCGGCAACGGCAAGGAACACGTCTATGCACGCGACGACGCGCACAAGGCCGAGCTGCTTGCGACGCAGTTCAAAGGCAAGAAGGTGGACATTCAGCGCTTCAAAGGCCTCGGCGAAATGATGCCGGCGGACCTGAAGGACACCACCATGAACCCGAAAACGCGCACGCTGGCGCGCGTGGTGCTGAATGATGATGGCGTCCCGGAGTTTGAGGGCCTAGTCGAAACGCTAATGGGCAAGAAGGCCGAGCTGCGCTTCAACTACATCCAGCAAAACGCGCGGTTTGTGGAAGACGTCGACGTCTGAGTGTCGCCGATGTCTTCATCAGTTATTGCACGCCGCAAAAGGCCGGCCACGCCCCTTGCGGAGCGTGATTGGCTTTAAGGCTTTAGCCGCGCCGCAATCTGTTTGCGGAACGTCTCTCCGTAAGGCGGCCGGAACATAGCGACCACCTCGCTGCCGGTTTGGCGGAAGATCGCTTTTTCATGGCTGAATTCGAGGAAGCCGCGATGGCCGTGATAAGCGCCCATGCCTGAGGGGCCGACGCCGCCAAATGGCAAGTCGTGCATCGTGACGTGGAAGATCACGTCATTGATGGTGACGCCGCCCGAATGTGTGCGATCAAGCAGCGCTTCGCTCTCAGCACTGTCTTCGCCGAAATAGTAAAGCCCCAATGGACGCGGCCGGCGGTTGATTTCGCTAATCGTGTCTTCAAACGCCGCATAGCTCTTGATCGGGAGCACCGGGCCGAAAATTTCTTCCTGCATCACGGTCATATCGTCGGTCGGCTCGATGATGAGCGTGGGCGGGATGCGGTGATGTTCCTGCTGGCTGAAATCCTCGCCCGCCGGATTGAGCTCGACAATGCGCGCGCCCTTTTGGCGGGCGTCTTCGATCAGGCCGCGCACGCGATCAAAGTGGCGCTGATTGATGATCGAGGTGTAGTCGCCATTGGCCTTGATGGTCGGGAACATCTTGGCGACTGCGGCCCCAGCGGCTTGAACGAACGGTTCCAACTGTTCCTTTGGCGCCAGCACATAATCCGGCGCGAGACAGATCTGCCCCGCATTCATGGTCTTTCCGGCCATGATGCGCGCTGCAGTTTTGGTGATGTCAGCGCTGCGTCCAATCACGACCGGGCTTTTGCCGCCAAGTTCGAGCGTCACTGGCGTCAGATTGTCAGCCGCCGCACGCATCACGTGACGGCCCACTGAAGTGGCGCCGGTGAAAATCAGATGATCGAACGGAAGGCCGGCGAACGCTGCGCCCACATCCGCGCCGCCAAGCACAACGGCGATCTCGTCATCGTCGAAATACAAATCGAACAGACGCGCCAGTTCAGCCGATGTGGCCGGCGTAAATTCTGAGGGCTTCAGCATGACGCGATTGCCGGCGGCGAATGCGCCGCCCACCGCGTCCATGGTGAGCTGCACTGGGAAATTCCACGGCGAGATCACGCCCACAACGCCCTTGGGCTGATAGCGCACTTCAGCCTTGGCGCCGAGCACGCCGAGGATAGACGGTGACACCTTCCGCTTTTGCGGCTTCATCCATCGATCCAATTCCGCGCGCGCATCTTTCAGCGGCCCGACCGCGGCCGCAATATCGGTCAGCATGCTCATATCGCGTGAGCGGGCGCCGAAATCGGCATCGATGGCGGCGACCAATTCATCTTTGTGATCGAGCAGCAGAGTGATGCAGCGCGTCAACCGATCTTTGCGGAGCGCAGCGCTTGGCGGCCCCTTCAGCGTCTGTGCGCGCTTTTGCATTTCCAGCAGCGACAACATCCGCGCTTTGGTTGCTTCACTCGACAGATCAACCGGCTTGTTCATCTTGGCGCACCCAACTTGTTTCAAAAACGAAAGTAGCGAGTAATTTGAGGCCAACTGTAGGCCCAATTACCCAAATCGGCGAGCGAAACCTTCGCGTTTACCACTCATCCATCTTCGCGCTGTTAGCGTCCGCACACTACGCGACTCTATGGAAAGATCCTGTGGCCGAACACGATCATATGTTGGAAGGGCCGAGCGGGTCTAACCTCGGACAAGAAACGCTGGATCTCATGCGCCTGCACGGCGTGCCGCCCACGGGCGCAAACTATGAGGTTTGGCTCTGCTACCGGATCGGACGCAACGCGACGCTGCGTCAACTGATCGATCAGCGCATTGCCGCCGGGGAGCCATTTTCGGTCGATTTCAATGATCAGCTGCACGAACGCTTCTTCACTGGCGCGCGCGCGTCCGCGCAGATCGTCATGGCCGGCGAGCGCATCGCCCACGACCTGAACCAAGTTCTGGATTTCATCCGTTCCGCGGAAGAAAAGAGCGGTGATTACGGTCGAGCTCTTGAGACCGCGGCCACGACCCTCGATCGCGGCCTCACCCCCGACCAAGTGCGCCAAGTTGTTGCCGGGCTGGCGGCGGCGACGCTCGATATGGCCAACCACAATCAGCACTTAACTGAGCAGCTGCAAAAATCGACCCGCGAGATCGAGACGCTTCGCACGAGCTTGGAATCGGTGCGGGTTGAGTCGCTCACGGATAGTCTCACTGGCCTCGCCAATCGGCGCATGTTCGATGAGACTGTGCGCATGCGCATCGACGAAGCCCGCGCCCAACGCAGCGAGCTCTATTTGCTGATGTGCGACATCGATCACTTCAAGCGGTTCAACGATACCTGGGGTCACCATACGGGGGACCAAATTCTCCGCTTCCTCGCGAGTTCGCTGCAATCACACGCGCGGCCCGACCAGCTCATCGCCCGCTACGGTGGCGAAGAGTTTGCGATGATCATGCCGCGCATCACCCAAAAAGCGGCCACCCAGATCGCGGAGTCCTTGCGCGCGGCCATCCAGGCCAAACGCTTGCGCCGCCGCTCCACGAACGAAGATCTGGGGCAGGTGACGGTTTCCATCGGCATCGCCCGTCTGCAGCCCGGCGACACGCCGCAGGGGCTGGTCGAACGGGCCGATGCGTGCCTTTACGCCTCCAAACGCAATGGCCGAAATCAGGTCACCACCGACGCCACGCCGGTGCTTTACGTAGCGTAGCATTCCCAGGCGCAGAGAGAGCCGCTAGCTTCCTCGCCAACAAATGGGAGGCGCACGTGGCCTATTCGAAAATCAAAGCTGCTGTTGAAGGCGACGTACTCGTCATCACCCTGTCCGATCCGGGCACGCTCAACGCCGTCACGACAGATATGGCAGGCGAAATCAGCGCCGCGATTGAAGCGCATGCCAGTGCGCGTTGCTTGGTGCTGACCGGCGAAGGGCGCGCTTTCTGCTCGGGGGCCAATCTCACTAATGTGGCCATGCCGATCGCCGAAGATGGCGGCGCTGACCCCGGCCTCTCGCTTGAACAGCACTATAATCCGCTCATGACAAAGCTGCGCGATTTGCCGATCCCCTTCATCACCGCGGTGAACGGTGCGGCCGCCGGCATTGGCTGCTCGCTGGCGTTGATGGGCGATCTCATCGTGGCCGGTGAAAGCGCCTATTTCCTCCAAGCCTTTCGCCGTATCGGCCTCGCGCCAGATGGCGGCGCGACTTATTTGCTGCCGCGCATGCTAACGCGCGTCCAAGCCATGGAAATGATGCTGCTTGGCGAGAAGTTGCCCGCCGCGAAGGCGTTGCAATGGGGCCTGATCAATCGCTGCGTGGCCGATGGCGAGGTGATAAGCACGGCCATGGCGCTGGCGAGCGAACTCGCGCGCGGCCCGACCAAGGCGCTGGCGATCACCCGCAAGCTCGCGTGGGATGCGCTCGACAATCAGTGGAGCGCACAGCTCAATGCCGAGCGCTGGGCGCAGCGTGAGGCTGGGCGAACGAGCGACTTCGCCGAGGGCGTCACAGCCTTTCTGCAAAAGCGGCCGGCGCAGTTCAGAGGCAACTAACCGCGCTTGGTGCGCGGACGCTTGGTCGATGTCGCTTTCGCCCTGGCCACGTTGAGCGCCTTGCGGCCCCAAGCGGCCGCGAGGTCGGGCTCATCGAGTGCGGCGTCTGGCAGGCGCCAGTAGCCCATCTCTACTTGCTCACCCGCACGCGGGCCATTCTCCGGCGTCCAGACGAATGGTCCTGAGCCCTCGCGCATCAACTCTGCTTTGAGCGCGGTGTCGGCCTTGATGTAGATGACCTCGTCAGCCAGCAGCGCGAACATCAAGCCTTCCGTATAGACGCCAGCGCCGCCAAACATGCGCTTCACGGAGATGCTGCCAACGCCCGCGAACAACTCGCACACGAAGTCATGGAAGCTGTCTTCGCTCATGACTCAGTCGACTTGGGCCGGCGTGAGCGTCACGCTCTCGCCGCAGCCGCAAGCATCAGTCTGGTTCGGATTGCGGAAGACGAACTTGGAAGCGAGCCGTGTGGTTTCGAAATCGATCACCGAGCCGAGCAAGAAAAGCACCGCGTCCGCCTTCACGACGATGCGCACATCCTTGTCCTCGATCACCTCGTCCAGCGCTTCCGGCGCGTCGGCATATTCGAGCACGTATTCCATTCCTGCGCAGCCGCCATTGGTGACGCCGACCCGCAAATAGGCCTTGCCGGAACTGGCCATGATTTCCTTCACCCGCGCCGCTGCGGCTTCGGTCAAGGAGACGATTTGGGGGCGTGGGCGTCGGGACATGGGCTCAATATAGGCTCAAAGCATGTTGAGTTCGAGCTTCGCCTCATCGCTCATGCGCGCGGGCGTCCAGGGCGGATCGAAGACGAGATTAACCTTGGCCGAGGTCACGCCCGACACTTTCTCGGCCGCGGCCTGCACCCAGCCGGGCATTTCGCCAGCCACCGGGCAGCCCGGAGCGGTGAGCGTCATCTCGATATCGACATGGCCCTCATCATTGAGGTCGACCTTATAGATGAGGCCAAGCTCATAAATGTCGACCGGGATTTCCGGGTCGAACACGGTTTTGAATTGGCTGACCAGATCGTCGGTGATCCGATCCAGCTCCGCCTGCGGCAGCTTCGAAGGAGAGGTGACGCTGTCCATGCCTTTAGCTCAGTAATTTGCGCGCTTTGTGCAGCGCTTCGATAAATGCTTCCACTTCGGCCGCGGTGTTGTAGGCCGCGAAACTCGCCCGCGCCGTCGCGGTCACGCCGAGCCGCTGCATCAACGGCTGCGCGCAATGATGGCCGGCGCGAACAGCCACGCCCTGGCGATCCAATATCTGCGCCACATCATGTGGGTGGGCGCCTTCCATGGAAAAAGCCACGATGGCGCCTTTGTCAGGCGCCTGACCATATAGCTTGATCCAGTTGAGGCCCCGCAGCGCTTCCATGGCTTGATCGCGCAGCGCCGCTTCGTGCGCTTCCATGGCGACGCGATCTTGCCCATTGAACCAATCGATCGCCGCCTTGAGCGCGATGGCTTCCAGAATGGGCGGCGTGCCCGCCTCGAAACGGTGCGGGGGATCGTTGTAAGTAATGCGCTCTTGCTCGACCACCGCGATCATCTCGCCCCCGCCCTCGAACGGGCGCAACGCCGCGAGCCGCTCCGGTTTGCCATAGAGCACGCCAATGCCGGTGGGGCCGTAAAGCTTATGACCGGTGAATACGTAATAGTCCGCGTCGATGTCGCGAACATCGACGCGCGCATGCACCACTGCCTGGCAGCCATCGAACAGCACCGGCACGCCGCGCGCATGCGCGAGCGCCGCGATCGCCTTTGCCGGCGTACGCGCGGCGAGCACGTTGGACATATGCGTCAACGCGATCATTTTGGTGCGCGGCGTGATCAACCGCTCAAGCGCCGCGAGATCGATGCCGCCATCGTCATCAATATCGAGCCACTTCAACACCGCGCCTTTGCGCTCACGCAAGAAGTGCCAGGGTACGATGTTGGAGTGATGCTCCATCACCGAGAGGATGATTTCGTCGCCCGCGCGTACATCAATGCCATTGGCGACAATATTGATCGCCTGTGTGCCGCCCTTGGTGAAAACGATATTCTCGGGCGCGCCGGCATTCAGAAGATCGCAGACCGCCTGACGCGCCGCCTCGTACGCTTCGGTGGTTTCATTCGCCAGCGTGTGCACGCCGCGATGCACGTTGGCGTAAGAGCCGCGCATGGCGTTGGCCAGCGCCTCAATCACGGCCTCGGGCTTCTGCGCGCTGGCGGCATTGTCCAGGTAGACCAGCGGGCGCCCATGCACGGTGCGCGCAAGGATTGGGAAATCCTTGCGGATCGCCTCGACATCGAAAGGACGTTTGATCAGCGGTGCGTTCATGCCGCGGCCCTCAGCCAGGCCCGAATGCGCCGGTCGATCTCTTCGCGCACATTCGGCGGCGCCCAATCCGGCAAGGTGTCGAGTAGAAACGCCTCAATCAACAGAGCGCGCGCTTCCGTCTCGGGGACACCGCGCGAACGCAGATAGAACAAGGCCTGCGCATCCAGGCCACCCGCAGTATTGCCATGCGCGCACTGCACGTCATCGGCGTAGATCATCAGTTCGGGCTTGGCGAAAATCTCCGCGCCATCCTCCAGAAGCATGCCGTGATGATGCTGGCGCGCATCCGTTTTCTGCGCGGCGCGTTCAACCACGATCTTGCCTTGAAATACGCCGCGCCCGCCTTTGCGGGCGACGCCCTTGATGAGCTGACGCGCAACGCCATCCGGCCCGCTCAACTCTATCGTGGAGGTGAGATCGGCATGCCGCCCAGCTGCGGCGAGATAAGCGCCATTGAGTTCAATCTCGGCGCCTTCGCCTTTGGCCTCGACCACAGTCTCAACCCGCGCCAATCGTGCGCCTTCGGCGAACACGAATTGACGGAAGCTGGCGCCCTTTCCCAGGCGAACCCGGCAATGCGACAGCGCCACATCGCCGCCAAGCTGAAGCACGATGCGGTGGTACGCCCCGCCTTCGCCGACAGTCACACTCTCCGCGCGCGGCGCAAACGCATCTGCGTCCAGATACTCGACGACAATATCCCTCTCGCCCGCACCGATGAGGCGCGTCTCAAAGCACCCGGCGCCGGCAGCGAGGCGTTCAATTACGGCCCCCTCGCCCGCCATGGGCGGCGCCTGCCCCGCGAGCGCGCCGCGCAGGTCGGAATATTTCCACGACTCATTGCGCCGGGTAGGAAGGTCAGCCGCGCTCACGCCGCCCTCGCATATTTGTCATAGCCTTCGCGCTCCAATTCGAGCGCCAGTTCCGGTCCGCCGCTCGCCACGATGCGGCCTTTGGCCAGCACATGAACGCGGTCAGGTTTGATGTAATCCAGCAGCCGCTGATAGTGCGTGATCACCAGCATGCTGCGCTCGGGTGAGCGCAACGCGTTCACATTCTCCGCAACGATCCGCAGCGCATCGATGTCGAGCCCGCTATCGGTCTCGTCGAGAATGGCGAAGCGCGGCTCCAACACGGCCATTTGCAGCGCCTCGAAGCGTTTCTTCTCACCGCCCGAAAAGCCCACATTGAGCGGACGCTTCAACATTTCCGGATCGATCTTTAGCGCCGCCGCCTTCTCGCGCACCAATTTCAGCAGCGCCGGCGCAGGCATCTCGGCCTCACCGCGGGCCTTGCGCTGCGCGTTGAGCGCCGCTTTCAAGAACGAAAGCGCGGGCAAGCCGGGGATTTCGACGGGGTATTGGAACGAAAGAAACAGGCCCTTCGCGGCGCGTTCTTCGGGCGAAAGCGCGAGCAAATCGTCGCCGCCAAGTTTTGCGGCGCCGGACGTCACTTCATAACCTTCGCGGCCAGAGAGCGCATAAGCGAGCGTAGATTTGCCGGCGCCGTTCGGGCCCATAATGGCGTGCGTCTCCCCGGCGGGCACAGCCAACGTCAAACCTTGGATGATCTCGGTTTCGCCGACCCGCACGTGAAGATCGCTGACTTCGAACAAGTTCACGGGCAAGGCGTCACGCTCCATTGACCCGCCACATCACCGCGCGCGCGCTGGAAGCGGCGATAAGCGTTGGTGGGGTACCATCCGTCGGGTTCGCGGCGGAATTCGATGCGCAGATGGGCGCCAGCGACGGAATCGTCGGCCAACCCCAAGCGCACCACGTCGGCGACAGCGTTATCGTCTGTCTCCTGCAGGCTGACTTGTAGCGACCCGTTCTCTTCGTGTGTGTCGACGGTAAGCGGTGCGATCGCATCCTCGACGGTGGGCGCGCCGATAATGCCGATCTCTGTTGGTTCGATGGCGGCGAATGCGGTATTCGGAACGGCCAACAGCGCACTATCAACCGGAGGCGCGGCCAACGCTTCACTCATTTCTGAAGGTGGCGGCGGTGCGCTGGAAGGCTCGTCCGCATTCTGCTGACCACAAGCCGCCAGCACGAGCGCCCCGCACAAAAAGACGATACGCGCCCTCATCCGACGCTCCCCTCCAAGCTCACTTCCAACAATTTCTGCGCTTCCACGGCGAATTCCATCGGCAGCTTCTGCAGCACTTCGCGCACGAAGCCATTCACCAGCAGTGCGACGGCTTCTTCCTCCGGAATGCCGCGCGCCCGGAGGTAGAAGAGCTGATCGTCAGACAGCTTAGTGGTGGTCGCTTCGTGCTCGAACTGCGCGTCTGCGGTGCGCGTTTCGACGTACGGAACTGTATGCGCGGCGCTGTCATGGCCGATCAGCAGCGAGTCGCATTGGGTGAAATTGCGCGCGCCCTTGGCTTTTGCGTGGGCGGATACAAGCCCGCGATAGGCGTTGGAGGATTTGCCGGCCGAAATGCCCTTGGAGATGATCCTTGAGCGCGTATTCTTGCCCAGGTGGATCATCTTGGTGCCGGTGTCGGCCTGCTGGCGGCCATTGGTCACGGCAATTGAGTAGAACTCGCCCGAGCTCTCATCGCCACGCAGCACGCAGCTTGGATATTTCCAGGTTATGGCCGAGCCGGTCTCGACCTGGGTCCAGGAAATCTTGGAGCGCGCACCGCGGCAATCACCGCGCTTGGTGACGAAATTATAGATGCCGCCTTTGCCGTCGCTGTCGCCCGGCCACCAATTCTGCACCGTGGAGTACTTAATCTCGGCGTCATCGAGCGCCACCAGCTCTACCACGGCGGCGTGCAGCTGGTTTTCATCGCGCATCGGCGCGGTGCAACCTTCGAGATAAGAAACGTAGGAGCCTTTATCGGCGATGATCAGCGTGCGTTCGAATTGCCCCGTGCCTTGGGCGTTCATGCGAAAGTAGGTGGACAGCTCCATCGGGCAGCGCACGCCCGGCGGGATGTAAACGAACGAGCCGTCGGAGAACACGGCGCTATTCAGTGTGGCGAAGAAATTATCGCTCGTCGGAACCACTGTGCCCAGATATTGGCGCACGAGTTCTGGGTGCTCGCGCAGCGCCTCGCTAATTGGGCAGAAGATCACGCCGGCTTTCGCCAGTTCTGCTTTGAAGGTGGTGACAACAGAAACGCTGTCAAACACGGCGTCGACGGCCACTTTTGGCGCGCCCTCGACACCGAGCAGTACTTCCTGCTCGCGCAGTGGAATGCCGAGCTTTTTGTAAGTCTCCAGAATTTCCGGATCGACTTCGTCAATGCTCTTATACTTCGCCGTATCCTTTGGCGCTGCATAATAACGCGCGGCTTGGTAGTCTATCGGCGGATAGTTCACCAGCGCCCAAGTGGGCTCTTCCATGGTCTGCCAGCGGCGGAACGCATCGAGGCGCCAGGCCAGCATCCATTCGGGTTCGTCCTTCTTGGCGGAGATGAAGCGGACAATGTCTTCGTTAAGACCTGGCGGCGCAAACTCTTGTTCAAGCGTGGTGATGAAACCGTGCTTGTACTTTTCGCCTTCCAGCGCGCGCGCGGCGTCGACCGTCGCTTTATCAATGCTTTCCTTGACCGCCGCCATCACGCCGCTCCCGCAAACGCCCGGCGGGCGGCCAGCGATCTCAGAGCAGAAAGCGTCCTGTCAACGTCAGCGTCGTTGGAGGCCCAACCAAAGCTCACGCGCAGTGCAGACTTGGCAAGGTCCGGCTTCACGCCCATTGCCGCCAGAACCCGGCTTGAGCGCACTTTGCCGGACGAACACGCGGCGCCTGAACTCACCGCAACACCGGCAATATCCATCGCGATAACCGCTGTCTCGGCGTTCAAGCCGGGCAGCGCGAAGTTCGACGTGTTCGGAAGGCGCGGCGCATGTGCTCCGAAAACGACTGCGTCGTTCGGCAAACCTGCTTCAAAGCAATCGCGCAAAGCAATCAAGCGCGCAGCTTCGCGTTGCTGTTCAGACGCGGCAATTTCTGCTGCGGCGCCAAAGCCAGCAATGGCTGCGACGTTCTCGGTGCCGGGTCGACGTCCACGTTCCTGCCCGCCGCCAAAGCGCGAGGTCACGAAAGGCGCCCCGGGCGCAAGCGCCAGAGCGCCAGCGCCGGCAGGTCCGCCAATCTTGTGGCTGGAGAGGACCAGATAGGTCGCATCGAGATCGGCGATGCTCACGGGTAAACGCCCAAGCGCTTGCGCCGCGTCCACCAGCAGCAGCGCGCCGTGCTCGCGCGCCAGCGCAGCGATGTGCGTGACTGGCTGGATCACGCCGGTTTCGTTGTTCGCGAGCTGAACCGCGACAAGAGCGGGCTTTGGCGCCTTCTCCAGCAAGGCAGCAAGCGAGGAAAGATCGAGCACGCCGTCTTCATCGACTGGCGCCAAGTGCGCGGCATAGGTGCGAGAGGCGTGTTCGTAGAGTGCGTCGTGTTCGACGGCTGAGATGATGACCGATGCCGCGCCGGCGCTCGATAGCGCCAGATGTAGCGCTTCGGTCGCACCGGAGGTGAACACCAGATTTTCCACGAGCGCGCCAATAGAGGCGGCGATCTTTTCGCGCGCGTCCTCCATCAGCGCTTTCGCTGCGCGTCCTGCGCCGTGCACGCTGGATGGATTGCCGCCAACGCCAAGCGCGCGCGCGACCGCAGCCGCCGCTTCCGGGCGCACCGGCGCGCCCGCATTGTAATCGCAATAGACGAGCGGCTTGGTCATCACCTATTCCGCCGCCACCGGCGTTTGCGCGCCGTCGAACCGCTGCTCCAGCACGTCGGCCAGAGAAACCGAGGCCATAAAGCCGTAAATGCGGTCGCCCATCTCTTTCCAAAGCGCGTGAGCGATGCAGCGTCCGCCTTTGCCAAGGCAGGACTTGCCTCCGCCTTCCTTGCAGCGCGTG
This sequence comes from Hyphomonadaceae bacterium, assembly GCA_033764855.1. Taxonomy (GTDB): domain Bacteria; phylum Pseudomonadota; class Alphaproteobacteria; order Caulobacterales; family Aquidulcibacteraceae; genus Vitreimonas. Next base: position 61,228 of record JANRIP010000007.1, on the reverse strand, counting down.
GCTTTGATCGGCTCGTCCACGGCGTCGATGATTTCGGCGATGGTGGTGAGATGCGCCGGACGTGCGAGGCGATAGCCTCCGCCTGGACCGCGCACGCCGGACACCAGACCCGCCTTGCGCATGCGCGCGAACAACTGCTCCAGATAAGACAGCGAAATTTCCTGGCGCTTGGCCACTTCCTGCAGCGGCACGGCCTGCTCGCCGCCGCCATTCAACGCCAGATCCGCCATCGCCATGACCGCGTACCGGCCCTTAGAGGTCAAACGCATGCCTCACCCTTCCACCGCCCCTCGCGCGCGCCCAAATCCGTGTTAGAAGGCGCCCCTTTCGGGCCGGACCTTTCAAGTGTCCGCATGGGCTCTAGCTAGGATACCTGAGTGTTTTGGTCAAGAATTCGGCGCTCGCGCCGGGCCGAAGCTTGGGTTGAGGGAAACTGAATGCCGGAAGTGATTTTCCCGGGCGCTGCAGGCCGGGTTGAAGGACGTTATTCTGAGCCGCCGCGTGAAGGGGCGCCTATCGCGCTAATCCTGCACGGACACCCCCGCGCGGGCGGTTCGATGCAGGACCGGGTGACGGTGCAGCTCTACAAGCTGTTCGTGGATTTCGGCTTTGCCGTGCTGCGCTTCAACTTTCGCGGGATTGGCCGCAGCCAGGGCGTGTTCGACAACGGCATGGGCGAACTCTCGGACGCCGCCTCGGCGCTCGATTATCTGCAGAGTATGAACCCGAACGCCGAACAGTGCTGGGTGGGCGGTTATTCCTTCGGCGCATGGATCGGGCTGCAGCTGCTGATGCGGCGGCCCGAAATTGACGGCTTCATCGCGGTTTCACCGCCGGCGAACCATTATGACTTGTCGTTCCTGGCGCCGTGCCCGGCTTCGGGCGTCATCATTTACGGCACACGCGACAGCGTCACCACCGCCTCGGATATGGAGCGCGTGGTGGCGCGCATCCGTACGCAGAAAAACATAAAGGTCGATCACGAGCCGGTCGAAGGCGCCGATCACTTCTATCGCGGCCGCGATCCTGGCGAAGATCACTTGCCGGAAGTGGAAAAGCACGCACGCGCCTATCTCGAGCGCCGCTTAGCCGCGCCGCCGCCCCCGCCGCCGACTTCAACCAAGCGCTAGATTATTCGCTGCGCAGGAAAGCGGGCTTAGGTCCGCTGGAGAAGCCCTCTTGGCCGCCGCCCTCGGCGCCTTCGCGCGGCGCGCGTTCGCGGCGTTCTGCACGTTCCGGACGCTCTGCGCGTTCGGGACGTTCTTGGCGTTCGGCCCGCTCGGGGCGTTCGCTGCGCTCGGGGCGTTCTGCATGTTGGCGTTCGCCGCCGCCCTCGCCTTCGCCGCCTTCGCGAGCTTCGCCGCCTTGCTCGCCATCAGGGCGGTAGCGGTTACGGCGCCCGCGGCGGCGGCGGAAATTCCCGTCGCCTTGTTCGCGCTCGAAATTCTGGCCGTTTTGCTGCTGCGTTTCGCCTTCCGCGTGCTCGCCGCCTTCGGCGGCTTCGGCGTCGGCGGTTTCACCTTCCGGCGCGCCTTCTTCATCGCCTTCATCCTCAACCTCGGAGGCGAAGCGGTCTTGCGGCGGCGGAGCGGCCGGCTGCATCGCGCGCAGCATGCGGAAATAGTGTTCGGCGTGTTGGAGATAGTTCTCGGCCGTCACCCGGTCTCCCGAGGAGGAGGCGTCGCGCGCGAGCTGCAAATAGCGTTCGTAAATGTGCGCGGCTGGACCGCGCACCTTCACGTCCGGACCGTTGCTCTCCAGCGTTCGATTGGGCTGGTTGTGGTTGTAATGACCACCACCGCCGCCACCACCGCCTCCCGGCTTACGGTTCCGGCCTCGCTGACGCTTCATCTTGTAATCCACTATCAAATTCCGTGGCTATGTGAGCGGCGGCCAAATGCATGCAGCCGCAACGTTGCGACCCCGCGCCTCAAATCGATGTCAGAACCTGTTCGGCGCTAAGCCTTTCCAGTGGCGCTCAAACTCACCGCGTTTGCCTTTGCCGAAGCTGAGGAAATCACGGCGCAGCATGCAGAGCGCGCCCGCCATCTTCAGAACCAACGCCGGCCAGCCCGACCCTTTGGCGTCGATTCCGGAGCCGAAAGTAGTCTGTTGCGCGGTGCGTTCCAAGGGCTTTTTCATGTTCTCTGGTTTATGTGGCGGCGGGCCGCACCCCGGTAACCACGCGGGGGATGCCGGCCAAATCGTTGCGGTAGGAGATATCGGTGAAGCCCGCCCGAGCGGCCAGGTCCGTAACCGCACCCTCCTGGCCTTTGCCAATTTCGAGCGCAAAGCCGCCCCCAGGTTGCAGCAGGAGAGGCAGCGCCGGAATGATGAGACGATAAGCATCCAACCCGTCCGCCCCCCCATCAAGCGCCAAGCGCGGCTCGAAACGCGCTACTTCCGGGGCCAGACCCTCAATCTCCGCCGTTGCGATATAAGGCGGATTCGAAACGACCAGATCGAACGGCCCTTGCAGGCCTTTGGTCCAATCGTTCTGCAGGAACGAGACACGCTCTCCCAATCCCAGGTGGGCGGCGTTCGCCATGGCCACGGCGATGGCGTCGGCGCTGAGGTCGACGCCCAATCCCGTCGCCAACGGACGATCGGCAAGGATAGCGAATAGGATCGCGCCAGAGCCCACACCGAGGTCCAGCACGCGCGCCGGCTGGGCGAAGGGCAATCGCTCAAGCGCGGCCTCAACCACGTATTCCGTCTCTGGTCGCGGGATCAGCACGTCAGGGCTGACGCGCAGCTCCTGCTTCCAGAAGTGGCGCAAGCCGGTAATGTGGGCGACCGGCTCGCGCGCTGCGCGCCGGTCCGCCAGCGCCAGCACGTTCGCGACTTGCTCTGCAGTGAGTTCGCGGCGCGGATCGGTGACGATGTCGAGCCGCGATACGCCAGCGCCCGCTTCAAGCAAGAGACGCGCGTCAAACACCGGCGAGGCCACGCCCGCTGCTTCGAGGCGTTTGCGCACCTCGGTCCAGAGCGAAACCAGTTGGACGCTCATTCCTCTTCCAAAGCGGCGAGCTTGCGCGCTTGTTCCTCTGCCGCCAAGGCGTCGAGAATAGGATCAAGTGCGCCGTTGATCACTTCGGGAAGATTATAGACTGTCAGATTGATCCGGTGGTCCGTCACCCGCCCTTGTGGGAAATTATAGGTGCGGATGCGTTCGCTGCGGTCGCCCGAGCCGACTTGGCCTTTACGCTCGGCGGCGCGCGCGGAGTCCTGGCGCTCGCGCTCAGCCTTATAGAGTTTGGCGCGCAATTGGATCATCGCCTGCGCGCGATTCTGGTGCTGGGACTTGAGCTGACTGATCACCACAATGCCTGTCGGGATGTGTGTGATCCGCACCGCGCTATCGGTTTTGTTGACGTGCTGCCCGCCAGCGCCAGAAGCGCGCATGGTGTCAATCCGCAGGTCTTTATCTTCAATGTGCACCGACACTTCATCCGGCTGCGGGAGCACGGCGACGGTGGCGGCCGAGGTGTGAATGCGCCCGCCTGCTTCGGTTTCAGGCACGCGCTGCACGCGATGCACGCCGCTCTCATATTTCATGCGGCCGAACACGCCAGCGCCGGTCACATTCACCACCGCTTCCTTGACGCCGCCAATGCCCGTCTCGGAAATCGTATCCAGTTCAAACTTCCAGCCGCGTTGGCCGGCATAGCGCTGGTACATGCGCAACAAGTCGCCGGCGAACAGCGCCGCTTCCTCTCCGCCTGTGCCGGCGCGGATTTCTAGAATGGCGGAGGCGTTCTCGTCTTTATCCTTAGGCGCCAGCAGCAGCAGAGCGGCGCGCTCAAGCACAGGCAGCCGCTCTTTCACCTCCTGCCATTCCGATCGAGCGAGCGCCGCCATTTCAGGATCGCCATCTTTCTGCATGGCTTCCAGATCACTGAGCTGGGCGCGCGCGGCGTTGAGCGCCTGGATCGCCTCCACCAGTGGCTTAAGTTCAGCGTGCTCTTGGCCAAGGCGCACGATCTCGGCGCCATCGGTCGCTGCGGCCAAGCGCGCTTCGACACGCTCGTATCGATCGACGGCCTGCTCTAGCCGCCGCTCCAGCCTTGCTATGTCAGGCATGGGCTTCGGTCACATCACGCTGGTGAAGATTTCGGGTTGCACTTCCGAAACCTGTGGATCGTCGAAAGCGATTTCCGTGATCCGCCGCGCATAAGGCACGATCACTTCAATGGCGCGACCATCTGCGCCCTCAATGTGGAAACACAGCGCGCGCTCATTGTCGGTGCGGGCTTGGCCATCGAAGACAAGCCCTGCAGCCATTAAGCCGTTTTGTTCGTCATCGAGGCGAAAGCCGGCGATCAGCCCGGAAATGTGATCGGAGGGCTGGGACTTCTCGATCGCGAGATCAACATTGGTGTGAATCTGCTCGCCCGTTTTACGAATGCCCGCGCCAAAGGGCGCGAACGAGCCGCCCTCGCGCAGCGCCCGGTGCGCCGCGTCGAACAGATACTGATACGTGTCCTGCAGGTGACGCTGCAGCATGGAGAGCCTCACTGGGCCAGAATATGAAGGCCAGATATGAGCGATCAGGCTTGGCTTGTCGACCTTAGGCCGGGGCGGCGGCCTTCGCCGCGCGCATCTCGCGCGCCTTTTCTTCAACCAATCCGACCATGTGGTCTATCATCTGAGCATTGTCCATTTTGTGGTCGGGCTTGCCCGACACATAGACCATGCCCGCGCCCTTGCCGCCGCCGGTGAAGCCAAGATCTGTCATCAGCGCTTCGCCGGGGCCGTTCACAACGCAGCCGATAATTGAGAGCGTGATTGGCTCGGCGATATGGGCGAGGCGCTTTTCGATTTCGTCCACAGTTTCGATCACATTGAAGCCCTGCCGCGCGCAGGACGGGCAGGCAATCACGGTGACGCCGCGTTGGCGCAGGCCAAGCGACTTCAGCAAATCATGCCCGACCCTGACCTCTTCAACAGGATCGGCGGCCAGCGAAACGCGAATGGTGTCGCCAATGCCGGCCCAGAGCAGCGATCCGAGGCCAATGGCGGATTTCACAGTGCCCGTGCGCAGCGCACCGGCTTCGGTGACGCCAAGATGCAGCGGCGCGTCCGTGGCTTCCGCAAGTTGCTGATAAGCGGCGGCGGTGAGGAACACGTCCGACGCTTTCACGCTGATTTTGTACTCGCGGAAATCATGCTCTTCGAGCAGAGCGGCGTGGAAGAGCGCGCTCTCCACCATGGCTTCTGGGCATGGTTCGCCATATTTCTCCAGCAAGTGCTGTTCGAGTGAGCCGGCATTGACGCCAATGCGAATGGCGCAGCCATGATCCTTGGCGGCTTGCACCACTTCCTTCACCCGCGCGGGCGAGCCGATATTGCCGGGATTTATGCGCAAGCAGGCCGCGCCGCCGACAGCGGCTTCGATGGCGCGCTTATAGTGGAAGTGAATGTCCGCCACGATCGGCACGTTGGCGGCGCGCGTGATCTGCGGGAATGCCGCGGTTGAAGCTTCGTCCGGACAGGAGACGCGGACAATATCCGCGCCAGCTTCTTCCATGCGGCGGATTTGATCGATCGTGGCCCCGGCGTCCGAGGTCGGGGTGTTGGTCATGGTCTGGACGGTAATCGGCGCGTCCCCGCCGACCTCCACCGCGCCGACACGAATCTTCCGCGACTTGCGCCGTTCAATCCGCCGCCAGGGGCGTATATGGTGAAGATCGCCGCTATGGCCGTCCATGATGGGTTTTCCTGGGCCAGCAGATAGCGCGCCCGCGCCCCGCCGGACAGCCCGTTTTCAGGCCCTTAACCCGCTACGCCGGCCGATGCCTGGGTAATTGGTTGCACTTCGTCGATGGAGCGGCCGAGCACCGGCATGCCGGGCGTGCCCAGCAGGCCCGCCGATGCGCCGTTCACGAACAGCTCGAAGGCGCCGCCATCGCGCGCATGAAGGGTCCAACCCGGGCTCGGATCCGGCCGATAAACATCCCCTGCCTGGAGTTCCCGGGACAGAAACACCGTACCGTCAGGACCGCGCGCCTCCAGCCAACCCGGGGTTAGCGCCCGCACCTCCACCACCCGCCGCTCAGAGGTTGTGGCAGGACTTGCGCCCGCTCCTGCGCTCACGCCGGCCAAGCTGGCGCCGCCGTTCGCCTCAGGGGGTGATGCTTCGGGGCTCTGCAGAGCCCGCCAGCCGACAAAGCCGCCTGCCATCAACACTAGCGCCAGAGCCGCCAACCATGGGCGTTCCGGGTGCGGCTTGGACTGGGGATTGCGGATTTGCTTTTGGGCGTCCTCCCGTGAAAGGGCGCACTCATCCTGGAATTGGTCGGCGATGGCGCGCTCATCCAGGCCCAACTCGCGCGCGTAGGAGCGCAAGAAGGCCATGGCGTAGGCCTTGCCCGGCAACACCTTCACATTCATCGCTTCCAGCGCTTCGAGAAAATCCTTCCGGACCCGAATTCGGTCCGCGACCTCCTCCAGACTCCAGCCCCGCTGGCGCCGCGCTTCGGCGAGTTTGCGCCCAGCGCGCCAAGCCGGGTCGAGCGTCACCGCAGGCGCGGCTTGGCTTCGCGGCTGACGAGCGGCTACCGCATCGCTTTGCGGGTTAGGATCGGAGGGTGCTGGCTGCAGCATGTGTGCGCTGGCCTATCCTTTCGGGACCATCGTTTAAAAAAGGCAAATTTTGAGCCACAAGAAAAGCGTACTCGCGAATCGCGCTTGTCTCAACGCACTTACGCGCGCGCTCTACAGCACGACGCCGCTGCGCGCGGCGAAATCTGAGAGTTCTGAACGAATCGAAGGCGCAGCCGTCTTAAGCATATCTTTGAGATGGCCACCTGCTTCGCCCACATCAAGCGAGCGCAGCATGCGCTTAACCGGACCGATGCCCGAAGCCGGCATGGAAAGCCGGGTAAAGCCCAACCCCGCGAACGCAAGCGCCTCCAACGGACGGCCCGCCGCCTCGCCGCAGATCGATATCGGGAGCGCAATATCGCGCGCTTCATCGCGGATCATGCGCAGGAAGCTGAGCGCCGGCGGGCTGAGAATGTCGTAGCGGTCGGCGACGCGGGCATTGCCTCGGTCGGCGGCGAAGAAATACTGCATCAAATCGTTGGTGCCGATCGAAAGAAAGTCGGCCTTACCTTTCAAGCCCCGCACCGACCAAGCCAGAGCCGGCGCCTCGACCATGACCCCAACCTCGACGCGTTGCGGCGGGCTGCGCCCATGTTTGCCGCACCACTCGAGTTCTCGATCCACCAGTGCGCGCGCCGCATCGAACTCAGCGATGGTGGTCACGAGCGGAAACATCACGCGCAGATTGCGGCCAGACGCAGCGTTGATCAGCGCGCGCAACTGGTATCGCAGCAAGGCCGGCCGATCGAGGCCGATCCGCACCGCGCGCCAGCCAAGCGCTGGATTTTCCTCCCGCTCGGCCGCCACATAGGGCAACACTTTGTCCCCGCCCATATCGAGCGTGCGAAATGTGACAGGCCGCTCGCCCGCCGCATCGAGCACGTCGCGGTAGAGCAAGGTCTGGCTTTCGAGCCGCGGCAGCGTCTCGGAGACCATGAACTGAAACTCGGTGCGGAACAGACCGATTCCTTCCGCGCCGGCTTCGTCGAGATGATGCACGTCGAGCGCCAATCCCGCATTGAGCAAAAGTGAGAACTGGACTCCGTCCTTGGAAACGGCCGGCTTTTCCCGAAGTCGGGCGAATTCGGCGGCGCGCTCTGACCGCAGCGCCAAGCGTTGCCGGTAAGCTGCGACCACTTCCGGCTCGGGGCGCATGCGGATTTCGCCCCGCTCGCCGTCCAAAATGACGCTGTCGCCGGCCTCCACCTTTGACAGCAGCCCTGGCAGGAGCCCGACCATTGGCAGGCCAAGCGCGCGCGCAACGATGGCGGCATGGCCGGCGGTGGAGCCTTCCTCCAACGCAATCGCCTTCAAGCGCTCAGCGCCGTAATCGAGTAATTCCGCTGGGCCCAGGTCGCGGGCGACGAGAATGGCCCCCTCAGGCAGCGGCGCCATCCCGGATTCGACGCCAGCGAGAGCGCGCAGCAACCGATTGTCCAGGTCCTCGAAGTCGTGGAGGCGGTCCTTCAGGTAGGGATCGCGGGCAGCGTTGAACCGCGCTCTATGTTCCCCGCGCACACGCTCCACCGCTGCGTCTGCGGAAAGCCCGGCGCGGACGCCGCTTTTCAGCTTTTCTTCCCAGCTTGGATCGGCCGCCAGCATGCGGAAGGTTTCGAGCAATTCCCGCGACACGCCCGAAATCCGGCCAGGATCGCCCTCAAGCATGCGCTCCAGAGCCTCACGCACCTGAGTGAGCGCGGCGGCGAGACGTTGCTCTTCTTTGACCGGGTCGTCGGCGATGACGCGCCCAAGCGGGGCATGGGGCTCGTGCAGAACCGCGACGCCAATGGCTAGCCCATCCGAAAAGGCCCTGCCCTGCAACCAGTCTGGCTTGCTGGGGCGGATCTCAACGTCCGCGAGGCCGGACAAATCGCCGAACGCGCCGGAGGCGACCATTTCCGCCAACACCATGGCGATGGTCTGGAGCGCCTCGACCTCGTCGTCCGAGTAAACGCGCTGGACCCGGTTCTGGACGACCAGGACGCCGAACACGCGTTCGGAGCGAATGATCGGCACGCCTAGGAAGGAATTGTACGGGTCTTCGCCGGTTTCTGGCCGGTACGAGAAACGCTCATGGTGCGGCGCGTCGGCCAGATTGAGCGGGCGGGAGGACTCGGCCACCAGGCCGACAAGGCCCTCTCCCTTCTTCAGCCGCGTGCGGTGCACCGCCTCGCGCTTCAAGCCTTCGGTCGCAAACAATTCATGCTCGGCGCCGCGGGTTAGGTAAATGGAGCACACGTCCGCCACCATCGTGGCCGCGATCATCGCGACCAACCGATCCAGGCGCTCCTGAGCGGAGCCGCCTGCTTCCATGATCTCCCGCAACTTGCGCAGGAGGATCCTGGAGCCGCTGACTGTAGCGGGGGCCGGCATGGGGCCTCTTTTCCTCCGTTATCGATCTCCGACGCTACCTTAGGATGCGTCGAGACCATACGCTGTGTGCAGGGCGCGAACCGCCAGCTCAGTATAGGCCGAGTCAATCAGCACCGAGATTTTGATCTCCGAGGTGGCGATCGCTTCGATGCTGACGCCTTTTTGGGCAAGCGCCGCGAACATGGCTTTGGCGACCCCGGTCTGGCTCTTCATGCCAATGCCTATGACGGACACTTTGGCCACATCACGGCGGATTTGGATGTCCTCGACATGGATTTTGCCGCGCGATGATTCGATAAGTTCCGCTGCGCGCGTGGCGTCACGATCCGGGCAGGTGAAGATCAGGTTCGAGCGACCGGCTTGGCGCGCTTCCGTCTGCACGATCATGTCGACATTGATATTGGCGTCGGCAAGGCGCGCGAACACTTCGGCGGTTTCGCCAATCTCGCTGCTCAAGCCAAACAGCGTGACCTTGGCCTCATCGCGCGAATAGGCGACGCCGGAAACGACTTGTCTTTCCACGATCTCATCCTCAGAGCAGACGATAGTGCCGGCATTGGGTTCACCCGGCTCGACGAAACTTGAGAGCACGCGCACCGGCACACGTTTGGCGAATGCAAGCTCGACCGACCGCGTCTGCAGCACTTTGGCGCCGAGCGAGGCCATTTCGAGCATTTCTTCATAGGAGATTTTGTCGAGCCGGCGCGCCTTCTGCACGATGCGGGGGTCGGCCGAATAAACGCCGTCAACATCGGTGTAGATGTCGCAACATTCCGCGCCGAGCGCCGCGGCGACACCCACGGCCGAAGTGTCTGACCCGCCCCGACCAAGCGTGGTGATGCGTTTGCCTTCCGTAATCCCCTGAAAGCCGGGGATCACGGCGACTACACCAGAATCAATTGAGGGGCCGAGCTGATCGGTCGGGATGTCGGACATGCGCGCTTTGGCGTGCGCCGCGTCGCTAATGATGGGGATTTGCCAGTTCTGCCAAGACCGCGCCGGTATGCCGAGCCGGCGCAGCGCCAGGGCCAACAGGCCCGTCGTGACCTGCTCGCCAGAGGACACGACAACATCATATTCGTCATCGAAATCCGGCCCGCCGAGCGCGGCGTTGCCCCCGCCCGCCGCGCCGCGCGCCAGCGCCACCAGCCGATCGGTCTCCCCTGACATGGCCGAAACCACCACAGCGATGCCGCGACCAGGTTTGCGCTGGGCGGCCACGATGCGGGCCACGCGCGCAATCCGGTCCACGTCGCCGACCGACGTGCCGCCAAACTTCATCACCAAGCGAGACATGGAACCTGTGCGTGCTCCCCTGCAACTCAACCGCTGCAGGCGGGCGCCTGTTAGCATGGCCTCGCCTGCGGCGAAACCTGACTTGACCAATAGCTGCGCCAAACCGATGTGAACCTCATGCCGCCCACCACGCTCGACCCCGGCGAGATCGCCAAATTCAGCGCCCTCGCGCGGGAATGGTGGAATCCTGAGGGCCCGTTCGGCGCCTTGCATCGGCTTAATCCGGTACGGCTCGCCTACATTCGGGACCTCGTCCTGAAACAACGCGCCAATGCGCCCGCCGCCAAACCTTTGGCCGGCTGGGACGTGCTCGACTTGGGCTGCGGCGGCGGTTTGGTGTCTGCGCCTCTGGCGCGCATGGGCGCCCAGCTGACAGCGATCGACGCCAGCGAAGACGCCATCGGCGCGGCGCGCGCGCATACGGAGGAAGCGGGCCTCGCCATCGACTTCCGGTGCACTACGGCTGAGGCTCTGGCGGAAACCGGCGCCCGCTTCGACCTGGTGACGGCGCTGGAAATCATCGAACACGTCGCGGACGTTCCCGCCTTCCTTCAAGCTGCGTCGTCACTGGTGAAACCGGGCAGGTTGATCGTGCTCTCCACCATCAACCGCACCCAAAAGGCGCGCGCACTCGCCATCGTTGGTGCGGAGCGGATTTTGAAATGGGCGCCCGAAGGCGCGCACGATTTCGATAAGTTGGTCACACCCGATGAAATCCGCGCCGGCGCGCCAAACGTCGATTGGTTTGAACCCATTGGCGTCTCTTTTCAGCCGCTCAGGAGCGGCTGGGCGCTCTCGCGCGATATTTCCATGAATTATATGATGGCAGGCCGCGTGCAGAGCGCCTGAGCGCGGCGCAGCTCTCCGAACCGGCGCAAACTAATTGAGCGGCCGCTTGGGCGGGATTGGCGCGAGCTCAGGCGGCAGCGGGGCGGCGGGAATGCCTTCTTCCACGAGAGCCTGGGCCTCTTCCGGCGTGGCCTCGCCATAAATCGCGCGCTCTTCGCTCTCGCCGCTATGCATCTTGCGCGCTTCGTCGGCGAACTTGTCGCCGACATAGTCGAAGCTCTCTTTGATGTGCTCGCGCACCTTCGCCGCCATCGCCATAGCGACCGCGCGTTCCTTCTGCGCCTCTTTCGCGCGCGAAGTACGCACAGCGGGCGCCATGGGCGCTTTGGTCACGTGCTTGGAGCCGCAATGAGGACATTCGACCAAGCCGGCGGCCGCCTGCTTGTCGTAATCGGCGATCGAGCCAAACCAGGCTTCGAATTCGTCACCATTGTCGCAGCGAAGCTCGTACTTGATCATGTTCTCTAACTACGGGCCTTCAAACTCAGCGCCGCCTTGCCAGGCGGGAATTTTCGCGCGCGCTTCTTTGACCTGATCGAGGTCCAGATCGGCGCAGATAAAGCCAGGCTCGTCATGATCCAGCTTGGCCAGCACTTTCCCCCAAGGGTCGATGATCATGGAGCGTCCCCAGGTGGCGCGGCCGTCCTCATGGCGCCCGCCTTGGGCTGGCGCAACGACAAAGGCGCCGTTCTCGATCGCACGGGCCCGCAGCAAGACCTCCCAATGGGCTTGCCCGGTCGGCACGGTGAAGGCTGCTGGAACGGTTATGATTTCCGCGCCCGCCCGCCCGAGAGCGCGATAAAGGCTTGGAAAGCGAACATCGTAGCAAATGGTGAGGCCGACTTTAGCGCCCATCGGGCCGTCACTCACCACGGCTTTGGCGCCGCCTTCGACCGTTTCGCTCTCGCGGTAAGTTTCTCCGCCGCCGAGCGTGACGTCGAACAGATTGATCTTGTCGTACCGCGCGGCCACGCGGCCATCGGGGTCGTAGAAGAACGAGCGGTTGAAGACTTTGCCCGCCCCTGTCGCGATAGGCGATGAGCCCAAGAGCAGCCATACGCCGAGCTCCTGAGCCAAACGGCCCCAGGCGGCGAGGTCTGGATCGCCCTGCTCTGGTCCGGCGGCGGCCAACATGCGGTCGCGATTGCGATCAAGCCGGGTCGTCATTTCAGGTGTCGCGATGAGACGCGCGCCAGCTGCGGCGGCCTCCCGGATAAGTGGCAAGGCGGCTGAGCGATTGGCGGCCGGTTCAATGCCCGACCGCATTTGGATCGCCGCAACCCGAAGTTTTCGCGCCATCTACATCCCCGCCAGCATCGGCTCCAATTTCCCCGCCCGTTCGAGCGCATGGAGGTCGTCGCACCCGCCAATATGGGTATCGCCTATGAATATCTGGGGAAAGGTGCGCCGGCCATTGGCGCGTCTGGCCATTTCCTCGCGCTTATCGGGGTCGAACCCGACATCGATCTCGGTGATGTTCGCGCCCTTGCTCTCCAGCAGCCGTATGGCGCGGGAGCAGTAGCCGCAAAAGGCTCGGGTGTAGATGGTGACGGCAGCGCCCATGAATGGTCCCAGACTCAGATAAGTCTCATATAGAAATATCTATTGGCCTAACGACGCGCGCGAGTGTCACGGCATGCACTTGTGCAGCCCCCGCTTTCTTTAATGCACGGGCGCAGGCCTCCAGCGTCGCGCCCGTGGTGAAGACGTCATCAACCAGCATGATCGTTTTGCCCTCAAAGCGCCCACTGGCGCGGATGGCGCCGCCGACATTGCGCTTGCGCTCTGAGGCCGATAGCCCCGCCTGGCTTTGACGCCGCTTCACCCGCGTCAACGCCCCCGGCCGCCAAGGCCTCCCGCTAGCGCGCGAAAGCGCCTGAGCCAGCCACGCCGCTTGGTTGAAACTGCGTGCGGCGAGGCGCGTCCAATGCATCGGAGCGGGCGTGATGAAGTCGCACTGTTCCAAGAGCGGCCCGGCTGCGCGCCGCATCCAGCCGGCGAAAACCGGCAAACCGTCGCGCCGCCCGGCGCGCTTCAACTCCAGCACTAGCTTGCGGGCGTGGTCGTCATAGGCGAGCGCAGCGCGGGCGCAGTCAAAGACGGGCGCGTCACCCGCACAGGCGGCGCAAACGCCCTCAGGGCCGGGATCCTCCGGCAAAGGAAAGCCACAGCGGAAGCAAACCGGATCGGACAGGAAATTGAGTTCGCCCCAAAGCGCCGGCTCGATCACGCCGGGACGATCGACGATCGCGTCTGACAACAGGGAACGCGGGGGCCAGACCAAGTCTGAGAGGGTCGCGACCATGCCGCGTTTCCGAAACGCGGCTCCGGCGCGATAGGATTGGCTCATGGTCCCTCCAACCCCATTCGATGCACGCCTGCTGCGCGCCCGCAAGCGTCGCGCGGCCGGAGGATTTCATGACGCCACCTTCCTGCACAAAAGGTCGGCGAAGGATTTAGCTGAGCGGCTGGAGGCGATCCCGCGCCCATTCCCGCGCGCGCTCGCGCTGGGCGGGGGCGCGCTGTTTCGCGAGGCGCTCGCCGCCTCGCCTTTATTGGCGGCGCGCATTGGCGAACTGACCGAGGCGGACATTGCCGGCGCACCAATGGAGATCGATCCGGAACACCTCCCTTTCGCCGATACGAGCTTTGATTTGATCGTCTCGCCGCTGCTGTTGCATTGGGTCAACGATCTGCCAGGCGCCTTCATCCAGCTGCAGCGTGCGCTGAAGCCGGATGGCCTACTGCTCGCCGCCCTGTTCGGCGGCGAGACGCTGCACGAATTGCGCTTCTCTCTGCTGGAGGCGGAGTCAGAACTGCGCGGCGGAGCGGCTTTGCGCGTGGCGCCCTTCGCGGATCTGCAGGACATTGCCGGCCTGCTGCAACGCGCAGGCTTCGCCTTGCCGGCGGCGGACCGCGATCTGGTTACGGTGCGTTATCGCGAACCGCTGCGGCTCTTAGCCGACTTGCGCGCCATGGGCGAAACCGCCGCGCTCAGCGAGCGCGCGCCGCCGCTGCGCCGCGACGTGCTGATGCGGGCTATGGAGATTTACGCGCAACGCTACGCCGATGCTGATGGGCGCGTGCGCGCCACCTTCGAGATCATCACCGCCACCGGCTGGGCGCCGCACGAAAGTCAACAAAAGCCGCTCAAACCCGGAAGCGCCAAGACCCGTCTCGCCGATGCGCTAAAGACGACCGAGCAGAGTGCAGGCGAGAAGGCCGGCGAATGATCAGCGCGCTGGGCGCGTCATGCTCCAGAAATGAAGGCCGGGAAGATCGAGTTCGCCCGTGACTTCGAATCCGTGGCGCGCATAGAGCGCGCGGTTTCGTTCAGAACTGCATTCGAGAAAAGCTGGAAGCCTAGCTTCATCCACTTCGGCCAGCACATGCTTCAGCATGGCCGAACCAACGCCCGTCCCTTGCGCGCGCGGCGCAACGCCCAGATAGACAAGATGCGCGTGCGGCACGGTGGGATGCTGCTTTTCGAGCCGCTCAGCCAAATCGAGCCCACGCAGCGCGCCTGCAATGCCGGCCGATTGAATCAGCACCGGCGCCAGCAGCATCTGCTCCCACACGCCAAAATCATAAGCCTTGTATCCCGGCCCCAGCCAAATCGCGGCGCCGGCGGGGCCGGTTGCATCCTCAGCAAGCCAGAGCTCGCGTTGGCGATGCACGCCGTCGCGGACGATCTTGTGGAAGAAGCGGCGCCGCGCTCGTTCTTTCGCAGCGCCCTGGAGGAGCCAATAATTCAGTCCCGCTTCGTCGCCAAACGCGCTGTGCAACACCTCGCCGACAATATCCTTTTCGGCTTCTTCAGCGCGGCGCACGCGCGGCGGAGCGCTCATATCTTCTCGGAAATCTTGATGGCGGCGCGGCAGCCGAACCGAACCAAAGCTGAAAGCACCTCATAGCCCGGCGCGCCGCGCGCGCCTTGGTCAATCGCGGTTTCCTTGTGGCCGATTTCGTCTTCGCGAAACTGCGCGATGGTGGCGGCGAAGTCGGGTTCGTCCTCGCCGAGCGCTTCGATCTGATCGGCATAGTGACGCTCGATCACGTCTTCCACGGCTTCGGTGCAGGCGTGCGCGGCCTGCTCGCCCATGAGCGCCGTCACCGCGCCGAGGCCAAAGCCTGCTACGCGCCAAACTGGGGCCATCAAGGTTGGGCGCACGCCGCGTTCGGCGATGAGGCTGTCGAACGTCTTCAGATGCTCGGCTTCGCCGGCTTCCATGTCCGCAATGATGGCGGCGGCATGCGCTTTTGACGCGATCCGCTCGAACACGGCGCGCTGGCCGCGATAAATCTGCACCGCGCCATATTCGCCGGCATGATCCACGCGGATCATTTCCTCAAGCTTACGCCGCCGCGCGCCTTCGCCTGGCAGTGGCGGCGATTTCCTATCCATTGCGTTGCTCCGGCATGAAGGCGACCAAAAAGCTCGCCAGCGCGAGCAGGAAGGAGATGATGGCGTTATAGCCAGCCATCGAAATCCCGAACATCGTCCAGGCTGGCGTTGTGCACGTCGGCGCCACCAAAGTCGCGTTCGGATCGAACGCTTGGATGTCGCCTAGGTCAAAGTTGGCTTCGCAGGTGGCCACGAACCAGCCCTGCTCCACCCCGACATGATAGAAGGCCATCCCCGCCGCGCCGAGCAGAACGACGCCAAGCACGGACGCCGCAAGCCGCGGCCGGTTGAGCGGCGTGAAGCGCAGCGCCAAAGCAATGAGCGCCACGCCGACAACGGCCCAGTGCCATTCGCGCTGCTGCAAACAGAGCGGACATGGCGCCAAGCCGCCAAGGCGCTGAAAGGCGTGCGCGCCAGCGAGCAGCGCGCCGGACCCCAGCAAGGCCGCCACCGGCCAAATCGAGCGCAGGCGCGAAATCAGATCCATCAAATGCAATCTAGGCCAAGCCGGGCCAGCCCAGAACCGCCCAGCGCATGGGCGCGACGCCAAGCCTCAGCGACCCATCCACTCCAGCAGCCAGGGGGCGCGTTCCGCGGCGAGATCAACCGCGAAACCAGCACCCATCACCAGGCCGGCGATCAGGCCAGTCAGCAGCGTGACCCAGGCGGCGGCGATCAACGCCCCCAGCAAAGCGAACAACCCGTCGCGCTGGATCAACCCGATCGCCATCAGCGTGATCGCCAGCGAGGGAATGGTATTGGTGATCGGCAGCATGATCGTCACCGAAGCCAGCGCCATCACCAGCGCGATCAGGCGCTCGCCTATGCCGCTGGCGAAAATGCTCCAACGCGGGCGCGCCAAGGTTTCACTCCAGCGCATGCGCTTCTCGGCGAAGCCGGCGATCGAAGATATCCAGCCTTTTTTGACTTGCGCGCGCATGAACCAGCCCGGCAGCCACGGTTCGCGTCGCCCAACCATGACTTGCAGCGCCAGCAGAAAGATCGGGATGGCGATGATTTGCGCCCCCGGCAGGCCAGGCACCAAACACGGGATGGCGAGGAGCAGGATGAGCAGGCCGAAGGCGCGCTCATCCAGCCGATCGACAATGCCGGATACGTTGATGCCTTCTTCGCCCGCGGCGGCGTCGATCTGCTTGAGCACGCCGATAAAGGAGCGGCCTGGGTCGTCGCGAACCAAATCAGCGTCGGCGGACATGCGGGTGGGTCTTTCAAGAGCTTGTGCGCGTTGGCGCTAGCACAAGCCGCGCCTCGGCGTCAGCCGGGGCGGCGCAATTGGCGCTAACCAATTGATTGCGCATGGTGCCCCAGGCCCGACTCGAACGGGCACGCAGTTGCCTGCGGCAGATTTTGAGTCTGCTGCGTCTACCGATTCCGCCACTGGGGCTTCCAAAGGCGAGGCGCTGAGGTATGAGCCGGACGAGCCCATGTCAAATGGCCGCGTTGGGGGGACGATGACCGACGACACGATCGCCGGCGAGAGCACGGGCTTTGGCCGGGTTGGCCGCTGGGTCGGCTTGATCCTGGGGCCAGCCCTGGCGATCGGGCTCCAGCTTATGGCGCGCCCCGAGGGGCTGTCGGCGGAAGCCTGGTGGGTGGTTTCGCTTGCTGCGCTCATGGTGACCTGGTGGGTGACCGAGGCGATCCCGATTTCGGCGACGGCGCTGATCCCGCTCGTGGTGCTGCCGCTCGTGGGAGCCGCCTCGATCAAGGAAAGCGCCGCGCCTTACGCCGACCCGATCGTATTCCTATTCATTGGCGGTTTTATCCTCGCTGCGGCGGTGGAGCGCTGGCGCCTGCATGAGCGCATCGCACTTTCCATCGCGGTGCGTTCGGGCGGGCGCCCCACCGCTTTGGTGGCCGGTTTCATGATCGGCGCTGCGCTGATCTCAATGTGGATTTCCAATACGGCGACAACACTCATGCTGGCGCCGATCGCACTCGGCGCGGCGCGCGCGCTCGCGCATGAAGGCAAGCCCGACTTGGCTCTTGGCGGCGCATTGATGCTAGGCGTGGCGCACGCCTCCACCATTGGCGGCATCGGCACGCCCGTTGGCACGCCGACCAATCTCATCGGCCGCGCTTTCCTTGAGCGCGCCGGTGAAGACATCTCCTTCCTGCAATGGATGGCGATGGCCGCGCCCATCATGTTGATGATGCTGCCTTTGGCTTGGCTGTTCTTGTGCCTTCCGCTTTTCGGCAAGGGCCGCGACAAAAGCGAAGCTATTATCAGCGTCGTGCGCCAGGCCCTCGCTGCGCTCGGCAAAATCACCACACCGGAAATGCGCGTCGCTCTGGTGTTTGGCCTCACCGCCATCGCCTGGATGAGCAGCGCCGTGGTGAAGGAACATGTTCCCGGCCTTGACGGCCTGAATGACACCACCATCGCGATTGCCGGCGCTTTGCTGCTCTTCTTCGTCCCCTCTGGGCGCGGCCAAGGCGAAAAGCTGGTCACCTGGCAAACCGCCGAGCGCATTCCATGGGGCATCGCCGTGCTCTATGGCGGCGGCTTGGCGCTCGCGGCGGCGATGGAGTCTACCGGTCTTGCGCAATGGATTGGCGGGCAAATCGCCGGCTTTGACGGCCTCTCGGCGTTCGCGCTGGTCGCCGTGCTGGTGATCGTGACCATCCTGATCTCCGAACTCGCCAGCAATGTCGCGACATTGACCTCCGTGCTGCCGATTGTCGCGGCGGTGGCGGGCGCAACAGACGCGCCGCTTGCCCCGCTCGCCTTTCCCGTAACTTTGGCCGCGAGTTTCGCCTTTATGTTGCCCGTCGCCACCGCGCCGAACGCAATCGCCTATTCGTCCGGTTTGGTGACGCTGAAACGCATGTTGGCGGTCGGTCTTGGCTTGAACATAGCCGCCGCGGCGCTGATCTTGAGTTTCGCCGCCTGACGGCGAATGGACGACGACAAGGTTTCACGCATGACCAAACGCACCCAAGCCGAAGCTGAAGCCGCTGTCCGCGTCCTGATCGAATGGGCCGGCGACGATCCGAACCGGGAAGGTCTGCTCGAAACGCCGGCCCGCGTGGCCCGTTCCTATCGCGAACTCTTCTCCGGCTATGATGAGGACCCGCGCGCCTATCTGGAAAAGACCTTCGAGGAAGTCGGCGGTTATGACGAACTGATCGTGCTGAAGGATATTCGCGTGGTTAGCTTTTGCGAACACCATATGCTGCCCTTCCTGGGCCGCGCGCATGTCGGCTATCTGCCAACCAATCGGGTCGTCGGCATTTCCAAGCTTGCGCGAGTGGTGAATGGGTTTTCGCGCCGCATGCAAATTCAGGAAAAGCTCACCGCCGAGATCGCGCAAGCCATCCACGATGTGCTGCAGCCGCAGGGCGTTGGCGTGATGATCGAGTCCGAGCACTCGTGCATGACCATGCGCGGGGTGAACACACCTGGCTCGAACCTTGTCACATCGCGTTTGATGGGCGTCATCCGCGACGATCCCCGCACGCGCGAGGAGTTTCTCAAGCTCGCGCGGCAAGGAAACGGGCACTAAGCGCGCATCTGCTCCACGCGGTCCCAAAACGCCTTCGGCAAATCTTGACCTGACAGCCGGAACAGCTCTTGCGCCAAGGTCGGCGAAGTCACGTTGATTTCAATAAGCTTACCCGCGATCACATCTAATCCAGCGAACACAATGCCTTCGCGCTTCAAGAGCGGCGCGACAGCGGCGGCGATGCGGCGATCATCATCGTCCAATTCGCCCGCGGCGGCTTTGCCGCCCACGGCGAGGTTGGCGCGGAAATCGCCCTCTTTCGGCAGACGCTTCAGCGCCGCGAACGGCTCGCCATTCAATACAAACACGCGCTTATCGCCGCCTGACACAGCTGGCAGAAATTCCTGCGCCAGAATGGGCTCGCGTCCGGCCGCGGAAATGAAGGCGCGCGCGCTCCTCTCAAACTCCGGATCGCTGGATGCGAGTTTGATCACGCCCTCGCCGCCCATCATGAACAGGATTTTGAGCACCACCTGATCAAAGCGCTCCGCGAAGCCTTTCAGGGCGCCGATGTCTCGACCGACCCAAGTATTCGGCGTCAGCTCTGGAAATTGCAGGATCGAGGTCTTCTCGGAAATGTTGCGAATGCCGCGCGGGGGATTGATCACCAGCGCCTTGGTCAGCTCTAGTAAATAGGTGTTGGTGATGTAGGCCATGTCGAACGGTGGGTCTTGCCGCACCAGCACCACATCGAAATCATCCACGGCGCGCACGGCTTCTTCGTGCGTGTCGTAATGGTTGCCTTCCTCCAAGCGCACCGAGACACGCTTGGCGAGGGCTTTCACAACGCCGAGTTCGTAGAAGAGTTCGTTCGGCGTGAACCACCACAATTCATGGCCGCGCGCCTGCGCCTCCACCATCAGCATAAGCGAGGTGTCATGGTTCACGATCATCTTATCGATCGGATCCATTTGGACGGCGATGCGGAGTTTTCTCATGCGTCGGCTTCTACCCTGCTGAAGGCGCGGCGAACAATGGCGCGAGGATCGGCGTCGCCAGCCACCACGTAAGCGCAGCCACGGCGGATGCAAGCAAGGCCGCGCCGAGATAGAGCCCAGCATAGCGCGCGCCGCCCGTCACCCATGCGATCACGCCCTTGGAAAAGCTATTGACCAAAACTGCAATGAGAATGGCGTGGCCGCCAATGGCCGGGTCCAGTCCGCCGCGCACCAGCGAACCCGCCGCAAGCGCCACGGCGTCAACATCAGCCAGCCCCGCTGTTGCTGCGAACGGCAGCAGACCGGCCTGGCCGAAACGATCGGCGACAATCCGACCCACAATGATGATGACGCCAAGCAACAGCGCGAATTGCGCTACCGTCGAGAGGTAGAGCGGACTTTGCAGTTTATCCTCGTGCTGCGCCTCTTTTTGGTTCTTCCCGAGCCTGCGCAGTCCGAATGCGGCCACGGCGAAGGTGAGCGCGGCGGCGGCGAGGGCCGGCCCAATCTCAGGGGCCACGATTGGAGCCGTGACCGACACCAAGACGCCAACGCGCGCAACACTGATGGCGGCCGCCAGCGACGCCGCAGCGGCCGCGGTCGTCGCCGTCGTTTCCGCCGCCTTGGCGCGTCGTCCGAGTTCGGCTGTCACAACCGTCGACGACACCAGGGAGCCGGCGGCGGCGCCCGCCAAGACGCCAACGTCCTGACCGAGAATGCGCACCGCGACGTAACCAGCGAAAGAGGCGCCTGCGACGAGAATGGTCAGCAGCCAAAGTTCGCGCGGATTGATGACCTCCCATGGGTCAATGGCGCGGTCTGGCAAGAGCGGCAGCGCGATCAGCGTCGCCGCGAGAATGACCAGGGCCGAACGCAGCTCCTTCCATGTCAGCTTGTCGAGCCAGCCGTGCAGCGCGTCCTTGAAGGCCAATAAGCCAACCAGCGCGACGCCCGCCGCGGCCGCCACGCCCATGCTGTCAAGTACAGCGTAGGCGCCGAGCGCAAAAACCAGCAGGGCGGCGATGGTGCCCGTGACGGACATGTCGTGGTCGCGATCGCTTTCGCGGACCTTGAACACGATGATGGCGGCCCCAACCAGAAGCGCGATAGCGGCGAAGCCCAGTTCGCCAATCTGCGGCAACATGGCCGCCGCTATCCCGCCGCTGAGGCCGATGACGGCATGCGTGCGCAGGCCCGCAGCGCGCGATTCCTCGGGCGCGTCACGGTGTTTCCAGCCCCGCTCCACCCCGATCAGGAAGCCGATCGCGAGCGCCATTCCGAGCCGCTGGAACAAATCGATCAAAAGTGGATCAGGCATTGAGCCGCTAAACTGATACGCCCTTGCTTTGGGCGCCATGGTCCGCGCGTGGCAGGCGATGCATTGCCAAGCGGTAACCCTCCTGATTAGGCTCAGCCGGGACTGGGGGGAAGACTATGACGACCGGGGCGTATCTCGCCTACGATCCGGCCGATGAGGCAGCCGCCGCCGAAATCGCGGCGGAGCTGGAACGCAATGGCTGGAACGTCACCCGCGCCGGACCGGACCTGCGTCATCCTGAAAACCACGCCGCCCTCGCCCCGACCATCGCTGGAGCCAATCTTGTTGTGCTCGTGGCCTCCTCCTCCGCCGAGCAAAACAGCCTGCTGCCGCGCGAGACCGCCGTCGCTCTCAATAACGGGCGCCCGGTTATTGTGGTGCAGGCTGGCGATCTCGCCCCTGACGGCTGGCTAGCGAATACGCTGGACCTGAAGGGCGCAATCGACGTGCGCGCGGGCGTGACGTCTGAGGCCTTGGAGAGATTTATCCAGACTGCGCGCTCCGCCAAAGGGCGCGGGCGCGTCGTCTCAATGCTGAACATTAAGGGCGGGGTCGGAAAGACAGTGCTCGCCGCCAACCTGTTTGCGGCGGCGCATCTCGCCGATCAGCGGGCGATTTGCTTCATCGACCTCGATCCTCAGCACAATCTCACGCAGTATTTCCTGCCCCCCGCAGAGCGCAACCGCATCCGCGATGAAGGCCGCACCATTTACAACGCCCTCACCGGCCAGCCCGATTTGTCGGCCATCGCGGTTGCGCTGAATCGCGCCAAACGCGGAAAAAAGTCGCCGCGCTTCGATCTTGTATGCGGCGATGAGCGGTTATTCGAATTCACCTTGGACACGCGCAGTGAGCGCGACAAAGCCCATGCCTTCAATCGCTTTCGCGCGCTGCTGGCGACGCTGCGCGAGCAATATGAAGCCGTCATCATCGACGCCAATCCATGCGCCACCTTCCTCACCCGCTTGGCCATTAGTGGCGCTGACCATATCGTCGCCCCGGTTCGACCGGAGAAATACTCACTCACCGGATTGAACATGTTGGAGCATGTCGTGCGCGAAGTCCGGGGAAGACCCTTGCGGTCTGAGGAATTCTCGGTGCTGCTGAACGGCGTGAACGACCGCGCCCGCTCCGAAGATGGCGACGCCGACGCCCTGACCCGCGCCGAAATTGAGGCGGCGCCTTTCTTTGGCGCGGCGCTGCTCAAGGAAGAAGTGCCTTATGCCGGCGTTCTGCGTGCGGTTCCAAGCGACCGTATCGTGGTGAATCCGATCAATGTGACCGCCATGATGCGCGTTACTGGGCGTGGGGTGAAAGAAGCGCTGACGCGTGCGGCCGCGGCGGTGCTGCGGCGGGCGCAAGCGCCATGATTGGAAAGGCCCAGCGCACCGTTCTGAAACGGCTTGCCGCCAAGCGCACGACAGCGGAGCTCAAACAGCTGTTCGCGCTTGTGCGGGCTCATGACGACCGCACGCTGCTCGCCGCTATTGCGCCAGCCAAGAAGCCGCGTCCCAAACAGCCGGCGGACGCCCTGCTTGCCGAAGTCGAGGCGATCTTGCAGCCGCTCCTGGCGCGCTCGTCCGAAAAGGCCGAATTGCTGCTCGAACATATGGGCCAGAGCGGATCGCCGCGCGGTTTGGCCGACGCGATCAAGAAATTGCGCGCCGCTGCGCTGTCGGACGCCCAAATCCGCAAAGGGGCTAAGGCGCTCATGGCCGACCTCGCCCGCGACTTCGACGGACGCGAGACCGTGGTGTAACCGCGCGCGGGCGCCGAGCGAATGAACTGCGGTCTCCCTATATTTCGGAAACTCGCGGCGCTTCTCGCCGCGCCAGAGGTTTGAGATGACCCGTTCCCAATCCGGTTTCGACCTGACCCCACCCACGGCCGAGCAGCGCGCGCGGCTTGAAGCGGACCTCAACCAAGAGGAACGCGACGTGCTGCTGCATCAAGGCACCGAAGCGCCCTTTTGCGGGGGACTGCTCAGCCAGAAGAAACCTGGCGTCTATTGCTGCCGCCTTTGCGGCCTGCCGCTCTTCCAACAGAAGACCAAGTTTGACAGCGGCACGGGCTGGCCGAGCTTCTATGAGCCGATCGATCCAGCGCATGTGATTGGCGTTGAGGACAATTCCTACGGCATGCGCCGCGTGGAAACCCGCTGTGCGCGATGCGACAGCCACCAGGGCCACGTCTTCCCCGACGGGCCACGTCCCACAGGCATGCGATATTGCATCAATTCTGTTTCGCTCGAGTTCGTGCCCGAGGGCGAGCCTCTTCCCGATCAGTTGGAGCGCGGCGAAAAGCTAGCTTAGCCGCCGCTCCGCAATCATACGCTGCAGGTCACGCCGGAGCGCGAGGCCTATCGCGTCGATCGTGGCGTCGTGATCGAATTTGCGGAACGCACGGGTTATGACCCGGCCGACAAGCAAAGACGCCTCGTTCGTGTCGTCGCCCGTGAACTCCAGAGCGGTCGCGGTGAGGTCACCCTGCTGGGACAGAATGGCCGTGACAAGTTGCGCCATCAGCGCCTCCCTTGTTTCGGCCCGAACGTTCCCCCTCCGAACGGTGCACCACGCCTTAATAGCAGGTTTTCCCCAGGCCGGGGGTAAAATCCGGACAACTCTCCACAATTTAAAGGTGTCGACCCGGAACGACACGATCTCGCGTGACCATCCGAGTGGCGAAAGACTTCCTTAAGCGCATCGGCGGCGAAATCTGGACCACAAACATGCGCGCCGGCTGGAGCGAGCGCTTGACGCAATCGGGCCTTGCCGCGCCAATGTGTGGAACAGGGAGGAGCGCCTTAAGGCGGCCGTGACGAAGCCTTTTCCAACCAAGAACCTGCGGTTCTATCTGACGGCGCCCTCGCCCTGCCCCTATTTGCCGGGGCGGCGCGAACGCAAGGTGTTCACGGCGCTCGAAGGCGCCGAGGCGTTCGGCCTCAATGATGCGCTCACCCATGCCGGTTTCCGGCGTTCCCAGAATATCGCCTATCGGCCCGCTTGCGATGGCTGCGAGAGCTGCATTTCCGCGCGGGTTCCGGTGGAGCGGTTCGAGTTCAGCCGGCGTTGGCGGCGCATCCTTTCGCGCAACGCTGATTTGGCGCGCAGCCTGCGGCCGGCGGACGCCACTGAAGAGCAGTATTGGTTGCTGCGGCATTATCTCAATTCGCGCCACGCCGATGGCGGCATGGCCGATATGAGCATGTCCGACTATGCCGCAATGGTCGAGGAGAGCTCGGTCCGCACGCATATCGTCGAGTACCGCTACACCGCGCCCGGCCCCAAGCGCGGGGACCTCGCCGCCGCGGCTTTGGTGGACGTGCTCGCTGATGGGCTGTCGCTGGTTTATTCCTATTTCGACACCGAAGACGGCCGCCGCAGTCTCGGCCTCTACACCATTCTGGATCACATCCAGCAGGCGCGCGCCGCGGGCTTCGCCAATGTCTATCTCGGCTACTGGATCCCGGGCTCGGACAAGATGGCCTACAAGGCCGAGTTCAAGCCGCTGGACTTGCTGGTGGGCGGGGAGTGGCGCCCTTACGAGCCGGTTCAGTTTTAGCCTAACGCAATTCTAGCTTAGCATCGGGCCCATGCCCGACTCGAAGAAAGCCCTCTGGCGAGCAGCCGAGATCGCCCCCACGGCGCGGCCCTTCACCCAGAAACTCAATCCCAATTCGCTGTTTCGCGCAGCACCGCTCTCGCGCCTTGCCGGCATGGAGCGCGCGCATGTGAGCCTGGTGCGCCTGCCCCCGGGCAAGGACAGCTTCGCCTATCACGCCCACATGCTGGAAGAAGAATGGATCTTCATCATTTCCGGGCGCGCCATCGCCGAGATTGGCGGCAAGGAAACCGAAGTCGGCCCCGGCGATTTCATGGGCTTTGCGACCCCCAGCGCGCCGCATGTGCTGAAGAACCGGTTCGAGGAGGAGTGCGTCTATCTGATGGGCGGGGAGGATAAGCCGATCGATGTCGTCTCCTATCCCGAGCTCAACAAGCGCTTCCTGCTGATGCAGACGGAAAAGGGTACGGAATTCTACGAACTCGGCGAGCCGACCAAGCCGTACGGCAAAGCCGACTAATCTGCCGCGACGCCTCGTTCGCGTGCGGGGCGCAAAGGGATGAAAAAGCGCGGCGCTAAGCTGCTAAGCTGACGCCATGATCCGATTTATCGCCGCACTCTTCACCCTGCTGACGCTCGCCGCACCAGCCGCCGCCGACACGCTCTATGTCCGCGCCGGGCGGCTGGTGGATGTGGTTGAGGGGCGCGTGCTGACCGATCAGCTGATCCGCATTGAAGATGGCCGCTTCGCCGCCATTACGCCTTATGCGGCCCCGCCCGAGGGCGCGCGCGTGGTGGATTGGTCCGCCTACACTGTGCTGCCCGGCCTCATGGACATGCACACGCATTTGGTGGGCGACATTTCCTCCGCCAATATCGCCGCGCCCTTGATGAGTTCGCAGGCGCGCGATGCTCTGATGGGCGTCGCCAATGCGCGCGCAACTTTACATGCGGGCTTCACCACTGTGCGCGATGTCGGCGCTTACCGCGCCTATACCGATGTAGCGCTGCGCGATGCGATCAATAGCGGCGTGGTCGAGGGCCCGCGCATGTATGTGGCCGGCGCTTATGTGACCGTGAGCGGCGGCGGCGGTGAAGTGACGGGCATGTCGCCAGACGTGGTTGTGCCAGAGGAATTTCGGCGCGGGGTAGCCAACAATGAATCCGAAGTGCGCCAGCGGGTGCGCGAGCTGATCGCCGGCGGCGCTGACATCATCAAGGTGATCGCCACCGGTGCGGTGCTCGCGGCTGGCACGACGCCGGGCGCATCCGAATATAGCGAAGCGGAGATTCATGCCGCGGTCGAGGAAGCGGCCGCGCGCGGGGTTTATGTGGCTGCGCACGCGCACGGCGCCGAAGGCATACAGAGCGCCGTACGCGCGGGCGTGCGCTCGATCGAGCACGGCTCATATCTTGATGATGCAGGCATTGAACTGATGCGACGGCGCCCGGTTTGGCTCGTGGCCGATGTTTATAATGGCGACTACATCGATGAAATCGGCCATCGCGACGGCTGGCCCGAAGAAATCCTGCGCAAAAACATGGAAACAACGCAAACCCAGCGCGACGGCTTCCGCCGCGCCGTGCGCGCGGGCGTGCGCATCGCCTTCGGCACGGATGCGGGTGTGTTTCCGCACGGAGAAAACGCGCGCCAGTTCGCGTACATGGTGCGCAATGGCATGAGTCCGATGCAGGCTATCCAAAGCGCGACCATCAGCGCGGCGGAGATGCTGGGCCACGCCGATGAAATCGGCTCCGTACGCGTGGGTCGGCGCGCCGATCTGGTGGCGGTGAATGGCGATCCACTGGCGGATGTGAATGTGCTCTACACGGCGCTGGTTGGCGTAATGAAAGACGGGGCCGTGGTGCGCGCGCCTTAGGGCGTGCGAGGGCGGCCGACGGGCCGTGACTACTGCTTGCCTCCTTTGGACCTAAGCGAAGGTGAAACGAGACGGAAAGAGATTTACTATGTCGGTACGCAGCTGCCCTCGAAGTTGAGGGAACGGTTGTAGCGTGCGCACACTGCCGTCCTCCAATACTCTCGCAAGCGCTCCACTCTCGCCGACGGCCGGAAATTCAAGGCCACTGTCTTGGAGGCGCTCTATTGAAGACAGTTTTGCGCGCATAATTTCATCCCGCCGCCGTCCTACGCGAAGAGAATTGATAGGGGGAAAGATGAAGAGGGTCTTGTAAAGATAGCGGCGCTCCACCAAGCGCTTAACTTCCCAATGTGTGCCGGGACGCAGAATTGGAACGACGCAAATTAGGTGTGCCCGATCAGCTAGGACATCGAATTTCTTCTGCCAATCGAGTTCGGTCGCCTCGGCCGCCCCCGCTCGGTCCAAACCCGAACTAACCCCCAAACCAATAACGTCACAAAACCCGTCTAACGCCTCGACGAGGGCGCCTTCTAGATGGGTCGTGTAGACATCAAATCCTCTGACGGTGATGTCCAGCGAGTTTGCTTGATCTATAGTGAATGGGCGAAGATATAGAGCGAAGCGCTCCGACGAATCTGACGCACTTAGTGCCGATGAAGCGACTGTGTTCCTTCTATTTCGGGCCGCTATGCGCGATGGGACGGCCGCCAACCTTATCACGGCACGCTTGTGCCCCTGCCATAGGAACGACACCGCAACCTGGAGCAGGAGCGATATCGCTCCCAAAGCGAGCAGACCGCCTGCAACCTGAGCGGCTAAATTAACGCCGCCCCGCTTCCAGGACTCGAAAAGAAGATACAATAAAATTAGCAGTCCGAGCAGCGCCCTCAAGCCCGTCCCTCACAACGGAATATTATCGTGCTTCTTCCAGGGGTTTTCGAGCTTCTTGTGCTTCAGCGCCGCCAGCGCGCGGATGATGCGTTTGCGAGTTTCGCGCGGCATGATCACGTCGTCGATATAGCCGCGTGAGGCGGCGACGAACGGGTTGGCGAAGCGGTCGGAATATTCCTTGGTGCGGGCGGCGATTTTTTCCGGATCGCCAAGGTCGGAGCGGAAGATAATTTCCACCGCGCCCTTGGCCCCCATCACCGCGATTTCGGCGGTCGGCCAGGCATAGTTCACATCGCCGCGCAAATGCTTGGAGCCCATCACGTCATAGGCGCCGCCATAGGCTTTGCGCGTCACCACCGTGACTTTCGGCACCGTGGCTTCGCCATAGGCAAACAAGAGCTTGGCGCCGTGCTTGATGAGGCCGCCGAGCTCCTGCTTCGTGCCCGGCAAGAAGCCTGGCACGTCGACGAAGGTGATGATCGGAATGTTGAATGCATCGCAGAAGCGTACGAAGCGCGCGGCTTTGCGGCTGGCGTCAATGTCCAACACGCCGGCGAGCGTCATCGGCTGGTTGGCGACAACGCCAACCGTGGAGCCGTCCATGCGCGCGAACGCGGTGATGACATTCTTGCCGAAGTCCGGGCTGATTTCGAAGTAATCGCCCTCATCGACGACCTTCTCGATCAGCTCCTTCATGTCATAGGGCTTGTTGGGATTGTCCGGGATCAGGCGATCGAGCGATTCATCTTCGCGATCGAGCCTGTCATAATGCGGACGCGTCGGCGGTTTTTCCCGGTTGGAGAGCGGAAGGAAATCGATCAGCCGGCGCATTTGCGTCAGCGTTTCGAAATCGTTTTCGAACGCGCCATCGACCACGCCGGATTTGGCCGCATGCACGCGCGCGCCCCCCAGCTCTTCATGGGTGACGATCTCATTCGTCACCGTTTTCACCACTTCGGGGCCGGTGACGTACATGTAGGAGGTGTCTTTCACCATGAAGATGAAATCGGTCATGGCCGGCGAATACACATCGCCCCCCGCGCACGGCCCCATAATCACGCTGATCTGCGGCACCACGCCCGAGCCCAGAATATTGCGCATGAAAATGTCGGCATAACCGGCAAGGCTATCGACGCCCTCCTGAATGCGCGCCCCGCCCGCATCGAAAATGCCGACGATGGGCGCGCCATTCTGGATCGCCATGTCCTGCACTTTCACGATCTTCGCCGCATGCGTCAGCGACAGCGAACCGCCGAGCACGGTGAAGTCTTTCGAGAACACATAGACCAGGCGGCCATTGATCGTGCCCCAGCCGGTGACGACGCCGTCGCCCGGAATTTTCTCGGAGCTGAAATCGTTGGGCTTGGGTTCGACGAACATGTCGAACTCTTCGAACGAGCCTTCGTCCATGAGAAGCTCGATGCGCTCGCGCGCGGTAAGCTTGCCCTTGGCGTGCTGAGCCGCCATGCGCCGCTCGCCCCCACCGGCGCGAGCTGCGGCGCGTTTGGCGTCAAGGGCGTCGATAATGTCTTTCACGCAAATCTCCACGCAGCTTTAACTTCCGTCATTCCGGGGCGACCGAAGGTCGAACCCGGAAACCAGGGGCAAACCCACAGCCTGCAGCCCCTGGATCCCGGATCGCGCTGGCGCGCGTCCGGGATGACGGATTTGAGCTTCGGGATGACGGAAGCTGAAGCGCCTGACAAGCGGTCAGACCGGCACGACGTCGAACGGCGCGGTGAGCCGCTCGCCGGAGGCGATCGGGATGGTGCCGTGCCACACGTAGGACGGGAACAGCACCAGCATGCCGGGGCGCGGCTCGACCGCCTTCTCCACCCCGCAGCCAGGGATCGGCCGCGGCGGTTCGCCAAACTTGATCCAACCCTCCTGGGCGGCGTTGCCCGCCACAGCTTCGGGCAGCGAGACGTAATAGGATGAGCTGACCCAGCCCGCCGGATGGATGTGGTTCACATGCCGCCCGCCCGGGCGCAGACGCACCGACCACGCGCCGGAGAGGCGGAAATCGCTCCTGCGCCGCCCGCTCCAGGGATGGTCAGGCTCGCGCATGGACGCGATGTACTCGGCGATCGGCGCGCGCAGCGTTTCGAGATAGAGGCGCACCACGGGATCATCGACTTGGCGCAGATCGCGCGTGGTTTGCGTGCCGTCGCGTAGCGTTTGTCCCAGCGGGTGATGGCGGGCCACATGCAGCTTCATGAGGGCGTCGGCGAGCGCCTCGTTGAAGGCGGCGATGTTGGCGAACCCGGGCGGGGCCGGCAGTTCGTAAGCGCGCACCATGGCTTCATAGTCGCACAGCCACTCATAGCGCGGGTCCCGCGACTGTTTGAGCACCAAACATTCCAGCGCGATCCAATGCTGGTTGAGCGGCGCTGCGGCACGCAGCGGCGCGATCAGCGCCATGGCTTCATCTGCCCGCTCAAGTCGCAGCAAAGCGCGCGCCAGGCGCGAACGCAATTCTTCGCGTGGCGTGCTCGACATCGCCAAAGCGCGTTGCATCAAAGGCAGCGCCTCGGCGGTGCGATCGAGATCATCCAGCAACACGCCAAGCGCATCGAGCAGCACCGGATCGCTGGGCGCGCGCTGCAGACCCTTTTGCAGCATGTCCTCCGCGCGCGTGGTGAAACCGGCGGCGCGCAGCAAATCCACGCAGCCAACACGCAGCAAGGTGTTGGCGGGGTTGCGCGCCACAGCTTGCTCGAAATGGCTGGTGAACGCTTCCCCCGCCCCATTGAGCCAGCGCGCCTTCGCCAGCGCCGCCTGCACGCCAGGGTCCGCGCCGTCGCGCTCAGCGGCCTCCAGCAATACACGCTCGGCCTCCTCGGCGCGGTCCAACTCCAGCAAAGCCGCGCTGCGATTGACCGCAAGCGCGCCAGCCTGCACGCCATCGCGCGCCAGCGCCTCGAATGCGGCCAAAGCCTCCTCAACCCGGCCAAGCCGGCCAACAGCGACGGCCCAATCATGGCGCGCCGGATGTGACTGAGGATCAAGCTTCAGCGCTTCAGCACCGGCTTGCGCCGCTTCTTCCAGCCGCTCCAGACCGCGCAGCGCAACGCTGAGAATGTTACAAGCGTCCGCATCCGGCTCCGCGGCGATCAAAGCGCGCGCGCTGGCTTCGGCCTCGGCGAAACGCTCCGCGCCGAGGGCCGCGCGCGCAAAGGCGCGGCGGGCATTGGGAAAATTCGGATCGAGCTGCAATGCCCTGGCGAACGCATCGGCCGCCGCAGTTGCGGCGCCTTGCAACATGCGCACATCGCCGAGCGCAAAATGATAGGCGGCTTGCGCGTCGTCCAAACGAATCGCCGCCTCCAGCATAGCCGCGCCTGCCGTGTACTGTCGCTGGAACACCCGCGCACGCCCAGCGAGGTAAAGCGCCTCCGCCGGCGCGGTGGCCGCGCTGGGCCAAGTTTGGAAGATCAGCTTTTCGGCGCCGGGCGCATTCCCGCTTTCCAGCAGCGCGCGCGCCTTCTCCAGGACCCGCGCCGGCTTCACGCCAGCGCCGCTGCGAATTTAGCGACCGTATCAAACTCGGCGCGCATTCGCTCCAGCCGCGCGCGCGCTTCATCATCCTCGCCCCAGCGTTCAATGCTCCAATGTTCGTCCACAGTGGCCGCATCATAGGCCTGGGCGCCGTCTATGCGTGCATGCGCGAGGGCCAGACCAATAATGGCCGAGCCAGCAAGGCCGGTCGCATGCGCAAGCAAGGTCAAACGAAAATCGTCCTGGGCGCGTGCGAGATGCACGAGCCGATCCAGCGTTGCTACATCGATCTTCGCCGCGATCACGCCGACAATCACAGGCAGGTCCAAGTCAAACTCAGATCGCACCCAACCAAGCAGCGGATCCCAGGCGGCGGCCTGGCGCGCTGCAAGCGCGGCCGGCTCGCTGGCGCGATGACAGCACAAATCGGTTTCGCCGTATTTCGCGACATGCCGCACCAGTTCATCGCGTCGGCCCGGGGTGTGATCGATGGCGGCAAAGGCAAATTGCGTGAGCGGCATCGCGCTAGGCAAAATGCGTTCGCCTTGCGCGGCCCACTCCGCCGACACCGCCTTCGCCAACGCGCGCGAGGGCATGCGGAACTCAGCGCCCGCCGGCGTTTTCACAGCGCGGCCGTCGAGCGCGACCCCATAGCCGTCAGCCACCTCAAGGATGCCGGCTTGCTTGTAAAAGCGCTTGGGAGCGGACGATTGCACGCCGGTGTTTTAAGCGGCGCAGAGGCGCGCGCCAAGCGCTGAGCGCCGCAGCGCCCGGTCTCAATTGTCGGCGCTGGCGCGCCAATTGACGAGATGTTCGCCCAGAGTGGGAAAATCATCGACGACCGCATGCGCGTCGCCGGCCACTTCGTCCCGGGTATGAAAGCCCCAGCTGACCCCGAGCGCGTAGGCGCCGGCCGCGCGCGCCATCTTCATATCATGCGTGGTGTCGCCAATCATGATGGTCTGCGCAGGGTCCACGTCGAGCGCCTGCATGTTCAAACGCAGCATGTGCGGATCAGGTTTTCCGGGGCCGTCATCGGCGCAGAAGGCGGCGTCGAAAAAATGCTCGGCGCCATGGCGATCATAAAAATGGCGAATGCCGCGGCGCGCTTTTCCGGTGGCGATGCCAAGCAGCCAACCCTCGCGCTTTAGCTCGGCGAGCATATCCAGCGCGCCATCATAGAGCGGTTCGACATGGCCTTTGGCGCGGTTGGTCAAGAAAGCGTTCTTGTAGGCTTCGCTCAGTTCAGGATAGCGGCTGGGATCGAGGTCGGGCGCCAGAATGCGGACGGCGTCCAGCAATGAAAGCCCAACAATCTGCCTTGTCTGATCGTAGCTCGGCGGTTCGAGTCTGAGTTCAGTCCATGCTTGACGCACCGCCATGTCGATGGTGGCGCGGCTGTCGATCAAGGTGCCGTCGAGGTCGAATACAGCTAAGCGCTTCATGCCGGGATCAAATCAAAAGCCAAACTAAGCCGCTCGCCGGCGGCGGCGCCAAACGGATAGGTGCCGTGCCAAATATAGGATGGAAACAAGACCAGCATGCCGACCTTCGGTTCCACCACATGGTCGACGCCGCAGCCTTTGATCGGCCGCGATGGTTCTCCGAATTTGAGCCAGCCATCACGCCCCTTGGCTCCGTTTGGAAGCGCAGCGTAATAGGCTGAACTGATCCAGCCAGCATCATGCACATGCGGGGCCTGCACGCCGCCCTTGGTCAAGCGCAGCGACCAGCATCCCGAAAAACGGAAATGGTCTCGCCGGCGGCGCGTGAAGGGATGATCCTCCTCAGCGCTCAGCGCGCCAATATAGGCGCCAATGGCTTCGTCAATCGCCCCGAACCAGGCTTTTAAGTTTGGCTCTTCGACCGTGAGCAGTGAGCGATTGGTGACAGAACCGTCATTGATAACCTGATCCAGCGGGTGCGCCCAGGTACGATGCATGGCGCGGAGGCAATCGGCGAGCGAAGCGTTGAAATTCTCGCTGTTGAAGAAGCCACGCGGCGGCGCAATCTCATAGGCGCGCACGAAGCGTCCGTAATCATAGAGCACGTTATAGGCGGGGTCCCCCAGCATGCGCAGCGCCGTCGCTTCGGTGGCGATCAGATATTGCTCGTTCGGATCGGCCTTGCGCAGGGCTCGTGTCATGCGCAGCGCTTCGTCCGGCTCGCCGGCGCGGAGCAGCGTCGAGAGCATGTTGCGCTGGGATACGGCCGCCCCGCCCGTAAGCGCTAGAGACCGTCGCAGATATTTCAGCCCCTCTGCCGGGCGATCCAACTCGTCCTGCAAAATGCCCAGCGCGGTGAGCAAAGCAGGCGCATCCGGCAGACGGCGCAGCCCTTCTTGCACGATGCGCTCAGCCTTGGCGGTAAAGCCGGCCCTGTGCAGAGAATCCGCGCAAAGCAAATACAGCGCGTGATCGCGCGGCCGCTGCGCGATCACGCCTTCGAGGATCGCGGTGCACGCCTCGCCCTCACCGCGCAGCGCGCGCATGCGCGCAAGGCTCGCGTGCAACGCCGCTGAAGTCGGCCAATGCTTCACCGCCTCGGTGAGCACGGTCTCGGCGTCCTGCTTGCGCCGACGCGCATAAAGCGCACGGGCGAAATTGAGCGTGAGTTCAGGCGATTCCATTGATTCCTGGGCCAGCTCCTCATAACGCGCAATGGCGTCATCGAGCCGGCCGACGCGATCGAGACCCACGGCATAGTTCTGCCGCAGGATTCGATCTTTCGGCGCATAGGAGAGCGCCTTCTCGGCAGACGCCAAAGCTTCTTCGCGCCGCTCCTGGGCGCGCTGCACCGTTGCGAGCATGTTCCACGCTTCCGCACACGGCATCGCGCTGACGAAGTTGCGCGCCTCGCGCTCGGCTTCCTGCACTTTGCCGGCAACCATGAGGCAGCGCACCAAATTGGAGCGCACCACCTCGACGCCCGGCATCAGCGCGATCGCGGCGCGGAAAATGCGCGCGGCCTCATCATACTTGGCGCGCTGCTGCAGCACCACGGCGAGGTCGTTATAATATGTTCCATCCTTCAGCGAATGGGCGACGGCGCTGCGCAAGTAACGCTCCGCCTGCTCCATTTTGCCCTGGGCCTTCATGATGAGGCCCATCAAATGGGTCACGCTGACATCTTCGGTCCTCAACTCATTGAAGATCGGCGACAGCACGCGCTCGGCGCCAATCGCGTCGCCATTATTCAGCAATTCTCGCGCGGCGATGGCGAGCGCGCTGGACTCGCGGACTTTCATTTTCGCGAACCGCCAAACGGCTCGAACGGATCACGCGCATCATTCTCATCGAAGCCCAAAGCGTCGAACGCCGCTTTCATGTGCGGCGGCAATTGCGCTTTGATTTTGAGTTCACCACCAGAAGGATGCGGCAGTCGTAGCGCGCGCGCATGCAGCATCAGTTTGTTTTCGAGCCCGCCCGGCGCTTCGCGCTCGCACTTATACTTCGGGTCGCCGGCAATGGCGTGGCCGATCTCGGCCATGTGAAAGCGCAATTGGTGGGTGCGACCCGTGACCGGGCGCAGCGCCAGCCAGGCGGCGCGCTGGGCGGCTTCGGAGATCAGCGCGTATTGGGTCACAGCGTGTACAGCGCCCTCATCGGTCTGCACGCATTGCTGCATCATCTCGCGGTCGGCGTCGCGCGCGCCGGGCGCCTTGCGCATCCAGCCGCGAATTTCGCCCACTTTGGGACGCGGGCTGCCTAAGACGATAGCCCAATAGATTTTGTCGGTATCGCGATCGCGGAACGCTTCGCCCAGGAAAGCCGCTGCGCGCGGATGGCGCGCCAATACCAAACAGCCAGTCGTATCGCGGTCGAGGCGATGGACCAGCTTGGGTTTGTGTTCAGCGTCGAACGTCAAACCATCGAGCAGCGCATCGAGATGGCGGACGGTCTTCGTGCCGCCTTGCACGGCGAGGCCGTAGGGCTTGTTGAGCACAATCACGTCGGCGTCGCGATGAATCACCAACGAGCGGACGAAATCGACATCCTTGCCGCTCATGCCGGCGGGTGTTTTTGGCCGCGCGTCCGGCAGCGGCGGCACGCGCACGACCTGACCTGGCGCGACCCGGTCCGACGCCTTCACGCGCGCGCCATCGACACGGACCTGGCCGGTGCGGATCAGCTTCTCGATCTGACCTTGAGAAAGATGCGGGTAGCGGCGGCGAAACCAACGGTCGATCCGTGTTTCGCCGTCGTCGCGCGTCACCTCAACGGATTCAACCGCCCTCATGGACGCCCTAACATCAGCCCTGCCCAACATGCCCCAATCGACAAGATGAGAGAGGCGAGCACGTAGAACAAGGCGTTTCCCGGCTCCCGCTCCATCAAGCGCACCGCATCGAGCGAGAAGGCGGAAAAGGTGGTGAAGCCGCCGAGCACGCCGACGCCAAGCAGCAGCCGCAGGTTTTCCTGCTCCGGCCCGACGCGGGCGGCGAGCACGCCCATGGCGAAGCCGCCGACAATGTTGACGATCAGCGTGCCCCAGGGAAAGCCGAGGCCAAACAAGCGCGCGGCCGCCAGCCCGACGCCATAACGTCCGGCCGAGCCGATCGCGCCTCCTATAGCCACCAGCAGCAGGTTCATCATCGCGGCGGCGCGGTCAGCCGGGCGCGCAGATTGGCGCTGATCTCGCGCGCGTCATAGGCGTTCGGGTCAGCCGGCTTAGGCCCCTCGCCGATGCGCATTTCCAGCGTGGCGGAATGGGCGCGCTGGGTTTGCTGGCCCCCGCCGAGCGGGAAGTTCATGCCGACCCCCACGCCGACGCCGCTATTGCCGCCAAAGCTGGCGCCGCCAAGACCGACGCTGAAGCGCGGGCCGGAATTGTAAGAGCCCTCCTCGTCGAGGCCGCGCCGATCCACCCAGAACCACTCACCACCACGCTCCAAGGTCACTTCAGCGGCGCGGAGCAGCGCATAATCCTGCAGCAGCGCCGCGTCAGCGCTGCCGCTGGCGCGGTAAGTCACGAAAAAGCGGTTGGATTCGATTTGGCGCTCGGAATAGCCCGCCCCATTGGGCGCAGCGGCCGGGGCGTAGCTGGGCGCGGACGCGCACGCCGCCAAAGCGAACGCAATCAAGAATGGGGCGAGCCGGCGAATCATGGACCTCTCCTGGTTCGATCGTCTCGCCATCTTATCAAGCTTTCTCGGCTGACGCGGTTTCCAAAGCCAAAGATCGCGCCGTTTTGATGAAGTTTTCCGGCGCAGGCGCACGAAACACGCGCCGGCCGCCGGCCGGGTGCGGCAAATCCAGGGCGGCGGCGTGCAGCATCAGGCCGGGAATCTCGACCGCCCCTAGCCGAAACAGGCCGCCATATTTCCCGTCCCCAGCAATAGGCCGGCCAATGGCGGCGAGATGGGCGCGAATTTGGTGCATGCGCCCAGTCTCTGGCGCCAGCTCCAACAGGGCGGCGTCTCTTGCGGCGCTCAGGGTCTGGTACGCAGTGCGCGCGGCCTGCCCATCCTTGGCGATTGTCATAATGTCGAGCCCGGCGCGCGAGGACTTCTTGAGCGCCAGATCGATCACGCCCTCAGGCTGGTCGGGCGCGCCGCCGCAAACAATGGCTAGGTAAGTTTTCTTCGCATCGCGCGCCGCGAAAGCTTGGCTCAGAAACGCCGCCGCCGGCTTGGTCCGCGCCGCAACGATGACGCCGCTCGTCTCCCGGTCGAGCCGATGCACCAGGCGCGGGGTCTTGCCATTGGATTTGGCGAAGGCGGCGAGCAAGTGCTCCAGCGAGCGCGTCACGCCAGAGCCGCCCTGAACGGATAGGCCAGCAGGTTTGTCGAAGACGAGCATGTGCGCGTCCTCAAAGATGAGGAAGGAGCGGACAAGCGCCACGTCGTCCTGCGTGAGCGAGGTTTGCGGCGGCCCTCGTCTTTTGTTTCCAGCTGTCGCCATTTGTGCAGCTTAAAGAAGCGCCACGCCTAACGCACGCCCGCCGCGCCGTTGGGCGGCGGCACAGCCGGGCCGCCATGCTCGTTGAACCAGGCAATCGTGTTGGTGACCTTCGAGATCATGCCAGTCGGGCGCGCGGCAATGTCGTGCGGGCTGCCCGGAATGAGTATGAGGCGCGTCGGAATGTGCCTGAGGCGCAGCGCCTGAAAATACTGCTCGGCCTCGCTGGACGGCGTGCGCCGATCCTCCTCGCCCACCATGACGGCGGTG
The DNA here is from genome assembly GCA_033764855.1 of Hyphomonadaceae bacterium. Taxonomy (GTDB): domain Bacteria; phylum Pseudomonadota; class Alphaproteobacteria; order Caulobacterales; family Aquidulcibacteraceae; genus Vitreimonas. The sequence continues at coordinate 23,916 of JANRIP010000007.1, read as the reverse complement.
GGCGTGCGCACATTGCCGACACGCGAGAGCGGCGAGCGCGCCCAATAGCGTTCCTGAGCGCCCTCTTCCCAAGGCAGCTCGCCGAACCAATAGCGGGCGACCATGGTGTAGATGTCGGCGGTGAGCGCAAAGCTGGTCCAATTGATCACCGGCTTTTGCACCATGGCCGCCGCGAAGCGATCGGTCGTGCCAACGATCCACGCCGTCAGCACGCCCCCGCCCGAGCCGCCTGTGACGTAAAGGCGCTGGGGATCAATCGGGGCAGCAAGCATGGCGGCGTCAACGACGCTCATCAGGTCATCATAGTCCCGGCCAGGATAAGCATGATGGATGGCGTTGCCGAACGCACCGCCATATGAGGTCGAACCGCGCGGATTGGCATAGACGACGATATAACCCGCCGCCGCATAGAGCTGCACTTCGGCAGAGAAGACTGGCCCATAGGCTGCGAACGGGCCGCCATGAATTTCCAGCACCATAGGATAGCGGCGGTTTGGATCGAAGTTTGGCGGACGTACAATCCAGGCATCAATCGGACGGCCATCAGCGCTGGAGCGCGCCACGATGCGTTCAGCCGTCGGCAGCGTCTTGCCGCCGAGCACGTCTTCATTGAGCGCGGTAATCTGGCGGGCGCTGCGACCTGAGCCAATAACAAGATCGGCGGGGCGCTGCGGTGTGGTGATGGTGGCGGCATAGCGGCCGGTGCGGTTCACCGTGAAAGCGCCGCTCGTATAGGGCCGGCCAATGTCCGTGCCGCCGACATTGCGCAACAATATTTCCACGCGCCCGCCGTTGGCGCTTATGCGCGCGAGCTGAGTGACGCCGCGATCCTCGGTGAGGAAGTAGATTGAACCGCCCACCCATTGCGGCGCGCGAACGTCTCGATCGAAGCTCGCAGTGAGCGAACGCGGCGACGAGCCATCGGCATTCGCCACATAAAGCTCGCTCACTTGATAGCCCTGCTCGCGGTCATCGAAGCCGACATAAGCGAGACGGCGGCCATCAGCGGAGATTGCGGGCTGCGCCTCAGGTCCGATTCGGTTGGTCAGCCGCGTAATGGCGCCATCTTCAATATCGAGCGCATAGACATCAGACTCTATCGGATTGAAGTCGTGGCCATCCTGTGCGTTGGCGGAGAAAACGAGACGTTGTCCATCGGGCGTCCATGACATTCGGCCATCATGGTCGCGTGCGTCAAAAGTCAGCTGACGCGGCGTGCCGCCATCAATGGGCGCGACATAGATTTGCGTGTGACCGCTCGGCACGTAGCCGACGCCGTCGAATTGGTAAATCACGCTGTCGATGACCCGCGGCGGCTCGGCCCATTGCGCGCCATCGGGGCGCGCCGGCAAGCCGACAGCAGCTGAGCCCGCTTCCGGCGTGAACATTTGAAAGGCGAGTGTGCGCCCGTCCGGGGACCAGGTGAGATTGCTCACCCCGCCGCGCAGGCGCGCTATGGTCGCGGCGCGCTGGGTGTCGAGATAGAAGACGCGCAGTTCGCTGGCGCCATTATCCTGCGCGTAAAATGCAATGGCGCGGCCATCGGGGGACCAGACCGGCGAAGCATAAGCGCCGGCGCCTTGCGCGACGGGGCGATGATTGCGCCCGCTCTCATCCACCATCCAGATCGAACGGCGGAAGCGATCAGTCATGATGTCGGCGGAGACGCGCTCATAAGCGACGCGCCGGCCATCGGAGGAGATTTGCGGATTGTCGGCATATTCGAGGTTGAACACGTCGGCGGCGGTGAACGTGGTCGAGGGCGCGCTTTGCGCGAACGCCGCGCCCGTTAGGCACAACAACCAAGCCGCCGCCGCACAGCGCAGAAACATCACCAGCCCCTAAAATTAGCCGGTAAAAATACGTCGCGCTGTTGGGCGCGGAAACGTATGTCGCCGCGCGGGCGAACATTCATCATGTATGATGAGCTATTTGCGCTCGGCGCGCAGCTTGGCCCAGTGTTCCAGCCGTTCTTTGATCGCACCTTCGCGCCCGCGCCCTTCGGGCTGATAGAAAGCGCGGCGTTTCATCTCGTCGGGGAAATAGCTCTGACCGGAAAAGCCTTCTTCCTCGTTGTGGTCATACTGATAACCCGAACCGTACCCTAGTTCCTTCATCAGCCGCGTTGGCGCGTTGCGGATGTGCATGGGCGGGCCAAGCGTCCCGGTTTCGCGCGCGGCGTTCATCGCCGCTTTCCAGGCGACATAAGCCGCATTGGATTTAGGCGCGGTGGCGAGGTGGATCACCGCTTGCGCCAAGTGCAGCTCCGCTTCGGGCGGGCCGATAAAATGCACCGCGTCCTTGGCGGCGTTGGCGATCAGCAGCGCGGTGGGATCGGCCAAGCCAATGTCTTCCGCCGCGGCGCGCACGAGGCGGCGGGCGATGAACAAGAGGTCTTCCCCGCCCGCCACCATGCGCGCGAGCCAGTAAAGCGCCGCGTCGGGATCGGAGCCGCGTATGCTTTTGTGCAGCGCGGAGATGAGATTGTAGTGCTCCTCGCGATCCTTATCGTAAGCGGGCGCGCGCTTTTGCAATAGTTCACCGAGCGCTTTTGCGTCGAGCGGCGCTTTCACACCCAGCGCGAACACTTCTTCCGCGAGCGTCAGCAGATAGCGGCCATCGCCGTCGGCGAGATTACAGAGGGCGATGCGCGCTTCCTCGGTCAGCGGCAGCTGTTGCCGCAGCAAGGCTTCAGCGCGCTGCAAGAGGAGTTCGAGCGCCGGATCGTCGAGCCGCTTCAGCACAAACACTTGCGCGCGAGATAGAAGCGCTGCGTTGATCTCGAAGCTGGGGTTTTCCGTTGTGGCGCCCACCAGCGTCACAACGCCCTGCTCCACATAAGGTAAGAAGCCATCCTGCTGGGCGCGGTTGAAGCGGTGGATTTCATCCACAAAGAGCAGCGTGCCCTTGCCTGAGGCGCGCCGGCCCTTGGCGGTTTCAAACGCCTTCTTGAGATCGGCCACGCCGGAGAAGACCGCTGAGATTTGTTGGAACTCGAGCCCCGCCGCTTCAGCCAGTAGGCGCGCGATGGTGGTTTTGCCGACGCCGGGCGGCCCCCACAGCACCATGGAGGCCAAGCGTTTTTGCGCAATCATCCGCCCGATCGGCGCTTCGGGTTTCAGCAAATGGTCCTGACCGACCACCTCGACCAGTTTCCTGGGCCGCAGCCGCTCCGCCAGCGGCGCAGGCGCGCCCTGGTCGAGCCCAGCGGCTTGAAACAGATCGGACATAACCTGGCGAGTATGAGGGCTGGCGCGCAGAGTCGCCAGTTCAATTGGCCTTACATGTTGAAGCGGATCTCTCGGCGCTGACCGGCGCGCTGCATGCCAATCACCCAATTGCGCGTGCTCGCCAAGGCTCGATCCAGCTCACCCGCTTCACGGATGGGTTGGCCGTTGATCTCATTGATGATGTCGCCGGTGCGGAAGCCGACGCGTGCGGCGAAGCCCGCACGATCCAGCGCCTGAATGAAGACGCCGCTGGCGAAGGGGTCGAGGCCAGCCGCCTCGGCGGTGGACGGCGTCAGCGTCACCACGCGTGCGCCCGACAGCGGGTGGCGGCCGGCAAGCTCACGCGCTTCCGGCGCACCGCCTGGAGGCGCTTCGGCATTGGCGGTGAGCGTGCGGCGCTGTCCGTCGCGCAGAATGACCACTGGCACGCGCTCGCCCGGCCGCTGCGTGGCGAACTGATAGCGCAACGCAGCCTCATCGCGCACGTCCTGGCCAGCGACCGAGAGAATCACATCGCCAACTTGCAGGCCCGCGCGGTCACCCGCGGCGCGCGGATAAAGCTCGCTCACCAGCACGCCTTCGGGATGCGGCAGGCCGACCGAGCGGGCAATGGCGGTGTCGACGGTTTGCACGCGCGCGCCAAGCCAGGGGCGCACGACGGTGCGCCCGCCCGAGGCGGCGGATTCAACAACACGGCGCACCATCTCCGAAGGGATGGCGAAGCCGATGCCGTTCGAACCACCGCCTTCAGAGTAGATGGCGCTATTAATGCCGACGAGATTGCCAGCCATGTCCACCAGCGCGCCGCCAGAATTGCCGCGATTAATGGCGGCGTCGGTTTGGATGAAGAAGGCGTAGTCCGATACGCCAACCTCCGTGCGCGCGAGCGCAGAAACGATGCCGCTGGTGACGGTTTGATTGAGGCCATACGGATTGCCGATGGCGAGCACGAGGTCGCCCACTTGTAGGCTGTGCGTGTCAGCGAAGTTGAGCACAGGCAGACGCTCGCCATTGGTATTGATGCGCAGCACGGCAAGATCGACGCGCGGGTCAGAAAGAATTAGCTCCGCGTCGAATTCGCGGCGATCGGCGAGCACCACTTTCAGCGCCTGCGCGCCCTCGACCACGTGATTATTTGTGACGATGATGCCGTCGCTCTCAACAATCACGCCCGAGCCCAGCGATTGCTGAATGCGCGGCGCTGAGAATCGGCCGAAGAACGGGTCAGCGGAAAGCGCGCTGCGCACGACGCGCTGCGCATAAACGTTCACCACCGCTGGCCCAGCGCGCGACGCAACGGGTGCGAAGGAAAGCTGCACCTGGACTTGCGAGGACGGAACCGAGCGCTCCTGCGCATAAGCCGGCTCCGCGATCGCGACTGCGCCGGCGAGCACCGCCGCCATTAAACCTCTGCGCTGAGCTTGCATGAGCCTCTGCCTCCCGAACGGGGCGGCATCTTGCTCCGGGAGACGGCGGAAACATGGCGAGGCTTAGGCCAAGCGCGCGGCCAGAGCATGCAGAGCCGCGCGCCACTGCTCGCCCTGGCGTTGCTGGAACAGGCCAAGCGGGAAGCCATGGCGGGCGACGTGCTCCTGGGGCACGCTGTCCCAGCCGCGATGAGTGATGGTAATGCGCGTCTCCGCGCCGACTGGCTCAAACGCCACCTCAACTTGTGTGCTCTGGTCCGAGGCGAACGTGGCCTGGCGCCAGGTAAAGGCGAGCTTCTCGCCAGGCGCCCAGGTCATGATGCGACCGATCTCGAACACCTTGCCATTGGGCAGGTCGGTGACGAGCCGGCCTTCCGGTCCAGGCTCGAAGCGCAGCACGCCATCGCCGCGCGGCGTGAGTTGGAAGAGCACATTGGGCCGCCACCATTGGCCGATCTCTTCGGTGAAGGCGGCGAACGCTTGCGCCGGCGTGGCCTTCACCCGGAGCGAGACGACGACCGCCGCCATCTCACTTCTTCTTCTCAATATGCGCCTTGAGGGCGCCAAGCTGCAGCGCCCAGCCCTGCTCCATCGCATCCAGCCATTTTTTTACATCGCGCATGGCGCCGCTCTTCAGCGTGTAAATGCGCACGCGCGCATCGAACTCGGGGTGCGTTTCCTCCACCAGCCCGCTTTGCTTCAGCGTGCGCAGATGCCGGCTCATGGCTGGCGCGGGAAGCCCCAGCGCCTCAGCGAGTTCGCCGGCGCGGCGCGGGCGTTCGGAGAGCAACTCCACCGCGCGCCGCCGATCTGGATCAGCGAGCGCGGCGAAGGCTGCATCGACTTTGGCGCTGGCCTTCACAGCCGGGTGCGCGTCCTGAGGCCGCTCGCTTTATCCCACGCCTCTGGCGTCAACTCCTGAACCGTGACGCCAAAGGTCCAGATATGGCCCTCTGGATCGCCCGCGCGGTAAGTGCGGTCACCATAAAATTGCGTGTCTGGCTCTTGCAGGATTTCCGCGCCGGCTTTGCGCGCGCGCTCGCAATGAGCGTCGATGTCTTCATCGCGCGCGAGCTGAACATGCACCGTTTGCGTATTCTTGCCGCCCAGCGATTTTGGGCTCTTGTGATCCGCGCTCCACTCATTGCCGATCATCACGACCGAATTGCCGTAAGTCATTTCCGAATGAGCGATGCGCTCGTTCTCATCGAGGATCACCATCAGCGGCTCGAACCCGAACGCTTCCTCCAGCCACTTAAACGCTGCGTTCGCGTCCACATAGCAAACCGCGCTGGAGAGCCCCTTGGGGCGATAGAGTTCTCGGGACATCACGCTATCCATTTCGAAATACTGCAATATTTCTACTTAATGTTAAATATCGAGTCAAGCGCGCAAAGCAAAAGGGCCGCCCTTCAGGACGGCCCTTTGAGGTTCGCTTGCCGGTAAGGCTTAGCCTTCGTCGGTATAGATCGCTTCCGGGCGCGGGCCGCTATCTTGGCCAAGCGCGCTCTCATCGCGATCGACAAACTCGATCACCGCCATCGGCGCATTGTCGCCATAACGGAAGCCGGCCTTCAACACGCGGGTATAGCCGCCAGCGCGATTGGCGTAACGCGGGGCCAGCGTGTCGAACAGCTTCTTGGTTTGGGTCTCATCGCGCATGCGCGCAACCACCAGGCGTCGCGAATTGAGGTCACCCTTCTTGGCCATGGTCACGAGCTTTTCGACGACGGGGCGGAGCGCCTTCGCCTTCGGCAGCGTGGTGACGATCTGCTCGTGCTTGATCAAAGCCGCAGACATGTTCGCGAACATCGCCTGGCGATGGCTGGCGGTGCGGTTGAGCTTCTTGTTCGCGTTGCCGTGACGCATGTGACTTCCCTCGCCGGTTTAGCCGACGCCCTTCTTAGATCTGATCTTCGTACTTCTTGGCGAGATCTTCGATATTGTCCGGCGGCCAGTTCTCGACCGCCATACCGAGGTGCAGACCCATCGTGGCCAGCACTTCCTTGATCTCGTTCAGCGACTTGCGGCCGAAGTTCGGCGTGCGGAGCATTTCCGCTTCGGACTTCTGGATCAGGTCGCCAATGTAAACGATGTTGTCGTTCTTCAGGCAGTTCGCGGAGCGAACGCTGAGTTCGAGTTCGTCGACCTTCTTCAGCAGGGCCGGGTTGAATGGGAGGTCCGGTTTGTCGCCGCCTTCCTTCTTCTGCTTCGGCTCTTCGAAGGTGATGAAGATTTGCAGCTGGTCCTGGAGGATGCGCGCGGCGTACGCGATCGCATCTTCCGGACGAATGGCCCCATTCGTCTCCACTTCGATCACGAGCTTGTCGTAATCGAGTACTTGGCCTTCGCGCGTATTGTCGACGCGATAAGCGACGCGCTTCACCGGCGAGTAGAGGCTGTCGATGGAGATGAGGCCGATCGGGGCGTCATCGGGGCGATTCTGCTCGGCCGGGACGTAGCCCTTGCCGTTATTGACCGTGAGCTCCATGCGGATCGAAGCGCCGTCATCGAGCGTGCAAAGGACGTGCTCGGGGTTCAGGATCTCCATGTCGGAGACGGTTTGAATCTGACCGGCCTTCACTTCGCCGGGGCCAGTCGCGGTCAGCATGACGCGCTTGGGGCCCTCGCCGCGCATGCGGATCGCGGTTTGCTTCAGGTTCAGCACGATGTCGGTGACGTCTTCGCGGACGCCCGGGATCGAGCTGAATTCGTGCACGACGCCGTCGATCTGCACCGAAGTGATGGCCGAGCCTTGCAGCGAGGACAGCAGGATGCGGCGCAGCGCGTTGCCCAGCGTCATGCCGAAGCCCCGCTCAAGCGGTTCAGCGATCAGCGTGGCGCGGCGGTTCGCGTCGAAGCCGTGCTCAACGAGCGGCTTCTTCGGACGGATCAGTTCAAGCCAGTTCTTTTCGATCGATTGCATCATCTCTTCCAATCATCAGCGCGGCGGCCGGACCATTATCCTTGGGGCGCGCGCAAGTATTTTCGCGAAGCGCGCCTATTTAGACGCGGCGACGCTTCGGCGGACGGCAGCCATTGTGCGGGATCGGCGTCACATCGCGGATCGACGTGACGGTGAAGCCAACCGCTTGTAGCGCGCGCAGCGCGCTTTCGCGGCCCGAACCAGGACCTGACACGTTCACTTCGAGCGTGCGCATGCCGTGCTCCATCGCCTTGCGGCCCGCATCTTCAGCGGCGACCTGCGCGGCGTACGGCGTCGACTTACGCGAGCCCTTGAAGCCCATCGTGCCGGCGCTCGACCACGAGATCGTGTTGCCCTGCGCGTCAGCGATCGTGATCATCGTATTGTTGAACGACGCAGCGACGTGCGCCACGCCAGTGACGATGTTTTTGCGCTCACGCTTCTTAACGCGCGTAGATTCCTTAGCCATCGCGGGCGGTCCTTATTTCTTCGTTGCTTGCTTTTTGCCGGCGATCGGCTTGGCCGGACCCTTGCGGGTGCGGGCGTTGGTGTGCGTGCGCTGACCGCGAACCGGCAGGCCGCGACGGTGACGCAAACCCCGATAGCAACCGAGATCCATCAGCCGCTTGATGTTCGTGGAGGTCTCACGACGCAGATCGCCTTCAACCGTGTAGTCACGATCGATGGTTTCGCGGATTTGGAGAATTTCAGCGTCGGTGAGTTCGCTCACGCGGCGCGCATCGGCCAGGCCGACCTTCTCGCAGATCTCCTTGGCGTGGGCTTTGCCGATGCCATGGATGTATTGAAGCGCGATGACGACGCGCTTCTGGGTCGGAATATTTACGCCGGCGATACGGGCCATTTAGGCGCTCCAAAACGCAATAGACGCGACGCCGCCGGAACCTTCAGAGCGCCGGGGACATCGCGGGTGTTGTTTCGCGAAGCGGCGGTTATAGCGGGGCGAAATGCCGCGTCAACCGCCGGAAACGCGCATTTGGTGCGGCGTTTCGGGCGCGTTCGCCGCATCAAATTGGGCGCGCGCGGCCTCAATACAAGGCTGGTGCTGCAAGGCCCAGTCTTTCAGCCCCTTCACCGGGACCAGAAGGTCGCGACCAAGCTCGGTGAGGGCATAGTCGACGCGCGGTGGGATGGAGGGCGTGACCGTCCGGCTGATGAGGCCGTCCCGCTCCAAATTGCGCAGCGTGAGCGTCAACATACGCTGCGAGATGCCGCCGATGATCCGTTTGATTTCGTTAAACCTTCTGGGGCGCTCGCCCAGCTGGGAAATGATCAAGACGCTCCATTTGTCGCCGATACGGGCCAAAATCCCGCTGATCGCACGGCAATCATAGGAATGGATGTCGAGCACATCGGTGTGCCCAGGTGAGGTTTTTGTGCGTTCTTGCGGGTCCGTCATAGGCACTCATATAGCCCTGGTTACTAGATTTAACTAGGGGCAAGAAAATGACTAACGTCGCCGTGATCGTGGGCAGCCTCCGCAAAGACTCGGTGAATCGCCGGTTCGCAGAGGCCCTGGCCAAGCTGGCCCAACCGAATTTGAACCTCCGCATGGTCGAGATAGGCGATCTGCCGCTCTATAACCAAGACCTTGAAGGCGCCCTCCCCGCCTCGGTGGTCCGCTTCAAAAGCGAGATTGAGGCGGCGGACGCCGTCCTCTTCGTGACCCCGGAATTCAACCGGACCTTTCCAGCCTCGATTAAGAACGCGATCGAGTGGGGTTCGCGGCCATGGGGCAAATCCTCCTGGCCCAATAAGCCGGCGGCCATTGTCGGCGCCACGCTAGGTACGGTCGGCACCGCGGCGGCGCAATTCCAGCTTCGCAGCGTACTCACTCACATTGGGCTGCACGTGCTCAACGACCCGGAAATCTATCTGAATTTCCGTGAAGAGACGCTGGCCAATGGCGAGATCGCCGACGAGGGCTTCAAGGCCATGCTGCGCGGTTGGGTCGACAAGTTCAGCGACTGGATCGCGCGCCTTCGCCAACCTGTGCTGAGCCTTTAATGCGAGCGGGAGCGGCTGAAGGCGCCGCTCCCTTTCGTTCCTGGCTAGTGCACAGCGTCGATCGCTTTGCTGACCGCGCTGGCGACGGTTTCGATATCGGCCATGCCGTCGACGGGCACGAGCTTACCCTGCGCGGTATAATACGGAACGAGCGGCGCGGTCTGGTCCAGATACGCCTTGAGCCGCACTTTATAGCTTTCTGGATTATCGTCGGCGCGGCCTTCCTCGGCGAAACGCTTCGCGATGCGCTCGATGAGCTTTTCAGCGTCGGCTTCCAAGCGAACCACCAGATCGATTTTGCCGCCATGGCGCGCCAACATCGCGTCAAGCGCTTCGGCCTGCGCGACGGTGCGCGGGAAGCCGTCAAAGATGAAGCCCTTGGCGCCCTTGTTCGAGTTCAGCGCGTCCTCGATCAGCTCGATCACGATTTCATCGGAGACCAGCGAGCCTGAATCCATAATGGCGGCGACGCGCTTGCCGAGTTCGCTGCCGCTGGCCCGGGCTGCGCGCAGCATGTCGCCGGTCGAAAGTTGAACAAAGCCGCGCTCGGACACGAGCCGCTTGGCCTGCGTGCCCTTTCCGGCTGCGGGCGCCCCGAACAGGATCAAATTCATTTGCTTTGGCCCCCGCCCTTTCGTCCCCAACGCCCCGATCATTGCAACGCCGACACCGGCAATCATCACCAAGAGCGCGGCGATGATCGCGATGGTGGTCACATTTAGCGCCGCGGCGCCGGGTTATTTCCGCGCAATTTCGAGCGCTTGATCAGGCCCTCATATTGGTGCGCCACCAAATGGGATTGGATCTGCGCCACCGTGTCGAGCGTCACCGAAATGACGATCATCACCGAGGTGCCGCCAAGATAGAAGGGAATAGCGTAAGCCGAGATCAGAATTTCCGGCAGCAGGCAGACGATCGTGATGTAAGCGGCGCCAATCACGGTCAGCCGGGTCAGCACGAAATCGAGATATTCGGCGGTTTTTTTGCCCGGACGAATGCCCGGCAGAAAGCCGCCATACTTGCGCAGATTGTCGGCCGTCTCTTCCGGATTGAACACGATCGAGGTGTAAAAGAAGCAGAAGAAAATGATGCCGAGGCCGTAAAGCACGATGTGGCCTGGTTGGCCGTAGCCAATGTAGGCTTCCATCTGATTGACCCATTCGGGCGCGTTTTGCTGCATGCCCAAAAAGCCGATGATGGTGGACGGCAGCAAGAGTAGGGAGGACGCAAAAATTGGCGGGATCACGCCTGCCGCATTGATCTTCAGCGGCAGGAATGAGCTCTCGCCCATAAACATCCGGTTGCCGACCTGACGCTTAGGGTATTGCACGACCAGGCGGCGCTGAGAACGCTCGATGAACACAATGAACACGATGGCGGCCAACATCACCACCGCCACCAGCAGCACGCCAAACACGTTAAGGTCGCCCACGCGCAACAAGCTCAGCATCTGTCCGAGCACGCTCGGCATGCCCGCAATGATGCCCGCGAAGATGATCAGCGAAATGCCGTTGCCGACGCCGCGCGCCGTCACCTGTTCGCCCAGCCACATCAAGAACATGGTGCCGCCGGTGAGGGTGATCACGGTGGAGGCGATAAAGAAGATGCCGGGATCGGCGACGACGCCCTGGCTGGACTGCAAACCGATGGCGATGCCGTAGGACTGCACGAGCGCGAGTGCGAGCGTCAAATAGCGCGTGTATTGATTAAGTTGCTTACGCCCTGCCTCGCCTTCCTTTTTCAACCGCTCGAGCGACGGCACAGAGGTAGCCATCAGCTGAATGATGATCGAAGCCGAAATGTAGGGCATCACATTGAGGGCGAAGACCGCCATACGTTCCACGGCGCCGCCCGAGAACGTATTGAACATCCCCAGAATGCCGCCGGCCTGCTGATTGAAGGCGTTGGCGAACGCGGCCGGGTCAATGCCCGGGATCGGGATGAAGGTGCCCAGCCGGTAGGCGACCAACGCCCCGAGCGTGAACCAAATGCGCTTCTGCAGATCGGTCGCTTTGGCGAACGCCGCGAAGTTAAGATTGGCGGCAAGCTGCTCTGCGGCTGAGGCCATGAGGGCGCTTTACTCCCGTTCGTCCGCACACAAGCACGGAACCAACGCCCCATCAAAGGGGCGTACTTGTCTTAGGCCGCTGCTTCGTCCGCCGCGGGCGGGGCGAGCAAGGTCACCGAACCACCGGCCTTTTCGACCGCGGCCACAGCCGCTGCGGAGGCGCCGGTCACGGTGATGTTCACTTTGGCCTTCAACTCGCCCTGCGCAAGGAGGCGAACACCGTCCTTCTTGCGGCGAAGCAGCCCGGCTTCCACCAGGGAGTCTTCAGTGATCGCAGCGCCGGCGTCCAGCTGCTTGTTATCGATGGCTTTTTGCAGACGCCCGAGATTCAGCCATTGCAGCGTCCGTTGCGCAGGCGGATTGAAGCCGCGCTTCGGCATGCGCATGTGCAGCGGCATTTGACCGCCTTCAAAGCCATTGATGGAGACGCCGCGACGGGACTTTTGCCCCTTCACGCCGCGACCACCGGTCTTGCCCTTGCCCGAGCCGACGCCGCGTCCAACGCGCATCAGCTTCTTGGTCGAGCCATCATTGTCGGCGAGTTCGTTGAGTTTCATCGTCTTAGTCCACGACTTCTACAAGGTGGGCGACCTTCTTGATCATGCCTTGCACAGAAGGCGTGTTCTCAAGCTCGACCACTTGGTGCGCGCGCTTGAGGCCGAGGCCCACGAGCGTTGCGCGCTGCGAATTTTCGCGACGGATCGGGCTGCCGATGCGGCGCACTTTGATCTTTTTCGCGGCCATGTCTTAGCCCTCCGCCGGGACATCGCCCATGCTCGCGCCATCCTTACGGCGGGCGACGATATCGGCGACTTTGAGACCGCGACGGTTGGCGACGTGGCGCGGCGAGGTTTGAGTCTTCAGCGCATCGAAGGTGGCGCGCACCATGTTGTAGGGGTTCGAAGACCCCTTCGACTTGGCGACAACGTCTTGCACGCCGAGCACCTCCAGCACAGCGCGCATTGGGCCGCCAGCGATGAGTCCAGTACCGGCAGGCGCGGCGCGCAGCATGATCTTGCCGGCGCCCCAGCGGCCGTCGCCGTCATGGTGCAGCGTGCGGCCTTCGCGCAGCGGCACGCGGATCAGCGACTTCTTGGCTTCATCCGTCGCCTTGCGGATAGCTTCCGGCACTTCGCGCGCCTTGCCATGACCGTAGCCGACGCGTCCCTTCTTATCGCCAACCACGACGAGCGCGGCGAACGCGAAATTCTTACCGCCCTTCACGACCTTGGCGACGCGATTGATGGCGACGAGCTTGTCGACAAACTCGCTGTCACGCTCTTCCTCTTGGCCGGCGCGCTGGCCGCGGCGATCGTCACGACGTCCGCGATCGCCGCCGCCCGGGCCACGCCCGCCGCCGGGACCGCGACGGGGACCGCGAGGTCCACGGCCGCGCGGCTGTTCGCTTTCACCGGCCGGAGCATCTAGGCCTTCGCCGCCTGCTGTTTCGTCAGTCATGCGTGCTTCCTCAGAATTCCAGTCCGCCCTCACGGGCGGCGTCGGCCAGGGTCTTCACCCGGCCATGAAACAGATAACGGCCGCGATCGAAGACAACGCGCTTGGCGCCAGCCTTCAAGGCGCGCTCGGCGATGAGCTTGCCGACGGCGGCGGCGCCGTCCTTATTGGACCCCTTCGCCTGCACGGCCTCCTCCTGCGAGGAGGCGGCGGCGACAGTGACGCCGCGCTTATCGTCGATGAGCTGCGCCGAAATATTCTTCGACGAGCGATGAACCGAGAGGCGCAGGCGGTCGCCGGCGGCCTTCTTGAGCCGCGTGCGGTTACGCTGGGCGCGGCGTTCAACGGGAGTGAGCTTCCGGGCCATGGCTTATTTCTTCTTGCCTTCCTTGCGGCGGATGTATTCGCCGGTATAGCGCACGCCCTTGCCCTTATAGGGCTCCGGCGGACGATAGGAGCGAATCTCGGCCGCGACTTGACCGACCTGTTGCGGATCGATGCCGCTGACCTTGATTTCGGTGGGCTTCGGAGTCGCCAGCGTGATGCCTTCCGGCGGCTGGTAAACAATCTCGTGGCTGTAGCCGAGATTGAGCTGCAGGTTCTTGCCCTGCATGGCCGCGCGATAGCCAACGCCGGTCATTTCAAGGTTCTTCTCGAAGCCTTGCGTCACGCCCTGCACATTATTGGCGAGCACGGCGCGCGTTGTGCCCCAGAGCGCGCGGGCGCGCGCGGTTTCATAACGCGGCTTCACGCTGATGGTGCCTTCGCCGAACGACACTTCAACGTCGTCATGGGCGCGGAAAGCCAGCGTGCCCTTGGGACCCTTCACGCTCACATCCTGGCCCTTCACCGTAATGGTGACGCCCGATGGAGCGGGGATCGGTTTCTTGCCGAGCCGGGACATCTTAATAGACCTCGCACAGGATTTCGCCGCCGACATTGGCGTCGCGCGCGGCGGCGTCGCTCATCACGCCCTTCGGCGTGGAGATGATCGAAATGCCAAGGCCGTTGCGCACCAGGCCCAAGTCCTTGATCGAGGAATAGACGCGGCGGCCCGGCTTGGAGACCCGCTGAATCTCGTGGATCGCCGGAGCGCCCTCGAAATATTTCAGCTCGATCTCGAGCTCCTTGCGGCCCTCATTCTCGACTTCGGTGAAGCCGCGAATATAGCCCTCTTCGACCAGCACGTTGAGCACGCGCGCGCGCAAGGTGGAGGCGGGTGAAACCACCTTCGAGCGGCCACGCATTTGCGCATTGCGGATACGGGTGATGAGATCACCGACGGGATCGTTCAAATTCATCTCGACCCCCTACCAGCTCGACTTGACCATGCCGGGGATCTGGCCCTTGGAGGCCATATCCCGCAGCGCGATACGCGACAGCTTCAGCTTACGGTAGAACGCGCGCGGACGTCCCGTCAGCTCGCAGCGATTGCGCACCCGGGTGACCGACGAATTGCGCGGCAATTGCGCCAGCTTGAGCCGCGCCGCAAAACGCTCTTCCAGCGGCAGCGCTTCATCAAGCGCGGCCTTCTTGAGCTTCTCGCGACGAGCGGCGTATTGCTTGGCCATACGCTCACGCTTCTTGTTGCGTTCGATAGAGCTTGTCTTCGCCATACTTCTTCCACTCTCCCGATGCGTTCTGGGGTGGACCACCTTTGAGGTGATCAGTTCCGGAACGGGAAATCGAACTCTTTCAACAGGGCCTTGGCTTCATCATCGGTGCGCGCAGTGGTGCAAACGATAATGTCCATGCCCCAAATCTGATCGATCTGGTCGTAATTAATTTCGGGGAACACGATGTGTTCCTTGATGCCCATGGCGTAATTACCATTGCCATCGAAGCTTTTGCCGTTGAGGCCGCGGAAATCCTTCACGCGCGGCAACGCAATCGTCACCAGGCGATCAAGGAATTCATACATCCGGTCGCGGCGCAGCGTGACCTTGCAGCCGATCGCCATGCCTTCGCGCAGCTTGAAGGCCGCGATCGACTTGCGCGAACGGGTCGCCACCGGCTTTTGCCCGGCAATGGCGGTCAACGCGTCCATCGCCGACTTCAGCTTCTTGGAGTCAGCCGTAGCCTCGCCAACGCCCATATTGATCACGATCTTTTCCAAGGCCGGGATCTGCATGTCGTTCGAGTAATTGAACTGCTCGCGCAGGCGCTTCTTGATCTCGTTCTTGTAACGAGCCTGCATGCGCGGCACGTAATCGCCCTTCGGCGTCGGTGGCTTCTTGGCCTTCGGCGCCTCGGCCTTTTCGGCCTTGGGCTTCTTGGTTTTTTCTTGAGCGTCAGACATCGATCTGCACTCCCGAACCTTTCGCGATGCGCACTTTGCGCTGTTGGGCGCCTTCGCCGACGACTTTGAATCCGACGCGCGTGGCCTTGCCCGTTTGCGGATCGCGGATCGCCACGTTGGAAATGTGGATCGCCGCTTCCTTGGAAATTATGCCGCCATTGGGATTGGCCATGTCGGGCTTGGTGTGACGCTTCACGAGATTGACGCCTTCGACCACGACGCGGTCATCCTTCGGGCGCACTTCGAGCACCTTCCCGGAGCTTCCCTTGTCGCGGCCGGCGAGCACGATCACCGTGTCGCCCTTACGAATTTTCGCGGCCATTAGAGCACCTCCGGCGCGAGCGAGATGATCTTCATGTGGTTCTTAGCGCGCAGTTCGCGCGGCACCGGTCCGAAGATACGCGTGCCAATCGGCTCGCCTTGATTGTTGATCAGAACAGCGGCGTTGGAATCAAAACGGATGGTCGAGCCATCGCGGCGCTTAATGTCCTTCGAAACGCGCACGACGATCGCCTTGCGGACATCGCCCTTCTTGACCCGGCCGCGCGGCATCGCTTCCTTCACCGACACGACGATAATGTCGCCCACGGTGGCGTAGCGGCGCTTGGAGCCGCCCAGCACCTTAATGCACATCACGCGCTTGGCGCCGGAATTGTCGGCGACGTCGAGATTGGTCTGCATCTGGATCATGACGTCATGCTCCGACGCGGCCGACGACTTCCCAGCGCTTCAGCTTGGATTTCGGCGGACACTCTTGAATGTTGACGACCTCGCCCGTCTTGTAGGCGTTGGTTTCGTCATGAGCGTGAAACTTCGAACGACGGCGAAGGGTCTTCTTCAGAATCGGGTGCAGATAGGTGCGTTCCACCTGCACGACGACAGTCTTGTCGCCCTTATCGCTGACGATGGTCCCGGTCATTACGCGGCGCGGCATCTGGTGTCCTTCCCTCAGACCTTCGTCTTCGGCGACTTCTCGCGCAGCACCGTTTTGGCGCGCGCGATCTGACGGCGGACTTCGCGCATGCGCGAAGTCTTTTCCAATTGGCCGGTGGCTTGCTGGAAGCGCAGGTTGAACTGCTCCTTCTTAAGGCCGCCGACTTCGTCCTTGAGCTTCTCAGCGCCGGCGGCGCGATAGTCGCTCATTTCCTTCTTGATCTCGCGGAGCTTCATCAGAGGCCCTCCATCCGCGCGACGATCTTGGTGCGGATCGGCAGCTTGCCGGCGCCAAGACGAAGAGATTCGCGCGCAACGGCTTCCGGCACGCCGTCGACTTCAAACATGATCCGGCCAGGGGCGACGCGCGCGGCCCAGAATTCCGGCGCGCCCTTGCCAGAGCCCATGCGGACTTCGGTTGGCTTCTTCGACACCGGCACATCCGGGAAGATACGAATCCAAACCCGGCCCTGACGCTTCATCTCGCGCGTAATGGCGCGGCGCGCGGCTTCGATCTGACGCGCCGTGACGCGTTCAGGCTCAAGCG
Source organism: Hyphomonadaceae bacterium (assembly GCA_033764855.1). GTDB lineage: Bacteria > Pseudomonadota > Alphaproteobacteria > Caulobacterales > Aquidulcibacteraceae > Vitreimonas. The sequence goes on along the minus strand of JANRIP010000007.1, from coordinate 7,006 downwards.
CCTTCAGGCCGAACTCACCGAAGTTCAGCGAGGCGCCGCCCTTGGTATTGCCCTTGATCCGGCCCTTATGGGCTTTCCGGAACTTGGTTTTCTTCGGTTGCATCATGGTGGGTTATGCCTCCGAGTCCGAAGCAATTTCTTCGCCGCGCGGCGGACGACGGCCACGACGGGGACGATCGTCGGAACGCGGCGGACGGTCATCGCGGCCAGCGCCCGGACGGTCGCGGTCACGACGCTCGCGGTTTTCACCAGTGTCGAGCGCGCGCTTATCTTGCGCCATCGGATCGTGCTCGAGGATCTCGCCTTTGAAGATCCAAACCTTCACGCCGATCTTGCCGTAAGCGGTGTCCGCTTCGACGAAGCCGTAATCGACATCAGCGCGCAGGGTGTGCAGGGGCACGCGGCCTTCGCGATACCATTCCATGCGCGCGATTTCCGCGCCGCCCAGACGGCCCGACACGTTGATGCGAATGCCTTGCGCGCCAAGGCGCATGGCCGATTGCATGGCGCGCTTCATGGCGCGGCGGAACGCAACGCGGCGCTCCAGCTGTTGCGCCACGCCTTCGGCGACCAGAGTTGCGTCAGTTTCCGGCTTGCGGACTTCAACCAGGTTCAGGTGAACTTCAGCGCCTGGCGCCATCACCGCCAGCTCCTTGCGGAGCTTTTCGATGTCGGCGCCCTTCTTGCCGATCACCACGCCCGGCTTGGCGGTCAGGATCGTCACGCGGCACTTCTTCAGCGGGCGCTCGATGATGATCTTCGAAATGCCAGCCGCCTTCAGCTTCTCGCGCAGGAACTTGCGGATGGCGATGTCCTGATGGAGCAGCTCAGCATATTGCCCGGTGTTCGCGTACCAGCGCGAATCCCAGGTGCGGTTCACGCCGAGGCGCAGACCGATCGGATTGACTTTCTGACCCATCAGGCAGCCTCAGCTTGCTTCGTGGTGTCGCGCAGCACGATGGTGAGCTGCGAGAACATTTTTTCGATGCGCACGCCGCGGCCGCGGGCGCGCGCGTGCATGCGCTTCATGACAAGGTTCTTGCCGACATGGGCCTGCGCCACGACCAGACCATCGAGGTCCAGGCCATGATTGTTTTCGGCGTTGTCGATCGCCGACTTCAGGCACTTCAGCACGTCCTTGGCGATGCGCTTCTGCGAGAAGCGCAGCTCGTTCACCGCTTTTTCAGCGGAGAGGCCGCGGATCGACTGCGCCACCAGGTTCAGCTTTTGCGGGCTAACGCGCAGCGAGCGGAGCACCGCACGCGACTCGTTGGAGGCTTGTTTCGGAGGGGCTTTCGGTTTGCCCATTACTTCCTCCGCGCTTTCTTGTCGGCGCCATGGCCAAAATAATTCCGCGACGGCGCGAACTCGCCGAGCTTGTGGCCGACCATATCTTCGGACACCAGCACCGGCGTGAATTGCTTGCCGTTATGGACTTGGAAGGTGAGGCCCACGAATTGCGGCATGATCGTCGACCGGCGCGACCAGGTCTTGATCGGCGCAGGACGGCCGCCAGCAGAAGCCTTCTCGGCTTTGGCCAGCAAATAACCGTCGACGAACGGGCCTTTCCAAACAGAACGCGGCATCTCTACCTCAGCTCGACTTCTTGGAGTGACGCCGGCGGATGATCAGACGATCCGACGGCTTCAACTTACGGGTCTTCGGCCCGCGCGTTTTCTTGCCCCAGGGGGTCACCGGGTGACGCCCGCCCGAGGTTTTGCCTTCACCGCCGCCATGGGGGTGATCGACAGGGTTCATGGCGACGCCTCGCACGCTCGGCTTGCGGCCGAGCCACTTGGTGCGGCCGGCCTTGCCCCAGACTTCGTTCATATTGTCCGGGTTTGACACCGCGCCGATCGTGGCCATGCACACGTCTTGCACCATGCGCACTTCGCCCGAAGCCATCCGGATCTGAGCATAGCCCGCATCACGGCCGACGACCTGGGCGTAAGTGCCTGCCGAACGCGCCATTTGCGCGCCCTTCAAGGGCTTCAGCTCGATATTGTGGATGATGGTGCCGACTGGGATGGCCTTGAGCGGCATCGCATTGCCCGGCTTCACGTCCACGCGCTCGCCGGCGATCACGGTGTCGCCCGCCTTCAAGCGCTGCGGCGCGATAATATAAGCCTGTTCGCCATCCGTGTATTTGATCAGCGCGATCCAAGCGGTGCGGTTGGGATCATATTCGAGGCGCTCGACAGTCGCCTCCATATCCCACTTGCGGCGCTTGAAATCGATCACGCGATAGGTGCGCTTGTGCCCCCCGCCATGGCGGAAAGCGGTGACGCGGCCGGCATTGTTGCGGCCGCCGGATTTGGTGAGCCCTTCGGTGAGCGCCTTTACCGGCTTGCCCTTGTGGAGCTCGGCGCGGTCAACGATCACCAGCTGGCGGCGGCCAGGGGAAGTCGGGCGGAATGTACGCAGCGCCATCTTCAGAGCCCCGTCGTCACGTCGATGGAGTAGCCGGCAAGGAGTGTCACGATCGCCTTCTTGGTGTCGGAGCGCTTGCCCTTGCGGCCGCGGAAATACTTGGTCTTGCCTTGGGTGCGGATGGTGTTGACCGCGCCGACCTTCACGTTGAACAGCTTTTCAACGGCGGCCTTGACGTCCTTCTTGCTGGCGTCGAGCGGCACGCGGAACACGACCTGGTTCTGCTCCGAAAGCAGCGTCGCCTTTTCGGTGATCACCGGCGAGAGAATGGTGTCGTAATGGCTGCTCATGCCGAGGCTCCAAAATTGGCGGCTTCAGCGCGCGTCTTGGCGGGTTTGGCGCCCTTGAAGCGGGTGTGAATCGCTTCGACCGCGTCCTTGGTGAGAACGAGCTTTTGACGGCGGAGGATGTCGTAAACGTTGAGGCCAGCGTTCGGCAGCACGTCGAGATGCGGGATGTTGCGGGCCGCGCGGGCGAGGCCGTCATCCACCGAAGCGCCCGCAATGATCAGAGCGTTGTCGAGCTTAAGGCCGGCCAGCTGCTTGGAGAAAACCGCCGTCTTGGCGTCCTTCAACTGCACGCTGTCGAGCACGATCAGATCGCCAGCAGCAGCCTTGGCCGAGAGCGCGTGACGCAACGCCAGAGCGCGGAATTGCTTGGTGAGGTCGTGCGAATAATCGCGCGGCAGCTTGTTGTGCGCATGACCGCCGCCACGGAAAATCGGGGCGTTCGCCGAGCCGTGACGCGCCTGGCCGGTGCCCTTCTGCTTGTAGAGCTTGGAGTGCGAACGGGCGACTTCGCCGCGCGACAGCGTCTTGTGCGTGCCGGCGCGGCGCTTGGCGAGTTGGTACTTCACCATGCGCTGCAGGATGTCTTTGCGGACTTCTTTGATGCCGAAGACGTTGGCGTCGAGTTCGATCGAGCCAGCGGCTTTGCCATCGAGGGTTTTCACATCGAGCTTCATGCCGCGGCTCCCTCACCCGCTTGTTTCAGACCCGCCGGCTTCGGCGCCTCCTTCGGCAGCGGCGCCTTGGCGGCGTCGCGCACTTCAACGAAGGAGCCCTTGGCGCCCGGGATCGCGCCTTTGACAAACAAAAGTCCGCGCTCGGCATCGACGCGGACGACCGTGAGATTCTGCGTGGTGACGCGCTCATCGCCCAGGTGGCCGGCCATCTTCTTACCTTTGAAGACCTTTCCCGGATCCTGGCGCTGACCGGTCGAGCCGTGCGAACGGTGCGAAACGGAGACGCCGTGCGTGGCGCGCAGACCGCCGAAATTCCAGCGCTTCATGGCGCCGGCGAAACCCTTGCCCTTGGTTGTGCCGGAAACATCGACATATTGGCCGACGACGAAATGGTCTGCAGAGATTTGCGCGCCAATATCGGCCAGCGCATCAGGGCTGACGCGGAATTCGCGGACGATCGCTTTCGGCTCAACCTTAGCCTTGGCGAACTGGCCGCGATCAGCTTGGCTGGCGTTCTTCGCCTTGGCCTTGCCGGCGGCGAGCACGAGGGCGGTATAGCCATCGCCCTTGGCTTCGCGCTTGGCTTCCGGGTTCTTCGCGTTCTTGCGCGTCTTCTTCGGCTTCAGCGCGACCGCTTCGCCGGCGGCGTTCTTGTACTCTTCAGCCTCAACCGTGCGACGGCCGACAACTTGGCAGCCTTCGAGGTCGAGCACGGTGCACGGCACATGCGCGCCGTCTTCCGCGAACACGCGCATCATGCCGAGCTTGCGAGCAAGCACGCCAGTGCGCTTGGTGGTTTCTTTCGCCATCTGATCAGCCCAGCACTTGGATCTGCACATCGACGCCGGCGCTGAGATCGAGCTTCATCAGCGCGTCGACCGTTTGCGGCGTCGGTTGAATGATGTCGAGCACGCGCTTGTGCGTGCGAATCTCGAACTGCTCGCGGCTCTTCTTGTCGATGTGAGGCGAGCGGTTGACTGTGAACTTCTCGATGCGCGTGGGCAGCGGCACGGGGCCGACAACCGTTGCGCCCGTACGCTTAGCGGTCGAGACGATCTCTTTGGTGGAGAGATCCAGCGTGCGGTGATCGAAGGCCTTTAGCCTGATCCGGATATTTTGCTGCATCATTGCTCTGAATTCCCGAAACGCCGATCTCTGCGGACGCAACACGCATCGCCGCCGCCCTGTCTGGGCAGGCGCCGAAGCGATCGCGTCCCCGTTTCCGAGCGGCCAAAACGCTTGCTTATAGGATCGCAAAACGCTCTCAGGGCGGAAGCCTCGCTCCCGCGTCCCGCGCCCCAAACAGCCTTTCATGGCCCCGGGTCGATGTCGCGTTAGTGCGAACCGCGTCTAAGCAATGCTTACAGCCGGCTCGAAGGGGCGTCAGATACGCGTCGCATGCGCCCCCGTCAAGCGAAGCTTCGCTATGTTTAATCAGCTTTTGACGTCATGGACGCTGTGGTCCGCGCGCTTGCCGCCAATGGGGACCAGCGGGAGCCGATCCTTTCTGGGTTTGGGCCGGAAATCGCGGCTCAAATAGAGCGAGGTGGTGCTGCGATAATGGTGGCACGGCTTGAAGTCGTGAAAATCGATTTCGATCAGATCGGCGTCGCGGAGCGCTTGGCTGGCATTGGGGTGCCATTCGGCATTGTCGAGAATGATGAATCCGCCCGGGGCGAGCTTTTGCGCCGCTGCTTTGGCGCACTCATAGCGGTTGGCGTCGGGGTCGATCACGATAATGTCAAAGCTTCGCTCGAAGGCGCTGAGGCGCTCGGCCATGCGCGGGCCGGCGACCACCTCGACATAAACCCCCGGATTGCCTGCTTTGATCTTGTGGGCCCATTGCGGGTTGGTTTCGAGGGTGGTGACCTTTTTGACGCGGGCGCGCCAGAACTCGGTCGATCCGCCCCCGCCCAGTTCAAGCAGGTCGCATTCGGAGAGGTCCAGCCCCTGCAAATACTCGATGAGGCCATAGGTAAGCTGGGGCGCGGGCGTGCCGTCTCCGAACCGCGCCTCTTCTTTGTCAGCCGAGGCGCGAAAGCCCATGTCCTCCGCCAAAATCCGCGTAGCCGCCGCCAGGTACACCGCCGAAGTCGGCGCGGAGACGATCAGCGGATTGTTCTTGAGCTTATCCAGCTCGTCCGGTTGACCGGTCTTCGGTCGCAGCAACCCCCAAAACATCCCGCCATCCCGCCATCGCGCCTTCAGCACTCTTGGGGCAAACTAGCGGCCGGGTCCCGGCGGGGGAAGTTGCCCCGCCTTGCCCCCTAAGTTGGCGAGCCTTGCGGCATGGGAGCCACCGGCGCGGAAGGCGGCGCTGGCGGGCGCGGCGGCACTGGACCAACGATCACATCGCCCGAGCCCCAGACCTCCTTACGCACAGCGCCGCTTACAGACTGGGCGCGCACGCGGCCCGGGCCGGCTATGTCGGCGTCGATCTCGCCCACCGCAGCGGTAACGCTCACATCTCCCGCGCCGACGACCGAAACTTCAAGACTTTCGACCGGGGCGGCAATTTCGACATCGCCGGACCCGGCAAGATCAATGTTCGCCTCCGACAGCGCGCCGCCTTTCACGCGCACGTTGCCGGAGCCCGCCCCATCAACCGTCAGCACGCCGCTGACCGAAGCCAGTTCCACTTCGCCGGAGCCGGCAATATCGAGTTCGGCGCGCTCAGCGATGGTCCCAGTGCGCAGCGCGCCCGAGCCGGCGAGGTCGGCTTCAAGAATGCGCGCGGCTCCAGTTTGGACGTTCACGGAGCCGGAGAGATCGACGTTCAGCGTATCGGCGACATCGCCTATGCGCGCTGTCCCGCACCCCGTAAACGCGCCCTGCAGTGAAGCGCTTGGGCCGATTTCAGTGCTGCTGCCGCTGCCAATATCGACGGCCAAGCTGCGCGGGGTGTGAATGGTGACGACAGGCAATTCCGGCGTTGGGATCAGGCCATAGCCGCGCACTTCAACTGCGTCGTCCACGCATGATTCGATGCGTCCCCGCACTTGGCCGTCCACGATCAGCTTGCCGCCTTCAGCACGGATCTCCGGCATGGGCAGGCGGCCGGGATTATCGATGGAAACGCTGATGTCGGAGCGGTCTTCCGGGGTGATGACAACGCGCGCGGCGGCATATCGCAGATCGATATCGCCATCGGCATAAGTCGCGGGTGGAACTTGGCCGGCGACGGCTTCGACCACGGGGTCACTGCCGCCGCCTTCGAAATCTCCAATGCTGAACGTCATGGAGGGGCCGCTGCCAACGATCTGCACCAGCGCGAAAATGATCGCGCCAATAATCGCCGCGACAAAAACGAACCGCTCCATGAATGGCCTCCCGGGCGCCGTCCTGCGCCGCTTTCTCTAACCCAGATGCGCGCCGGGGCCCATGCGGATGCAGATTTCAGCAAAAAGGCCCGCGTCCGGGTGCGGACGCGGGCCTTCCTCCCCCAAACCGGGAGAAACTTATTCCACGACCTTCGCGACGACGCCGGAGCCGACGGTGCGGCCGCCTTCGCGGATGGCGAAGCGGAGGCCCTGATCCATGGCGATCGGGCTGATCAGCTCGACCGTCATTTTGATGTTGTCGCCCGGCATCACCATTTCCACGCCCGCCGGC
>JANRIP010000003.1:0-108247 GCA_033764855.1 Hyphomonadaceae bacterium | reverse complement strand
GCCGGTCGCCGCGCCAAGGGCCGTGAAGACCGAGTTCTCAAGCTGAATCTTATCGCTGTTATGGGTGAAGTCCGTAATGGTGTCGGCATTGCCGGCGACCGCCGCGGCGTTGAGCACGAATTTGTCGGCGCCGGCCCCGCCGGTGAGCGTATCCAAACCAACGCCGCCATTGAGCGTGTCGCCGCCGCCGCCGCCGACAATTGTATCTGCGCCTTCCAGGCCGTTCAGCGCGTTCACACCGCTATTTCCGGTGATCACGTTGGCCAGGGTGTTGCCGGTAGCGTCCGCCACCGCAGCGCCGGTGAGGGTGAGGTTTTCAAGATTGGCGCCGAGCGTTCGCGTTACCGACGATTTCACCAGATCGACGCCGCCCGCGGCGGAGGTCTCGTTGGTGACGTCGCCGGCGGCGTTGACCACATACGTATCATCGCCGCCGCCGCCGATCATGTTGTCATTGCCGAGACCGCCATCGAGCGTGTCATTGCCGGCCCCGCCGCTGAGGCGATTGGCGCTGCTATTGCCGGTGAGCTTGTCGTTGAAGTTGGAGCCGGTGAGGTTTTCGATGCTGTCGAACGTGTCGCCCAGGGCGTCGGAGCCGGCGGCGGCGCCGGTCGTGAGGTTGACGTTTACTGCATTCGCCGCAGTGGCGTAGGAGGCGGTGTCGAGGCCGTCCCCGCCGTACAAATCGTCCGCACCTGCGCCACCGACCAGCGTGTCGTTGCCGCCATGACCATAAAGGTCGTCCGCGCCGCCGAGCCCGTACATGGTCTCGGCCTTTGCCGTTGAGATGTTGCTGTCACCTTGAATGCTATTGCCGAGCGCATTGCCGGTGGCGATCAAGCAGCCGGTATACATGCCGATGGCTTCGAGATTAGCCACCATCACGTAATTGTTCACATAGACGGCCGCGTAATCGAAGCCTTCATTGGCGTTCTCATGGACAATGTCGCCGGCCTCAAGCACGGAGTAATTATCGTCGCCATCGCCCCCATACATGTTGTCGATGTCGCCATCAGCCGTGTAGTTGGCCGCCGAGTAGAATTGGTCGTTCAGATCGCTGCCGTACAATTCGTCCGCGCCTGTGCCGCCATAGAGCTGGCTGCGCGTGGTCGCGTTCGCGTAGATGACGCTTCCGGTATTGGCGCCGATGAGCTGAACGGCGTCAGTTGTTTCCCAATTGTTGAAGGTCCAACCGCGCAGATCGAGGGTTGTTATCTGCTCGATGTTGAGAGCGGACAGGCAGTTAAGCGTAGAAGCGCCGGTGACGACGCCCGTGGTGTCGAAATTGGCGAGGACCTGTTCCGCGGTCATCTGCAGCGTGATCGCGGTGATGTTGCTAGCCTGAGCGACAAAGCTGATTTTTTCCAAATTCTGCAACGTCGCTTGGCGCAGATCGACATTGGAAGGGCCACCCGCCAAGTTTACGCCCCACGCCACCAGCGTGTCTGTGTCGTCGCCGCCGTCGAGGGTGTCGGCGAGATTATCGACGCCTGAATCGTAAGAGGTGTAGGCGTAGATCGTATCATTGCCAGCGTCGCCGTTGACGACGTCGAGACCGTAATCACCGTAGAGAATATCCGCGCCAGCGCCGCCGCTTACGGTGTCGTTGCCGCCTAGGCCGCGAATGAGATCAGCACCGTCATATCCAAGCAGGCCGTCTTCGAACGAATCCGCACCAGTCAAAGAGTCATCGCCGCCGAAAATTGCGTCAAGGAAATCGGCGTCGCCTTGCGCAGTGTCCAGGTTTTGGATTGCGGCAAGCAAAGTCGCGGCGGGAACGTTCATTCCCGTCCAGTTCGCCGTGCCGATCCACTCATCGCCGTCCCACTCATATACGTTGATGACTTGTATCGTGCCGGTGTTGGCAAAATTCCCAGTGTAGCTGCTAAAGCCTAAGCCGTTGAAAACGATCCGAGTGGCGCCAAGATCGCCCGGACCGGGCGAAGCGACTTCGCTGAGTGTGAACGATGTCGTGCTGGCGGCGCTGCCCGTCATGCCGGCGAGATTGTTGACGTCAACAAGATCGTTGAATGCGCCCGCGAAATTGTCGGTCGCAGTGATCGTGGTCATGCGCTCTCCCCTTGCTGCTCGGAGCGGCGACGCCACCGAGACCCAACACTAGGCACCTTAACGGGAACCCTAGCGGCAGGACAAAAATTGGAAAGGGCAATTGCGCGGAAACGCTGCCAGATCGTCCGCACGACCCGGCCTTTTTCGTTTCAGATCACCTGGAAATCGGTGTTGGTGATGGTGAGCCCCGCATCGAGCGTGGCGATCAGCACCTTTTGACCTGCGACATTGCCATTGGCGTCATAGTAAAGCTTGCCGCTGACATTGTCGTAGATGATGCGATCGTCAGCGTCGTGCGCGCCGGTTCCAACCCAGAATTTGGTGTTGGCCAATGTGCCGGTCGCCGCGCCGAGGGCCGTGAAGACCGAGTTCTCAAGCTGAATCTTGTCGCTGTTATGGGTGAAGTCCGTAATGGTGTCGGCATTGCCGGCGACCGCCGCGGCGTTGAGCACGAATTTGTCCCCGCCGATCCCGCCTGTGAGCGTATCTTTGCCGACGCCGCCAATGATGGTGTCGCCGCCCGCGCCGCCGACAATCGTATCTGCGCCATCCAATCCGCTGAGCGTGTTCACGCCATTATTGCCAGTGATGATGTTGGGCCGTGTGTTGCCCGTGCCGTTGATGGCGGCAGAGGTCGTGAGCGTGAGGTTCTCAAGATTGGTCCCCAGCGTGTGGGTCACCGATGACTTCACCAGATCGACGCCGCCCGTGGAGGCGGTCTCGGTGGTGACGTCGCCGACGGCGTTGACTATGTAGGTGTCATTGCCGCCGCCGCCAATCATACTGTCATTGCCTGCGCCGCCGTCCAAGAGGTCGGCGCCGGCGCCGCCTTCGAGGGTGTCGTTGTCGCCACCGCCCAGTAAGGTGTCGTCGCCGATCTGGCCGTAGAGAAAGTCTGCACCGGCGAGACCGCTCAGCGTGTCGGCGGCGGCATTGTTGCCTTGCATGCTATTGCCGAGCGCGTTGCCGGTCGCAACGACAGCTGCTCCAAACATGGCGATGGCTTCCAGATTGGCGACCATCACATAGTTGTTCGCAGAGACAGCGGCATAATCGGTCCCCGTGCCGCCAGCATCTTCGTGGATAATGTCGGTCAGTTCGTAGACGGCGTAGACGTCAGCGCCGTCTCCGCCATACATATTGTCAATGGCGCCGTCGCCAACATTGAGGCTGCCGTAAAGTTGGTCGCCGACCGATCCGCCGTAGATCGCATCGCTGCCGCCGCCGCCATTGAGCGTATTTTTCTGGTTTGATGCGCCGTCGATTGTGTTGCCGCCGGCGCCGCCATCAATCCGCACGATGTCCGTTGCGGAATTCCAGGTGTTGAAGGTCCAGGTGGAGACATCGAGGTTCCCGCCGACATCTTGAATCCACAGATACTCGCTGCAGGTGACGTTTCCCGTCACGGCTGTCGTGTTGCTGAAAGCGGTTTGCGCCTGCGTGCCGCTCATAACGATGGCAAAGTAATCGACGTCAGTGGTTGCGCGATTGAAGGTCAAAGCTTCGAAGTTGGCCAGTGTCGCGTTGGTGAGATTCACTGAGGCGTCGTGATCTATATTCCCGATGCCGAAGGCATTGAGCGTGTCGCCAGTGGTTTCGCCGCCCGTTCCGCCATCATAGACGTCCCCGACGGTGCCATCGAAGGCATAGACGACGTCGTCCCCGGCATCTCCGTATAGTTGGTCGGTCCCGGTGTCGCCGATGACATAATCATCGCCGTCGCCGCCAAATGCCTGATCATCGCCCCCAAAAGTTCGGATCGTGTCATCGCCCGCATAGCCGTAGAGTGTGTCTTGGAAGCTGGAGGCGCCGTTCATGACGTCATTGCCGCCGAACAATTCGTCCAGGAAGTCCGCATCTCCGGTGGGGTGATTGGAATCCGTCACCGCGCCCTGCAGCGCGCTGGCCAGCGCGCTCAGACCGGTCCAATCGACTGTTCTCACCCAAGCGGATGTGCCGACGTCCCACTCATACACTTCGACACTCGTCACTGTGCCTGTGGTGGAGAAGTTGTCTGAATAAGAGCCGAACCCTGAGCCGTTAAAGATGACGCGCGTATCGCCGGCGACTTCGATGCCGAACGAAGTCGCGCTCTGAGAGACAACGTCCCATGTCGCCAGCAGATACACGTCGACAAGATCGTTGAATGCGCCTGCGAGATCATCGGTCGCGGTGATTGTGGCCATGCGCGGGTCCCTCCCGGTTGAGGAATCCCGGCCGAGAAGGCGGTCCCACAAACCTCTTCGGCCAGCTTAGCGGCGCGGTAGTGGAGTGAGAAGGGCTAGTGGAAGCTGTGTTCGCGAGTGCTTTGCAAAAGCGCCTATGCCGCGGCGCTGGCTGCTCTGCCGATGACGCGATTGCGGCCGGCGCGTTTGGCGTCATAGAGCGCTGCATCGGCGCGCTTGAGCAGCGCGTCAGGATTTTCATCGCTTGCCTCAGAGCACGCGACGCCGATGGAAACCGTCACCGGCAAAGGCGTTGCAAGTTCGCGCAGAGTGAAAGGGGCTGCGCAGATTTGCCGGCGCAGCCGTTCGGCGGCGAGGCAGCCAACATCGCCAGTCGTATGCGGCATGATGACGACGAATTCCTCACCGCCCACGCGGCAGGGAAAATCGGATGGCCGCGTATTGGACGCAAGACGCGCCGCAAATTCGCGCAGCACGGCATCGCCGATATCGTGGCCGTACGTGTCATTGACCTGTTTGAAGTGGTCGATATCCACCACCATCACTGAAACGGGATCGCCGCCGCATTGGGCGCGCTGCACCAGCGGGCCAAGTTGCGAATAGAGGAAGCGGCGATTGTAGAGGCCGGTGAGTTGATCTGTGACGGCGAGTTCGAGGCTTTGGTCGAGACGCGTGCGCAGCGCATCCATGTAGCGCTTGCGGCGCATCAAGGTGCGGGCGCGGGCAACGATTTCGTCTTCGTCCACGGGGCGATGGATGATGTCGTGCGCGCCGAGTTCGAGTGCGCGCACCGCACGCGCGCGGTCGTCCGGATCGACCACGGCGAGAATGGGCAAATGCCGCGTGGGCTCGCCCGAGCGCATGCGCGCAATGACGCGGAAGCCGTCGAAGCTCTTGGCGGTGACCGCCACCACGACGAGGTCTGGCGCAGCACTGGGCGCGGCCTTCGCGCCGAGCAAGGTGACGCTATGCTCAAGCCCCAACGCCGCTGAAATGCGTTTGATCTGATTGGGATTGTCGTCCACCAGCAGCACATTGCCGGCGGTGAGGCGGTGTGCTTCAAGCGGATCGGGGCGAATATCTTCGCCAATCACGCCGAGCTTCTTGCCGCTTGCTTCGCGCGCGCGCAGTTCGTCAATCACCACCTTGAGGCTGACCAAGCTTTTGACGCGCGAGAGCAACTGCACGTCATCGATCGGCTTGGTGAGAAAATCTTCCGCGCCGGCCTGCAGCCCGCGCAAGCGGTTCTCGCGATCATCGAGCGTGGTGATGATGACGACGGGAATATGGCGCGTGTCCGGATTGGCCTTGATGCGGCGGCAGGCTTCGTAGCCGTCAATGCCGCCGGGCATCATCACATCAAGCAGGATGATGTCGGGCCGTTCGCGCTTGGCCATTTGCACGGCCTCTTCGCCGCGCGTGGCGAGCAGCACGTCATAATATTCGCCGGTCAGCTTGGCTTCGAGCAAGCGCCGGTTCGCCTCCAAATCGTCGACGACGAGGACGCGGGCGCTCATGGGCTCACCCGATGAAGCGGCGAATGGTTTCGAGGAAGGTCGTCACCGAAATCGGCTTGGAGAGGTAGGCGTCGCAGCCGGCGGCGAGGATTTTTTGCTCGTCGCCGCGCATGGCGAAGGCGGTGACGGCCACCACGGGAATGGATTTGAGCGCCGCATCGGCTTTGAGGCGCTGGGTCAGCTCGATGCCGGAAATTTCCGGCAGCTGAATGTCCATCACGATCAGGTCGGGCTTGTGCTCGCGCGCCAGCGGCAGGGCCTGGCGCCCGTCCCGGGTTTTGACGGTTTTGTAGCCAAAGGCTTCCAAGAGGTCGTTGAACAGCCGCATATTGAGTTCGCTGTCTTCAACGATGAGAACAGTCTTAGGCATCGTCTGGGACTACTCGAACTCGGGGGTCGGGCGATTCTACTGGGCGATCTTATACGCTGCAGGGCTTAACAACCCTTTGGATCCGCATCACTTTAGCGGCGCTTATTAACAAAACCTTGGGACTTGGGCGGATGCGTTTGGGCGTGGACTTTGGCGGCACCAAGATCGAGGCCGCGCTCCTTGATTCCAAAGGGGAAATCGTCGCCCGTGAACGCGTGCCCAATCCTGGGGAGTATCGGGCCGCAGTCCAGGCCCTGGCGGGGCTGACCGGGGCGGTTGAGCAGAAAGCGGGCGCGCGCGCCAAAGCGGTGGGGGTGGCGATGCCCGGCACGCTCTCGCCCGTCACCGGCATGGTGCGCAACTCCAATTCGGTGTGGCTGAACGGCAAGCCGTTCCTGGAAGACCTGACCGCCGCGCTGGCGCGGCCGGTGCGGGTGGAAAATGACGCCAACTGCTTTGCACTGTCCGAAGCGGTGGATGGCGCAGCGGCCGGGGCGCGCGTGGTGTTCGGCATCATTATCGGCACAGGCTGCGGCGGCGGCGTGGTGGTCGACCGCAAGGTGGTTCAGGGCGTCAATTTTATTGGCGGCGAATGGGGGCACATGCCGCTGCCTTGGCGGCGCGCGGATGAAGCGCCGGTGCAGGATTGGTGCGGGCGCTGGGACTGCCTAGAGCAGTGGATTTCCGGCACCGGCTTCAAACGCTGGGCCGGCATGAGCGCGGGCGATGCGTATAAGGCGGCGCTTGCGGGCGATGCGCGCGCGCTGGCGTTGCTGGACGAATTATCGGATCGCATCGCGCGCGCCTGCGCGGTGGTGATGGATATTCTCGATCCCGACGTGTTCGTGTTTGGCGGGGGCGTGTCCAATGTCGATTGGCTCTATCCCGCCATTCAAGGCAAGCTGATGGCTTACGCCTTCACCGACATCATCAAAACCAAAGTGCTGAAAAACCTGCACGGCGAGTCCTCCGGCGTGCGCGGCGCGGCTTGGCTGTTCACGCCGGAGGAAGTTGCGTGATGAGCCCTCTCCCTCGCGGAGAGGGCGCCGACCAAAGGTCGGCGGGTGAGGGGCGTCCCGACAATCAGGCGCCTGAGCGTTTGAACGCCCCCCACCCCCCAGCCCCCGCCCCGCAAGGGGGCGGGGGAGACGCGCCATGATCCTTTGTCGTTCATGCGGAAGTGAAAGCGCGAGTGTTGAACGCTGCGCTGCTTGCGGCGAGCAGGTGTTTGTAGAGCACACCGAGCTTCGCGCGCTCTCCATCGCGCATCTGGACTGCGACTATTTCTACGCAGCCATCGAAAAGCGCGACGATCCCTCGCTCTTGCCGCATCCGGTGATTGTCGGCGGCGGCAAAAGGGGCGTGGTGTCGACCTGCTGCTATGTCGCGCGCGCTTATGGCGTGCGCTCGGCCATGCCGATGTTCAAGGCGCTGAAGCTGTGCCCGCAGGCCAAGGTCGTGCGCGGGAATATGCAAAAGTATATCGAAGAAGGCCGCGCCATTCGCGCCATGATGCAAGAGCTGACCCCGCAAGTTGAGCCGCTCTCGATCGATGAAGCCTTCATGGATCTTTCCGGCACCGAAGCGCTGCATGGCGCAACGCCGGCGCAGAGTTTGATCCGGCTGCAGAACCGCATCGAAAAAGAGCGCGGGCTCTCGGTTTCGATCGGGCTCTCCTTCAATAAATTCCTGGCCAAGACCGCGAGCGATCTCGATAAGCCGCGCGGCTTTGCGGTGATTGGGAGGGTCGAGGCGTTGGAATTTCTGGCGCCGCGTCCGGTTTCATCACTCTGGGGCGTGGGACCCGCTGGCGCTGAATCATTGGCGCGCGAAAATCTGCGCACAGTTGGCGATATCCGCGCCTTTGGCGAAAAGCGCATGCACGCCAAGTTCGGCGATTGGGGCGGGCATTTGTGGCGTCTGTCGATGGCCTATGACTCTCGCCGCGTCGACCCTGACGGCGAGCGCAAAAGCATATCCTCCGAGACGACGTTCTTCGAGGATGTGTCCGACATTGAAGCGCTGGAGGATATTTTATGGCCGCTCTGCGAGAAGGTGGCGGCGCGCTGCCGCGCTGCCGACACAGCCGGGCGCACGCTGACGCTGAAGCTCAAAGATACGCGCTTCAAAATCATCACCCGCCGGCGGCAATTGCCGGAGCCGACTTTGCTGGCGCATCGGATCTTTGAAACCGCGCGCGAATTGCTCGCAGCCGACGCGGATGGGCGCACTAAGTACAGGTTGATTGGGGTTGGCCTCGCTGATTTTTCTCCGGCGGCGGCGGCCGACAAGGGCGACATGCTCGACACCGAAACGCCCAAGCGCGCCGCGGCAGAAGCCGCCATAGCCAAAGCGCGCAGCAAATTTGGCCGCAGCGCCGTCGTGACAGGCCGCGCGCTCAAGGCAAATATTGAGGACGATGACGCAGTGGAAGAGTGACGCTTACAGGCGCTTGCGCTAAGAGTGAGGCGAAGGAGCGGGGCGATGGGGCGGATTGAAGCGAAGCTGCAGGAACTTGGCATCATCTTGCCGACGCCGCCGGCGCCAGTGGCGTCTTACGTGCCATACGTAATCTCCGGCAATCTGGTCTATGTGTCGGGCCAAGTTTCGGTGGATGCGAGCGGCGGCATCAAGGGCAAGCTGGGCGACGCGATCGAGGTCGAGCAGGGCCAGGCCGCGGCGCGGCTGTGCGGGCTTAATCTGCTGGCGCAGGTGAAGGCTGCGTGCGGGGGCAATCTGGACCGGGTCAAGCGCGTGGTGAAGCTGTCGGGCTTTGTGAACGTGACGCCGGATTTCGACCCAATCCCACAAGTGATGAATGGCTGTTCGGACCTGATGGTGTCTGTGTTCGGCGATGCGGGCCGGCATGCGCGCTCAGCGGTTGGGCAAGCCAATCTGCCGCTCAATTTTGCGGTGGAAGTTGATGGGATTTTTGAAATCGACTGACTAAATTAGCGCCTATGGACGGGTCCGACGCGCTCACTATTTCCATCGCGGAAAGCTTGGAGTCGATCGGGCGCACCGATTGGAACCGCGTCGCCAATCCGGCCGGGGCCGAATTCGATCCGTTCCTCTCCTACGATTTCCTGCAATCGCTGGAGGAAAGCGGCTGCGTCGGCGCGCGCTCAGGCTGGCAGCCGGCGCACATGGCGGCGCGCGATGCTGGCGGAAAGATTGTCGGCGTCGCCCCGCTCTACGCCAAGGATCATTCTTACGGCGAGTATGTGTTCGATCATTCCTGGGCCGACGCGCTCATGCGTGCGGGCGGGCGCTATTATCCTAAGCTGCAATGCGCGGCGCCGTTTACGCCGGTTCCGGGGCGGCGGCTCCTGGCGGAGGACGCGGCCGTACGCAACGCTCTTGCGCAGGGCATGATCGGCCTGGCGCAGCAGAACGACCTCTCCTCTGTGCACATCACCTTCGCGTCTGCGCAGCAGTGTCAGGAATTGGCGCCGGTGGGCTTCATGGCGCGCGTGGGGCTGCAATATCACTGGTTCAATGACGGCTATGCGCGGTTCGAGGATTTCCTCGCCGCGCTTTCTTCGCAGAAGCGCAAGACCATCCGCCGCGAACGCGCGCGCGCTTGCGAAGGCTTGCGCGTGCGGCGCTTGCGCGGCGCGGACATCAAGCCGCGCGATTGGGACGTGTTCTTCCGCTGCTACATGGATACGGGGGCGCGCAAATGGGGCTCGCCCTATCTCAATCGGGACTTCTTCGCGCTCATTGGCGAGCGCATGGGCGATCAGTGCGTGCTGTTTCTGGCCGAGGAGGATGGGCATCCGGTTGCATCGGCGCTGAACTTCTTGGGCTCGCACGCGCTTTATGGACGCTATTGGGGCAGGCTTGCGGACGTGCCCTTCCTGCATTTCGAGCTCTGTTACTATCAGGCCATTGAATTGGCGATCGAGTTGGGTTTGGCGCGCGTCGAAGCCGGTGCGCAGGGCGAACATAAGCTGGCGCGCGGGTACGTGCCGGCCCCGACTTATAGCGCGCATTGGATTGCGCATGGCGGCTTTCGGCAGGCGGTGAAGCGCTTTTTGGACGCGGAAACGCCGGCTGTGATCGATGAAGCCGAACTCCTGGCCGAACATGCCCCGTTCAAGAAGGGGGAGTAGCGGCGACTGCGGCTGGCGCGGCGCGTTGACGGCAGAGAAAAAACACCGGCACGCCCAGCAGCATGAGCGCGACGCCCCAGAGCAACACTTCAGGACCGGATCCAAAGGCGGCGAACAAAGTATAAGCGATAGCCAATATGGCGACGCTCGCCCAGTTCTTGGCCGAGCGCCATGAATGGCGCAGTTCTGCGAGGGCGGTCAGCAAATAATAGAACAATCCGAGCGCGGTCGACATCATCAGCATGAAGGTGAATGCACCGATCAGTCCGCGCGAGAAGTTCATCATCAGCAGCACTGACCCGAGGCCGGCGGAGAGCAGCAGCGCGACATAGGGTGATCCGCCTTTATCTGTAGCGGCCAGCCAGGACGGCGCGAGCTTGTCCAGCGCGACCGCCATGGCCATTTGTCCGCAGGCGAAGATAATGCCGTTCAATGTCCCGACTGTCGCAATGATCGCGCCGGCGGCGATGAAGGGCGGACCCCATGGGCCCAAGCCGCGCGCCGCGTCGGCGAAGGGAGAGGTCGAGTTGGTGAGCGTTTCCGCCGGCACCAGCAGCATCACCGCAAATGTCGCGGTGAGATAGATGGCAGCGACGGTGAGGACGCCAATGGTCAGCGCGCGGGGGATGGTTTTTTCCGGATCGGCGCAGGCGCCCGCCGGTAGCGTCGCCGCTTCAAAGCCGGTGAAGGGCCACATGGTGATCAACGCCGCCGCCGCGAGCGAAGCGAGTATGGGCGCGCCGGAGGGATTGAATGCGGGCAGGTTGGCGGGTTCGCCGGTATAGAAACCGAAAGCAACAATGACCAGCAGCGGGATAATCTTGAGGAGCGTCATCACGATTTGAACCACGCTCGCTTCGCGCAATCCTTTGATGTTGATGATGGTCAGGACAGCGATCAGTCCGAGCGCAGCGCAGACTTGCGCCGGCATGTTTCCGTTCAGCGCCGGCACGAAGACGGCGAGATAGCCAACCGATGCAAGCGCGACAACGGGAATGGCGATCCAGAAGGACACCCAAAACGCCCAGGCGACCAGAAAGCCGACCAGATCGCCAAAAGTCTCCTGCGCATAAACATAAGGACCGCCCGTGCGTTTGGTGCGCGCTGCAAGGCGCGCAAACACCAGCGCGAGGGCAATGGAACCGGAAGCGGCGATGATCCATCCGCCAAAGCTGAGCAGTCCGAACGACGCCAGCACCGCCGGCAGCATAAAGATGCCGGAGCCGATCATCGTCCCGACGCAAAGCGCCCAGCATGACCAGAAGCCGAGCACTTTGGGTTGTTGCGATGCAGTCTGGTTCATCTGAATCCCCGCCCGAAAGCCTAGGGCAGGTTCTGTGAATTACAAACGGAAACGCGTCGTGGTGCTGGCGGATGCAGCGCTATCGCCTGCGCTTGCCGCGCGGCGGGCGCCGGTCGCGCTCGCGGAAGTTTTGGCGGCTGGGGCGCGACTTTTTCCAGTTTGCGGCCGGCGGCTCCGGGTCAGAGAGCACGGAAAAGAGCAGCCCGCCGCTCACAGGCGTCGCTTCTTCGAGGCGCACCTCCACCTTCATGCCAAGCGGAAAGCGCTTGCCGCTGGCTTCGCCGACGAGCGCGTGCGCGGCTTCGTCATGGATCCAGCGTTCTGGGCCAAGCGTGGAAATGGGCGCAAGGCCATCGGCTTGGGTTTCGGTGAGCTTGATGAAGAGGCCAAAGCGGGTGACGCCGGTGACGCGTCCCTCGAACGCCGCGCCGACGCGATCAGCCAGGAAAGACGCGATGTAGCGTGATGCGGCGTCGCGTTCGGCGGCCATGCTTTGGCGTTCGGTTTGGGTGATGTGCTCGGCGATCATGTCGAGCTTGGCTTCCTGCACATCGCTCAAGCCGTCTTCGCCGAGCTTCAGCGCTTTGATCAAAGCACGATGCACGATGAGATCGGCATAGCGGCGAATGGGCGAGGTGAAGTGCGCATAGCGCATGAGGTTCAAGCCGAAATGGCCGATATTCTCTGGCGAATAGATGGCCTGTGATTGCGTGCGCAGCACCACTTCATTGACGATGTCCGCATGCGCGCCGCCTTGGGCGAGTTCGAGAATGCGATTGAATCGTCCCGGCGTGACGGTCTGGCCCTTGGCCCAGCTCATATTCACAGTCGGCAGGAAGTCGGTCAGTGCGGCGATCTTGGTGTCGCTCGGCTTATCGTGCACGCGATAGACCAGCGGGCGGCCCTTTTGCTCTAGCGTTTCCGCGGCGCAGACATTAGCCTGAATCATGAATTCTTCGATCAGCTTGTGGGCGTCGAAGCGCTCGCGCCGCTTCACGCCGGCAACTTTGCCGTCCTTGAACACGATCTTGTGCTCGGGCGCATCGATATTGAGCGGGCTGCGCTTTTCGCGCGCCGCCCACACGCAGGCATAAGCGGCCCAGAGCGGTTTCAGGATTGGCTCAAGCAGCGGCTTGGTTTTGGCGTCCGGCTTGCCGTCAATAGCGGCTTGGGCTTGTTCGTAAGACAGCTTCGCCGCCGAGCGCATCAATCCTCGTGCGAATTTGTGACGAATCTTACGGCCGTCCTTGTCGAACACGATTTCGACGGCGAAGCAGGCGCGGTCCTCCGCCTCCAGCAGCGAGCACAAATCCGCAGACAACGCTTCGGGTAGCATGGGTGCGACGCGATCGGGGAAATAGGTGGAATTGCCGCGCTTGAATGCGCCGCGATCGAGCGCCGAGCCTGGCGTGACGTAGTGGGCCACGTCGGCGATGGCGACCCATACACGCCATCCGCCCTTGTTGTTGGGATCGTCGTCGGGTTGCGCGAACACAGCGTCGTCATGGTCGCGCGCATCTTCGGGATCTATCGTGATGAGCGGGAGCTTGCGCAGATCGACGCGCGCGCCTTTCAGTGTCGCCGGCTTGGCGCGTTTGGCTTCTCGTTCTTCTTCTTCTGAAAAGCCAACCTGGATGCCATGCGTGTGCATGGCGAGGATAGAGGCCGCGCGGGGATCGTCCTCGCGGCCGATCACCTCTTTGATCAAGCCGCGTTTAGGGCCATGTGCGCGCGCGCCGTGCGCGAGTTCGACCATGACGAGGTCGCCATCGGTTGCGGCCCCGCGATGCTCGGGCAGCACCATGAGATCGTGACGCGCCTTGCGGTCGGCGGGCTCAACGCGTCCCCCGCCCAGCGGGCGCCCGCGCTGGTCGCGCGCTTCGCGATAGACGCCAAGAATCTTGTGCGCGCTTTGGCCGAGGTGCTTCACCACGCGCGCTTCGGGACCGTCAGGCGTTTGTGTGATGCGCGCCAGCACGCGATCGCCAATGCCGATGGCGGGCGTGTTGCGGTCGCCGCGCCGATCGCCGGGGGCGAGGCGCACTGGCGGACCAAACAGACCATCCGGCCCGCGCATGCGCGCGATCAATTCGCCGTCCGTGTCGCGGTCGACAATGTCCATCACGCCCGATTGCGGCAGCGCCTCAGCATCGGCGTAACGACGCCGGCCGGTGCGGCCGAGCGCGCCTTCTTCTTCGAGTTCGCGGAGGATGCGACGCAGTTCTTTCTTGTCCTCGGGCCCAACTCCGAGTTCGCGCGCAATGTCATTCTTCTGCGCATTGCCGCCAACGCGCCGGATCGCTTCCAGAACGCGCTCACGGGTGAGGGGGAGATCGGTGGGTGGTGGGCGCTTTGGCATTGGGCTCAGTGTGGCGCCTCTCCCCGTTCTCGGGGAGAGGTCGGTCCGGATGTCATCCGGACCGGGTGAGGGGATGCGCGGTGCATGATCCTGAAAGCGCGGTTACCCCTCATCCGTCCTCGCGCTGGCGCGCTCAGACACCTTCTCCCCTCAAGGGGAGAAGGGATGGAGGACCTCACTTCTTCGCCTTTTTCTTCGCCGCAGGCTTTTTCTTTGCAGCGGCTTTCTTTGGCGTCTTAGCCTTCGCCGCCGCGACTTTTTTCGGCTTCGCCGCTGGCTTTGTCGCTTGCTTCGGCGCGGTCTTCTTTACCGCGCCGCGCTTTTTCTTTTTGCCGCCACCCATTTCGGCGCGCGCGGCGAGGAGCGGCAGCGCCATGTCGAGCGTGACGTCTTCGGGCTTTACGTCCTTCGGCAGCGTCGCATTGGTTTCGCCATCGCTGACATAAGCGCCGTAGCGCCCGCTCATCACATTGATTGGCTTGCCGGTGACGGGGCTTTCGCCCAGCACTTTGAGCGGCGCCGGCGCGCCGCGCTGGAAGCGGCTTTTTGGATTGGCCTTCTTCTCATCGATCAGCGCAACGGCGCGGTTCATCTGAATTTCGAACACGTCATCGACGCTGGGCAGGTTCACATAAATGACCCGCTTCTCTTCCGGGTCCTTCATCTGAATGTACGGACCGAAGCGGCCAATGTTCGCCGACACTTCTTCGTGCAAACTCGGATGCTTGCCGATCTTGCGCGGCAGTGAGAGCAGTTTCAGCGCATAGTCGAGGCTGATCTCGCTCGCCTGCTTGCCCTTCGGCACGCCGGCGCGCTTGGGCTTTTCCTCACCATTCTTCATCTCGAAGTAGGGGCCGAAGCGGCCGTTCTTCAAAACCACTTCGTGGCCTTCAGGTGAAGTTCCGAGCACCGTGCCGTCGACAATGCCAGCCGCATCGCCGTTCTCGGCGCCGGCAAGCTGGCGGGTGAATTTGCACTCTGGATAGTTGGAGCAGCCGACGAAGGCGCCGAATTTGCCAAGCCGGAGCGACAGCGTTCCGGTGCCGCAGACTTGGCAGGTGCGCGGATCGGAGCCGTCTTCGCGCGGGGGAAAGATGTGGGGACCGAGCACGTTGTTCAACGTCTCGATCACATCGCCGATACGCAGATCGGCGATGTCGTCCACGGCGCCGTGAAACTCTTTCCAGAAATCGCGCATCAGTTTCTTCCACGGCAGATCGCCGGAGGAGACCTGGTCAAGTTGGGTTTCGAGATCGGCGGTGAAATCGTACTCGACATATTTGGAGAAGAAATTCTCCATGAAGGCGGTGACGAGACGGCCGCGATCGTCCGGAATGAACCGGTTCTTGTCCATCGTGACGTAATTGCGCTCGCGCAGCTTCTCCAAGATCGCCGCATAGGTGGAGGGCCGGCCAATGCCCAGTTCTTCCAGCTTTTTGACGAGGCTCGCTTCCGAGAAACGCGGCGGCGGCTCGGTGAAGTGCTGATTGGCCTCAACCTTCTGCAGCTTCACATCTTCATTCTGCTTGAGCTGTGGCAGCCGGCGGTTTTCTTCATCTTCCTCATCGTCGCGACCCTCCTGATAGAGCTTCAGGAAGCCGTCGAAGAGAATGACTTGGCCGGTCGCGCGCAGCTCAACCTTGCCGGTGTGGTCGGTGAGATCGACGCTGGTGCGTTCGATCGAGGCCGCTTCCATCTGGCTCGCCATGGCGCGCTTCCAGATCAGATCATAGAGCCGCGCCTGATCGCCTTCGAGACGCAAGCGGTCGGGCATGCGCTGGGGATCGGTGGGGCGAATGGCTTCGTGCGCTTCCTGCGCATTCTTGATCTTGGAGGCGTATTTGCGCGGCGCATCCGGCACGTATTCATTGCCGAAGCGTGAGCCGATCACGGTGCGCAGGTCGCGCATGGCGCCTTCATCCATCGAGACGCCGTCGGTCCGCATGTAGGTGATGAGGCCGGTCGTCTCACCGCCAATGTCGACGCCTTCATAAAGGCGCTGCGCCACCTGCATGGTGCGAGAGGCGGAGAAGCCCAGCTTGCGCGCCGCTTCCTGTTGCAGCGTGGAAGTGGTGAAAGGTGGAGGCGGGTTGCGCCGGGTAGGCTTGGCTTCCACCGCCGAGACTTTGAAGCGGCCATTGCGCACCGCATCGCGCGCGGCGTGCGCCATGGCTTCGTTGGGAATGTCGAGCCGCTTCAGCTTCTGGCCGTTGAAGGCGGAGATGCGCGCCGGGAAGGTTTCGCCGCGGCTATTGGCCATGATCGCATCGATCGACCAATATTCTTGCGGCTTGAATTTTTCGATCTCGACTTCGCGGTCGACAATGATGCGCAGCGCTACCGACTGCACGCGGCCGGCCGAGCGCGCGCCGGGCAGCTTGCGCCACAGCACCGGCGAGAGCGTGAAACCGACCAGATAATCGAGCGCGCGGCGGGCGAGATAGGCGTCGACCAATTCCATGTCGATGTCGCGCGGGGCGGCCATCGCGGCCTTGATCGACTCTTTGGTGATGGCGTTGAAGGTGACGCGCTCGACGTCCTTGCCCTTCAGCGCCTTTCTGTTCTTCATCGCCTCCAGCACGTGCCAGGAGATGGCTTCGCCTTCACGGTCAGGGTCAGTGGCGAGGATGAGCTTGTCAGCATCCTTCAGCGCGTCGGCGATGGCTTTGACGTTCTTGGCTGATTTGGGATCCATCTCCCATTCAAGGGCGAAATCCTCATCCGGGCGGACCGAGCCGTCCTTAGGCGGCAGGTCGCGAATGTGGCCGTAGGAGGCCAGCACCTTATACCCGGCGCCTAGATATTTATTGATCGTCTTGGCCTTGGCGGGGGACTCGACGACGACGACGCTCGACACGATCGGCTGACTTTCAGGCTATTGGCTGGCCCCAAACGGGGGCGGAAACTGGGGTGGCGGTTCGGCCCTGTCAACGGACGGGCCGGCTTCCGGGAGCGGGGCACACCCCTCATAGCTTCGGTTTTTGACACGAAATCCGTGACTTCCCGTAAATAAAGAAACCGGTCTTGGCGAGACAACCTTTAAGTGTTATTCGCAACCCATGGTTGATAAACGCCACGCATTCGATTCATTTCCGGCTGCGGGAGAGGAGGTAACCCCCCTCGACGCCGCAGATTACATTCACGTTCTCAGCCTGGAGCTGGCGGCGTTTGCGCGGTCCATGCGGCTTGGCGCTTTAGCGGCGGCCCTCGACCGGGTGGTCGCCCTTGCGGCTCAGGCGGCCGATCAGTCCGGCGTGCGGCCCGAGGCGGAAGACGCGTAGCCGCCAGGCAGGGATGTCGCCGCCCCGTCGAACTCCAATTCCATGAGCGCCGCCGCGACAGCTCCAGCTGGCGCATCCGCCAGGCGGGCGAGGTCGTTGATGTGAATCGGAGCCGGGGAGAGCAGCTTGGCGATGCGGCCGGCGAGCCCCGTTGTCCCGTTGGCTGAAACGCTCTCAAATAAGGGGCCAACCGAGTGCGGGCGTAAGGGCGGCGCGGCGTCGCCGAGCGCTGCGATAATGTCCTCAGCGCTCTCAACTAGCGTGGCGCCCTGTTTGATGAGGGCGTTGGCGCCGCGCGCGCGCGGGTCAAGTGGCGAGCCGGGAACGGCCATCACGTCGCGGCCTTGGTCGGCGGCGGCGCGCGCTGTGATGAGGGAGCCCGAGCGCAGCGCCGCTTCAATGATGACGACAGCTTGGGCCATGCCGGAAATGATCGAGTTGCGGCGCGGAAAGTCGCGCGCGCGCGGCGCCGACCCCAGCGGCATTTCACTGACCACGGCGCCGCGTTCGCAGAGCGCATCGTGCAGTTGGAGATTTTGTGGCGGATAAGGATGGTCGAGCCCGCCTGCGAGCACGGCGATGGCGCCTGAGCGCAATGAGCCTTTGTGTGCGGCGGCGTCGACGCCGCGGGCCATGCCGGAGACGATGACGAACCCTGCTTCGCCTAGGTCGCTGGCGATGCGCTCCGCAAGCAGCAAACCTGCGCCGGACGCTTCCCTGGCGCCGACGATGGCGATCGTTGGTTTATGGGCGAGCCTTGCATCGCCGCGCACGGCGAGCAAAGGCGGGGGCGCATCGAGTTGCGCCAGCGGCGGTGGGTAGTCCGTTTCGCATGAGGCCAGCAGGCGCGCATCCAAGCGATGCAACGCATCCAGTTCGCGCTCGATTTCAGCGGCGGGCGGCGGAATCAGCGATTGCGTGCGCGACGAGCGCGGCAGGGCGTCGAGAGCGGCGCTGGCGGTTTTGTGGCGCGCAATGAGGGCGTGGAACGCAACGGCGCCGATCCGCGGCGTACGCGCCAATCGCGCCCAGGCGATCAGTTCCGGGCGCGAGAGCGTGCGCGTCATGCTTGCGGCGGTGATTGCGGTTCTTGCGCTGGCGCGGGCGCGTCGGACTTGTCGCCAATGTGCGGCTCGGTGCCGGCGCGCAGGCGGGCGATGTTGGCGGCGTGGCGCCAGAAGATCAGCACGGCGAGCACGAAGGTGAAGGCAATCTCGGACCAATTGAATTGGCCGACCAGCGCCGCCAAAGGCGCGATCGCCGCAGCGCACAGCGCCGCGAGCGAGGAATAACGGAAGATGGTCGCGATCGCGAGCCAAGTGACGGCGGCGAGCACCCCGATCGGCCACACGCCGGCGAGCAGCACGCCGAAAAAGGTGGCGACGCCCTTGCCGCCTTTGAAGTTCAACCAGATTGGAAAGCAGTGCCCGATAAAGGCCGCACCGCCCGCGATGAGGCCAAGGTCCATTGCGAGTTGCTCGGGCGCCAATTCGCGCGCGATCAGCAGCGCAGCGGCGGCCTTGCCGGCGTCGAGCACCAGCGTGGCCAGCGCAATGTCCTTGCGCCCGGTGCGCAGCACATTGGTTGCGCCAATATTGCCGGAGCCGACATTGCGAATGTCGCCCAGCCCGGCCATGCGCGTCAGCACGAGCCCGAACGGGATCGAGCCAAGCAGATAGCCGCCCAGAGCGGCGAGAACGAAACCCAACATATCCATCGCGTTTCCCTCTATCAGGCCAGGGCGCCGTCAGGGAAGTGGCAAGACTCCGACGAACGAGGCTCATAATGTGCGCCGAGGGGAGAA
Source organism: Hyphomonadaceae bacterium (assembly GCA_033764855.1). Taxonomy (GTDB): domain Bacteria; phylum Pseudomonadota; class Alphaproteobacteria; order Caulobacterales; family Aquidulcibacteraceae; genus Vitreimonas. Next base: position 89,242 of record JANRIP010000003.1, on the reverse strand, counting down.
GCAGCATGGCTGACGCAACGATTTCGCGGCGTGTGTTTGGACAGATCGCAGCTGGCGCAGCGCTGGCTTCATGCGCGCCGCAAGCTGGCCCGAACATGGCCGTGCCCGCGTCGCGGCAATTTCCACCTGATTTCTTATGGGGCGTCGCCAATGCGGCGTTTCAAACCGAAGGCGCGCTGACGGCGGATGGGCGAGGCCCAAGCGTGTGGGACGTGTTTCCTCGCGATCGCATCCATGACGGCTCGGACGCCGCGGTGGCGACGGATTCGTACCGGCGCTATCCGGAGGATATTGCGCTGGCGGCCGGCCTTGGCGTCAAAGTTTTTCGGTTTTCGATTTCATGGCCGCGCATTTTCCCAACCGGCGCCGGCGCGCTGAATGAAGCGGGGCTCGATCATTATAAGCGCGTTGTCGGCGCGATGCTCGAGGCTGGGCTGAAGCCTTACGCCACTTTATTTCACTGGGACTTGCCGCAAGCCTTGCAGGAGCAAGGCGGCTGGGTCTCGCGTGAGACCAGCTATCGCTTCGCCGAATATGCCGACGCGATCGGCAAGCGCATGGGCGATCGGTTGAAGCATTTCATCGTCATGAACGAAGCGGCGGTGCATGCCGTGCTCGGTTATGTGATGGGTGAGCACGCGCCGGGCCTCGCCAATGCGGACTTGATGGGTCCGGTCATGCACCATGAAAATTTGGCGCAAGGGCTGGCGATTCAGGCGCTGCGCGCCGCGCAGAGCGATCTCCTAATTGGTTCGACCTTGGCGCTGCAGCCGTCGCGCGCGGGTGGCGAAGGCCTGCTCACGCCGTTGCATGACTTCGCCGCCGATAGTCTGGATCAGTTATGGAACGGCGGCTTCTTGGACCCGCTCTTGCTGGGATCCTATCCTGCCGTGCCTAGAACCATGATCGGCGCGGCTTTGCAGGAGGGCGATCTGGCGATCACCAAGCAGCCGATCGACTTCCTCGGCGTGAATTATTACGCCCCGGCCTACATGGCGTTCGATGCGGGCGCGCCAAGCTTCATCAAGCCGGTCCCGCCCCCAGAAGGCGTGGAGCTGGATGCGTTCGCCCGCCACGTGGACCCGTCCGGGCTCTACGAAATGCTGATGCGGGTGAAGGACAAGTACGGCAATTTGCCCACGCTTGTGACGGAGAATGGCTGCTCGGATCCGTTCAGCGACGCGCCCGGGGTGCTCGACGATCAATTCCGCATCGATTATCTGCGCCGCCATATCGCCGCCGTCAAAAGCGCGATGGAGGCCGGCTGCAATGTCGGGGGTTACTTCCACTGGACGCTGATAGATAATTTCGAGTGGGCCGAGGGCTATCGCTCGAAATTTGGCTTGGTGGCCATGGAGCGCGCCACGGGCGTGCGCACGCCAAAGGCGTCTTATGCGTGGTTCAAGGCGCTGTCCGAAACTGGCTTACTCGACGAAGCCTAGTGGGCGAGCAGGAGCGGCGCGGGCGCAGCCGACAACATTTCACGCGTCACGCCGCCGAATAGAAATTCGCGCGCGCGGGCATGGCCGTATGCGCCCATGACAATGAGATCGGCGTCGACATAAGTGGCGAAATCGTTCAGCGCTCGCGCTTGTGTGCGCCCGAGGCCATCAAGATTGTGAACCTCAGCCGCAACGCCGCGCCGCGCGAGATAATGCGCCAGCTCGACCCCGGGCGCCTCGGCGTGTCCGGCCGGCGAGGGCTCAGCGTCAACCGTGGCGACGCAGACGCGTTTGGCGCGCTGTAACAGAGGCATTGCGTCCCCTACCGCACGCCGCGCTTCGCGCCGGGCGTTCCAGGCGACGACGATCGTGTCCCAATGTTCGCGTCGCCAGTGCTCCGGGAGCAGTAAAAGAGGCCGGCCGGCGCCAAACAGGATGATTTCAAGCAATTTGCGCCGCGCCGGTCCTGGGCCACGCGTTAGCGTCACGAGATCCGCACACAAAGTCTCGGCAATGATCTCCTTGCCGAGCAGCGCGTCCTCCACCTCGATCGCACGCACTTGCATCGGGCGAGGGACCTTGGCCGCCCACTCGATGATGTCCTGCTTCTTCAAAGCTGCGTCCGCGCCCGCGCCTTTGGCGAGATCGGCTAAGATTTCGGAGAGTGGGAGGTCCGCGGCGGCGAACTGCGAGCCAGGGTGAATGGAAACGGCAATCGCCGCGGCGTTTGCATCAAACGCTTCGACCAGAGCTTGCGCCGCCCGAAGCGCGGGTTCGTCAGCCTCGACCGACATGGCGACGGCGAGAATGTCCCGCATCAGTGCGCCAACAGGAGATGCGGCCCTTTGGGTGCGTTGACGAGGGTGCGCGTCGTCCCGCCTAGGACCAACTCATAAAAGCGCGGGCGGCCATAGCCGCCGGCGACGAGCACGTCGCAGGCGGCGGCTTCTTCCAGCAATGATTTGCCCACCTCGCGGCCGGTGGCGTTTCGGAAGCTGAGATTGGTGACGCCATGCAGCGCCAAGTAGGATGCCAACGCCGTGGTCTCGACAGCGGGATGGTCAGCGTCGTCTGCGTTGGTGATGGCGACGATGCTCTTGGCGCCTTGCAGCAGCGGCGTCGCCGCGCGCACGGCGCGGCCAGCTTCCAGGCTGCCGTCCCACGCAATGGCGATCTGTTCAGCCGCGAATGCGGGCCCGCGCACAAGCAAGACCGGCGCGCGCGCATTCAGCAGCGTTTCGGCGAAACAGCCGCCAAGGCCGTGCTCGCGCACGCTCTCAACGCCGAACACGGCGAGATCGGCCAGAACAGCGGCGTGCGCCAAGGCGAGCACGGGCGCGAGGTCGCGCTTGTCGACTACGAGCCGCTCGGGGACGAGGCCGGCGCTCTTCGTGACGTCGCGTGCGGTGGTTTCGATTTGCGTTTGCGCGCCAGCTTCGGCCGCGCGCAGCCGTTCCATCACCTGCGAGCGGGCCGCGACATCGCCAGTGGCGAGACCGTAATTGGCATAGTCAGCAGCGGCGTCTGGGAAAGCGGGGATGACGCGAACGTGGCCGCCGTCTTTCACAGCCAATTGCGCGGCGGCTCTCAGAGCCGCGGCGTCATCAGGTTCGCCGGATGCGGCGACGACGATGGTTTTGAACGGCATCATTCACCTCGCTTAAGAGCATCGGCGCGCACCAAGCCTCTTGCCTTGATCTTGCTCAAGGCGCCCGCCTTCTCAACTGCCAGTGCAAGCCACTGGCGCGGCGCGTCCGACTTCCCACTGCGCTTGGGCGCCTGAGCCGCGAATGCCATACCGGCCGTTGGTATAGTAGTTTTCGCCGGCGCTCGGCAGCACCATGCTCGGACCGCCAATCACGGCGACGCGCGCCTGGCCGCTTTCGAAGTCGACGATGAGCTGGCTGCCGTCCGCGCATGAATAGGCAACCTCGCCCGTGAGCGGCACGGGATAGGGCGTCGGCCCCGGGCCGGGCGGAATGACGGGGCCAGGGCCGGGCTGGGGCGGCAGCGGTTGATACGAGGACGCACAAGCCGAAAGCGCGAATGCGGAAAGCGCGGACAAAACGACGATACGCATCACTGTCTCCATTTCGGGCGTGCGATGTTGAGCGTGGTCGAGAAGGCGAAGGCGATGATGGCCGGCACCCAGATCGGCAATGAACCAAGTCCCGGCATGTTCATGGCCGCGGCGAGATGATCATCCACACACCACCAGAGCAGAAACATCCACATCAGGAATATCCCGCCGCTTTGGCCGTTGCGAGATCAGCGAAGAAGACGGCGCCGGCTAATTCCTTAGCCGACATGGATTGCAGCGCCGTGACGTCGCCCAATTGCTTGGTTTTGCGATCACCCAACACGACCTCGTCCAAATCCGTTTCGCAATAATGGCAGCGCAGGACCGACTTACTCGAGGTCGGCGCCGGGACAATGGCGAATTTCGGGTGAATGCTCGCCTGTTCGAGCGGATCGTGGGTGATGCAATTGGCATTGCGGCAGGCCACGCCCTCGCGCTTGGGGTCGGCGTAGAGCGGATGTTTTTCGGGGGCGAAGCCGCCAGCAAAGCGGGCGAGCGATTTTTCCTTGGTCAGCCCCATCACCAGCGAGATCAGCGCCATGCGGATCGGCACGCCATAGGAGGCCTGCTCGAAATAGGCGGCGCGGGAATCGTCGTCGAGCTTGTTGTCGAGTTCGCCTACGCGCGGCAGCGGATGCATGATGCTGGCTTTGGAATAGCGCGGATCTTTCAGAAACTCCTGATCGACATTGGGATACTTGCCGTAATTGCGGCCCGGCTCGCGCTCCTTCTGGAAGCGCGTGACGTAAAGCGCGTCGATCCGGCTGGTGAGCTTCACATGGATGTCGACGTTTTCGGGGATCAGCGAAAGCTGGTGCGGCTCCTTCGCCGTCACGTAGAGCGCGTCAATATTGCTGGCTTCCTCGCCCGCGGGCGGCTTGGCCATGATGCAGCGGAATTCTTCGCGCAGGCGCCGGTCCACGTGTGCGGGCAGCTCCATGCCCTTGGCCGGCATCAGCACCAGGTTCGCGCCGAAGCGCGCGAGCGCATAGACGAAGGAGTGAATGGTGCGGCTGCCGCGCAGATCGCCGGCAATGGCGATATTCAATCCCTTCAGCGAGGCATTCTTCTGCTTCAGCGTGAACAGATCGCAGAGCGTCTGCGTCGGATGTTCATGGCCGCCATCGCCGGCATTGATCACCGGCACATGCGCATATTCCGCCGCGTGCCGCACCGCGCCGTCGCGCGGATGGCGGATGACGAGCAGGTCGGCATAGTTGGAGACGACGCGCACGGTGTCGGCGAGGCTCTCGCCTTTGGCGGTGGAGGAGGTTGCTGGATCGGCGCTGGTGATGACGCGCCCGCCCAGGCGGTTCATCGCGCTTTCGAAGGAAAGCCGCGTGCGCGTCGAGGGTTCGAAGAATACGGTCGCCAACACCACGCCATTGGCGGCTTCCGTGCTGCGGGCGATGCGGTGGGGAATGTCGGGATCGCCGAGCTCGTCCAGATATTTCAGCGCCAGCTCGAAGACGGCGCCGATTTCATCATTGCTGAGATCGTTGATGGACGCGATGTGTCGGATGGAGCGCATGGCGAAGCTCAGTCTGTACGCCGCGCCGCCCGTGCGGGCTAGCGCTTCGCATGCGGAATGATCGCGCTACTTAAGAAGTGCGGCGAAAGCGCCCTGATTCCTCCCACTTGTCGTACCGGACTCGGTGCTGTACTTGTTTTGTTCTCAACGACTGAGTCGTCGCGAGAACGAACAGTCCCGTTGGGGGTCCGAGGGTGTCATGAAGAGAGAGCCGAAGGTCGAATTGTCCGCTTTGAAGCCCGCCGGGGTGGTGTTCGCCGCCGTGGTCGCGGGCCTGGGCGCCGGCAAGGCTGAGCGCGCGGCTGTGGACAACCAGCCTCGCGCGCCTTTGGAGCCCGCAGGGCAATCCAACACCTATTTCGTCGACCCGACCAATCATCCGGGCTTCGAGGAAGATCCGGCCCTGATCGTCGGGCCGAGCGAACCGGTGGCCGTGTTTTCCGGCGTAGCTGGCGAGCAGGCGGATTTGTTCAAGCGGTGATGGAGGTGTCCTTCTCCCCTTGAGGGGAGAGGGTGGCGCGAGCGCAGCGAGCGACGAATGAGGGGTGCGTTCTGCTAGCAGCAAGCGGCGCACGCCGGCGCTCAACTCCGCCAACACGGTGGTCCCCTCATCCGGCTTCGCACTTTCGTGCTCAGCCACCTTCTCCCGCGCAGCGGGAGAAGGGAATAAGTGCGTGGCACATTTGAGACGACCTAGCCCGCCTGCGCCAGCGCGATGGCGATGGGCATGGTGATGAAGGAGAGCAGCGTGGTGGCCGTGACGATGGCGGCCATGAGGCGGGCGTCGCCGCCAAGTTCGCGCGCCATGGTGTAGCCGGCGGCGGCGGTTGGTGTTGAGCCGACGCCGGCGGCGACAGCGGCGGCGACCGGGCTCGCGCCCATGAGCGTGGCCGCCGTCCACATAATTGCGGGCGCGAGCACAAGTTTGAGCAGGCAAGCCAGCGCCACCGGTCCGCGTGCGGCGCGCACGGCTTTGAAGTCGAGCCCAGCGCCCACACAGACCAAAGCGATCGGCATGGCGGCGTCGCCTAATAGGTCGAGCGCGCTTGCGGCAAGTCCGAGATCGTGGAAGCCGACCGCTTGTGCGCCAAGTCCGGCGAGGCAGCCGAGAATGAGCGGGTTGGCGAAAATCTGATCGAGCAAAGCGCGCCAACTGGCGGCGCGTTGCTCGCCCCAGCGCGTCAGCACGATGATGCACACCAGATTGACCACAAGCACCAGGGGTCCAAAGGCGATGCCGATGAGTTGCGGACCGATCGGGCCGTAAAGACTGGGCGCTGCGGTGAGCAGCACAAACCCGTTCCAGCGCACCGAGCCTTGAAACACGCTGGTATAGGCGGGGCCGTCCTTGAAGAAGGGGCGCAGCGCGAGCGTCAGCCCCATCATCGCCAGGAAGCCGGCCAGCACGCCCAGAAGAAATGACGCTGCATCGCCCTCCAGCTTGGCGTTGAGGCTCAGCGTGAACAGGAAGGCCGGGTAGAGCACAAAATAGCCGAAGCGATTCACATGGCCGAACGCTTCGGAACTCAAGATGCGCGCCGCGCGCAGGGCGTAGCCCAACGCGATCAGCAGAAAGACCGGCGTGAGCTCGGCGAACACGCTAGGCACGCGGCGGCTCTTTCATGGCGTCGAGCGCGCCTTGCAGCATGTAGGCGGCCGCCATTTGGTCAACGACCTGGCCCCGCCGTTTACGGCTGGCGTCGGCCTCGATCAAAGTGCGGGTGACGGCGGCGGTGGAGAGGCGTTCGTCCCACATGAGCAGCGGCGCATCGCGCACGCCGAGCAGATTGCGTGCAAAGGCGCGCGCCGCCTGTGCGGCGGGACCTGAGCTGCCGTCCATGTTGAGCGGCAAGCCGATGACGAAGCCGACGCAAGCGCGATTGTCATAGAGGGCGAGCAGCTGCTGCACGTCGACCGAGAATTTGGCGCGCGTCACCGCCTCGATCGAGGAGGCGATCAGCCGGTCGGGGTCGCTGACGGCCAGCCCAATCCGGCGCTCGCCAGGGTCGACGCCCAGAAGGGCGCCGCGAGCCGGCAAAAGCGCCGCGAATTGAGCGAGATCGAGGATGGCCAAGGCGGGGCTTTATGGACTGCCGGCGCCCGCTCGGCCAGATGCAGCGGCGGGCGCCCGCCCTTGAACCAATCGGCCCGCACTGGTAGCGCTCGCCCATCATGAGCATTGACGAAAAAACGGTGCGCAAAGTGGCGCGGCTGGCGCGTTTGGCCCTGCCCGAGGCGCGCGTGGCCCCCATGGCGGCGGAGCTGAACGCGATCATGGCCTGGATCGAGCAGCTGAACGAGGTCGATATTGACGGCGTCGAGCCTATGACCAGCGCGGTGGAGCATGCGCGCCTTCCCATGCGTGAGGATGTCGTCACCGATGGCGGGAGCCCCGAACGCGTGCTGAAGAATGCGCCCAAGAGCGAGGATGGATTTTTCGTCGTCCCGAAGGTGGTCGAGTGAGCGCGACCGTCTCTGTCGAAACGCCGCTCTCCGACGATGTGCGCGCGCTGGTCGCCGCGCTCAATGAATGGGCGCTGACGCAGACCCCGCGCGAATTCACCCATCACATGACGGTGGAGCAAATGGCGCAGCCGGACACGACGGTGTTCATCGCGCGCGATGAAGGCGGACGCGCCGTCGCCATGGGCGCGCTCAAGCGTCACGGCGATGGGTTAGGCGAAGTGAAACGCATGTTCACGCGCCCTGAGCTGCGCGGCGGCGGTTTGGCTGGACGCATTGTCGGCGAAATCGAAAAGCTCGCGCGACAGGAAGGCTTGACGCGATTGGCGCTTGAGACGGGCGCAGTCGATGGTTTTGCATCGGCGTGGGCCGTCTATGAGCGCGCCGGCTTCACACGCTGCGGCGCGTTTCTCGATTATCCCGCCGACAGCCCGCACAACATTTATTACGAAAAACTGCTGCAAGCATGACCGACCTCACATCGCTGACTCTCGTGGATGCGCTCGAAGGCATGGAGAAGAAGCAATTCTCCTCCGCCGAACTCACCGATGCGTTTCTTAGCGAGATTGATCGCGCTAATCCGGCGCTGAATGCCTATGTCGTCGTCACCGCCGATCGCGCGCGCGCCTCCGCCAAGGCGAGCGATGCGAAGCGCGCTGCTGGCAAAGCTGGGCCGCTTGAGGGCGCGCCGCTGGGGATCAAGGATCTCTTCTGCACCGAAGGCGTGCGATCAACAGCGTGTTCGAACATTCTTGGCGAGTTCACACCGACTTATGAAAGCACGGTCACCGCGCAGCTGTTCGCCGATGGCGCGCTGATGCTGGGCAAGCTCAACATGGATGAGTTTGCGATGGGCTCGTCCAACGAAACATCGCGCTTTGGTCCCGTCATCAGCCCCTGGCGGCGCGGCAATGAAGACGCCAAGCTCACGCCGGGTGGATCGTCCGGCGGTTCGGCTGCGGCAGTGGCGGCGGACTTGTGTCTCGGCGCAACCGCGACCGATACGGGCGGTTCGATCCGTCAGCCGGCCGCCTTCACAGGCACGGTGGGCATCAAGCCGACCTATGGCCGCTGTTCGCGTTGGGGTATTGTTGCATTTGCGTCTTCGCTCGACCAAGCGGGACCGATCGGCAAGAGTGTGGAAGATTGCGCCGTGCTGCTGCAAAGCATGGCCGGGCACGATCCGAAGGACTCGACCTCGCTGCCAGACAAACTCCCAAATTTCCGCGCCGCGTGCGGAAAATCGATCAAGGGCATGACCATTGGCGTGCCGGAAGAATATCGCGTCGACGGCATGCCGGCGGAAATCGAAGCGCTGTGGCAGCAAGGAATTCAATGGGCGAAGGATGCCGGCGCGACCATCAAGCCGATCTCGCTGAAGCACACCAAATATGCGCTGCCGACTTATTATATCGTGGCGCCGGCGGAGGCCTCCTCCAATCTGGCGCGCTATGACGGCATGCGCTTTGGCGCGCGCGCCGAGGGGCGCGATCTGGTTTCGACCTATGAGAACTCACGTGCGTCTGGCTTTGGCGCCGAAGTGCAGCGGCGCATCCTGATCGGCACTTATGTGCTGAGCGCAGGCTATTATGACGCCTATTATTTGCGGGCGCAGAAAGTGCGCGCGCGCATCGCCGAGGATTTCCGACTCGCTTTCAAGGATGTGGACGCGATCCTGACGCCAGCGACGCCGTCGGCGGCGTTCGCGCTCGGTGAAAAGAGCGGCGATCCGGTGTCGATGTATTTGAATGACATCTTCACCGTCACGGCCAATCTCGCCGGCTTGCCGGCGCTGGCTCTGCCGGCGGCCACGGACGCGCAAGGCTTGCCGCTCGGCCTGCAAGTGATCGGCAAGGCGCTGGATGAGGAGAGCGTGTTCGCAGTCAGCGCCGCGCTGGAGAAAGCGGCGAATTTCCGCGCCAAGCCGAAGAAGTGGTGGGCGTGAGGCGTCCCTCGCCGGCCCTGTTGGCGGCGCGGCGCGCACATGTGCTGATCCATTACGAACGGGGAATGATGGCGGCGCCGGTGCGGCGCCCGCTCAACGCACCGCCGAATCCGGCTAAGGCTTTCGCCATGGCCAGACGCAAAGCATCCGCCGCCCCGAAAGTTGAGCGCCGTCCGCGCGGCGAGATCGATCGGAATTATTATTTCGGCGACGTATTCATCAAGACTGGGGTGGCGGTGGCGATCGCCCTGGGCATGATCGCGCTCTACACGCCTTTCTCGCTGCGCGACGCCATCGATGACGGCATGTACGACTATTTGGCCGTGATGGTGACGTTCGCGGTCATCGCTGTTGGCTGCTTCCTGTTCGGCCGGCACCTGCGGCGCGAAGCCACGCAATGGGACTTTGATTAGCGCCTTTTGGCTTGACCTGCCGCGCCCGCGGGTGAAGGTCTCCCGGACTTCGAGGAGATCGCCCCCGTGAACCAGCAGGAAATCGGCAAGCTGGAAGCCTATCTGCGCCGCGTGTTCGGCTCGCCCAAGCTCGCGGTGAAAGCGCGCGGCGGCGACGAGGCTGATGTCGTGCTCGGCGCGGACAAGCTGGGCGACATCAGCAAGGATGAGGACGAGGGCGAGCTGTCCTATTTCGTCAATGTCGGCGTTGCGCGAGGACCTGGCGCGAAGAAGGATGCGCCAATCGACGACGCCGAGCGCATCCGCCTGCAAGGCGTGCTGCGTGAGAAGCTGGCTTCGCCGCAACTGCAAGTGCGCGCCCGTCCGCGCAAGACCGACTCCACCGAAGTTTATGTCGGCGAAGAATTTATCGGCACGCTTTCGCGAGACGAAGATTCCAAAGAGTTCGGCTTCTTCCTGACGATGAGCATTCTCGACATCGATCTGGACGAGTAGCGCGACTTAATCGGCTACCCCTTTCTTTATTTTGCCGTGATTGCGTCGCTGCAACGATTGCGCCACCCTCGCTTCGTTCAACTGAACCTAGGCGGGGAAAAGCTATGCCAACTTTCACCGGTACAAGCGGCGACGACACGCTTAACGGCGGCGCCGGAGCGGACGTGTTGCAGGGGCTGGGTGGAAACGACACCTACACCGTCAACAACCTAGGTGATGTCGTTGAGGAGGCGAACAATGCTGGCGTCGACACCGTACGGACCTCGGTGCTCAACCCTGTTGGCGAGTTCTCGCTTGAGCCGTGGGCTTTCGTTGAGAATCTCAGCTTTACGGGCGCCGGCGCCGCCACGCTGATCGGAAATTCTCTCGCCAACACGATCAGCGCCAGGGCGACAGGAAATGCCGCCGATACGCTTTATGGCGGCGGCGGCAACGATACGCTGTTCGGTTTTGGCGGCGCAGATACTCTGCTGGGCGGCAGTGGCGCGGACATTCTCGACGGCGGCGCCGCCGCCGACACCATGATCGGCGGCGTCGGCAACGATACCTACATCGTCGACTCTCTGGCCGACCGCGCTTTTGAAACGTTCAATGGCGGAATCGACACCATTCAATCGGCTGTGCAGACGGACTTGCGCTTCGTCTGGACCCAGCACATCGAGCGCCTGACATACACTGGAACCGCAGCGGTTACTCTGCATGGCAACACGCTCGACAACATCTTGATCTCACAGTCGGCGGCTGCCGATACGCTGAACGGATATGGCGGCGATGACACGCTGAACGGTGGAGGCGGTGACGACACGGTCAACGGTGGAGGCGGCCACGACACGCTGGACGGTGGAGCTGGCGCCGACACAATGAGCGGGGGCGTTGGCGACGATATTTACTTCGCGAACGCGGGTGATGTCGTCATTGAAAACGCAAATGAAGGGATCGACACGGTTGTTGGATCCAAGACCAGTCTTGGGGCCGCCTTTGAAAATTTGATCTACACTGGCGCCAATGCAGCGACCCTTACCGGCAACACGTTGGCGAATCTGATGCTGGGCGGGAGCGGAGCCAACACCATCAACGGTGGATCGGGCGCCGATCTTTTGTTCGGTGGATCGGGCGCCGACGTCGTCAACGGGGGCAACAACGACGACGTGCTCTGCGGCGGCGGCTTCCTCGGATTTTCCTTCAATGGCGTCATCGTCGAAGATAATTCCATTGATTCATTGGTCGGCGGGAACGGCAACGATCGTTATCTGATCGGATCCCTCCTCGACACCATTACAGAAAGCGTGAGCGGCGGTGTGCTTGATGTAGTGGTGGCGTCGATAAGCACCTCATTGGGGCGTTACGCCAATGTAGAGGCGTTGCTCCTGGCGCAAGGCGCGGGCGCCGCTTGGTCAGCAAGCGGCACGGCGGGCGCTGACATCCTCGTCGGCAATGAGCTCGACAATTACATCGTCGGTGGCGAAGGCGCCGACATACTCTCGGCATGGAATGTGTTCGCGGGGGGGGTCGCGCAATCCGATATCGTCATCGGCGGAGGCGGCAACGACACCATCCTCGCCTATGAGTTCGTCAGCCAGGCCGGCGGGGTTCTGACGCTGAACGGCGGCCTCGGCGACGATCTCTACATCATCAACACGGACGCGAGCATCTCGGGCTTTGATCAAGGCGGAAACGATACCGCTGTATTTCTGGGCGCAGGCGGAATTGGCGGGCCCGACGGCGTCGAGAATTTCGTTCTCTTCGATTCGGGAACGCTGCTTGGTCAACAAGTTTTGGCCGCGTTGCAGCAGGTTTATGGCGTCGCCGTCGCCGGCGGTATTTTTTCCGGCGCTGTCGCTGCAACCTCCATCACCGGCAATGACGCCGACAATACGCTGACGGGCAATTCAGCCGGCAATACGCTAAGCGGCTGGTTCGGCGATGACACGCTCAATGGGCTCTTGGGCGACGACACGCTCTTGGGCGGAAATGGCGACGATGAGATCTTCGGAGGCGGCAATTTCGACGACCTCTACGGCGAAGACGGTGACGATGTGCTGGACGGAGGCGATGGCGAAGACACACTCGTCGGCGGCCGAGGCGACGACGAACTCTTCGGCGGCGCCGGTCAAGATGTGCTCAATGGCGGCGAGGGCAATGATGTTCTCTATGCCGGTTCCAACAGCAACACGGACACTGGAACAAATCTAGCTTCGGTTGGCGACATTCTTTGGGGTGACGAGCCAGAAGCGCCGGACGATGCCGGCGCGGACGCGTTTGTTTTTACCGATGTGGTTGCGTCAAACGGAGCTGTGGAATTCCCGAATGGCTCCGGCGAGTTTTACTTCAACAATGCCGCCACGATTCAGGATTTTGCTTCCGGCGCCGATCGCATCGGCGTTTCCGCATTTTTCGTTGGCGACGGCGATACGGTGATTGAAGGCGCGGAGCAGAGCCTAAGCGGCAACTTCTCATCCACCGCCGAGCTCGTCTTTTTCCGCGAAGACCTTTCCGCGTCGATTTCGCCTACCATGGCCGGTGAGCGCTTCATTCCGATCGGCGCCGGCGCCATCGAGGCCGTGCTTGGCGCGGCTTCCGCGGCCATTGCTGTGAATCAAACGCGTCTTTTCGTGTTTGATGACGGCGCGAGCTCGGCTGTTTTTCTGTTCCAGTCGAATAATGGCGACGCGAGCGTCACGGTCGACGAATTATTTCTGCTCGGCGTGGTTGCAAATACGAGCACGATGACGTTGGCTGATTTCTTTCTCGTGTAACACAGTGGGCGTTGACAGTGCTGCGCTTCGCCAGAATGACTTATGTGCGCTGCATCTGAGAGCCAAAGAAAAGCCCCGCCGCCGCGGGGCTTTGAAAGTCATAAAATCAAACCCAAATCCGCACCGGCTCTGAGGCGAGCGGTGCGCACCGCGCTACAAGACACCCAGCATGGAAGCGACCAGCGGGTGGCGCACGATGTCGGGATCGCCCAGGCGAACAACCGCGATGTGATCGACGCTCTCCAGTTTGTCGGCGATGGCAGCGAGGCCGGAGAGATCGGGCAACAGGTCCGTTTGCGCTGGATCGCCGGTGACGACCATGGTCGAATGCCAGCCGAGGCGCGTCAGCAGCATTTTGATTTGGCCGTAGGTGCAGTTCTGCGCTTCGTCGATCACCACGAAGGCGTTGTTGAGCGTGCGTCCGCGCATGAAGCCGACCGGTGCGATTTCGATGAGACCTTCCGCCATCAGCGCTTTGAGGCGCTTGGCTGAGAGGCGATCAGTGAGCGCATCGTAGAGCGGGCGCAGATAGGGGGCGAGTTTGTCCTCCATGGCGCCGGGCAGGAAGCCGAGGCTTTCGCCCGCTTCCACCGCAGGGCGTGAGAGCACGATGCGGCCGACTTTGCCGCCCTCGAGCGCTTCCACCGCCTTGGCGATGGCGAGATAGGTTTTGCCGGTGCCGGCGGGGCCCAGCGCCAATGTGAGAGCGTGCGTGTCGATGGCCTCCATCAGCGCGGTTTGGCCCTTGGATTTGGGGCGCACATTTTTGATGAAGCTCTGATCGCGCGGGCCGTCATTGGCCGGCTGCCAGCCGCCTTCGAGCACTTGCAGATTGCGGCCGCTGCGGCGGTCCTCGCGCTGAAACTCCTGCACGTTCAGCACACCTTGTGCGTGCCGGCGCTTAACGGATCTTTTCGCCATCAGAGACTCCTTCCTGGAGGCCTAGAAACACAAACGCCGCCCGGCGGAACCGAGCGGCGAATCGAGATGGTGATGTTGGAGGAGTCGGTTGCGGACCCGCCCGGCGGCGATCCTGGTGGCGCGCTTGTCCTGCGCAATTCAGCCACGCTCTCCCCCACAAACGAGCGCCAGAGCGCCCTGGAGACCGTACAGATCGAAATCGATCCGACGCTTGCATTGGACGCCCAACCGGTTAACGACGCATTGATAGACCGGAACGTCTCAAAAATTTCGCATAAGCTGCTTCGAGGAATTGCCATGCCGATTTTCGCGCTCGCCGATGCCGACCTCGAGGTGGAGGATGAGAATGCCTATTGGATAGCGCCCACTGCCGTTGTGATTGGCAAAGTGACGTTGAAGCGCAATGCATCGGTCTGGTTCGGCGCGGTGGTGCGCGGGGATACCGACCCGATCGTGATCGGTGAAAACAGCAATGTGCAAGACGCCAGCGTGCTGCACGCCGATCATGGCGCGCCGCTGACGATCGGACGCAATGTCACCATTGGCCACCACGCCATGGTGCATGGCTGCACGATCGGCGATTCGGCGCTGATCGGCATCAAGGCCACCGTGCTCAATCATGCCCGGATCGGGAATTATTGCCTGGTTGGCGCGCACGCTCTGGTGACAGAGCGGAAGAGTTTTGAGGACGGCTCATTGATCACCGGCGTCCCGGCGCGCGCGGCGCGGCAGCTGGAGGAAGCGCAGCGCCAGTTCCTTGACATTTCCGCTGCGGGGTACGTGGAGAACTGGAAACGCTTCAAACGCGATTTGAAGCCGAGCCGGTTCGCTTGAGCGCTGCAGCGCGCCACAAATCGGCTTGGCGGCGCGACGAGCGCCGATTGCGTTTGGCTCAGGGGCGAAGCTAAATTGGCCGCATGAGCCAGAATGGCGCCCCTTCGATAAGCCTTCGCTTCCAGCGCCTCGGCGCCTGGTTGGCGGCGCTCGCGCTGGTCGTCCAGGTCTTCATCGTTCAGCCGCACATTGATGTGGCTGTGGCGGCGCAGCCTCCCGCGCATGCCGAGGCGCACATTTCAGCGCCGACGGATCATAGCCAAGCGAGCTGCATCATCTGCCACGCTTTCGCAGTCGGTGGTTTTGCAACGCTGACCAATGCGCCGACGCTGAGCTTAGTTTCTCATGCAATGCTGGATGTCACGCCTGCTGTCGCGGCTGCGGCGGCGCGCGCGTTTCCGGCGCATCCTTGGCACAGCCGAGGTCCCCCTTCCGTTTGATCTGAGCATCGCCGCGCGGGTTCCCCGCGCGTGATCGCGCGCATGTGCGCGCTTGTTAGATCACGGAGAAGACGAGTGTCTTTGCATCACGTTTCGGCGCGCGCCTTGATGGCAGCGGCTTTGATTGGAACACCATCCTTGGCGCGCGCGCAGAGCGCGCCGCAGGTCGAACCGGAAATCGTCGTCACCGCCCCGCTTGAGGGGGCAAGCATTGAGAGCCTGCAGGGCGCGACGGTGCTGCGGCGCGACGAAGTGATCGAGAATTTGAACGGCGGCCTGGGCAATAGCCTCGACGCGCTGCCCGGCGTGGCGACCTCATTTTTCGGCGCCGGGGCGAGCCGGCCGATTATCCGCGGTCTCGGCGAAGATCGCGTGCGCGTACTCCAGAACGGCGTTGGGGCGATTGACGCTTCGACGGCTTCGCCAGATCACGCCGTCAGCTCCGATGGCTTGGACGCCGAGCGCATTGAAGTACTGCGCGGCGCGGCGGCCTTGGCCTATGGCGGCAATGCGGTCGGCGGCGTGGTCAACATTATCGACAATTCCATTCCGCGCCGGGCGATTGAAGGGGTTGAAGGCCAGGCCATGGCGGCGTTTTCAACCGTCGATGAGGGGCGCCAAGGCCAGCTGAGCTTGGGCGTGGGCGCGGGCCCATTTGCGTTGCATTTCGGAATCGCGCAGCGCGAGACCGAGCCTTACGAAATTCCAGGCGCCGCCGCGCTGCACAACGAGATTGAAGAAGACGAGCACGAAGAATCCGAAGGCGTCGCGCCGAATACGTGGACGGATTACAGCGCCTATGATGTTGGTGCGTCGTATGTTGGCAGTTGGGGTTTTGTAGGTCTGGCCGCTAAGCGCACCGAGGGCGAGTATGGCCTAGTTGGACACGAGCACGAGGAAGAGGACGAAGAGCACGAGGATGAACCAAACCTCGCGCGAATTGCGTATGAGCAGACGCGATATGAGGCGCGGGGAGATTTCCGCGTCAATTGGGGTGCGTTCGATCGTTTGGACTTTGCGGCGCAACAGAGTGACTATCAGCACACTGAATTCGAGTCCGACGGGGCGGCCGGCGCCAGCTTCTTCAGCGATGGTTGGGAAGGCAGGCTGGAAGCGCATCATCGCGGAGAGCTGCTGCAAGGCGCCGTAGGGCTTCAGCTCAGCGACGTCGATTTTTCCGCCGAAGGCGAAGAGGCTTTCATCGCGCCCGTCAATACGCGCGACCTTGGCGCATTCGTCGTCGAGCGGCTCGATTTCGGCAGGTGGGGCCTTGAGGGCGGGGCGCGGATTGAGCGGCGCGAGCTGGTGAGCGAACGATTTGGCGCGCGCGAGTTTGACAGCCTCAGCGGCTCAGCCGGCGTGTTCCTGCGGCCAGCCGAAGATTGGTTCTTCGGCGCGACCTTGGCCCGCACCGAGCGTGCGCCAACAGCGTTTGAACTTTTCTCCGATGGTCCACACTTGGCGACGCGCAACTACGAACTTGGCGATCCCTCGCTCGACCAGGAGATCGCCACGTCGCTTGAATTCTCATCCCGCTATCAGGGCGATCGGGTGCAAGTGGAGATGAACCTCTTCGCCATCGATTTTGCCGACTATATCGCCCTGGTCGACCGTGGAGACGTGTTCTGGCTCGATGAAGAATCTGAAACCAGCGGATTTGCGGCAAGTGAGGATGATCCAGCGATCCCCGAAGGCGCGGAGGTTCTGCCCGTATTCCATTTCGCGGAGCAGGACGCGAGCTTCTTGGGGGGCGAGCTGTCGGTGCGGGCGAAGCTATTTGAACTCGCGGGTTTCAGCTTCAGCAGCGACGCGGCGCTCGATCTGGTCAATGCGAGCTTCGACGCCGGTTCGCGTCCCCCGCGTATTCCTCCGCGGACGCTGACTGTTGGCGTCGAAGTGGAGAGCGATTACTGGACTGCGCGTTTGGAGGCGGTTGATACTGCCAAGCAGGATCGTTTGGCTGCGTTGGAGACAGTCACGGACGGGTTTACGTTCGTGAATGCGGGTTTGGCGTGGCGACCCGAGGGCGAAGGCGGGCCATGGACGATCAGCCTCAATGGACGCAATCTCACTGATGAAGAAGGCCGCGTGCACAGTTCGTTCTTGAAGAACGAATTGCCGCTGCCGGGGCGCAATGTGCGCCTCACATTAAGCGCGACGTTCTGAGGAAAAGGTCAGGCCTCGCCGATCGCGGGGCGTGACCGCCTACTTCTGTTCCGGGCGCAGCGGCGCGTTCCAGACGTGGCCGATGCGGACATCGACTTCGGGACCAAGATTGTACCAGGCGAAGCGATCGCGCGTGGCGTCCATCACCACGAACTTGTCGCCGCGTTCGAGCGTTTGGCTGAGATTGTTGCGGATGACGCCGGCCGAGTGGCGCGTGCGCACCAGCCAAAGGCCAGGCGCCAGTTCCACCAGCGCGCCCATGGCTTCCAGCGCGGCCATGAAGCGCATCCAGGCGCCAGATCGAATTTCGGCGAACACGAACACGTTCGCAGCTTCCACGCGCGGCGCCGTGTGCACCTCGCTGCGTTGTTGCTGCATTAACCCGCCAACCCGGCGCGCTTCAGTCCAGCCGCTCTCGGGCTTGTCGGACACGAAAGTGTTGGGGCGGACGCGCCCCTCTTCGACGAAGCGGCAAAGCTGCTCAAAGCTGTAGGGACCATAGGACTGGCCGCGCACCTGCACCCACCATTGTGGGCCAGTGCTGGCGTTCCGTTCTGGCGCGACGACTTCGCTCACCGTATTCGCTCCTGCCGCGGGCGTGATTCCACGGCCAAACCGGCACAGCGCAAAGCGTGCTGGGGCCGGTAGAAGCTAAGTTGCAATGTCCGTGCCGAACGCGCTTTAACCCTTGTGCGTCAGGGGGTCGCGGTAGCGCGCTATCGCGCGTGGCTCGAAATCGACGGCGAAGCCGCCTTCAACAGGTCGCACCACGCGGCCATAGAGCCCGCCGATTTTAACCCAAGAGCTAATGGGCGGGGTCTCGCTCGCAGTCTTCAAGGTCATGCCGCTCAGCGAGAAATCCAGCACTTCGGCTTCGATAATGTCGCCGAATTCGGTTTCGACGCGCGTCGTGGTTGACGGCTGCTGCGCGGGGGCTTCCGGCGGCGCATCCGGCGTCTTCAGCAAGCCAAGCCGCTCGCCATTGACCCGCCAGATTAACGCCTCGGCCATCTTCTCACGCTTGTGCTTGCTGGCCTCGAAAATGATGGCGACTTCCTCGTCTGGACAGCGACGCGCCACGCGGCCTGCCAAGCGGCCAAAGCCGTTAAGGTAAAGCACGACCTGATCATCTATCGCGGGCAGCGTGGAGCTGGTGATGCGCGCGTCTCCGGGCGACAGGTCCAGCGTGCGGCAATCATGTTCGCGGCCGGCGGCGTCGAGCATGCGGCCCGCCACCACCATCGGCATGCGCCGGAAACGGCGGCGTTCAACGGCGCGGGGGCCGCTGGAAGCGGCCAGTTTCGCTGCGGCTGCGAAATCGAGCTTTTGAGCGGCGGTCATGCGAGTCATTACTGACTTGTTTACGTAAACACTTCCTTAGCTTTGACCGTAGGGCAGGACTTGCCAGCGCGTGGCGCGGGGCGTTCTCTGCGGCAAAACCTAAGACATAAGGGAGGCGCGCTTGGCCGCCGAACATGGAGACCGCTTCGACTACGTGATTGTCGGCGCCGGCAGCGCGGGGTGCGTGCTGGCGAGCCGGCTCAGCGAAGACCCGCGCGTGCGCGTGGCGTTGCTGGAAGCGGGCGGAAAGAATGAGGGTCTGCTGGTGCGCATGCCGGCGGGCGCGGCGGAGCTGTTCAACAGCAAGAACCCGCAGAACTGGGCGTTTGAGACCGTGCCGCAAACCGAGCTTGGCGGGCGGCGCCTGTTTCAGCCGCGCGGACGCGGCTGGGGCGGGTCATCCTCGATCAACGCCATGATGTATATTCGCGGCCACGCGCGCGATTATGATCAGTGGCGCCAAACTGGCCTCGATGGCTGGGGCTATGCCGACGTGCTGCCCTACTTCAAGCGCTCACAGCATCATGAAGATGGCGGCGACGCTTGGAACGGCGAAGGCGGCCCGCTTCATGTCTCGCGTGCACCGGCAGGCTACCCGTTGCAAAAGATGTTCGTTCAGGCGGCGGCGCAAGCTGGCCATCCGGTGACGCGCGACTTTAACGGCTATCAGCAAGAAGGCGCTGGCACTTATCATTTGACCATCAAGAACGGCCAGCGTTGGTCTTCGGCGAGCGCGTATTTGCGCTCTGTCGTGGGGTCGCGGCCGAACCTGGCGGTGATCAGCAATGCGCATGCGGCGCGGGTGCTGATCGAGAATGGCAAAGCGGTTGGCGTTGAATATGCCGCCGCGCCGGGTCAGCCGGTGAAAGTCGTGCGGGCTGAGCGCGAGGTCTTGCTGAGCGCGGGCGCGTTCCAGTCGCCGCAATTGCTGCTGCTTTCGGGTGTCGGTCCAGCGGAAGAATTGCGCGCGTTGGGCATTGAGGTGAAAGCCGATAATCCAGAGGTGGGCCGCAACCTGCAGGACCACATCGATGTCGGCGTGCTTTATCAATGCCCAAAGCCGGTCACGCTTTACTCGCTGCTCAAAGGCCCCCGCAAAACCATGGTGGGCGTCAAATACATACTGACCGGCCAAGGGCACGGACGGACGATTCACCTGCACACTGGCGCATTCTTGAAAACGCGTCCGGAGCTGGATCGCCCGGACATTCAGATTCACTTTGTCAATGCGCTGATGCGCGATCATGGGCGGATTCCGGCGGAAACCGATGGTTTCACGATCCACACTTGCGCCCTGCGGCCTGAAAGCCGGGGTACAGTGACATTGGCCTCGCGCGATGCGTTTGCGCCGCCGGCAATCGATCCGCGTTACTTCTCCGCGCCGAACGATATGCGCACTATGCGCGATAGCGTGCGGATAATCCGCGACATCATCGCGCAAAAGGCGTTTGACGGGTATCGCGGCGCGGAGATCGCGCCGGGCGCAGCGGCGCAAAGCGATGATGAGATCGACGCTTGGATCCGGCGCACGGCGGAAACGCTCTATCACCCTGTTGGCACTGTGCGCATGGGCGTGGACGCCAAGGCGCCTCTCGATGGACAGTTGCGCGTGCGCGGCGTCCAAGGCTTGCGCGTGATCGATGCTTCCGTGATGCCGACCCTGATTGGCGGCAACACCAATGCGCCCACCATTATGATCGCGGAGAAGGCCTCCGATATGATCCGCGGCAGAGCCGCGCCTGCGCCTGAGTATGCCCCGATCGCCGAAGACGCCATGGCGACGGTATGAGTCTCTCTCGCGCGCTTGCCGCGCTCGGTGCGTTAGCGGGCGCGGTTGGACTTGTGCTGCAGGCGATGCTGATGTTGGGCGACATGGAGTCCAATGGCGGCAGCGTGCTTGCTGTATTCTGGCGCTTCTTTGGCTATTTCACGCTGCTCACCAACACGCTGGTGACGCTGCTTTGGCTGCGCGCCGTGTTTGATCCGGTGCGGAACTCGGAGGCGGTCGCGACCTCCGAGGCGATGGGCGCCACGGCGATCCTTTTCGTGGGCTCGGTGTATCATTTATTGCTCGCCCCGCGCTGGGACCCGCAAGGGCTGCAGCTGCTGGCGGACATTCTGCTGCATAGCGTGACGCCGATTCTGTTCGCGCTGTTCTGGCTCGCGCGCCCGCACGGACAGCTCAAATGGCGCGATGCATTTATTTGCGCGCTGTGGCCGCTCGCTTACGCCGCCTATGCGCTGACGCGCGGCGCCTTTGACGGCTGGTATGCGTACTATTTCATGGATCCGACGCAGATGAGCACGCCTGAGCTCATCGCCAGCATCAGCGCTTTATCGGGTGCGTTCGTGATCGGCGCTCTGATTCTGGTGGCGCTGGACAAGGCGCTCGGGCGCCGCGCCAAGGCTTAATCGTTAACCACGACCAGCCGCACGCCCTTAGGCGTCTTGGCTTCGGGCGGATGCAGTGAGCCGAGCTTCAAGCGCACGATCGGCTGACCGGCGAGGAAGCTTTCCCCCCCGAGCGGCTGGAACAGGCAAAGGAAGCGTTCACCAAACATGCGCTCGACCTTGAGCGGGGTGATCAGGATTTCGGCGCCCAGCTTCTTGCCGTCGGCGGCTTCAGCCAAGACGCGGGCGATGGCAGGGCCGCCTGCCGCGACGCTGGACTCGATCAGCGCGGCAAACAGTCTGAGGTCGGGCTCCAGAAAGAAGCGCGCGAAATCGTGTTCCTTAATGTCGCGGCCAAAACTCTTAATCAAATCCGCGCCGAACGTGCGCACGGGCAGGCGGCCATCTTTCATGCGCTCGATAACCATGAGGCGCTCAAGCACCTGGTCGGCGCGACCCTTCTTGGGCGCCACGCCCGCACCCGCCAAGGCACGGCCATAAGCTAATAGGGCCCGTGTGTCGGGATGAAAGGTCTCTTCGCCCATCATGTTGGGTGTCAGTCTCGCTCGCCTTGATCTGATGGATCGAACGCAAGCTCTACGCCGGAGCTTTGGGGGCGCCTTTCCCGCGTGGCGCGAAGCGTGGCCGCGCAATTGCAGCGCGCCGGGCGAGAATGAGGAGTTGGGGCGTATGAGCGTATCAGCCCGGTACATTTTGGCGGCCATCGCCTTCGCCATTGCGGCTTTGGGCTTGTTGCTATTGCCGGTGGAGGCGTCGGCCGATTGCGGCGGGGCGCCGAGTTGTCCGCCGCCGCAGCCGCCATGCTGCACGCGTCCGAGCATCGTCGTGCCTCCGCCGCATGTGCCCCCGCCCAATATTGTCGTGGTGAATTCCGGCGCGCGCGCCTCAGCGGCGGCGAGCGCGGTGGCGATTGCAGTCGCCAATGCCAGCGTGGGCGACACCATCATCCGCTCCAATGTCGTCGCCGATGCGGGCGCTTCGGCTTATGCGGGGGTCACCAATAGCGCGCTTGCGGTCGCTGAAAGCGCTACAACGATGGAGCGCGTCGCGTTCGATCGCATGCTGCTGTTGCAAGCCATCTGCCTCGACGCCAGCAACAACCCGCATCCGGCCTCGCAGACTTTTGGCGGTCGTGATGTGCGCGAAGATTATACGGGTGAGCTTTATCGCTGCGTCGCCGGCACGCACATGCGCGTGACCATGGATGGGCGCACCTTCGATTGCGAAAGCGGCGAGGCGCTTTGGTATCAGAACGGCCAAGCGACGTGCCGTCCGCAGATCGAGCGCCGTCCGTGCAATGAACGCTCGCTGCTGCGCCGCTACGGCGCCGGCGACAAGATGGTCCGCATTCGCGGCGAAGAGCTGCGCGAAGTGCGTACCGAGACGAGCTTTAACGGCGCCATGAGCATGGATGGCGGCGTCGGCTCCGGCGTCTGGTAAGTTTAGAGTTTGCTCCAGTGAGACTTGGGCCCCGACCCTGGCCCGCCCCCGTTCGCGCAAGCGGCGGGGGATTTCATTTTTGCGCCGCGCGCCACGCATCGGCCAAGCGGCGAAAGCCGGCTTGATCGATTTCCTCGGCGCGGGCCGTGGGCGTCAAGCCAGCGCGTTCGAGCAGGGCTTCTGGCTCTTCCGTCAAAGCGCGCAGGGCGCCGCGCAGCATTTTGCGTCTTTGCCCGAACGCTGCAGCGGTGACGCGTTCAAGTGCGTCCAGATCGGCATAAGGGTCGGCGCGGTCGACAAGCCGCACAATTGCGGAGGCGATCTTGGGCGGGGGCGTGAAGGCGCGCGCCGGCACGGTGAATTCAAGCCGCGCCTGGCAACGCGCCTGCGCCAACACGGCGAGGCGTCCGTACGCATCGCTTCCGGATTTAGCGACAATGCGCTGGGCGACCTCTTTTTGAAACATGAGCGTCATGGCGCCGCGCCATGGTCCGGCCTTCAGCCATTTCACTAGCAGCGGCGTGCCGACATTGTAGGGCAGGTTTGAGATGATCTGCGCCGGTTTCCGATCGATAAGCATTTCCTGATGCACCGCGAGCGCATCGTCATGCACGAGCTTCAGCCGTCCGCCGCTCCATTCGATCAAAGGTTCGAGCAGCGGCAGAAAGCGTGCATCTTTCTCGATGGCGATGACGTGAGCGCCCGCTTCCAGCAAAGCGCGGGTCAATCCGCCGGGGCCGGGACCGACCTCGATCACCTGCTGGCCTTCAAGCTCGCCGGCTGTGCGCGCGATGCGACGGGTGATGTTGAGGTCGAGCAGAAAGTGCTGGCCGAGCGCTTTATTGGCCCAGAGGCCGTGCGCTTCGAGCTCTTCGCGCAGCGTCGGCAGGTCGTCGTCGGCGTTCATGCGCCGGCGCGGCGCGCGGCCATCTCCTGGGCGAGCTTCAGCGCAGCGATAAAGCTCTCCGGGCGCGCCTTGCCCTCGCCGGCAATATCGAAGCCGGTGCCGTGATCGGGCGAGGTGCGCACGATGGGCAAGCCGAGTGTGACGTTCACAGCATCCCAGAAATGCAGCGTCTTGAGCGGGATGAGGCCTTGATCGTGATAGAGCGCGATGGCGGCGTCGTAACCGCCGCGCGCTTGCTCGTGAAACATGGAATCGGCGGGCTGGGCGTCGCTGACGTCCCAGCCTTCCAGGCGCAAGGTTGCGGCGGCGGGATCGATGATTTCGATTTCCTCGCGTCCAATGTGGCCGTGCTCGCCCGCGTGCGGATTGAGGCCGCAGAGAGCGATGCGGGGCGCGGCGACGCCAAAATCCCGCTTCAGCGCTTCGCCCACAACACGCCCAACATTGATGATGCGCTCGCGGGTCAACGCCGCTGGCACATCGCGCAGCGGCGTGTGAATGGTGGCGATGGCGACGCGAAGGCTTGCGCCCGCGAGCATCATGACGGGGCCGCGCGCATGCGGCCATGGATCATCTTTGGTCAGATCAGCGATAAACTCGGTGTGGCCGGGAAAAGCAAAGCCCGAGCGCTGCAGCACCGCTTTTGCGATCGGGAGCGTAACCAGCGCTGCGGCATGACCGCCGCGCACCACCTCCACGCCGCGCTCGATGCAGGCGATGGTGGCGCCGGTATTGGCCGGATCGGGTTCGCCTGGGGTTTCTTCCATCGCCAGCGGCGTCTCCAAAACGCCGAGCGCATCGGCATCGCTCGCCAATTGCGCTGGATCAGAGACGACATTCAGCTTCGGCTTGGGCAAGCCAAGGCGCTGCGACGCGCGCTCAAGCGCGCCCGCGTCGCCGATGAACACAAAGGGCGGCGTTTGCGCATCATGCTGCGCCCAGACCCGCGCCGCCAATTCGAGGCCGATCCCCGCAGGATCGCCCATCGAGACGGCCAACGGCTTCATGGCGTCAGCGCTGGATGATGGTGGCTTCGCGGCGCAGGTTGCGCAGATAGCGCTCCGAGAGCAGCTCCATTTCCTGTTGGAACAGGCGGTCGGAAATTTCGGCCTCGGTAGGCACGCCGCCGCCAGCGGTTTGGCGGCTGCACACAATGATCACACTGGCTTGGCCGTTGCTGTCCTGCACGGCCGTGGCTGAACCTGCAGGAACGCCAGCAATGCGATCGCGAATGGCGGGCGAAAGGTCGGATTCGGTGGCTTGGCCTAGATCGACGATCGCAATGCCCGGAATCTCGCGGAACTGCGTCTCCAGATTGGCGCAGCTGTTCACGCGGCGGGCGACGCGGCCAATGGTTTCGGCCCGCTCGGAGGGTGCGGTGACTTGGCTGAGCGTCACTTGCGAGGTTGAACCGGCGGGCGCGCCGGCGCGCCGATCGCGCATGGCGATCAGATAGACGCCATTTGAGGCCCGCACTGGCACTGAAACTTGACCGGGCTGCAACTGCTCCACCAGCGGCTGCAATTCAGCCGGTAGTTCGTTCTGGCCGATCCAGCCAATGTCGCCGCCAGCCGCGGCGGACGCGGAGGCGGAGAATTGCCGCGCGACCAGTGGGAATGGCGCGCCGCGCTGCATTTCCTGCAGCAATTGCGTCGCGCCGTTCTGGGCTTCGGCGAATTGTTGCTCGGTTTCGGCAGGCAGGAAGATTTCCGAGATCAGGAATTGCGGCCGCGTCGCGCTGGCGGCGATGCGCTCCTGGGTCTCGCGCACCTCAACTTCTGAAACGCGGACGCGATTGCCGTAAAGACCCCGCATCAAGCGGTTCCAGGCGATGTCGGCTTCCATCTGGCTGCGCAGGGAGCCGATGCTGGCGCCGGCGGCGGCGAGGCTTTGGGCCAGACCTTCCGGCGTGGTGCGGTTTGACTGGGCGATATCGGCGATGCGGCGGTCAATCTCAGCCGGGGTGATGGCGATGTCGAAATTCTTCGCCTCTTGCAATTGCAGGTGCTCATCGACCAGGTCGCGCATGGCCTGGGCGCGCGCGCGTTGCTGCAATTCCGGGGTCGACTGCATCCCTGCCGATACCAGCAGGAGCGCCGCCCGCTGGCGGACGTCATAAGTCGAGATCACGTCATCATTGACGATCACGGCTACGGATTCAGAGAGCTGGGCGTAGGCCTGACCGCTTCCCGCCAGCGCCGCCGCCCCAAACATGGCGGCCGCCCAAACATGCTTCAACTTCATCTTCACTCCGCCTCAGCTCCCGCCCACGACCCCGAGCGAGCGCAGCCCGATCCGGATTTGGAGCCCCTCGCTCGGTCCGAGCGTACGGTCCCGAGTTTCGGAGCGGGTGTAGGCGATCTCCAGGAAGGTGCAATCATCCTGGTAGATTGCGCGGATTTGTTGGCTCAGATTTATACCTGAATCCAGGTCGCGACGCAGTCCCGCCTCGGCGCTCCAGCCGCGGGCGATCTCCACGCCCACGGTTCCGTTGATTTCCTCGCTGGGGTCGCCGCCGGCCAGGACGTCATCGATCGAATAATAACGCGCATTGCCGTAGAACCGGCTCCAGGCGGCGCGGGCGCCCACATCCAGGCGGCGCAGTTCCAGGCTTTCATCTTCGAGCCGGAACCGGACGTCCGCGCCAAGATACCGGCCGAGATCGACCCCCACGGCCCCAATCCAGTCCGAAGTTTTGTCGCTCAGATTGCTGGCGGTGCTGAATTGGTCGTCCGCCTCCTGACGCCAGCGCCGGCCGAACGTGACGCTCGCCGTTTCCCCCGTATGGGCTCGAGCGCTGGCCCGAACGCCGAGCGTGGCCCGGCCGCCGCGTTCCCAGAGATCGTAATTGGGAGCGCCGTTCGGCCTAAACAGGTTCGAATCGTCCAGTTCGAACGCCAAGCTGTCTTCGTTGACAATCCGGTCGTCCGGTTCGTCGTCGCTGGCATAGGCCACCATGGCGACCGGCTCGACCACAATGTCGACTTTCTCGCCAGCGCGCATGAACGGCCACGACACCTCGGCGCCGGCATAGCCAAGCGCGCGTCCGAAGGTCTCATAATGGTCGAGGCTGGTTTCGGCGCGATAGAGGTCGCCGCGCGCCTGCGCAAACGGCGAGAAAAGCATGCCGGGGCCGAAAATGGCTTCGTTGCGCCACTTCGCAGAAACAGACACGCGCGCATCGTCGCCGCGGCCGGCGCTATATTCGGAGCGCTGCAGCATCGCCGTATTGGCTTGCAGCCGCACTTGTCCGTCGAGCACTGGCTCGTCGAACACGCCGTCATATTCCGCATAAGGCAGGATCAGCGGCAGGTTGAAGGTGGAGTCGTTCGCGCGCAGGCCCTGGAACGATACGAACGCGACTGACGAATAAGAGCTTTCGTCCTGACCCTGGGCGTAGAGCTGTGAGATCAGCCGCGTGCGCGTGCCGAGGAACGGACCGCGTTCTTCATTGGCGCCGCGAATATCGTAGCGGCGCAGGTAAAGGTCGTCGGAAATGCGTTCCGCGCCAAAACCCCAATCCCAATAATCGTTCACATGAAAGCGGCCCTGGGCGAACAGGCTGGAGCGATAGGTTTCATCGCCAAAGGTGTTGCCGTCGCCGTCAAAGTCCTGCTCGTACGTGACAGTGCCTTGCGCTTCGATCGAGCCCGACCAGAAGCGCTTACGATATTCCACGCCGAAAAGCGGATGCACATGGCTGCTGACCATGGCTGAGACGGTGGCGTCCTGCGACGGCGAAATGGCCCAGTAATAGGGCTGCTCGTAAAACGTGCCGAGCCGGCTATTGCGTCCGAAATCGGGCGGCAGCAGCCCCGAGGCGCGACCCACGGACGGATCGGGGTGCGCGAAATATGGAAGGTACAGCACCGGCACGCCGGCGACTTCGAGCGTCGCGCTTTGATAGGAAATGGTGCGGCTTTCACGATCTTGGATCGCGCGCCGCGCTTGCAGGCTCCAGGTTGGCGGGCGTTCGCTGGTCCGGCAGATCGGGCAGCTGGTGTAGATGATATTGCGCAGCTCGCTTTCGCCGGGGCCGTGGCGCAGGACGGTGCGCGCGGCCAGCGAACCGTTCTGACCCAAGCGCGCGCGCAGTTCGTTGGCGACCGCCACGTTCAACTCATCATCAGCCTCGACGCGCTCGGCATATGTGGCGGTGCCGTCGGCGTTGATGATCTCAACATTGCCGCTGGCTTCAACCTGGCCGGTGTCGAGGTGATAGACGAGCGTATCGGCCCGCATGGTGCGGCCGAGGTGGCGCACTTGCACGTCGCCTTCGGCTGTAACGGTCTGCGCGGCCTCGTCATTGATGATGACGTCCGCCTCCAACAACACCAGGTCCTGATCCGGTTGAGCGGCTCGCGCGGCGGACGGCGCGTCGACTGCCTGCGGCGCTTCGGCGTTGCTGATCGGTGCGGGCGCGACGGTGCTTGCGGGCGCGGGCTGGGTGGGTTCGGCGGCCGGTTGTGCGGGCTCGGTCGGGGTTTGAGCGCCGGCGACAGTGGGCGCGACGGTAAAGGCGAGCGCGGCGGCGATCGCCGTCCACGAGGAAGACGTCCGTTCGGCCGATCGATCGGCCGTGTCCCCCGAACGGACCATCCGCATCCCTCTAAAATCTCCCCGCAAGCGCCACCCTAGTCGCGCTCCGCGGCGGGCGTCCAGGGCGACCGCTGCGGCGAACCTCCCGATACTACGGATTCGCCCAGGCTGTGGCGCCGCTTCGCCAGATGGGCGGACGCAATCTCAGCCGTCTTCCAGAAAAGCGACCATGGCGAGGGCGATAAACATGCCCGCCAGCGGCGCGCTCCAAGCCGCCGCCGCAGCCGGCACGGACTGGGTGATCGCGAAAGCGCCTGCCAGCTGACTGTAGAAAAAGAGAAACAGGCCAAGGCCCACGCCGGCCGAGCCCCAGCGCGCCAGATTGCCGAGGCGCTGCAATTGCAGGGAGAAGGCCGCCCCCAAACCGGCCATTGCGGCGAGCATGAGCGGGTAGGACAGCAAGCTCTGCCATTTAAGTTCATAGCGGGTAGGCGCAAAACCCGCTTGTCTCGCCTCCGCAATGAATCCCGGCAGCGCCCAGAAGGAGAGCGTCGCCGGCACGACGAAGCGGTCCAACATTTCAGTGGGATCGATATTGGTCGGGATGGCGAGGTGGGTTTGCGGCACGGGCGTGCCGCCGGGCGTCGCCTCCACCAAATCGCTGAGCTGCCAGAAGCCGGGCTTCAACTCGGCGGTCTCCGCTCGGATGCGCCGGGTGAAGCGCAGCACATCCTGCTGCACCTCGAAGAACATGAAAGTGGCGCCGTAGAGCGTGGAGCCATTGGGGTCGACGCGGTCGGCGTGGATCACGACTTGGCCAGTGGGATCGCCTTGGCGAATCCAGACCCCGGTTTGATCGCCGCCGCCGCTGGAATTGCGTTCGGCGAAGGCTTCTGCCTTGGCCTGCTCGAAACCCTGATAAAGATGTGCGCCGAGCGGGTTGAGCGCGGTGATCACCAGTACGCCAAGCGCGAAACCAGTGGCCGAGGCGGGCGCCAGGAAGCGCCATGCAGAGACGCCAGCAGCGCGCATGGAGACGAGCTCGCTGGTGCGATTGAGCCCAATGATCGCCATCATGGTTCCAGCCAGCACAACGAAGGGCAGCGTCTGCTCGATCAACATGGGGGTCTTCATCAGCGTGAGGCGCAGCGCCTCCAACAAGCTGAGTTCAACGCGCGAGCCGAGCGAGCGCATTTGCTCCACAAGGTCAATCAGCAAGATCGAAACCAGCACGCAGCCGAGTGCGACGGCGATCCCGCCGAGAACGCGGCGTGTAATGTATATGTCGAGGCGCGCAATCATCGCGCGGGCGCCTCAGCCCCAACGCCCGCCCAATCCGGACCGGGCGTTACGCGTTTCCGGCGCGGTGCGCGCCCGCCCAGCATCACCAGGCAAACGAGCGAGGTCACGATCGGCAAGGCGTATTGCAGCGCGTTGAGACTTGGATCTTCACCAGCAGCGGACTGAACCACCAAAGCCAGCAAGCGCACGCTCATCGCCACGCCAGCGGCGATCATCATGCGCCGCAGATAACCCCGACGGCTGAACTCCCCCACCAGCACGCCGCACAAGGCGATGAGGGTCATGGCGATATTAAGCAGCGGCGCAGAAAGGCGCGAATGTCCCTCAGCCAGGAATTCGTCGACATGAGTCTGGTCGTAATGGGACGTCATGTCGGGAAAAAAGAGTTCGTGGAGATAGCGGTCAGAGGGCTTCAGGTAGAAATCGTCTCCCTCATCATCGAAGAAGTTGCCCAATTGCAGCGTGTAGCGATCGAAGTCGAGCACATCGACAGTGCCGTCCGCGACCTGACGCTGCACTTGGCCGTCACGCAGCACCATGGCGGGCTGACCGTCAATCATCACCACCGCGCCGGCGCGCGCGGTGTAGGTGATGGGAAATTCTGGCCGCGCATCATTGATGAGCAGATCGCGCATCTCCCCGCCCGAACCGCGCTCGCGCGCATAAAGCGTCAGGTTTTCGCTCGGCGTGGTGAACGAGCCTTCCCGCACCAGGCTTGAGGCGATGTCGGTGCGCAGTTGATAGAAAACCTGGCGCCGCTCATTCATCGCCGCAGGCTGGATCAGGACATTGATCGTCAGATGGACCAGCGCCGCGAGGAAGGCGAGTTGCAGGATCGGTCGCGCAATGCGGCCGCGCGAGGTTCCGGCTGAATAAGCCACGGCGATCTCGCTATCGCTCTGCATTCGGTTGAGCGCGTAGAGCACCGCGAAGAACACCGCCAAAGGCAGGATCAGCGATATCAGTTGGGGGATGGCCAGGATCGTGACCCAGGCGAAGGCGAAGCCGGCGTTCCGGTTGGTGATGATAATGTCGAGCTGGTTCAGCCCCTGGGTCAGGATGGCGATCGCGGCCAACGCGCCAAGGATCGCCAGTAAGGGACCCAGCGCCTGCCGGAAAACGTAGGCTGAAAACGTGTTCATCTATGGCGGAGAGTTTGGAACCGGTTTTGAGTGGCGTCGCAATAGGGCGTTTTGAGGCCCGGTCAGAGCCGGGCGCGTCCCGGCGTCAGCTTTTCAATAATGTCGCGCATGCGCTACCACTGGCCGCAGCAGACTTGAAGCGGGCGGCCCCACGCCCCCTGGTTCTGCGCAAATTTTTTGCCGGAGACTTTATGGACGTTCGTTTCGTAACCGAGGGCCGCGGCGACGCCGTGGCGGTAATGGCTGGCGAGGGCGGGCAGCTGCTCCCAGCCGCTCAGGCGCTGGACACGGCCTCGGGCGGGCGTTTGGCCAAGGCCCTGGCCGCCGCCCGCTTTACCGGCGCGGCCGGCCAGGCTGTGGATATATTCGCCCCGGACGGGCTCGAGTTCGCCCGGGTCACGGTGATCGGCCTCGGTGCGCTGGATCGGGCGGACGGATTGGCGGTCGAGCGCTGGGCTGGCAATGCGGTGAAGCGGGTGCTTACGTCTGGGGTTGAGCATCTGGTGCTGCAGCCAGACCAATTGCCGAACGTCGCCAAGTCCGACGCCGGCTCGCGCGCCGCCTTCGGCGCGCGCATGGCGTCCTACCGCTTCGACACGTATCGCACCAAGCTAAAGCCCGAGCAGAAGCCCACATTGAAAGACGTGCAGATCGCCATGGTCGATGGCGCCGTGGCTGCGCGTGCAAGGGCTGAGAAAGACGGCCCGGTGGTCGACGGCGTGTTCTTCGCCCGTGACCTCGTCAGTGAGCCGGCCAACGTGCTCTATCCCGACTCTTACGCGCACCGTATCAAGAGCGAATTGGAACCGCTTGGCGTCGAGGTTGAGATTCTCGATGCGGCGGCGATGGAAAAGCTGGGCATGGGCGCGCTGCTTGGCGTCGCCCAGGGCAGCGTGCGCGAAGCGCGTCTCGTCGTGATGAACTGGAAAGGCATGGCCTCGAAGAAGGCGCGGCCGATGGCGCTGGTCGGCAAGGGCGTCACCTTCGATACGGGTGGCATTTCCATCAAGCCCGCCGCCGGCATGGATGAAATGAAGGGCGATATGGGCGGCTCGGCGGCTGTCGCCGGCGCGATGAAAGCGATCGCCGCGCGCAAGGCCAAGGCCAATGTGGTTGGCGTGGTGGCGTTGGTGGAAAACATGCCGGGTCCAAACGCGCAGCGTCCGGGCGACATCGTGAAAACAATGTCAGGCCAAACCATTGAAGTTCTGAACACGGATGCGGAAGGCCGGCTCATCCTCGCCGACGCCGTGACCTATGTGCAGGAAAAATTCAGCCCGACGGCGGTGATCGATCTCGCCACGCTCACTGGGGCAGTGATTGTGGCGCTCGGCCACGAATATGCGGGCTTTTACAGCAATGACGAAGACCTCGCCCACGCCATCGAGCAAGCCGGCACGGCGGAAGGCGAACTGGTGTGGCGCATGCCGCTTGCGGCCGCGTACGACAAGCTGATCGACAGCCCCAATGCCGACATGAAAAACATCGCCGGCAAGCCGGTGGCCGGTTCGATCATCGGCGCGCAATTCATCAAGCGCTTCGTGAAAGACGGCGTGGATTGGGCCCATATCGACATCGCCGGCACGGCCTGGAAGCCGGGCCCGTACGAAGACCCGCTCTACCCTGCCTGGGCCACCGGCTATGGCGTGCGGCTGCTGAATCGGCTGATCGCGAACAAGTATGAGGAGTGATGGCGGAGCTCTGGTTCTACCATCTTGAACGCACTGATTTAGAACGTGCGTTGCCGCCTTTGCTGGAGAAGTGTCTACAGCGTGGGTGGCGGGCGCTGGTACGTGGCGGCTCGGAAGATCGGCTCGATGCGCTCGACTCGGTGCTCTGGACCTTTCGCGACGAGAGCTTTGTGCCCCATGCGCGCGAGGGCGCGAACGCTGAGCGTCAGCCGGTTTTGCTCACCACTGGCGGCGGTAATCCAAACGGCGCGCAGGCGCTGTTTCTGATTGATGGCGCCGAGGCGGGCGATCTCAGCGGGTTTGAGCGCGCGTGCCTCATGTTTGACGGGCGCGACGAGGCCGCCTTGGTTTTGGCGCGTTCGCGCTGGAAAGAGGCGAAGGAAGCGGGCGTTACCGCCTCCTATTGGCGCGAGAGCGCGGCGGGCAAATGGGAGAAGCAGGCATGAAACGGGCGCTTGTTCTGGCCCTGGGTTTGACGCTCGCCGCCGCCGCATGCGTGGCGCAGCCGCAAACCTCGCGCGATCTGGATCGCATCGGCCGCGACTATCAGCGTGAAGCTGCCGATGCGCAGCGCACGGCGCGCGCCCAGGAACAGGATACGTGCGGGATCGCCGCTAACCAAAGTCTGATCGGCAAGACGCCGCGCGAATTTCAAACGCCCTCCAACGCCCGCGTCGTCTGCTTTGGTTGCGCCATGACCATGGATTTCAGCGCTGAGCGACTCACCATTCAGCTTGGCCGGGACGGACGCGTCGAAAGTCTGCGTTGCGGGTAATTTAGAGGAAGACTATGCGCGCCATTATCGTTTCGCTCGCCCTGCTGGGCGCTGCCTGCACGTCGCCTGAGACCACTTCTGCTCCGCCCACGACTGAGGCGCCGGTAGCAGCTGCGCCCGACAGCCCTGAGGCGGCGACGGCGCAAGACACGTGCGGGGCTTCGCGGTTCCAGCACTTGATTGGAACGGATGCGAGCGCCATCGACCAATCTACGCTGCCCCCGCGTACGCGCATCATCACCCCCGACAGTATGGTGACGCAGGATTTTTCAGCGGAGAGGCTCAACATTTTCACGAGTACGGATGGGAAAATTTCGTCTCTCCGGTGTTTCTGAAACGGATGGCAGGCATGGGGCGTCTCTGACGCACTTGGCGGGCCAGGAGCCGGCGGCTATAGACCCGGCTCCTCTTTCCCTGATTTTCCGCCGGAGCTTTTCCCATGGCCGTTGAACGTACGCTGTCGATCCTCAAGCCGGACGCGACCAAGCGTAACCTCACGGGCGCTATCAACGCCGTGATCGAAGAGAGCGGCCTGCGCATCATTGCGCAAAAGCGGCTGAGGCTTTCCAGCGAACAAGCCGAAGGCTTTTACGCGATCCACAAAGAACGCCCGTTCTTCAAGGATCTCGTCA
Source organism: Hyphomonadaceae bacterium (assembly GCA_033764855.1). Taxonomy (GTDB): domain Bacteria; phylum Pseudomonadota; class Alphaproteobacteria; order Caulobacterales; family Aquidulcibacteraceae; genus Vitreimonas. The sequence goes on along the minus strand of JANRIP010000003.1, from coordinate 55,575 downwards.
GCTTCATGATGTCGGGCCCGGTGGTAGTGCAGGTGCTTGAGGGTGAAAACGCCGTCGCCAAATATCGCGACGTTATGGGCGCCACCAATCCGGCCAACGCCGCCGAAGGCACGATCCGCAAACGCTTCGCGGAATCGATCGAAGCCAATTCCGTGCACGGCTCAGATTCGCTCGACAACGCGAAGAACGAGATCAAGTTCTTCTTCACCGACGCTGAAATCGTCGGCTAATAGGGGCTAGGCGCCAGGGATTAGGGACTGGGGATTCGTGAGTCCCCAGTCCTCATCTCTACTTTTTCGATTTGCCGCTTTTATCGACCGGCGGCGCGGAAGCGGGCGCCGTGCCTTTGCCCGGTGCGGGCGCGCCCTTTTGCGTTGTGCCAGTTTGCGATGGCAGTGGCCCGCCCGGTGTTTTCCCAGACATGTGCATCTCCCTGAGTTGGACGCGGCCAGCCTACGCCTGCGAGCGACGCCTCGCCACTATTTCCGCGCGATGATTTCGAGCACGAGCGGGGTCACCATCAGCGTGCCGGGCTGCTGGGAAACGCGCGCGAATTCATCGCGCATCTCCTGCGCCATGTGCGGCGTGATGCGATTGAGCTCGAGCAAGCGGTCAATGTGAATGTCGAAGAAGCCGACCGGCCAGCGCCATACATTATCGTCCTTGGAAACGACGTCGACATAAGGGCGCAAGCTTTCCAGCTTCACGCCCATTTCGGTGAGCCAGGCCGGCAACTCGCGCGCAATGTCAGGCTCGCCCCCCGAGGCGCGCCAATTGGCGGAGACTTCATCGACGAAGCGTTCGAAATTCGGAGCGGGCGGCGCGAGACGCCAAGTTTGATAGTCGACATATTCATGGAAGATCAGCGCCCCGCCGGGTTTGAGGCAATCGACCAGCTTTTTCAACGCCGCTTTCGGATTGGGCAGGAACGCGAAGATCCAGCGCGCCCATGCAGCGTCCGCATCCTTCACCGGAATCGGATCGGCGACGACGTCGAGTTCATGCGCTTTCACCTGGGTGAACCCGCGCGCCTTGGCCTGCGCTTCAAGGGTGTCGAGAAATCGGCGGGAGCGCTCAAGCGCGTGCACTTCGCCCGTGGGACCAACCATTTCCGCCAAGTCCATGGTGGCGAAGCCTGGCCCAGCCCCGAAATCGATCACGCGCGAGCCATCGCCAATGTGCGCGCGAGCCCAGGCGTCGAGCGCACGCGGGCGCCAGACCCGGTGCTGAAACCCGAGCCGATAAATCTCGTCATCGTGCGTGCCAAGAACGTAATCGCGCTCCGCCATGAGAGGCGCTCCAAAGCTGGGATTATAGGCCGGCGCGCCGGGATCGTCTCGCCGGAAGCGGACTGGATTATTCTGTGATCTGCCGGTGCAGTTCCGGAATCTGCATCAAAGCGGCGCTGCTATAGAGGCGGTAAGCTTCCACGGTGAAGACGCCCGCGGCGACAGTTGGGTCGGTGGCGACGAGGGCGCGCGCTTCATCGATGCTGGCGGTGCTGATCACGAAGATGCCGCGATAGGCGTTGTCGTTCTCCCCTAGGGGCCCGGCTACGAGCAAATGGCCCTCATTGGCGAGCCGTTCGATGTTGGCGAAATGACCCGCGAACAACGTGCTGGATTCCTGCTCCGAAGCCGGCGTGTAGGGCCCGGTTTTTAGGATCACCAACACATAGGAGCGCATGCCGCGCTCATCGGCGCCGAGTTGTTCGGCCAGTGAACCCGTCGTGGCGGCGGGTGTTGTGGCGCAGGCAACGAGCAATACTGAGCAAAGCAGCAGGATAAAGCGCTTCATGGGCGACCTCCCAAGCTTCGCGCATAGGCCGCGACGCAGCGTGGGTAAAGCGCGTGCTCCAATTCGAGCACCCGATCCGCCAAAGTTTGCGACGTATCGCCTGGCTGCACGCGCAGCTTGGCTTGGCCGAGGATGGGGCCGCTATCCACATCCTCGACCACCAGATGCACGGTGCAGCCATGTTCGGCGTCGCCATTTTCCAGAACGCGTTCATGGGTTTTCGTGCCGGGATATTTAGGCAGCAGCGAAGGATGGATGTTGATCAGCCGATCCTTCCAGCCATGGACGAAGAAGGGCGTCAACACGCGCATAAAGCCGGCCAGCACGACCAGTTCGATGTTGCGATGGATCAGCAGTGAATCCAGGTCGCGTTCGAACGCTTCGCGATTTTTGCCATAGGGCCGGTGATCGAGCGTCAGCGCTTCCACGCCCGCTTGGGCCGCGCGCGTCAGCCCTTCGGCATCTGGCGCGTTGGAGACGACGAGGACGATCTCGTACGCGTCCTGCTCCGCGTCCAGCAGCGCCTGCAGATTGCTGCCGCGCCCGGAAATAAGGACGGCGACACGCTTGCGGCTCATGCTGACTTGAGTTCGCCCATCACGAAGGCGCGCTCGCCGCCAGCTTCGAGTTCAGCGACGATGGCGCTTGCATGTGCTGCGTCCGCTACCAGCACAAAGCCGACGCCGAGATTGAAGGTGCGGCGCAGATCGTCTTCCGGCGTGCCGCCGACGCTTTGCAGCCATTCAAATACAGCCGGGCGCTTCCAGGCGCTCCAATCGAAAGACGGGACAAGTGAATCCGGCAGGGCGCGCGGCGTGTTTTCGACCAAGCCTCCGCCGGTAATGTGCGCGCCGCCTTTGACGAGGTTTTTGGCGAACACCGGCTTCAGCGCACGCGCATAAATGCGCGTCGGCGCCAGCAGCGCTTCGGCGAGTTGCTTGCCGGGCTCGAACGGCGCGGGCGCATCCCAAGTCAGGCCCGACCGTTCAACCACTTTGCGCACCAGCGAATAACCGTTCGAGTGCGGGCCGCTGGAGGCGACGCCGATCAGCACATCGCCCGCTTTCATGTCATCCATGCGCGGCAGCAGCGTGCCGCGTTCGGCCGCGCCAATGGCGAAGCCAGCGAGGTCGTAATCGCCTTTAGCGTACATGCCCGGCATTTCCGCCGTCTCGCCGCCCGCCAGCGCGCAGCCAGCTTGGCGACAACCTTCAGCAATGCCGCGCACCACCGTGGCCGCTTGCTCGGCGTTGAGCTTCGATGTGGCGTAGTAATCCAGGAACATGAGCGGCTCGGCGCCTTGGGCCGAGAGGTCGTTCACGCACATGGCGACCAGATCGATCCCCACGGTTTCATGCCGCCCACTTTCGATCGCGATCTTGAGCTTGGTGCCGACGCCATCGGTGGTGGCGAAAAAGATGGGGTCTTTGAACCCGGCCGCCTTGGGGTCGAACACGGCCGCGAAGCCGCCTAAACCCGCTTCAGCGCCTGGGCGGGCGGTTGATTTCGCCGCCGGTTTGATCAATTCGACCAGCCGTTCGCCTTCGTCAATATCGACGCCGGCCTGTGCATAAGTCAGTCCGTTTGTTCCGTTGGACGCCATCAAAGTCCGAGTCCCGAAGCCGCCACATTGATAGGCGATTCCCCGCCGGCTAGGTTCTTGCCGCTCCCGCATCGAGGATTCGACATGAAAGCCACGCCTTTGGCCGCCTTCGCCGCTTTTGTCTTCGCGGCCTTGTGCGCGTTCGCGCCGGCCCCGGCAAGCGCACAGCGGGAAAACGTCTTTGCGGTTTCGGGCATCTATGTGGATGAGACCGCCGCCAATGGCGCGGCCGCCCAACAGGCCGGCTTCGCCGCCGCCCAGCGCGCCGGCTTTGAGCGTTTGGTTCGCCGCGTCACGCTGCCTGAAGAGCTTGGCCGCGCAGGCATTCCGGACGTCGACAACGCCACCCTGGACCGGCTGGTGCAAACGGTGGACGTGAATGAGGAGCGCCGCTCGGGAACCCGTTACATTGGGCGCCTCACGGTTCGCTTTGACCCTGCGGGCATTCGTTCGCTGCTTCAGGCGCGCCAGCTTCGCGTAGTCGATACGCGCACCGCCCCTGTTTTGATCGTGCCAGCCGCGATTGCGGACGTCGCGCCGGAGACGGCGGCTGCGTGGCGCGATGTTTGGGCCAATGGCGGTTTCGACCAAGAACTGGCGCCGCTCGTTGTGGCGCCCGCGGGTTTGAGCGGCCCGCCATCCTGGGAGACGGCCGCGCCATTCGCCCAATCAGCCGCGGCAAATTCCGCGATCTACGCGACGCTGCGCACGCAAGGCAATGTCGCCACCGCCTCGCTGATTGAGCTTGGCCCGAACGGGGTGCGGCGCGATCGCGGCGAGGTGTCCGCCGGCCTTAGCGGCGACGCCAATGCGCTCAGGGCCTCGTTGGCCTCGCTCGCCGATCAAGCCAGCCAGCGCGTGCAGAATGAATGGAAAGCCCGCATTTCTGGCGTGGGGACGCAAAGCAATCGCGTCTCGGCGCAGGCGCTCTATCAAAGCGAACGGCAATGGGAGCAGATCAAGTCCGGCCTCGAACAGGCTGCGGCGACTTTGATCTCGCAAATTCGCATCGAGGCCGTTGGGCGCGAGGGCGCGCTGGTGTCCTTCTCGTTCGTGGGCGATCGCGCGCTGCTGTCCACGGAGCTGTCGCGCCATGGCGTGACTTTGAGCGATGGCGCGGGCGGACCCGTTTTGCGCGCGGCGCAACGATGAGCGGGTTTTGAGCCAGCAGCGCCTCTTTGAGTTCCGCATGGGGGAGCGCTCCCCCGATACGCTGGTGGTGACGCAAGCCAATCGCCGCGCCGCAGATCTGTTGACCCAATGGCGCGCCTGGCCTGGCGGGGCGCTGGCTTTGGTCGGCCCGCCCGGTGCAGGCAAAACCCATTTGGCGCTGGCCTGGGCGCTGGAAGCGGGGGCGCGCCAAGTCTCCCCCACCGCTGCGCCGGACGATGGCGCCGCCATTTTCCTGGAATCGGGCGGTCGCGTCCTGATCGACAATGCCGATGGCGAGCGGGACGAGGCCATGTTCTGGCGGGTGCTGGACATGGCCCGGTCCCGCGGCGGAGCGGTGCTGCTGGCAGGCTCGGGGAGCCCCTCTGTGTGGCCGGTGGCGCTGCCGGATTTGCGCTCCAGGCTGGCGGCTTTGCCGGTCGCCCGGCTGGAAGAGCCGGATGAAGCGCTTCTTAACGTTGTTTTGCGCCGGCTTTGTCGCGAACAATTCATTCAATTGAGCGATGATGGGGCGAAATATCTGGTCGAACGCATGCCGCGGACCTTCGCTGCGGCGCGTGCGGTCGTCGCCGCGCTTGATGCGGGCCTGGTCAAAGGGGCCCGTCCGGTCGGGGTGAAGACCGCCAAGAAAGCGCTGGAACAGGCGCAGGCCGGGTGGGGTGACGAGGTGGGAGACAGTTAGAAAATGGCTAAGACGCGTCGCAAGCGCGCCCCGACGGAGAAGCCGTCAGAGCTGATGAAGAGCCCGGAGCGCTTCCTGAACCGGGAGCTCTCCTGGCTCGCCTTCAACACGCGCGTGCTGGAGGAATCGGAGAACCAGAACCATCCGCTGCTGGAGCGGCTGCGTTTTCTGTCCATCTCCGCCAACAACCTCGACGAATTCTATATGGTGCGCGTCGCCGGCTTGCATGAGCAGGTGAAAGCGGGGCTGTCGGTGGTGAGCCAAGACGGCCTCACGCCGGCGCAACAGCTGGCGAAAGTGCACGAAGCCGCGGCTGCGCTGATTGCGCGGCAGCAGAAGCGCTGGGGGGCGTTGCGCGAGGAGTTGCGCGCCGAAGCCATCGCCGTGCTTGACCTCGAAGAACTGACGCCCAGCGAGAAAAACTGGCTGAAGCCAGTTTTCATGAGCCAGGTGTTTCCATTGCTGACGCCGCTGGCGGTTGACCCGGCGCACCCGTTCCCGTTCATTCCAAACCTCGGTTTCGCCATCGCGCTTAAACTGAAACGCATCGAAGATGGTCGCGCGCTCAACGCGCTGATCCCGGTGCCGACCCAGGTTGGCCGCTTCATCGAACTCAAGCCGGGCGGCGAGACGCGCCGTTTCCTGACGCTTGAAAACGCCATCATGCTTTTCCTTGATGAGCTGTTTCCGGATTACGTCGCTGAAGCGCAAGGCGTGTTCCGCATCGTGCGCGATAGCGACATTGAAATTCAGGAAGAGTCCGAAGACTTGATGCGGGAATTCCAGGCGCGGCTGAAAGAGCGGCGCCTGGGCGACATCGTGCGTCTCAAGATCGAGTCGCTGATGCCGGAAGATTTGCGCGACTTTATCGTTCGCGAGATTGAGGCCGATCCGCGCGATGTAATCCTGGTTGAGGGCATGTTGGGGCTTTCGGCGCTTTCGGAGCTGGTGAGCGTCGAGCGGCCGGATTTGAAGTTCAAGCCCTATGAGCCGCGTCTTCCTGAGCGCATCAAAGACTTTGGCGGCGACCATTTCGCCGCCATTCGCGCCAAGGATATATTGGTCCACCACCCGTTTGAGAGCTTCGACTCGGTGGTGCAGTTTCTGCGTCAAGCCGCCGCCGATCCTGCCGTGGTCGCGATTAAGCAGACGCTTTATCGGACATCGAAGGATTCACCGATCGTCGCCGCTTTGGTTGCAGCGGCCGAAGCAGGCAAGAATGTCACGGCGCTGATCGAGTTAAAGGCGCGCTTCGATGAAGAGGCCAATATCCGCCTCGCTCAAACGCTGGAGCGCGCGGGCGCTTCGGTGGTGTACGGCTTCATCGATTACAAGACGCACGCCAAGACTAGCCTTGTGGTCCGCCGTGAAAGCGATGGCTTGCGCACCTATACGCACTTCGGCACTGGCAACTATCACCCGATCACCGCGCGCGTTTATACCGACCTTTCGCTCTTCACGGTCGATCCGGCTTTGGGCCGGGACGCAAACCGGCTGTTCAATTTCGTCACCGGCTATGCGAAGCCGGCGGAACTGGAGAAGCTGGCGGTGGCGCCGCTCTCACTGAAATCTACGATCCTGCAATTGATCGATGAAGAGATCGCCCATGTCCGTGCCGGGCGCGAGGGCGCGATCTGGGCCAAGCTCAACGCGCTGGTGCATCCTGAGATCATCGACGCGCTTTATCGTGCGTCTCAGGAAGGCGTGAAGATCGAGCTGATCGTGCGCGGCATTTGCTGTTTGCGCGCCGGCGTTAAGGGGCTCTCGGAGAATATCCGCGTCAAGTCGATCGTCGGGCGCTTCTTGGAGCACTCGCGCATTGTCGCCTTCGGCGCGGGCGGCAAGCTCCCCAACCCCAACGCGAAAGTGTTCATCTCCTCGGCCGATTGGATGCCGCGGAACCTGGAACGCCGGGTTGAGATACTGTGCCCTGTTGAAAATCCCACCGTACATCAGCAAGTTCTCGACCAAATCATGGTCGCGAACCTGAATGACGAGGCGCAGTCTTGGTACATGAACCCGGACGGGGAGTTCCAGCGGGTGGACGTCAGCCAGCTGGACGCCCCGTTCTCCGCGCACGTCTATTTCATGCGCAATCCGAGCCTCTCGGGGCGCGGCAAATCGCTCAAGGGCGATGCGCCGGCCGCGTTCGATCATATCGGACCGCGTCGCGGGTGAGCTATTCTCCCTCCCCTGACGGGGAGGTCTCGCGGCAGCGATGAGCAAGGACGTTCTTCAGGACAGGCAGGAGGCGGCGGTTATCGACGTCGGCTCCAACTCCGTGCGCCTCGTCGTCTATCGCGTAGATGGACGGGCGCTGACGCCGATCCTCAACGAAAAGGTGATGGCGGGCCTCGGGCGCGACGTCGCCAAGACGCAACAGCTTTCCCCGGACGGCATCGAGACGGCTATGCGCGCGCTGCGCCGCTTCGCCACGCTCACAGAGGCGCTTGGCGTGGACGACGTGTACGCTGTCGCCACCGCCGCCGTGCGCGAGGCAATGGATGGGCCTGCCTTCGCAGATCGGGTCAAGCGCGAGACGGGGATCAAGCTGCGCGTACTCAGCGGCGATGAAGAAGCGCGCCTCTCTGCGCTTGGCGTCAGCGCGGGCGCGCCGGACGCGAACGGCGTCGTTGGCGATCTTGGCGGCGCCAGCCTCGAATTGATCGAGATTTCGCCAAGCGGGCCGGGGCGGGGCGAAACCTTTCCGCTCGGCCCGCTGGCGCTCGGCGCGGAGACGCCGTTCGACTATGACCGCATCGCCGCGCGCACAGTGGAAGAGCTGAACGCGGTGCAAATGCTGACGCGCGGCGGCGGGGATTTCTACGCCGTTGGCGGGGCTTGGCGAGCTTTAGGACGGATCGACATTCGCCTGCGCAACCATCCTTTGGGCGTGCTGCATCACCACGAAATGAGCCGCGCCGAAGTGCTGCAGCTGGTCGATCTGGTGCGCAAGCAGAGCAAGCGCTCGCTGGAAAAGCTGGAAGAAGCCGCCGCCAAGCGCGCGGATACACTGCCCTATGCGGCGGTGGTGCTTGAGCAAGTGATGCGGGTCGGCGGATTTGAGCGCGTGATCCTCTCCGCTTTTGGCTTGCGCGAGGGCGTGCTGATCGAGCGCATGTCCAAGGCGGCTCTGGCTGAGCATCCCTTGATCGCTTCAGCGGAGGCGTTTGCCGGTCCTACGCTGCGTTCGCGCAAGTTTGGCCGTGCGCTGGACCAGTGGATCGCACCCATGTTCGCGGCCCAAGGCCCAGTGTTCGGCGCCCATGACCGGGTGCTGCGCGGGGCCGCGGCGCGCCTCGCCGATTTGGGCGGGCCTTTACATCCAGATCAGCGCGTCGAGATCATGTTCGACCTCGTGCTGCGCGCGCCACTGGCCGCGATCAGTCATGAGGAGCGCGCCTTCCTCGCCGCCGCGATCCATCACCGCTACACGAAATCCGCTCCGCGCCATGCTGAGGCGTTTCTGCGCCTGCTGAGTGAGGAGCGTCAGGCCGCCGCCGCGCTGGGCGCGGCGCTGCGGCTGGGCGCTGACATTTCGGGACGCAGCGAAGCGCTTCTGTCCAAGGTCTCGGTGGAGGCTGCTGAAGGCAAGCTGGTGCTGACCGCGGACAGGTCCGCGGCGCATCTCGTCACCGAGACTGCGGGCCGCCGGCTGGACACGGTGGCGGCTGCGCTGGGCCTGAAAGCCGAACAGCAGTTGAGTTGAGCGCCGTTGGCGGGCTATGAGGCGGCCATGAGCGACACCCCGCCCGACCGACTTTCCGTTGATCCTTCAAGCCCCTTCCACGATGAGGCAGCGCTCGCGCGCGGCGTCGGCGTGCGCTTCAAGGGCGTTGAGAAAACCAATGTCGAGGAATATTGCGTAAGCGAGGGCTGGGTGCGTTTGGCTGTCGGCAAGACGCTCGACCGCAAGGGCAAGCAGCTCACCATCAAATATTCCGGCCAGGTGGAGCCGTACTTCCAGGATCTGCCCAAGGACGAATAGCCGGTTGCGCCGGCGCGATGCGCTAATCGAGCTCTTCGACGGCGACTTTGCCGTTCTTGAGCAGCAAAGCGAGCTTGCCGTGTTTCAAGGCGAGCGCGCGTTCGCCAAACACTTTGCGCCGCCAGCCTTTCAGCGCTTCGACATCGGCGTCATCGCTCGCGGCGATGGCTTCAATGTCGGCGGTGGACGCGATAAGCCGCGGGGCGACGCCGTGCGCATCAGCTTCATAGCGCAGCAGCACTTTGAGCAACTCGACCGTTGGGCCTATGCCCGAGGGCAAAGCCGGTGGGCGTTCGATCTTATGCGTCACGCGGTCTGCGTCGGCGAAAGCGCGCTCGAAGGCTTGGATCAATTCTTGCGCGGCGCGCGAATTGCCAAAGCCGCGCGGCACGGCGCGCATGCGGTCGAAATCAGCCGCGCTTTTAGGGCGATGTTCGGCGATTTCGTACAGCGCATCATCCTTGACGATGCGCCCGCGCGGCACATCGCGCGCCTGCGCCTGACGCTCGCGCCAAGCCGCCGCCACTTGCAGAGCGAGCACGTAATCGGGGGTGGTTTTGCGCAGCTTGAGCCGCTTCCAGGCGTTCTCCGGCGTGGTGTCGTACACCTCTGGATCGGAGAGCTTGGCGTGTTCTTCATCGAGCCAAGCGGTCCGCCCTTGTTTGTCCAGCTGCGCCCGCATGCGCGGATAGACGTCGCGTAAATGCGTGACGTCTGCGAGCGCGTACACAAGCTGCGCTTCCGAGAGCGGGCGCCGGCTCCAATCGGTGAAGCGTGAGGATTTGTCCAAACGGCGCTTCAGCACCTGCTGCACTAAGGCGTCATAGGCGATGGTGTCGCCATAGCCGCAAGCCATCGCGGCGATTTGGGTGTCGAACAAAGGCGCTGGCAGCGCGCCGCCGATTTTGAGGAAGATTTCCAAGTCCTGTCGTGCGGCGTGGAAAACTTTCAACAGCGCCTTGTCGTGCATCAGATCGAGGAAGGGCGCGAGGTCGAGGCCGGGCGCCAGCGGATCAATGACTGCTTCAACGCCTGGCGCGGCGGCCTGGATCAGGCACAGCTTCGGCCAGTAGGTCGTTTCGCGCATGAACTCGGTGTCCACGGTGAGAAATTCCGCGCCCTTCAATTCTTGACGCAGATTCTCCAGTTCGACCGTGTCCGTTACGACGCGCATGAGGGCTGGTTGGGACGCTGCGGCGGCTGGGTCAAGCTTTAATGGCGCTGACGGGAACACTTAAGCGGCGCTGTCCTCCCGCGGGCCGCTCAGCACGATTTGCATGCGTTCGGGCGGAAAGGGCTGGGCGAGGGCCAACGCCTCCTCCGCGGAGCCATCGAGCCAAACATCCATGGTTTCGGCGCTCAGAATGACCGGCATGGCCTTGGCGTGGATGGGGCGGACCAGGGCGTTTGCGTGCGTGGTGAGGAAGGAAAAGAGGCGATGCTCGCCTTCCTCATGGGCGCGCACGCCGGTCCAGGGGCGCCAGATGCCGGCGAAACAGAAAAGCGGGCGGGCCTCACCTAGCGCGAACCAGTGGGCGACTTTTGGTGCGGTATCGGTGTACTCCACGAAGGAGGTGGCCGGGACGAGGCAGCGGAAGCGGGCGTCCTCCAGCCAGCCGCGCCAATAAGCGCTCTGCAGATTGCGGACATTGGTGACGGGCCGCGCGCCCCCTCCTGCGGGCGGGAAGCCCCAGCGCATGTTGAGGATTTCCCGGGCGCCATCCTTGGCAGTGCGGACCACAGGAGCGAGCTGATCTGGAAAAATGGCGGGCAAAGGCGGCTCATTGGCGGTGCGGTCCCGCATGGCGCGGGCGAATTCCAGCACCGCCTGCCGCGACTTGGTCATCGAATAGAGGTTGCACATGCCTGCCATCCAGATGGCCGCTCCCCCGCCCGCTTGACAAGGCGATGACGCCCATGCGCCTAACCGGGCGAATTTCCACCGCCCAACCGACTCATTGGAGCGCGCGCCAGATGCACGCCTACCGCACCCATAATTGTGGCGCTCTGCGCCCCACCGACGCCGGCAAGGCCGTGCGCCTCTCCGGCTGGGTGCACAGGAAGCGCGACCATGGCGGGCTGCTGTTCATTGATCTGCGGGACAATTACGGCCTGACCCAGATCGTGATCGCGCCATCGAGCCCGGCTTTCACAGCCGCGGAGCGGCTGCGGGCAGAAAGCGTGGTGCGGATTGACGGCAAAGTGGTCGAGCGCACCGGCGATACGGTGAACCCGAATCTGCCGACGGGCGGCATTGAAGTGCAGGCGAGCGCGCTTGAGGTGCTGGGCGCGGCGGAAGAGTTGCCGCTGCCCGTGTTCGGCGAGCCGGATTATCCGGAAGACATTCGCCTCAAGTATCGCTTTCTCGATCTGCGGCGCGAGAAGCTGCACCGCTCCATCCTGTTGCGCAGCCAGGTGATCTCATCGCTGCGCCGGCGCATGATCGATCAGGGCTTCACCGAGTTCCAAACCCCGATCCTGACCGCGTCGAGTCCCGAAGGCGCGCGCGACTTTCTGGTGCCCTCGCGCCTGCATCCGGGAAAATTCTACGCGCTGCCGCAGGCGCCGCAGCAATTCAAGCAGCTGCTGATGGTGGCGGGCTTCGATAAATACTTCCAGATCGCGCCGTGCTTCCGCGATGAGGATGCGCGCGCGGACCGTTCGCCCGGCGAATTCTATCAGCTCGATTTCGAGATGAGCTTTGTCACGCAGGAAGACGTGTTCAACGCCATCGAACCGGTGCTGGCCGGCGTGTTCGAGGAATTTGGCGGCGGCAGACGCGTGACCAAGGCCGGCGAATTCCCGCGCATTCCGTATGCCGAAGCGATTGCAAAATACGGCTCGGACAAACCGGACCTGCGCAACCCGCTGGTGCTCCAAGATGTGAGCGAGCATTTCCGCGGCGGTGGGTTTGGTCTGTTCGCGAGAATTCTCGACAAGCCCGGCAATGCGGTGTGGGCGATTCCGGCGCCAACGGGCGGCAATCGCGCTTTCACCGATCGGATGAATGCGTGGGCGCAAAGCGAAGGCCAGCCGGGCCTTGGCAATATTTTCTGGCGTGAAGGCGAAGACGGCGGCGCAGGTCCGATCGCCAAGAATATTGGCGTGGAGAAGACCAATGCGCTGCGCGATCAACTCGGGTTGAAGGTCGGTGATGCGGCCTTCTTCGTCGCGGGCGATCCGAAGGCGTTCTACAAATTCGCCGGTCAAGCGCGGAATAAAATCGCCGATGAGCTGAACCTCTCCGACAAGGAGCAGTTCAAATTCTGCTGGATCGTCGATTTCCCAATGTATGAGTGGAGCGAGGAAGAGAAGAAGATCGACTTCTCGCACAATCCCTTCTCCATGCCGAACTATGATCACGACGCCTTCTTGAAGCTGGACGTGAATGATCGCGCGACCATCGAAGCGATCACGGCGTTTCAGTACGACATCGTCTGCAATGGCGTTGAGCTGAGTTCAGGCGCGATCCGCAATCACAAGCCGGAAATCATGATCAAGGCGTTCGAGATTGCGGGTTATGGCAAAGAGGTGGTCGAGGAAAAGTTCGGCGGCATGCTGAACGCGTTCCGCTATGGCGCGCCCCCACACGGCGGTTCCGCGCCGGGCGTGGACCGCATCGTCATGCTGCTCGCGGGCGTGGACAATATTCGCGAAGTGATCGTGTTCCCGTTCAATCAGCAGGCGCAGGATCTGATGATGAACGCGCCGGGCGAAGTCACGCCGAAACAGCTGCGTGAACTGCACATTCGCGTTGTGGATCAGCCGAAGAGCTAGCCGCAGCGCGCAATGCTGAGGCCGCGGGGCAGACGCGTATTGCGGTCGCCGCAGGCGAAGCGGAGCTGATCTTGGGTCAGCCCGCGCGCGCGGCGCATATTTGCGCCGGAGAGATTGGCGCCGGCGAAATTGACGCCGGTTACGTCCGCGCCTTGGAACGCCGCGCCGGTGAAATTCGCGCTGGTGGCGTCCGCATTGGTGAGCACGGCGTTTTCGAACACGGCATCCTGGCAGCGCGCTTCTCTGAGCTTGGTTTCGGAAAGGTCGGCGTCGCTGAAATCGGCTTCGTCGAAGATGGAGCCGCTTGCATCTGCGCGCGCCAGCACGGCGCGAGAAAAATTGCTGCCGGTGAACACCGAATTGGTCATGCGCGCGCCGGTGAGGATGCGACCCGACAGGTCACACGCTTCGCAAACGCCGCCATAAGAGTGCTCAAGCCGCGCGATGGGTTGGGAGAACGGCCATTGCGCCCAGGCCGCGCCAGCCCAGAGCAAGGCGCTTGCTGTGAGGATGGCTGCGAGGAGGCGGAAATGTGTCGCCATAATGGCGCGATAAGCCGCTGCTTGAGTCCGCGCCAGTGAAAATGCAGCAATTTCCTGTTGATTACTTGCAGGTCAGCAGGCGGGAACTGTTAAACCCGCCGGCAATGCTGTCATGGCGGCGCCGCAAGCCTGATTCAGCTGCGCCTGGGTGAGGCCGCTGGCGCTCGACAGGTCCGAGCCGGACAGGTTGGCGCGGTCAAGGATGGCGCCCGCAAAGCGGGCCCCGCCATAATAGCCGCCTACCAAGGTCGCGCCGGTAAAGTTCACATCGACGAAGTTGGCGCGGGAGAAGCGGCCGCCAAACAGATTGGCGAGCGAGAGATTGGCGCCATGAAAGTCGGCGCGGTCGGCGGTGACGACCTGAAGCTCCGATTGGCGCAGGCGCGCGCCAGAGAAATCGCGGCCCGCAATGGCTTGGTAGGACAAGTCGATCTGGAACAGGTCGCACCGGGCGCAGCTTGCGCCCCCGCGCACGCGCGCAGCGATGGCGTCCCGCTCGGCCTGGTTCGTGACGGGCCCGCCCGTCTCGGCCGGCGCTTCAGCGAAAGCGGGCGTGGTTAATGCAAGCAGCAGAACGAATAAGGCGGCGCGTTTCATCTTGGCGCAACTCCAACACTTGCCGGAGCTGCTCGCAGATTGCGCGCCAAACTTTAGCCGCCGCTGGCTTCGCCCTTGGCGCCGCAGGCGGCGCATTGGCCGGTTTGCTCCACGGTGAAGTGGCCGCAGGCGCCGCACGGTTCGGCGCTGTAGCGCGGCGCGCTCGCAGGTGTGGCGGGCGTTGACGGCTTGCTCTCACGCCGGTCGCGCGCGCTCTCTGTGGGCGCGCGGGGGCGCAGCATGACGAGATTGTCTGTGGAGGCGGTGCGCGCAAAGCCGCGCGAGATCAGCCGCGCGGCGTTTTCGGTCTCGGCCGCATGCTTGCCCAAGCCATCGCCGCGCGCATCGAAGGGATCGACTTGGGCGAGATCGCCGCGCTGCAAATAGGACACGGCGAGTTCGCGGAAAATGTAGTCGAGGATCGAGGTGGCGTGGCGAATGGTGTCATTGCCCTTCACTTCGCCGGCTGGCTCGAAGCGCGTGAACAGAAACGCGTCACAATATTCTTCGAGCGGCACGCCATATTGCAGGCCAATCGAAATGGAGATGGCGAAGTTGTTCATCAGCGAACGGAACGCGGCACCTTCCTTGTGCAGGTCGATGAAGATTTCGCCGAGCGCGCCATCATCATATTCGCCTGTGTGCAAATAGACTTTGTGGCCGCCGACCGTGGCTTTCTGGATGTAGCCCTTGCGGCGGTCAGGCAGGCGGCGGCGCTGCACTTGCGAGGGCTCAGCTGGCGGCTGGGCTTGCGCCAGCGGCGCGTCGGCGGCTGGCGGGGCCGGCTCGGCTTCCTGCTCAAGCGTGGGCAGAGTCAGCGTGATGGGCGGGGCTTCCGCATTGAGGCGCAGCAGCGAAACGCCAGCGGCGCGCGCATCCAGCAGCAAAGCGGCGCGCTTATGCGCGTTCTCGATATCGAGATCGATGCTGAGCGCGGCGCTCGCGAACGGCGCAACCGCGCGCGCCATCGCAATATAGGCTTCCGGCGCCAATTCGCGCGCGCCGTGGAACACGCTTGCATGTTCTGGCAGCAAGCCAGGCGCGTCCGTCAGCGTGCCGGCGCCCAGCGCGAAGGCTTCGGCGGCGGCGATTTCTTTTTCGCTGAAGCCAAGCGTCAGCAACAGATCGCCGCGCTTGCCGGCGGCGACGTCGGGGGGCAGCTTTAGCGCCTGCTCGCACAATTCAGCGCCGATCACGAGCGGATGCACCGCCGCGCGCAGGGTGAATGCGTCGGTAAGCGCATCTTCAATGGCTTCGAGCGCAGGTTCGGTCAGGCCGCGCTCGGCCAGATTGGCGAGGCTCACACCGGGCGCATTGCGCAGCGTGCGGCGGCCTTCCACGTGCAGGGTGAGCGCCGCGATGGCGTCTTCATCGCCGCCCAGCGCGGTCAGGCCAATGCGCGCGTCTTCGCTGAGAATGCGTCCAAATCCGCCATTGGCGCGTGGGCCGAGCGTGGCCACGCCCGCGGCCCCGGCGAGGCCGGAGCTGGCGAGGCCAAGGCGACGCGCGGCGGCGTCGTCACTGGCGAAAGCGAGCGTCACGCTGGCGCGCAGGCCCTGATTTTTGGGGCCAGGAAGCGCGCGATAAATCCCTTGCGCGCGCGTGGCGATGGCGCCCGCGAGTTTTTGCGCCGCGTCACGTGCGGCTTTCACTTTGGCTTCTTCGTCGCGCTTGACGAATTGCCAATCCGGGAACGCGCCTTTGCTTTCCGCCAGCGCAGCGCTCTCTGAGATCGCCGATGCGTGGGCGAGGCTGGAGACGGCGGCGGCGGCGGCGCGGCCTTCATCGCTGTCATAGGCGAGGCCGAGGCGCATCAACAGCGAAGCCAGCCCGTCAAGCCGAATGACAATAGCGCGGCGCGGTGAAGCGCTCTGCGCGCCATGGGAGCTGTCAAGCGCGCGCACCAGCGTACGCACCGCATGCTCGAATGCATAGGCGTTGAAGCCGGACTCGGCGTCGTGGAAAGCGTGCAAGGCGAGGCTAGCGGCGATCGCGCCGCGCTCTTCATCGGCGCAGACCGCGCCAGTGGGATCGATGGCGCCAGTGGCGAACACTGTAATGTCATGCGCGCCGGCTTCCGGCGCGGCGATGGTGACGCGCGGACGCGTCGGATCGGCGCCCGCGTCGAGCGCTGCGGAGTATGCGCCCCGCGCTACAGCGCCGGAGAGCGCGGCGATGATGTCGGCGTCGGGCGCGCCGGCCAGACGCGCCGCCGCCGCTTTGCGCGCCACCACGCTATTGGTCAGGTCGAGCCCGCCGCGCACGGCTTCGATGGCGAGGTCAGCCAGGGCGGTGTCCAGCGCACGCGCGCCGGCGGCGAGCGCCGCGCTGACGCGGGCGCGCGAGGCTTCGTCGGCCAGCAGCGCCGGCGCATCATCGATGGAGGGACGCACAAGGATGGCAGGGCCTGCGCGTCCGCTTGGATCGCACAGCCGCGCAGCCGCATTGAGCGCGTCGAGCGCGCTCTGGGTCGGCGCGCCGCTAATGCCGATCTTGGCGCCGGCGGCGAGCAGCGTTTGCACCCGCGCGATCGCGCCCAGTTCCTCTTGGCGCGCTTGCGGCCATTGAATAAGCGCGGCGGAAATAGCCAGCTCCGCTCCGTCCGCCATACCCGCCCGGATCAGCGGGGGATCAAAGGCGATGCGCCCATTGGTTAAGAGGTGAGCGACTGCTTCAGCCAGATCGCGATCGCCGGCCCATTTGCCGATGCGTTCGGAAATCTTGGCGATGGCGGCGGGGATGGACGGCCCGGCCTCGGTTTCCAGCACCAGCCCGGCCTCAATGGCGGCGGAGATTTGCGCTTCGCTCCAGTGCGGCGGCGTTTCGCACTCGAACTGGTCGGTTTCGTCACGGTCGAAATCGGGGGCCATGAGCATGCTCTCCAAACGCGGGAGCAAAATACCCCCTTCACGCGCGTCGGATCAATATCTAGTGTGTCGAAACCGAAACTTGCCCCCAGATATTGTTTCGCAACCGCACTGGACAGGGCGGGGCGGCGTTCGGCATATAGGCGCGCGGTTAATCAGTCGGCCGGAGAGCTGAACAAGGCCATGCTCAAGCGGATTTTCACTTGGTGGAACGGCGCCACTTTGGGCGCGCTGTTCGACATTGGCCGGCGCGCCATCCTGGTCGGCGAAGATGAGCAGGGCAACAAGTTCTTCGAGGAAAAAAGGCCCAGCATTGAAGGGCGTAAGCGTCGCTATGTGATCTATAACGGCCTTGCAGAAGCGTCCCGCGTTTCGCCCGATTGGCATGGTTGGATGCACCATACGCTGGAAGACCCGCCCACTGTCGCGCCGCTGCCGCGCAAAGCTTGGGAGCTGCCGCATTTGCCGAATCAAACGGGCACAGTGCGCGCCTATCGGCCCAAGGGTTCGTTGGCGCGCGGCGGCGTGAGGGCTAAGGCCACCAGCGATTACGAAGCTTGGACCCCGGACTGAGGCAACGACATGAATTTGGAACGTTGGGGCGAGACCCTGTTGGGCGCGATCGTTGCGGTGGTGGCGGTCGGTTTCTTTGCATTCGCGGCGGCGCAGGCTGGCCAATCCGGCGGCAGCGGCGGTTATGATTTAGTGGCGAGATTTCAGCGTGTTGACGGGATTTCGGTCGGCTCCGACGTCCGCGTTTCAGGGGTTAAGGTCGGCGTCGTGAAAGCTGTGGCGCTCGACCCGGACACTTACATGGCGCGGCTGACGCTGGCGGTGGATCCCGCGGTTCAGGTGCTCGACGAATCAACTGCCCGTGTCGCCTCTGACGGCCTGCTCGGCGGGGCCTACATCGCAATTGAGCCGGCGGGGTTCTCCCCGCTTGCGGCGGGCGCTGAAATCCCGAATACGCAAGGCGCCGTGGATTTGCTCACTTTGTTTGCGAGCGTGGCGTCCGGTGGGGGCGGGTCTGACTCGTCCCAGAATTCGGAAGAGGCCCCTGCGCCATGAAAAAACTGATCGCCGCGGTTCTGGTGATGTTGTCCGTCATGGCGGCGCCGGCCTTCGCCGAGCGCGCCGTTATTCGCGGGCTGGACAAGGTCACTGGGCATGCGCGCGATTACACGCTGACGCTGGGCCGGCCGACGCGGATCGGTTCGCTCGAAGTCATTGCGCGGGCCTGCAACAAGAACCCGCCAGAAGAGCGGCCCGAAGTGCGCATCTATGTCGATGTGTTCGATCATCCGCCGGTTACCGAAGCGCAGCCGGAAGCGCAGCGGGTTGAGATTTTCCATGGCTGGATGTTCGCTTCCAGTCCGGGGCTGAATGCGGTCGAGCATCCCAATTACGACATCTGGGCGATCGACTGCCGCGATTAGCGGCCTTCAACAATCTCAATCAGCTCGGCGCCGCCCGTATCTTCCGGCAACGCTTTGAAGTCAGCTTGGGTGTCGACAGCCGCGCCCAGAAGCGCGTGGAAGATGCGGCGCGGCAAGGTTTGCGCGCCGAACTGCTCAAGATGGCTGGTGGCGAACTGCGCATCCAGCAATTTGAAGCCGCCGAATTTGAGCCGCGCGCATAAGTGCACCAGCGCCGCTTTGCTGGCATCGGTCGCGCGGGAGAACATGCTCTCGCCGAAGAATGCGCCGTTGAGCGCCACGCCATAGAGCCCGCCGACCAGTTCGCCTTCCAAACGCGTCTCCACGCTATGGGCGAGCCCGCGTTGGTGCAGGTTGGCGTAGAGTGCACGGATGTCGTCGTTGATCCAGGTGTCGGCGCGATCGGGCGCGGGCGCCGCGCAGCCATCGAGCACAGCTGCAAAATCGCGATCAATGGTGAAGCGGAACCGCTCTTGCCGGAGCGTGCGTTTAAGCCTGCGCGGAATGTGGAAATGGTCGAGCGGCAGAATGCAGCGCCATTCGGGATCGACCAGGAAAACGCCGGTTTCCCAGCGGCTCTCACCCATGGGGAAGACGCCGCGCCGGTAGCACGCAATTAAGTCATCGGGCGTGAACGGCCGCATGAGCACAATCTAAGGTCTGACGGGCGGGGCGTCATCCTCAGCTATTGGTGACGAAGCGAAATGGTGGGTGTGCGGGGGATGCACGGATGCTCCCGTGCTTATCCCTACCCGCGAACAGCTGATCCACGCGCTCTTTGAGGCTGCGGAGTCCTAGCAAACCCTAAAGTGCACCTAAGCTGGCTTCTCCCTGGAGGAAGGGCTGAGCGGATGCGTAGGCGGTCGCGTACTCCGCAATGAGGTGCATCGTTAAGCGCCAGCGGCGACCGCCATCAGCATGAACGCCACCGCGACGAACACGGCAATGCCGACAAAAGAATTCTGCGCCATAAAATGTGCCCCAGCTGAGTTGCTGGTGCGGTGCAACGGGCAGGCCAGCCGGGATTGGGCGAACCACTGCATTTGAAGTGGGTTAACGCCTCAGTATTCGCCTGACAGGGAGCTTCTGCGCCGCGTTGAACCAGCGCCTAGAAGTGCAGCGAGACACTGGCCGAGCCGGCGTTGTCCTCGATATTGTCGGCCCAGGCGCCGTCATAAGCGAAGCGCGCGACGAGTCCGTTGCCGAAGACAAACCCAAGCCCCAGTGAGGCTTCAGTCCAGCCTTCGGGCGTGGCGAAGCCCGGCATGTCGAACGCGCCATTCATGGTGGTGAGTCCGGCGCGGACGCTATTGGCGCCGTCGTCGAAATCATGGGCGTAGGCGAGGCGCAAGTCCGGTCGCATTGACACGCCGCGCCAAGCGAGGCTGCCGAGGAGATCGACACCTAAGCGTGCAGTAGCGGACTCGCGCTCTTGTGCGCCGAAGCGCATGGCGGTGGCGTCGCCGCTGGTCTCAGCGAACCTGTCGACCTCGATGCGATCATAGGCCAGCGAAGCAAACGGGCCGAGGCGCAACGATCCCGCATCGAACAAGCGGCCCGCCGCGATTTCAGCGCTCACAGTGTCGCCAGATGTTTCCGCTGCTTCGGTGCGAATAGTTTGGCCGTAACTGAAGCTTCGCTCGATATCATTATAGTCGGTGAAGCCATAGCCGAGTTGCGCGCTCGTCCAGGCGAGGTTCCCCCACTCTTTGCGGGCAAAGGCGGAGGCGAAAATTGTGCGCGCATCGACCGTCGTTGCTGCGCCGCCAACGCGCATGTCGCTTTGGCCAAGGCTGAGCGCCGCGCCGAATGCGAGGCCGTTTTGACTGCGCGCGAGGCCCCCAAAGGTGATGCGGTCATCATCGCTTTCGCTGGGCGGTACGTTGACGTCGCCGTCGAAGTCGCGCTGGCCGGCGCTGGCGTCTATGAATACGCGTCCGCCCGCGCCATGCGTCTGCTGCAATTCCTGCTGCACGCTGGAGCGATGCGCGCGCAGCAGTGCGAACGGCGCCGTGCTCAACATGGAGATTTGGCCAGGCGCGCTGATTTCTGCGAGGATCACTTGCGCCATTGCAGCGTGCGCGACCGCGGTTGGGTGGACATCGTCGGCGAACAAATAGGTTTGATCCGCGCCGGGCTCCACAAGCGTGTTTTCGGTGCAGAAGAGCGAACTCACGGTGCATGCCGGGGTAGTGACGTTCGTGATTCCGAACGCCGCGGGATTAGCGGCGACCTCGCGCAGCAGCGCGAAAGCGTTGACGGGAATGATCCCGGTGCGGCCCGCCAGCTGGGCGTTGAGCTCTTCATTGTAGATATTGACCAGCGCGGTGTCGTTCGGTGTGCCGCCGACGGTGAGGCCAATATCCGGGAGGTTCACCACGATGATATTGCGCGCGCCTGCATCTTGCAGCAGGTCGAGCAAGGCGCCCTCGGCTTGCGCGGCGGCGCGCAGGCCTGGACCGGCTACGTCCGGTGTTTGCACGCCATATGAGAACACATCATTGGCGCCGCCCCATACGAAGAAGAGTGCATTTGGGCTGATGGTTTCATGCGCGGCGAGATAAGTCTCCGCCTGCGTGGTGAGGTCCGGAACGCCGCCAATGAGGAATCCAGCGCCGCCATAAGCGTAATTGTCGCCGCCGAGACGCGAGGCTTCGAGCGTCAGCCCGTAAGCGCCAGCGATGTTCTCGACGGTCGTGAGGCCCGGATTGGTGGTGAAGCGCGCCGGCGGCAGGTTGAATAAGTCAGCAATATTGCCGCCATCACTCAGACTATCGCCAAAGGCGACGACGGAGTCGAAGCTCTGCGCCTGAGCCGGCGCGGCGCCAAGCCCGCACAATATGGCGGCGGTGGTGATCCCCAGGACGCTGCGCATTCGATCCCCCGACGCGGCTTATTGTTCGGCGTTCGCTTTTAGATGCTGTTCGAGCCAATGGATCGAATAATCGCCATTGATGATGTCTTCTTCCTGCAGCAGATCGCGGAAGAGCGGGATGGTGGTTTCAACACCGGTGATGACCATTTCGTCGAGCGCGCGGCGCATACGCAGCAGGCATTCGGAGCGGTCCCGCCCATGCACGATGAGCTTGCCGATCAGCGAGTCGTAATTGGGCGGGATCGAGTAGCCGGCATAAATGGCGCTATCGAGCCGCACGCCGAGGCCGCCCGGCGAATGGAAACCGTCAATGCGGCCGGGAGATGGGCGGAAGGTGGTCGGGTTCTCGGCGTTGACGCGGCATTCAATGGCGTGGCCGTGGAATTTCACGTCCTTCTGCTTCAGGGAAAGCGGTGCGCCATCAGCGATGCGAATCTGTTCCCGCACCAGATCAATGCCGGTGATCATTTCCGTGACTGGATGCTCGACCTGCAGGCGCGTATTCATCTCGATGAAGTAGAATTCGCCGTCCTCATAAAGATACTCAACGGTGCCGACGCCGAGATAGCCGAGCTTGGAAATGGCGTCGGCGGTGATCTTGCCGATGCGGGCGCGATCTTCCGCGTTGAGCGCGGGAGAAGGCGCTTCTTCCAAAACTTTCTGGTGCCGGCGCTGCAACGAGCAATCGCGTTCGCCCAGATGGATCACATTGCCATGGCTGTCAGCGACGATCTGAATCTCGATGTGGCGCGGTCTGGTGAGGTATTTCTCAATATAGACGCTGTCATCGCCGAACGCGGCCTTTGCTTCCGCGCGTGCGGTGGAGAAGGCTTCGGCCAGATCATCAGCGGTGCGCGCCACTTTCATGCCGCGCCCGCCGCCGCCGGCCGCAGCCTTAATCAGCACCGGATAGCCGATCTCCTTGGCGACGCGCTTGGCCGTTTCCTCATCTGGCACGCCGCCCTCGCTGCCGGGAACGACCGGCATGCCGGTATCGATCGCGGCCTGCTTGGCGGCGATCTTGTCGCCCATCAGGCGGATGTGTTCGGCGGTGGGACCGATAAAGGTCATGCCGTGCTGGGTGACGATGTCAGCGAACTTGGCGTTCTCAGAAAGAAAGCCGTAGCCGGGGTGAATCGCTTGCGCGCCGGTGATTTCGGCGGCGGTGATGATGGAGGGAATATGCAGATAGGATTTGGCCGCGGGGGGCGGGCCTATGCACACGCTCTCATCGGCGAGACGCACATGCATGGCTTCGGCGTCGGCGGTGGAGTGAACCGCCACCGTCTTAATGCCCATCTCTTTGCAGGCGCGATGGACGCGCAGCGCGATCTCGCCGCGATTGGCGATGAGGATTTTCTCGAACACGCTCTATTCCAAAATCACAAGCGCTTCGCCGTACTCTACGGGTTGCGCATCGGTGACGAGAATGGCGGTGATCTTGCCGGCGCGCGGCGCGGGGATTGGATTGAATGTCTTCATCGCCTCGACAACCATCAGCGTTTGGCCCTGGCTGACCGTGTCTCCCACTCTGACGAAGGGCGCAGCGCCCGGCTCAGGCGAAAGATAAGCCGTGCCGACCATGGGTGAAGGCACCGCACCCGGATGATTGGCGCCGCTTTGCGGCGCGGGAGCCGCTGGCGGCGGCTCAGCAGCGAGCGCGGGTGCAGTTTGCATGACGTGATGCACTGGCGCCGCGGCGGGTGCGGCCGCCACGCTAACTGTGCGCGCCAGGCGCAGCTTGAGTGGGCCTTGCTCGACCTCGATCTCGGAGAGGCCGCTTTCGCCAAGAATTTTGGCCAGCTCCCGCACCAGCTCGGGATCGATCCCGCCCGCGGTCTTCTTGTCATTCATTGGCTGCGGTTTCCTGCTCACGCGTTTAGACCTCTTTTTGCTTTTCTTGGGCCGGCGAAAGGGCCTGGAAATGGGACGCTCCGGGGCTGGTCTAGGGCTCGTCCAGGCGGTTGATCCCCGCCCGCCCGGCGCTTAAGTCGGGGGACTAGGAAATACAATGCGGCTGACAGTCAATGGCGAACTGCGCGATGCGCCCGATTCCGCGACGCTTGCGGACCTGCTCGCCTCTCTGGGGATAGAGGGCAAGCGCGTGGCGGTGGAGCACAACCGCGAGATTGCCCCGCGCAGCTTGTGGGAAAGCATTATGTTGCGTGACGGGGATCAGCTTGAGATCGTGCAATTCGTTGGTGGCGGCTAATGGTTGATCAATCCCTCACCATCGCCGGCAAGAGCTACAATTCACGGCTCATTATCGGCACCGGCAAATATAAGTCCTATGCCGAGAACGCCGCGGCGCTTGAGGCGTCTGGCGCGGAGATCGTGACAGTCGCGGTGCGGCGGGTGAATCTGACCGATCCGAGCAAAGAGCGGCTGACGGATTTTATCGATCCGAAGAAAGTGGTGTTTCTGCCGAACACGGCCGGCTGCTTCACCGCCGATGAGGCGCTGCGCACCTTGCGGCTTGCGCGCGAGGCGGGCGATTGGACCCTAGTGAAGCTGGAAGTGCTGGCGGACCAGAAGACGCTCTATCCTGAAATGGAGGAGACGTTGAAGGCGGCCAAGGTGCTGGTGGCCGAGGGCTTTCAGGTCATGGTCTATTGCAGCGACGATCCGGTCTATGCGCGCAAGCTGGAGGATGCGGGCTGCGTGGCGATCATGCCGCTGGGTTCGCTGATTGGTTCGGGGCTTGGCGTGCAAAATCCGGTCGGCATCCGGCTGATCGTGGAGCAGGCCCGTGTGCCGGTGATCGTGGATGCTGGTGTGGGCACGGCGAGTGATGCAGCCATGGCGATGGAGTTGGGTTGCGATGGCGTGTTGATGAATACGGCGATTGCCGAAGCCAAGGACCCGGTGCGCATGGCTGGCGCGATGAAGCATGCGGTGATTGCAGGGCGCGAGGCTTATCTGGCTGGGCGCATGCCGAAAAAGCGCTACGCTGATCCGTCGAGCCCGCTGGGTGGGTTGATCTAGCTTCGTGCTTCCCTTGCCGCTTCGCGGATGCGCGCATTGAGCGCCTCAGGGTTGAAGCCGCTCACCAATTCGCCATTGATGATGAAGGCCGGCGTGCCGGTGGCGCCCAAATCAGAGGCGAGCTCCATATTATCCTGCACCAGCTGGACGATTTCATCGCTCTCCATGGCCCGGCGCATGCGTGCGACGTCGATCCCGGAGTCCCGCGCCAGCTGATTGATCGCCTCCGAGGTCAGGTCGCCGCGATACGACATCAGGGCTTGATGGAACTGCAGATAACGCCCCTGTGGCATGGCCGCGACGGAAGCTTGTGTGGCTTCCAGCGCCGGTTGGCCGTGCATGGCCAGCGGCATTTCCTTGAACACGAAGCGCACGTCGCGCCGGGTGCGGATGGTGTCCATCACCCAGGGAATGGCGGCCGCGCAGTAGGGGCAGCGATAGTCGAAAAATTCCACGATGGTGATTGGCGCGTCGGCGGGGCCGATCGAGAAATCGCGCGGATCGTTCTCGGCGCGGGCGACGCGTTCGGTATTGACGCGATTTTGCAGCGCATCCAGCGCTTCTTTCAGCACGTCGGGATTCTGCACCAGATAATCGCGCACCACGGCGCGGATTTCCGCGCGCTCTTGCGCATTGAAGCTTTGCGCGGCGGCTGGGCCTGCGAACAGCAGCACGCTCAGCGCGGCGAGAAGACGAAGCATTGGACGCTTTCCCTGGTCAGATGAGGGCGGTGATGCAGGTTCTGGCACGCCCGTGCAAGGCTCGCGAGGATCACGCCAGCTTTAGCTGCGCCGGCCGCCGCGCTCAGCACGGTCGCGAATTTCCTGGCCGGCGAAAATGGTGATGTCGGTCGCGCGCTGGAAGGAAGGCGTGTTTTGCGGCAGTTCGCGGCGCGCGCGCTCCGCGAAGGAGAGCGCAGCGGCATAGTTGCCTATGGCGAAATTCTGCTCGGCCGAAGCCAGTTCCGCCAAAGCGCGCTCACCCAATTCTTCACGCGCGGCGGCGAGTTCGCGCCAGGCGAAGGCGTTGTCGGGCTCGATCCGCACGGCCTGCTGTAACAATTGCACCGCTTCCTGGGCGCCATCGCGTCCCTGCGCCGCGGTGAGGGCCCGCGCGAGGTTCGTCATCAGCAGAGGTTGGTTCGGCGCCAGCTCAACCGAGCGGCGGTGATAAGGGACCGATTCCGCAGCGCGCCCATTCTCGAACAGAATCTGCCCCATCAGCTCCTGGAAGTAGGGATTGTTCGGATCTTCGGCGATCAGCGCGTTCAGTTCCGCGCGGGCCTGCGGCAATTCCGAGGCGCGATAATAGGCGACAGCGCGGGCGTAGCGGGCCGGCGCTGAGGTGTCGCTTGTGGGATAGCGGGCCAGTGTTTGGCCGCGTGTTTGCGTGAAGCCGATCAACTTGGCCTGCATGTATTCGAAGCGGCGCACATAATCGGCGCTATCCGGCGTCTCATAGTGCGACTGCGCCGTCACCCGTTCGCGCAAAGCTTCGACGCGATCGGAGGTGTAGGGGTGCGTCATCATATAGGGCGGCATGCGCCGCACCTGGAATTCAAACTGACGCAAATTGTGGTTGAAGAAATCGATCAGACCTTTGCCGGATTGGCCGGTGGCTTCGAGATATTCGACCGCAGCTTGGTCAGCGGAAGATTCTTGCACTTGCGTATGACGCACGAAATTCGCCTGCGCGAATTGGCCGGCGCCTGACACCAGCACCGCGCCCGCATCGCCGGCGCCTGCCGCCATGGCGAGAATGCCAAGGCCGATGGAGATGAAGGCCGGGCGCATACTCTGCTGCATCGCTTCTGAAGAGCGCGCCAAGTGGCCGCCGGCAATGTGGCCGGTTTCGTGCGCGAGCACGCCGATCACTTCGTTTGGGTTTTCGGCGGCGATGATGAGGCCGGTATTGATGAGAATATTCTGACCGCCCGTCACGCCGGCGTTCAGGCTGTTGTCCTGCACGATGTAGAGATGGACATCGTCAGGCTCGAGGCCGGCGGCGGTGAGCAGCGGCGCTGTATAGACGCGCAGCGTGTCTTCGATTTCGGCATCGCGGATCATGCCTTGCGCATGGGCGGCGCCAGGCGCGCACATGAGCGCGGCGGCTAGTGCGAATGCGCCGAGCGCCGAGCGCAAACTACGTTTTGCAGGTGCGGGCATCCCGCCTCCATGTCTGGCCAAACCCGTCCGCAGTCAGCGGTTTGAGCGCGCGTTTGCGGCGGCAAAAAGGCTGACAAGGAGGTTAGTGGAACCAACCACCTTCGGCCAAGCCTTTTAGCCGGCTCGGGCCGATGCTCTGCACCGGCCCCTTTTACAGCTTAAGGCTTTTTCGCCCAGCGGCTGAGGCGCGAGAAAAATTTTTCGCGGCTCGCCTGATCGGGCTCGTAGGCCAGTTCCGGTTCGCGTTCCATTACGGGCGGCGGTGCAAGCTTCGTGTCGCCGTAATCGTCGGCGGCGGCCAACACCGGCTCGGGCTCCGGAGCGTAAACGCGCGGGGCGGAGGACACGGCCTCCGCCGCGACTGCCGGTTCGGCAGCTGGCGCTTCATCGAGCTCCGGCTCCAAATCCGGTTCGACCGCTTCTTGGCGCGGGCGAAATTCGGGACGCGGCGTCAGCTGCTTCAGATCGCTGCTGACGAAATCCAGCCATTCGCCGCCATCCACCTCATAGACCCGGCGACCGCGACCGCGGCGCCGGCGTCTGCGTCGGCCTCGTTCATCGCCGGAAGCGAGGGTCTGCACGCTTTGGCGCTCAGCGGCGGCAGGAGCGGCTTCCAACTCGCCCGTCTCGCCGCCATCTTCGCGCCGGCGCTTGCCGCGGCGACCACGACGACGTCGGCGATTGCGGCCCTCGCCATCGCCGGCAGCTTCGCCATCGGCTTCAACCGCTTCTTCTTCGTCGTCGGCGTCAGCTTCGGCTTCGGCCTCCACCTCTTCTTCCACTACGGGCGCGGCTTCGCGGCGCGGGCGCGGCGTTTCCGCTTCAGGCGCATCTTCGACGTCGGCGTCGGCGGAGATGTTCAGTTCGAAGTCAGGCGGGGTCATCCCGGCGCTGGCGATGACGCGCACACTGACATGATTGCCGGCTTCGAGCGCGGCCAGCGCGTCGCGCTTTTCGTTGAGCAGATAAAGCGCCACTTCGGTCGCGGCGCGCGCCTCGATGCGGCGACCGCGCTGTTTGGCGGCGGCTTCATCCAGCGCGCGCAGAAGTGCGAGCGCGGCGGACTCCACCGAACGCACGCGGCCCGCGCCTTGGCAGTGCGGGCAAACATGGCTGGTGCCTTCCAGCACGCCGGTGCGGCGGCGCTGGCGCGACAGCTCAAGCAGACCAAAGCCGCTGATCTTGCCCATTTGCACGCGGGCGCGATCGAAGCGGAGATTGTCCTTCATGCGCTTTTCGACGGCGCGGTCGTTCTTAGACTCCTCCATGTCGATGAAATCGATCACGATC
This sequence comes from Hyphomonadaceae bacterium, assembly GCA_033764855.1. Lineage (GTDB taxonomy): Bacteria > Pseudomonadota > Alphaproteobacteria > Caulobacterales > Aquidulcibacteraceae > Vitreimonas. The sequence goes on along the minus strand of JANRIP010000003.1, from coordinate 27,801 downwards.
AGCCCGGCGAGATCGCGCAGCCGCATTTGCCGCGCCGCTTCATCCGCCGCTTCCATATTGGTTTTGAAAGCGGTTTGCTCGATGTTGCGCTCGCGCGTGGCGCGGCCGGAATTGACGTCGATCGCAACCAGCGCTTCGGCCTGGTTGATGACGATGTAGCCGCCGCTTTTCAGGTGCACGATCGGCGAATAGATGCTTTCCAGCTGCCGTTCGACGCCGTGCTTGGCGAAGATCGGCGTTGGGTCCTTCCACAGATGCACGCGCTTGGCGTGGCTCGGCATCAGCATGCGGATAAAGTCTTTGGCTTCCTTGTAAGCCGCATCGCCATCGACGTGAATTTCATCCACGTCTTTGTCGTAGAGGTCGCGAATGGCGCGCTTCACCAGCGAGCTTTCTTCATAGATCAGCGCCGGCGCGATGCTCTTCAGCGTTTCATCGCGGATCGTCTCCCAGGCGCGGGAGAGATATTCGTAGTCGCGCTTGATTTCCGTCTTTGTGCGCTTGGCGCCGGCGGTGCGGATGATGAGGCCCTGGCCTTGCGGCACTTCCAGATCCTGCGCAATTTTTTTGAGGCGCTTGCGGTCTGTCGCTTGCGTGATCTTGCGGGAGATGCCGCCGCCTCGACCTGTGTTCGGCATCAGCACGCAATAACGGCCGGCGAGCGAGAGATAGGTGGTGAGCGCCGCGCCTTTGTTACCGCGCTCTTCCTTCACCACCTGCACCAGCATGATCTGGCGGCGGCGAATGACTTCCTGGATCTTGTAGCGGCGGGTCAGGATGCGGCGGCGGCGTTCGTCGCGCGCTTCATCATCCTCTTCCTCGTTTTCGCTTTCCTCATCCGCCTTCGCCAGCTCGGCCTTGATCGCCTCCTGGTCGTCGTGCGGGATGGCGTAATAGTCGGGGTGGATTTCCGAGAAGGCGAGGAAGCCGTGGCGGTTGCCGCCATATTCCACAAAAGCGGCCTGCAGCGACGGCTCAACGCGCGTCACCTTGGCCAGATAAATATTGCCTCTGAGTTGTTTGCGGTTCGCTGTCTCGAAATCGAAATCGTCAACGCGGCTTCCGTCGAGCACCGCCACCCGGGTTTCTTCCGGGTGGGCGGCGTCGATCAGCATTTTCTTGGCCATCGAATGCTCCGTGGGCGCCGGACGCTCGCGCGCTGTCGCGGACCCTTAGGTCGGGACGCGGGGCGGCTCTTCGGCGCAATAGGGTGAAAAGGGGCGTGGAGCCGCGCGCGCCTTCGCCCGCCTGCGCCCGGGATGGGCTGGCGAGGGATGGGGACGCATTGCGGCTCATACGCTTGGCTCCAGAACGGCCGGCCCAAACGGACGGCCGTAGCTCCCGGGCAGAGGAAGGGCTGGAAGGCTCGAGCGCAGATCGGTGCGCGCTGATCGAGCCTTGAACGCCGGTCCGCGGTGCGGGAGCGCGCCGGACCGCGCGGGCAAGCCCGCCAGCGCTCTCGGCGTACGCGCACCATTGCATCAATTCGTTGAGAAAAGAAAGGCGTGGTGCGCGCGCCTCAAGCGTCTGCTGATCTAGGCCTGGTCTGTGGATAACGCGCCGTTCACCTTTCTTTTCAACTCGATAGCAAGGCGGCTGGGTTAATTTGGCGGTCTGATGATGCTGAATCGCCGATACTTCGCCCTGGGCGGTGCGTCGTTTCTAGGCGCTGCCTTAGCGTCCGAACGCGCCTGGGCCGACGCTCCGACCGCGATCCGGGCCGTGCAGGTGCAGGCGAATGGCCGCGCTGTACGCCTAGCCATCGCGCTCGACCGGCCTGCGACGGCGCAAAGCTTCTTTCTTCAAGGCCCTGACCGCTTCGTGGTGGACGTAGCTGGGGCGCGCTGCGCGCTGCCCGGCGGCGCCAGCGGCGAGGGCGCAGGCGCCGGTGTGGTGCGTCGATACCGCTACGCCCAGCGCGCTGAGGGTTTTTCACGTCTGGTGTTCGATCTTGATGCCCCGGCTGGGTTGGTGCGGCAGGAAATGGGCGGCCGTTCGCGGCCCGAACTCAGCTTTGACCTCGCCGCCACGGGCGCGCCGACCACCATGGTCGCCCCGCCGCCGCAGCGGCTCGAAGTTACCCCTCGCAGCCAGACGCGCCGCCGCACCATCGTGGTCGACGCCGGCCATGGCGGGCGCGATCCGGGCGCGATTGGCGTCAACGGCACGAGGGAGAAGGATGTGGTGCTCGATGCGGCGCTGAAGCTGCGTCAGGCGCTTGAATCTACGAGCCGTTATCAAGTCGCGCTGACCCGCGCCGACGACACGTTCGTGCCGCTGGAGGACCGGGTCCGCTTCGCCCGAGGTCAGAACGCCGACCTGTTTATCTCCCTGCACGCTGATTCCAGCCCAAATCCCGGCACAACCGGGGCCTCCGTATATACGCTCTCGGAAAACGGGGCGGCGCGGGCTCAAAATATGATGGGGGCCCAGAATTGGGACCTTGATCTGGGCGCTGCGCCTCGGCGCGGCGTGATCGGCGACATTTTGGTCGATCTCACCCAGCGCGAAACCACCAATCGCTCGGCCCAGTTTGCTGAAACGGTCATTCCGCAATTGGGGCGGGTGTCGCCGCTGCTCAGCAGCACCCACCGCAGCGCGGGCTTCTTCGTGTTGCTGGCCCCAGACGTGCCGGCCGTGCTGATCGAGACCGGGTTCTTGAGCAACGCCACCGATGAACGGCGCCTGGCCGATCCGCGCCAGCGCGAGCGCATGGCGGGCGCCATGGCCGACGCGGTTGACGCATATTTCGGAAACCCGCGGATATATATGGCGAGCGCCTAAAAGGGGCTCGAATCTCGGTCTATAAGCCGGCTGACGACGTGCACTCCTGGCCTTAATCAGGCCGCAATGGGCGGCGAGGCCGGGCGCGACGAGAAACGCGCGAGCAGAAGCGGGGCGCAATGCTGCGAGACGAATACAGAGAGCGCGGACGCGGCGGCGGCGGTTGGGACGATGAGCCCGACTATGACGATCGTTATGAGCGCGGTCGGCGCGGCGGCATGCCGATGTGGCGGAAAATTGTGTACGGCGTCGGCGCGCTGGTGGTGGCTGGCGTTGTCGGCGTCGCAGCGTTCTTGATCATCGCCCTGCAGGGGCTGCCCAGCCTCAACGATCTGCAGAATTACGAACCGCCCGTCACCAGCCGCGTGCACGCCGGCGACGGTGCGTTGGTGGCTGAGTTCGCGCGCGAGCAGCGCGTGTTCGTGCCGATCGAACAAATCCCCGATCATGTGAAGCAAGCTTTCATCGCCGCGGAAGACCAACACTTCTTCGAGCACTCGGGCCTCGATTATTCCGGCATCGCCCGCGCTATGCTTTCAAATGTCGGCAATGTGCTGCGCGGACGCCGGCTCGAAGGCGCCTCCACCATCACCCAGCAGGTCGCCGGCAATATGCTCACCGGGCGCGACCGCAGCCTCTATCGCAAAATCCGTGAAGCGGTGCTGGCGCAGCGGATCGAGCAGGTGATGGATAAGGATCGGATTCTCGAGCTTTATCTGAACCAGATTTATCTCGGCAATCGCGCCTATGGCGTCGCCGCCGCGGCGCTCAACTATTTCGACAAGCCGCTCTCCGATCTGACGCTTGGCGAGGCTGCGTATCTTGCTGTGTTGCCGAAGGGCCCGGCGAATTATGAGCTGAACGTGCCGGCCGAGCGCGAGCGCGCGCTCGACCGTCAGCAATATGTGCTGAACCAAATGGTGGAACGTGGCTTCGTCACCCAAGCGGAGGCGACAGAGGCGCGTGCGCAAGAGCTAGTGACGCATAACCGGCTCGACGGCGATCAATTCGTCGCCGCTTCGCATTTCGTCGAGGAAATTCGTCGCCAAGTGCAGGAGCAGTATGGCGAAGAAGCGCTTTATGATGGCGGCCTCTCCATTCGCTCGACGCTCGACACGCGCCTGCAACTCGCTGCGGCGCGCGCGCTGCGCACCGGGCTTGAAGCTTATGATCGCCGTCATGCCTGGCGAGGCCCAATCAGCCGCGGCGACGCTTCGGGCGATGTGCCCGCGCAATTGCGCGAACAAGCCGCCCCGCCGCAACTTTCCGGTTGGGTGCGCGCCATGGTCACGGATGTGGCCACGGCTGGGATAACTGTCACCGACGAAGAAGGCCGCACAGGCCGGCTCGACGCCAATGATCGGTCTTGGGCGCTGTCAGCAGCACGCTCAGATGAGTCCCGCGCCATTACGCGCGGCGCCATCATCTATGTCGAGCGGCGCAGCAATGGCGGTTATGGCTTGCGCCAAGTGCCGGAAATTCAAGGCGCGCTGGTTGCGATGGATCCGCATACGGGCCGCGTCCTCGCCATGGTGGGCGGGTATTCCTTCAATGACGCCAACGGGCTCAACCGCGCCACGCAGGCTTATCGGCAGCCAGGCTCTTCGTTCAAACCGATCGTGTATGCCGCTGCACTGGATTACGGTCTAACACCGGCGACGTTGATCGATGACGGCCCGCTCTCCATCGCTGCCGGTGATGGCAGTCAGTGGTCGCCTGAAAATTACGAGCACGATTGGCTGGGGCCGACGACGCTGCGGCGCGGTCTTGAGCTCTCGCGCAACGCCATGACCGCGCGCATCGCCTATGAAATGGGTCCTGAGCGCGTGCTGCAATATGGTCAGCGGCTCGGCATTTATGGCGACAACACGCCGGCTGTGTTTGCTCTGGCGCTTGGCGCAGGCGAAACCACGCTGATGCGCATGACCACCGCGTACGGCATGCTGGTGAATGGCGGGCGCGAAATTCGGCCGATCGTCATTGACCGGATTCAGGATCGCCATGGACGCACCGTGTTCCGGCGCGACCAGCGCGAATGCCCGAATTGCAGCGCCGAGTGGCGCGGGCAATCGGCGCCTGTGCTTGATGACACCCGCCGCCAAGTGCTCGATCCGATCACGGCGTATCAAGTTGTGTCCATGTCCGAAGGCGTGGTGCAGCGTGGTACTGCGGCTTCGCTCAATTCGATCGGCATGCCGCTGGGCGGCAAGACCGGCACCACCAGCGACTATAAGGACGCGTGGTTCGTCGGCTTCTCGCCTGATCTCGTGGTCGGCGTGTGGGCGGGCTTCGATCAGCCGCGCAATATGGGCCAAGGCGAAACCGGCGCGCGCATCGCTGTGCCGATTTTTGGCGACTTCATGCGTGAGGCTTTGCGCGGGGTGTCGCCGGCGCCCTTCCGAATTCCCGCCGGCGTGCGCTTTGCGCGTGTGGATCGCCTCACGGGCCTTCTGCCCGGCCCCGCCACGACCGACACCATGCTGGAAGCCTTCCGCCCAGGCACGGAGCCGACCAACAATTCAGGCTCCTCTTCGCCGTTCATATTCGGCGGCAGCGATCCGCTGGACCCCAGCGTCCTCTCCAACTTCACCGGAGTGGTGGAAGGCGAGCGGACCCAGCCGCGACCGCAGCAGCAACAGTCCCAGGAAGATTTGGGCGGGCTGTATTAGGGACTAGGGATTGGGGGCTAGGGATTAGGGGCTGGGGATTGGGGCGCTTGCGTTTCCGGTCCTCCCCCTTAAATCGCTGATCTCAATTTCATCGTCATCCCTAGTCCCGAGTCCCGAAATGCGCGCCGACATTCTCTCCCTCGCTGAACAGATCGAATCCGCCGCCTCGCTGTTGCGGAGGCGTCTTTGACTGGGATCGCGCCATTGTCCGGCTCGATGAGCTGAACGCGCTCTCCGAGCGCCCAGATTTTTGGAACGACGCCGAAAAAGCGCAAAAGCTCATGCGCGAGCGCAACAAGCTTGCGGCGGGCATTGAGGGCGTGCAGGCGCTCGAGCGCGATTTGAAGGACACGGTCGAACTCGCCGAAATGGCTGAAGCCGAGGGCGATGCATCCATGCTGGATGAAGCCGAGCGCACGCTCCGCCAGGTGCAGGCGCGCGCGGCGAAGGCGGAGCTGGAGGCTCTGCTCTCCGGCGAGGCTGACGGCAATGACGCCTACATTGAAATCAATTCCGGCGCCGGCGGCACCGAAAGCCAGGACTGGGCTTCGATGCTGTTGCGCATGTATGCGCGCTGGGCGCAGTCCAAGGGCTATAAGGTCGAAGAGCTTGAGCATCAGGATGGCGATACGGCCGGCATCAAGTCAGCCACGCTGCTGATCAAAGGCGAGAACGCCTATGGCTGGCTCAAAACCGAAGCGGGCGTGCATCGTCTGGTGCGGATTTCGCCGTTCGACTCCAATGCGCGGCGCCACACCAGCTTCGCCAGCGCCTGGGTTTACCCGGTGATCGACGACACGATTGAAATCGAGATCAACGAAAAGGACGTGCGCACGGACACGTATCGCGCCTCCGGCGCTGGCGGTCAGCACGTCAACAAAACCGATAGCGCCGTGCGCCTGACCCACATCCCGACGGGTATTGTCGTCGCCTGCCAGTCGGAGCGATCACAGCACAAGAACCGGGCCACGGCTTGGGACATGTTGCGCGCGCGGCTATATGAAGCCGAGCTGCAAAAGCGCGAAGCCGCGACCAAGGCGCTGGAAGACACGAAAACCGAAATCGGCTGGGGCCGGCAGATCCGCTCTTACGTGTTGCAGCCGTATCAGATGGTCAAAGACCTGCGCACCGGCGTCGAAACCTCAGATACGGCCGGCGTGCTGGATGGGGACTTGGACCAGTTCATGGCCGCCTCGCTGGCCGCGCGCGTCAGCGGCGCAGCCGACACGCAAGTCGAGGACATTGATTAGGCCGGTCCGCCGCGCACAGCCGGCTTTCACAGCCGCGCCTGCGCTTTGGGATATTCCAAGTCTGTAATGATCGGCTAAGGTGCCGCGCAAAAGGGGAATTGGCGTTGGGTGAAATGCATAAGCGCGCAGGCCAGGTCTGATGGAAGAGCTTCCTCCGCCTCCGCCGCCCTGGATCGAAACCTATCAGCGCGAGCACCTTACCGGTGGCAGCGCGCTGACTACCTTCCAAGGCTTGCTGCACGATGAGCTGATTGTGCCGCAAAGCGCGCTCGATGCGGCCGACCCAAACGTGTTGGCCAACGCCAATATCGCATTCGTAAATTCGATGCAGGACGAAGCGTTGCTGCTGCCGGGCGAGTTCGCGCAGGAAGCCTTGTGGTCCTATTTCGCGCTGGACTATGTGCAGCGCGTCGCCGAGCGCGGGCATGTCCAATATTTCCAAACGCGCGGCGAAGACGAACTGGCGCTCAAGCTCGCGGGGCAGGGCCTCAAGAGCATGATAGCTGATCCGCACCTAGCCTTGTTCCGGCAATCGCTGCGGCTGCAGCAATTGGAGCCGAAGGAAGCCAAGAAGTTTGCGGAGAAAGCCGGCTACCGCAGCGTCGAAGAAGCGCTGCGTGATTTTGATCGCCGCTTGAACGAATTGGAGCAGAGCGAACCGCTCAAGGCGCGCTACAAATTGTGGCTCAAGAGTTTGCGCAAAGTGCGCGTTGTCTCCGACGCTGAGTGGCAGGAGGCGCTGACGCGCATCGCCAGCTCCAATCCGCTGAGTGCGCCGCGCCGCGCCGAGCGTGCTCGTGTTGAAGCGGAGTTGCAGAACACCGATCCAACTTACCTTTCCGTGCGTGCGCTGTGTGATGCGGCCGGGCTGGGTTTTGGCGGATTGGAGGTGCTGGGCGCGGAGCCGCTGCAAAATTCATGGCCGGACGGCCCGAAGCGCCAAGCCTTTTGCATATCCACCTCGACCAGTGCGGGCGCAAGAATGGCGGCCTTCTTCATTGATGGCGGCATGTTCGCGAAGAAGTATCGCGCGGTGCTGTTGGCGCCGGGCGAGGGGCCGGTTGCGGATCAAACATTAACTGCGGCCGAGTTCGAGGCCGTGGTGCCGGAAGGCGCAATCTAGGTTCTGGTAAGCCAAGTTCGCGACCAGACGCAGGAGCTGTCGCCCAAACAAAAAGCCCCGACTGCGAAGCCGGGGCTTAGTTGGTATTCCCAACCCAAAACTTGAGGAAATCAGTTCGATCCGGTGACGATGACGCCGGAGACCATGCGGTCGTTCGAGGCGTCGCCTTCCGGTTCGCCGAACACGGAGCCGCCATAAGAGGTCGGCGCCGATTGCACGATTTGCGGCGCGGCCGGCGCGCCCGGGCCCGACTGCGACAGCGGATCTTGCAAGTAGCGGCACTGGCCTTCGAACACCGCGCCCATCTCAACCGAGAGCGATTGGTGCACGATGTCGCCCAGCACATGCGCATTGCGCGCCAGCATCACCTTGCGCGCGCGGATCGAACCTTCGACGCGGCCATGCACGGTCACGCTTTCGGAGACGATGTCGCCCTTGACCATGCCGGTATCGCCAACAGTCAGCGAGCCGCCGCGCACATTGCCTTCAATCTCACCGTCGACTTGAAGTTCGGCCCCATCCGCTTCGATCGCGCCGATCACCTTCATGCCATTGGCGATGATGGACGCCATGCTGGTGCGGCCACCTTGCGGCTGGCGACGCTGCATCACGGGATCGGGAAGCGCGGGCATAGTGGTCGACTCCGTCGGCTTACCCTTGTTCGTGAACATACCGTCCTGCCCTCAGAAAATTCACAGGATCAACCGCCCTGCCGCGGAACCACACCTCATAGTGGAGGTGCGTTGCTGTGCTGCGCCCCGTCGACCCCATAGAACCAATACGTTGACCAATCGCTACGTTCTCACCGCGCTGGACTTGAATGTCGCGCAAGTGTGCGTAGCGGGTCTTGAAGCCGTGGCCGTGGTCGATCTCGACGCAATAGCCATAGCCCGATTTCGTCCCGGCGAAGGAGACCACGCCCGGCGAGGTGGCGACGACCGGCGCACGCTCGAACGCGGCCATGTCGAGGCCCGAATGGAAGGCCGGGCGGCCAGTGAAGGGATCCACTCGCTGGCCATAGCCAGAGGTCTCGCGATAATCGACGGCGACAGGCACGGCTAACGGTGTTGAGCCAGCAATGGCTTCGAGCCGGCGGGATTCGCTGACGCGGGCGGCGACTTGCGCCACACGCTGCGCAAAAGCCGGGTTTAAATTGCTGTCGCGCAGATAGGTGATGAGATCCTGTGGAACCAACGGGCCGCCAGCGCCCTCGCCGTCGGCTTCCGGGCCGGTGAGAGAGGCCATCGACACACCAGTCAGACGCAGCACGCCGCGCGTTTGTTCGCTGCGCTCCACCACAGCGTCCTCAAGCTCGGAGAGGGTGTGTTCTTGATCGCTTTCGAGCCGGTCAACGCGGGCGCGGAAACCAACTGTGGTAACCTGATACGGCTCGGAGGCCACGGCGCGCGATTGGCGCGGCTCGGCTTCGTCAATGGTGGCCGCCATGATCATGCGCGCGCCGTCACGCTCGATCGGGCGGACATTGGCGGTGAGGGACGAGCCGCCAGCATATTCCAGCAGGCTGCGAAGCACTTCGTGGCGGCTTTCAAAATCCTGGGTCGCCATGTCGAACTGGCGGGTGCGCTCCTCGAGCTGGGCCTGCGCTGCCGCCGCCTGGGCGCGGGATTCATTCAGCCAACGGTCATATTTGGCGCGTTCGCGCTCAACCTCGGCGTTCGAAGCTGTCGCTTGAGGGCCTTCGAGCACCGTATTGGCCGTCGCGTAGACGCACCAACCGGCCAGCGCCACACCGCTCAGGGCGAGCAGGGCCTGTTTACCCGGAGAGAGGGAGACGTACCTGACCGCACCGCCGCTGCGGTGATAAATCTGACGCTCTGGAAACGCGCGATCAAAAAATTGCCGCGCACGCGATCCGAACTGGCTCATATGTCCGCCACCGCCCGCTAACCTAAACCAACTTTGCCGTTAGCCCCGCCGGGATCGAATGAACCTGAAACGCTCCCGATTTGCAACACTCCGCAGGTGTCATTTACGGGAATTTCAGCTTCTTAAGCGTTGGGCCTGCGAAACGCGCGCCAGTAGATGCTGAAAATGGCGAAATATAAGGTTTTTCGCGCTAGTCGCCGTTAACCTGTCTTAAGACGTCATCGGCGTGTCCCGCCACTTTCACCTTGCGCCAGACATGCTCGATCTCGCCTTTTTTGTTGATAAGGAAGGTCGCGCGCTCGATTCCCATGTATTTGCGGCCATACATGCTTTTCTCGACCCAAACGCCATAGGCGTTGCAGACCTTGCCGTCTTCATCAGAGGCCAAAAGCACATTTAGCCCTCGTTTGGCCGCGAATTTATCGTGAGAAGCGACGCTGTCTCGCGAGACGCCGACCACAACGGTCTTCGCAGCTGCAAAATCATCCGCCTTTTCAGTGAAATCTAAGGCTTCTTGGGTACAACCGGCTGTGTCGTCCTTAGGGTAAAAATAGAGGACGACCCGCTTGCCCTTCAGGCCGGCGAGGCTGACCCGCTTTCCCCCGGCGGTCGGCAGATCAAAATTGGGGGCGGGGTCGCCTGGGTTGAGCACTTTCGGTTTCGCCATGTTCTGGGCCCTGGCCTTGGATGGGACGGCAGCTCCCGGGGCGCTCGCCGCTGAGGCGAAGCTTTGCGCAGTTTCAGGCGCGCGCGCTAGACCTTTGCGGAGAACCGGCCGAGGGGAGGCGGAGACGCGCGGATGATTCGCCGCTCGAGCCTCATTGCGTTGGAGATTTTCGCCGGCCTGATGGCCGCGCTGATCATCGCGCTGGGCGTGGCTTGGTGGCGGCTGAGCCAGGGGCCGGTGGAGCTCAACTTCATTCGTGAGCAGGTGATCTCCGAGCTTTCCGCCGCTCGGTCCGGTCGGCCGGTCGACATTGACAAAGTGGAGCTGGCCTGGAGCGAGCGGGGCAACGCCCTGGAATTGCGGGCGATTGGCATTCGCCTTGAAGACGGGCGAGGCGTGGTTCTGAGCGCGGCGCGCGAAGCGCGCATTCAGCTTGGGGTGATGCCCCTACTGATTGGACGCATATCGCTGCGCAGTGCCGAGTTCGTCGGCGGCGAGCTTTCCGTTACGCACAAGGCGGATGGGTCGATGCAGCTGGCCTTCGGGCCGCCGGGCACGCCGCCAGACATCATTCTTCCCCCCGCGCCGCTCAATGAAACCCTGGAGCAGCGGGTCAATCGCGTTCTGGATGGCTTGGAGCAGACCTTTCGCCCGGTCGGCGGCGCTGGGCGCCTTCAAGCCATCGGCGTGCAAGAGGCCAAGCTCTCCATTCGGGATGAGGCGGGCGGCGGCGCTTGGACCGCCAATAACGCCAGCATCGAACTCAACCGCGCGGGCCGCCGGCTGAATTTCGCCGCACATGCGCGGCTGGAGGGCGCGAACGGACTTGCGCCCGCTTCGCTCCGCATCGCTACCGACACCAGCTTCCAATCAGCAGTGGTGGAGTTTGGCGCCGAGAATGTGCGTCCGCGCGCCTTGTTCTCCGAGGCGGCGCTCGGGCCGTTTTCAGCGCTCGATGCACCGCTCTCAGCATCGATTTCGATCGGTCTGGATCGTCAGGCTGGCGTGACCCGCATGGAGGGCGACGCCACCTTCGGGCGCGGCGCCGCCGATATGAATGGCGGCCGCTTCGCGCTCGATGGCGGCGCGATCCATGGCCGCTATGACATAGACAGCGATGAATTGATCATCGACCAGGTCCGTCTTGCTGGCGACCAAACCCGCATCAATGGCGAAATGCGGGTGCAGAATGTGTCCGCGATTTTGAGGGCGGCGCCGGATCAGCCGGCGCCCTTCGCCATTTCCTTCCCGTCCCTGGCCTTCAATGTGCCGAGCACGTTTACAGATCCGGTCGCGATTCAGAATTTGCAGATTAGCGGCGCCGTCGTCGCCAGCGAGCGCAGCGTGCGGTTCGAACGGATCAATGCGCGCGTGGGCCAAGCGACAATCGAGGGGACGGGGCGTTTCTACTGGGCTGAGGCGGGTGAAGACCAGCGCGTGCGCCCCGGTATCGAACTGGATGCGCGCATCAATGGCGCGCTGGGCGTGCGGGACGTGATGCAACTTTGGCCGGTGGGCGCGGGTGAGGGCGCGCGTGCTTACCTGGCCCGCGCTTTGACTGCTGGCCGGGTGAGCAACGCTGCGGCGAAGCTGGATATTCGCCCCGCAGACATCGCCAATGGCGTTCTGCGCGATGAGGCGGTGGATGTAAGTTTCGACGTCGCCGACGCGCAAGTGCGCTTTCTGGCAACGATGTCCCCAGTCACCAATCTGCGTGGCAGCGCGGTCCTTCGCGGCAATCGCTTCGATATGATTTTTCCCCAGGCCAGAATAAATGGCCTGACGCTCACCAATGGCCGCGTCGAGCTTCCACAATTGAAGCCGAAGGGGGCGCTGCTGACCATTAGCGCGCGGGCTGAGGGCGAAGCGCGCGCCGCCCTGCAAGTGCTGGCGCAAGAGCCGCTGCGACTCGATCGGCGTTTGCCGATCGACGTGAACACGGTGACTGGCCGCGTTGCGGCGACTGTGCGCTTACAGCGGCCGATGCTTTCCAATGTGCCGTTCGAACAATGGCGCTTCAATATTGATGGCGCGGTCGAGGACCTGGCGGGCGCAATGACGACGCGGCGCGTGTCCGTGTCCCACGGCGATCTCACGGTCCGCGGCGATCAGCGCATGATCAATGTCGCTGGCCCCATTCGCGCTGGCGGCTCAGCCATCAATGTGAGTTGGAGCGAATATCTCAATCGGCGCGGTGCGGCGTCGTCAGAATATGAAATTGGCGGCGATTTCGATGCGCGCGATCTGGTCCGGCTTGGCTACACCATCGCGCGCTATGCGGAGGGACGCGTCAACGTCACCATTTCGGGCCAAGGGCGCGGCTTCGATGTTGAGAATGGCGCGCTGACGGTTGATTTGCGCAATGCCGCCGTCGCCGCGCCATGGCGCTTCTGGACCAAGAATGCCGGTGAGCCGGCGACCGTGCGCCTCAATATGGCGCGGCAGGCCGACGGCGCTTTGCTGCTCTCCGATATTGATGCGCGCGGTTCGGGGCTCATCGCTCAAGGTTCGACACGCGTGAACAATGAGGGCGATCTGCTCGATGTGAACTTTTCACGCCTCTATACGGAGGGTCGCTCAGACGCCCAACTGGTGGCAAGCCGCGCGCGTGATGGCGGCCTGGATGTGCGCGTCACCGGCGCAGCGTTTGACGGCGCGCCGTTCATGGAAGACATGGACCTCGATGCGCAGGGGCCAAGCGTGGGCGTGACGCCAGCGGCTTCGGTTTCCTACGCCGCTGAACCGCCTGTGCGCGCAAACATTCAAGTTGCGCGCTTGGCGATGCGCGGCGACGCGGTGCTGCAAAATGCGCGCGTACAAGCGGTGACGCAGCGCGGCGCGCTGGCGCTGCTGACGGCGGAAGGGACATCGCCGGGCGGCAGAGCTTTTTCGCTCGGCCTCGGCATTCGCCAAGGCGATCCGAGCGGGGGCTTACGGCTGCGCAGCGACGACGCGGGCTTTGCGGTGCGGGCGCTGACAGGCTCTGAGAATATTGTTGGCGGGCGCATCAGTGCAGATGGCGATTGGCGTCCGGGGCCGCCATCAGCCTCGCGCTTCACCATTGCGATGCGCGATTTCCAGGTTGTGCGCATGCCGGCCATGACGCGGCTGCTGACGTCCGCCGGCTCGCTCCGGGGGCTGGTGGATACGCTGAATGGCGACGGCATTGGCATGTCGTCACTGGATGCGACAGTTGTTTACGCTAGTGATCGCATCTCGTTCCAAGATGCGCGCATGACTGGGCCTTCGCTTGGGCTGACGGCGAGCGGTTCCTACGATTTGGAGCGCGACAATCTCGATGTGGACGGCGTGCTGGCGCCGTCGCCGACATTAAATCTCTCCATGCTTGGCCAGGTGCCGCTGATCGGCGACTTGCTGGTTTCGCGCCGCGGCGAAGGCGTGTTCGGGATGACCTATTCGATCAATGGCGCGGTGGCCGAGCCGCGCGTGGGCGTCAATCCGGTGTCGGCGCTGACGCCGGGCATCCTGCGACGCATCTTTGAACCGCTGCAGCGTTCGCAACCCGCGCCCGAAACGCCGGCGCCGGCGGAGCAAAACACAGTCACCGCGCAAAGCGGCGGCGCGAGCGCGCCTTAAGCCAGCTTCAGCAGGGCGTGCTTCTTTTTGCCAAGCGAAAGCTTGATGGCGCCATCGATAAGATCGGCGCTCGATAGCGTCGCGTTTTCATCGCTCACGGCGACATCGTTCACGCGCAGGGCGCCGGCGGCGATGTGGCGTTTGGCTTCGCCGTTAGACGCAACCAACCCCGCCCGCACGAACGCCGCCGCGACCCGAAGGCCCGCGCTCAATTCGTCAGCGCTGACCGGAAAGCTCGGCAAATCATCGCTGCGCGCGCCGTGTTCGAAGGTGGCTTGCGCGGCGGCTGCCGCTTTCTCCGCTTCCGCGCGGCCGTGCAGCATGGCGGTGGCTTCGGTGGCGAGGACTTTCTTGGCGTCATTGATTTCCGCGCCTTGGAGCTTTTCCAAGCGCGCGATTTCATCTTCGGACAAGTCCGTGAAAATGCGCAGGAAGCGGCCGACATCGGCGTCTTCGGTGTTGCGCCAATACTGCCAGTAATCATAGGGGCTCAGCATGTCGGCATTGAGCCAAACCGCGCCGGCGGCGGTCTTGCCCATCTTGGCGCCGGAGGCGGTGGTGATGAGCGGCTGCGTCAGCCCATAGAGCTCGACGCTATCCATGCGCCGGCCAAGCTCGACGCCATTGACGATATTGCCCCACTGATCGGACCCGCCCATTTGCAGTTTGCAGCCATAGCGGCGGTGCAATTCCACGAAATCGTAGGCTTGCAGGATCATGTAATTGAATTCGATGAAGCTCATGGGTTGCTCGCGCTCAAGACGGAGCTTCACGCTGTCCATGGTCAGCATGCGGTTGACGCTCATATGGCGGCCAACATCGCGCAGGAAGTCGATATAGTTGAGCCTCAGCAGCCATTCCGAATTGTCGACCATGATCGCGTCGGATTTGCCTGAGCCGAAGCTCAGAATTTTCTCGAACACGGTTTTGATCGAGGCGGCGTTGGCGGCGATCTGCTCTTCGCTCAGCATTTGGCGGGTTTCATCACGCCCTGAGGGATCGCCCACCCGCGTCGTGCCTCCGCCGAGCAAGACGATCGGCTTGCCGCCGGCCTGCTGCAGCCGGCGCAGCAACATGATCTGGGTGAGGCTGCCGACATGGAGCGAAGGCGCCGTCATGTCGAAGCCAATATAGCCTGTGACGCCGGCGCTCGCGGCTTTATCCAGCCCGGCGAGGTCGGTGCACTGGTGAAACTGGCCGCGCGATTGAATGACGCGGAGAAAATCGGAAGAGGCGGCGGTCGTCATGGGGTGGGCCGCTTAGCACGGCGGCGCCGGCCTGTCGAAGCCGGCGCTTATTTTTAAGGCATGCGCGCATTGCGGCGGCCCGGGCTCTTGTGCGCCGCTTCGGGCGGGCGTCTTTTGGCGGCCGAGGGAGCAAAGTGCCGTCCATCGCCGATTTCTGCGGAGCTTTGCCGGTGGCGACGTTCGCCGCCGGAGAGGCGTTGCTGGTGGAAGGCCAGCAGACGGGCCGCTTCTACGTGCTGCTCGAAGGCACGGTGGAAGTGGTCAAGGGCGAGGACGTGGTGATCAATGTGGTCGCTGATGTTGGAGCGGTGTTCGGCGAGATGTCGGTGCTGCTGGACAAGCCGCATATGGCGACCGTGCGCGCCGTCGATCAGGTGCGCGCGCATGTGGTTGAGGATGGCGCCGCCTTCCTTGAGAGCCACCCCGAGGTTTCGGCCGCACTGGCGCGGCTGTTGGCGCAGCGTCTGCACGGGGTGACGACGTATCTCGTCGATCTCAAGCAGCAGTTCGAAGACCAAACCAATCATTTGGGCATGGTGGATGAGATTCTAGAATCGCTGGCGCACGATCAGCCGCGCGAGTTCACGCCGGGCTCCGACCGCGAGCCGGAGTACTAAGCCAAGCCGGCAGAGCGGTGAGTTCGCGCCGCTCAAGCGGCGCGTCGAGGTTCACGATTTCATCGCCGGCCATGGAAAACCACACCGCTTCGCGCGCCTGGGTGTCGACAATGACATGCGTTGGCGTGGGTCCGATCTGCCGGCCGCTATTGAAGATCCAGGTGTCGCCAATCTTGTCCACCCATGAGCCGTCCTGCTTGAATGGCGCTTCGTGGATGTGGCCGGCGAAGACGATTTCCGGCGCGTAGCGTTCAATCCAAGCCGTAAGCTCGGCGTCGCCATAATGACGCTTGCCGTTCCAGCTGGTGGGCGAGCCTTCGGGCGGCGCATGATAGACCCAGAACCAGCGCTTCTTTGCAACGCTCGCATCGCGCTCCAATTGCGCGCCGACTCTCTCTTTCGCGATCGGCCCATCCCACCATGCGCACACGCTGAAGAACGCATCGCCGAAATCACGCGATTGACCGTCGGCGGTTATGCCGAGCGCGCGCACTTGGTTCATCCAGGCGGCGATCTTCTCGCCATCCTTGTCGCGCCGGTCGAGATCGTGATTGCCGGAGGAGACGATCACGCGCGTTTGCGCGGCGATGCGCCGGAAGTATTTGAGCAGAACAACTGTCTGCACGCGCCCATCGAGTTGACCGGCAATATCGATATGGTCGCCGGCGATAATGACCAGGTCGAAATTGGCCGCGGCTTCGGCGGTCCAGTCGAACTGTTTCAGCGCATAGTGCAGGTCTGAGACCAGCAGGATTTTCACGCCTTCCTCCCCGGAGCGGAAGGTGCTTGGGGCATGATTTGGCGCAAGTTTCCTGGCTAGCCGTTCAGGGGTTGTCGGTAAGGCGCCAACGATTTGGGCAGGGCGCCCGAAATCAGGGAGTGGGGGCCGTTGAAAGCTCGGCGGCGATCTTGCGCAGCGCGGCCTCGAATACTTCCGGCGCCTGGCCGCCTTGGATCAGCCAGCGGTTTTCGATCACGATGGACGGCACGGCCTGAATGCCCCGGCTGCGCCAAAGCTCTTCCTCTTGGCGCACGACATCGGCGAATTGATCCGAAGCGAGGATTTGCCGCGCGCGGTCAGCATCGAGGCCCGCGGCGGCGGCGGCGTTCGCCAGCACCTCGGCGTCATTGAGCGGAAGATTGTCGGTAAAGTTCGCCTTGAACAGGGCTTGCTTGAGTTCGACCTGGCGCCCCTCAAGCCCGGCCCAATGCAGCAAGCGGTGCGCGTCGAACGTATTCCAGATGCGGCTATCGGGGCTGTGACGGAATTCGAAGCCCAAAGCTTCGCCACTTTGCTTCAGCGCGTTGCGAGCGGCGGCAGAGCGTTCGGGCGTTGAGCCGTATTTCTTCTGTACATGCTCGAACGTGTTCTCGCCCTCCGGCGCCATGTTCGGATTGAGTTCGAACGGTTGTAGATGAAGCTCAGCCGCGACTTCGCCTTCGAGCGCATGGAGCGCGGTTTGCAGAGAGCGCAGGCCGATCACGCACCACGGGCAGGCGACGTCAGAGACAAAATCGATACGCAGCGGCGTCGTCATCAGCGCGGCGCGCGCTTGGCGAGAATGCGCTGCAATGTGCGCCGATGCATGTTGAGCCGGCGCGCGGTTTCGCTGACATTGTGGCCGCACAATTCGTAAACGCGCTGAATGTGCTCCCAGCGAATGCGATCGGCGCTCATGGGATTATCCGGCGGCTCAGGCCGATCATCGGGCGCTGCGAGCAGGGCTTTGACGATGTCCTCAGGGTCAGCTGGCTTGGCGAGATAATCTATCGCCCCCGCCTTCACGGCGGCGACCGCGGTGGCGATGGCGCCATAGCCGGTGAGAATCACCACGCGGCATTCGGGGCGACGCTTGTGCAGCGATTCCACCACATTGAGCCCCGACCCGTCTTCGAGACGTAGATCGAGCACGGCGTAGGCGGGGGCTTTGGCGGCGGCGACATCATTGGCTTCGGCCACGCTGGACGCTGCGGTCACTTCAAAGCCGCGCTGCTCCAGCGCACGCGCCAACCTGGTGCGGAAGGCGGCGTCGTCATCAAGGATCAAAAGCGACTTGTCGCCGTCAACGGCGGAAACGTCGGTCATCAGGGGCTCCGGATAATCCTATACGTAGCGCTTTTCCAAAGAGATCAAAGCGGAGGCGCCTCGATGGCGAGCCTGGGCCAGCGGGCGCGTACGACCGCGCCGCCGCCGCGCGGGGTGCGATTCATGACCTCAACCTTCGCCCCGGAGCGCTCCAGCAGGGTTTTGGCGATGAAAAAGCCCAAGCCGAGGCCGCCGGCGGAGCCGGCTTCACGCTCCGTGACGTAGGGTTCGCCCAAGCGGTTAATCACGCCGGGGGCGAATCCAGGGCCGTCATCGCTAATCGTGATTTCCACGTCTTCGGCGCGCCAGCGGGCCTCCACATCGACGCGCGAATTGGCGAATCCGACTGCGTTTTCGACGATGCCGCCGAGAGAGTGCAGGATTTCGGGCAGGCGCCGAATTTCGAGCGGTCCTTCGCCATGGGCGTGGATGACGATGTCGGGGCCGAGCCCCTGATGCGGCGCCACAACCTCTTCGAGGAAGGTCTTGATCTGCGCGCGCGCATGCATGGCGTCGCCGTTCTCGCCTGTCGCGGAGAGCTGCCCGAGAATGGCGCGGCATCGCTCGCTCTGCGTCACCAGCAGGTTGACGTCTTCGATGCGCGGGTCGTTCGCGGGCAAGCTGCGCGCCATTTCCTTGGCGACCAGGTGGATGGTGGCGAGCGGCGTCCCAAGTTCGTGCGCCGCCGCCGCCGCCAACCCGCCAACCGCTGAAAGCGTCTGCTCGCGGGAGAGCACCGCTTGCACCGCACTGAGCGCGATGTTCAACCGCTCCTCTTCGGCCGCGACCCGCCAAGCATAGACGCTGGTGAAGCCAAGGCCTACGAGCACCGCAGCGGCGATGCCCATTTCGTAGAGCGCCGGCAGTTCGAATGCGGCGCCTTCCGGCCAGGGCAGCGGCAAACGCCAAATCGAAATGACGCCGACGCACACAAAGGTGAGGGCGGCGAGCATTGCTGTGACCACAGGGCGCAAAATCGTCGCCGACACTGCAACGGGCGCTATGAACAGGAAAACGAATGGGTTCTGCAGTCCCCCGGTAATGGCGAGCAGAACGGTTAGCTGCACCACGTCATAAGCGAGTTGGAGCGCGGCCTCCCATTCGAGCACCAAGCCCTGATTGCGGCGGCGCGCAGCGATCAGCAGATTGAGCGCCACGCTCGCGCCGATGGCGGTTAGGGCCCAAAACACCGGAAATTCAACGTCGAGCACATAGGCGACGAACAGCACTGCGATGGTCTGGCCGAAAATCGCCAGCCAGCGCAGCAACATGAGCGTGCGCATGTTCACGCGGCTCGTGACCGTCCAGAATGGGGGCGAGGTCACAGCGTCTGGCGTGCGTTCCGGCATGCGCTTTCATGGCGAAAGCGTGAGGTTTTGCCAATCACAGCATCAGGCTGCGGCAAAGCGACTGGTGCGGCGTTGGGCGGCGTTGATCCTCGGCTGCGGTCGCGGTTCGCTCCCGGCTAATGACATCGCCGCCAAACCTCGAGCAGCCGCGCCGCCGACTGACGGCGGCGATCGTGCCAGCATTAGCGGTCGCGGCCTTGGCCGGGCTGGTGGCGATGCTGATGGTCGGTCGGTTCCGGGACGACACCGTCGCCATGATTCCGGAGGGGTGCATTATTGAAGGCGCCGAATTGATCGGCGGGCCAATTTCCTTGCTGGACGCGCGGGGGCAAATGGTCACGCAGGCCGATTTCGCCGGCGAACCGGCCGTGGTCTATTTCGGCTTCGCGCACTGCCCGGATATCTGCCCGACCACGATGTATCAGTTGGCCGAAGCGCTCAAACTGCCGGGCGGTTTCGACATTCAACCGATTTTGATCAGCGTCGATCCCGAGCGCGACACTCCAGAATTGCTTGATGCTTATGTGCATACCAGCGGCTTCCCGGATGGCCTGCAGGGCCTGACAGGTTCCGAGGCGCAGGTGGACGCCGCCGCCCGTGTCTTCCGCGTCGTGCGCCAAAAGGCCCCGATCGATGGCGCCGCGCCGGACGTTTACAACGTTGATCACACGTCATTTTTATATGTGATGGATGGGCAATGGCGCACCCGGGCGGTGCTGCCGACCCAAGGGCGCAGCCCCGAAGACATCGCCGCCTGCATCTCAGCGGGCCTCAGCGCCGGTTAAACCATTGCGCCGGTGTAATCCGGCCCCGATTTAGCTGGATGGAAACCCCTCGACAGCAGAATGTTGTTGCTTTGCTGCAGTGCGGCAAGAAAGTGCGCTTATGCTTTATTCGCTTTACGAGCTTGGTCATCTCTCCGTCGCGCCCTTGCGCATAGCGGCGATGATGCAGGCCAACGTGCTTCGCTCGCCGCTCAACCCGCTCGGCTCCACGGAAGCGGCGCGAACCGCGGCGGCGGCGGCCGAGCTGTTCGAGTCCGTCACCCGCCGCTACGCCAAGCCCGGCTGGGACTTGGCCCCGCTCAAGATCAAAGCGGTGGACGTCGCCGTCACGCCCACCACGGTCTGGTCGAGCCCGTGGTGCAAGCTGGTGCATTTCGCGCGCGATCCCGAGGCGATGGACCTTGCGGGCGTCAGCCAGAACCAGCCGCGCGTGCTGCTGGTGGCGCCGATGTCAGGCCATTATGCGACTTTGCTGCGCGGCACCGTTGAGGCTTTTTTGCCTGAGCATGAGGTGTTCATCACCGATTGGTCCGATGCGCGCATGGTGCCGCTGATCGCGGGGCGTTTCGATCTCCACTCCTACATTGATCATGTGCGCGACATGATTGCGGAGGTCGGGCCGGACACGCATGTGGTTGCTGTGTGTCAGCCTGGCCCGCTCGTGCTCGCCGCGATTGCGCTGATGGCGGAGGACCAAGATCCCAACACGCCGGCGACGATGACGTTCATGGGCTCGCCCATCGATGCGCGCCGCTCACCCACCGCGCCAAACAAATTGGCTGAGACGCGCGATATTGAATGGTTTCAGAAGAACATGATCCACACCGTGCCGGGGCTCTATCCCGGCGCGTTCCGCCGCGTCTATCCAGGCTTCGTTCAACTGGCGAGCTTCATGGGCATGAATTTGTCGCGCCATGTCGATGCGCATCGCGACTATTTCATGCACCTGGTCGAAGGCGATTGCGACAACGCGCAAAAGCACCGCACCTTTTATGACGAATATCTCTCCGTCATGGACCTCACCGAGGAATTCTACATTCAGACGCTGGAAGAGGTGTTCCAGAACTACACCCTGGCGAAGGGCGAGATGATGCATCGCGGCCGCCTGGTGAATCCCGGCGCGATCACCACCACCGCACTCATGACGGTCGAAGGTGAGAATGACGACATTTCCGGGATCGGCCAGACCCAGGCCGCGCACGATCTCTGCGTCAATATTCCAGCGCGCATGAAGACGGACTACATTCAGGCGGGCGTCGGCCATTATGGCGTGTTCAACGGCCGCCGCTTTGCGACGGAGATTTATCCGCGCATGCGCGAATTCATGCGCGCTTTCGACAGTGCATCCTCGCGCAGTACGCCGAAGCCGAAGCTAAAGCTCGTCGGCGAATAATAATCGCGAAGAATGGGTTACGTGGGTGAGGCATGCGCCTCAGACTGCGTATCAGCGTCCGCGTCATGCCCCAACACGCTTTTGCGTTAACGCGTGGCGTGAGACTTTCAGGCATGCGCACCGATTCTATGCCGCTTGCCGATGCGTCTCATGCCGAGATCGAAACGATCGACGGCAGGCGCGTCGCGATTCGTTTGGTGGTGAATCCGCGCGCGCGCCGTGTATCGGTGCGGATCTGTCCCACACGACGCGAAGCCATCGCCACTGCGCCGTCGCAGCGCCAGCTGAAGCGCGCGGTTGCGTTCGCGGCTGAGCGCGCGACATGGATCGCGCAAGAGCTCGGAAGGTTGCCCCAAGGCGTCACGCTTCTGCCCGGCGCCCGCGCGCCGCTGCGCGGCGTGATGCATGAGCTGGCTTATGAAAAGGGCCGCGCGGCTCCACGCATCGTGCCGGGCGCGCCGCCCACGCTGATCGCGCCCGCGCCCGATCCAGATTTGTTTGAAGCCCGCTTGATGCGCTATTTCAAAGCAGAGGCGCGCACCGACCTTGAGGCGCGTGTCGCCGTGCATGCCCGCACGCTTGGCGTTGCGCCCTCACGCATTCAGGTGAAAGAGCTGCGGTCGCGCTGGGGCTCTTGCACGGTCGAAGGCGCGCTCTCTTTTTCGTGGCGCGTGGTGCTCGCGCCGCCTTTCGCGCTCGACTATCTCGCTGCGCACGAAGTGGCGCACTTGGTTGAGATGAACCATTCGCGCCGGTTCTGGGCCTTGGTGAAGAAATGCCTGCCCGATTACGAGCGCGGCCGGCGCTGGTTGCACGAGCACGGATCGACGCTGCACGCTGTCGGCATGGCGCGCTAGGCTTACCCTTCGGGGCCAAAATCCAATGAATGATCTTCGCCGTCTGGCACGGGCGGCGCCTCTGTCGGCGCACCAATCGTCGCCCCGATCGGGGCGCCCACGACGGCGACAGGACCCTTCACGCTCGGCGCCTCGACGCCGGTGCTATAATCTTCCTCGCGCGGCATATCGAGATCGCGCGCCGGGACGCTGCGCAGCGCCACATCCATATACTGACGCCAAATCTGCGTCGGCAGCGATCCACCGGTCACGCGGGCTGTTTCGGTGAAGTTGTCGTTGCCAACCCAAACGCCCGCGACCATGCCCGGCACGAAGCCCACAAACCACGCATCGCGATAATCATTGCCAGTGCCGGTCTTGCCGCCAATCTGGCGTCCCGGCATGCGCGCGGCGGTGCCGGTGCCGCTTTCGACGACGCGGCTCATCATCATGTTCATCAACCGGCGCGTACGCTCATCGATGACCTGCGCGCGCTGGGTGGGACGCCAGCTCCACATCACTTCATTATTGTTGGCGCGGCGAATGCGGGTTACGCCGTGCGGTTCGACGCGGTAGCCGTCATTCGCCATCGCGCCATAGGCGGCCGCCATTTCGATGAGGCGAACCTCCTGCGCGCCCAGCGCAAGCGAATGATAATTGTGCAGCGGCGTGGTTATGCCGAGCCGGCGCGCCACATCGATTACGTTTTGCCCGCCAACTTCATTGGCCACGCGGATCGCCACCATGTTGTACGACATGGCGAACGCGGTCGTGAGCGAAACCGGGCCGTGATATTCATTGGTGTAATTGCCAGGCGACCAATCCGGCTGCCCCTCAATACGCACCGTAATGGGCGCGTCATCGCGCACGCTCCATGGGGTCAAGCCATTTTCCATGGCGGCCATGTAAATGAAGTATTTGAACGCGGATCCAGGCTGGCGCTGCGCCTGCGTGGTGCGGTTGAACTGGCTGAGGTCGTAATCGCGGCCGCCGACCATGGTGCGCACACCGCCTGTTTCATCAAGCGCGATCAGAGCGCCTTGGGAAACGCGACGATCTTCGCCTTGCTCTTCGAGCACGCGATTCACCGCTTCAGAGCCCGCGCGCTGGGCCGCGATGTCGATCGTGGTCTCAACGATGAAATCGTCGCGCTGCTGGCCGATCACCTCATTGAGCAGGGGGTCGATATAGTCGCGATAATATCCGAGCACGCCAGCCGGATTGCGCGAGCTGATCTGCAATTCCTCGGACAATGCGGCCCGGCGCTCGGCATCGCTGATGAAGCCGGCGCGCACCATCTCTTCAAGCACGACGCCGCCGCGGTCGCGCGCGGCGGTGATGTTCTGGCGCGCTGGATTGAGGCGTGATGGCGCTTTCACCAGGCCCGCGAGCATGGCCGATTGCAGCAAGGTGAGTTCGCGCGCTGGGCGGTCGAAATAGCGCTCCGCAGCCGCCTCGATCCCATAGGCGCCGGCGCCGAAATAGACCCGGCTCAGATAGAGGGCGAGGATTTCGTCCTTGGTGAATTTGCCTTCAAGCCAGATCGCCAACGCGACTTCCTGGGCTTTGCGCCGCCAGGTGCGGTCATTGGTGAGAAAAAGGTTCTTGGCCAGCTGCTGGGTGATGGTTGAGCCGCCTTGAACGACGCGGCCGGAGCGCACGTTCTCGGCTGCAGCGCGCATCAAACCGCCAACGTCGATGCCGAAGTGCTGATAGAAGCGCCGATCTTCGATCGCGATGAAGGCTTGCGGGACGTACGGAGGCAGCGAAGCCAGATCGACCGGCGGCGCGTTCTGGGCCCCTTCGCGCAAGATCACGTGGCCGTTGCGATCGAGGAAGGTGATCGATTGGCCCTGGCGGGCCTCCCACAAATCGTCGGTCGAGGGCATGCCCCAGGTGACGAAGAAGAAAAAGCCGACCACGAACGCTACGCCCGCGGCGGCCGCCCAGCCGCCCCAGACGGCGGCTTCGCGAACCGTCCGCGGCGGACGCGCCCGGCTGGCGCGGGCGAGCACCTCGCCGCCGAACGCCTGGGCCTTCTCCCTAGCGGTGGCGACGTGGGGAGCCGCATGGGCGCGCAGCGCATCCCAACGCGCGCAAAGTTTTTCCCAGAGCGTTGGCTCGGGTTCAGGTTCGGGTTCATCGGTCGGGTCGCCCGCGGCCCGAAAATAATTGGGCGGCAAGGCGCTGGTATCGATCGCGAGCGGGGCGGGGGGAGGCTCGGAGGGCTCTTCCAGCGGGGCTGCTCGTGGCGGCTCTTCTACGCCCTCAACGGCAACGCTGGGATCAGCGTGCTCGCTAATATCCGGCTGCTGCGGCTGATTTGGCGCAGCCGTATCCGCGCCCGTTTCAGGGGCGTTCGGATCGTGCGGCGCCACCGGCCCGCCTGGTTCGTCCTCGTCTGCCACCCCATTAACCTCAGCGCCGCTTTAGCGCGATTCTGCGCGCTGGGCGCCCCAAGCCAAAGAACACGACCGCCTGGAGCGCAGTTCCATTTCGGTATCGCAATTTTGCCAGGATTGTCGCACCCCGCCAACGCCGATCGGCGCCCGGTTTTGCTTGCTCACGCAAGGGGAGCACCCCATATTTGCCAAGCCGCACCCGCTCTATTCTGAGCCCGCGCGGCATGGAGGCTTAAATGACTGACTATCACGGCCATACCCGCGCCCTCCCAGGCACAGCGGACATGGCGGTGGACGCCGGCCTGCGCAGCTTCATGCTCGGCATCTACAACAAGATGGGCCTGGGCCTGTTGCTTTCTGGCATCCTGGCTTATGTCGTCGGCACCACTCCGGCGCTGTTTCAAACCCTGCTGACGCCGCCCTTGGCGTACGCAGTCATGTTCGGCCCGCTGGCGATCCTGCTGATCTCCAGCTTCACCATGCGTAACCCGTCCCCGGTGGCGGCGAACCTCGTTTATTGGAGCGTGGTTTCGCTGATCGGCGTGGGCATGGGTGCGATCGTGTATGCCTATGCCCGCATCCCGGACGGGATGACGATCGTCGCCAAGGCGTTCCTGATCACCTCGGCTTCGTTCGGCGCGCTCTCGCTTTGGGGCTACACCACTAAGCGCGACCTGACGGGCTTCGGCACGTTCCTGATCATGGGCCTAATCGGCCTGATCATCGCCTCGATCGTGAACATGTTCCTGCAATCGTCGATGATGGGCTTCATCATTTCGGTGATTGGCGTGCTGGTGTTTGCGGGTTTGACCGCATTCGACACCCAGCGCCTGAAGTTCATGTATTACGAGCTTGGCGGCAATGAGCGCGCCATGGCGGTTGGCTCCACCTTCGGCGCCCTCAGCCTGTATCTGAACTTCATCAACCTGTTCCAATTCATCCTGAGCCTCTTGTCGCCGCGCAACTAAGCGCCAACCGCTCAGCGGAACATCAAACGCCCCGGTCTCGGCCGGGGCGTTTTTCTTTTAATCGCCCACCAGCTGCAGGCGCGGTTCGAGCACAGAGAGGACGCGCGACAGCTCGTGGCCGCGCTTCAAGATGCGGCCGTCTGCGGCGATGACGCTCCAGGCGCCTTGTTTGCGGCTGTTCTCGGGTCGTTTTTCAACCTGATAGAGCGGCGCTTCGCTGCTGCGCCGGTACACACTAAAGAGCGCCCGATCCGGCAACGCATCGAGCGCATAATCGCGCCATTCGCCGGCGGCGACCTGCAAGCCATAGAGGCGAAGCAGACGCTGCAATTCTTGACGGTCGAAAAAAACCGGCGCTGATGCCATGCATGTTAGAACGCCCCAATCCGCGCCAAGGATCAAGGCCGGATCAACCACCTGCATCTGAGGTTGTGGGCGTTGCGGCCGCGCGCGGACGGCCGCTTTAAAGCTTACGTTGAATTAGTCGTGATGCCCGGTTTCGAACAGAATTTACACTTGCCACAGCCGCAAAGGGGGGCGACCTTCAATGCGTGGTCGGCCGGAGATAGGCACGGATCCAGTATCCATCAGCCCCCCCAGCCCCCTGGGTCCGCGCTTCGGTCGACCACACTCTGATTTGAATTTGCCCGCGCAGTGCGCGGGCTTTTTATTTCGCACTTGGAATTATTGAGATTTTGGTGGCTGAACGCGCTGGCGGGGGCCGACGTGTAGGCCGCTTCTCTGCCTCCCCATTCTGTAAACCGATAGGCGACGTGGAGCTGTCGCGGACATGCTCTCTGCGAATCGATTCTGAATGAGTCGCGGCGGTCTCACGCTTTTTGACCGCGGAAGAAGCGTCGTTTGTCCTGACGACTTGACGAAATTGTGGATAAGAACGCGCCCGCCCAAGCGCCGCCGAACGGCGCCGCGTTGCGCGTCCTGCGCGAGTTCGCAGCGGCAAATTGCGCCTGTGGTGTTTTGCGGTGAAGCGCCTTATGAGCGGCGCCTGCCAGTTGAGGGGCGTTCGCGATGCTGCTGCAGGTCAATGGCTTGCGAAAGAGTTTTGGCCGCCGCGTTGCGGTCGATGGCGTGGGGTTCTCGGTCGACGCCGGCGAGATTGTCGGCTTTCTCGGACCCAACGGCGCCGGCAAGACCACCACCATGCGCATGATCGCCGGCTATCTGGAGCCGGATGCGGGCGTCGCCAAGATTTTCAACATCGACATCGCGCAGGAGCGTCGTCGGGCGCAGGAGCGCGTTGGCTACCTGCCTGAAGGCGCGCCGCTCTATGGCGAGATGACGCCTTGGATGTTTCTCCGCTTTGTCGCCGAGGCGCGGGGCATGGCGCTGAGCGCCGCCAAACATGCCGTGCGCCGCGCCGCCCAGGATGCGCGATTGGGCGATGCGATCGACCAGCCGATCGAAACGCTGTCGAAGGGCTATCGTCGCCGCGTGGGTTTGGCGGCGGCGCTGTTGCATGATCCGATGCTGCTGATCCTCGATGAGCCCACCGATGGGCTCGATCCCAATCAGCGCCACGCCGTGCGCGACTTGATCCGCAGGTTAGGTGAAGAGCGCGGCCTCATTATTTCAACCCACTCGCTGGAAGAGGTCGAGGCGGTGTGCACCCGCGCCATCGTCATCGATAAGGGCCGCATCGTTGCGGACAAAACGCCGGCCGAGCTGCGCGACGAGCACGGCAGCCTTGAGCGCGCTTTCACGACGCTCACTGGCGGGGAGGAACGGGTGTGAAGAAGCGTCCCGGTCTTGCTAGCATGGCGGCGATCTATCGCCGCGAACTGCTTTCCTACATCACCACGCCCACAGCCTACGTCTTCGTCGCAGTGTTTCTATTCGCGATTGGTCTCTTCACCTTCCAGGTGGGCGGTTTTTTTGAATCGCGTCGCGCCGACTTGATGGCATTCTTCGCGTTTCATCCGTGGATCTTCATGGTGTTCCTGCCAGCCGTCTCCATGCGGCTGTGGGCCGAAGAGAGTCGCTCTGGCGCGATCGAGCTTCTGCTGACGCTGCCCGCGCCGACATGGTCGCTGGTGCTCGGCAAATATCTGGCCGCGTGGACGGTGGCTGCGGTGGCGCTGTTCTTGACCTTCCCACTCTGGATCACGGTCAATGTGCTGGGC
>JANRIP010000054.1:0-27669 GCA_033764855.1 Hyphomonadaceae bacterium | reverse complement strand
GTCATCAGCACGAAGAAAATGGGCGACGTTCTCGTCGTCGTGTCCGACAACCCGCCGGTGAACGCGCTGGGGGCGGCGGTGCGCGCTGGCCTAAAGGATGCGATTGTCCAGGCCAAGGCCGATCCGGAGGTCAAAGCCGTGGTGGTTCGCGGGGAAGGTCGCACCTTCTTCGCCGGCGCCGACATCACCGAATTTGGCAAGCCGCCCAAGGACCCGCAATTTGCCGAACTGATCGATCTGTTCGAAACCTGCCCGAAGCCGATCGTGGCCGCCATTCATGGCACCGCGCTGGGCGGCGGACTCGAGATCGCGTTGGCCTGCCATTACCGCGTGGCGGTTCCATCCGCCAAACTCGGCTTGCCTGAGGTTAAGCTGGGCATTCTCCCGGGCGCGGGCGGCACCCAACGTTTGCCGCGCGTCGTGGGTGTGGAAGCGGCGCTCAACATGATCGTGTTCGGCGATCCGATCAGCGCCAAGAAAGCGGAAGCGAGCGGGTTGCTCGATGCACTGGTGGGCGAGGCTTCGCTGGAAGACGATGCGGTGGCGTTCGCGCGCGAAGTCGCGAAGAAATCCTCGCATCCGATTACCAGCCAGCGTTCGGATAAGGTCACGGGCGTGCCGGCTTCGGTGTTTGACGATTTCCGCAAAGCCAATGCACGCAAGCTGAAGGGCCAGGACGCGCCGCAAGCTTGCGTGGAGGCGGTGCAGGCGGCGACGACGATGCCGTTTGCGGAAGGCTGCGCTAAGGAGCGCGAGCTGTTCTTGAAACTGGTGGGCGGCGTGCAGTCGCGCGCGCTGCGCCATGCCTTCTTCGCCGAGCGCGCGGCGGGCAAGATTGAGGGCGTGAGTTCGGATACGCCGCTCATTCCGATCAAGAAGGTGGGCGTGCTTGGCGCCGGCACGATGGGCGGCGGCATCGCCATGAATTTCCTCTCCGCCGGTTTTCCGGTGACCATCGTGGAGCGCGAGCAAGCGGCGCTCGATCGCGGCGTTGCGATCATTCGCAAGAATTATGAAGCGACGGCGAGCAAAGGCCGCATGACCGCCGAGCAGGTGGAAAAGGCCATGAGCTTGCTGACGCCCTCGCTGAACTATGAGGACTTGGCCGATAGTGATCTCGTCATCGAAGCTGTGTTCGAGCTGATGGAGATCAAGAAAGAGGTGTTCCGCAAGCTCGACGGCATCGTCAAGCAAGGCGCGATCCTGGCCACCAATACCAGCTATCTCGATGTCGATCAGATTGCGGCGGAGACGAGGCGGCCGGAATATGTGCTGGGCACGCACTTCTTCTCCCCTGCGAATGTGATGAAGCTGTTGGAGATTGTGCGCGGCGCGAAGACCTCGCCGTCAGTGTTGGCGACACTGATGGGCGTGGCCAAGAAGATCAACAAGGTCGCCGTGGTGGCGGGCGTTTGCTACGGCTTTATCGGCAATCGCATGCTGTCCCCGCGCCAGCGCGAAGCCAATGCGCTGTTGATGGAAGGCGCGCGCCCGGCGCAAGTGGATCAGGTGCTGCTGGATTTCGGCTTCCCGATGGGGCCGTTCCAAATGAGCGATCTCGCTGGGCTCGATATTGGCTGGGATCCAGCCAAGAGCAGCAGTTCAACCATCCGCGAAGTGCTGTGCGAGCGGGGGCGGCGCGGCCAGAAAACCGGCAAGGGCTTTTACGATTATGATGAGAAGCGCAATCGTGCGCCCTCGCCGGAAGTGGATGAGATCATCGCCGCGTTCGCAGCCAAGACCGGCAAGCCGCAGCGCCAGATCAGCGACGATGAAATCCGCGAGCGTCTGCTCTACCCGATGGTCAATGAAGGGGCGCTGATCCTGGAAGAAGGGATCGCGCAGCGCGCCTCTGACATCGATACGACTTGGCTGAATGGCTATGGCTGGCCGCCCTATACGGGCGGGCCGATGTTCTGGGCCGATACGGTCGGCTTGGACAAAGTGCTGGCGGGCCTGGAAAAGCACGCCGCCAACATGCCGGACCTGCGCATCTCCAAGCTGTTGCGTGAGAAGGCGGCTAAGGGCGAGACGTTTAACTAGAAGTCCACCCCTAGGCGTACGCCCGCGGCGCGGCCGCGGGCGTAAAACGCCCACTGCATCCGCCCTGCACCAAGTGCAGGGAAGACCGAATTCACGGTTTGGTGGTCTTCAATATTGTTGACGAAGGCCTCGATCGAGACCCGTTCATCGGCGGTTTGGTAGCGGATGATGGCGTCGCTGCGCGTATAGCTCTCGACCTGGTCTTCGACATTGTTGGTGTACCAGGCGAAGGACTCATCCTGCCAATAGGTTTGCAGCGTGGTGGTGACGTCGCCGAGCGCGCCGAGTTCGAAGATGTGAGAGTAAGATACGCGCGCGCTCCATTCCGGCGCCTGCGACAGCCGATTGCCGCTCGCATCGATAACCGTGTTGCGAAAGCCGCTAAAGGCTTCGGGAAAGCTGTCAAAGCGCGCATCGAGCCAGGTTACGTAGCCAGTGATGCGATCGGCGCGCGAGAAGGCCAGGAAATATTCCGCCTCCAGTCCGTCAATGGTGGCTTCGGCGGCGTTGATGGTGTGGGTGTCGGGCAGGTCCAGCAATTGGATCTGCATGTTGCGATAGGTTTCGCGAAACACCGTGAGATTCAGCATGAGCGCATTGGACAAGAGCCGCGCGCGCACGCCCGCTTCGTAATTGATGTTGGTCTCGGGCTCGTAATAGACGATCTCCGGCGTCAGATCGCTGACCCCGCCGGTGCGATAGCCGGTGGCGACCGTGGCGTAGGCGAGCACGCTTGGGGTTAGGTCATATTCGAGCGTGCCGAGATAGCTGGGCCGGCCGAACTTGGCGGTGGCGCCCGGCAGCTGCTCCACGAATGCGAAGTTTGGAATGTTGAGCGCAGCGCAGGGATTGGCGCCGATGAACACTTCTTCGGCGGTTTGCCAGGGCGAAGCGATCAGACCGAAGGGACAATGGGACTGGGTGGCGGCGCCGATTTCGATTTTGTCGCGCGTATAGCGCGCGCCGAGCGTCAGGCGCATGGCGTCTGTCAGATCGAGCGTGCCTTGGCCGAAAATAGCGTCAGTATTGTTCACGCCGCGGCCCAATTGGTTGCTCTGATCGATGGCGGGCGTCAGTTCGGGGCGATCGGCGGCGCTTGGAATCCAGACACTGATCAGATTGGCGCCGCCGGTGATTTCAGCGAAATGATAGAGCCCGGCCACGGCGCGGAAGCGTTCGCCCTCATAATTGACGTTGAGCTCATGCGAGTTTTCCTGTGCAGTGGCGTCGCTGCGGCGCAGGATGAAAGGGATGGAATTGGTCGTCCCTTCATCGGTGATGTGATTATAGCCGGCGATGTAAGTGAGTGAGAGGTCGTCGCTCAGCGCATAGGCGAGGCGCGAGCGCACTGAGAAAATGTCCAGATTGGCCTGATTGCGGACAGCGAAATCGGCGGGCACGTTATCGCCAAGGGCGAGGCCGCCGCTATTTGGCGCCAGGGGCGCGGTTTGATCGGCGGGAAGGTTGGTCGCGACGGGCTCGCCGGCATTATTGAGGAAATAAGCGTACTGGGCGGTGCCGCTAATACTGCGGTCGCGCGTGGCCTGCAGGCTGAGATTCCAGGTCAGAGCCGGCAGCGGCGACCAGCGCATGGAGAGGCGCCCGCTCACATAGTCGGCGGCGTCGCCATTTGCTTGGTCTGGGTCCGGGTTTTCTTGATAGCCCTCGCCCGTTTGAGCGAAGCCCGCGAGGCGGAAGGCGAGATTTTCCGTGAGCGGCAGATCGACGGCGCCGCGCACAGTGATTTCATCAACGCTGTTGAGCGTGAAATCACCCGAGGCGCCGAACGCATCGCCGGGCGCGTTGGTGATGAAATTGAGCACGCCGCCAGTGGCGTTTCGGCCGTAAAGCGTGCCTTGGGGGCCGCGCAGAATTTCGAGCCGCTCGAGATCATAGGCTGAGCGCGTCAGCACGCCGCGATCATTGGTGTAAACGCCGTCAATATGGATGGCGACGGGCGTGCCGCCAGCTGCGGCCTCATAGAGATTGCTGCCGACGCCGCGGATCGACACGTCATTGGCGACAGATGCATGCAGGTTTGGCGCGGTGGTGACGGCGTCGATCAGGGCGCTGGCGCCGATGGAGTCGAAAGCGTCTTGCGAAACAGCGGTGATCGCCGCCGGCGTGCGGCTGATCAGCTCCGGTCGCCGTGAGGCGGTGACGATGACGTCATCCACCACGCCGGCCTGATCGGAATCCTGCGCCCGCGCTGGCGTGAGCGCCGCCATGGCGCTCAGAAAGCCGCTCGCTGCGAGCGCCGCCTTCGCGGCGGCGCGCCCGAATAGTCTCAAAGGTCCTCCCCGCTCGGTTCCGAGCCGTTTTGGCGGAGTTTGGCCGCTCCAAGGCCAATTGCAACCGCCGGATCAGAACTGCTATTGCGAATAAATCGCATCTAATGTAAGGCCGGCCCGGTTTGGCGAGGAGCGGGGCATTGACGGTATTGGCGCGGCTGCGGCGGTTTTGGCTCGACGTCCATTTATGGATTGGCGTGGCGCTGTTCTTTCCGTTCGTGGTGCTGGGCGTCACTGGCAGCGTGCTGACCTTCCATGATGAGCTCGAGCGGTTGATGTCGCCGCATCGCTATGAGGTGACGGCCGGCGCGCCGGCTTCGTTGCAGGCCATACTTGAAGCGGGGCGCGCAGAAGCGCCGGCGGGTTTCGTCATAAGCGGCGTGCGCCCTCCAGCGCATGAGGGCGCGCCGGCGCTGGTGCAGGCGCGGTCCTTGGCGCAACCGGCGCCGGGCGCGCGGCCCGAAACGCGCACGATTTATGTCGATCCCGTCACTGCGCGCGTGCTCGATGTCGCCAATACGCGCGCGGATGCATTTGGCGTTCTGCATCAATTGCACGGCTCTCTGATGATTCCAGAGATCGGCCGCAAAGTGGTGGGCTGGATGGGATGGGCGATGCTTGCATCATCGCTCACTGGGCTTTGGTTGTGGTGGCCGCGCAATGGGGCGTTGCTCAAAGGGCTGCGCTGGAAGCGCAGCCCGCGCACCACCTCGAATCTGCATCATTTGACCGGATTTTGGCTCACTATTCCGCTCGCCATTTTGGCGTTCACGGGCGCCTATATTTCTTTTCCGCAGCTGAGCCGTTCTGTTGTCGGCGCGTTCGTCGCGTTGCCGGAGAGTCGTGGACCGAGCGGGCCGCCAGGCGGGGGCGCAGCGCCCATCGATGCGCCGCGTATGAGCGTTGACGCCGTCGCAGCCGCCGCGCGCGAAGCGGCGCCCGATGCTGAACTCGTCGCGATCAATTTGCCGACGCCGGGGCGCGATGGCGAAGCGCCGTCCTGGCGCGTGCAGGTGAAGCGGCCCGATGCGGAGGCGCTCGCCAATATTGGCGTTGACGATGCAACGGGTGAAGCCAAGGCGCAGGGCGCGCCGCAGGCCGACCAGAATCTCGCGCGCTGGATGCGCCGTCTGCATGACGGGACGGATTATCCGATGGCGTGGCGCGTGATCATTGCGCTGGCGGGGCTGGCGCCGGCGCTGCTGGGCGTTACCGGCGTGGTGATGTGGCTGCGCCGCCGGGCCGCGCGCCGCGCCGTGCGGCGGTCCCGCGTGGCGGCTGAATAAATCGACAAACTCAAAATGAGAATCACTTGCAACTAGCGCAAGTATGCCGTACGAGTGAGAAGCATTCGCAATAAGGTTTGAATTGGGGGCGATGAAATGGGGACAATGGGCAAGCCGGGGGTGCGCAGCTTCACCAAAGCGGCGCTGAAGGCGACGGCGATCGGGGCGACCTCCCTGGCGCTGCAGGCGACTGGAGCGAACGCGGAGACTTCGTTCGAAACCCTCTCCGGCGTGACCATCGAGGCGCCGGTGGAAGATTTGGAATCGCCCAAGTACACCGCGCCGCTGCTCGACACGCCGCAGACCATCACCATTGTCCCGGCGGAAGTCATTCAGCAGCAAAACCTGCTCAATCTGCGCGATGTGCTTTCGACGCTGCCGGGCATCACGTTCGGCGCTGGCGAAGGCGGCGGCGGTTATGGCGACAGCATCAATATTCGCGGTTACGCGGCCAGCAATGACATCACCGTCGATGGCGTGCGCGACAGCGCGCAATATTCGCGCACCGATCCTTTCAATCTCGAACAGATCGAACTCTCGAACGGCGCCAATTCGGTTTATGCCGGCGCCGGCTCGGTCGGCGGCAGCATCAATCTAGTCTCCAAGCGTCCACATGGAACTGATCGCACCGCGATTACGATTGGCGCGGGCACGGATGCGTATGGCCGGATCACCGCCGACATAGATCGCGCCATCGATGAGGGCACGGCGTTCCGTCTCAATGTGATGATGCACCAGAATGACGTGCCGGGCCGGGAAGTTGAAGAGTATCAGCGCTTCGGGATCGCGCCCTCAATTACGTTTGGCCGCAACACCGATACGCAGCTGACGCTGAGCTACCTGCACCAACAGGACGACAACACGCCGCAATATGGGGTGCCGTATGCGCTCAATATCGCCAACAATGGCGTGCTGCCGGGCGTGAATACGGAAGACTATTTCGGCCTGCGCAATCTGGATCGGCAAGAGACGCAGGTGGATCAGTTCACCGCTTTGGTGGAGCACGAATTCAACGAGAATCTCTCGCTACGAAATCTCACCCGCTATCAGCTGGTGACCCAGGATGCGGTGACATCTGCGGTGCAGGGCAGCTTCTGCACCAGCGCCGGCGTCAATCCATATCTCAGCAGCACCGGGACAGTGCAGCCGTGCACCGTGGCGCCTGGGACTTATTTGCCGAGCGGGCCGCGCGGCAATGTGCGCAACACTGAAAATACGCTCTACTACAATCAGACCGATCTCACGGCAGAGTTCAGCACGGGGGGAATTCAGCACACGTTGGTGGCGGGTTTGGCGCTCACGCGCGAGGAATATGATCTCGTCAATGGCAGCTTGCTGCGCAACGCCGATGGATCGGTGATTGTCGAGCCTGCAATGTCGCTCTCCGACCCGAGCGGCGTTTGGGCTGGTTCAACCAATTTCATTCAGGGCGGCGGCACGGTGAGTTCAAGCCTTGCGCCCTCCGGTCACAATGACGGCGAGCGCGAGAATATTGCGCTCTATGTGTTCGATGCAGTGGAGCTTTCACCGAATTGGGAGGTGAATGGCGGCGTGCGTGTGGAGCGCAATGAAGGCTCCAATACGATCGATTACTTCACGCCGAACGGCTACTTGCCCTCAGGCGATAGCAATATTCTGGGCGCTCCAATGGCTGGCGCGCAGGGCGGTGTCTATAATGGCTCTGCGACGTTTGAAAACGATGACACGCTGGTCTCCTATCGCCTTGGCCTCATCTACAAGCCGGCGGAAAATGCGAGCTTCTACGTTGCCTATGGCAATTCGCAGACGCCTTCGCAGGCAACGGTGAATGGCGCGTGCAGCATCGCGACATGCAATGTCGATCCGGAAGAGGCGGTGAATTACGAAGCTGGCGTGAAGTGGGATGGGATGGGCGGGTTGCTGCAGCTCACCGCCGCCGTATTCCGCAATGAGCGCACCAATTATCGGGTCGCGTCCAACGATCCCTCGCAGCCGGATCAGGCGCTCGATGGCGAAAGCCGTGTGGACGGGATCGCGCTTGGCGCAGCGGGGCTCATCACCGACAACTGGTCAATCTTCGCCAATTACACTTTCCTCGACAGCGAAGTGATCCAGGGCGTGTCGGATTTCTGCTTGGCCAATCCGGGCGCATCGGGCTGCACGCTGGGCGGCAATAACGCCATTGCCGGCGATCCGCTGCCGGTCACGCCGGAGCATTCGGCGAGCCTGTGGAGCACCTACGATTTCGGCAATGGGATCATGGTCGGCTACGGCCTCACCTATCAGGGGGAATACACGTTCGCTCGCCCGACCGTTGATGCGCCGCAGCTTTATACGGACGACTATCTGATCCATCGCGCCATGGTGGCGTATGAATTGAATGAGCACGCCGTGCTGCAACTCAACGCCAACAATCTCACCGACGAAGAGTATTTCACCCGCATCCGCAATAATGCGACCAGCGGCTGGGCGACGCCCGGGGAGGCGCGTTCCTTCGTGCTGAGTTTGAATTTGCGTTACTAATGGATTTGGCGCGCGACCGGCGAAGTGTTGACGCTCTTTGCCGGCAGCGCGCTAAAGCGCTGGATTTTCCTCCCGAAGAAAGCGCAAACTTGGTCCGGAGCCCCCACGGCTCCGGGCTGTGTTGTTTACGGCGTTAGAACCATGCTGCTGCAAGTGCCGGAAGTGCTGACCAAAGCGGAAGTGGCGCGCGTGCGCGGCTTGATCGATGTGGGCGAGTGGGTGGATGGCAATGTCACGTCCGGTCCTCAATCGGCGCTGGCCAAGCGCAACATGCAGCTGGCGGAAACGGCGCCGCAGGCGCGTAAGGCGGGCGACATCGTGCTGCAAAAATTGGAGCGGATGCCGCTCTTCATCGCCGCTGCTTTGCCGCTCAAAGTATTCCCGCCGCTGTTTAATCGCTATGAGGGCGGGCAGGCGTTCGGCAATCACATCGATAATGCGGTGCGGCGCAATCGCGCCGGCGATGTGCGCGTGCGCACGGATTTATCCTGCACGGTGTTCCTGAGTGAGCCAGAGACTTATGAAGGCGGCGAGCTGGTGGTGGAGGATACCTATGGCGCGCATGCGGTGAAGCTGGCGGCTGGGGATGCTATCCTCTATCCCGCATCCAGCATTCACCGCGTCGAGCCGGTGACGCAGGGCGCGCGGGTGGCCAGCTTCTTCTGGATCCAGTCCATGGTGCGTGAGGACGCCAAGCGAGCGCTGCTGTTCGACATCGATCTGGCGGTGCAGCGCCTCGCCGCCGAACTGGGCGCGGGCCACGCCTCGGTGGTGAGCCTCACCGGCAGCTACCACAACCTGCTGCGGATGTGGGCCGACGCCTGATCCCGAGTCTCGCGGGGTGGGATGACGTCGCCCGGCCTTGCGGCTAAGCACTCTCCCGCCCCACATGAGCGGCAGCGGAGATTGCGGGTGAGCACTAAAGTTCAATCGGCCGAAGCCGGCCAAGCTTATGAGACCGACGTGATCATTGTCGGCGCTGGGCCGGTCGGGTTGTTCGCCGTGTTCGAGCTCGGCCTGCTCGATTTGAAGGCGCACATTGTTGATGTGCTGGACCGCCCTGGCGGGCAGTGCGCCGAGCTTTATCCGGAAAAGCCGATCTATGACATTCCGGGCTTGCCGATCGTTACGGGTCAGGGCCTGACCGATGCGCTGCTTGAGCAGATCGCGCCGTTTCATCCGACCTTTCACCTCAATCAAATGGCCGAGGCGCTGGAGCGCTTGCCAGACGGCAAGTTCAAGCTGCGCACCGAACTTGGCACCACCATTACTGCGCCGGCGCTTTGCATTGCGGCGGGCGGGGGTTCGTTCGTGCCGCGCAAGCCGAAGATTGAGGGCATCGAGCAGTTTGAAGGCAAGTCGCTGCATTATGCGGTGCGCAAGATGGAGCAGTTCCGCGGCCGTGATCTCATTATTGCCGGCGGCGGCGATAGCGCGCTCGACTGGGTGCTCAACCTGCAGCCCATCGCCAAATCGGTGACGCTCGTGCACCGCCGCGATGATTTCCGCGCCGCGCCGCATTCGGTGGCGAAGATGCGTGCGCTGGTGGCCGAAGGCAAAGTGAAGCTGGAAATCACCGACTTTAAGGGCCTGGTCGGCGCCGATGGCCAAGTGACGGCGATTGCGTGCCAGAGCAAGGAGAAGGGCGCCTACGAAATTCCTTGCGATGCGGTGTTGGCGTTTTACGGGCTGACCATGAAGCTGGGCCCAATCGCCGATTTCGGGCTGAACCTGCATGAAAATCTCATCCCGGTCGACACCGAGAAATTCGAGACCTCCGAGCCGGGCATTTTCGCCATTGGCGACATCAACACCTATCCCGGCAAACTGAAGCTGATCCTGTGCGGCTTTCATGAAGGGGCGCTGATGGCGCAAGCCGCGTTCCGCATTGCGCGGCCGGGCGAGCGGCTGGTGTTCCTCTACACAACCTCCTCTTCTGATCTGCAAAAGAAACTAGGCGTGGCATGAAGTTTTCGACGTCCATTCTCGATCAGATTGGCAATACGCCGCTGATCAAACTCAAGCGCGCCTCGGAAGAAACCGGCTGCACCATTCTGGGCAAAGCGGAGTTTCTCAATCCGGGTCAGTCTGTGAAAGACCGTGCTGCGCTGGCGATTGTGCAAGATGCGGAAGCCAAGGGCTTGCTGCGCCCGGGCGGCGTGATCGTGGAAGGCACTGCGGGCAATACCGGCATCGGCCTTGCGCTCATTGGCGGCGCGAAGGGGTATCGCGTTGTCGTGGTGATGCCGCGCACGCAGAGCCAGGAAAAGAAAGATGCGGTCGTCGCGCTGGGCGCGGAACTGGTGCTGGTCGATGCGGTGAAAGCGTCGGACGACAATCATTATCCGAAGGTCGCGCGCCGCATGGCCGAAGAGCGCGCCAAGACTGAACCGAACGGCGCCATCTGGGCCAATCAATTCGACAATATCGCCAACAGGCAAGGCCATATCGACACCACCGCGCCGGAAATCTGGCGCGACACGGACGGCAAGGTGGATGGCTTCATCTGCGCCGTGGGCTCCGGCGGCACGCTCGGCGGCGTCAGCATGGGACTCAAGGCGAAGAACAAAGATGTCGTCATCGGCATCGCTGATCCCGGTGGCGCCGCGCTCTACGAATATTACAAGAATGGCGTGCTCAAAGCCGAAGGCACGTCGATCACGGAAGGCATCGGGCAGGGGCGTGTCACTGCCAACCTTGAAGGCGTGGTTGTCGATGAGGCGTACCGCATTGAAGACACGGAATGGCTGCCGGTGCTGTTCAATCTGATTCAGGAAGAAGGGCTGTGTGTGGGCACCTCAGCGGCGCTCAATGTGGTGGGCGCGATGCGTTTGGCGCGCACGCTTGGCCCGGGCAAAACCATCGTCACGATGCTGTGCGACTACGGCAATCGCTATCAGTCCAAGCTGTTCAATCCGGAATTTCTGCGCTCGAAAGGGCTGCCCACGCCGCCTTGGCTGTCCTAACGGCTTTGCATGGCTGCCTTGCGAAACTGGTAATGTTGTGATGCGGGCGCCAAGAAAATGAGCGCGGGCGGCATGCAGAGTTAGCGAAGCTCCACCGGTGCTTTAGGTGGAACGCGTTGCATGTGCATGCATGTGGCGGATAAGAGACGGATACAAAGGCGGTTTTTCGCGGGTGCAGAAGGAACCCTTGAAACCTACTCGGGGTTCGCCTTTCTAGGGCCGTAATCCGGGGGCCGCCTGTTAAGGTGGAACCGTAAAGGTTGGCGAGGGCGACACAAAAGCATGGAGGCAGCCTTTGCTTGGCCGGACCTTGCCCAGACATTTCTCATCTTCCTCGCTGTCGGCTTTGTAGCCCAGCTGGTCGATGGTGCTCTGGGCATGGCGTATGGCGTGATTTCCTCCAGCGTTCTGCTGGCTTTTGGCGTTCCGCCAGCGCAGGCCTCAGCGACCATCCACGCTGCTGAATGCTTCACCACGGGCGCGTCTGGGATTTCCCACATGACGCACCGAAATATTGACTGGAATTTATTCTTCCGGCTCGCGCCCGCCGGCATCGTCGGCGGCGTGATTGGCGCGTACGTGCTGACCGGACTCGACCCCACCTTCATCAAGGCCGTGGTGATCGCTTATCTCGGCGTATTGGGCCTCTTAATGCTCAGCCGCGCCATACGCGGCCTGAAGGAAGCGCCGCCCCATGTTGAGCACGTGATTCCGCTCGGCGTGGTTGGCGGGTTCCTCGATGCGAGCGGCGGCGGCGGCTGGGGGCCGGTGGTGACATCGACTTTGCTCGGCCGCGGTCACACGCCGCGTTATGTGATTGGCAGCGTGAACGCCTCGGAGTTTTTTCTGACCCTGGCGATTTCGATCACCTTCCTCTGGACCATGTTCACGGGGCGGCTGGTGATCGAGGGCGGGTTCGCCACGGGGGGCGCTTCGCTTGCCGGCTTGGTGCTGGGCGGCGTCGTGGCGGCGCCTTTGGCTGGCTACGTCACCAAGATTGTGCCCGCACGGCAATTGCTTGGCGCGGCGGCTTTGTTGGTGGTCGGGCTGGCGCTTTGGCAGGGCATACAGCTGTGGCCGAGGCTGCTGGACCTGCCGATCACGGCGCAGCTGACCACTTACGTCACCGCGCATTAACCCCAAAATCCAAACGCGGCGTTTACGTCCTTAAGCCCACTATGCGCCGAATCTATTTGGCGTTGGGCGATCCGTGGTCAGTTCGATCAATTCTCTGCTCGCCTCGACCTTGTTCGGGCAGAGCTCGTCGGGCGTGATCGACGCCGACCTGCTCACGTCCTGGGCTGCGTCGAAGGCGGGCGTGGGCGTTGACATGGACGCGCTCACCGCTGACCCGAAGGGCCCGATCGCCCCAGTTTGGACGCCGGGCTACACGCCGGGAAATGATGCGCTGGTGGCGCGGGCTGTCGCCGGCAAGGCCTTCTTCGACACCAACGCCAAGCTCTATTCCGATCTCGGCGCCACCGGCGACTATAAGCGTCTGTTCGCGCTCCACACCGGCATCTCGACGCTGCAGGCGCTGGCCACGAAAGCGCAGGACGAAACTCTGTCCAAGGCCGTGCGCGCGCAAACCGAGGCGGAGTTCGCGCGCGGGCTGGCTGAATTGGAGGCGTTCTTCGGCAAGGAAGAGTTCGAGGATGTGCGCCTGGCGCAGGGCGACCGCGTGGACTCAGCCAAGAGCACGCTTTCACTCGCCAGTACGACGGAGGATTACACCACAGGCGTCGTGCATCGCGGTTCGCTCTATGGGGCGATGAGCGGGCTCGACGCCAATGCGCGGTTTGACATTGTCGCGGTGTCGGCGGGCGGGACCACGCGGCGGGTCGAGATCGACCTTTCGCAAATGGGATCGACGACGCGCTCGCTAGGCAATGTCGTGGCCTTCATCAACAACAAGCTGAACGCGGCGAATGTCGCGACGCGGCTGGCGACGGTCGATCAGACGCCGAAGACCACCAAGATGGTGATTGGCGGAAAGACCATTGAAACGAAATACACCGGCGCCAAGCAGTACGCGCTGAAGGTGGATGTCAGCGCCAATGAGCGTGTGTCGTTTGAACCGGTCAATCCCGATCCGGCTTTCTATGTGGTCGGCCAGGTGAATGGCGGGGCCCGGCTGATCAAGCTGACGGATGTGAGCGACGCAGCAGGGCAACCCAATCTGCTCGATCGTCCGGGCGCGACGGCTGATCCGACTGGCCCCTACGTTTCAACCGGTTGGTATGGACCTGGGGCGCCGTACGGCTCGGCGCCCGCCGGCGCCTACGAGCAGCGCACCAATGCGATGGTGTCGGCCGGCGCGAACAATTTTGAAGATGCGTTGGCGGCGGTGGGTGAGGCGGTGCTGAAGCTCACGCTTGCGGACGGGCGCACGATTTCAGTCTCGACCGCGTGGCAAAGCGCCGGTCGTGAGAACTGGCGCGTGCGGGCAGGTGAAACGGACGAGCGCGCGCGGCTGGACGATCTAGCTGAAAGGTTGACTCAGTTGCTGCACGAGCAAGGCGTTGCAGCGGGGGTTGATGTTTGGGTCGATGGCGCCAAGGCGGGGCTTTCAATATTCACCGCCGATGGCGTGACCGCGTCCAGTCTCAGCGTGAGCGGCAAAGGTGTTTCCTTCACCAATGTCGATCCGGCGAACATGGTTGGGGGCCTGCGCGACGGCGTGTTCGCGCGCCGCTTCGCGACGGGCGCCGTGGCGGCGGACACCGATCTCTTTGTCGGCAAGC
The DNA here is from genome assembly GCA_033764855.1 of Hyphomonadaceae bacterium. Lineage (GTDB taxonomy): Bacteria > Pseudomonadota > Alphaproteobacteria > Caulobacterales > Aquidulcibacteraceae > Vitreimonas. The sequence continues at coordinate 13,837 of JANRIP010000054.1, read as the reverse complement.
AAACAATTCTGATCACGGCGTCAGGTTCAAGCAAGTCGTTCACCGTGGATGGCGGCGAAGATGGCATTGACGCCGCCGCGCTGATTGATGAGCTCAACGAGAAAATCCGGGAAGCTGGTTTGTCGGCGGCGGCGTCGTTCGCGAATGATGGCGGGACGTTGTCGCTGCAGATTGATGGGCTGCATAATATCAGCGCCGTCAGCGCCACGCTGAATGAGGATGCGTTCACTGCTTCGCTACAGGCTCCGGGGACCTGGGTGAATGGCGGCTTGCCGGTTGCGGCGAGCGGGCAGCCCTTTGGCGATGCGCTGCGCACGCTCACAATAGCCGGCTCGCCGCTGACGACCTACAATGCCGATGTGGCGCTGCAAATCGTGGTGTCCACGCCGACGGGCGATAAGACGGTTTCGGTCTCCGTCAGCGCGCTTGAGCGCGCCGGCGATCCAGATCTCAGCCCAGGCGAATGGGCGGCAGCGTTTCAGGATCGTCTCAATACGGCGCTGAACGAGGCGGGCGTTTATGTGAGCGCCTCTTCGGATCTTACGACATGGACCAGCGCCGAAGGCTATGGCCATCGCATCAAGTCGGTTTCGATCAATGGCGATGCGCAAACGCTGACGGGCGAAACGCCCAGCTTGGGCGTGGGCGGCGCGTTCGGCGCCGAGCGCAGTTACACCAGCGCGCAAGCGGCGGGCGCCGTTGATGAAGACATCGCCGCGCTGCTCAGCGATCAAACGGTTTCGATCACGTTCGACACGATTTGGGGGCAGAAAACCGTCAGCGCGCAGTTGCAGGTGGGCGATCCGGCGACGCTGGAAAGCGCGGCGCTGCGCCTGAACGAAGCGCTGGCGGCGGCGGGCTATGATGTTGGCGTCGTTGCGACGGATTTGGCCGGCGGCGGCGCGGGGCTGCGGGTGATTTCGGGGGCCTCGCACAGCGTGCGCGGCGAAGTTTCTTTCAATTTGGGCGGCGACGAAGTCACGACCACGCTCGACGCCATCGATTCAACCAGCGTGGCGGATGATCCCGTCGGGGCCTTGAGCGTCTCGGCGCGGGCTTCGCGCGGGGCCGCCGTCACTGAGGCGATTCCCAGTCAGCAGACGCTGACCGCGCCGAGCGGCGCGACAGCGTGGTTTCCTGGGCGCTCGTTTGACATCTCCATCAGCGGCGGGGCCAGCGTGGCGACGGCGCGCGCAGTGGCGACGGGCGCGGACGGCGCGGTTTATGTGCTGGCCGATCTCGATGGCGACAGCGCGACGACGCCGATCAAAGGCGCGCGCGATGTCGCGCTGCTCAAATACGATTCCGCCGGAAACTTGGCTTATACGCGCATTCTCGGCGCGTCGGACTCCGCCAGTGGTTTCGCGCTTGCTGTGTCTGCGGATGGCAAAGTTGCGGTTGCGGGCGCGGTGGAGGGCGGCCTTAGCGGCACGATCGAAAAAGGCGGAACGGACTCGTTCGTCACTATGTTCGACGCTGACGGCGAACACGTCTGGACCCAACGCCGCGCGGCGACCGGCAATGATCAGGTCAATGCGCTCTCCTTCGCCAGCAATGGCATGCTGGTGGTGGCGGGAAAAACAGAGTCGGCGCTTGGACCTTCCATCGCGCTGGGCGGCGCCGATGGGTACATCAAAGCCTTCTCGGCGAGCGGCGCCGAACTTTTCACGCGTCAGTTCGGCACGGGCAAAGATGACTCCGCCACGGCGCTGCTGGTGCGCGATAATGGCTCTGGCGGCTTCGATATTTTCACTGGCGGGGTTGAGAATAATGTTGGCGTGGTGCGCAGCTTTTCCTATGCGAGCGGCACGGGACTGAGCGCGGGCGCGACACGCAGCCTGGGCAATTTCTATATGGGCGCGATCAACGCGCTCGCCGTTGATGGCGGTTCGCTTTATGTCGGCGGGCAAATCGGCGCCGATCGCTTGAGCCTCGGCAATACGGCGCGCGGGACGGTGGCGAACCAGGAAGGCTTCGTGGCGCGCATGGATGCGGGGCTCGTGTCCACCGCGCTTGATCGGGCCACTTATATCGGCTCCGCGCAGGATGACAGCGTGACCGGTCTCGCTGTGGTCGATGGCGAGGTGTACGCATCGGGGGTCGCCGGCGGCGTGATTGCCGGCCAAGGCAGCGCGAAAACGACGGGCGGCTATCTGGCGCGGCTGGATGATGCAGGCGATCTCGCTTGGACCCGGACGTTTGCATCATCGGGCGGCACGGTGCGGCCAATAGCGATGGCGGTGGATGTGTCCGGCGCTTCTCCACTTGATGCGCTGGGTCTGCCGCGCGGCGTGGTCGATGTCAGCAATTCAAACGCGCTGGTCGATCGCAGCGCCTTGCGCGCGGGCGATGAGTTCAAAATCGGCGCGGATGGGCGCTCGCTTTCCACCATCAAGATCACCGCCGCCGACACGACGAGCACGCTCGCCGCCAAGATTGCGCGCGCCATTGGCGCGGCGGGGCGGGTGAAGGTGGTCAAGGAAGATGGCCGCGAGCGGCTGGAGATCACGCCCACCGACGGCCGCGCGGTGCGGATCGAAGCGGGCCGCGAAGATCGCGACGCTTTGCCCGGCTTGGGGCTCGGCGCCGGTCTGATCGCGACCAATGGCGCCAAGCGCGGCTCGATGAAGAATTTCGGTCTGGGGCTGATCGCGGCGGATTTGAAACTCGATAGCGCCGGCAATATCGCCAAGACCAAAGCGGAATTGTCGGCCGCGATTTCGCTTGTGCGCCAAGCCTATGACACGCTGCTCTACCCGAACGCCAAAGAACCGACCGAAGCGGAAAAAGCGCTGAAGGCGCGGCTCGACGCCGCCGGCGCCGCCCCGGAATACCTGACCGCCCAGCTGGCCAATTATCAGGCGGCGCTCTCGCGCCTGGGCGGGTAGGCCGGGGCTTCCCTAGCTGGGGCGCGCGGGCTATACGCGCCGCTCCCGCGACGCCCACGGTCGATTTGGCCAAATGGGCGCGCCAGTCGCCGCGGTAGCTCAGTGGTAGAGCGCACCCTTGGTAAGGGTGAGGTCGAGAGTTCAATCCTCTCCCGTGGCACCAGTTTCGCCGCTCAATTTTCGCCCACGGGCCTGGTTTCCGCAGGTTCAACGCCTTGAACAGCGCCCTTGCCGCCGGGCGCGGTTGGGGGCGGTGCAAATTTGTCCGCCGGCGGAGAGGCCGATGGCGGCGTTGGCGTGGCCTCGGCCTCGCCCTCCGAAGGCGCACAGGCGGTGCGAACCAGCCGCCACTGATAATCGTCCAGCGCCGGCCGGCCCGCATGGGCGCGGGCGCGGGCGGCGGCGGCGCGTTCGGCTGAGGCGGGGTGGCTGGAAATCAAGGTGGCCCAGCGATTCGCTTCGCTCTCGCCGGTCATTTCGGCGATGCGGTCGAAGAAGCGGGCGAAGGCGCCGGGATCGATATTGGCGGCGTCGAGATAATCGAGCGCGACCCGGTCGGCTTCCGCCTCGTCGTCGCGACTATAGCGCAGCGAGGCGAGGTTGACGGAGAAGATCGCCACCGCCTGCCCCGCGCCTGCGCCGCCGAACACGACGTCGAAGAAAACACCGGCGCCTGAATTGCGGATCACATTGGCCATGACGTGATCATTGGTGATGTGCGCCAGTTCGTGCGCGAGCACGCCGGCCAGTTCGTCCGGACTTTCGGCGGCTTCGATCAGCTGATTGGTGACGACGATGGTGTCGTCTGGCATGGCGAAGGCGTTGGGGAACGGCGCCTGCACGATCATGACGCTGACGCGATCGCGCAGGGCGTCGTCTGCGCGGGAGGGGCTTTGATCGATGAAGCGATAGATCAAATCCTCGAGCACCATCTCGCCCTCGGCGGGCAGCTCGCAATAGTCGGTAAGGCCTTCCATTTGCGCGCGGGCGATGCCGGCGATTTGCTCCTGATAGCGATCCGGCAGAGCGCGGGCGATCGGCTTGGCCGCCATTGGAATGCCGACCAGAAACACCGCCGCCAGCACAGCGGCGGCGCCGGCGAGCCAACCGATGACGGCGGGACTTTCCACGCCGTGGGCCTTGGGCTTGAACAGGGTAGGCGCTGCGGCCTTCAGCGCATCGCGTGCGCTATCTTCAAAGATGAGGCGCTCGCCCGTATCCGGCGCGCGCTTGAGCATGATGAGGCCGTTATCGTCGTCCGCGCGCAGCAGCTGCGCATAAGGCCATTCGTGATTTTGGCCGCCGACCGAGAAGCGCACGCTTTCTGCGGTGAATTCAGCGTCAGCGGGGTGCAGAATGGCGGCGCGGCCATTGGCGTAGCGGGCTTGCATCAGATCACCCCCACGCCAAGATCGAGATCGAAGGCGTCGGCGAAGCTCTCGCCAGCCTCCTGCTCGCTGATCACGCTTTGGCCGATCTCCGCGAATTTTGGCACGCCAATCAGTTCAAGCCGATTGAACACATAACGGACCTGCAAAAGCCCCGCGAGCGGCGCGAGCAGGCCGAGCGAGAAGATGATGATGAGCCAGCCCGCTAGGTCCACCGCGAACAAGCTCCACGTGGCGGCGCGCAATTTGAAGCGTGCGCCGTCCAGCGTGATCATTGACGCAATCTTGTTCATCGCCGCGGCCTTGTAGGGCGCCTGCAGCAACAGCCAGATCGTGAGCCCAACCAGCACCCACAGTACAAAAAACGCAATCATGGCCGCGACCATGGCCGGCGAAGGCTCGCCGCCGGCTGCGCCATTCTGCAACTGCTGACCGAACTGCATCAGCCAGGCGGCGCCGGCGATGAGCGCCAGCATGATCATGATCACGTATGAACCGACGAAAGCGATGAAGGGCGCGAACCAGGAGAGCGCATAGGGCCACCATAAGCCGTGGGCGTCGCCTTCGGGATCGTGGTCGAAGCCAAAAGGCTGATCGCCGAAGCGCGCATTTTCCCAAAGCAGGCGCGCGCGCTTCATGCGGGCGACGGGCGTGTACCAGCCAAGCGTCAGGCCTTGCAGCATGGACCAGCCCCAGGAGGCGGCGGCGAAGCTCCAGCCGGAACCGACCAACCCGAAACGTATGCCGCGCCAGCGGGTGCGTGAGAGTTGATAGCGGCGCATCCAGAAGCGCGCCGCCGCGATGACCGGAACGGCGAGGGCGTAGAAGCCCAGCGTCAGCCACACGGCGAGGCCCGGCTCCATCACATAGGGGGCGATGTAAAACACGAAGATCGCCGGCAGGAAGAAGCACGGCAGCGAAATCAGGAAGCCGCGAAACAAGTCCCAGCCGGAGCCGGTATATTCAAAGCTGTCGCCCAGCGCCCAGGTGCGCGACCAAACCCGGCGGCGAATCGACGTGCGCGCCCAGAATCGATAGAGCGTGAGCGTAATGATGGAGAGAAACGCGTTCTTGGCCGCCAGTCCGAGCATCTTGCCGAGCTTGCCGGTGTGCGAGAAGGCAAGCGTCTGGCCGGCGTCGGTCGTGGTCATGGCGTCCCTAGTCCCCCAGCCCGTTTACCGGTTCAGATGAGCACGAAAAAGCCGCCGTCGCAGCCTGATCCGCGCGCCAAGCGTCTATCGCAGGCGCTCAAAGCCAATTTGGCGCGGCGGAAGGCGGCGAAAAAGCCCCCCAAATCAGGGTAGGAACGCGGCGCCGCCGCCTTGCTAGCGGCGCCGACCGCCTTCATAAACCGCCCCGCGGGCGGGCGACGAAAGAGCAGTATGGATCGTATCGCCATTATTGGCGGAGCGCCGCTCCGCGGAACCATCCCAATCTATGGGGCCAAGAATTCGGCATTGAAGCTGCAGGCGGCGGCCTTGCTGTCGGCCGATCCGCTCATGCTCGAAAACATGCCGGATCTGGCCGACACGCGTTTCATGACCCAGCTGCTGAAGACGCTCGGCGTCGACATCACCTGGATCAAGGAAACGCGCACGCTGCGCATGCATGCGGCGGAGATCCAATCGACCATCGCGCCTTACGATCAGGTGCGGAAAATGCGCGCTTCGTTCAACGTGCTGGGGCCGTTGCTGGCGCGCGTTGGTCACGCCACCGTGTCGCTGCCGGGCGGGTGCGCGATCGGCGCGCGGCCGGTCGATCTGCACTTGAAGGCGTTCGAAGCCATGGGCGCCGATATTCATATCGAGCAGGGCTATGTGAAGGCTGCGGCGCTGCGCGGCCTCAAGGGCGCAGAGATCGAGTTTCCGTTTGTCTCGGTGGGGGCGACAGAGCACTCCATGCTCGCCGCCGTGCTGGCGCAGGGCGATACGGTGCTGAAGAATTGCGCGCGCGAGCCTGAGATCGCCGACCTCGCCGAGTGCCTCAATGCGATGGGCGCGAAGGTGGAGGGCGCCGGCACGAGCGAGATCCGCATTCAGGGCGTGACCAGCCTTAAAGGCGCGCGCCATGCCGTGGTGGCGGATCGGATCGAAGCGGGCACGTACGCAATGGCCGCGGCTGCTGCGGGCGGGGAAGTGCTGCTGCAAGGCGCGCGGTTCGAACATCTCGGCGCCATGATCAAAGTGTTGCGCGAAGCGGGCGTCAGCGTCGACGCCGAAGGGCGCGGGCTTCGCATCAAGCGCAATGGCGGACGCCTCGCGCCGGTGGATTTCGAGACCGAGCCTTTCCCCGGCTTTCCGACCGATTTGCAGGCGCAAACCATGGCGCTGCTGTGCCTGGCGGACGGCCGCTCGCGCATCCGCGAAACCATTTTCGAAAATCGCTTCATGCATGCGCCGGAACTGGCGCGGCTTGGCGCGCAGATCGCTGTGCACGGCAATGAGGCGATCGTCACGGGCGTGGACAAGCTGATTGGCGCGCCGGTGATGGCGACGGATTTGCGCGCGTCAGTAAGCTTGGTGATCGCCGGTCTCGCGGCCGAGGGCGAAACCATCGTCAACCGGGTCTATCATTTGGATCGCGGTTTTGAGGGCCTTGAAGCCAAGCTGGCCGCGTGCGGCGCGCAGGTGAGCCGGCAAAAGGAAACTGAATGAGTGCGCCATTGCGTCTCTTGGCGGAGGACGCCGCCGATCTCGAGGTGATCGCGGCGGCGGCGCAGGACGCGCTCGTGCGCATGGCCGATGTCACCTACGACAAGAAGGCGCGCCGCTTTGCGCTGCTGATTAATCGGTTTCGCTGGGAGAATGCGGGCGCCGCCGGACCCTATGAGCGGGTGCGCGCCGCGCTCTCTTTTGACGGCGTGTTGAATGTGCGCGCGCGCCGGCTGCGCCAGGATGCGCCGGACGCGCTGGCCTCGCTTCTGTCCGTGACCTTCGCGCCGGCGGAAGAACCGCCAGCTGGGGAAGTGCGCGTGGTGTTGGCCGGCGGGGGCGAAATCGCGCTGGACGTGGAATGTCTGGACGTGACCCTGATCGACACCGCGCAGTCTTGGCCAACGCGGCGCCGTCCCGATCACGAGCAGAATTGATGTCCGCCGAACGCGACAAGCTCGCGGAGGTGCGCCTGGATGAAGGTTCTCTGGCGCCCGCCAGCCCCAATCTTGAGCAAGAACGGCGTATCGCTCTGTTCGATTTGCTGGAGTCCAATAGCTTCGCCGTTCCGGGGCAGGATCGCGGGCCCTACACGCTCGAACTTGGCATGCATGATGGCCGCCTGGCGCTGCGCATCATCAGTGCGGACGGGCAAGGCGTGATCACGCATATCGTTTCGCTGTCGCCGGTGCGGAAGCTGATCAAAGACTATTTCCTGATCTGCGAGAGCTATTACGCCGCCATTCGCAATGCGCCGCCGGCTCAGATCGAGGCGATCGATATGGGACGGCGCGGGCTGCACAATGAAGCGGCAGATGTGTTGATGCGGGCGCTCGACGGTAAAGTGGCGCTCGACCACGAGACCGCGCGGCGCCTTTTCACGCTGATATGCGCCCTGCAGGCGCGGGGCTGACGGTCATGGATGGGGCGCCGCCGCGCTCGGTGCTGTTCTTGTGCACGCACAACCAGATCCGCTCGCCCATGGCGGCGGCGCTGACCGCCTTGCGGTTCGGCCCGCTCATGCGCGTCGACAGCGCCGGCATCCGCCCGCGCGATGAGCCGGATTATCTGGCCCTCTCGGTCATGGACGAACTGGGCGCGGACCTTTCCAGCCATAAGGCCAAGGGGCTCGACGCCCTGGAGGAGTTGGAGGAGGGACCGTTCGATTTGATCGTGAGCCTCAGCCCAGAGGCCCACCACAGCGCGGTGAATATGGTTCCGCGGGTCGGTTTAGAGGCCGAATACTGGCCTACTTTTGATCCCTCGCTCTCGGAAGGCTCGCGCGATCAACGGCTTATGGAGTATCGGACAGTCCGGGACGGGCTGGATAAAAGGATCGCGGAACGGTTTCCGCGCCCGTCGACGGGCTGACCTTGGCCCTCTATATGAGGCGCCAACCAGTTCACGGCCAAAGCGCCAGGAGAGTGAATGTCGAAAGAAGAATTGCTGGAGTTCGCAGGTACGGTGGTTGAGCTCCTGCCCAACGCCACTTTCCGGGTGAAGCTGGAAAACGAACACGAAATCATCGCCCACACTGCCGGCAAGATGCGCAAGAACCGCATCCGCGTGCTCGCTGGCGATAAAGTGCTGGTCGAAATGACCCCCTATGATCTGACCAAGGGGCGGATCACGTATCGCTTCAAATGAAAACCTCACTCGACCGCGCAATTGTTGTCACCGGCGCTTCAACTGGGATTGGTCGCGCCGCGGTGGCGCGGGCGGTCGCGGGCGGCGCGCATGTGTTCGGCAGCGTGCGCAAGCAGACCGACGCGGACGGGCTGGCCCAAGAATTCGGCGACAAGGTCACGCCGCTTCGGTTCGACGTCGCCGATGAGGCGGGGGTGAATGCGGGCGCTGCGCAAGTGGCGCAGATGCTCGGCGCGCGGCGCCTGTTCGGCTTGGTCAACAATGCCGGCATCGCCGTGTCGGGGCCGCTCTTGCATGTGCCGACTGAGGAATTGTCGCGCCAGCTCGATGTGAACGTGCTCGGCGTCCATCGCGTCACGCGCGCCTTTGCGCCTTTGCTGGGCTCGGACCCAGCGCGCAGCGGCAAGCCGGGACGCATCATCATGATCTCTTCGGTGGGCGGGCAATTCGGCCAGCCTTTCGTGGGCTCTTATGTGACCTCGAAGTTTGCGCTTGAGGGCTATTCGCAATCGCTGCGCCGCGAATTGCTGCTCTATGGCATTGACGTGATCGTGGTCGGGCCCGGCTCGATCGCGACGCCAATCTGGGAAAAGGCCGAGCAAGGCGATTTGCAGCGCTTTGGCGACACCGATTATGCCAAGCCGATCGACCGCATCGCCGAATTCATGGTGCAGCAGGGCAAGGATGGTCTGCCCGCCGCGCGCGTGGGCGAGCTGATTTGGACCGCGCTTACAACCGCAAAGCCCAAGACGCGCTACGCCATTCTCAGCAAGCCCTTCATGGACGGCAAGCTGCCGCGCTGGCTGCCGGCGCGCATGGTGGACCGTATCATTGCGCGCCGACTCGGTTATCCAAAGGCGGCATGAAACCGGTTCTGGTGCTGGCGAGCGCGTCTCCGCGCCGGCTGGATTTGCTGAAGCAGATCGGCGTCACGCCCGATGAAGTGATCGCGACGGATATTGATGAGACGCCTTTAAAGGATGAGCCGCCGCGCAAGCTCGCGGCGCGCTTGGCGCGGGCGAAGGCGCAAGCGGTGACGCGCGCGGGCGCTGTAGTGTTGGCGGCCGATACGGTGGTGGCGCTGGGCCGGCGCGCGCTGCCGAAAGCGGAAACCGAAGCAGAGGCGCGGCGCTGTTTAGAGCTGCTCTCTGGCCGTGCGCATATTGTGTTTACGGCGGTGGCGGTGCGTGCGCCCGATGGGAACTTGCGCGAGCGCATGGGCGAGGCGCGGGTGATCTTTAAGCGGCTCTCGCGCGAGGAGATTGAGGCGTACATCGCCAGCGGCGAATGGCGCGGCAAAGCCGGCGGGTACGCCATTCAAGGCTTGGCGGCGCGTTACATCTCCCATGTCAGCGGATCCTACTCCGCCATTGTCGGCCTGCCGCTGCATGAGACGGCGAACCTGCTGCAGAGTTGCGGGCTATGAGCGAGGCGCTGGAAACTTGGATCGACGCCGCGATTGGCGAGACGCGCGAAGTGTTGGTGCGCGCGGGCAGGCCGATCGCGCTGCGTGTGGCGCGGGCGAGCGATGCGGGCCGGCGCGCGCGCTGGGGTGAGCTGTATTGCGCGCGCGTGCGCCAGATCGATCGGCGCCGGCGCGGCGTGTTTCTGGATTTGGGTTTACGCGAACAGCAGGGGTTCCTGCCGTTGGATCATGAAGGCCGCGTGCGCGCCCATAGCGGCGCCAAGCTGGCGCTGACGGAGGGCCAGGGCGTTGTCGTGAGCGTCACCCGCGAGGCGGCGCGGGAAAAAAATCCGGTGCTGGAGTTGCTGGAAGCTGGCCATGAGGGCGAGGCGCCGCATCTGATGGAGCGGCATGAGTGCGATGAAAACCTCGCTGCTGCGAGGCCCGCCGATGCGAAGACGCGCGCCAAAATCGATGCGCTAATAGAAGATGCATTGGCGCGCACGGCGCCCATTCCAGGCGGGGGCGTGCTGACGCTTGAGCCCACGGCGGCTTTGGTGGCGATCGATGTGGATGCGGGCGCGCGGCAAAATGCACAAGGGGGCGGGCACGATCCCGAACGCTTCGCGCTCGATCTCAACATCGCCGCCGCGCAGGAGGCGGCCCGGCAGATACGCTTGCGCAATCTGGGCGGGGTGATCGCCATCGATTTTGTCAGCCTGCGCGCCAAATCGCATCGCGCGCAGCTGGAGGCGGCGGTGCGTGCGGCGTTCGCGGGCGATCCGTGGAAGGTGCAGTTCGGCGCGCTCTCGCGCTTTGGCGTGTTCGATCTGGCGCGCGCGCAAATGCGCACGCCTTTGCACGAACAATTGCGCGATGGCGATGGGCGCTTGAGCGTGGAAACGGTCGCGCTGATGGCGCTGCGCGCGATTGAGCGTGAGGCGCGCGCCGTCACCGGGCGGCAGATTGCCTGCACCGTCTCGCCGGAGGTGAAGGCTTGGCTGGATGCGGCGGAGATTGACTGGCGCGCCGAGCTGTCGGGGCGCATCGGCATGCGCTGGACCATCGATGCAAGCCCCGGCCCGCGCGATAAGATCGACGCGAGGGCGCTATGAGCCATGCGCCGGGCAAATGCGCCGTGTGCGGCAAGCCGCAGGACGCGAAGTTCAGGCCGTTCTGCTCCAAACGCTGCGCCGATGTGGATTTGAACCGCTGGTTTTCCGGTGGCTATGCGATCAAGGCCGAAGAAGAGGACGAGCCAAACGAGATCGAGCAGAGCCGGCGCGATGAAAATTAAGCTGATGCCGGATTATGAATGCTCGCCGCTCTGGTGGGATGGCGAGCCGGGGCGCATGGGCGATATTGATCCGGCTGAGATTGGTTTGGATGCGGCGCTGAAAGCGGATTTGTTCGCGTGGGCCGATCGCTTCGATGCAACGCTCAATCAGGATTATCCGCCGGACTCGCGCTTTGCGACGCCGGAAGCGTTTGCGCAATTCGTTGCCGATGGCGAAGCGCTTGCTGCACGCGTGCGCGCTGCGCTGGGGGCGGGGTGGACGGTGCGCTACGTGCCGCCATTGGGGTGAGGATGGAAAAGAGTGTGTGTCACCTTTTCACCTTATGTCACCTTTTCACTTTTCATCTTTTCCGCGTGAACTTGAACGCCAAACTCGATCTCGCGCGCGAGGCCCTCGATGGCTTGCACACAGAATGCAGTGGGCATAGAAAGTTGTAGCTGAGACGCTGAGCGGGGTGCGTCTTATTCCATTGGGGGGCTTATGCGCTTTGCGACTATTTGCATGGGTGTTGTTGCGCTTTTCGTGGTGTCGGCGTGCGCAACAGCTAATTACTCTACCGTTTCGAGGCCCGGCGCCGTGGTGGAGCTCAGCCAGTCGCATGTGATGGTCTATTCGTTTCTTGATGTTCGCGAGCGCGACTTTGGGAGACGTATGATCGAGGAATTTTCACGCCAAGTGACGGGACAGCTCGCTACGCGCGGAGTTGAAGCGACTGTGGTTGAATTCCGCGACAGCTTGGCTGGCGCGGCGACCGCGGTGTCTGGGTCAACAAGTTTGCCCTTGCGCGAAATTGTCGCCGAGAATAGGGCGCGCGAACAGGAATTGTCGGTCAATTATCGTCTTCTAATTCTGCCTAGCGACATGACGATACAGGGTGCGTGGCAATATTTTGATGTGAATTGGTTACTCATCGATGTTCAAACGGAGGAGGTTGTCTGGAGAACAACACTGGAGGGATCTAGATTGGTTAATTGGTCAATTGATGAAAATTGGCAGGGGCGCGCGACCGAGATGGTAGCAGGGGCGCTGGAAGAACTGTCTAAGTCAGGTCTCGTTTCTGCAGTCGCGCTACCCGTGGCGGCGGCTCAGTGAATAGGTTCAGTGAATAGGTGACACACACCGAATAGGTGGAATAGGTGAATAGGTTAGGTGAATAGGTGGGTGAATAGGTGACACGCACCATTTCACCCGAACCACTTATCGCCCAGCGCCCAGATGAAGGCGAGGGCGGTCACGGCGCCGCCGGCATAGGTGAAGCGGCCGGCTATGGCGAGCATGCGAGACTGAAGATCGATGGCGGCGCAATAGGCGGCGTAGAGGCGCTGCAGGATGGCGGCGGGATCGTCTTCCAGGCCGCGATCGTTGAAATCTTCGCCGATCAGAATGGCGCGCACGGAAAAGCTGGCCGCGACCGCCATGAGCAGCACGCCGAGCGCGGTCATGAGCGCGATCAGCGGATCGGTGTGCGCGTCGACGCTGAGCGGCGTGCCGGGCGAGGCGACAATCGGATTGATGCCGGCGGCGATGATGAGGCCGTTAAAGGTGAGCAGCGCGCCGGCCTTGATCGAGTGATCGAGATCGGCGTGACGCAGCAAGTCAATGTCGTGCTCCAGCGCTTTGAGATCGCCGCCATCGCGCGCGGCCTGAAAGGCGCGCAGCTTGGCGCGCATGGAGGCGCCATCGGTTTTTGGAAGCCAGGGCAGACGCATATTTAGTCTCGGAACGTGCCGATGATCGGCACGTGGTCGCTGGCTTTTTCCATGGCGCGCGCCTCTTTGTGGACGCGCACGCTGTCGAGGCGGTCGGAGGCCTGGGGCGAGAGCAATAAGGCGTCGATGCGAATGCCGTGATCGCGCCGCCAGGCGCCGGCTTGATAATCCCAGAACGTGAACTGGCGCGGTCGCCCATCGACTTGCATGAAGGCGTCGGCATAGCCGAGGTTTTGCAGCGCGCGATACGCGCCGCGCGCCTCCGGCGTCATCAGCGCATCGCCAATCCAGGAGGCGGGATCGTCCGCGTCTTCATCGCGCGGGATGACATTGTAATCGCCGGCGATGGCGACAGGCTCTTCGAGCTTCAAGAGACCGCGCATGTGTTCGCGCAGCGCGTCCATGAATTGGAGTTTGAAGGTGAACTTCTCGGTTTGCACCGGATTGCCGTTCGGGCAATAGATGGAGGCGACCCGGAACGGGCCGCTGGGCGCGTCGATCAATGCTTCGAGGTAGCGCGATTGCTCGTGCTCCAAGCCAGGAATGCCGCGCGTCACATCTTGCATGCGGTGCTTCGACAAGAGCGCGACGCCATTATAGCTCTTCTGCCCGAAGGTCTCGACATTGTAGCCGAGGTCCTCGATCTCAAGGCGCGGGAAGCGGTGATCCTCGCACTTGATTTCCTGCAGGCACCATACGTCAGCGTCGATGTCCTTGAACACCGAAAGCGCCGTAGGCAGGCGCGCGAGGATCGAATTCACAGTCCAGGCGGCGATCTTCATGGCCCGGGCTTAGCGCGCCGCGCCGCCGGCGTGAACCGGGTTCAGGCGGCGAGGACCGCCACCAGGCCA
>JANRIP010000042.1:0-6452 GCA_033764855.1 Hyphomonadaceae bacterium | reverse complement strand
TGCGTTTCATGCGCTTTTCCTTTTGGCGGAGACAGATTTCGCTGCGGGCGCGCATGCGCGCCCGCCACAGCAATTTTCAGTGAGAAAGCCGACGAGCGCGTTCATTTGCTCGAAGTCGGCGGAATAGATCAGCGAGCGGCTCTCGCGCCGCTGCGTGATGAGGCCGGCGCGATTGAGATGGGCCAGGTGAAACGAGAGCGAGGACGGCGCCATATCGAGCGCGGCGGCGATCTGGCCGGCGGCTTTGCCCTCGGGGCCGGCCTGCACCAGCAGCCTGTAGATGGCCAGCCGGTGCTCATGCGCCAGCGCCGCGAAGGCGTCGATCGAGTGTTTTGTATCCATTCGATGATTCCAGTATCATCGAAATAATGACGCCGCAAGCCGCAAACGCCGCTGTTCGCGTCTCGCCGCCGTTCCGGTCGCCCAAAACTCGGCCACCCCGCTTCGCCTGGGCCAATCTCGTCGCTATGGCCGAGACCCGCCGCGCCTATATCGCGGCGCTCCGAGCCACCGATCGCTAGGAGACGGGCGACTAACGGCGTTCAAGCAGAGCTGAATGCGCTGCGCACTGCCGGCGCGGCGGGAGAAAGGACCAGATTTCCGCTACTATAGTGTGCACTCGAATCGCTGGGATTTGAGACAGCGTGAGGTAACGATGAGCGCGGCGCTTCCAAAAAGAGCGTTAGGGAAGAGCAAGTTCTCGATGTACTTGCGGACGCTGTGCGACCGCGAGCTATACCTGTCGCTGTTTTCCAACAACCCCGGCGAGCTGGCCGCTGCGCAGATTCCGGCGCCATTGAAGTCGCGGCCCGGCGTGCAGCTCATCACCACGTCTGGGCGCGAGTTTGAGTACGAGCAATACGACATTCTGATCAATGCGCTGCCGGGCAAGGTCATTCACAATAAGAACGGACGCGCCAACATCGACCTGTCGGCGGCGCTCAAATCGGCCACGGCGCCCGCCCTCATTCTGCAGCCCGAAATCGAACCCGAGACGTTTCGTGATGTCGCGCTCGCCAACATCGGCGTCGCTACTGGCGACTTGCCTTACATCCCACGTCTCGCCGGCCTTCGCCCGGACGTGCTGCTGGTGCTCAAGGCGGGCACGTCGCAGTTTGAAATCCTGCCCGATGGATCGCGCAAGGCCGTCGCATCGACGGACCCGCGTCTGCCGATTTGCGTCATCGACCTGAAAAACATCACGGAGGCGAACGCCAGCTATTCGGCGGAGGTCTGTCTTTACGCCGTTTTCCTGTCCAACTGGCTCGCATCGCAAGGCAAGGCGCA
The DNA here is from genome assembly GCA_033764855.1 of Hyphomonadaceae bacterium. Lineage (GTDB taxonomy): Bacteria > Pseudomonadota > Alphaproteobacteria > Caulobacterales > Aquidulcibacteraceae > Vitreimonas. Next base: position 5,165 of record JANRIP010000042.1, on the reverse strand, counting down.
CGCCGACCGCTATTTCGTCTCAGATCTCGTGTACCTGTGGCGGCACGTCGAGCTGCCGCGCTTCACAAAGATCATCCCGACTAAAGACGGCGGCGATCACGACAAGCGTCTCAGCGCGTTGCTGGCCGATCTAGAGGACGGACTGGTCAGCTACTTGATCTATAAGCCGAGCGTCCGGAAATTCTTCGTCGAGGACGTGCCGCGCGTCGTGCGCATGGGCGACGAGAAGGGCTGGCACGCTGTCCCGTATCATGTGAACCCGCGGTGCGGCTCGTGCGATTGGCTCGGCAACAACAGCTGGCTGTCGCCCGACGACAAGAAGGTCTTCGACGCACATCCCGATCACTATTGTTTCCATAATGCCGAAGTGACGGACCACCTTTCTAAGATGGCGATGCTGAGCCGCGGCGCGGCGCGCGTGCTAGCCACGGACGGTCACGACAAAGTAGCGAGCATTGTCGGCATGTCGCCGACGACGCCGACGCTGCGCAAGCACAGCCTGTTGAAGAAGGACCGTGCCCAGATCGGCGCCCGCGCCCACGCCGTCACGCACGGCGCGACTTCGGTCGATCAAGTCTCCAAGGTGGGCGGACTCGCGCGCTACCAGGACGCCGAATACGATATCATCGTCAATTTCGACGCTGGCTCAGGCTTCCTCACCGGCATCGCGCTGCGCGGCGTGCTGTTCGCGCCGTTCGGACAGAAGTTTCCGGGAAAGGACGGCGAGCCGCCGCAATCGCTACTGGCTCTTGGTGAGCGCGACTTCGTCGTGCCTAAGGATAACCTGCAGGCCGAATGGGCCGTGCTACAGGCGTTCATCGACCAGCTCGGCGACTGGATCGACCAGGCCAACAAGCAGTACGCGGCTTTCAATCAAACAAAGGTGCGGACGCAGATTTGCTTCTGGGAAGCGCGCCAGTATGAGGAACTCTGCAACGCCTTCGGGCGCCATCTGTTGTCGATCCTCGACCTGCCAGGGAAGACTCAACGGGCGCTGGCGTGGCTTTTTCCAGCGGAGCAGCTGCTTGAGCGCGAGGGGCAGGTCGCGCCAGCGATCGTATTCATCAATGATGTGGTGAACGGCTCGGTGCGTGTGCCCCAAAAGTTCGCGCTGACGCTGCTTGGAACCGCCGAACACTATCACCATGATCGGCTGACGCCGCGCACGGTGGATCGCTACTATTTAGAACCTCTCGGAAACGCGATCCCGCGCGAACGCATTTTCGAGATTTGGAAATCGCCGACGGGGACGGTGCGCAGCGGTGGCAAGATCATCACCGTTGTCGAAGCGATGCAGCGTTACGGACGCGTGTTGCGCGCGCATGCGTGGGCGCTCGCCAGCATTACCGCGCGTCTCCGGGACGATCTCAAATCCTGCCTGGACGGCAACGCGCCGGCGCTGCTGACGTCGATCCCGTCCGGGCTGTCGAGCGTGGCGCACGATTCCAAACTCTGGGATCAATGGGCGAAAGTGTCGGCGGCGGTTGACGACACTGAAGCGCGGATGGATCTGATCGCGCGCGCCGAATGGCTCGAAGCGTCGTATAAGGCAATTGTCCTGGAGAAAATGCAGAAGAACCTTGGCGGCCATCGTTACGAATTCAGGGTGAGCGAGGATTCTACCGAAGCGAAGATCGAAGAGGGCGACGGCTATTGTACGGTCGGGATCGTCTCTTGGCCAGGCTTTCCAATCCAGACCGGTGCAAAGCTCGGCCTGACGGTTCCTCCGGCGGACGCCAATCGGCTCTACGCCCCGATGCACAAAGTCATTGCTGCACAGCTCGAAAGTTTCGACCGGGTCAATCGCACTGCCGTTGTGACCTTCCGGGCAAGTTGGCACGGCGTTCAGAGCGTCTTTGACGCTGTCATGAATAGCGGCGTCTTGCCGGTCGGCGCTGAGCCGATCTACCTGCTGGAGACGCTGCCCTACGACGACTCCGAGATCACGCGAGATGTTCTGCGGCAGATTGGCAATCCTAAATGCGCAACCACGGCCGCCGAAGCCCTGGAAGCCATGGGCAAGTCAGCTGCGAAAAAGATCTCGCAAGGCCAAGATCCGGACACACCGATTGCGCGTGTGCTGTGGCGTGCGATGGACCTTGCAGGGACCGCCGTTCGCAACGGCGCGCAGATTGCAGCCATTGAGGCCTCGGCCAAAAACGCCAACCCGAACGAGCTCAACGCAAGTCAGCTCGCGGCGGTGCGCAATTGCGCGCGCGATCAACTGTCGATCGTGTGGGGGCCGCCTGGAACCGGCAAAACCGACACGCTCGTCGCTTACGTACAGGCGGTGGTTAAAGAGGGCGCGCAGCGCAACATTCTCATTACCGGCCCGAACTATCGCACCGTGGAAGAACTTGCTGGGCGCCTCGCCGCCAATCTTGATGGAGCCGGTCTGCCTTGCGACTTCTACTGGCTCTACTCAAAATCGCGGACGCCGAAGGCGCTGCCCGCCACCGGCGCGCACCTCAATCTCAAGTCGTTCAGTCTTGCGACTGGAGCGCCGGAGATTGACGAGCTTGTCGCCAGCTTAGGCAATGGGCAGCGTACGACGATCGTCGCTACGACGGCGCATCTGACGGAGCGCATCGGCAAATACGTCTATAACGATGATGACGCGCTCATCAGGCCCATCTTCGACCTGACCGTGCTCGACGAAAGTTCCCAGATTCCGGTGACGCTTGCGCTGCGCCCGTTCTGCGGCTTGAAGCCGACAGGCCAGGTCATTGTGGCAGGCGATCATCTGCAGATGCCGCCGATCCACAGCCTAGACCCTCCCGCCGGCGCCGAATACCTGGTCGACAGCATTCAGACCTATTTGATCAAACGCTTCGGTATCGAACGGCAGGAGTTGCTGATCAACTATCGCTCGAACCAGGACCTTGTCGACTACGCGAAAACGCTCGGCTATCCGCCCGGGCTGTCAGCCTTCAATCCCAAGAAGGACTTACAGTGCGTTCGCCCGATCGCTGACGTCGTGAAGACGTTGCCGAGCGGGCTGCCGGTCACCGATGCGTACGGGATGCTGCTTGAACCACAGCGCCGCGTGACGGCGCTCATTCATGAGGACGCCCTGTCTTCACAAGCCAACGCCATCGAGGCGGGTTTGGTCGCAGGCATCGCCTACTGCGTGCGCCACGCTATGGCCAGCACGCTCGACACGGGCGCGGGCGGCGCCAAACCGGCGTTCACAGACGACGAGTTCTTCGAGACCGGCATCGGTATCGTCACCCCGCACAAGGCGCAGAAGGCGCTGGTGCTGAAGGAGTTGATGCGGCTCTTCCCCAATGCGAAACCCGAGAAGGTCTTTGAAGCCGTCGATACTGTCGAGCGCTTTCAGGGCGGCGAGCGACAGACCATCATCGTTTCGTTCGGCGTAGGCGATACCGACATCATCGAGGGCGAAGAAGCTTTCTTGCTGCAGATGGAGCGGACGAACGTCGCGGTTTCTCGCGCGATGGCGAAGTGCATCATGCTGATGCCCAAGTCGCTCGCGTATCACTTGCCGACCGATCAGGATGCCGCCGAGACGGCCATCGCAATCAAATCCTACGTTGAGGAGTTCTGCGGCAAGAAGCAGAAGACCGAGATAGATTTTGGCGGCGTGAAGCGCGACGCCGAGGTTCGCTGGCGCTAGGCTGCGACGGCGTGGAAGTCGTACTCGTCCTCTGCCGCTGAGCCGCCGCGCATTTGATCGGCTTGACGCTTGCCTTCGCTCGCGGTCTTGGCGCGTTGAGTATAGGCCAGCCGCCAATCGCCGGACTCTTCGAGCGACGCACAGAAAAGGGCTTTGGCGTCACTTGTCACAGACGGGATCGTGCCGAGCCGGACGTACAGATGCACAGTGTCGCCGCGGTTCTTGAGGTGCGTCCAGACGCGCGCCAGATCTCGCACAAAATCATCGTGCGCCGCGTGGCTCACCTGTGTGTCGGCTTCGTAATCGACTTCTTCGGGTCCGCCGAGAAACCAATTACGGAGCCATTGATCCTGCACGTATGTGCGCATTCCGTAGTACGGAGGCGAGGTTACCACGACGAGATCGCCGGCCAGATTGCGATACGGCGTCGCCAACCTCGCATCGGCGCGCCTAACTCTATCGAACGTGCCGATTGTCGGTCCATCGAGATCCGGGATGCGTTCAAGTTTGCGGCGCAGGACTTTGAGCACTGAAACCCGCGGCGCTTTCAGCTCCCTGTCATCCCAGAATCGCACCGAGTAATCCGGCTTGGACGAGAACGTGCGCGGCATCTGGTTCGAGAAGTAGCCCGAACTCGGCGTGTGTTTGGCCATTGGCCCGTGCAAGCAGCCGAGCATGGCGGCGCGCAACAAGACCGAGGCGTCTGTTTCGCGCCGAATGCGCAAGAGACCTTCCCGAATGCGGCAGATGTCCTTGAGCGTCGAAGGCGCATAGGCGCGCTCGAAGAATTCCGTGTCCGGCACGTCGCGAGGCTGGAAGCTGAGCAAGTGCTCGGCTAGGGCAATGACTTGATCGACTGATGCGCTTGCCAGTTTGGCCTTTGCGATTGCAATGGCGATTGACGAAACGTCGAAGCCGTACGAGCGAAGGCCGCTCTTGCGCGCCGCGTAGATGGTCGTTCCACGACCACAGAAGGGGTCCACGACGACAGGATCATCTCTGCGGTGCTTCGACAAGATGCGCGTCGGATACTCCAGCGGAAACATCGTGAAGTATGGGCAGATCGCGTTGAGCGCATAGTCGCGATTGTAAGCGAGTGGCGGAGTCATCTTGGTCTGTGCACGATCTTATTTTACTTTACGCAGCGCCGGGTCATTGCGCAACACGGCTGCTCGTTAGGATATTCTTAACGCACGCGGATGGCGCGCGTTTGGTCGGGCAAATGAGTCATACGCGCCGTCCAGCTGCGGGAGGCTAATTGGCGCCGCGCAAGCGGCGCCAATTATGATCTTACGCCGCCTCAGCGGTTTCGGCCATGCCTTTGGAGCGGACGTGACCTTCGCCTGGATCGACGGCGATGAACACCTTGCCAGTCCATTTGCCGGAAGCCTTGTCCTTCCAGCGGTCGTGACGGAGCTGGCCGGAGATGTCGGCGATAACGCCCGCGCGCATCGCCTTGGCTGAAGCTGCCGCCTTCGGACAATTGATCTCGACGGTGAAGCGGTCGGCGCGTTCGCCGCTGGGCGCT
>JANRIP010000039.1:0-189011 GCA_033764855.1 Hyphomonadaceae bacterium | reverse complement strand
GGCGTATCTGGCGGAGACGGTTCTGGCGATGTGTCATTTGCCAGCAGCTGAGCGCACCGGACTCGTAGCTTTCAGCATGCATTTTCCGTGGAGCCAAGGACTCGAGGTTCGAAGCCTTGACGGAAAGACGTTGCTCCCGCGCGCCGCGCCTCCCACCTGGTCTCACGGCGCGATCTCCCCGTCGGGCGCATAAGGAGATGACGCGCGGCGCGATTTGCTCGCTTTCGCGACCGAAGCGCTCTAGCCCAGTCCCAGCAAACCTGCGGCGCCGTCATCTGTGGCCTTTGCGGCGGAGGCGGCGAGTTGGAGGGTGCGGATCAGCGGCAGGATAGACGGCACAGCGCTCTTCGCGGGGGAGGTGCGGGCGAGCCGGCGCATGATTTCGTTGATAAAGCCGTTGCCGGTGACAATGCGCGCGCCGGCCAGTTCGGTGCGTTTGCCGGAAACGAATTGGAGCAATGCGACCTGATCGATGTGTTCCGGCAGGTCCATGCCGCTAAACAGATCACGGGCGTAGCGCCGGCCCCGCTCGAACTTGCCCGCAAACCGACGCTCGCGCGCAGACCAATTGTCGGCGTCCAACGAGCACTCGATGTGGACGAGATGCGCTTTGGCCGGGTGAAACCCAACCACGTCCAGTTCGCCCTCATACCCGCCCTTGGCGCGGGGCCCGACATGAACGCCAACGCGCACGAAATAGCCGTTAAACTGGAGCCATTCGGCCGTGAGCTGTTCGAAATGGTTCAAGGTCCGATCCGCTGTAGACGATAAGCTACAGGGAGGCTGTGGAGCCATCGAAATGCGACGCAGTCAACTCGAAATGAGACTCATAGTCTGTAGACCGATAATCGGCGCCAGCGCCCCTGGCTGGTCATGGATGTCCGCCGTCTGCTGGGCCGCAATGTGCAGCGCCTTCGCCTCGCGCGCGGGCTGTCGCAGGAGGATTTGGCGGAGGAGGCGGGCGTTCACCGCACCTATGTTTCCGGGGTGGAGAGGGGCGTGCGCAATCCGACCGTGACGATCGTCGCTAAGCTGGCCAAGGCGCTCGGGGTGTCGGCGGCGGACTTGCTGGTGGGCCGCTAAAGTGCTTTCCGAGCGTCAATCTCGATTATCGCTGCTTGGTGCTGAACCGGTGCGCTTCATAGGCGCGCAGGGCGCGGCGAATGATGGCTTGCTGGGCGTCGGCATTGATTGCCCCGCCGCTGCGCAAGGCGCTTGCGACGTTTGGGTCGGCTAAAACCGCGGCCACGTCCTCGGCGCCCACCTCTGCTGGCCTCTTGCTTGGATCGTAGGCTTCAATCTTGATGTGCACGCCGGCTTGATTGGCTAGGTCCTGATAAAAGGCGGCTTCGGCCTGATCAAGCGGCCAGGGTTTTCCTTCATCGAGGGATTGCAGGTAAAGACCTAAGCGTTCGAATTGCCGCTTCTTATGGGCCTGAAGTGTCTTCGCCGCTTCTGTGATAGCGGCATTGAATTGGCGGATCGCATGCTTGTCGCGCTGCGTGCTGAGGCTGGCGAGCTGGCGCAGGGAAACTGCATAGGCTGGAAGCTTGACGATCTTGCCGCGTCGATCGGTCACTTCAAGCGGATGGGCGGCGGCTTCGAGCACGGCCTCAGCCCATTCATGCGGCAGCAAGGTCTGCGGTTTTTTCGCTGTGCGACCCTTAAAGCCGCTGAACCCCTTCTTGAATCGTCCCGTCTTCGGATCGCGACCAGAATCATCGGTCATGAATCACCTCATATATAACCCAATATTGGGTTATATTAGCATGATCGCTGCGAAGCGGCAATTAAGTTGGTCCGCGTCGTCTGAGCGGGGCGATCAAAAGTAGGAAGGGGAGGTGATGGGCCGCGAACCCCAGATCGAGTACGATCAGACGCCCGCGATCGGAGCTGATTGCAGCTTTGACATCGGAGGCCAGGCGAAGATGGTCGTCGGATTTAGTCGGGGGAGCATCGATAGCCGGGAGCTCCAACCTAATCTGCTCATACGTGTTAACGCGGGCTCGCTCGTGGCTGCGCGCGAGTTCTTTGGCTGCCGTTTCAAGACGGGTTCGCAAGATTGGCGCGACGCGCTGCCAGCGAGTGCGCCGGGTGCGCAGGAAAAGCACCACGTCTTTGCGTTTGAAGCCAATCGCCAAGAGGCTAAGACCGGCCTCCAGCATGAATGCGTCAAACACCGAAAACAGGCTGTGCTCGCCGCGGCCCGCGGTCGGCTCTTCAGAGAACGCTGCTGATGTATATTCTGCGGAAAGTGGTTCGCTGCGGTCGAGCTCAAGCAAATGCTTGACCTGAATCTTGAACCTCGTCGTGGGCGTGCGTCTCGCATTGCTGAATTCGAGTCGCCACAACGCCCATTCCACCTGGCCGCGGGTAAAGGCCGGCTCCAGCGGATCTCTCACCGCGGAAATGGAGCTTAATGCCGGCATCAAGCGCTTTGCGCTTGGGCGCCTGCGGCTTCCTCAAGCGCTTCGAAGGTCGCGCCTGACGCCGCGAGTGTTGCGTGCTTGCCAGTGAAATTCTGCCAGCGACGGACAATGACATCACAATAGAGCGGATCGAGTTCGATCACGCGCGCGCACCGGCCAGTCTTTTCCGCGGCGATGACGGTGGTGCCGCTGCCAGCGAATGGGTCGAGAACAATGGCCTTGCGCTTGGAGCAATCTCGCATGGCGTCTGCGACCATGGCCAACGGTTTTACCGTGGGGTGCATGCTGAGCTCTTCCATCCGGTCGGCTTTCATGCTGTTGATCCCCGCGTATCGCCAAACATTGGAGCGCGATCTGCCGTTTTGGCCAAGTTCAAAGCTGTTGATGTGCGGCGCGTCACCCTTCTTGAAAGCGAACAGCAATTCATGCTGCGAGCGGTAGAACGTGCCCATGCCGGCATTGTCCTTAGCCCAGACGATGACATTCTTGAGTTCGTCATAGACTGCGCGGCCTGCGCAGGACAGTTCGTAGAGGTGACGCCAATCCATGCAAACGAAATGGATTGAGCCGTCTATGGAATAATCTGCCGCCAAACGCAGGGTCTCGGTGAGAAAAGCGATGAACTCTTCCTCGCTCATCTCGCCCGAGGCCTCTACGAATTCGCGGTGTTTGATCCGGCCCTTGCCGCCCACGAACCCTTGAACTGGAACATTGTAGGGCGGGTCGGTGAATACCATTTCGGCTCGTTCTTCACCCATGAGGTGGACGTACGTCTCTCCGTCGCGCGCGTCGGCACAGCAAAGGCGGTGCTCTCCCAGCCGCCAGAGGTCGCCGCGCTTCGTGATCGCTGGCCCCGCGATGGGCAGATATGGCTCGCTATCGTCGGTTTCCTTCGCGCGCGCCGCGTCCAGGATGAAATCAATCTCTGCGACCTCAAAGCCTGTTAGCGTGACATCGAAACCCAGATCAATCAGGCCCTGCAACTCCAACGCTTGGATGTCGCGGTCCCACCCTGCCTTGGTGGCGAGTTGATTGTCAGCAATGACGTAAGCGCGCTTTTCCGCTTCGTTTAGGTGTGAGAGGCGAATGCATGGCACCGTTGGAAGCCCGAGCTGCTTGGCAGCCTGAACCCGGCCGTGACCGGCGATAATGACTTTGTGATCATCGATCAGCACCGGGTTGTTGAAGCCGAACGCTTCAATCGATTTGGCGATTTGCGTGATCTGGCGCTTGGAATGCGTGCGCGCATTCCCCTTATAGGGAACAAGCTTCGCTGGCGGTAAATGTTCGATCGCTTGCATTGTGGATTCACTACAATATAGTTCTAACATCATCTATAGCGCTCTGCAGGTCAAGTAAGTCGCAAGACCGATGTCAGCCCGTGATCGACATGCCGATGAATTGTTGACGATGGCGCTAGCCGCACGGCGCAAACGTTCGACAAAGTATGCGCAAGCGGCGCAGCCAGATCGACCTTTACCGACGCCAGAGCAGGAGGCTGCCAACGACATCTTGAAGTCGCTGACGGTTAAAGGGCTGAAGCTATTGCGGCGCTACGTTCGAGAATTCCAGGAACTCGACGACAATGGTGAGCTTTATGTCGCGGGCGCGCAGAGCCGTACTTTGCCTTCGCCTCTACCGCCCCGACGAGATCAGGTGAAATAGTCCAACGCCGGCAAATTGTGTTTGAGAAGGCTGCACCTCCGGTGCGGCCTTATTTTTTGGCCTACAAAGCTGGCGACCCCGTGCGCGCAGCACCTACGTAGGACCTACATACGACCTACGCTCGCCTACGCTGATCCTACGCTGAGCCTGCCTTTTTTGCGTTTGAGACGCTTATGTTGGCCGCCTTTGTCGTGCGCTACGTGCGCATAAGTGGCGGTTTTATATGGGAAAATAGACGATTTCGACAGATACCGGTTCGCTCCGGACTGCCCCCACCACCATTATTTCAGCGTGCGAACCGCCACGAGCGCACGTGTCCAAAATAGTCCGCTGTTTCCGCGCGCTTGCGGTGCTTCCACATGGCGGAGACGCCCAGCTTTGGGCGAAGCGCGCCGCAAAGGACGTCTTGGTCGCCGTATATCTCCGCGCCCAATTTGCGAGTTAGGTGTTTGCCTTCTGTGACGACGGAGACGATTTCGTCAGACCGTCCACCTAGCGACTAGATCGCCGCCAGTGCCTCAAAGCGCGCGCGCTGTTCGGCCCAGGTGAAGGGTAGGGGCTCGGCCAATAGCGAGGTCAGTGTGAGCGCGGGAGGCTGACGACCCGTCAGGATGAGTTCGACAAGATCGGGCGCGAGGAAGGCCAAGGGCAGAAGTTTCGCCGTATGCAAGATGCAGAGGCCCTCAGCCTTGGCGAGCGCCGCGATCGACTTGGGCTGACCCGCCTCGAGCCGCGCGGCCCATACGTGCGCCATGGCGACGGCGCGAATAAGGGATTTCTCAGGTTTTGCGGTTTGGCCGACGCCCGCCCGTAAGATCGCCGATGCCCCTCGCGGCTTTGCCAAAGAGATGTGGCACTGCACCCGGACCCGATCACCCGACCATTGCGGTGCGCGCGTTGGTGGCAGAGCATTGATCGGCAGCGGATCTATGGCGTCAATGCGAAGCTCAAGTTTCAAAGATCGCGCGCTCAGCTCGACGCGATGCAGCGCGCGGGTGACGCGCTCAGATGGTGGGCTATCACGCATCCAATGAGCGCTCAGCAGTGGGATCGTTTCACCAATCACAGCTTCATCAAGGTTGCTGGTCGCAATGCGCCACAAGCTTCCGGCGCGATTTTTGGCGCCGCGCAAGGCCGGCTGGGAAACATAATACCGGTAGCGCCGCGAGCGCTTGTTCGTGGAAGTGGGCGCCATCGCATGGCCCGCATCATCGAACAATTTGCCGAGGAGCAGGCCTTCGGGCTGCGTTGGCGAGGCGCGGCTACCAGGTGGCGCCATCATCGCTTGCGCCGCAGCCCATGTTTGCTGATCGATGATCGCGGGATGTTGGCCAGGATATTCTTTGCCCTTGTGACGAATGACGCCGCGATAGATCGGATTGGTGAGCACCGCATAGAGCGCGCCGCGTGTGATGGGGCGCCCGCCGTGCGCTACGCCTTTGGCGCTGGTCCAGCGCTTGGACAGAATATTGCGGTTCTTGAGGTCACCTACCAAAGCCAGCACCGAGCCGAGCTCAATGAAGCGTGAGAAAATGTAGCGCACGCTGGAAGCTTCGGCCTCGTGGATCACCAGCGTGCGGCCCGACGCATCATATCCAAGTGGCGGACTGCCGCCCATCCACATGCCCTTGGCTTTCGATGCTGCGAACTTGTCGCGAATGCGTTCACCGGTCACCTCTCGTTCGAACTGCGCAAACGACAAAAGCACGTTCAGCGTCAATCGGCCCATGCTGGTCGTGGTGTTGAAGCTTTGGGTCACGGAGACAAACGATGCGCCGGCCCCATCAAGCACTTCCATGATCTTGGCGAAATCCGACAGCGAGCGCGTCAGGCGATCGACTTTGTAGACGACAACGACATCAACGCGCCCGGCCTTGATGTCGGCCAGCAAACGCTGGAATGCAGGGCGCTCCATCGTCCCGCCCGAGTAGCCGCCGTCTGAGTACGCCTGACCGACCAACGTCCAGCCTTCGCCGATTTGCGATTTGACGTAGGCGGCGCACGCATCGGTTTGGGCGTCGAGGGAATTAAAGTCCTGCGAGAGCCCTTCTTCCGTGGAGGTGCGGGTATAGATCGCGCAACGGCGTTTCATGGCCCTTTCATTTCGCTGATGGAGTTGAGCTTGAAGAAGCGTGGCCCGCTCCATTTCGCGCCGGTGATGGCCTGCGCCACTGCGGACAGAGAGTCGTACCGCGCATCATCGAGGAGAAAGCCATCGCTGGTGACGGTCACGGCGTATCGCTTGCCATTCCAATCTCGAATCAACACGGCGCCCGGACGCAGGCCCGACGCTGCTGGCGGTGTGAAGTCGCCCTCCCTTGTGAAGCTAGCAGCGAGCTGCGCCAGGCGCGTGTGCAGAGCGCGAACGGAAGTGGCGCTTCTTTTGACCTCCGCGCGATAGACAAGCGCGCGGGCAAGCAGGTCGCGAGACGCATGCGCGGGGAGGGGAGCGCTTTGCGTTTGCCTCCATATCGCACGAAGGTCATCGAGCGACATCGCGCTCAGCGTTTCAGGATTGAGCGACGGCTTGGTCATGGCGCCGCCTCAGTGCGCCGCGCCAACACGGCAGCGGCCTCCGCTAGGGCCGCTAGGTCGCCGGCGATGACTCCAATTCTCGCCGCCCCATCTTTTGACGTGGCGGCTTGCGTATTGACCACTTCATCATTGCCGGCCTCGGCCAGCTCCACCATCACTTGCCAGATCGCTTCCAGCGCTTCGGCTTCGCCGCTCATTTGCCGGCCTCGATGCGATAGACGCGCTCGCCGTTCGTCTTGGTTGAGGTGATGGCAAGGCCGCGTTTTTTCTTCAGGGCGCCTGCGATTGCGCCGCGCACCGAATGCATCTGCCAGTCGGTTAGCTTCATGAGCTGCGTGATCGTCGCGCCTTTCGGCGAACGCAGCGCAGCGATGATTTGATCGAGCTTAGATTTCGGTTGCGATTGGTTCGCAGCTTTTGCGGACGGTGCACGCTTCGCCTTCACGGCTGCTTTTGGCGTGCGTGGTTTTGCGGGTTTCGCCATGGGACTCGCTCCTCGTGCTCGGCAAAAGCGCCGGCACGGCCGCAAGCCCCGCAAAATCGGGGTTTAGGCGTGTAGGTCGAGGCGGCTAGCCCGTCGTTTCCGCGACCACACACGCTCTGTTGCGAAGCGAAGTCCAGCGGAAAGTTCGGGGGATTGAACGACTGCTTCGGGGCAAAGCCGACCCGCTAAAGGTGTAATGCAACTCGCAAAGTAGACGTCCAGCGCCGCTCAGAGGGCGCGGCCAGGCTGAGGTTTCGGAGGCAATCTCATGCGCCTCTCGGGGCGGGAAGTCCCAAAGGGCGTTCGCCGACCACTACGAGGTGCTCAGGTGCTCCCATGAAGGCGAATAGCCGTACTTTGGCGCAGAGCAGCTCTCTATCAGGACGTTCTAGCGTGTAGACCTCAACGTCGTGCATTAGGTCGGTATGCCCGGGCGGAACCCCAACGCCGCCAACTATGTGCAAGACGTCAGTCTCGCGGCGATAGAGATAGTCGGGCACAAAAAGACGATACGTCACGAGGTCTTCAGCATTTAGGGTAGCGTAGGCGATGCAGTGGCCGATCTTGGCTAGCATGAGGATGAAGGCATCGACCGAGAAGGAGCGCCGAACTTTCTCCGCTCCATGTTGTTTCATGACCTCCATGTCACGCATGTCGGCGCGGTGCCACACGACACCGAAGTCGTCGGTTGGATTGCCGGAGATTATTTTCGGAAGCGTGAGGACGGGGATCGAGAGTAGGCGAGGGCTTTGATCTGTGGGAAGAACGAGCCGAACTTCCTCGCCGCTTTCGCGAAGGATGTAGGTCGCATGCTCACTGCGGCGCTTCCGCCCGCGCCGTTTTGGGATGCCAATGCGATCCCGAAAAGCGGCGTGAAATATGTGGTCCTGACAATGTGTCTCAAACGCATGATGGCGCGGCATCGGCCGCAGCTGGCGGCCGGAAGAACAATGCGGCCGAGGAGGCCGTGAGGGATAGCGTGCTCTTTGCTAAGGTTTTCGGTGCTACCGCAATAGATACACTGATTGAACGGCTTCGTGACGTAGTGCAGCGTCGTTACATCGGTCGTGTGCGGCGTGGCCATTTGCGGACTTCGCGTTCCAATCGGTGAACGTGTTCTCCTAGCCCGATGAAAGACGGAGTTGAAGTCGCCTTTGGACGATTGAGAGACGGGGGGGCACCGGAACGATCGAACGTCCGCCTTGGGGCGCACTCGAGCTAGAGTCCGAATTTGTTCAGGTTTCTGGGACGCCCGCCCACGCGCAAACCTGTCCGCGCCGCTGAGGGCGGGTGTCGTAGAAATCTCAATGCCTGACCCGCGGTATGAGCGCGGAGGTCTATGGGGATTTGAGCGAACGCCTTGGTGTCGGTGGCGACGCGAAGACCTGACGAGTGACGCTGCACGCACGTGCTGTTGGACGCGATGACGAAAACATGGTCGAGACGCGTGGGTGCGAGCGCTGATTTCGGCGTGCGGCGGCGTGCGCAGAACGCGCGAGCGCATCGCGCGAAGCCCGCGCGCTTTTTGAACGCCGCTGATATCGGTGAAGCCGCGCCTTGCTCATGATGTGTCGCACCACAGGGGTGAAGCGGCGCGGCGTTGCGGCGTGCGCGGGCGTTCGAAAGCTTCGATCAAGATGAGCCGGCCGCCACAGCATGGACACGGCTTCGGCGCGGGCGGCGCGTCCGGCTCTGCCGGCGGCGGCGCTGGCGGCAGAGCATCAAGCAAGCAGCGTGCGCGGGCGATATTGTCGGTGCGCGCGCCGTTGGCGAAGAGACCGTAATGTCGAATGCGGTGAAAGCCGTCCGGCAGAACGTGCAGCAGGAAGCGGCGTATGAATTCGTTGCCGTCGAGCGTCATCAGGCCATAACGCTCTTGGCCTTCACGCCGATAATCCTTCCATTTGAAGCTGACGCGTCCGGCCTCGAAGGCGACGAGCCGACTGTTGGCGATGGCGACACGGTGGGTGTAGCGCGCCAGATACGACAACACCTGATCCGGTCCAGCGAAAGGCCGTTTGGCGTAGACCACCCATTCGCTGCGATGGAGCGGCTTCAAGAAGGCGCGAAACGCATCGATGTCGGCAAGATTGGCATGATCACCGAAGAAGTGGAGCGCGCCGTCGTCGTGCGCGGCGATAAGGCGCTCAAGCATCAAGCGCCGAAACAGGCGCGAGAGCACCCGCACCGGCAAGAAGAAGTTGGGCCGACAGGGGATCCAACGCTCGCCGTCAGGCGAGACGCCGCCGTCGAGGACGATGCAATGCACGTGCGGATGATGCGTCAGCGCCGAACCCCAGGTGTGTAGCACCATGGTGACGCCGATCTTGGCGCCGAGATGCTTGGGATCGGCGGCGATGGTGAGCAGCGCTTCGGAGGCGGCTTTGAACAGCGCGTTTTAGATCAGCGCCTTGTTGGCATAGGCGATGTCGGCGACCGGCACCGGCAGCGTGAAGACGACATGATAATAGGCGACAGGCAGCAGCTCGGCCCGCCGCGCTTCCCGCCAATCATACGCGGCCGCCGCCTGACATTTGGGGCAGTGGCGGTTGCGGCATGAATTGTAGGCCACATCGATATGGGCGCAGTCCTCGCATCGGCTGACATGGCCGCCGAGCGCTGCCGTGCGGCAGGTCTCGATTGCTTCCATCACCCGCTTTTGCGCAAAGCTGAGACGGCCCGCATGCGTGCGGCGATAACTGGGCCCGAGGTCGCGGAAGATATCCGCGACCTCCAGGCGCTGTCGGGACACGTGGGCCAGCCTAGCGTATTACCAACTCTTCAAGCGCCCCGCATTGTCTACTGACAAGAGATCGCGCGGAGGACTTTTTGTCCTGGCCCCCGCCGAGCCGATCTGCTTCTGCATCTCCACCGCTGGCGTGGGGCTTGTCGCCGTTGGTTCCAGCTTGATCGAATGCACGATTGCGAGCGCGTTGTTCGGAAATCGTTTGCGATGCCGCTCGAATTCGTTGGGCGGGAGTGGCGTGGAGCCCGGTGGCCTGTCGCGCCGTTGACTTCCACGAAAAGCAATTCGCCTTCCCGTTTGGCTCGGTGGTCGACCGCATGCTTCGCACCAAAGTGTTCCGATGCTGAAGCATCCACTGCGACAAATGCGCTTTTTCGCACGATAGTACGAATAACGCACATTGTTTTGAGCGAAATCAACGTTTGACTGGTTCGCTCGGTGCTGACGTTGCGGTCGGGAGGTGCTCATGGCAGTGCGCGAAATAAACGGTCTCACAAAGTATCAGCGTCAAATCCTGGCCAGCCTCGAAGACAGCGATCCAAACATCGTTCCCAAGGCGCTGAGTTATCGGCCGACGAATGTTTACGCCGACAGCGACCGCTTTGAACTTGAGCGGCGTAAGCTTTTTCGCGGCAGGCCTGTGCCTGTCGAGATCTCGGCCGCGTTGCCGCGCAGCCGCATGCACGTCGTCAACAATGATTATGGCTTGCCACTGCTGTTGACGCGTGACGATGAGGGCAGAGCGCACGCGTTCATGAATGTATGTACGCATCGGTGTGTGCGTCTGTCGGATGAGGTGGAAGCCAAGGCGGGCGCGCTGATCACGTGTCCTTATCATGCCTGGTCTTTCAGCATGAAGGGCGATCTTATTGCAGTGCCGCGTGAGGAGGTTTTCCCCGGGCTCGACAAGAAGAAGCACAAGCTAAAGGCGCTCCAGTGCGTCGAAGCGGGAGGGCTGATTTGGGTCAACCTCGATCCGGCCTCGAACGCCGACTTCAGCGAGGTCGAGAGTGAGCTGGCCCCGGAATTCGACGCGATCGGACTAGCCTCGCAAGTGGTTTATAAGAAACTGCGTGTTGAGTTGCCCGCGAATTGGAAGCTGATCCACGACGCTTTTCTGGAAAACTACCACATCGCGCGGCTGCATCGCGATTCGCTCGGCTCGATGTTCGTCGATCGTTCGACGGCGTGCGTTGAAATAGGACGAAACTTGCTGCAGTCGTCGGCGCGCGTGGGATACAAACGCGAGCGCGGGCAGGGCGTCGAGACGTTCGCGGATTTCCGCGACTTTGGCGTCTTCAGCTACACGATCGTGGCCGGCGGGCTCATCATCACCAGTCCAACCTACATTAATGTGATGCTGCTGTCGCCGCAGTCGGCCACGAGCACCGTCGTCAACTATTACATGCTCGTCGACAAGATGCCGGACACCGATGCCGAGCGTGCGCGGTGCGAGAAATCTATCGGTCTTATGCAGCGCATCACCACAGAAGAGGACTTTTGGGTCGCGGAATTAGGCACCATCGCAGCGCAATCCGGCGTCGTGCAGGAGATGGTGCTCGGTGGAATGGAGCAAGACATCGCCCGATTCCATCGCATCCTTGAAGCTATTCTGGAAATGTAGAGGAAAACGTCATGGCGTTGGACGCGTCCACCGAACATCCGAAACACGTCAAGGCCGAGCAGGTCTTTGATCTCGATATTTTTCTGGACGAGGATCTCCTGAAGGATCCGCACAAGGGCTACCGCGCGATCCAGCAGAAGGCGCCAGACATCTTCTATACGTGTCGCAACGGTGGCCATTGGGTGGTGACGCGCTTCGACGTGATGGCGTCAATCCTGCGAGACGCGGAGCATTTTTCCAGCAAGGAACTCACCATCCCAAAATCGAACAGCGACAACGTGATGTTGCCGCTGAACTTGGACCCGCCGGAGCATGCCGGTTATCGCGCTGCGCTAATGAAACACGTCAATCGAAAGTTTGTCGATTCGCTTGAGCCCAAGCTGAGGTCGCGGGCAAATGAACTGATCGACGAAGTGATCGCGGCCGGCCAATGTGATTTTAGTGAGCGCCTAGGCGCCGCGTTCCCAGTTTCGGTTTTCATGGACTTCATGGGGATGCCGCGTGAGCGGTTCGCCGAGTTTCGCGAAATCGTGCGTGAGTATTTTGGCCCGATTACGAACGCACGCTATATCGAACTGCAGAACATCATTATTTCGGTCATTCGCGAAATGATCGCTGACCGTCGCGCCCAGCCCGGCGACGATCTTTTGAGTAAGTTGATGGAGGAGAGTGTCCGAGGGCGTCCGCTGACAGACGCCGAAATCGAGTCATATGGGTTCCTTCTCTTTCTGGGTGGACTCGATACCGTCGCCAATGCGCTCACATTCGCTTTCCGGCACTTAGCTGAGGATGGCGCCCTACAGGCGCGGCTCGCAGCCGACCCCTCACACATCCCAGCTTTTGTTGAGGAATCATTGCGCTGCTTCGGCGTCGTGCATCAGACGCGTATTGTGAAGAAGGATATCGAGATTGGCGGTGCATACATGCGCGAAGGCGACATGGTGTCCTGCGCCTTGCCGGCGGCGGGCCTCGACGACCGAAAGAATGAGGACCCCGAGCGATTCGACATTGATCGCCCACGCCGGGAGCACATCGCCTTCTCAACCGGTGCGCACACATGCATTGGCAACGTGCTCGCGCGCGCCGAGATGCGGGTGTTCACCGAAGAGTGGCTGAAACGCATCCCGTCCTTCTGCATTCCGAGCAACGGCAAATTGGTGTGGCGCGCCGGACAGGTCATGTCGCTGCAGTCGCTGCCATTGCAGTGGGCGACAGGAGGAAAGTGATGCGCGTCAACGTAACCCTGCGATCCGGCGAACAGAGGACAGTCGAAGCTCGCGCAGGACAATCGCTCAAGGCTGCGCTCATGGAGGGCGGCGCCGAGGAGATCAATGCGCTCACGAGTTGCGGAGGCTGCTGCTCTTGTGGGACGTGCCACGTCTATATCGATGAGCGCGACGTGGCGCGAATGCCGGCGATGTCGAGCCAGGAGGATGACCTTCTATACGTGCGTGACGATCGGCGAACCAATTCACGTCTCGCGTGCTCGGTGCCGCTAAGCGAAAGCATGGATGGAATGCGGGTAACCATCGCCCCGGAATGGTAGGAAGTATGGGCCGTGTCAGAAGGTCCATCGGCGCTTGGTGCGGGTTGATCTGTAGTCGGGGGATCGATGTGGGAGGCGCAGGGCGCGGAAATGGGCGTCAGGCTTAGAGTGATAGGGCTGACATAAGCCGGAAAAGGGAGCATTAGAATCTAGCGCCGCGATGACGCGCATCAAATAGTTGCACGCGGCACAAGCTCTTAAGGTGATAATATTGCCGAGATCATTCAGCGGACGAGCGGTTCTGGTGACGGGTGCGGCCTCGGGCATTGGTGCGGCGACGGCAGCTTTGTTCGCGGAGCACGGCGCGTCAGTGATGATTGCGGACGTTCAAGCGGATGCAGGCGAAAGCTACGCCGCTGCATTGCGGGAGAAGGGCGGCGATGTCCGCTTCAGTCGCTGCGACGTGGCTGTGGAGGAGGATATTCAAGCAGCTGTTGCGGCGACGGTTGAGTCATTCGGCGCGCTTCATGCTGCCTACAATAATGCGGGCGTCGATGGCGAGCGCGCACCGACGGCAAGTTGCTCAAATGAAAACTGGGAACGCATCATATCCATCAATCTGCGCGGCGTTTGGTGGTGCATGAAGTATGAGATCGAGGCCATGCTCAAAAATGGCGGCGGAGCAATCGTGAATTGCGGCTCTGTGGCAGGCTTGGTGGGGATGATGAACGTGCCCGCTTATGTGGCTTCCAAGCACGGCGTCGTCGGCCTGACCAAAGCCGCGGCCATCGAATATGCGTCGCAAAATATCCGCGTTAACGCGGTTTGCCCAGGCGTCATCGCCACCCCAATCAACGAGAAAAACGTTGCCGATCCGCAGAAAATGGCGGCTTTAAAAGCGGCCACGCCGATGTCGCGCATAGGCGAGGCGGATGAGATCGCGAAAGCCGTACTTTACCTCGCCGGCGACAATGCGAGCTTTGTCACAGGCCAAGCGCTTGCGGTGGACGGCGGTTGGGTGGCGCGCTGAGCGCCACCCATATTTTCTTATTGGCCGGCTTCGATCGTGATGGTCGTGCTCTGCCCGTCCGGGCCTGTGAGCGTCCAAGTGTCGCCGACATGGTAGTCGCCGCCATCGCCGTGACAGGTCTGGGCGCCCCCTTCGGGCGTGAGACATAGTTCGCCATTCACATAGGCCCACGCACCGCGCGTGGTTTGGCCGTCGGCGCTCGTCATGGTGTAAGAGCCGTTCGGAGAATATTGCCAGCGTGTCACGGCGCCATCTGGTGCACGCGACACAATGGTGTTGCCGAAAGAATTTTCGACCGTACCCGCTTGCGCGGCGCCTATGGTGATAGTCGCGCACGCGATCGCAGCGAGAATTGACTTGAACATACTTATTCCTCCCGTTTGCACTGCCGCAATAGGCGCGGCGTTCTGAAATCATGGATTGTTGGCCTGATCGCTGCTTGCGCCTTGGACGATATGCGCTTCTGTTTTGGCGCGAACCATGTCCGACGAAACGCCGGGCGCGCATTCCACCAGACGCAAGCCGGATCCATCCTTCATCACCTCTAGCACGCAAAGATCGGTGATAATCAGGTCGACACAGCCAAGGCCTGTAAGCGGCAGCGTGCATGCTCGCAGCACCTTTGACTCGCCCGCTTTATTGGTGTGATCCATCACCACGATCACGCGCTTGACGCCAGCAACGAGATCCATTGCGCCGCCAATGCCTTTCACCATTTTGCCCGGTATGGCCCAATTGGCGATGTCGCCGGTCTGCGAAACTTCCATCGCGCCTAGTACGGCCGCATCAATGTGCCCTCCGCGTATCATCGCAAAGCTCTGGGCGCTGTCGAAGAAGCTCGATGTTGGCAGTTGGGTGATGGTTTGCTTGCCGGCATTGACCAGATCAGGGTCGACCTCGTCTTCGAACGGGAAGGGCCCCATGCCGAGCATACCATTTTCGGATTGCAGCGTTACGCGCATGCCGGCGGGAATGTGATTGGCGACCAATGTGGGAATGCCAATGCCGAGGTTGACGTAAAATCCGTCTTTGAATTCTTGCGCGGCGCGCGCGGCGGCTTGATCTCTGGTCCAGGCCATCACACCACCTCAGAACGAGTGCGCGTCGTGCGTTGTTCGATGCGTTTTTCGTTGATCGTGCTTTTCACCACGCGATCAATGTAGACGCCGGGCGTGTGGATGCAGTCGGCGTCCAATTCGCCAGCTGCGACGATGTGTTCGACCTCCGCGACTGTTACTTTCCCCGCTGTCGCCATGATCGGATTGAAGTTTCGCGCTGTTTTGCGGAACGCCAGATTGCCTTCGGGATCGGCTTTCCAGGCTTTGATGATGGAGAGGTCCGCGCGCAGCCACCGTTCGCGCACATAGAGCTGGCCATCGAATTCTTCCACCGGCTTGCCTTCAGCGACGACCGTGCCAACACCTGTGCGTGTGTAAAATGCGGGAATGCCGGCACCGCCGGCGCGAATGCGTTCGGCGAGCGTGCCTTGCGGCGTCAACTCTAGCTCCAATTCGCCGCTCAAATAGAGCCGCTCGAACAATTTGTTCTCGCCAATATAGGACGAGACCATTTTTCGGATTTGTCCGTTATTCAGTAGCAGCCACAGGCCGAATTGATCGGCGCCACAATTATTGGAGATCACGGTGAGGCCCTTAACGCCGCTCTCCATGATTTCCGGAATGAGACTCTCAGGATTACCGACCAGGCCGAAGCCGCCAGACATCAAGGTCATGCCGTCAAACAGCAACCCGTCGAGCGCGGCGCGCGGCGAAGGGTGGATTTTGCTGGTCATGTCATGCTCCAGCGCCTGAACGGGCGCAGGTGGCAAATTGCCAAGCCGCCGCCGCACGCGCAAGTGCGAAAGTCGTACAAACGGGCGATTATGTCTTGACCGGCGGCGTATCTGGCTTTTAGGGCTTGGGCCGGAGGCGGACGCGGCGTGACGATAAACTTCTCAAGCGTTGAGCATGCGCGGCGCCTGGCGCAGGGGCGGTTGCCGCCGGCTGTCTATCACTACATTCAGGGCGGCAAAGAGAACGAACAAACGTCGCGCGCCAATGAATTGGCGTTCGGGCGCATTTTGTTTGAGCCCCATCTTGGCGAGGCGATCACCAAAGCCGACACGAGAACAAAAGTGCTGGGTCGCGAGATCGCCATGCCGGTCATGATCGCTCCGACTGGCTTTATTCGCATTGTGCATCGCGACTCCGAGCCGGGTGCGGCGCGCGCGGCGAAGGCCGCTGGCATTCCGATTGTCATCAGCCATGTGAGCGGCGCGCCTGCGCGCCAGATTTGCGCGCTGAACGATGACACTTGGTTTCAGCTCTATATGATCAACGGCCGGAAGGGCGTGGAGGCCAGCATAGAGCTAGCGCGCGCCGCCGGCTGCCGCGTCTTGGCGATCACAGTCGATCTCTCCGCGATCACGCCGTTCGATCGAATCAGCCGCCCTCTGCCGACCAAGGCGGATTTCGCGAACGCTGTCGCGTTTTTGCCGGAAGTGTGGAATCGACCGAGTTGGCTTTTTTCTCTGCTTGCCGGCGGCCTCACCATGAACGCGCCCAACGCACCGCCTTCGTCGGACGGCAAGGTCATGGCTGTGGCCGAGGTTGGCAAACTGCTGACCGCGACGCCTCCGACTTGGGATGACGTCGCTTGGATCCGCAAGCAGTGGGACGGACCGCTCCTGGTGAAGGGCGTCATGCGCGCCGACGATGCGCGCCGCGCGCTTCAATGTGGCGCCGATGCAGTGTCGGTTTCAAACCATGGCGGCAAGGTGATTGACGGCGTACCCGCTGCTGTCTCGCTACTGCCAGAAATCGTGGAGGCGGTGGACGACAAGATGGAGGTGTTGCTCGATGGCGGCGTGCGTCGCGGCGCCGATATTGTGCGCGCCTGCGCTTTGGGCGCGAAGGCGGTCATGATTGGCCGACCCTATTTGTGGGGCATGGCGGTTGCAGGCGAATCCGGCGTCGCCGCTATTTTGCGGCTGTTTCAGCGCGGCGTGGCGTCGACACTGGCAGCGATTGGCTGTCCGTCGATCAACGCGCTAGATCGAAGCTTTCTGCGTCCGCTGCCTCATCAAACGCAGTGGAATGAAGCCCCGCCTGCAACGCGGTTCGACTAGCGTCTCAAACCTAGTTGCGCGCGCATCTCGTCTGGTGTGGCGAGTTCGGAGCCTAGATCTTCAACGATGCGCCGCGCCTTCGCCACCATCGCCGCATTGGAAGGCGCCAGCTGCCCCTTAGAAATGAAAACTGCGTCCTCCAGCCCAATGCGAACATTGCCGCCGGCGAGAACAGCTTGCGCCAGCAACGGGTACGCGTGGCGACCGGTGCCGAAGCCGGTCCAGCGGGAACCAGGCGGCAGCAATGAACGAGCGAGCAGCATCATTTCGATAGTCGGTGCGAACCCGTACCTAATCCCCATCACCAGCGAGCAAAGCGGTTGCGGGTCCAACGTTCCATCCGCGAGCAAATCCTGCATCAGCATAATGTCGCCTGTGTCGAACAGCTCAAGCTCAGGGCGCACGCCCGCTTCGCGCATCACTTTCGCCATGCGCCGCACATTGGCGGGCGTGTTAATCACGACTTCGCCGCCGAACAGCATGGTGTTGAGATCCAGCGTCGCAATATCCGGCTTCAACTCGGCAATATGCTCGACACGTTTTTCCGGAACCAGGAGATTGGTGCGCGGGCCGGGCACAACCGGATCGTGATCGGAAGGCTGAAACCGTCCGCCTGGGCCTGTTGTAAGATTGAGCACCAGCGCTTTGTTGTGGTGGCGAATCTGATCGACCACATCGGCATAGTGGTGCACCGCCATGGACGGTTTGCCGGTCTCGGGATCGCGCACGTGAATATGCACAGCGGCCGCGCCGGCCTCGGCGGCCCCTAAGCACGCTTCGGCAATCTCGCTCGGCGTTACCGGCAGACCAGGATGCTGCTGCCGCGTGGTGTGATTGCCGGTGACAGCGCAGGTGAGGAAGATTTTCGACATTGCCCGCTCCTGAGCCCCCCGCCGGAGCGGGATCGATCTGAACGAATATCGCCCAGCTGTGCGTCATTGTACAATGGTGCGTTGACAGTGGAGGGCGCTCGCCTAGGCTCCAGGCCAATAAAGGACAGAGGGGCGATAATCGAACATCGCCGGTGGGGAGCTCTATGCTCGATCCAAATATCAGGCGCCGCCTCACGCTGCCGGCGGTTTGCGCGCCGATGATGCTCGCCAGCGGTCCTGAATTGGCGGCTGAAGCGTGCATCGCCGGATTGATGGCGGGTTTGCCCACGCACAATGCGCGCGACATTGAAGAGTTCGCGCAATGGCTGTCGCAAGTCGCAGAGCGCCGCGCCCGCGCCGAGGCAAGCGATCGCGGCGTGCTTGCGGTGAACCTGTCTGGCCGCCGCAGCAATGAGGAGGTTGACGCGTACCTCGACCTCTGTGTTCGCGGCGGTGTCGAGGTGATCATTAGCGCGATGGGCAGTCCATCAGAGTTGGTGAAGCGCGCGCATGATCGCGGCATGCAAGTGTTTCACGACATCGTCTCAATCGTGCATGCGGAGAAGGCGGTCGCCGCAAAGGTGGATGGCCTCACGTGCATCGGCGCCGGCGGCGGCGGTCATTCCGGGGCGATTAGTCCGCTCGCGTTTATTCCCAAAGTTCGGAAGATGTTCGATGGCGCGATCATCCTCGCCGGTGCTGCTTCCACTGGTTCGGCCATTCGCGCCGCGGAGGTTTTGGGCGCCGATCTTTGCTATCTGGGCACGCGCTTCATCGCTACGCAGGAGTCGCGCGTACCTGAGGCGTACAAAGCCATGCTGGTGCAGAGCCGCGCGGCCGATGTCATCTACACGCCGCGCATCTCAGGCGTGGCGGCAAGCTGGCTCAAAGCGTCGCTTCAACAATACGGGCTCGATCCTGCCAATCTACCGGCTGCGAGCGCGCCACGTAGTTACGACCATTTGCCCGATGGCGTCCGTCCCTGGCGCGATCTTTGGAGCGGGGGGCATGGCGTTGAGTTGATCCAGGACGTGCCAAGCGTCGCTGAGCTGGTTTTGCGTTTGCGTGCGGAATATGTCGACGCCTGTGCCATACCGGATATGCGCCAGGCGGCCATGGTTCGCGAATGAGCGAGGTCGCTTATGTCGATTCAGACAGCGATGACGTAACTGAGATAGCGCACGGCAAATCGCAGTCGATTTTAGTGGTCGCGCGTCAAGCCACGCAGTTGCTTATTTTTAATCGCCAACAATCGCGCAACGCCCTGACGCGCGAAATGCGGCGCAGCTTCGCTGCGCTATTGGCGCAGGCTGATGCGGACGAAGACGTTCGCAGCGTCATCGTCACGGGCGCGCATGGCGCGTTCAGTTCGGGCGTGGACATCAAAGAAAGCCGCGCCCAGCCCGGGGAAATGGTTCGCCCGCATCCAGGCGAAGCACTGCGCGCATTTTCAAAACCGGTCATCGCCGCCGTGGACGGCGCTTGCATCACCGGCAGTTTGGAGATCGCGCTGAGCTGCGACTTCATCATAGCTACAACGCGCGCCATCTTCGCGGACACGCATGCCAAGATCGGCATCTTTCCGGCTTGGGGCCTCACAGCCATGCTGCCGCGCGCCATTGGCGTGCGAAAAGCGCGCCAAATGATGCTGACGGGCGCGCCAATCAGCGCTCAGCTCGCCTTGCAATGGGGGCTTGTGAACGAGCTTGTCGAGCCTGCGGCGCTGCTGCCGCATTGCCTCAAGCTGACTTCAAACCTGGCCGCAATGAATCAAGTACTCGTCGTGCGCCAGAAGGCGCTGCTCGATGTGGAGCGCAGCTTCTCCGAAGCACTTGCGGCGGAAGAGGAGGCCGCTGCACTTTGGCGCGGCGGCGATCGCAGCGATCAGAACAAACCCTGATACGCGCCGCCATCATTGACGATGTTCTGTCCCGTCACATAGCCCATTTGCGCGGCGCAAAACATCACGATCAAATCTCCGGCTTCCTCAGCCGAAGATAGCCGCGCCGCCGCAGTGCGCTGGCATACTTCTGCAACCACATCGTCGTAAGGCACGCCACGGGACTCCGCGCGCTGTTGCAAAGCTTGGCGCAGCGCTGGCGTATCAATCAGTCCCGGCAACACGCTATTGATGGTGACATTATGCGGCGCAGCTTCACGCACCAGGGCGGCAATGGCGCCAGCAAGCGCCAGCCGGGCCGCGTGCGAGTGCCCGGTATTGACCTGCGGAAATTTGATGAAGTTCGCCGATACATTGACGATGCGCCCAAACTTACGCTCCATCATGTCGGGCAGGTAGCCATAGATCAGGTCGAGCGCCGAGAAGAGATGCGCCTCAAGCCACCAATCCCATTCCACTTTGTTGAGCGTTTGAAACGATGCAAAGCGTTGCGGCACGCCTGCATTTGCGACCAGCACATCAGCCACCGGGCAATCAGCGAGCAAGCGCGCGCGCTCCTCGCGACTGGTGAGGTCAGCGGCGAAATAGTCGACAGGCGTACCGGTCTCGCGCTCTATTTCCTCGGCGGCTTTCGCCAGTGTCGCTTCCGTGCGCGCCACCAGCGTCACCAGCGCGCCTTCGTTTGAGAGACGATGTGCTGCGGCGCGGCTTATGCCGCTGCTGCCGCCGCAAACAATGGCGCGCTTTCCGCGAAGCCCTAAATCCACTTCATTCTCCGCTTCTAGGCACCACGTTCGCCATCGCCGCGCGTGAGCCACAAGCGCGTGAGCTTTGATGTGCTGATCACCCACCTCTGCGGCGCCCGCTCATAGGTCTCGTGATAGTGGCCGCTGCCGGAGACAATCAGACGCCCGCGCTTATCGTAGATTTCATCACGCATCGCCCAAACGCCGCGCGCTTCAGCGTCGTTCAGCACTTCTATTTCTGGCATGAAGCCGTGATGCACGGTGCGCACATGTTCAACCGCGGTGCGCACCATCGCCATGACCGCGTCGCGCCCGCGCACAATGATGGGTTCATCTGAAATCGGAGGCGACCAGGCGCCGCTCCATGGATCGCGCACCGCCATGCCCACCGTGCGGTCGAATTCAATATTGGGAGAGAAAACCTCCGCCAGCCCGTCCCAGTCCTTGGTATCGACGCAGCGAAAGTAACGCGCCTTGAGGGTCCGGATCGCCTCAATGGCGGACAGTTGCAGAAGGGCGTCCATCCGTAAAACTTCGCACATCTGAGCGATATTGGAAGTGGGCCGATTCTACTGGCTTGTGCGGCGGCACGGATTTGTGCAACAATCGCACAAATCCGGGCGGGGAATCAGGTGCCGAACTTGCCACAGAAGACGACGCGAACAGCCAAAAGCACTGCTGAAAAGGAGCCTGGCGCCAATGGGGCGAGATATCTCCAAGGCGTTGATAGAATGGGCGGATTCGCCAAGGGGCTCTCAGTTATCGAGTCCTTCGGCCAAGGACGCAGCGCGCTCACGATCGCCGAGGTCGCGCGCCTCAGCGGGCTCGACCGGGCGTCCGCGCGGCGCTGCCTTCTGACCTTGGTCGAGGCCGGCTACGCCACGACGGACGGGCGCTATTTCGAGCTGACCCCGCGCATTTTGCGCCTGGGCCATTCCTATCTGGCGGCCTCACTGCCGCGCCTGATCCAGCCGTCACTGGACCGCTTGGCCGATGATTTACGCGAATCTTGCTCGGCCGCTGTGCTGGATGGGCATGAGATCGTCTACATCGCGCGCGCCGTGCATCATCGCATCATGGGTACGGGTCTGCACGCTGGCAGCCGGTTGCCTGCTTTCTGTTCTTCGCTCGGGCGCGTGTTGCTTGCGGCGCTGCCGGTGGAACAGAGCCGCGCCATTCTGCGCTCAAGCGATCGCCCAGCTCTGACCGAGAAAACCCTTACCCGTATTGATGATTTGATGGCTGAGCTCTCGCGCGTGCGCGCGGCGGGCTATTCGATTATCGATCAGGAATTGGAGGTCGGCGCGCGCTCGATCGCCGTTCCGATCACGAACCTGTCCGGCAAAACCGTTGCGGCGATCACGGTCGGCGCATTGGCGGCGCGTGTCTCCGTCGACAAGTTGCGCGACGAATATTTGCCGCGTTTGCTCGATGTGAAGTCGCAGCTCAGTTCCTTCCTGCCTTAATCGATCACGCTCATTCGTCTGCACGCGAACGCGGAAGCGGCTTGCCAAAACCGCGTGCGGGATGGATTATAATGATACGAATGGGCGATAATCGAACAATGAAGGCGGCCGACCAGTCGCTGTGAGCCCAAAAGAACGGTCGGCGCGTGGAGGACCAGACATGGCCGCAACTGCCGTACCGCTGCAGCACCCAAACCACTTCTACATTAACGGCGCATGGGTCGAGCCATCCTCTCAAGCGCAGATCGACGTCATCGCTCCGGCGACGGAGGAATTGTTTTTTCGCGTCGCCGCGGCACAGGTGGAGGACGTCAATCGCGCCGTCGCCGCCGCACGCGATGCGTTCGATAACGGCCCGTGGTCGCGTATGTCGCACAAGGATCGCGCGGGCTACATGAATGCGCTCGCAAGCGAACTCACGAAGCGCGCGGCGGACATAGCAACCATCTGGCCGAACGAGATGGGCATCCTTCACTCCGTGGCGAGCGCCGTCGCGCCGGGAGCGGGCGGCTTCTTCCAGTATTATGCTGGCCTCGCAGATACGTTCGCGTGGGAAGAAGAACACAAGACAGCCACGGGCGCCAAGCTCGGGCTGCTGGTGCGCGAACCTGTCGGTGTCGTTGGCGCCATCGTGCCGTGGAACGGGCCGATCATGATCGCAGCGTTCAAAATCGCGCCAGCTCTGATAGCGGGCTGCACGGTTGTGCTGAAGGCTTCGCCTGAAGCGCCGGGGCACGCGCTGCTTCTTGCCGAAGCGGCCGCCGCTGCTGGCCTTCCGCCCGGCGTGCTCAATGTTGTCACCGCCGATCGCGAGGCCTCCGAAGCGCTTGTGCGCAATCCGCAGGTCGACAAGGTCACCTTCACCGGCTCAACGGCAACTGGCCGACGCATCGCCGCCATCATGGGCGAACGCATTGGGCGCTACTCACTTGAGCTTGGCGGCAAGTCCGCGGCGATTGTGCTGGACGATTGCAACATTGAACAGGCGGCGAAAACGCTCGCTGCGCGCGGTTGTGACATGACCGGGCAAGTGTGCGCGGCGTTAACGCGCATCATCGTGTTGCGCGATCGCCAAGCTGAATTCACCGATGCGCTCGCTGCGGCCGCCTCAGCCGTAAAGGTCGGCGATCCCTTCGACGCCGCCACCCAAATGGGCCCGGTGGCGACGCGACGTCAGCGCGAGCGTGTCGAGGGCTACATCGCCAAGGGTCGGGACGAAGGCTATAAAGTCGTCGCCGGCGGCGGGCGTCCAAAACATCTTGAGCGCGGCTTCTTTGTTGAGCCGACCGTGTTCGCGAATGTCGACAATCGATCCACCATCGCGCAGGAAGAAATCTTCGGCCCCGTGCTCGCCGTCATTCCAGCAGACAATGAAGAACACGCCATCAAGCTCGCCAATGACAGTATTTATGGTCTGAACGGCGCTGTGTTCACCGACGATGCGGATCGCGCTTATCGCGTCGCGCGCCGCATGCGCACAGGTACTGTAGGGCATAGCGGCCATTTGACCGACTTCACCATTGCGTTTGGCGGCTTCAAACAATCGGGCATTGGCCGCGAAGGCGGTGTCGAGGGGCTGCATCCCTTCCTTGAAACCAAAACCATCATCCTGCGCGATCGCCCCAGCCATTTGCCGTCGAAGTGAGGGCGGCGGCATGAGCGGCGATGTTCTGACTTATAGCGTCGATGATGGCGTGGCTTCGATCGTTATCGACTCGCCGCCGGTCAATGCGCTCAGCCATCGCGTGCGGACGGCGATCCATGCCGGCATGTCGCGCGCGATGGCGGATGATGCGGTGAAAGCGATCGTCATCGCCTGCGCCGGACGGACTTTTTTCGCAGGCGCTGATGTCACTGAGCTCAGCCGGCCGATCGAGCCGCCATTATTGTCGGACATCATGGCGCTGGTGGAAAGTGCGGCCAAACCAGTCATCGCCGCGCTGCACGGGGCGGCATTGGGCGGCGGGTTCGAGCTTGCGTTGGCGTGTCACTATCGTGTCGCGGTCAGCGCGGCGAAAGTCGGCTTGCCTGAGGTTGCGCTGGGTTTATGCCCCGGCGCCGGCGGCACGCAGCGCCTGCCGCGCCTGATCGGGGTCGCCGCCGCCGTCGAAGCCATTGCTTTAGGCAAAACCATTGGCGCGCAAGAGGCGTTAAAGCTGGGCTTGATCGATGAGTTGGTTGATAGCGATGATCCCGCGCCAAGTGCCGTTACATTCGCGCACTCTTTGATCGCGCGAGAAGCGTCGCTACGGCGCGTCCGCGATTTACCACTTGATGTAGACGTGCGTGTCGCGCATGAAATTTTCTCTGCCTTCCGCGCGGCGCATCCGAACTTGTTCGTGGGATTGAAAGCGGCCGACGGCGTGCTGCGTGCAATCGAAGCGGCAGTGGGGTTGCCGTTTGACGAAGGTATATTGGCCGAGCGCGCCATTTCTCGCGAACTTGCGGCAACGCCCGAATCCGCCGCGCAGCGGCATCTCTTCTTCGCCGAGCGCGCCGCGGCCAAACCACCAGGCGGCGAAAAGGTGAAGCCATCAGGGCGCTCGCTTCGCTTGGAAGGGCGCAAGGAAGACGTCGACGATTGGGCCAAGTTGCTTGGCTCCAAGCAAGTCGGCGGCGACATCGTGGTCAACGTCTCCGGCGAGAAAGCGCGGATCGCGCTGAAGCGCACGAGCGATCTCATAGAGATCGCATTCGAGTCCGGCGCTGACGCTCAGGATCTGGCGGACGTGATGGCGGCAGTGCGCCGCGTGAATCCGGCGGCGGTATTTGTTCGCTCTGGTGAGGGTCTGATCGTCGAGCGTTTGACCAAGTGCGCGCAGGTGACCGCCGAGACACTCATAAGAGCTGGCGCGCGGAGAGAAGTCCTCGCCTCGATCGCGCCAGGCCTGCTTGGCGCGGCACAGCCGACAAATGTTGACGAAGCGCTGGCGCACGATTTGCTCGATCCCGTCGCCGCCGAAGCTGCGTGCCTGCTGCATGAGGGGGTCGCCCAGCGTGCCTCGGATATTGATTTCGCCATGGTGCGCGCAGGGCGTTGGCCGCCTTGGCTTGGCGGGCCGCTGTTTTGGGCGGAGCGAGAGGGCGTGGCCAAGATCGATGCGCAGCTGTAGTCGCTGCGACTCGCGCACCCGGGCAAGAGCTTGTAAGCTCAAAGAATGCGCATCGGCGTCGTCTCCGACATCCATTGCAACGCACCGGCGTTGGAGCGTGCGCTGGAACTGATGGGGCCAATTGACCGTCTGTTCGCGCTTGGCGACATCATTGATGAGTTCCGCTTTTCGGAACGTGTCGTTGCCATGCTGCGTGCTCATGATGCGCTAACGATCTGCGGCAATCACGAACAAGTCTTCTTCAATGGCGGCGGCGCCGAGGGGCGTCTGCGCAATGTTGCGGACAAGGAACTTGCCGAATGGCTTGCCGAGAGGCCGTCGCGCGCTGAAGTCGAAGTTTTAGGTAAGCGGCTTCTGCTCGTGCATGCCACGCCATGGCCATCGCGCTACGATTACGTGCCCCCGCATGCGCCGGCGTTCTCGCGCTTCGATGAGGCCGATGCTGATATTGTTTTCTATGGTCATACGCACGAACCCGTCATCCGTCAGCTTGGCTCGACGCTGGTGATCAATCCAGGATCGGTTGGCGTTGGCCGCCCGCGTCAGCAGGGTTTTGTGCAGAGTTGTGCTGTGCTTGATGTAAGCAGTATGGAAGCGCAGATCCTGGATTTTCAGGTCTGATCACTGCCCAGTGAAACGCGGCGCGCGCTTTTCGATCCAAGCTTTGAACGCTTCATAGCGATCCGACGTTTCCAGCAAACGGATGTGGCGTTCCGCTTCGAGCGCAATGAAGCTGCGAAAATCCATATGCTCCGCCTGCACGAAGCTCGCTTTCATGCCTTTCAACGCCAGCGGTGCGGCCTCGGTCAGCTTGTGCGTAAAGGCGCCGAGTTCTGCTTCGAATGCCTCCGCAGTCCACAAACGATCGAGCAGCCCAATCGTCTTCGCCTCCTCGGCGCGCACTTTGCGCGGAAAGAACATGAGGTCGCGGGCACGCGCGGCGCCGATGAGGCGCGGCAAAGTCCAGGGCACGCCCATATCGCCAGCGACGCCAACATCCAGAAACGCCGAATTCATCACGACGCTTGGATCGCTGACACGGAAGTCGCACGCGCATGCCCAACCAAATCCAGCGCCGGCGCAGCCCCCGCGTATCGCGGCCACGGTGACTTGCGGCATTTCATGCAGCAACACCGCGACTTGATACGTGACGAAGGAAGGTTGCGGCTTGACGCCATCTGCGGCGGGCGACGCCTTAATATCCGCGCCGCAGCAGAAGTCGGTGCCTTCGCCGCGCAGCACCAGCACGCGTACATCGGCATTGTCTGCGACTTGGCGTACAGCTTGGTAGACGGCGGCGCCTGTGCCGCGCAGCAGGGTGTTGCGCGCTTGCGGGCGATTGATCGTCACCGTGGCGAGGGCGCCGGTAATGTCGAGCTTGACGTCCGGCGCGGTGCTCATTCGCCGGTCCAGGGCGCAAATTGCGGTGGGCGACGTTCGATGAAGGCGCGCGCACCTTCGCGAATGTCCGGATGCTTCAGCGCTTCGAGCATGCGCGTTTGAGAGTCGCGCACCGCCTCGGGAAAACTCATATCGAGGTGCCCGTAAACCTGCGCCTTCATCTGCGCCACGGCCCGCGGCGAAACCCGCGCACGCAAATCCGCCACGTAGTCCTTCACTGCCTGAAGCAGTTCGGCATCCGGAACAACGCGATCGACAAGGCCAAGCTGGAGCGCCTCATCGGCCTTCACACGCCGCGAACTCCACATCAGATCAAGCGAACGGCTAATCCCGATCTGGCGCGGCAAGAACCAGCTGGTGCCATGCTCGGCAATCAGGCCGCGATTGCTCATCGCCATGGTGAGGCTCGCGCTTTCGCCGGCGAAACGCAGATCGCACATCATCGCCAGTACAAATCCGCCAACCGCCGCCACGCCATTGAGCGCCGCGATCACTGGTTTCGAAATCGAACGGAGATAGCCGAACAAGGCGGGCGTATCGCCCGTCGGCATGCGCGCGGCAGCCCCGCCGGATTCAGCGGCGTTGGCGAGCAGCGTGACATCGAGGCCAGAGCAAAACGCGCGGCCGGTTCCGGTGATGACAAGCGCGAAGATGGCTGGGTCACGCTCGATCCGGGTCGCCAGCCGCTGCAGGTCGTCGACCATATCGCGGTTCAGGGCGTTGAGCGTCGCCGGCTTGTCGATCGTGATGATCGCCAGCCCATCCTCCGCGCGAAAGTGCAGGCCGTCGGCGATCTCGCTTCCCATCAACGTACCTTTGGCAAAAAGGTGTGGGCGTTCTCGTACTTTCGCCGCAGCATAACCTTGGAGATTTTTCCAGAGGGAAGACGCGGCAATGGATCGGCCTCGACGGCAATGTAACGCGGCACTTTGAAGTTCGCGAGATGCGCATTGCAGTGCGCGATAATGGCGGAGACGTCGATGGCTTTTTCGTCGCCGTAGACGACCGCCATCGGTGTTTCTCCGAACTGATCGTCTTGCGCCGAGAGCACCGCCACTTCCTGAACGCCCGGCGCCTCAGCGACGACGCTTTCAACTTCCATGGCCGAGATGTTCAAGCCGCCGGAAATGATGATGTCCTTGATGCGATCGATGAAGGTGAGATTGCCGCGCTCGTCGAGAACGCCGCGATCGCCGGTGTGCAGCCAGCCATCGCGAAAGGCCTCCGCAGTTGCTTTCTCATTGTTCCAGTAGCCGGCGGAGAGGCAAGCGCTGCGAATGAGAATCTCGCCAGGCACGCCCGCCGGCGCCAAGCCGCCATTCTCCCCGGCAATGGCGAATTCTGTGAACATCGCGCCCGAGCCGCATTTTTCCGGCTCTGTGAGTGCGGTTTCATCGCGCGCCGCCCACGCGCCGCCTGCCTCGGTGCAGCCATAAGCTTGGCGCAGGATCACGCCGCGTTCGCGATAGCGCGCCAACAGCGCTGGATTCACGCGCGCGCCGCCAATCTGCGCGAACTTCAAGCAGGAGAGATCGGCCGTCGCGAACTCCGGCAGGGCGGCGATGCGTTCAAAGAAGATGGTTGACGCCAGAAAGACGCGAATTTGCTTCTCCTGGATCAGGCGCAGCGCATCCGCTGCGTTGAAGTGGCGCTGAGAGTAGACTGTCGCGCCCGTCGCCAGGAACTGCAGCAGGAGAATGGTGCCGGAGGAGGATGAGAATGGACCAGTGGCGAACACGCTACCGCCATTGCAGCATTCCGGCTCCATCAGGGCGAATTCGGCAGAGTAGGTCATGAAGGAGCGATGCGTATAGACGACGCCCTTCGGCTCGCCTGTCGAACCACTGGTGCTGATGATGAAGAGCGGGTCGTCCGGCGCGGAAAGATGGACCGCGCCGGCCGTGGACGCACTGCGCACAGCGCGCACTTCATCCAGCGCTCGCAGCTTTGACGCTTCCTTGCTTTCCAGCGCCTCTTCGGCGACCGGCGCGCGCGTTTCATCGGCGAAGACGAGCGTCGGCGTCAGCACATCCAGCGCGCGCCGCAATTCGCGTGCACTTGAGCGGAAACTGATCGGCGCGTGAATCGCCCCGCATAGCACCACGCCGACAATCAGCGCCGCATATTGGATAGAATTCTCAGCGACACCTGAAACGCGATCGCCCGGCTTGACGCCATTGGCGCGCAAATAGTCGGCGATCCGGAGCGCCCAATCATATAATTCCGCAAAGGTGATTTCCTCGCCCTCATAATGGACGGCGATGCGGTTCGGCTGTTCCCGTCGCCACCATTGCAGGGCTCGAGTGATCGTAAAGGCGCTCATGCTCGAACGTTTCGCTCGCTAAAGCCGGATTTCAAAGCGTTTCTTCGCTGCCGAGAAGGGCCGTGCTGCTCAGTAAGTCTCCGGGGCCGCCGGTGACGAGCGAAAGCTTGGCGCCGGCGACTTGATTTGTGGAACTGCCGCGAATTTGGCGCACTGCCTCCGGCACCAGGCCGAACCCATGGATGAAGCCCTCGCCCAAATCGCCGCCCGACGTATTGATGGGAAGCTTGCCCGACGGTGCGATCAGGTTCTCGAAGGTGCAGAAGGCGCCGGCTTCTTCCATGCTGAAGAAGCCATGATCGACCATTGCGCCAATGCCCATGGAGTTCATGTTCATATAAATCTGCGCGACGTCGACGTCCTTGGGCCCATAGCCGGACTCACGCCACATGCGGTCCGCCAGCTCGCGCTGACCGGCCGTCGCATAATAGGGGCGCCAGTTTTCCTCGAGCGCCCCGCCGCCTTCCATCGTGCCCATGGGCGCGGATAGGATGTAGGCGGGCTTCTGCTTCAAGTCTTTCGCGCGCTCGGCTGAAACGACGAGCACGCAACCGGCGGCATCGTTCTCTCGTGAGCAATCGAACAACCGATATGGCTCGGAGATCATCCGCGCATTGTCGTAAATGTCCGCATTCATCTCGGTGTTGCGGCCATAAGCCTTCGGATTGTTCTTCGCATGATAATAGGAGGCCTGCACCGTCGCGTATAAAGCCGATTGCGGCACGCCATGATATTCCATCATTCGCTGCGCGCGCAGCGCCAGAATTTGCGCTGGCGAATCCAACCCATTGACCAGATATTGGGATGATGTGTCGTTCTGCGCGACGATCACGCGCAAGCGCTGGCTGCTGCTTTCCGCCATAGAGCGGTAAATCGCGACGATATCAGCCTGTCCAGACATAATGGCGGCTGTGGCGATATTGAGCGTCGCGGGAAGGCCGCCGCCATGAAACCAAACCAGAGCTGCGAACTTGGTTTCGCGGGTGCCCAAGGCCGGCATGAGCTTGGCGGGGTCGCTGCGCTCGGAGGCATATGAAACAAAGCCGTTAATGTCGCGCACATCGACGCCGGCATCATCTGCGGCTTCGGTGATGGCTCGAATGGCCAGTTTCAGTTCGGGCTCTGGGGAAGTGGCGCGCTTATAATAGGGCGTCTGTCCGATGCCCACGACCGCCGCCGCGCCGCGGAACTTGCTCAATGTCTGCTCTCCCTAATTGTGTTTGTCGCAGCCATCGTCAGCGCTCGATTTCCCAGCGTATGGATGGGTACCATTTTGTCTTGGCGCTTGGTGGATCGATCGTGCCCCGCACATTGGCGCCGATACGCAAACCGGTTTCGTCGCCCTGGAGCACGCCCATGACGCGCGCCCCTCCCGCTTCGGGAATTTCCACCACAGCGGTGACGTACGGCACGTCTTCCTTGCGCTCCATCACCCGGTCGAAGGCGTATTGCGTGCGGGTCCAGGTGAAGATCCTGCCCTTGGGCTCAAGCTCGACCCACTCAAACTCCCAGCTCCCGCATTGGCCGCAGCGGAAGTGCGCCGGCCAGGTCCAGTTGCGGCATCCCGCGCAACGCGGCAGTTTGAACTTGCCGTCCTCGAGTCCGCGCCAATACTCGTCATCCGCCGCGATCGCGCCGACGATTTTGTGCTGCTCGAAACTATAAGCCATTCGCATCCACCCTAGCACGTGCGCGCTTCACGGCTGCGCGTGCAGATCGCACTTGCGCGTGCGACTATGTAACATACGTGCGTATATACGACACCTGACCTTGGTTGACAACTGGTCCAGATGTTTGACCAAGCTTGACAATAACGGCCCCCACCCGGCAAGATGCGCAAATATCGTACAAAAAGCATTATAAACGCACACGTGTGGGGGCGAGTTCGGTATGGAGCAGGAGGCGTGGCGCACGCTGGTCAATGTGGAGTCGCTCTCCGCGTGGATGGACCAATGCGGCCTCCCGCCGGGCCCGATCGGCGATGCGCGCGTGCTCGCGGGCGGCACCCAAAACCTCCTGCTCGCCTTTACACGCGGCGGGGAGAGATACGTGCTGCGCCGCCCGTCCCAGCATGCGCGGCCCGAGGCGAATGAAACCATCAAGCGCGAGGTGCAGGTTCTCACCGCGCTTGCGAATACGGACGTGCCGCACCCACGCCTGATCGCTGCGTGCAATGCGCCTGACGTGCTCGGCGCCAGCTTCTATCTGATGCAAGCGATCAATGGCTTCAACGCTACCACCGGCATGCCCGCGCTGCACGCCAGCGATCCATCCATTCGCCGGCGCATGGGACTTGCGCTCGTCGATGGTGCGGCGCGTTTGGGGCGCGTGTATCACCAGGCGGTGGGGCTGGCATCGTTCGGGCGAAGTGAGGGTTTTTTAGAGCGGCAAGTTAGCCGCTGGCGGCGTCAGTTTGACGGTTATTCGGCCAATGCCGGTTGGAACGGCGCGGTGCTCGAGGGCCCGATTGAGCGCGTGGGCGATTGGCTTGAGCGCCATCGTCCATCCTCCTTCACGCCTGGCATTCTTCATGGCGACTATCACCTCGCCAACGTCATGTTCAGCAGTGACGGGCCACAGCTCGCCGCCATTGTCGACTGGGAGCTCGCGACAATCGGCGATCCCCTGATTGATCTCGGCTGGGTACTCACCACTTGGCCGCGTCCAAACGACCCCACCTCCATGAAAATCGAGCCCTGGGAGGGTTTTCCGAGCGCAGACGAACTGCTCGACCATTATCGCGAACACTCGGCGCGCGACCTCTCAGCGATCGAGTGGTACGTGGTGCTCGCCTGTTACAAGCTCGGCATTTTGCTTGAAGGCACGCATGCGCGCGCCCGCGCCGGCAAAGCGTCGCTGCAAATGGGAGAGCGCTTTCATGCGCGTGTGCTGGCGCTGTTCGAACGCGCTGAGCGAATGATTTAGAAGGCGGCCCGTGAAGAATTATTTTGATCTTACTGGTAAGACCGCGCTCATAACAGGTGGCTCGCGCGGGCTTGGTCTTGAAATGGCGCTGGCCTTCGCTGATGCGGGCGCGGACATTATCGTTGCGAGCCGCAAGCTGGAAAATTGCGAAGAGGTCGCCGCGCGCATTCGCGATATGGGACGCAAAGCGCTTGCGCTACGCGTGCACGCCGGAAAGTGGGGAGACATCGATCAGTTGGTCGATGCTGCTTACGCCGCCTTTGGCAAGATCGACATTCTCGTCAACAATGCCGGCATGTCGCCCGCCGTGGCGTCGCATGAGCTTTCCGAAGACCTGTTCGACAAAGTCGTCGCCCTAAACTTCAAAGGGCCATTCCGCCTGGCGGCCTTGATTGCGCATCGTATGGCGCAAGGTGATGGCGGCTCAATCATCAATATTTCGTCGGGCGCCTCCTGGAAGGCCATGCCGCGCGTCGTCGCGTATGCCGGCGCGAAGGCCGCCTTGAATGCGATGACGATTTCACTGGCGCAAGAATACGGCCCCAATGTGCGCGTCAACGCGATCGCGGCGGGGCCGTTCCTGACAGACATTTCTAAGGCATGGAGTGACCAGGAACGGCAAAGCTCGCCAAACGCTGTGAACCGTCCCGGCCGGCCTGAGGAGATCGTGACGACGTCGCTGTATCTTGCGAGTCCAGCATCCAGCTTTGTGAGCGGCGCCATTATCAAATGCGATGGGGGGCTGCGATGAGCGAGGCCAGTGGTGAACGCAAATCCGCTATCGTGCTCGGCGCCTCCGAAGAGGGCGGCACCGGCTGGGTGACGGCGCAGACTCTGGCTGCGCTGGGCGTGTTCGTGGTCGTCGGCGCGCGCCGGTTTGAGAAAGTGAAGCGCTTAGCGGATCAGATTGGCGGCGCTGCTTTCGCTTGCGACGCCACCAAGGAAGGGGATGTTTCCCGTTTCGTGGACTCCGCACGCCAAGCCTGCGGCGGCGAGATCAATTACGCAGTCATCGCCGCGGGCGGCGGCGTCACCGGCATGATTGATAGCATTAGCGAAGGCGAATTGCGCCGCTGCTTCGATCTCAACTATTTCTCCAGCGTCTATTTCGTGCGCCATGTAGCTCGCGCGCTCGCCAATGATGGCGGCATTGTTTTGATGAGTTCGATCGCCGGCACCAATGCTTGGCCCGGCTACTTCGCCTACGGCGGCGCGAAAGCCGCGCTGCAGGCGCTCGTGAAATATGCAGCGCTCGAATATGCGCCGCGTGGCATACGCGTGAATGCGGTGTGTCCTGGCCCAATCCAAACGCCGGCGGCGATGAGCCTGCTCGCGCATCCGGAGGCCAGCAAAATCGTGACGGCTGAAATGCCGCTCGGCCGCGCGTCAACACCAGCTGAAGTGGCTGAAGCCGTCGCGTGGCTCGCCATGGCGCCAACTTGGGTGACAGGCGAAACACTGCATGTCGATGGCGGTTTGCATTTGCGCCGCCCGCCAGATGTCGACGCCATCAACGCGGCTCTAAAAGCGCGACCGCGCAGCGATCACTATTGAAGGGGAATCGACGATGAAACTTTCAGGGGTTGCGGCCGTCGTGACAGGCGGCGCCAGTGGGCTTGGCGAAGCCACATCGCGTGCGCTCGCGGCGCAGGGCGTGAAGGTTGCGATCTTTGATCTCAATCGTGAGCGTGGCGAAGCGCTCATGGCGGAATTAGGCGGTACGTTCTGCGAGGTGGATGTCACCAGCGATGCGTCGGTGGAAGCGGGCTTCGCCGCAGCGCGCGTTGCCCATGGTCAGGAACGCATTCTGGTCAATTGCGCAGGTCGAGGAAATACGTTCAAGACCGCGCAGCGGTCGCGCGAGACCGGGGAAATCACGCACTTCCCGATCGATCAGTTCGAGAAGATCGTGCAGATCAATCTCATCGGCACGTTCCGTTGCATCGCAAAATCCGTCGCCGGCATGCTCGCGGTCGAGCCGCTGAATGAAGATGGCGAGCGCGGGGTGATCATCAATACAGCCTCCGTCGCCGCGCAAGATGGACAGGCGGGGCAGGCGGCTTATGCGTCCTCGAAGAACGGCATTGTAGGACTCACGTTGCCGATCGCGCGCGATCTTCGCAAAGACGGCATTCGCGTGAACACGATTCTGCCGGGAATATTCGACACCCCGCTCTTCGCTACGGCGCGCCCAGAACTGCGGAAGCAGCTCGGCGATAGCGTGCCATTCCCGCGCCGTCTCGGTCATGCGGAAGAGTTTGCGAGCCTAGTGCTGGAAATGTGCCGTAACTCGTATTTTAACGGCGAACATGTCCGCCTCGACGGCGCGATACGCATGTGAGCGTTTTCCAATACATCGTCACGAGCAGGTATGGACACACGCTCGTTCTCACCCTGAATCGTCCAGAAGTGCTGAACGCATTGCATAGCGCGGCGCACTTCGAGTGTCACACTGCGCTCGATGCGTTCGCGGCGGACAGCTTGCTGCGCGTTGCAATCATTACCGGCGCGGGCGATCGAGCCTTCTGCGCCGGCAATGATATGAAGCACCATGCCGCTGGCGGCTCGCTTGAAATGCCGCCGACAGGCTTTGCCGGTCTGACCAGCCGCTTCGATCTCAACAAGCCGATCATCGCCGCTGTAAACGGGTTAGCGCTTGGCGGGGGCTTCGAGATTGCGCTCGCGAGCGATATCATCGTCGCCTCTGCGAACG
This sequence comes from Hyphomonadaceae bacterium, assembly GCA_033764855.1. Lineage (GTDB taxonomy): Bacteria > Pseudomonadota > Alphaproteobacteria > Caulobacterales > Aquidulcibacteraceae > Vitreimonas. The sequence continues at coordinate 154,426 of JANRIP010000039.1, read as the reverse complement.
CGAAATTCGGATTGCCCGAGCCAAAGGTTGGCCTCGGCGCGCTTGCGGGCGGTTTACACAGATTGCCGCGCGCCATCGGCATGAAGCGCGCCATGGCGATGATCCTCACGGCGCGCTCTGTCTCCGCTGAGGAAGGGCGTGAACTCGGCTTTGTGCATCAGGTGACTCCGGAAGGTGGTGCGCTCGATGCCGCGTTTCATATCGCCCGTCAGATTGAGCAGTGCAGTCCCGTCGCCATTCGCGCGGCGAAAGAGACTGTGAGCCGTGGCTGGGATCTCGCTTTGCCAGAGGCGTTGCGCGAGCAATGGACTTGGCCCGCCGTCAACGCCATGCGCGGTTCGCCCGATGCCAAAGAAGGCCCGCGCGCATTCGCTGAGAAGCGCGCGCCAAAGTGGTCTGACGACTAAACACAAAAGAAAAGGCCCGCATCGGAGGGGATGCGGGCCTTGCAGGGTCCATGCGGAGAGAGCCGCTCTGCGCGGGGACGCGCAGAGCAACCAGTTTAGTTGAAGTGCATCGTCACCGAGGCGCCCCAGAAGGAGGGATCGCCGTAAACCGCCCGAGCAGCATAGGGGTCGATGAAGCTCGAGACGAAATACTCTTCGTCGGTGACATTGGTGCCGAACACCGAGAGGTCGAAGCGCTCGGATGGATCGGTCCAGGTCGCACGCAGGTTCAGCAGCGTGTACGCGTCCTGTGGCAGTTGGTGAGCTGCGTCGAAGAAGAAATCGCCTGTATAGAACAGGTTGCCGTTTAGCTTCATCTCACCTCCGGCCAAGCCGAACCGGTAGTCAACAGCGAAGTTGCCTGAGAACTCAGGCGTACGCGGCACCGTGCTTCCACTTGCATCGACGAGGACGTTCGTGATCGTGCCCGCCGCTGGGTCGAACAAGAACCCGGTTGCGTTCGGGAACTCAGTGTATTCAGCGTTCGTATAGCCACCGTTCAAGGTGAGGGTTAGGCTCGGGGTGACGTCCCAAGATACTTGGCCGTCTATGCCGTAGCTCTCGGCGCCTGCCGCATTTACCGTGACACTGGCTCCGCCCGCGCCATACGACGTTACCTGGATGTCCTGGTAATCGTAGAAGAAGGCGGCGACGTCGAGGCGCACCGGGCCGTTGAAGAGCTTATAACCAACTTCGAAGGCGTCGATCGTTTCGGGCTCGATTGGTACAGTCGAGAAGGAGGAAGCCGGTAGAGCGCCCGCCTTATAACCCTGCGTGAACGAGGCGTAGATGTTCGAGTTGTCATCAAACTCGTAGCGCAGCACAGCGCGGCTGGTGAAGTCTGAGAAGTCCGCCTCGGTGCTAATATGCAGCGAGGCCGGATAGAGGTCCGAGATCACCTGGGGGTTATCCCACGAATAGCGGCCGCCCAATGTGAGGAACAAGTTCTCGCCGAAGCGATAGGTGCCGTCCGCGAATAACGCATAAGAGTACGTCGTGTTTTGCGAGTCGAAGATGGCGGCGCCATTGGTGTTGTAGTCGTAGTCGTCCTGCGTGCGCATGTAGAAGCCGCCGAGCACCCAGCTGAGACGATCATCGCCGTCATCGTTTGAGGCCAGGTTCACTTCCTGGGTGAAGGTTCTGTCCGGCACGCGCCAGTAGGAGAAATTGAGCGCCTCCGAACTCGCTTCATAATCGAGCCCCTGCGAGACGGTGTCTTCGCGATAGCCGGTGTACGAAGTCAGAGTCGCGGGACCGAGATCTATGGTGCTGGTAATGGTCAGCGAGTCCGAGGTGAATTTGGCGTAGCCTTCTTCATTATGCGAGATTTGGCCGCGCTCGGTGGTGATGACCGCGCCTGGGATCGGAGCCGCGATGCTGATGCCATCGCGTGCAATGACGTTCTGCGTGCGCGGATCGTTTTCCTCGCTATGGGCCAGTGCGATGCGGAAGCTGATATCGTCGGTCGGCTCGAGCAGGAACTGCGTGCGGAAATACCATTGATCATAGGCGCCGGCTTCGTCATCGCCGGTCACGATGTTGGTGACATAGCCGTCGCTTTGTTCATAGGCGGTGGCGAGGTCGACGGCGAGTTGGTCGGAGAGACCAGTCGTGCCGTAAAAGCCGAAACTGGCCGTGTTGTTCTCGCCATAGCCGACACGGGCGAAGCCGTTCGTGTCGAATTGTGGGCGCCGCGTATTGATTTGGATGGCGCCGCCCGTCGTGTTGAAGCCGAACAGCGTGCCTTGCGGACCCTTCAGCACGTTGACCGAGTCAATATTGATCAGGCTGAAATTGGTCGCGCCGGCGGTCGGCACATAATAGCCGTCAATATAAGTGGTGACGTTTTGCGGCAGACCCGGCAGCGCAACTTGGCTGCCAATGCCGCGAATGGAAGGCTGCACGAAAGTGCCGGCGCGGGTAATGCGCAGCGCGGGCACGGCCTGCGGCAGAGACATGACGTCATTGATGCTCATGCTTTCGAGCGTCTCGCTCGAAACGTTGGCGATCGAAATCGGCACGTCTTCCAGAGCTTCCGCGCGCCGTTGTGCGGTCACGACGATTTCGCCGGTTTCGCTGGCGCCTGCTTCGTCTTGTGCAAAGGCAGGCGCGCCGCACAGTGTGACCGCCGCGAACGCCGCGCCGACCATCAATTGAAACTTGCTGTGCGCGCCCAAAGGCGCCTTGGTTTGCCGCATCATTTCCTCCCCTTTAGGTGAGCGTCTTTCGCTCACACGTTCGTTCTTCGCACAGACATAAGGCGCGGAGAGGGGTGCCTGTCAATATTGCCGAGCGCTTCAGGCGATAAAATCCGGCATTATTGCTGCACGTTGCGCTCTGAATGTCACGAACGTAACAATATCGCACCAACCTCGTTCGCTTGACAAGGTCGCAGTAGAGGATGACCTTTGGCGCCATATAGAACGAATGCGCGAATAACGCCCGAAAGTGCGAGGATACCGGTGAGCGAAGCTTGGATTATAGATGCGGTGCGGACCCCGCGCGGCGCAGGCAAAGCCGGGGGTGGCCTGTCTGAGATTCACCCGCAGCGCCTGTTTTCGACATTGCTCACGGCTTTAGCTGAGCGAAGCGGCTTCGAAACCGCGCATGTCGATGACGTTATAGCCGGCGTGAACACCCAGCAGGGCAAGCAGGGGCTCAACCTGGCCCGCATGGCGGTCCTGGACGCAGGCTATCCCGCGACCGTTCCCGGATTTTCGCTGGATCGCTTCTGCGGCTCGGGCCTCACGGCGCTGAATGTCGGCGCCATGGGCATTATGTCCGGGGCGCAGCAACTGGTTGTGGCCGGCGGCGTCGAGCAAATGTCTCACACCCGCACCTTGCAACGGGAGTTCATGCTGGATTCCGGCAATCTGGCGTTGCGTAAGCGCATCCCGCAGCCACACCAAGGGCTGTGCGCGGACTTGATCGCCACTTTGGAAGGATACACGCGAGAGGAGCTTGATGCTCTCGCGCTGCAAAGCCAGCAGCGCGCCGATCGAGCGATTAAAGAGGGGCGGTTTGACCGCAGCCTGATCGCGGTGCGGAACGAAGCCGGCGAAATCGCGCTCGCGCGCGAAGAGTTCCCGCGTCCGCAAACCACCGCCGAAGCGCTCGCTGGTTTGAAGCCGGCTTTCGAAAGCTTCTGGGATCGCGAGATTGACCAGCAGGGCACGACTTTTGGCGCGCTGATCCGGCAAGCCTACCCGGACACCGCCATAAAGTATCAGCACACAGCCGGCACCAGCTCCGGCGTGGTCGATGGCGCTGGCGCTCTGCTGCTTGCCTCGCCCGACTATGCAAAGGCCCACGGCCTCAAGCCGCGCGCGCGTATTCGCTCACTGGCGACCGTGGGCGACGATCCCACCTTGATGCTGAACGGGCCTGTGCCGGCGGCGCAAAAGGTGTTGACGCAAGCCGGCATGAGCATTGGCGATATCGATTTGTTCGAGGTGAATGAAGCCTTCGCGGTTGTTCCGCTGAAATTCATGCGTGATCTCGATGTCGATCCTGACAAACTTAACGTGAATGGCGGCGCCATGGCGCTCGGCCACCCCATTGGCGCCACCGGCGCGATTCTCGCGGGCACGCTGCTGGATGAGTTGGAGCGGCGCGATGCAAATGTTGGGCTTGTAACTATGTGCGCTGCAGGAGGGTTGGCGCCGGCCGCGATCATAGAGCGGATTTAGTGCTTCACCACCAGGGAGGTAGTGATGTCGCTTGAGGGTAAGTCAGTCTTTGTTACCGGTGGCAACTCCGGGATCGGTCTGGCAGGCGCGCTTCGCTTCGCGCGCGAAGGCGCCAATATCACCATCTTCGCGCGGCGCGCCGAGAGCAATGCCGAGGCGCGCGCGCTAGTGGAAGCGCAGGGCGTGCGCTGTCTCACTTTTGTCGGCGATGTCGGTGATGAAGCTGCGCTGAGAGACGCCGTCGTGGGCGCGGTTAAAGGCTTTGGCGGCCTCCACTATGCTTTGAACGCCGCCGGTGCGATGCAATCGGTCACGCCGCTCACGGATTTAACCGCCGAAGAGTTCGAAACGATTTTCTCCGCCAATGCGCGTGGCACGTTTCTATCGATGAAACACCAAATCCCTGCCATCCGCGATTCTGGCGGCGGCGCGATCTGCAATTGTGCGTCCACAGCGGGGATCGTTCCCAGCGCATTTCAAGTCGCCTATGCGGCGGCGAAATTCGCGGTTGTCGCGCTGACGCGCGGCGCAGCGCTGGAAGCGGCGTCATTGGGCGTGCGAGTCAATGTCGTTTGTCCCGGCGCGACGACGGGGGAGATGTGGTTCAAGTTTAAGGACGCAAATCCCGAGCGCGCAAAATTGGTGTTGGCCAAGCATCCGCTGGGCCGTGTTGGCGATAAGGAAGAAGTGGCCGACGCGGTATTGTTTCTCTGCCGTGACGCCACCTTCACCACTGGGCACGCTTTGACCGTCGATGGTGGCAGGACGGCGGGATGAATTCGGCTCTCCCCCCGCAGACAGATAAGGTGGTGATCCTCACCGGCGCGGCCGGCGGTTTGGGTCAAGCCGCCGCGCGTATTTTCGCCGACGCCGGCGCAAAACTCGTTCTCACCGATCGCAATGCGGACGGTGCGGCCGTGGCGCAATCGTTCGGCGCGCAAGCCGTTTTCGTGCGTCATGATGTAAGCGTGCGCGAAGCTTGGGACGCAGTGGTCGCTGCCGCTTGCGGCGCGTTTGGCGGCGTGGATGTACTGATCAACAATGCCGGCATCGCTGGGCGTGATAGTGTTGAATCGCTGACCGCAGAACGCTTGCGCGGCTATTTGGACGTCAATCTGATCGGCGCCATGAATGGTATGCAAGCTGTTGCCGAGATCATGCGCCGGCGCGGCGGTGGCTCGATTATCAATATCGCGTCTATTTCCGCACTCGCCAGCACGCCCAATCTTACCGGCTATGGCGTCAGCAAATGGGCGCTGCGCGGGCTCTCGCGTTATGCCGCGGCTGAGTTCGCGGGCTCCGGCATCCGCGTTAATCTCGTGCTGCCCGGTGCGCTTGAGGTCGCCATGATCAAGGACGCCAGCGCGAGCAGCGGCAAATCCAATTTCGCCGAAAGCGTGCCGCTCAAGCGTTTGGCGTCCGCGGAGGAAGTCGCGCGCGTCATGCTTTTCCTGGCGTCGGACGCCGCGAGTTATGTCACCGGCGCCGAGCTCACCGTTGATGGCGGCTACACCGCATAAAGAGGCAAAGAATATGGTGGACTTCGCAATCGAGCCCGAATTTCAGCAAAAGCTGGATTGGATGAAGGGCTTCATCCGCGATAAGGTGTATCCGCTCGAATATTTGTACGATTACGACAAGGACGCGCCGTACGACATTCAAAACAAGCCGCTGCGCAGGCTCGTTCGCCGTCTCCAGCGTGAGGTGCAGGAGCAGGGCTTGTGGGCCGCGCATCTGCCGCAGCATTTGGGCGGCAAAGGCTTCGGTGCGGTGAAGCTCACTTACATCAATGAGCAATTTGGAACCTCCGCATTCGGGCCGGTAATCTTTGGCTGCCAAGGCCCTGATAGCGGCAATTCCGAAATTCTCGCTATGTTCGGAACGCCCGAGCAGAAGGAGAAATACCTCCAGCCGCTTCTGGCGAACGACATCTTCTCTTGCTACGCCATGACGGAGCCGCAGGGCGGCTCCGATCCGACCAATCTGCGCACAACCGCCGTGCGCGATGGCGATGGCTGGATCATTAATGGCGACAAATGGTTCGCCTCCAGCGCCAACCACGCCGCGTTTCTTATTGTGATGGCCGTCACCAATCCCGAGGCCGAACCGCACAAACGCGCCACCATGTTTATCGTGCCGACCGATACGCCCGGCTTCGAAATCGTGCGTTCGATAGGGCTCTTCAGCGACGATTATCGCAGCGGCGGCCATCCTTGGATCCGCTTCACCGATGTGCGGATACCAGATAGTCAGCGCCTTGGCCCCGTGGGTGAGGGGTTCAAAGTCGCGCAATCGCGCCTCGGCGGCGGGCGCTTGCACCATGCGCAACGCACCATTGGGCGCGTCAAACAAATGATCGACATGATGGGTGAGCGCGCGCTGAGCCGGGAATCCTACGGCGAAAAGATCGCCAATCGCCAGGCCGTGCAGATGGACATCGCCAACAGCTACATCGAGTACCAGCAGTTCCGACTGCTCGTGCTCTACACGGCTTGGATGTTCGACGCGAAGCAGGAGCATGGCCGCGAGGGGCGGAAGATGATCTCCGCGGTCAAGGCGGCGATGTCGAAGATCGCGCAGGACGTGACTTTGCGCGCGCTGCACCTGCATGGATCGATCGGCCTCTCCAATGAAATGCAATTTTCTCGGCACCTTGCCATCGCATTGCATGAGGGTGTCGCCGACGGGGTGACGGAGCTGCACTTGAGCGCTGTCGCCAAGCAGGTCTTGCGCGAATACCGCCCGGCCGATGGCGACTTCCCGACCGACGCTCTGTTCCGCCGTAAAGCCTGGGCCGCCAAGCAGATCGAACCGCTGCTGCGCGAGTGCGGCGTGACCCTCGAAGAGGGTCGCGCGGACCCCGAGTTTCACCCCCCGCGCGAGACTGCACCACGCGCGCCAACACCTTGAACTGTGAGCAGGCGAGGGGGCCTTCATGTGCTTGACACCACTCGCTGGAATGATCACTAATGAGACAATAGTGCGAAATGCGAACATACCAGGGGAGGAAAATGGCCATCGCAACCACTGCGCCCACGCTCAGTTTCCGCGCCCCGTCCGGCTGCGTGTCGCGCTGCGCCGTCCGTTTCAGTGAGTGAGGCGGTCGCGTCATGCTGCAAGAATTGAAGGATCTCGAACCGTTCCGAGCTGAGGTGCGCGCCTGGCTTGCGAGCAATCTTCCCGCCGATTGGCAGGAGAAGATGCGCGGCGCCTCTGAGGAGGAGCACGTCGCGTTCCAGAAATTCTGGTTCAAGCGCATGATGGAAGGCGGCTATGGCGCGCCGCATTGGCCGAAGGCATGGGGTGGCGGCGGCTTCAGCTTCGCGCAACAGATCGTGCTCTATGAAGAGATTGCGCGCGCGGGCGCGCCGCGTCTCATTCTTTACTTCATCGCGCTCCATCACGTCCCAGCGACCTTGCTTGAGTGGGGCACGGAGGAGCAGCGCCGCCGGCATTTGCCTGCTGTGCTAACTGGCGACGAAATTTGGTGCCAAGGATTCTCCGAACCGAACGCTGGCTCCGATCTCGCGGGCCTGCGAGCGCGCGCCGAGCGGCGCGGCGATCGCTTCATTATCAATGGGCAGAAGACCTGGTCGTCCAACGCGCATCACGCGCGCTATTGTTTGCTGCTTACGCGGAGTGACCCCAAAGCGAGCAAGACGCGCGGCATCACCTATTTCATCCTCGATCTGAAGACGCCTGGCGTCACTTTGCGTCCGATCAAGCAGATGACCGGCGCTTCGCACTTCAACGAAATCTTCCTCGATGATGTAGAGATTCCGGCGGAGAATATTGTCGGCCAGGAAAATAATGGCTGGGCGGTTGCGCAATCGACGCTCTCATCCGAGCGCGGCCTCACGATCCTCGAACTAGCCGAGCGCATGCGCGTTGGCTTTCAGATGCTGCTGAACCAAGCGCAATCGGAGCGCCCAGCGGGCGGGCGTCTCATCGATGATGATGAGATACGCCGCCGCCTGGTCGATGTGCATGTGCGTATTCAAGCGCTGCGTCTGCTTGTGAACGAAATGCTTTCCCAGGTTTTGCGCGGCGGCAAAGCGGGCGTCGAACCGTCCATCATCAAAATCTACTACAGTGAACTCTTGCGCGATTTCACGTCCCTGGGTGTGACGATCGGCGGCGCCAAGGCGCAGCATTTGCAGAATGTGCTCATGGGTGGCGGCAATGAGACCGGCTACTGGATGCAGGATTATCTCTATTCGTGGGCGTGGACGATCTCGGGCGGCAGCACCGAGATTCAAAAGAATATCATCGCTGAGCGTGGTTTGAAGATGCCGCGCGAACCGGCGTCGGCGAGCTGACGCGAGAGGGGATTGAATGGAATTCGCCTGGACAGCAGATCATGAAAGGTTTCGACGGCGTGTTCGCGACGCGCTGGATGAACTGCTGCCACCCGATTGGGATGAGCGTTATGTGCCCGAAAGCTACGCCTCCGATCTGCAAGTGGAGTTCTCGCGCGAGTTCTGCGCCAAGCTAGCCGAGCGCGGTTTGCTCGTGCCGCATTGGCCGAAAGAGTTTGGCGGTGCGGGCGCCGATCACTGGTGCCACTTCATTCTCAATGAAGAGATGAAAGCCGCGGGCGAGCCGCGCGGACCGCAATATATGAACGTCAACTGGATCGGCCCGACTTTGTTGAAGTTCGGAAACGAAGCGCAGAAAGAACAGCACGTCAAAGGCATATCGAGCGGGCGTGTGATTTGGTGCCAGGGCTTTTCCGAGCCGAATGCCGGCACCGATCTCGCCGCGTTGCGGACGCGCGCCGAGCGCGTTGGCGATCAATATGTTGTAAATGGCTCCAAGATCTGGACGTCCTATGCGCGCACCGCCGATTGGTGCTTTATGCTGGTCCGCACTGGGCCGGGAAAAAAAGACATCACCGTTCTGCTGACGCCGATGAATGCGCCCGGCATTTCCGTGACCTCATTCCCCGGTATCATCAAGGATGGTCACCTCAACGAAGTCTTCTTCACCGACGTCAAGATCCCGGTAGCGAACCGGCTCGGCGAAGAGGGCGAAGGCTGGAAGCTGGTTACGCATGCGCTTTCGTTCGAGCGCGTGGGCGTGCCTCGCTATCACACTGGCTTGCAGGCGCTGCAGCTCGCCGTTGAGCAGTTGCGCGCGGAGGGCCGCTACGATGATGACCCCGTCATACAAACCCGCGCCGGCGCGCTCGCTTCGAAGTTCGAAGCGGCCCGCCTTATGACCTATCTGGTCGTCGATCAGCGCATGAAGAAAAGTGAAGCCAACACCGATTCAAATCTTTCGCGCATTGCCTCGCTTGAGGCCACGATTGAGCTCATGAATTTTCTCGGCGACGTGTTTCCCGATGGGCTCGCGGGCGGAAACCTGCTGCTCGAGGACTATTATCGTATCAACATTCCAGCCGGCATAACGGGCGGAACCAATGAGATTCAGCTTGATCTCGTGGCTCAGCGCGGTCTCGGCTTGCCGCGGGGCAAGTAATGGATCTTCATCTTTCCGAGGATCAGCGCGCTCTGGTGGATGCGCTTCAGACTGTGCTGCAGGACTTTGCCGAGCTGCCACAGTCGGAGCGGCTGGGCTACACTTATCACAGCGTCGAGCTGCAAACCTTGTTACGCGATGGCGGCTTCCTCGATGCGGCGCGGGAAATGGGGGCACTGGAGGCGGCTCTCGTCGTCATTGAAACAGCGCGTTTGCCGGTTTTTGCCGAAGCCGGCGCCTCCGCGCTGGTGGCGCCGATGCTGCTGCATGAGAGCATGAGCGGGCCATTCGCGCTCGTTGCTGCGCACGACATTGCGAAAGCGCAGCGCAATCTACCGATCGCGAGCACAGCATTTGTGGATGCTGGCGATGATGTCGTCGTGCTTGCGATTGACCAATCCGATGTTGAGCCGGTTGCCAGCGTGCTGGCTTATCCATATGGGAAATTCCGCACGGCCCCCGATCTGCGCAAAGGCAAACTTCTGGCTGGCGCTGGGCCCAAACTTCGGCAATGGTGGCGCGTCGCCTTGGCGGCTGAGGTCGCGGGCGCTGCCGCCGCGGCGATTGATTTCACGGTCGAGTACGTGAAACAGCGCCATGTGTTTGGCCGGCCTGTCGGTTCATTTCAGAGCGTGCAGCATCGCTTGGTGCAATGTCACGCCATTTCGCGAGGCGCATATTATTTGGCCCTGCGTGCGGCCTGGAGCGGTGAGGCGGTTCACGCCGACATTGCGTCCTGTTTCGTGCAGCAAAATGTCGGCAAGCTGCTGTTTGATCTGCACCAGTTTCATGGCGGTATGGGCGTCACCAACGAACACTTGTTGCACTTATGGACCTATCGCATTCGTGCTTTGCAGGCGGAAGTGGGTGGCATGCATCAAGCGGCGCGCGATGTGGCGGCCGCGCTGTGGCCGGCGCCGGGTAAGTCGGCGCAGGTGCGCAAGAGCCGTGTGGCGCGGGCGGGATAAGTCGTGGAAGATTTGCTCGATCTCTCCGAATTGCGCGACGCCGTTCGCGGCGCTTTGAAGGATCGCGAGCTGACGATCCCCGGCGAAGAGGGGCGCCCAATGGATCGCGCCTTGTGGCGGGACATGGCGGCGCTCGGCTGGCTAGGCCTTGGCGTGGACGGCGCCTATGGCGGTTTGGGCCAGAGCTTCGCGCACCTCGCTTTGCTTCACGAAGAACTTGGCCGCATCGTCGCGTCCACGCCGACGCTCACAACGTTTGCGGCCGCCGGCATGATCAGCGCGCATGGAGACGAAAGTACAAAAGCGGAGATCTTGCCGGCGATTGCGGCGGGAGAGCTAAGCGTGGGATTGACACTGTCAAACAACGCTGTGCGCGCCGATGGCGGCCGCTTAAGCGGCGTGCTTGAGGACGTGCTGTTTGGCGCGGATGTTGATTTGATCGGCATCGGTGCGGATGGATGCGTAGCCTTCATTCGACGCGACCAAGCCGGCGTCAGTGTGCAAGAAACACCGATTGTCGACCTGACGCGCAAGATGGTGCGGCTCAAGCTCGATGGTGTAGAGCCGATATCCAAGATTGATGTCACGCAAAGCCAACTGGCTACGGTCCAGGATGAAATCGCTGTGGCGGTAGCGTGCGACGCCATTGGCGGTGCGCAGGCGATCTTGGAGCGAACGATCGAGTATTTAGGAATGCGCATGCAATTCGGCCGTCCCATCGGATCTTTTCAAGCGCTCAAACATCGCGTGGCGCATTGGAAAGTGCAGCTTGAAGCTGCGGCGGTTCTGATCCGCCACGCCGCCAGCGCTATCGGGGCGGAGGAAGGCGCCTCCGCACTATCCTCGGGCGCGAAATTCTATGCGTGCGATCTCTATGCGGCGGTGGCCGAAGATGCGATCCAGCTGCATGGCGGCATCGGCTTCACATGGGAGCATCCGTGCCACCTCTTTTTGAAGCGCGCTAAGCTCAATCAACAGCTCTTCGGGGATTCGATCGCCCACAAAGAGCGCACTGCAAGGCTTGCCTTTGGCGGGTCCATAAATTCAGGTCATCGATAATGGAAAAGCTAGCCGAGAAAACAGCGCATAGCGATGTTCTGACGAAGGGTCAGCAAGCTTTGCTCGAGGCCATGCCCGCGCTCGCCGAGATCAAGCTGCCGCAAGTGCGCGACACGGTGCCGGCTTCCGTCTATGTGGATCCGGATCGTTTCGCGGCTGAAGTCAAAAACGTCTTTCATCGTTTGCCGGTCATCGCCGCGCCGTCGGCGCTTCTGCCCAATCCGCGTGAATATGCGAGCGTCGATATTACAGGCATGCCGGTTCTTCTTACGCGCACGAAGGATGGGGCTGCGCACGCTTTCGCCAATGTGTGCCGCCATCGCGGCATGAAATTGTGCAGCACCGACCGCGCAAAGACCGGCCGCCTAGTGTGCCCGTATCATGCTTGGACTTATGATCTCGACGGCAAGCTGATTGGCTTGCCGCGTCCAGAGATTTTTCCCGATCTCGATAAGAGCGAGCTTGGCCTCAAGGAACTGCCCTGCGCCGAGGCTGGTGGCCTCATCTGGGTTGGCCTGGATCCGGACAATCCACCAGATTTCTCGTTCGTAACCGGCGAGCTGGCGAGCGATTTCGACGCGTTCAACATGAAGAACCTCTATCTCTTCGATAAGGCGACATTTCATGTGAACGCCAACTGGAAGCTGATCATGGATTCCATGCTCGACAGCTACCATGTCACGCGCCTGCACAAAGACTCGCTGGCACAATTCAGCGTGGATTCCGAAAACGTCATTGATCGCATCGGCCCGCACATCCGCAACGCCGCGCATCGCAGCAATTTCGACCGTGCCCAGATCAATGATCGCTTCTCCGATATGCGTAAGATGATGGTGTTCTCTTACGTCACCATTCCGAACGGCATTATCGTCGTCAGCCCGCATTATATCAGCCTTGGCGTCGTGCGCCCGATAGCCGGCGACAAAACCGAGGTCGATTACTATCAGCTCTATGATGCGCCCCCGCGCGATGAGCGCATTCAAGGCAAGATGCGTGAAGCCTTCGACCTCATGGAGCAGGTGTTCGCGAAGGAAGATTATTGGGCCGCCGAGATGTGCGACAAGGGCTTGCGCTCTGGCGCTATCAAGGAAGTGCAGCTCGGTGGCATGGAAGTGCAAATCCGCATGTTCCAAGACGCTGTCACTGCAGCGCTTGGTGCGAAAAGCTAACGCCGTTTGGCGATGGCGTCCGGCGCCGGTGGGCGCCAGCCGACCCCAATGTCGGTGATGACCGGGAAGTTTGTCCAATTGCCGTCGGGTGCGCGATAGAAACCGCCGGCCGCCAACGCGCCGCCATCGACGTGCAGCGTCGTTCCCGTCATCCAGGACGATAAGTTCGACGCCAAGAACACAGCTGCGCCCGCGCTATCCATCGGCTCGCCAAACCGCCCCATTGGAATCCAGCGATCCATATGGTGGCGATGCTGCTCTGCGATCATGCGGCTCACCGGCACTTGCGCCGTCTCAGTCGTCTCCGGCGCGATTATGTTGACACGGATTTGTTCGGGCGCGAGTTCAAGCGCGATGGAGCGGCTGAAGCCGGTAATGCCAGCCTTGAACGCTGCGTATACTGCTGCAGGCGGCGCCCCGCGATAAGCTTCAATAGTGGAGACATTGATGATGCTGCCGCCTGTTCTGGTCATACGGATCAGGGGCAGAGCGGCGCGTGTGCAGGAGAATATGTGGCGTAAATTGATCGCGTACAGCGCGTCCCAATCTTCCGGCGTGAAGTTTTCGAACGCGCCGCGCAGCCGCAGGTTATCGCCGACATTGTTGACCAGAATATCCAGCGCCCCAGCGTGCCGCGCGACTGCTGCAAACGCCTCGTCAATCAGCGCCGCATCGCGCACATCGCCAGTGAGGATATGATGCGCCCGATCAACCTGCGCCAAGTCGCGCTGCAAGGCGATGGCGCGATCGGCATCGATCTCCATCGCGAAAATTTGAGCGCCGAGCTGCGCGTAGGATATTGCGATGGCGCGGCCAATGCCTTCGCCGGCGCCGGTAATGAACGCGGTCTTGCCGTCGAGGCGAATGCTGGGCGTCATGCTATGGTCATGCCGCCATCCACAGCGAAGGCTGCACCAGTGGCGAAGGTCGATTCATCCGACACTAGCCAAACCGCCGCGCCGGCAATTTCCGAAGGATCGGCCATGCGGTTCATCGGGCGCACGCGTGTTTTGGCCAAGCCAGGATTGGAAGCCGTCGAGCGCGCGGCGAGCGGCGTCGCCGTGGCGCCGGGCATGAGCGCGTTGACGCGGATGTTGCGCTCCGCGCAATCGAGCGCGGCGCCCCGCACCAATCCGTTCACGCCGGCTTTTGCCGCGCAATAGTCGGAGCTGTTCGGCAAGCCCTTCACCGCCGCAGCAGAGGAAACGGCGACAATCGCGCCGCGCTCATGCGGCCACATCGCAGCGACTTGATACTTCAAACAGAAGAACATGCCGCGCAGATTGACGTTATTGCAGTGATCCCATTCTTCAACGCTCATCTCATGAATGGGCTTCGCCGCCTGTGGAACGCCAGCGCAATTGATGGCGGCCGCCAGCGGCCCGTGCGCTGCTGCCGATGCGCGCACCAAGTCGCGAACGGCGTTTTCGTCGGATACATCCGTGCGCACGAATTGCGCGCTGCCGCCTTTGCCGCGGATATCCTGCGCCAGCGATTGCCCCGCATCCACGCCAAGGTCCGCGATCGTCACCGCCCAGCCGCGTGCGGCGAGCATTTCAACGCAAGCTTTGCCGATGCCGCTTGCGCCGCCGGTTACGATGGCCGCTCTGAGATTCATGTGGTTTGCACTCCAGTGACGAAGCTGGCGCCTTCAGGCGCGGGCGCGTCCGGTTCAGGTGAAAGGACTTCGCGATCAAGCCGCGTTTCGCGGTGCCGCCGCAGCACGATGAATAGGCATAGCTGAACCAGCGGGATGGCAATGCCGGCAATTAAGGAGAGCGCCAGCGAAAGCGGATGTTCAGCGAAGGTGAATTGATCGCTCATGACGCCGGCGAGAACCGGGCCCAGACCTGTGCCCAATAGTGCAGAAATCATGGCGAGTAATGCGAGCGCCTGTGACCGCATCGCGCGCGGCGTAAGGTGCTGGAAGGTCAGCGAGGAGAGGCTGGTGATGCAGCTGATCAGAAAGATCGTCGCACCCATAAGCGCCAACTTCGATGCAAGCCCAGGTATGATCAAGCCAAACGTCGCCACCGGCCACATCAAAAAATTGGCGCCGATCATCGTGGTCAGAATCGAGCGCACAGGATCGTCGCCCCTGCGCATCATGATAAAAACGCCCGCCAGAAGTGTGCCCGCCGAGCCGGCGATCAGATAAATGGGCCCGAATGCAACGCCAATCTGTTCCTCATTGATCCCCTCGGCGCGCATGATCGCCGCCGGCAGCCATGTAATGTAACCGCTCAGCACCGTCATGGTGAGGCCCATGGCGAGGCCGTAAAGCACGAAGATGCGCCATTCGCGCAGCAAGAAGGCGATCAGTTCGGAGAGCCCTTGGCCTTTGAGCTTCACGGCGCTGACTGCCGCGCCCTTCGGCTCGCGAATGAGCAGCACCAGCAGCGCGATCAACAATCCCGGTGCGCCGACAAGCACGAACACCATGCGCCATGGATCAATCATGGAAAGGAGGGGATGTCCCGCCGCATGCGCGCGCTCGACAGCGCCAAGCAGCAATCCGCCGCCGGCAATCGCCAATCCGCCCCCAATGAAGGGCGCGAGCATGAACATGGATGTGGCGGTCGCGAGCCGGCGCGCGTCGAAGCGCTCTGCAAGCAGGGCAAGCGCGGCGGGCGTAAGGCCCGCTTCGGTCATTGCGAGGCCAATGCGCAAGCCCAGCATTTGCGGGAAGTTGGCGGCGAGACCGCACGCCATGGAGAGCCCACTCCAAACCGCGACGCATCCGCTAATCACTTTGACGCGCGAAACCCGGTCCGCGAGCCAAGCAAGCGGCAGCGAGGCCGCAACGTAAAACAGCGAAAAGCTCAGCCCTTGCATGAGGCCGATCTGCGTGTCGGTGAGTACGAGCTCTTCCTTGATCGGCTCCACCAGAATGGAGAGCACTTGGCGATCAGCGTAGGAAAAGATGTAGCAGACCGCGAATAAAGCGGCGATCAGCCAGTTCCCGAACGGAAAGGGCGCGGCGGTCTCCTGATCCTTGCTGGCGGTCAAGTTTTCCTCTCTTTACCACGGCTCTAACGGCCGTCTGGCATTCTTAGTCTTGCGCGAAGGGCTGGTTTCGCACAAGCTATTTCGCACGGATGGGCGATTATCGCCCGTGCGGAGCAGTGAAGGCCGGTGAAGCCGGGCGCGCTTGCGTCTATGCTTGGCCGAAAAGGGAGAGGTCGATGCCGGCCATAGATCCGAAGCGTTATGAGTGGATCAAGATCGAGAAGCGTGACGCTGTCGTTACGCTCACGCTCAACAATCCGACCAAGAAGAATGCGGTGTCGCGCCCAATGCACCGCGAGATCGAGCGCGTATGGGATGATGTCGACGCTGACGACGACATTCGTGTCGCCGTCCTGACGGGCGAGGGCAATGCGTTCTGCGCCGGCACCGATCTCGGCGTTCAAAATGCAGACAATAGCACTGGACGTCCTGGGCGTCCGCCAACGCGGAGCGCGCGGCGGCTATTCTGGAATATGCTTGACGCTGAAAAGCCAATCATCGCCAAAGTGCGCGGGCCGGCTTACGGCGTTGGCGTCAATATCGCGTTGGCGTGCGACATTGTTTTTGCCGCGGAGGGCGCGCGCTTTTGCGATTCACATGTGAAGATGGGCATTGCCGCAGGTGACGGCGGCGTTGCGCTTTATCCACTCTTGATCGGCTTTCATCGCGCGAAGGAGCTGCTGATGACGGGCGATCCAGTCGAAGCATCGAAAGCCGCCGAACTTGGCCTGATCAATTATTGCGTTCCCGAAGCTGAACTCGATAGCGCCGTTGACGCCATGGCGGACAAGCTCGCCGCCGGCGCGCCGTTGGCTATTTCCTACACTAAAATGTGCGTCAATCTGCTACTGAAGCAAATGACTGCCGGCGCCTTCGAAGCCTCGCAAGCTTATGATCAGCTGACGCTGTTCACGAAAGATCACGCCGAAGGCGCCAAAGCTTTCCTCGAGAAGCGCAAACCGAAATTCGGGGGCGCCTAAGCGCGTGGACTTAAGATAAGCGGCAGGCGGATGAGGCCTTGGCCGAGGCCTTTGCTATATTCGATCGCGCCTTCCGGATCCGGGCGGAAATCATAGCGCGCCAAGAGCTCCGTCAACGCCGTGCGCAATTGTAGCTTGGCTAAGTGCGAGCCGATGCAGCGATGCACGCCGAGGCCGAAGCCGAGATGATTGATCGGCCTGCGGTCGAGCAGAATCTTGTCAGGCTCTGGAAACGCGGAGGGGTCTCGGTTCGCCGCGCCAAAGCACAGCAGGACATAATCGCCCTTATGCAATTGCACGCCGCCAAACACGGCGTCCGCCGTCGCGGTGCGGCGGAGATAAGTGGAAGCGGAAGCGAAGCGCACCATATCTTCGACGGCCGTGTTCATCAGCGAAGGATCGGCGCGCAGGCGTTCAGCGTCCTCCAGATGTTCGGCCAGCCAGTGCACGCCGGCTGTCAGCGTGAGGCTCATTGTGTCGAATGCGCCAATCAGCACTTGGCGGACCATATTGGCTTTTTCGTCGAAAGTGACCGCGCGTCCTTCCACTTCGCCGCGTATCACGTTGGACACGAAATCATCGCCCTCAGCTTCGCGATTGGCAATTACCGCCTCCGCATAAGCCGTCAGCTTCGCGCCGCCGCCACGCGACATGCCGGTGGCCACTTCCTCGTGCAGATCGTCAACCAGCTGATCGATCATCGGCCCGTCTTTGCGCGGCAGGCCGAGGAAATCGAGCATCACATATATGGGCAGCGGGCGGGCGAACTGGCTGAAGAAATCAATCTTCTCGGTCTTTATCCCGTCGAGCAGCGTGCGCACGATATCGAGCACGGCAGGCTCAAGTGCTGCAACGCGCTCCGGCGTCAGCGCGCGTTGCATCACCATGCGATATTCACGGTGCAGCGGCGGATCGGTTTCCGCCGGTATATGGCGTGTGCGTGTCGTGGCTTCCGGCAAAGTGATGCCGGAGGCGGACGAAAGCAGTTCGTGATTCATCAAAGCCGCGCGCAAGTCGGCATATTTAGCGGCCATGTGAAAGCCGCCATAGAGTTCGCTGTGCGCCATGCCCGGCGCATCGCGCATCCGCGCCCACACGCATTCGGCGCCGATGCGGACTCCGTCGCGGTGTATGTCGAAGTTACGGAGATCATCGTCAGACATGGCGGGCTCCTTCAGAGCGGAGGAGCGATCGTCACCCGCAGGCCATCCAGTGAATCGGTCAACGTGATTTGGCAGGACAACCGCGAGAATGGTGAGCGCAGATCATGGAAGTCGAGCAGACCATCTTCATCTGCCTTGAGTGGCGGCAGGCGAGCAAAATCACTTGCCCCAATGAAGACGTGGCACGTTCCGCAAGAACAAAAGCCGCCGCAGCTCGTTAGCGCACTAATCTCGCTAACTCCGCCATCCATCAGTGCTTGCTTCAGGGTCAGGCCGCTTTGTGCGTTTACCTGGCGCCGTTCGCCGTTTCGTGTCGTGACATCCAATGTCGGCATAACGCTCCTTCTCCAAGCTCAGTGACGTGCTGTCGGCCATTCGAGATACAGCTTGGCCAGCGCCGCGACGCCGCCGCTGCGCCGTTCTGGTTCGCGGCCTGGCGCGCGGGAGAAACGCGGTATGCGCCTCGTCCATTCTTCCGTAAGAATCCGCATCTCAAGGCGGGCCAGCTGATTGCCGATGCAAGTGTGTGGGCCAATCGAAAAGGCGAGGTGCGCGCGATCCTTGCGATCGACGTCGAATACCTCAGGCATTGGATTGCGATGATCGTCCATGCCAGCCAGAGGGAGTGAGCACACCACCAGCTCCCCGGCCTTCATCAGGGCGCCGTTGATCTCGACGTCCTTTTTCACCAGTCGCGGCTGTTGCACGATGGAGAAGCGACGCAAGGCCTCCTCGACGAAAGCCGGAATGATCTCTGGATTCGCAACTAGGCGATCCTGCATCTTCTGGTCCTGAGCAAGATAGTTGAAGGTGAACGAGAGTGTGTTCGCCACCGTGTCCAGACCGGCGAGGAAGAGAAGGAATCCGATGGAGTTGAGTTCGTCGGTCGTGAGCGGGCGATCCCAGACCTTTTCCTGGAGCAGTTTGGAAACAAGGTCATCGCGTGGCTCTTTTCGCCGCTGTTCGAAGTAAACGGCCACCGTCTCGATGATCTTGTCCTGGACACGGACACGCTCTTCGGGTGTCGTCTCCGGCGCGAAGAAGGCGTGCACGATCTTTCTGAACTCTTCGAACTGTTCAAGCGGGTAGCCCATCAGCTCCATGAAAACGGAGACAGGGAACGCCGCCCCGATTTCTTCAGCAAACTCGCACGCGCCGCGGTCAATGACCTTGTCAATCAATCGGTTCGCCCATTCGCGAATAAAGGGCTCCATTGCGCGGATGGCCTTAGGCTCGAAATGACGCATCAGCACCATGCGGTACTGAAGGTGCTCAGGCGGATCGAGGTTCAGCGGGATCATAACATTGTCGCTGACAATGCGGGGGATCACGAGTTCCTTGTTCGAGAAGTGCTCAGTGTCGGGCAGCACTTTCGACATGATGTCGAGCCGCGTAATTACCCAGAAGCCGCCGTTGAGTGGTGAATAGAACACGTCCGGTGCTTCTTCATGCAGTAGGTGCATGCCGAGCTGCACGTCGCCGACTTTGGCGATGCGCGGATCGCTCACATAGTCGTACGCGACGATCTGATCGTCTCTGACGTGATCGGGCGCAAGCTTGCGCAGTTCGGGGTCAATCACGCATTTCCTCCATTATGATGTCGTTATGCGGCCGCCATCCACAAAGATGATCTGGCCGGTTATGAAGCTCGCCGCGGGTGAGGCGAGAAAGACAACTGCCGCGGCGGCTTCCGAAGGCGCGCCCATGCGGCCCAT
This sequence comes from Hyphomonadaceae bacterium, assembly GCA_033764855.1. Classification (GTDB taxonomy): domain Bacteria; phylum Pseudomonadota; class Alphaproteobacteria; order Caulobacterales; family Aquidulcibacteraceae; genus Vitreimonas. The sequence continues at coordinate 134,747 of JANRIP010000039.1, read as the reverse complement.
GGGAAAGCCGCTCGCCGCTGCTTTCATCGCAGCTGGCCGCGCCGGATTTTCGATGTTGGATGGGGAGATGGCGTTAAAGCGAACATTTGGCGCGCAAGCTTTGGCCAAATACTTTGTCATGGTGGCGAGCGCGGCTTTGGTCGATCCGTACGCGACTGCCGGCAAGATCGGCGTGAACGCCGCCGCCGCGAGGCAGTTGATGAACACACCGCCGGGACGCATGCGTGGCACAATGCTTTTCGCAATGCGATACGGCGCGAGCACGTTGACCTGGAAGCAGCGCTCCCAGTCTTCTTCCGTGGTGTCGAACGGCGATTGATAGGCGAAGGTGGTCTGATGCCCCGCATCGAGCGCGTAGGCGTTGTAGACAATCACGTCCGCTGATCCATACGTCTCCAGCGCGGCGTCAAGCACGTGATCGACGCCATCCTGCGTCGCGATGTCAGCGGCGACGCCAAGCGCGCTCTCAGGGCGCTGCGCATTCATGGAGGAGGCTAGTTCAGCGACCGCTTCGCGGCGCCGCGCATTGACGACAACATTGGCGCCAGCTTCGGTCAAGGACGCCGCCACGCTCGCGCCGATAGAGGGGCCGATGCCGAAGACGATGGCTGTCTTACCGTCCAGCCGGAAGCTGGCGGCGTCCGCAGGGCGCATCAATGCGGCCATCGTGCTCGCTTCACCTCTTCCAATGGACGATTATCGCACGTCTGTATCAATATGGTATTGATCGGCCTTTGGACTGTCAAGTTTGGGCCGCCGAGGAAGGGCTAGGTCGAACTGCGGATTATGTCGGCCGCGCGCCACGCCGCCGCCATCACCGGCGCATTGGTGTTGCCGGCGGGCATGAACGGGAAAATCGAAGCGTCGACGACGCGCAAACCTTTCACGCCGCGCACATTGAGCTTGGGATCGAGCACCGACTGTTCGTCCTTCCCCATCCGGCAAGTGCCGACGGCGTGGTAATTGGTGTAGCCCATCAAGCGATGCGCTTCGCGTAGCTCAGCATCGGTTTGATATTGCGGGCCAGGCCGTGTCTCTCGCGGTGCGTACTGCGCCAGCGGCGCTTGCGCCACCAGCCTGCGCGCATAGCGCATCATTTCAACCATCTTGTCGCCATCGCTTTCGTCTGAGTTATAGTTCGCGTCAATGATCGGAAAGTCATTCGGCTCGGTGGATTTGATCCTGACCGATCCCGTCGACTGCGGTCGCAGCATGTAGACGCAGCAAATAATGCCGCCGGAATCCTCAACCTTGGTTGTCGGGCTGGTATAATCGAAGGAGAAGGGGCTCAGCAAAATTTGTCCGTCCGGCCGGTTGAGATCCGGCCGCGATTTGAACCATGCGCCAATATCGAACGCCGCCTTCGCCATCGGTCCGCCACGGGTCAGATAATATTGGATCACGCTGATAATCGCGCCCAGCCCGCGATAATAGCGATTGTCTGAATGTTCGTCCGGCACCTGCCATTGCATCACGATGCCGCGATGCTCGCGCAGATTGGCGCCAACGGCAGGATTGTCGCGCACGACGGCTATGCCGTGCTTGCTCAGTTCAGCAGCCGGACCGATGCCGGAACGCTGCAAAATGCTTGGAGAACCAATAGTCCCTGCGCACAAGATGATGTCGCGCGCGGCGCTGAACTTGACTAAGGCGCCATCCTTAACGCCTGTCACCGCTACTGCACGGTCACCGTCAAACTCAACCTTATCGACAACGAAATTCGTCTCGATTGTGAGATTAGGGCGCCCGCGTGCTGGCCTCAGAAACGCCGCCGCTGCGCTCTCGCGTTTGCCGTTCCGGATCGTGCGCGCTGCATAGCCGACACGTTCTTCGGCGGCTGGATCGTTTACGTCTTCCGTTCGCTTCATGCCCATCGCTTCGCACGCATCAATAAGCGCCTCGCTCAGCGGCGAGGGATCGTGCGGCAAGGAAATGTGCAGAGGCCCCGAATCGCCGCGCGATTCACCGGCGCCGAGTTCGTGGTTCTCCATTTGCTTGTAAGCTTTGGCGATGTTCGCCCAATGCCAATCTTCGCTGGCCAGATCGCCCAAATCGTCGAAGTCGGATGCATGCCCGCGCACATACATCATGCCATTGATGGAGCTCGATCCGCCTAATGTGCGTCCGCGCGCCCAGTATTCGCCGGCGTCGTTGGAGGTGCGCGAAGCCTCAGTCATGAACGGCCAGATATAGCGCGTATTGCCCATGATCTTGGCCAGACCGCGCGGCATGTGAATGAAGGGGTGGTCGTCTTTCCCGCCGGCCTCGAGCAGCAGCACGCGCACATTCGGGTCCGCCGATAGCCGATAAGCCAAAACGCAGCCGGCCGAGCCCGCGCCGACGATCACATAATCATAGCTGGTCATTCTGCCGGGCGCCCCTCGCTGGGGCGGATCACTCGCTGCCGCGCACGTGCGGTTTCCGCCCTATTGTGCATTTATCGCTCATTTGTGCCCCGGGCGGCGGCGCGATGTCAAGGTTTGGACGCTGGGCGTGGGAAAAGCGGCGGGTTGCGCTCGGGATGAAAGACATCTTGGGCGAGCCGAGGATAGCGGCGGGCTGGCTGGCTAATTCGTTCAAGCTCGGTCATCTCCGCTTGGCTCAAATCGATGGCGGCGGCGCCGAGATTGTCGCGCAGCTGCGCCTCGGTGCGCGCGCCGAAAATCACCGAGGTCACGCCGCGACGCTGCATCACCCAGCGCAGCGCAATCTGCCCCGGTGTCGCTTGATGTGCGGCGGCGATGGTTTGCACGGTTTCGAGTATCCGCCGCGCTTGTTCAGTGTCGAAAATGCGCAAGTGGTCGCGATCGATAAGCCGCGCGCCTTCGGCTTCGCCTCTGCTGAATTTGCCGGTGAGATAGCCTTGCGCCAGCGGACTATAGATCAGCGCGCCAAGCCCGGCATCCACTCCGGCGGGAAGAATTTCTTCCTCCACATCACGCACAAGCAGCGAGTACTGGACTTGCTGGCTGATATAGGGCGCCAGTGACAATCGCTCGCTCAGGCCCAGTGCTTTTACCGTCTGCCAAGCAAAATGATTGGAACAGCCGATAAAACGCACTTTTCCGGTGCGTACGAGATCGTCCAACGCCCGCAGCGTTTCCTCAAGCGGAGTGAGCGAGTCAAAATTGTGCACCTGATAGAGATCGATGCGGTCGGTGTTGAGGCGCTTCAGGCTGGCTTCGCAAGCGGCAATCAAATGCGTGCGCGAAAGCCCAATGTCGTGTTCTCCAGGGCCGGTTCGGCCAAAGGCCTTGGTTGCGATCAGCACGTCCTTGCGGCGTTTTCCGAGCGCATGCGCCAGGATCATTTCCGATTGCCCGCCAGAATAATTATCCGACGTGTCGAACAGATTGACCCCGGCCTCCAGCGCAATCGCGACCTGACGCTCGGCTCCTTGCCCATGGGTATCGCCAATCGCAGCGAACGCGCTGTCGCCTTCGCTAAAGGTCATCAAGCCAAAGCTAAGAACCGAAATCTCCGGCCCGTTCATACCCAAAACGCGCTTTTCCAAGGTGACCCTCGCATTTGCCAAAGATTATCGGGCCAAAACGCGCTTTTTGGCGCGGCGGGAAGCGACACTGTCGAATGATATCAAAGCGTAGCGGTGTCAAACTCGCTCGGCTCGCCAGTAATGCTTAGTTCGCAGAAACCAATGTGCCTCTTCCGAAAGCCTCATTTCGGCGGAAAGCTCGCGCGCAAATAGCTTTCTTCCACGCCCACAAGGCCCGAAAGCGCGTCGTCCCCGATCGGTTGCCCGATGTGGTGGGCGATTATGGCGCCAGTGGCTTCTCTAACGGTGGCGCTGTCTCGGCCTGCATTTGCCAAATAATCGGCAACGAGGGCTTCTTCACGAACGTCCAGTAAGGTCAGGAGCGCCGCAACGAGAAATCCCGTGCGGTCCTTCCCGGCAGTGCAATGTATAAGCAACGGGACGCCGCCGGATGCGATGCGATGCGCGATTACGCTGAAGTGCGTCGCCGCTGCTTCCGGCAAGCCGCCATGAAGTGAGTGCCTGACTGCCATTGCGTCGCGCAGCGCCGGGGCAGCTGCAAGTGTCGCCCACGCGTCTGCCGACCCACGCACGTCCGCGAGGACATCGAATTCGAGCAACTCAGTACCTTGGGCGCGCCACCACGCATTCGGCGCGCGCTCACGTTCAGATTCGCTACGGAGATCGCAGACGAGCACAACACCTGCATCACGCAGCGCCGTTTCGTCAGCTTTGTTTGGATTCAGTACCGCCTCGGACCGATAGACTTGGCCCCTTCTGAGCTCTCGTCCACGCTTGGCGGTGAGTCCGCCAACATCACGAAAATTTGGAGCCGTCTCCAACTTCGATCCATCACGACTGACCGCCTTTGCTGCTCACCAGTGCGGCATCACGCACTCTGCGCTCGCACCAGCCGCTGGCGGCGGTCCGCACAATGCTCAAGCGACCCAAGGTTCTTCCCAGGCGCCGAGCATGTCGAGATCGAGCGCAGCGGTGTAGGCGCGCTCTGTGTTGATGCAGTAGACGTCTTCGGGTTGCCAGCCGGGCGTGCCCGCGCCCCACGCCAGATTATACAATGAGTGACGGCGATATTGCAGCCACGCCAAATCGAACGGCAGCGAAACGCCCAACGCGGCGAGTTCTTTGCAATAGTGCGCAATCAAGTCGCGCTCGGCATGGCGGCGATCAGCTACGGTCATCGCTGTCGTCATGAAATAGCCGACGTCGAACGCCCAATAGCCCAGCATAACTGTCTGCCAGTCTAGATAGCCGACGCGGCCCTCGGGAAGCATGAACGTATTTCCAAGATGGGGATCGCCGTGCGCCAGGCATTGCGCCTTTTCCGTGTCGGTACGCAGCATATGAAGCATTAACTTGCCGACGCGCTCCCGATCGCGAAGCGGCCCTGTGATGAACTCGGCGCGCGGAAGCGCCATGCAGATGTTCCAGTTCTCAGGCTCGAACTGCTTCGCCGTCACGCCGCCGCCAAGCAGGGCGCCGCCTCCCTTGAGCCAATCGTACTGATCAAGCTCGACCGTACGCTCCCAGTAGCGCCCATGCAGTTTGGCGTGGAAGGACAAAACGCGCGCGGCTTGGTCCGGCGAAAGTGGTTTGGATGCATGGCCGAACGTGGCGTTTTGCAGCAACAAGTCTTCGAGCAAAATGCAAGACCGGCCAGTGTCTTCGTTCATGACCGTGGCGAAGGATCGCGGACAGCCAATGTCCAAGTTTTTGGCCAAGTGGCGGAAGAAGGCCGCTTCGCCATTATAACAAGCTAGAATATCTTCGGTCGCGCTGTGGGCTTCGAAGCCTCCCTTAAACCACATGGTGGCGGGCAGACGGTGCATGTGCCCCGCGTCGTTATATGCGAGAAGAAGACGAATTTTCGTCGCCGTGCCGTGCAGGGATGTACCCTGATGAACCGACGTTATGACCGTGCCCGGATACGTTGGGGCCAAGACGGACGTAAGCCACTCCGCGGAAATCTCACTTGCATTGTTGGGGACTCTCACTTCCGGCACGGACCAAGCCTCCCTATTGATCGCCCCTCGGGACATTTTATTAGGCTATATCAGCGAAGGCTCCAGTCAGTCTAGGGACTTAGATGGGCCAATGTTGCTGAAATAGTATGCGCAATCGGGCGAATGGGCGTTGACAGGTGCTCGCACTCCGCCGTTAGTAGTCGCCCTTAGATGGGCCACCCGCGCGAATAGGGAGTGAACGCGTGGAAGGGAATGCCTCCTTAGATGCAATGGCGTTGCGCGCTGCCCTTGGTGCCTTCGCGACGGGCGTCACGATCGTGACCGCGGCCCACGAGGGCGCCGACGTTGGGGTTACGGCGAACAGCTTCAATTCTGTTTCGCTCGATCCGCCTATGGTGCTGTGGAGCCTCAGCAAGTCTTCGCAAAGTCTTGCGACTTTCGCGGCCGCTGAGCACTTTGCCGTTCACATCTTGGCGCATGATCAAGAAGCGCTGTCCAACCGCTTCGCAAAGCGCAACGCTGACAAATTCGCCGGAATGGTGCTGGGACGCGGGATCGGAGGCTCGCCCCTTCTGCCCGGCTACAGCGCCTGCTTTCAGTGCCGGAAGGTTTTCGAGTACGAGGGCGGCGATCACATCATTTTCGTAGGTGAAGTGGCCGCGTTCGAACATCAACACAAAGAACCCTTGCTGTTCCATGGTGGCCGCTATGCGAAGAAAGCGCCGGAAATTGAGCTGAATGACGGAGAGAGCGACAGCCTGCTATTGCTGGTGACTGATGCGTATTATTCGCTGAGGGAACTCGTGCTTCAGGAGGCTGAACGGAACGAGCTTAGCCTAGCAGCGCGGCACTTGCTGGGCGTTTTGGCGCAGCAGGGTGGTCGCACAATCGTGCAGGTGAACCAGCTATTGTCCTACGTAGGTATCAGCGTTGATCCTGACCTTATCCGTCAGATGGTAAGGCGCGATCTCGTTCGCCAACACGAAGATGGCGGCCTTTGGATCACCGCGCTTGGCCATGCTCACGTTGTGGCGTTGGTCGCTGCTGCGAAAGCGCGGGAGGCTGAGGCGGAGTTGCAGCTAGGCCCAATAGCTCGCCAGCTCAAGGCGGCGTTGCGGCAACTGCTGAGAGACCAGCGTGCGGAGACGCGGCATCACCGCCATATCGAGCTCATCCGCTCAGCGAAAGGGGCAACCGGAAATTGAGTGCGGCGCTACATCGTCTCCCCGTGCGTGACAGCAGCCAAGCGCTTTGCGAGAAGGTACAAATTGTGCTGACGCACATGTGTACCCGCGTAAATGAGATCAATGTTGTTGAACGCACCGGCGGCGAAACCCGCTTCGAGCTTGGTTAGATAGACGACCGCGAACAACTCGGTACGCAAGGCAAAGAAATTGATCGTGACATCGGGCGGGCAAGGTGCGCCGGCCGCTTCGTAAGCGGCGATGAAGACATTCCAGGGCGCGAGCTGCACAACGTGATGATACGCATAGCCGAGATCAAAAGCGGGGTTGCGGACGGATGCGAGCTCCCAATCAAGTATGCAGGCAACCGAGCTATCCTCGACCAGAATATTGTTAAATCGGAAATCGCCATGTACCAGCGATTTATGTTCGCCAACGTGTTCGATATTCGCTTCGAGCCAGTGGAAGGCGGCCTCAACAATGGTGGATTTGCTTGCTGTCGCAGTCCAAACCTCGCGTAGAGATTTTAGGTCTTCAATGGCGAGTGCGTGATTGGATTGAGCGCGACCCGGAAGTGAGGCCGGGAGCGCTTCAAGCGGCACAGTGTGAAGTGCAGCCAAGTCTTGCGCCATGGAGATAGCGAGTTTGTGGTTCGGGCCGGGCTCGTGGAATTTATGCGGATCGGCGACGATTTGGCCAGGTTCGCGCGCGACGATAATAAGTGGAGCGCCGAGAATGATACCCTCATTATCGATATAGAGTGGTCGCGGGACTTTGACGCCGCGGGCGTACAGCGCCCTGAGAAGCGGATATTCGGATGCGACGGTCGTGTCCTGCGGCGATTCCGGGCGATCGAAGCGGACCACAATCTCGCTGGGCAAAACCCGGTTGTTGCGCAGGCTCACGAACACGGTGAGTTTCGAGTATCCGCCGACGACGATATTTGTCGCCACGACTTGCAGATCGTCCGGCTCGTCGCACCTGGCCTTGAGCTCGCCAAGCAAGCGCCCGATCTGTTCGGTCGTGAGCGTATCGCCAGGTTGCGATGCAGCCGCGATCCCGGGCGCGCGCAAGAGCTCGTCATAGGCCTGCTCAAGCGCTGTAGTGCGCGCGATGTCCTGCTGCACTAAATTTTTATAGGCGGTCTCCGCTCCGACCCCTTTTTCCGTGCGGAGAAGAGTGAGGGCTTCAATCAACAGCGCGTCCAAGGCGTTATTGTCTTCTGGCATCGCGTCAAGCTGATCGTGCAGGCGCTTGCAAAGGTTGTGCCCGGCGCTGGACGTGAACGCGCCTTTCGCGTCGAGAAGCACGCGCGCCGATGCGCGCATATCCGCGTATTGCGCGTTGGCGCTATTCGACCGCGCCAACAAGCGCGTCAGGCTCGCAGCCATCTGCTTGGGCACGTGGCCGATGGTTTTGTCGGCGCTGAGCGCCTGTCCCACCGGTCCGTCCAAGTATCGACGGAAGGCGTTGATGTGACGGCTTTCGATTTTGTCCATCTGCGCCTAGCCCGCCTTCTGACGGCTGCGCGCGAATTGTCTGAATTGCGACACTGGAAAGAAGTCTTGAACTTCACCCCAGGCTTGTTCGCCATTCAAGTTCCAATCGGTGAGGTTGAAATAGTTGAATACCGGCAGACCAGTCCAACGGAACCAGTTTAGGCAGCGCCCTTGCGCTATTAGGGCGCGGCCCAACGCGTCGACACCATCAATCTTCACGGTGAGAACGCGTCCGTCCGACGCACGTGTAACACTGCGCTCGCCGCTTTTAATGGCCGCCAACTGGCCGTCACGCATGTACCAGCCAGATACAAGCGGATCGATTAAGCCTTCGATAGGGTCGTCAGGGATGGCGAGTTTGGTCATTGCGGTGACGTGGAAGCAATGTTGATCCGACGCGACGGCCCATGGAAAATCGCCACGCGGATTGATCTTCACCTCGCGAGGTCCCCAAGACCGATCCCGGTTAGACCAGCAATCGATTCTCAGTTCTTCGCCATCGAGCACGACCGTGCCCGTCATGCGGCCGCATTGTTCGTAATGATGGCTGCCCCATTCGAAGGAATGATCTGGATAGCCGGTGTCGTGCGCGGGCATGGTGGCGTCCCAGCGCAAGTCCAAGCTGCAGCCAATATTGTCGTAGCGGAAGCGGTAGGAGCGCATTGGCGCGATGGTTTCAACTTTGAGGCTGTTCGGCAGCTGAAAGTCGTACATGTCTGCGCCGGGCGGCGTCGGATAGGGGATGCCCCAATCATAGATGCGGCAATTCCACATTTCCTCGCCGCTTGGATCCCATGCCGCGACGCCACCGATAGTGTAGCCTAGCTTGGTGCGGTGAAAGAAATAGATCCATCCGTTGAGGCGCTTCTCCGGAATCATAAACGGGATCCATGCGCTTTCATTCCAATGCGGGTCGCCGTTGTTTGGATGGAAAGAATCGTCCGTATCCATGATCATGTGATGACTCTCCTGACCTGTTCCGGTCGCGTTGTGCTGATCAGCCGACGGTCATGCCGCCGTCGACTAGTAGGGTGGCGCCGACGCAGAATGATGCGCGGGGCGATGCGAGAAACGAAACCGCCTCCGCTATTTCGTGAGGGTCGGCGATACGGCCCAGCGGAACGTGTGCGGCGAACTCTTCCATCTGCGCGCCGAAGGTTTGCTGCAGCATCGGAGTGCGCATGGCGCCTGGGCACACCGCGTTAATGCGCACGCCCTTGGGTGCATATTCGAGTGCGAGTGCCCGCGTCAGCCCGAGCGCGCCATGCTTGGCGGCGGTGTAGGCCGCAGAATTGGCCATGCCGCGAACGCCGTTGGTGGAGATGATGTTCACCACTGAGCCGCCGCCGGCTTCCACCATACGCGGCAAGATCACTCTCATGCCGAGATAGGGGCCTGTCTGCATTACTGCGACAAGTCTGTTCCAGAGTTCGGGTGGGGTGGCGTCGAACGCGTAGAGGCCGAGTAGACCGGCGTTGTTGACCAGTATATCGATTTGGCCCAGCGCGCTTTGTGTGAAATCAGCCACGGCGCGCCATTGGCTTTCATCGGTGACGTCATGCTGCAAGAAGCTAGCGTTAGAGCCGAGTCGATCGGCCAGCGCTTGGCCTTCGTCCGCGAGCGTGTCGGTGATCGCAACCCTGGCGCCTTCGCGGACAAGAATTTCGGCGATCGCTGCGCCCAAGCCGCGAGCGGCACCTGTGATTATTGCTGATTTACCGGCTAGTTCACCCATATCGCGTTCGCTCCCTGCTCAATTCTTGGCGCGACTCGCCGCCAGTACTTTCGCTATGGGTGACTCAGCGGTTGCGGTTTGGATGGCGCTGACCCAGCCACCGTCGATGATGATGTCGATCGCGGTGAGGAAGCCGGCCTTCTCCGAACAGAGGAACGTCACTAGATCAGCGACTTCATCGGGGCGTCCGACCCGGGGGATTGGCGCGACCGCCACCGCGGCGTCCGCTTCGGCGCTGCGTTCAAGATTGCCCATCGGCGTTTCGATTAGCCCGGGTGAAACAGAGCACACGCGTACGCCATTGGGGCCCCAGGCTACGCCGGTTCTTTGGACCAAGCGGAGCACGCCCAGCTTAGACAAGCCATAGGCCATGCCCGGAATGCGCGCCTCTCGCGGCAGCGTTAGGCGCACATTTTCTGCCAGATGCGGCTCTAATGGTTTGTCGAGCGCGGCGCGGGTTGCCTCACTGACTTCGCCCACCATATGTCCCGCGATCGATGCAAAGCAGACGGCTGCGCCGCCTGGATGCATTAAGGACTGAAACGCGTCCAACACGCGCGCTGTGCCGCCGAGATTGACCTCAATGATGCGCTCAAACGACGCCATAGACATCGAAAGGCCAGCCGTATGCACGAGTGCATCGACGCCGTTCGCGCAATGCTTTGCGAGATTGGCGATACTAGCGCTGTCTGCAACATCGGTCGCAACCGCCCGCGCCGCAAGCGAGTCGGCGACGGCACGCAAAGCGTCAAGTGAGAGGTCGGCGACGACGAGGTCGTAGCCGGCGACCTTCAGGGCTCTGGCGCAGGCCGCGCCCATGCCCGAGGCAGCGCCAATGACGAGAGCGGTGCGTCCGGCGTTTGCGCCAGCATTCATTTCCTGCTCCTTTAGCTGCGGCGGTCCTGCGCGCCGATAACCACGGCGAGAAGGGTTGCGTCCGTGCGGTGATTGTTGCTCCAGCGATGGCGCACGCCATTAAGAATGGCGGTATCCCCGCGCCCAAGCGTCTGTCTATCGCCAGCGTCCAGTTCGAGAACGATTTCGCCTTCGATCACAACGATCACGTCGAGCGAGGGCGTGCGATGAAAGCCTGGCGCTTCTGGCTCTGCGAAAGCGCCAAGGTTTTTGGCGATGAAATCATGATACGGCCCGTTGGCGCCGCTTGGTATTGTCAAAGTCGAAAGGCGCAAGCCGCCGGGGGGCGGCATTAGCGCTTGGGCCTGCGCGCGGCCATTGTCCGGAAAATTGGGAGCTTCGTCACGCCCCCATAGGAGACGAGCGGTTACACCACCCGCAGCCAGATCGGTCGGTGGAACGTGATCATCGCTAACGAAGCGTGCTTTCCCATCGCTGGAGTGGGCGGCGACAACGACACGGCCGGTCAAACCAGACATCATTAATCCTTGCCACCGTTGGGAATCTGAACATTGAGCAAGCGTGTGAATTGCTGACCGCCCGCGACATCGCGCTCGGCCGTATCTCCAGCAGGGCGAGGTCGCGGTAGGCTCACTTTGATGGCCAACGCCTGGGGCACACAGATCACGTGAACAACGTGTGCGCTCACGCCGTACAGCGGGGCGACCAGCTTTGGCGTGAGTACATTCGCGGCGACGACACGGTCGTACGTCTTTGCATCAGGGAAGAAGATGTCGATTGTGACGATGAACGGACCCGCATTTTTCCCGCGAACGCAAGCGGCGACATCGCGCAGGCGTTTTGTGTTCGCAGCGGCTGTCATGTTACGTCCTCATACTCGAACCGGAGCATTTCGAGCGGGTCCTCGAGAACAACCACATGATTGACATTGAAGCGATGCTGACGCCCACGCTCGATGATAGGCGGATTGAAAGGCCACGCCGCCGTGAGCACGCCGCCGCGCCAGCGCGAAGGCGGGAAATGCACCAGTGTATGCCAGGCGACATTAGCAACGGCGGTCGCCATTTCTTGTGACGGCGCAACGGCATCGAGCAGGAAGAATGCGTCGGCCTGCGGGACGCCTGGCCGCTCGGCTGCGAACAGATCAGCGCCATCGCCCGCGCCATAAGTCCGAATGGTGAGAATGGCTTCGCTAACGTGATCGCCAAAAACGCGCGCAAGCTTGGCGTCGACTTCCTGTCGCATGCGCACGAGCCAATCCGGTAGTTCTTCAAGAAGGACGCGATCGCTGTAAGACGCCATCGCTATGCTCTGATAACCTACGGGCTCGACGCCTTCCAATTTCATCGTGTACTGGGCCGCAGGCTCGAAGCGCGCGCCTGATATCCGCGTAGTGTTCGCGTCGTGTTCGCGATAATCGACCGTAGACGCATCAATTGTACCCGAAGGCTCCACGAACCGCGTCGGATCGGCGTTTTCATAGAGCTGGTGTGCAGCGACGCTCCATGGCGTGCAGCGCGCACCCGGCGCGAGCGGGCGAACGAGGAAGCTATCGTTTTCTAGCACGACGTGCAGCAGATCGTTCTTTGCTGGATCACCAATGGCGCCGCCGCACTCTGCAACTTTGGCGGCGTGCCAAGAGAGCGCGGCGGACTTGCCCCACATCAGCGGGATTGCAGCGAAGATCGCAGAATCGGTGGCGCGGCCAGCAAGGACCACATCAGCGCCAGACTCCAGCGCCGCGATGAAGGGCTCGACGCCCATAACGCCAACGATGCGAGTGCTGCGATCAATATGGTCTTGAGTATAAGGTTCGGTGGAAGCCGAGAGAGGGCGGATTTCTCCCGCGGACAACTTCTGTTTTAGATAGTCGCGATCAGGCTCGGCATAGATGCGCGCTATGCGCAGCGGCCCCAATCCTTGTTCGCGCGCCGCTTGGCGAACCATGTCGGCGAACCAATCAACGCCCCAATTGCGCCCGGAGCCTCCGCACGATCCGATCACAAACGGAATTTTCTTTTGCCGTGCCAAACGCAGCGCGCGCGTCAGGTCGTGCCGGCACAGCGTTTCGCTGAAGATCGTGCCATCACCCGCCAACTGATAGGGGCCGACATCGATGGTGCCGGCGTCCGCCCCGACGAAATCGAGCGGCAAATCCGCGGCTGCGGCGAGTGCTTCGTTGGGAAAGCCGGCGCCCACAAAGAAGCTGATATAGTGGAGGCCCACGGGCTTAGCTCCCCACCCGAGGTCGCACATCGCGCAGGCGTGTGCGGGCCATAATGTGCGCCGTGGCTGTCAGGTTATGCCTCTTCCTAATGCTTGCCCGCCTGAGGCAGGGCCTCTTATTCCGCCTACTAATTCATGCCGCGATGGCGCTGTCAACGTTCTCCGCACGTTCACCGGAAGGCGCGAAAGTGCGTCCTGAGCTCATTGAGATAAAGGTCTGGAACTTCGGCGGGGGCGAAGTGACCGCCCGCCGGCAATACGTTCCAATAAACCAAGTTGGCGGCTTGCTCGCACAATTTGCGCGGCATCAGCGCGACCTCTTCGGGGTAGACTCCGATCCCGGTGGGGGCTTCGATGCGCGCGGGGGGCTGTGCGCCTGAATAATTGTCGGCCGCGGCGGAACCGGCGCGAAATTGTTCGGCATAGAGCTGCATCGAGGAGCTGATGGATTGCGTCAGCCAGTACAGCGTTACATTCGTGAGCAGAAAATCGCGCGAGTAACGTGATTCAAGTCGGCCGTCGCAATCGCTCCAATTTCGGCGACGCTCCAACAGCCAAGCCGCGAGGCCAATCGGGGAATCGTTCAGAGCCCAGGCGAGAGTTTGGTGATCGCGCGAATGTACTGTCAGGTGGGCAATTGCCGTTTGCCACTTGCGTTGGGTTTTTTCGAACCACCCAGCTTCCTCCGGCGCATAGTCGTCAGCCCGCAAGCCTTCTACGCCGCCAGCGTGCCAAAGCGGCGGAAATGACAGATAAATAGCTTGAAGATCGTCGACGAAGCGGGTGCCGAGCTCCCAAGTGACGAAGGCGCCCCAATCGCCTCCCGCAGCTGAGAAGCGCTTGTAGCCGAGCACCTCGCGCATCAACTCACGCCACATGTTTGCGACCACTGGCGCGGTGATGCCCTGCTGTGTGAGCGGTGTGGAGAAGCCGTAACCGGGCAGGGAAGGCACGATCACATCGAAGGCGTCGCGAGGATCACCACCGTAAGCGCCAGGATCGCTAAGCGGGCCGATGAGCGTGTTCCAATCCCAGAACGTCCAAGGCCAGCCATGCGTAAGAATGAGCGGCATCGGCTTTGGCCCCTTACCGGGCGCGTGGATGTAGTGGACGGTGGGGCCGTTGGAGAGGCGCGCGCGGAAATGCGAGAAGCGATTGATCTCCACCTCTTGCTTTCGCCAGTCGAAGCCGCCTTTCCAATAATCCGCGAGCTCGCGAAGATAGGCGCCGTTGACGCCGTAACTCCAGTCCGCATTGCCGATTTCCGGGGACCAGCGCGTGCGCGCCAGGCGCGCGCTAAGGTCGTCAAGGGCCGTTTGATCGGCGCTATAGACAAACCGTTCTGGACGCATCGGCTAGCTCCCTGCTCTGGGTGTGTTTTGACCGATCTGTACATACCGCCTACGATTTGTCACTGTTGGTCGAGCGGGGCGTTTAGAACCCTCGGGAGGAAACGGCTTGGATAAAGAGTTTGAAGGGGCCGTGGCGCTCGTCACCGGCGGCGGGATCGGCCTGGGCAAGCAAATCGCGGTCCAATTCGCCAAACGTGGCGCCGCTGTGGTGGTGGCGGAGATCGTGGAAGAGACAGGCGGTGCGACGGTTGACGAAATCCGCGCCGCGGACGGTCTGGCGTTGTTCGTGCGCGCGGATGTGTCCGTCGACGACGACGCACGCGCGATGGTCGAGGCGGCAGTGCGCGAGTTCGGCCGGCTCGATTTCGCAGTCAATAATGCGGCCATTGAAGGCGACGTGAAGCCGCTGACGGAGCAAACTCTGGAGACGTTTAACAGAGTCGTCGCCATCAATCTGGCCGGCGTCTTTCATGGTTTGCGCCATCAGATTCCCGTGATGGTGGCGCAAGGCGGCGGCGCCATCGTCAATGTCGCGTCGATTGCGGGCGTGCGCGGCCATCCGGGGCTCGCGCCCTATGTGGCGTCAAAGCATGGGGTGAACGGGCTCACCAAAACCGCGGCGATCGAATACGGCCATGCGGGCGTGCGCATCAATTCGCTCTGTCCAGGCGGCATCCGCACGCCGCAGCTAGATCGCTACCTTGAGAGTGCGCCGGAGTTGCGGGCCCAAATCATTGACAACAACCCCATGCGCCGGCTGGCCGACGCCGACGAGATGGCGCGGGCCGCTATCTGGCTCTGCTCGCCTCAAGCCTCCTACATCAACGGTCACGAGCTGGTGGTGGACGGAGGCAAGATTGCCTCGGATGTTTAGCCGCATAGAGCATATTAAATTGTCGATTGGTGCTATGAATTCGGCCTGGACAGGCCAGAAAGGTGAGCATATAGCCTATCAAATAAAAATATTTGCCTGCTTATTAGGCTAGGGAGAAGCGGATGCCGATCATCGATCCCAATAAAAACCCCGTGGGCGTTCATCAACGCTGGCTGAGCGAAACCGATCCGCGCCGGCGGCGCATGCTTGAAGAAGTGCGCTTTCACATCGCGGTCGAAGCTGGCGGAAATATCGAACCGGCAATCGCGCGGCTGTCGCCGCAAGCGGAATACATCATATACAATCACGAAACAGCGCCGGTCTCCATCAAGGGACGCGACGATGTCCGCGCGCATTTTTATCTCCCATTGTTCGAGACCATTGATGTGCGTCTCGAGTGGGACATCGTCCTGTGCATGGTTGATGGCGACGCGGTGATCACCGAAGGGCGTCAGAAGAATGCAGTGAAGGGTCACGTTCTCAATCAAGCCGGGTTCGATGTCGATCCCAGCGGCCTATATCTGCAGCATGCGCATCACTTGGTGATCTGGCCCTTCGATGAGCAGACGCGGCTTATCGGTGAGACTGTGTTCATGGGCTTTTCTCAGCCATTGGCTGAAGTCGCCAAGCAAAAGCTGAAGCCTGAAGACATCGGTGAATATGTCGGCTCGCTTTATGAATTGGCCGCGGCCTGATGTAGTCAAAGCGGAGATTGACGCCGATGCTAAAGGTGGATTTCGACCACGCGTTGCCGCTCAAGCGCGATGAATTGTTCGGGTGGGGCGAGCGTCTGCGCGCTGCGCCGACTTTGGGGTACAGCGACGCCCATGGCGGGTTCTGGATCGCGAGCCGTTATGACGATGTTGTCTCCGTCCTACGGGACACGGAAACATTCATTTGCTCCAAGCGCATCACGTTGCCGCCGCAAGCCAGCCCCGTTCCGGTCATTCCGCTTGAGTCCGACGAACCGGACCACACGTTTTACCGTTCTGTGTTCGCGCCATTGGTGACGCCGAAGGCCGTGCACGAGCACCAAAGCGCGATCCGCGACATCGTCGCCAACGCGTTGGAGAAAATTGCTGCGCGTGGCGGCGGCGACGCCGTGACCGATTTCGCTGCGCTCATTCCCGCACGCGCCATGGCGATGCTGTTCGGCTTCAGCGACGAGGATGCCTACGCTTTCGACACAGGCTTTTCCAATCTCGTCGCAGCGGCCGGGAGCGGCGACGTCGAGCGCCAAATGAAGGCGGTCGGCGATTTCAAGGCGTTTCTGGAACAGAAAGTGGAGGAACGTCGAGCCGCCCCGCGCGAGTCGGACTTGGTATCGTCGATATTGCGGCACGAGGTCGACGGACGCCGCTACCAACCAGACGAAATCCTCGGGCTCATGTGGTCAGCCGCCGGCGGCGCCATCGATACAACCAAGCATGCTATTGGCCACGCAGTTCGCGAGATCGGCGTGCGTCCCCACGTGCGCAAGGCTTTAATCGAAGATCCTTCAAAGATCCCGGCCATCGTTGATGAGAGTCTGCGGCTGAACGCGTCGGCTTTCATGGATGCGCGCTATATCGCTAAAGATGTCACGCTCTCAGGGAGCGAATTGAGAGAAGGCGAGCGCATTTTGCTGGTCTATGGCTGGGCCAATCATGATGAGCGCGTATTCGAAGACGCGCAAAATCTCGTGCTCGATCGCAAGCCAAATCGCCATCTGACCTTCGGAGTCGGCATTCACCAATGCCTTGGCAACCATTTGGCAAGACTTGAGCTGAAGCTCGCGATCGAAGGGCTTCTGGAGAAAATACCAAACTACGAATTGGTAGAACCCGATGTCAGTCCGATCCTCAGCGGCGGGATGATGTGGGCGCACAAAAGCTTGCCTATCTCCAACGGTGCTGGTCGATCGGCGAAGCATGCGAATTGAGGGTGAAGAATGACCGCAAAGCGACTGGACTGGCTTATCTCCTGTGATGATCACATTATGGAGCCGCCTAATCTTTGGCTGGATCGTATGCCAGCTAAGTACAAGGATCGCGCCCCAAAGGTGGTGCAGATCGGTGGCAACGATTTTTGGGCCTATGAAGGCGCCAAGCGTCCAATGCTCGGCTTGCTGACGGCGATGGGCCGACGCAGGGAGGATTGGACACCGGACCCAACAACTTACGCCTCCATGCGTCCAGGCTGCTACGATGTGAAGGAGCGGCTGAAGGATATGGATCAAGCGGGCATTCTGGGCTCGCTCAATTTCGGCACCATTCCTGGGTTTACGGGCGAATTGTTCCGGAACGCCGAGGATAAGGAGCTAGGTCTAGCGTGCATCCAAGCATGGAACGATTGGCTGTTTGAAGAATGGGTTGGCGCTGCGCCTGGCCGCTTCATCCCCAACGTGCTGTTGCCGCTCTGGGATGTGAAGCTTGCCACCGCCGAACTGGAACGCTGCGCTGAGAAGGGTGCGCGCGCATTCTCGTTTCCTGAACTGTTGGACAAAGTCGGTTTGCCCACGCTCAACGACCCCAAAGGTTATTGGAATCCATTACTGGCGGCGGCTGAGCAGGCGCAAGTCGTGGTCTGCATGCACCAGGGTACGGGCGGCAAGCGAAACCGCTTTGCTGAAGATGCTCCCGAGGTCGCCACGATGGCATGGGCGATTGGCGCGACAAGCAGCGGCTGCATGCTAGACTGGCTCTTTTCGCCGATGTTCCATCGCTTCCCGAAGTTGAAGATCGCGCTTTCGGAAGGCGGCGTGGGATGGATGCCCTACTTCCTCGAGCGCGCGGAAGAAGTGCTCAACAATCACCGCCATTGGGCTGCTAAAGGTAATCGTCGCATCGATCACACCACGCAAATGCTGGGCGACGCGGAAGAAAATCTCGTCGACTTCATGACGCTCGACATTCGCAAGCTTTTTCACGAGCATGTCTACGGCTGCTTTATTCGCGACGAAGCTGGCATCGCCACGATCGACATCATTGGTGAAGACAATGTCTGTATCGAAACAGACTATCCGCACTCCGACTGCAAGTGGCCCGATTGCATCCAGTTCGCCCACTCTATGTTGGGTAAGCTAACGGACGATCAGAAATACAAAGTGCTGCGCGGCAACGCCGAACGCCTCTATCGCTTCAAGCCAGACGAACCTACGCACACGATTCATCTTTGAAGGGGGAGGCTTTTTTTGAAGCTGGACATTCCCATCGTAGAGAAGCCGGATCATGTGGGTGCGGACAAGGTCGTCGAGTTCGATCTCTTCGATTTCGATGCAGAGGACGGGGATTGTCAGCGACGCATTGCTGATGCACTTCAAGCTGCAGGCGTGCCGGACGTGTTTTGGACGCCCTGTAATACGGGGCACTGGGTCGCGGCGCGTGGCGAGGCTCTCAAAGATGTGCTGACCACCCCTGACTTGTTTTCGTCGAGCCAGTTCATGGTGGTCAAGGCGATGAATCCCGAGCCGCCCCTGGTGCCGCTCATGTTGGATCCACCAGCACACGCCTTGTACAGAGCTTTGCTTGCTAAGGCCTTCGTTCCCGAGGCGGTTGAGAAGCTGGGAGAGAAGGCGCGCACGCTTGCGGTTGAGTTGATTGAGGGCTTTTTGCCTGCTGGCGAGTGCGAGTTCATTGGCGACTTCGCGACTCAATTGCCCGTGGCCGTGTTCATGTCTCTGGTCGATTGGCCGGATGAAGATCGCGCGCACTTGCTGAGAATCGCAGAAAAAGTCGTTCGCCCCGCCACGGTGGAAGACGCCATGGCGGGGCGCGAACTTGTCGACGCCTACGCGCGAAACGTTGTCGAGACGCGGCGCTGCGCGTTGGGCGACGACCTAATTAGCGATTTGTTGCGAGCTCGGATCGAGGGTGCGCCGCTGTCCGATGATGTGCTCAACGGCATGGTGAAGCTGTTGCTGACGGCCGGCCTTGATACGGTCGCGTCATCGATGGGGTTTTACGCCCTTCACTTGGCGCGCAATGCTCCGTTGCGGGCGCATCTGGTCGGCAAGCCAGCGGATATTCCGCGCGCCGTCGATGAGCTGCTTCGACGTTACCCGATCGGCGTCTTGGGTCGCATCGTCACGCGCGATTGCGAATTCCACGGAGCGCAGCTCAAGGCCGGCGACACGATGCTTGCGCCGACCATGAGTTTCGGCCTTGATGACCGGCAGTTTGATCGACCGACTGAGATCGATCTGGGACGATCACGGAAAGCGCATTTGAGTTTTGGCGCTGGGCCCCATCGCTGCGTTGGGGCTTTGCTGGCGACGATCGAGTTGCGTGTGTTCCTAGAAGAATGGCTAAGGCGCATCCCCGAGTTTCAGCTTAAGCCCGGTGAGCCGGCGCAGGCGCTTTCGGGCTACGTCATAGGCATTCCGCGTTTGCGGCTCGTTTGGCCGGTTGGGTAGCAACCCCACCGCGCGAAATCGGGATCGCTTAGAACGCGTTGATTAAGGGCAGCCCAGAGATGCGGGCGAGCCATTCTACCAGTCTGTCTAACGCCCTGTGACAAATAGGGCGGACCAAGCCGCGTGCGCGCTCGCTGTGGGCAGGCCCTTTGTTGCAAAGATGCCGCGGTCATCAAAACGCCTACGAAATCAGGCTGTATAGTGCTTCTTTACTGGAGAATAAATTGTACGAATGAGACGTTAGGCCTATAATAGCCTACGCAAAGAGCGCGCAAAAAATCCAGCGCGTCTAGGGAGGGAATATGTCGAAGGGTTCCTTGATATTGACGACGGCGCTCGTCTGCGCGTTGACGCCAGCTTCCGGGGCTTGGGCGCAAGACGCCGCCGATAGTGGCGAGATCGTCGTGACCGCCCAACGCCGCGAACAATCTTTGGTTGAGGTTCCAATCGCGGTCAGCACGGTGAACGCCGAGCGGCTCGAAGCATCGCAAGCGAACCGTGTATCTGATTTGCCGCAAATGGTGACGAGCCTGCGAATCGATTCGAACGGCAGCTTCGGGCAGCCGTCCATCCGCGGCGTCGGCAACTCGATTGCGGGCACCGGGTATTCCAACAACGTCGCGATATACTTGGATGGTTTTTATCAGCCGAGCCAAAACACCGCCGACTCGATGTTCATCAATTTGGACAGCGTTGAAGTCCTTAAGGGACCACAGGGCACGCTGTTCGGCCGCAATGCCACGGGCGGCGCTATTCTAATGCAGCTGCGCGACCCTTCGTTTGACCCTTCGCTGCAGGCGCGCGCCTCGTACTCTAGCTACAATACGCGCGAGTTTGCCGTTTATGGCTCAACGGCCCTAACCGAAAATCTTGCTGCCGATATCAGCTTCGCATCGGAGGCCGGCGATGGTTGGGTGACCAACATCGTCACTGGCGACGACACTGTGGGTCAGTATGAGAATTGGTCCGCCCGCGCGTCATTGTTGTTTGAGCCTACAGATTCAATGTCGTTTCTGCTCGCCTACCAGCACACTGATCAGGACGACGCCCGTCCCTATATCTTCAACATCGAAGCGGACCCGGTCACGGGCGACCCCCAGGCGCTTGGGGCGCTTTTCCCGGGCGGTGTCGCGCCGACCGAGCCCGGTCAGGTGGCTTACGATCTCCCGAACAATTTCACCGCGGAAATTGATGCGCTCTATCTGACGTCGTCATTCGACATCGGTTCGATGAAGCTGATTTCGTACACGATGTATCGCGACGAAGAGAACTATAATCTTATCGATCAGGATGGAACGAGCGTTCAGATTTTCGATACCGAGTTCGGCCTGACAAACGAAACAATCTCGCAGGAGTTCAATCTTTCAGGAGAGAATGGTCCATTCGATTGGCTCGTGGGCGCGTTCTACTATTCGAACAAGGCAGGGCAGCGCCCGTTCCCGTTCACGCTTGGCTCGGCGGTTACTGGCGGCGCGGCAATTTCCGGCGAATTGTATTACGCTGATCAGGACACTGATGCATGGGCGCTGTTTGGTGACGCGACTTGGGAGTTCACCGACTCCTGGTTCTTAACGCTCGGCGCACGCTACAGCGAAGAAGAGGGCACTGGATCTTGGAACATCTCGCCGTTGGCGCAGGCGGCGTTGGGTATTGGTCTGGCCAATGGTGCGACACCCGGGCCATCACCTGAATTTAGCAATAGCTGGGAAAGCCTCACGCCTCGTGTTTCGATCCGCCACGAGCTTGATCCAAATTCGAGCGTGTATCTCACCTACTCAGAGGGCTTCAAATCAGGTCAACTGACGCCGAATGCGTTCACCACTGACCCGTTGGAGCCGGAGCAGATTCGCGCGTACGAACTCGGTTATCGGCATGTGGGGCCGCGCATGCGTTTCGATGCGTCGGTCTACCATTACGATTACGAAGACCTGCAACTCGCGTTTTATGTCAGTGGCACCGGTGTTTATCGCAACGCAGCGAACTCCGAGATTTACGGCGTGGATACGCAACTCTCAACGCGTCTGACGGATACGCTGTCGATTGATGTTGGCGTTGCCTACACTCACGCAGAATATTCCGATTTCCCCGAATCTCCGCAATGGAGGCCGACAGGCACAGGTACGTACGCAGCGTTCAACGTCGATGCGAGCGGCTTCCAGATGCAGCGTGCGCCGGAGTGGTCGGCCAACATTGGTGTGCGCAACGAAACTCCGCTAGCAGGTGGCGTACTCGCGCTCAGCGGCAATTACTCGTACACGTCCGAGTTTCCGTTCGACACCGCAGAGACGTTCATGGAAGACGCCTACGGCGTGCTGAATTTGCGTGCTGCCTGGACGGCTCCAAGCGGCCACTGGGATCTCGCCGTTTTCGGAACCAACGTTACTGATGAAGAATACCGCGTGCAGGTGTTGCCCGGCGATTTCGCCATCCAGCAAATCTGGGCCAAGCCAGCGGCGTTCGGTGTAAATATTTCATATCGGTACTGAGCACACGCTTCCTTCCCAACTTTCAACAGCGTAGGCCCCCGCCTGCGCTGTTTTTTGTGGGACAAGCAAACTGATTGTCGGCGTGCGCCGCGCTGCGATCAACTGCTCAGATAAAGGTTTATGCGTCTACGCGCCAATGCGCCATCACCGGCGATGATGGCTTCAATCACCGCTACGCGTGCGTTCTTGTCGTGGCGCTCGCTGGTAAGATTCTTCGACACGAAGCTGTCGAGGATCGCGCAGAACAAGGAGAGCACTTGGTTCCGGCAGAGATCGCCAAGCAAAGCGCAAAATTGGCGATGCGTTTCAGCTCGGCTTGCCGAGCTTTCTGCGATTTCGCGCAACCTTGCATGATCACTTGGGCTCGCGCGTAGCGCGGCAAGCTGTGCGACGCTCTGGAAGATGCGCTGGCGCAGGCTGAGAACATCCACGACGAGAATTCCGGTGGAGCGAAGGTAAGCGACCGCGCATTCGACGGTATAATCTGGCGAAGGTCGACCGACAAAGAGACCGCCGCCTTGGCCGCGCCGCATGCGGACCACGCCGTGTGGCTCGAGAATGCGCACCGCTTGACGGAGCACCCATGGGCTGACGCCGTAACGTCCGGGCAGTTCTGCTTCGTCGCCGAGTTTGGCGCCCGTGGGCCAACCGCTGGCGGCGATGTCGTCGCGAATGGCGAAAGCAACTTGCTCAGCAAGTTTTGTCGGCGAGTCGCGGCGCAGTGGCCCCTTAGTTAGAATTGGACGCGAAGCGGCGATTTGATTTGCGCGATTTTCACGGCGCAAGGCGTCGTTGCGTACAATATGTTCCGCCAGCGACGCGTCACCAGCGGCAATGGCTTCCACGATCTGTGACAAATCCGCCGCGATGCGAAGCTCAAACTCTCGGTCACGCGATTCAACGCGCAAATCCGGGCGAACGTAGGCGGTGAGAACGCGCGCCAGCGCGCGCTGGAACAGACCAATCGGCGGACAGCCGCTCGCGTCTGCGACGGCGATGCGAAGCTGCATGGCCAAGCTGTTTAGTGTCAAGTTGTCCGGTGCCGCCGCCACTTCCGCTGCGCGCGCGCGCAAATCGTGAATGTGTGATTCAGAAATGTTTTCCGCCGCGAAGCGCGCGGCCTGTGTTTCGATGACGCGGACCGCTTCGTACTGCTCGGCGATCGTGACGTTGGACAGCTCAAGATAGGTCGACACGGCGCGAGAGCTCGCGGCGACGGCTGAACTGGTGACAACGAGGCCGCCGCCCACGCCGCGACGCATGAGAGCTGCGCCGTGGCGTTCAACCTGGCGCGCAGCCTCCGCAATTGTTGCGCGGCTGACGTTGAAGCGCGACATAAGCTCAGCTTCCGTGCCAATCGACTGGCCGACTGGCCAGCCTCGCGCCTGGATGTCTTCCATGAGCTGCTCGGCAATAACCTCGCTGAGCTTTCGTTTTCGCACCGTTCCCTTGCTCACCGGGTACTGCCAATCCTCAAGCTGTGATCGGAATTCTAGAACGATCTCGCCGCTGGCACAAAGCGCTTAATCTAAGAGGTGGCGCGCTAGGTTGTTCCTGTGAATATCGGGCGTGCCTCCGGCAATGGTGGCGCCGCGCTGGGCAAAGAAAATCGGAGTTGGTGTGAGCACGTGGGGGGGGCCTATAGCGTCGGTGCGCGGCTCAACAAATCGAGCCTCACGTTGATCCGGGGCCGCATAATAGCCGATGGCTTCCATAGCGAGTTCTGTAAGGCTTTGATCCAGCTCTCGGCAACGAATGTTTAACAATTCGGCTTCGAAGCCGGGCGCGGAACCCGCCGCAGCGGCTATGATGACCTGATCGGCGGCGAAATCGGCTGCTTCCACGCCGATCTCAAGTAGGCCCAACTTGCGCGAGAAATCTGGGTCGTCGAGAAGAGCGCCGCCGCAGCCATCTTGTTCGAGCGAAGCGATCTCTCTAACCCAGCCGGCTCGTCGCTTTAGTTCCGCCGCCGAGCGCGCGATACCAGCGCCGTGCTCGAACAGCAAGAGGTAGCGCGCTACGGCCCATCCCTCGTGCTCTTGGCCGAGTCGGCGTGATTTGGGGACGCGCACATCAGTGAAGAAAATCTCGTTGAACTCGTGCTCACCTGCAATGTTGATGATTGGACGAACCTCAATTCCCGGCGAATTCATGTCGACGAGCAGGAAAGTGATGCCTTGCTGCTTCTTTTCCATGTTCGCAGTGCGGGCAAGCATGAATATACGGTTCGCGTGTTGCGCGAACGTGGTCCAGATTTTCGAGCCGTTGAGCAAATACTCGTCGCCGTCTGAGACGGCCGAAAGTTTAAGTGAAGCCAGGTCAGATCCAGCGCCCGGTTCGGAATACCCTTGCGCCCACCAATCTTCGCCAGCGATGATTTTCGGCAGAAAGAATTGCTTCTGTTCGTCGGTGCCAAATCGCATAATGCAGGGGGCCGCATAGTCGCGCCCCATGCGCATAACCTCCGGCGGACGGGCGCGCGCTGTTTCCAGCTCCCAGATGAGGCGTTGGCGCGGCGTGAAGCCAGCGCCGCCATATTCAACTGGCCAATGCGGCGCACCCCAGCCAGCTTTGTACAATATCTTCTGCCATTGTCGGCCGTATTCAAATTCGGCGAATGTCCAGCTTGTCAGTTCGGCTGCGCGGCGCAGCGGTGGGGTGAGATGTTCGGCGTAGAATGAACGCACCTTCTCCCGAAAGGCAGTCTCTTCGGCGGTGAGTTCGAGCGTGTCGATGTCCATGGCGGTGGGTCCGTCGATTTAACGCGATAGGGCGAGGAAACGGCGCAGATGGTAATCGGCGCCGCCAAAAACGTGCTGAAAAAGCATGATGCGTTTGAAGTATCGACCCACATCCAACTCATCGGTGACGCCTATGGCGCCGTGAAGCTGAACTGCGGCCTTCCCGACAAACGCCGCTTCCTGGCAGACCTGCGCTTTGCAGGCGGAAACGATCCGCGCCCGATGCGCCGGCGCTGCGCTTAGTGACAAGGCGGCCTTGAGCGTCAAAGCGCCCGCTTGTTCGTACGCGACGTGCATATCCACAATTCGATGGCGCAGCGCTTGAAACTTGGAAAGCGTTTGACCGAACGCAACCCGGGTGCGGACATGTTCGACACACCGCGCATTCAAAGCGGCCATCGCCCCAACCGCCTCGGCGCAGGCGGCTACGATAGCTTCATCGAGCACGCGTTCGATCAAATCGATGGCTTTGCCTTCTTCGCCGATCAGATGGCCGACGGCAACTTCAACTCCATTCAGCCTGATATCGGCGGCGCTATATTCGTCTGCAGTCTCGTACGATCTAACTTCGAGGCCCGCTGCGTCGACTGAGACCAAGAACAAGGACACGCCGTCAAGGTCTGTATGCGCGCCGCCCGTGCGCGCCGTGACAAAGAGAAACCCTGCGATCGGCGCATTGTAAGCGACGATTTTTTGCCCTGAGAGGATGTAGCGATCGCCCCGGCGAACCGCGCTCGTCGCGACATTGGCCGGATTGAAACGCGATTGAGCCTCGGTGAATGCAAGCGCTAGGTGCAGGTCGCCGGCGATGAGGCGCGGAATCAACTCTGCTTTAAGCGCGCTTGGCCCTGCGTAACGTAGGAAGCCGCCGCCGATGACAATCGAGGGGATATACGGCGCTGGAACGAGGCCTCGACCGAGCGCCTCCATGACCAAGGCAGTGTCCAAAGCGCCGCCTTCGCTGCCGCCAAATTGCTCTTCAAATGGGAGCCCGAGCACGCCCAGTTGGGCCAATTCGCGCCATGCTGCCTGAGCGACGTATTGGTTGGGCTGCTTCGACCGATCTGGGAAGCTGAATCGCTCCGCGAACAGACGTTCGAGGGCGCCGCGCAATAGTGTTTGCTCTTCAGTCCAGGCGTATCGCATTCGTGACACTCGCACCCGCTGTGGCTGGGATTCAACGTTTAAATGATATGCGATTTGACGCGGTTTCTCTAGACATGACAAATATTTTACTGCAAAATGCCACAAAGGATAGGCGGAATTGGGGTGTGGCTGTTTTATGGTCGCTTCAGATCCGACCCCAGTTTACGGCGAGCGGATCGGAACCGCGCGGGAGGCCAGCGATATGCATATGAGAGCGCAACTGGCGTGATGATGTCGAACCCACTCGCATTTCCGATTGTTGATGAGCCGCAAGGGACGGCCGCCCTTCGCAAGGACGTCAGGGACTTCCTCGCCTCCGAGCTTTGCGACCGGCCAGCTGGGGAGAGGGCGCGGTCTTGGACTGGAGTCGATTTCGAGTTCACGCGCAAACTCGGCGAGCGCGGTTGGATCGGTATGACGTGGCCGCGCCAGTACGGCGGACACGAGCGCCGCAGTTTGGAGCGTTTCGTCGTCGTCGAGGAACTGCTAGCCGCCGGCGCTCCAGTCGCAGCGCATTGGGCCGCGGATCGACAGAGCGGCCCGCTCTTGCTGCGTTTCGGCACGGAGGCGCAAAGACGCGAATTCCTGCCGCGGATCGCGTCGGGCTCATGCTATTTTTGTATCGGGATGAGCGAGCCGGACGCTGGTTCTGATTTGGCGGCCGTGCGCATGATGGCGGTCAAGGGTGACGGCGGCTACGTAATCAATGGCTCCAAGATTTGGACCTCGGGCGCCGACCGCGCGCACTACATGATCTTGCTGTGCCGCACCGAGAGCAGAGGTGAGCAACGCCACGATGGCGTCAGTCAATTCATTGTGGACATGAAATCACCCGGCGTGAGCGTTCAGCCGATCCTGGACATCTCCGGCCGCGCTTCTTTCAACCAAGTTTTCTTTGAAGACGTGTTCGTCCCAAATGAAAGATTGGTCGGTGAAGAAGGCCAGGGATGGCGTCAAGTCACTGGCGAGCTGAGCTTTGAGCGGAGTGGGCCGGATCGCTTTCTTTCGACTTTTGTACTGCTGGTTGAGCTCATTCGCGCTGTCGGAGCGTCGCCCTCGCGTGAGGCGACGACCGCAATCGGCCGTTTTGTTGCCCAGGCGCACGTCTTGCGTCAGATGTCGTTCTCCATCGCAAATATGATTGAGGCTGGCGACGACCCCGCTTTACAGGCGGCCGTCGTCAAGGATTTGGGCGCGATGCTGGAGCAAGATATTCCGGAAATGGCGCGCCTACTCCTCGACGCGGAAGAGAGTGACGCCTTGGAGGATTTTCGCAACGCCCTGACTCAAACGATGTTGCTTTCGCCGGCCTATTCGTTGCGCGGGGGGACGCGAGAAATTCTGCGCGGCATTATCGCAAAGGGGCTTGGTTTGCGATGATCGCTCAGGAAAGCCCCCGCAATGTCTGATCTGGTTGAACGCCGTCGCGAGGGTCCTATCGTTACGATCACTCTCAATGATCCGGAGCGCCGCAACGGCTTAACGCCGGCTATGATTGACGCGCTTGAGAGCGCTATTGCCGCGCTCGACCGTGAGAGTGGTGTTGCGTGCGCCATTTTAACGGCCGCGGGATCGGCGTTCTGCGCTGGTGGCGATCCCAAGCGCATGCTGGCACCGGGCCCTTACTCTGACTTGTCCGGCTACGAGTTGCGGCAACACTATGTAACCGGCATTCAACGTATCGCTTGGGCGTTTCAAACCTTGGAAACGCCGGTCATCGCCGCGATCAACGGACCAGCGATTGGGGCTGGCTGCGATCTCGCTTGCATGTGCGATTTGCGCATCGCGGCGCCGGAAGCAGAGTTTGCGATGAGTTTCGTCAAGCTCGGCTTGGTTCCGGGTGATGGTGGAGCGTGGTTCTTGCCTCGGGTTGTTGGATTGGCGAAGGCCGCCGAGCTCATGCTCACGGGAGAGCGGATTGGCGCGGAGGATGCGCTGAGGATAGGATTGATTTCTGTTATCGTGCCGGGTGACGCCCTGCTAGACGCCGCTCGAGCGCGCGCGCAGGCGATCGCTTCCAATCCGCCCCACGCAGTAAGGTTGACCAAGAAACTCCTGCGTCACAGCCAAGAATTGGATTTCGCCGGCGTGCTCGATGCGTCGGCTTCCTACCAGGCTATCGCGCAGCGTACAGAGGATCACCAAGAAGCGGTGCGGGCCTTTTTAGAGCGGCGCCCGCCTGTGTTTCGCGGGCGCTAGGATCACAACATGGACCAGGGCAACATTGGAGAGATGATCACCGACACCGCGCGACGCGTGCTTGGTGACTACGCAGCTGCGAGTGCGCGCGCAAAGGACGCCTGGAATCCGGCATTGTGGAAGGATTTGGAAGAGGCCGGTTTGACGGCCGCATGGGAGCATGGCTCAGGCGGCCCGCTAGGTTCGCCGGTCGAGGCTGCTTTTGCCATTATGCGCGTCGCGGCCGAGCATGCGGTTTGTGCGCCGCTGGCTGAGACCATGCTGGCCAATTATCTTGCACAGAGTTGCGGACTCGAAGCGCCTAATGGCCCAATGAGTGTTGCCCCTGTTCGCCGAACCGACGCACTTTCGCTTGAGAGAGTCGGGTCTGGTTGGAGGCTTCGGGGCGCTGTGGGGCGTGTTCCGTGGGGCGAGCAGGTTGGGTACTTGGCTATCCACGCCGCGCTCGACGGCGAAGACTATCTAGCAATCGCGCCGGGGCGCGCGGTGAAGGGCGCTAGCGAAACGAACATTGCCGGCGAACCCCGCGCCAACCTGGAGATCGATGCGGAGCTTCCCGCAACATCGGTTGCGATTTGGCGCAGCAAAGTCGGCCTTCGCCATCTGGGCGCGCTCGTGCGCGCAACCCAGATTGCGGGGGCCATGGAAGCAACGTTGGCGCTGACCATTGAGTATGCGTCGACCCGCGTCCAATTCGGGCGACAACTGCGTAAGTTTCAAGTGATCCAGCATTATCTAGCGACCATGGCTTCGCAATCAGCTGCGGCGCGGGTGAGCGTTGATGTCGCCGTGCGCGCCCTGGGGCGACCTCAATGCGAGAGCGCGATCGCTGCTGCTAAAATTCGAGCGGGGGAAGCCGTCCGCGATGTCGCCCGCCTGGCGCACCAAATTCATGGCGCGATTGGATTTACCCAAGATTACCGGCTGCAATCGCTGACCCGCAGGCTTTGGTCTTGGCGCGACGAATTCGGCACCGAGGCAGAATGGGCGCACGACCTGGGAAGCCAAGTGTGCCGAAGTGGTGCGGACAAGACCTGGGCGCTGCTGACAGAGCAGATGGCGTAACGCGATGATGCAGGGCGTGCTCTCCGGCATGCGTGTCCTGGACTTCGGGCGCTTTATCGCCGCGCCGTGTTGTGCCGCCCTTTTGGGCGATTTGGGCGCAGAGGTGATACGCGTCGAAAAGCGCGAAGGCGGAGAAGATCGTTGGATCGGGCCTATTGCGTCGGGTGGAGAGGGTGCGATGTTCATGCAGAACAATCGCGGCAAGTTATCCCTGACTCTCGACATGAGCTCTGCGAAAGGTCGTCAGGTTGCAGCGCGGCTGATCGGTACGGCTGATGTGGTGGTCGCCAATTTTCCCGAAAAGACGCTCGGCGAGTTGGGTTTGGACTATCCAAGTCTGCGCGCGATCAAGTCGGATATTATTTTGACATCCATCTCCGCGTTCGGGTCGTCGGGTCCCTATCGCGATCGATTGGGTTTTGACGCTGTGGGCCAGCTCATGTCTGGCGCAGCTTCACGCACTGGTTCGCCAGATCAGCCCGTGCGCACGCCGGTTCAATATGTGGATGTTGCTTCCGCATTGGCTGCCACAGTGGGCACGCTCGCAGCGATCATGCATCGTCGGATGACGGGTGAGGGCCAGCGTGTGGAGGCATCGCTGCTCTCCACGGCGCTGACCATGACCAGCGTGATGATGATCGAACAGGCTGTCATCCGCCCCAATCGCCCAGCGTCGCTCAACCGTGGCCAACAATCGGCGCCCAACGACATCTTTTCCGTCAAGGATGGCTGGATCCTCGTTCAGGGCGTTGGTCAGCCCATCTTCCGTAGGTGGGCCAAATTGATGGGTGTTGAAGAGTGGACCAACGATCCGCGATTTAGCGACGATGCTGAGCGCGGCAAGAATTGGCAGCCGATCAATGAGCGCATGCAAGCTTGGTGTAAGCAAAAATCGAAGGCTGAAGCGCTTGAGCAACTCGAACGCGCACGCATACCGGCCTACCCGGTAAACACGCTGCAAGATGCGCTGGAAGATCCGCAGGTGCGGTCCATGGGTTACCTCCACTACACCGATTATCCCGGCCTGCCGGCGCCAGCGCCGATAGTTGAAGCGCCCTTTAGGCTGTCCGCAATCCCGCCAGCACCACCTTCGCGGCCGCCTTTGTTGGGCGAGCACACCCAGCACATCCTCGCTGAACTCAGTTACAGCGAGTCTGAAATCGCCGCCTTGGCGCAGGAACAGATTATTTAAAGTGGAGCGATTGAATTGTGATGTTGCCCACTGATGCGCCCTCGCTCGCGCCATACGTCAAGATTGGCGAAGATGGCGCGCCTTATATTGAGGGACTGGAGTGTGAGGCTTGCGGCGAGATCATCGTTGGTGATCAGCGGCGCTCGTGCCCAAAATGCTTCGCGCAGGGTACGCTCAAGGCGCGCCGCCTAGCTCAGCGCGGCTCGTTGTACGCGTTTACCGTTGTTCATCGCAGCTTTCCAGGCATCGAAACGCCGTTCGTCTCGGCGATTGTCGATCTCGAAGGCGGCGGTGTTGTCAAGGGAAATTTGATTGCGATTGATCCAAAGGATGTCGTGTTCGGGATGCCGGTAATTGTCGATTTTGAACAAGTGGAAGCTGGCGACGCTCGCAAAGCGTATGTGCGACATGTCTTCAGACCGGACGGTCAAGCTGGCGCGAAGGAAGCCAACCGATGAGTGACGTTTTTGTCGTCGGCACGGACATGATCCGATTTGGACGCTTTCCAGATCGCCTGGTGGAGGATATTGGTGCCGAGGCCTGC
The DNA here is from genome assembly GCA_033764855.1 of Hyphomonadaceae bacterium. Taxonomy (GTDB): domain Bacteria; phylum Pseudomonadota; class Alphaproteobacteria; order Caulobacterales; family Aquidulcibacteraceae; genus Vitreimonas. The sequence goes on along the minus strand of JANRIP010000039.1, from coordinate 103,760 downwards.
TTGATGGCGTTCGCCGACGCTGGCCTTGGCATCGCAGACATGCAGGCGGTTTATTGTGGCAACCTAGGTGAAGCCAATCGCGCCGTCGGCCAACGTATCTTGCGTCATATCGGACAGACCGGCGTACCTGTCGTCAATACGGCTAATGCTTGTGCGACCGGCGCGACGGCGTTTCGCGAGGGTTGGATCGCGATCAAGTCCGGTCTCTACGACACAGTCTTGTGCGTTGGCGTAGAGCAGATGGGACGTGGCCTATTGGGCGCCCCGGACACCCATAATGGCGCAACAATCGAAGGACTTATCGGCTCGCGCACAATGCCGTCTGTGTTCGCCACGTTGGGCATGGAGCACGCGCGCGACTATGGCACGACGTTTGAGCAATTCGCCAAAGTGTCAGTCAAAAACCATCACCATTCGACGTTCAATCCTAAAGCAATGTACCAGTTTGAGACCCCGCTGGAACAAGTGATGGGTGCGGAGATGATTTCCTTTCCGCTGACAAAGCTCATGTGCTCGGTAAATGTTGATGGCGCAGCGGCCGCAATCTTATGTTCTGAGAAGAAGGTACGCCAGTTAGGCTTGATGAGCCGCGCTGTCCGTGTGCGGGCTTCCATACTGACGAGTGATCCTTACACGCCGCACAATTTCGCACTGATGGATTTCAACACGATCACGCGAAACGCGGCTGCGGCTGCGTATGACATGGCAGGCCTGGGGCCGGACGATATCAATCTGATCGAGCTGCACGATTGCTTCGCGACTGCCGAATTGTTGCACTATGAGAACCTCGGCATTTGCGCGCCAGGCGAGGCTGGCAGCTTGATTGATCGCGGCGACACGGCGCTCGGTGGACGTATTCCGGTCAATGTCTCGGGCGGCCTACTTTCCAAGGGTCATCCGCTCGGCGCGACGGGAATCGCCAACATTTACGAGGTGACGACGCATTTGCGCGGTGAAGCGGGCGCGCGCCAAGTAGAAGGCGCGCGTATTGGTCTCACGCACGTCGTTGGCGCAGGCAGCGCGTGCGCCGTCCATGTGCTGGAGAAGGTCGGAGGATGACGCCGTACGATTCCCTTCATGCGCCAGTGAGTGAGTCGCACCTTCTCGTCCAGGCGCTGCAGACTTTTCCTGATCGAGTGGCGTTCTTTCACGATGGCGGCGAGCTGACCTATGCGCAGCTCGAAGCAAAGATCAGCCAGTTTGCTCAGGCGCTCACGGCGCTAGGGGTCGAACCGGGCGAGCATTTGGGCGTCTTGTGCAGCAATCGCATGGAGACGTTGTTCGTAACCCTCTCCGCAAATTTGCTGGGCCTGTGCTTGGTGCCGTTGCATCCGCGAGGGTCAGCGGCCGATCACCGATATATTGTCGAGGATGCGGAAATCCGTACGCTTGTATTCGACCCCGCGCATTTTGCGGCGCGCGCCATTGAACTTCGCGAAGCTGGCGCCACGAAGCTTTTGAGTTTGGGGGCCCACGACGCCGGCGATGACCTTGAGGCGGCCGCGCAGAAATTTACGCCAAAGAAGCTACGCGCGCCTGACGTCGCCCCAGATGCTATGTGTAGAATCAGCTACTCCGGCGGAACGACCGGTGTCCCTAAAGGCATTATGGGAACCTACGCCATGATGCTGACGAAGACCTTGATCCAGATCACCGAATGGGAGTGGCCAAGCGAAATCCGGCAGCTTGTTTGCGCGCCGCTCAGCCATGCTGGCGGGTCGGTTGTGCTGCCTACATTGATGCGCGGCGGCTCGCTCATCGTTCTGCAAGCTTTCGATCCGCCAAAGGTTTTTCGCGCTATCGAGCAGCACCGCATAACATGCATTTTGCTTGTGCCAACCATGATCTACGCTTTGCTGGATCACGCTGATTTTTCACAGCACGATCTGAGCAGCCTTGAGGCTATTTATTATGGTGCATCGCCGATGTCGCCCACGCGCCTGCGTGAGGGCATTGAGCGGTTGGGGCCCATATTTTTCCAATTCTATGGTCAAACCGAAGCACCCATGTCGGTGTGCGTGCTGAAACGCGCAGAGCACGATCCACGCTCTTTGGATCGGTTGGCCTCGTGCGGTCGCCCGGCGCCGTGGATCCGAGTCGCCCTGCTAGACGAGAATGGGGCCGAAATCGAGGGCCAAGAACCAGGCGAAATCTGTGTGCGCGGCCCGCTAGTGACGCCGGGATATTGGCGCAAGCCTGAAGAAACCCGCGCCGCTTTCGAGGGCGGTTGGCTCCACACCGGCGACATCGCCGTGCGGCAAGCAGATGGGTTCCTGCGCATCGTCGATCGCAAGAAGGATATGATTATCTCTGGCGGCTTCAATGTATTTGCTCGTGAAGTAGAGGATGTCATTGCCGAACATCCCGCAGTCTCGGCCTGTGCAGTGATCGGTGTCGCCGATGCCCATTGGGGCGAAGCCGTGACCGCGATTGTCGTTTGCAAACCCGAGACCTCGGTCTCCGAAGCAGATTTGGTTTCTCTAGTAAAGGCGCGCAAAGGTCCGGTGCAGGCGCCCAAACGCATTGTTTTCGTCGATGAGTTGCCAATCACTGGGCTTGGCAAGCCTGACAAAAAGGCGCTCCGCGCGAAGTACGCAGCACAATGAGGCCCTCAATGCGGACGTTTGATACCATCCTAGTCGAGAAGAGCGAAGATAAAGTGGCGACCATCACGCTCAACAGGCCTCAAGCACTCAATGCTTTCAATTGGAAGATGTGCCAGGAGTTCGAGTCGCTCTGGCCCTTGCTTGCTGCAGACGATGAAGTGAACGCAATCGTGCTGCGCGCGGCCCCTGGCCGTGCGTTCTGCGTCGGCATGGATGTCCGCGAAGGCAAGTCGCTATTAGGCTCAGAAAACATCTGGAACAAGCGCGATCCGGGCGAGCGGCTTGGACCGAAGCATAACCGCTGTTGGAAGCCCGTGATCGCGGCTGTGCACGGAATGTGCGCAGGTGGAGCGTTTTATTGGATCAATGAGGCCGACATCGTGCTGTGCTCCGAAGATGCCCAATTCTTCGATCCGCACGTGACATTTGGAATGACCGCGGCGCTTGAGCCAATCGGCATGCGTTGGCGCATCGCTCTACCCGAAGTTCTGCGCATCGCGCTAATGGGCAATGATGAGCGCGTTGGCGCGCAGACAGCACTGCGCATCAGCTTGGTGACCGAAGTTGTTGAGCATCAAACGCTATGGTCGCGCGCGCACGAAATCGCCACAGCTTTGGCTCGGAAACCATCTGTTGCCACGCAGGGTACCGTTCGAGCGATTTGGGAATCTTTGGACGCTACGCGTGTCGCGGGGCTGCAGGCAGGCTTGAAGTACTGCCAGATTGGCAACCCAGTCGGAACCGCTGAGGTCAACCGCGAGGACATAATGTCCGGCGCACAGTCCTTTGTGGTGCGTTGAGGAGGGCGATATGGATTTTGAGGACATTCGTGTCGAAACTGACGGCGCCATCGGCGTTGTTTCGTTTGCACGTGGCGATCGCAACAATACTTTGCGTCCCCAAACGTTGCGCGAACTTTGCACGGCGCTGGATGAGTTGGGACTTCGCTCCGACGTGCATGCGATTCTGCTGAGAGCCGATGGCAAGCATTTCAGCGCCGGCGCAGATTTTGATTTTCTGCAGGATTTAACCCAGACGAAGACTACGGCTGTACGGAACGACATCTATAGTCATTTCCAGGGCGCAGCGCGACGCCTCTATCATTTTGAAAAGCCTACGGTGGCGCTAGTGAATGGCGCGGCGATTACAGTGGGATGTGAACTTGCACTCGCTTGCGACTTTCGTCTTGCGACGGACAGTACACGGTTCCAGGAGAGTTGGATAAAGTTGGGTTTGATGCCGCCTTTGGGAGGAATGTTCCTGCTCCCGCGTATCGTCGGATTGGGGAGAGCCGCGCAGATGACGTTGCGCGGAGAAGCGATTGGTGGAGCGGCCGCGCTCGCTGCTGGGTTGGTTAGCGAAATTGTTGCGCCCGAAAATTTAGACGCACGAGGGTTGGAGGTCGCCCGTGAACTCGCGGAGTTGCCGCCACTCGCCTACGCGGCGGTCAAAAAGGCGCTTCAGCGCGGCTTGGAGACCACAATGGATGCAGAGTGGTCGGCAAACGTTCAGACTCAAGCTGTGCTGATCAGCTCTGATGATTTTCGCGAAGGTCTGGCTGCGGCTAGGGAACGTCGCCAAGCCTCATTCCGAGGAACGTAAGCGCCGCGTCGAGGTCGCAACGTGATTCGACTGCTCTGCTTACAAATATTTTGACCGAATGAGCGGTTCGCTAATGTGAATACCCTATCGCGATGGGGGCTCAGAGCGGTTCGATAGGGAAGGGAGGCGCGCGTGTCTGCTACAACTGAGCAGCTTTACGCTGCGCTAAGCTACTGCGTGGAATTCGCTCGTGCGGAACTTGAAGCCAGCGGTGACTTTGGACCGTTTGGCTCCAAGGTGGAGGCGACGGGGAAGGTTGCGCATGCGTCCGAGCTCTTTGTGGGCGAAACACATTTGAGTGAAGCAGATATGTGCGAGCACATATTGAAAAAGCTGCGCTCTGAGCTCGCTGATGGGCACACCATTGTCATCGCGGTGGCGGCACATGTAGCGATCCCCGATGAGTATTCTCCCACTCACAAAGACGGAATACGTGTAACTTTGGAGGCGCGAGATTACCTACGATTCATCTACGTACCGTATCGCTTGAAACGTCGGTTTAATTCATCGAAGTACCATTTCGAGCTAGCCGATCCGTTTTACATCCAACCGGCGCGTTGCAGCTCGCGATAATGAACAGCGTTCAATTGACTGGAAGCGCGGTCATCTTGCGTTCGGGGTCTGTCAGGAATTCCGTGTAAGGGCCGGATGATCAAGCAAGTTTGAACCGGTCTTCGAACAGGATGGCGAACTGGGCTTTGCCATGGTCCATTCCTTAGGCGGCTTCTTCCAGTCTTTCTCCGCCAGGTTCAAGACGAGATAGAGAAGTTTCATCGCGGCCTCGTCGTTGGGAAAATGTCCACGTGCGCGCACGGCGCGGCGCAGCTTGGCGTTCAGGTTCTCTATAGCGTTGGTGGTGTAGATCATTCTTCGCACTTCGGCGGGGAAGGCGAAGAACGGGATTACCTCAGCCCAATGCCGGCGCCAGGATGCGGCGATGGCGGGATATTTCACGCCCCAGGCGCCATCTGCGAATTCATTGAGCGCTGCAAGGGCTAAGATCGCATCGTTCGCTTGATAGATGTTTTTGAGCGCAGCGACGACGGCCTTTCGGTCTTTCCAGGGCACGAAATCGAGTGAGTTGCGGATCAGATGAACGATGCAGGTTTGCACCTGGCATTTGGGGAAGACGGCGGTGATGGCGTCTTGAAAACCTTTGAGACCGTCGACGATCGCGATGAGAATGTCTTCAACGCCGCGCGATTTGAGTTCGTTCATGACCCGAAGCCAGAACTTCGCGGCTTCGGTCTGTTCGATCCAGAGCCCCAGGATTTCCTTGCGTCCGTTGGGGCGTACGCCGAGGGTGACATAGACGGCTTTGTTTATTGACACTGCCTTCGTCACGCACCTTGACGCGGATGGCGTCGAAAAACACCAAAGGATCGCGCTGGCGGCGTTGGAGGAGGACAATGACCCCGCCAAGCCACATTCGGGGCTCGAAAGTATCAGCCAAGGAGTTCGCAGACACCTTCAGGCTTGCCGACGGGGCCGCCTGAAGCCGTCACATCATCCCAAGTCTCCCGATCGCCGGAAGGAAGTCAGGTCTCAGAGCACCCTGAAACGTAATGATGTTTCCCGCAGCGGTCTCCGAACGCAATCGGGAGATGGAGGTGCCTTGTTTTTGGGCTCGACGTCTACTCGTAGAATGTCCACGAGTCGTAGCCGGCACAGCCTCCTGGGACTCATCTGTTCGATTTGGCTGGTTGACCGCATCAAATTTGTGGCGTGAGAACAGGGGGCCTTCGCGCGAAATGCCGGCTCATTGTCTTCGTAACGACGGCGTGCGGTAGGCCTTGTCGTAGAACCACACTACCTGAGTCATGGCGTCGACCTGATCATCATGGGCGCCATTCGGAAAAGATCGGATTTCGTCCTCTAGTGTTTTGAGATATGGCGCTTCTTGCGGCAGTAGTACCGTGCCGGCTTCAATAAGGGCCGAGACCGCGACAGCGCGATCTTCCTTTGAATGCACGGGCCTAATGTGCGGAACCTTCCTCTGGCGCTCATAAATGGAGAAGTGGTTGAAGAACTCATCCCCCAATGCGATGCCGGTAGAGGCACGCTCCACCAGTACGTGGTCGGGCGCATGGGGCTTAATGAGTTCGAACGCCACACGCTTGAGACCCGGATATTGCATGCGTTTGCGGATGAGATCGGCTAGATACAGCTTGCCGTCGATCACGATCCATTTTTGCCAGACCGAATAGGATGCGCCTTCCTCAAGGCTGGCTGCTGTGTCCCAAGAATGGAGCACCAGCTCCCAGAGCCTTCGTGACGGGAGGCTGTTGTAGCGCTGAAACCAATCGAGCTGCAGCAATCCAGCGCCAGGTGGGATTGGGGCCTGCAGGTATTGCGCAGCAAAGCCCGCAGTCCCGAGGCGGGTGCGCAGCTCGGCGAAAACGGCTTCATCTTCGTGATCGGGATGAAGTACTTGCCCCTTGTAACGGACATGGGCTCTGCTGGGGGTCAGAGTGATCGTCTCGTCTTTCTCCGCGATTGCCGACAATGTCAGCTGCGTCCAATTCGGATCATTTAAAACATGTGCCGCCAAGTCGCCGACACTCAGGCGCTGCATTACCAATATCATCACCCCGGTCTTCTTGTTGTTGAGCCGCGTTGATAAGGTCTGATCAAAGTAGTGGCGCACCCGCGCTTCCTCACTTTCATTGTTAGCGAGTTCCGCCTTCATCGGGTCGTCGACAATGATCACATCTCCGCCACGTCCAGTGATCGAGCCGCCGATTGAAGTCGCAAGCCGCCCGCCGCCCGCGCTGGTGACAAACTCTGTCTCTGTGTTCTTCTGCGGGTTCGCGCGCATGGCCGGAAATGCGCGTCGATACCAATCGCTGTCCACTACTTGACGAAATTGTCGCGACAATAGCTGCGCGAGTTCGGCAGAATGGCTCACAACAATAAAGCGCTGACGCGGGTCGCGTCCCAGCCGCCACGCAACATAGGCGATCGAGACGACGATTGACTTGAGGTGCCGAGGCGGCATCAGGATGGCGAGCCTGCGAATCTCGCCAGAATCACACCGCATCAATTGATGCACGATGGCTTCGACGTGCCAATTGGGTCGATAGGTGTCGCCGTTAGATACGGTCGCAAAGACCTTCTCAATGAAGGCGCATAGGTCATTGCGCAGTATGGCGTTGAAACCGGCCGGCGTAGCGCCCGACATCTCGGGCGCCGGGTTCTTTTTTAGGGCAGCCTTCGGCGTCATGATGCGTCCCTGCCAGATGATCTCTCGCTTGCGCGGGCTAGAACACGCGCCAAGATTTCCTTATCTTCGTCGCTTAGGGTGTTCTCGTCGTCGCTAGTGCTTGGGGGCATCAATCGCAGCGTTAGTTGAGCCAATTGCGCCATCGCGCGTGGGTCACCTGAAAGAGCCCGAGCGCAAAGCCGCTTCACGAATGCGCGCTGCTTGGTGAGCTTAGTGGCCACGCCGCCTTCTTGAACGACGACCGTCTCCGCGAGTTCGTCAGCAAGATCATGCCGCAGGTTTCGTACGCCTTTGGCGCGGCCAGTTGGATTGCCTGACTGCCCCGGTTTGAACCGATGGCGGGCAGGGGGTCTTGCATAACCGACGGTCTCGGGCGGTGCAGACTCGGCTGGCGGTTCGGTTTTACGCGTCGACATCGCGGCCTCGACCGACTTGGCGCTCGTCGGAAACCGCTGCGCCGAGACTTGCCTTGGCTGTGCCGCGACTGCGCGAAACTTGTTCGAACGTCTCGCCAGTTTCCGCCAAGATGGCGGGTTGCCCGGTCATGTTCTGCCAACGCTTAATCGCGACATCGACGTAGGCCGGGTCGATCTCAACGGCCCGCACAATTCGGCCTGCTTGTTCTGCAGCCAAGATGGTCGTCCCCGAGCCAGAAAAGCCATCGATGACGATTTGACCCCGCTCGGTGCAGTCGAGAATTGCGTCCCGCACCAGCGCGATGGGCTTGACCGTTGGGTGCATCGCGAGCGACGCACTGCGCTCAGCGCTGAACCCGCTCAGTCCTTGGTAAGCCCAAACATTGGATCGATTCCGACCGAATTTTCCGAGCTGGACGTTGTTGATGTGAGGGGCGCTGCCCAGCTTGAACACGAAAATGAGTTCGTGCTGTGAGCGATAAAACGAACCCATGCCGGCGTTCACTTTATCCCATACGCATAGGTTCTTGAGCTCCGAGAAAACCGTCAGTCCGGCGGCCCACAACTCATAAACATGCCGCCAGTCCATGCATACATAGTGGAGCGATCCGTCACTGGAGTAAGCCGCCAGGGGGGAAAGGGCATCTTCCAAGAAAGCCGTGAATTCCGCCGTGCTCATTTCACCCGAGGCCATGGCGAACTCGCGGTGACGGCTAGTGGTGCGCGTTACGACATGACCTTGAATCCGAACATTGTATGGAGGATCCGAGAAGGTCGCCTGTGCGCGCTCTTTTCCCATCAAGGCAGAGAGCGTCGCCTCTTTACGCACATCGCCACAGATTATCTTGTGCTCATTCAGCTGCCAGAGGTCGCCTATTTTCGACACCGGGTCGGCGGGAATTTCGGGGATGTTGTCCGCCTCAGCGTTGAGTTGGACGTAGGACGTCATGAGCAAGCCATCGATCTCCGCAGTTTCGAAGCCTGTGATCGTTAGGTCTTGGCCGGCGCTCTCCAATTCCCGAATCTCAATCGTGAGAACGTCTTCGTCCCAGCTGGCGTTTTGGGCGATCTTGTTGTCTGCGAGTGCGTAGACGCGCTGCTGTTCGGGTGACAGGTGTTCAATGCAGATTGTCGGCACCACCGATAGGCCAAGCTTCGCTGCCGCCATTAGGCGACCGTGACCGGATACGATTGTCCCATCGCCGTCGATGATGATTGGCGCGATGAAGCCGTTAGCTTCAATTGACCTCGCAATCTGGTCGATTTGTTTTTGTGGATGTTTCCGCGCGTTACGGGTTGCCGGCTTCAGGCTTGAAATCGGCTTGTACGCGATCTGCAAGCGAAGGTCGGACTGATTTGGGTGCGTCACAATTTGGATCCGCTGAGGCTCGAGCTTCAGAAAACACAACGGCGCAGACGGGGAGCGCCCATCCACGGAGTTGCATTTCACTGCCTCGTGCCGCGGCGGCGTGCCGCTGCGAATCTCGGTCAAAGTGACGATACCACCATCGCTTGGATTCGTTTCAAAAGGGTAACGCGTGCTCCGGTGACTGAGCTGCAAGGTTGTTGGTGATTGCGATACAGGCCTCTTCCCCACTGCGAGCGGCGGCGCGTCCTCACGGCTGCTTACCAGGGTGCCTTTGCAGCGGTGCCACCGCTGCAATCGGCGAGCGTACCCGTACAGGAATCGGTGCCCATCGGTGCACCGATGACCCCAGCGATGCCGAACGCTGTTGTCCAAGCGGGCAAGATTAAGGCGTTGAAACAAGGCTCAACGTCGGACGCAGCGATCCCTGATCGATCGAAAAGTTACCGATTCCTCACCAAAGTATTGAGAAATGGCAAACGCTGGCCACGGAATGGACCACTAGGGCGCGACACCAATCCGACCGCTGAGGTGCGATCGGTAGGCTGTGCCGCAGCGGTGCGCCGCATCGGGACTGGGCTTGTTGTGCGGCCGGCAGCCATGGATTTGCCAACCAATCCGTACCTCGGAATTGGGGTCAGCATCGAGCTCAATTAGGGCTGGACTTGTGGTGCGAAGAGAGCGTTGGTGGGTGGCTACCACTATCCGGTGGGCGCTTTGGCGCACCCCAGTCGACGCTCCGGGCCACCCACGCCCGTGTACCCGTCCGTCCCGTCGGACGTTCTCTCCTGAACCCGGAAGTGCGAAATTCCCTGCAGAATTCCCTGCTAGCAGGGAAAATCGCAGAGACCGGTTCGCTCCGGACTGCCCACACCACCATTCTTTCAGCGCGCACGCGGTACGCAGCGCGCTCGCCGCAAGCGGCGCGGCGCTATTCCGAGCAACCGGCTGCCTGACCGAAGCGAAAAACGCGTCTTCCGCATCCCTGCTCTCGACGATTTTAGCGAGGTCCGCGAGTGATCGTGTAAGTCGATCCACCTTGTAGGCGAGCTCATTATTGTATGCGCCGCCGCGGACGCCTGGAGCCAATGCATGAAGATCGGCCTGACCCTCCCCTACATGGCGCGTGACTATGATCGCGCGCGCATCCTAAACTGGGCGCGGCAGATCGATGCTGGCCCGTTCGACACGATGTCCTGCGGCGAGCGCATTACGGACTACACCTACGAGATGCACACGCTGGTCTCCGCCGCCGCGGCGGTGACGGAGCGCGTGCGGCTCAATCCCGCGCTTTACGTGCTGCCGATGCGCTCAGCCGTGCTCACCGCCAAGGAGATCGCGACGCTCGATGTGATCGCAGGCGGGCGCGTTTCCGTCACCGTTGGGGTGGGCGGTCGCCCGCTCGATTACAAAGCGCTCGGCGCGCCATTCGAGCGCCGGCACCAGAAGCTTGACGAACAAGTGGCGGAGTTGAGGCGCGTTTGGCGCGGCGAACCTCTGTTCGAAGGTTCCGGCGAAATCGGGCCGCGCCCGCCGCAAGGCGATCAGCTTCCTATTTTCGCAGGCGCAATGGGCCCGAAAGCCATCGCGCGCGCGGCCAAATGGGCTGATGGAATCTACGCCCCCTCAATGGCCGGAGATCGCGAAGGCCACGAACGCGTTTTCATTCTCGCGCGCGAAGCTTGGGCTAATGAGGGGCGCGCGAAGCCCTACCTGATCGGCGGCTTTTGGTATTCGCTCGCGCCTGACGCGCAACGCGAGCTGTTTGACTACGCCTACAATTACATGCGCTACGCTGGCGAGGATCTCGCGCGCGGCATGGCCTCGATGATGGTGCGCCATACGCCCGAGGCGATCGTGGAGGCGATCGAAAATGTGCGCGCCGCTGGCGCCGATGAGTGCATTCTCGTTCCGGCGACCGCACATTACGATGAGATCGACAAGCTCGCCAACATAGCCGCCAAGGCGCGCCTGTGAGTTCCACTCTGTGTTTCCTCGGGGTAAGTGAAGTACTGGCTGCTCGGCAAGGCGACCCCCGGGAGCTGGGGCGCGGAGGTTTGTCGAAATGCGATCCGGCAATCTGTACGAATTGCTCGCTGCGCGTTTCCCGCGCGACCGGCGCGCGCCCGCTTTCATCCTGAGCGATGGGCGGGAGATCAGCTATGGCGCGGTTGAAGCTGGCGTTGCGCGCATAGCTGGCCATCTTCTCGCCCAGGGCGTAGCGGCCGGCGATCGTATTGCGGTGCAGACGGAGAAGAGCCCAGAGGCGGTAATGCTCTATCTGGCGACGCTGAAAGTGGGGGCGTTGTTCGTGCCGCTCAACACGGCTTATACGCGCGCAGAGGTCGATTATTTTCTGGGCGATGCCGAGCCGCGCCTGTTCGTGACGGATGCGCGCGCCTTCGCCGCTGAGGCGGAGCACGCGGCGACACATGACGCGATCTTTCCGAGCGCCGCGACAGATCTTGCCGCGCTCATTTATACAAGCGGCACGACCGGGCGTTCCAAGGGCGCGATGCTGAGCCATGGCGCGTTGGCCGATAATGCGTTGGCGCTGAATCGGATTTGGGGCTTCACCGAGCGTGACGTGCTTTTGCACGCACTGCCCATTTTTCATGTGCACGGCCTGTTCGTGGCTTTGCACAGCGCCATGCTGTGCGGCGCGCCGATGATCTGGCTGCCGAAGTTCGACGATGCGGAGGTGCTGCGCGCACTTGAACGCGCGACGGTGATGATGGGTGTGCCGACTTTCTATACCCGCCTGTTGGACAACCCCGAATTCACGCGCGCCCGCGCGGCCAATGTGCGCGTGTTCATTTCAGGTTCGGCGCCGCTGCTTGAGTCGACATTTAAGGCGTTCGAAGAGCGCACCGGCAAGCGCATTCTCGAGCGCTACGGCATGTCCGAAGCAATCATCATCACCTCCAATCCGCTGGAGGGCGAACGCATAGCGGGGAGTGTCGGCTATCCCTTGCCCGGCGTGTCCTTGCGGATCGATGGCGGCGAAACCGGCATCATCCAGATTAAGGGGCCGAGCGTGTTCTCCGGCTATTGGCGCAATCCGCAAAAGACCAGGGAAGATTTCGCCGACGGCTGGTTCATTACGGGCGATGTGGGGCGCCAAGATGCGGACGGCCGGGTTTGGATTAACGGCCGCGCCAAGGATCTCATTATTAGCGGGGGCTATAATGTCTATCCAAAGGAGATCGAGCTGGTGCTCGATGACTTTCCAGGCGTTACGGAAAGTGCGGTGATTGGCGTTCCGCACCCTGATTTCGGCGAAGCCGTGGTCGCAGTGGTGATGGGCGAGGGGGAGGAAGCCGAGATGATCGCCGCTGCGCGCGAGCGCTTGGCGGCGTTCAAGGCGCCAAAACGCGTTTTCTTTGTCGATGAGCTGCCGCGCAACGCCATGGGCAAGGTGCAGAAAAATGTGCTGCGCGCACATTATGCCAATGCATTCGCAACCTGAGTTTGCAATGTGAGCGCATTCTCCGAGAACGTGTCAACCGCCAGCGGCTGAGTTCAGCGTGAAGGTCGCGCGCTTCGTGGCCTCCGCGCTCAGGCTGATCTCGGCCCCGAGTTCATTGGCTAAGGCCAGCATGGCTGTGTTGCCTGGCAGGATGTCCCCGGTAATTGAGGCTGCGCCGCGCCCCCGCGCATAATCCATCAAGGCGCTGAGCAGGGCGCGGCCAAGACCATGGCGCTGCAAGTCCGACCGCACCAGAATGGCGAACTCGCCGGTTTCAATTTGCGGGTCGAAATGCACGCGGGCGACGCCGGCGATTGCGCCTGCGCTGTCAATCGCCGCCAGCGCCATTTCGCGATCATAGTCGAGTTGCGAAAGCCGCGCAGCGCCGAGCGCGTCATCGACACGAACCGCGCCGTGGAAACGCAAGCGAATATCGCTGGCGCTGGTGCGCGCGCCGAGCTCAAGCAGAGCGGGAGCGTCTTGCGGGCGCAACGGCCTGATTGAATAGGACACGCCCTCGATTTCAATCTCTTGCCCGATGTGAGCGGGATAGGGCGCAATGGCGAGCCGGTTTATATCCGTCTCACTTGGACGACGCACCACCACGCGCGCATCAATGGCGATGGCGCCGCCAGCGTCGGCCAGCAGCGGATTGATGTCGAGCTCCTGGATCTCGGGATGGTTGGCGAGCAGGTCGGAGACCGCAATGAGCGCCTGGCATACGGCGTCGAGATTCGCAGCAGGGCGGTCGCGATAGCCGGAAAGCAGGCGCGAGACCCGCGTGCGCCGGATTAAGTCGCGAGCCAAGGCGGAATTGAGCGGCGGCAGGGCAATGGCGGTGTCGGCGATCACTTCGACGGCGACGCCGCCATGGCCGAACATGATTACCGGCCCAAAGGTGGGATCGACGCTGGCGCCGACGAGCAATTCCTGCGCGCGAGGCCTTTGAATCATGGCTTCGATGGTGAAGCCGGCGAGACGTGCGTTTGGGGCCTTGGCTTTGATTCGCGCATTCATCGCTTCGGCGGCTTGCTGCACGTCTTCGGGGGCGAGGTTGAGCGCGACGCCGCCGACATCGGACTTGTGGGTAATGTCGGGTGAAAGGATTTTTAGTGCGAGGCGCCCGCCTATTGCCGCCGCTTCGCGGGCCGCGCCTGCCGGATCAGGGGCGGTGCGCGCGGCGGCGACCTCCAAGCCGTAGAGCGCCAGCAGCTCTTTTGCTTCCGCCGCGCTAAACAGATCGCGTTGATCGTTGAGCACAGCGTAGATCAGCTCTTGCGCCTTGGCGACTGCTTCAACGGGGCGATCTGGCGTTGGCGCGGGCGTTTCCAGCAGGGCGCGCTGATTGTGGGCGAAGTCCGCCAGCTGCACGAAGGCGCCTACTGCGTCTTCGGGTGTCTCATAAAGCGGAATGCCTTTGGCGGCGAAGATGCGGCGCGGTTCTTCCAGTGACGCAGCGCCCATCCAGCAGGCCAGCATGGGCTTGCCATCGACACGCGCATCCGCGACAGCGCGCGCGCAATCCGCATTGTCGGCGACGCCAGTGGGGCAGTTCATCACCAATGTCGCGTCGCAGGCGGTTTCTTTGGCGATAATGTCAAGCGCGGCTGCATAGCGTGCGCCGCTGGCGTCGCCAATGATGTCGACCGGGTTGGCGTGCGACCAGCCCGCGGGCAGGACGGCGTTCAGCGCTTCGCGGCCAGCAGAGGAGAGCTCTGCGAGCTGCGCGCCCTTCTGCTCCAGCGTGTCGGTGGCGAGCACGCCTAACCCGCCGCCATTGGTGACAATCATCAGCCGCGAGTCGCTCGGGCGCAGACCGCTCGCGAGACTCTGCGCCGCATCGAACAGATCGCGCAGGGCGTCGACGCGCAACATGCCGGCGCGGCGGAATGCGGCGTCATACACATTATCCGCGCCTGCAAGTGAGCCAGTGTGCGATTGCGCGGCTTTGGCGCCGCCAGCGCTGCGACCGGCCTTCACGACAATGACGGGCTTGGCGCGCGCAGCTATGCGCGCGGCGGACATAAACTTACGCGCATGGGTAATCTGCTCGACATAAAGCAAGATCGCGGAGGTGGAGCTGTCGAGCGCGAGATAATCGAGCGCATCGCCGAAATCGACATCCACCATGTCGCCCAGAGAAAGCACCTGTGAAAAGCCGATGCCGCGTCCATGCGCCCAATCCAGCATGGCGGTGGCGATGGCGCCGGATTGGGTGACGAGCGCCAACTCGCCGCGCTTGGGCGTCAGTTGCGCGAAAGAGGCGTTGATCCCGCAGACGGGTGAGAGAAAGCCGAGGCAATTCGGGCCCATGACGCGCAAGCCGAACGGCCAGGCGGCGTTTAGCACGCTTTTTCGAAAGCCCGCATCGCCTGCGGTGATGACGACAGCCGCGCGGCAGCCGCGCGCGCCAAGTTCGCTGATCAAGCCGGGCACAGTCGATGCTGGCGTTGCGATGACGGCGAGATCGGGCGTGGCGGGGAGCGCGGCGATGCTGGCGAAACTGGTGCGGCCGTCGATGACTTCTGCGCGTGGGTTGACGAAATCAAGCGCGCCCGGAAATCCACCGTCCAAGAGATTGCGCGTCAGTACCGCGCCGACAGAGCCTGGCCGGTTGCTGGCGCCCAGTAGGGCGATGCGGCGCGGCTGAAAAAGGGCGTCGAAATTGCGTGTGGTCATCGTCTGATCCCGGCGGGAAGGTGCGCAGAATGCTAGGGCTCTGTCTCAGGGGTGTGAAGGCGAGCGCCGGCGTGCTTCGCGATCTACGCAGGCTATTGCACGTTTGCGCAACGTGAGAGACGATGAGCTACGCAAAAGAGCAAGCCGCCATGAGCGCTTGCCGGGGAGGCGGAAAATGGCGGACCAAAGCGGCCCCGGGCCGGATATGTTTTCAAGATTTGGCGTCGCCGACCTTTCGACCCCATCGAGCGCGCTGATCTCCTCGTCGAAATATCTCAATAACCCGATGCTGCGCGAGGCGATGGCGACGGCGCTGTTGCGCCGCAATGGGCGCGACCGGCGTGTGGGCTGGGACAGCCAGCATATTGTCCGCGCCTACTGGGAAGTGCGCGATACGGGGCGCATCAACGCCATGCTGAAGGAGGCGCGGGTCGCCGACGCCAAGCTCGATGCATGGTTTGAGGAACGGCACATCTCCACGTTTCGACGCGACGATCTGAAGAAGTACCCGCCAGATTCATTGGGCGGGGTGTTTCACGCTTACCTCGTTTCGCAGAACCTCGACATCGACCTCGATCCGAACCTGCGGCGCGACCCGAATTGGCGGCCTGACACCGATCTCCAATATTGGGAGCTGCGTTCGGCGCAGACGCATGATTTCGAGCACCTGCTCGCAGGGGTTGGCTTCGATTATCTTGGCGAGATGGCGCCCTTCTGGATGCGCATCGAGAATTACTTCGCGCACTTGGACGCCGAACTCGCGGGGGAGTTGGCGGCTGTGCATTTGCTGCTGGTGCTGCCTATGTTCACCCGCACCATGCTGCACTATCCGCGCGCCTGGACGGCGCTGACTGAATACACCCGCCACGCCACCGAGCTCGGTCGGCGTTCGGGGCCGCTTTACATGGCCAAGTATGAAGACCTGTTTGAGCTAACCTTGCCGCAAGCACGGTTAAAGCTCGGCATGGGAGAAGTGCCGGAATACGACACCATGGCGCTGAGCGACTATTGGAGCGAAGGCGCCCAGAGCAATCCTGAAATTAAGGCGATGTAGCTGTGGCGCGCCGCCTTGTCCCAAATTGGCTTGGCGGTGTTGCAAGTTGGTCGTGGGCTCACGCGGGAGGGGAATTTCGCAAGCGCACAACGGCCTGCTTGGAGAGTGCAGTGCAGCACCGTTCGCTGTTAGTGCTGCTACTGCATTGGTACGAATTATGCAGACATGGAACCGCCTGGGAGGCGGACTATGGCGGATTCACACGGCGCCCCGATGAACATTGCTGAAGCCGTTCGCGGCTACATCTTGCACGACCTGTTTCTGGGCGCGCAGAGCGAACTTGCCGACGACGCCTCCTTGCTCGAAGCGGGCGCGCTAGATTCGACCGCGGCGATGGAATTGGTCGCCTTCCTCGAGACCACCTTTAACCTTAAAGTGGCGGATGAAGAGATCAGCGTCGAGAATCTCGATACGGTTTCACGCATCGCCCGTTTCGTAGAGCGCAAAATCAGCGTCTGAAAGGCGGCGTCGCAGTGCTGGCGCATGAACTTCTGATCGCCGCCGCCGCCGAAGCGCCTGATAAAGTCGCGCTGCGCTGTGGCGCGCGTGACATCACCTTTGCCGAACTTGATCGAGACAGCAGCGCGCTCGCGGGCGCCTTGCAGCGCCTGGGCGTTGAGCGCGGAGATCGCGTCGCGACGTTGACGGAGAACAGCGTCGAAATGGTGTTGGCGTTGTGGGCGGCCTGGAAGGCGGGCGCTGTACTCACGCCGCTTAATCATGCGACGCGGGCGCAGACTCTGGCGGCGGTGTTGCGGGACGCCGAACCGCGCGTGCTGATCGTACAGCCGCAAATGGCGGCGCGGGTGGAAGAAGCGCTGGCCGATGCGCCGGCGCCGGTTCTGATCTGGTCCAAGCCGCACGAGGGCGGCGTCTCGATCGCTGAACTGATTGCGGCGGCAGACATGGTATCGGCTCGCCGCATTATCGACGAAGACCTAGCCTTGCTGATCTACACGTCAGGCTCCACCGGCGCGCCGAAGGGCGTGATGCTGACGCATCGCACCGTCTGCAACAATGCCGGCTCGATCGCCGCCTATTTGCAGCCGCGCGCCCATGATGTGGTGCTGTGCGTGCTGCCGCTTTCGTTTGGTTACGGGCTGTTCCAGCTGCTGACAGCAGCGCTGGCCCGGCACGAGGTCGTGCTGGAATCCAATTTCGCGTTTCCGCAGGATTTGCTGAAGCAGATCGTTGCGCGCGGGGTGACGGGCTTTCCGTCTGTGCCGACCATTTTTGGTCGGCTGATTGAGCTCATCGCGGCGACGGCCCCGGATTTGTCACGTCTCCGCTACATCACCAATGCCGCGGCGCCGATGCCAACGGCGCACATTGAACGCCTGCGCGCACTGCTGCCGCATGTCGACATCTACTCCATGTACGGACTGACCGAGTGCACGCGCGCCGCTTATCTTGAGCCCCAACTCATTGACTTAAAGCCCGGCTCGGTCGGCAAAGCCATGCCGAACTGCGAAGCGCTGGTGCTGAACGAGGCGGGCAAGGTGTGCGCGCCGGGCGAGATTGGCGAACTGGTCATACGCGGCGCCAATGTCATGCGCGGCTATTGGCGCCGGCCAGAGGAGACTGCCAAGGTACTGCGTCCGTTTGGACCTGCAGGTGGCTTGGTTCTGCACACCGGCGATCTGTTCCGCACCGATGAAGATGGAGATTTGTACTTCGTTGGTCGCATCGACGATGTGTTCAAATGCCGAGGTGAAAAGGTCAGCCCGAAGGAAGTGGAGGGCGCTCTTTACGAGCTTAACGAGGTTGCAGAGGCCGCGGTGATTGGCGTGCCCGATCCGATTGACGGCATGGCGGTGAAAGCCTTCATTGTGGTGCGCGCGGGCGCTGAACTCAGCGAGCAAACCGTGCGTCGGCACTGCAAGGCGCGGCTGCCGACCTGGTTGGCGCCGAAATTCATCGAATTCTGCGAAGGTCTGCCGAAGACCGAAACCGGAAAGGTCGTGCGCAAGCCCCTGCGTGAAACCGCTGCTGCTAAATAGGGAGACCCAGCATGTGCGGCATTGCAGGGATCCTGACGGCGGAGGGAACGGCGCCTCCAGCTTTCGCCGAGCTTGAGCAGATGATTTCAATGCTCGGCCATCGCGCACCGGATGGACACGGCCTTTATCGCGACGATCGTGTCGGTCTTGCGCATGGGCGCTTGAGCTTGATCGATCTGGCCACCGGCGCGCAGCCGGTGAGCTATGCGGATCAATCGATCTGGGTTGTGCTGAATGGCGAGATCTTCAACTACATCGAATTGCGCCAAGACCTGCGTGCGCTGGGACATAAGTTCCGCACCAATAGCGACACTGAGGTGCTCGCCGCCTGCTATGCGGAATATGGCGAGCGCGCCTGGGCGATGTTGAACGGCCAGTTTGCGATCGCGCTTTGGGACCGCCGCACGCGCAAATTCTATCTGGTCCGCGATCGCGTGGGCATCTCGCCGCTCCACTTCGCACGCACGGATGGCGGCGTTGTATTTGCCTCCGAGCCGAAGGCGCTATTCTCCGGCGGACGTGTGGCGCCGCAATTCGACGCTGTTGGGCTGGCCAAGGCTTTTGCGTTCTGGTCACCGCCAGCGCCGCACACGGTTTTTCAAGGCATTGCGCAGGTCGAGCCTGCAACCGCGCTGTGCTTCGATACGCGGCTGAACTTCACCAAGACGCGTTACTGGACGCCAAATCTCACCGTGAAGCCCATGAGCGACGATGAAGCCGCCGATGGCGTGGCGCATCATTTGTCGCAGGCGGTGAAACTGCGCCTGCGCGCCGATACGCCGGTGGGCGCGTATTTGAGCGGCGGGCTGGATTCTTCCTTGATTGGCGTGTTCGCCAAGGATGCGTTGGGTGCGGGCGCGCTCGATACGTTCAGCATTGGCTTTGACGATGCGCGCTTCGATGAACGCGATGCGCAGCATGCCGTAGGCAATCTCATTTCCAGCCGCCGCCACGAAATCGTGTGCGGCAGCCGCGATATTGTCGACGCGCTCCAGGATGTGGTCTGGCACTGCGAAACGCCTTTGCTGCGCACCTCGCCCGCGCCAATGTTTCTGCTGTCCGATTTGGTGCGGCGAACCGGCATCAAAACGGTGCTGACCGGAGAGGGCGCCGACGAATATTTTGCCGGCTACACCATCTTCAAGGAAGATCAGATCCGCCGGTTCTGGGCGCGTCAGCCGAACTCCAAGATACGTTCTGCGCTGCTCTCGCGCATTCACCATTATATTGGCGGCGATGAAGCGCGCTCGACGGAGTTGTGGCGCGGTTTCTTCGCCAATGGCCTCAGCGAGACCGAGCATCCTTTCTATGCGCACCTGATCCGGTGGCGGAATACGTCTTGGACCTGGCGCCTGCTCGCGCCCGATATTGCCAACGCAGCTTCACTCGAAGCGCTGATGGCGGACACCGCCGCTTCCATGCCCGATCGATGGCGCGATGCGGACCCGCTGTCGCGCGCGCAGCTGACCGAGATCGAGACCTTCATGTCATCGTATCTGCTCTCAAGCCAGGGCGATCGCGTCACCATGGGGCATGGCGTGGAAGGCCGCTTCCCCTTCCTTGATCCCGATCTAATCGATTTTTCGTTCACCTTGCCGAAGCGGCAAAAGCTGGATGGGCTGCACGATAAGGTCGTGTTGCGACGCTTGGCGCAGCGGCGTTTGCCGGAGAGCGTGTGGCGGCGCAAGAAGCAGCCGTTCCGTGCGCCAATCGCTGGCGCGCTGTTCAGCCCGGAAGGGCGTGCCCACTATCGCGATTACTTAACGCCAGCCGCGCTCGCCGAACATGGCTTGTGCAACGCCGCTGTGGTCGCGCAATTGTTGCGTCGTGTTGACGAAGGCAAGCCGCTGGGCGAACGGGAGGAGATGGGGCTTGTCGGCGTGTTGACGCTCACCATTTTGGCCCGCCACCTCGGCGCGGGCTTTGCAGGTCATGTCGAGCGCGGCCGGTCTTGGCTCCAAGGCTCAGCTCGCAATGTTTATGTCGATCAGTCCAGCAGCGGCGCGGGCGCGCCGGAACGCGCGGAAGGCGCAGTATTGTCATGATGCACGCGAAAAAAGCTGATGCCTTCGGGGCCGACGTGTTCGCGCTTAACCATGCCGCCGAGACCAAGCGCATTTGCGATTGGCTTGTCGCCACAGTGCGACAGCAGACGCGACGTGGTCTAGTGGTTGGCGTAAGCGGTGGAATCGACTCCGCCGTGTGCGCGGCTTTGGCTGTGCGCGCGCTCGGGCCGGAACGTGTGTTCTGCCTGCTCATGCCGGAGCGCGACATGGTGGATGACGCGCACGACCGCGGCCGGCGTCTTTGCGAACAACTCGGCGTTGCTTATGCCGTCGAGGAGATTGAAAGCGCGCTAGAGGGCCTGGGCTGCTATCAGCGCCGGGATGAAGCGATTGCGCGCATCGTTCCGGGTTATGGCAAGGGCTGGAAGCACAAGATTGTGGTAAGCCCGGCCACGGAAGGCACCATTACGCACTTTAACATCGTGGTGCAGAATCCGGCCGGCGAGCAAAGCAGCCAGCGTATGCCGGTTGATGTTTACTTGCAGGTCGTCGCCGCCACCAACTTCAAGCAGCGTGTGCGAAAGAATTTTGAGTACTATCACGGCGACCGTTTGAACTACGCAGTGATCGGTACGCCAAACAAGTTGGAGTACGATCTGGGCTTCTTCGTACGCGGCGGTGATGGCTTGGCCGATGTGAAGCCAATCGCGCACTTTTATAAGAGCCAAGTTTACGCCATGGCGGAGTATCTGGGCGTCACAGCGGAGATTCGCGCACAGACGCCGAGCACCAATACATACAGCCTGCCGCAAACGCAGGAAGAGTTTTACTACGCACTGCCCTATGAGAAGGCCGACCTCGCTCTTTATGCTTTGCTGAATGGCGTCGACGTCAGCGAGGCCGCCGGCGCCATTGGCGTGACGGAAGCGCAGCTCGCGCATGTGTTCAAGGACTTCAAGGGCAAGCAGCGCGCCGCCGAGCGCTTGCTTGCCGACGCGGCGGTCTTGCGGTGAGTTCGGCGCTGGAGGTCATCGAAGCAACGCTGGCTAGTCAGCGCTTCGACGGCGTCCGCGCCGTTATCGCCGCGCACGCCGAGGCGCCGAAGACGCCGGAACAGTGGTTCGCCTTCTGCGAAACCTATCAGGGGCAAACCGACACCATATTGCATCGGCTGAAGGCTGCTGCGCCTGACGCGCCCTTAGAGCAGTTCGTGGCGTTGACCGCGCTGACCATTTCTGTCGGCTTAGCCGATAGCGCGGGCTTTCCGGTGTCAGTGCGCCGGCAGTTCGACGCCATGTGCCGCGAGTGGGTGGCGCTGGAGCCGCATTGGGCTGATCATTTTGATCTCAGTAATCCCCGCTTTGTCGATGTCATGCAGCTGGCGACATTGCATCGCGTTGTGGCCGGCGAGGTGGCGTTCGCCCTGGCGCCCCGATTGCCGCACGATTTTCTGTTTCGGTGCCACCCGCTGCACTTGCCGCGCCTGATCGGCCAGATCTTTTGGTCGATGCGTGGCGCCCGGCCGATTCTGCCGCTGCATTTCAATTATGCGCGCCGCAATCGCTTGGTGGTGTCGCAAGCAGAGTTCGAGCGCGCCGTGTGGCGCGTAGCGAAGATGCTGGAGCAGAATCCACGCTATACCGGCATATCGACCAATTCGTGGTTTCACTCGGCGGCTGTACGCGAGACCTTTCCGCGTCTCGCTTGGATGCGGGACTTGTTCATCGATGGCGGCGCGTTTGCGATCGATCTTGAGGCCGGCCACGCAGACGACATCGGTTACAATAGCGCCAAGCGCAAAGAGCTGTATGAGCAGGGCAAGTTCTTGCCGCGTCACACGCTGATCCTGTGGCCGCGTGATAGCGTTCTGGCCTGGGCCGCGTCGCGCCCTGACCTCAAGGACGAAGATGAAGCCCTGATCGCGCCGCCAGGCGAAGGCGCGCGCTACAGCTTGCCCTCACCGCCGCCGCGTCCGAGCACGCGCTGGAACTCGCCGCTGCATCTGTGGGATGGCGTGAAGTGGCGCCGGCGCTTTGGAATCAAGTATTGGGCGGCGCTGCTCCTGATCCCAAGCGCGGTTGCGGCGGGCTTGGTGGGGATGGCTTTTGGCTTGAGTTGGGATTTGCCAACTTTCGCTATCGCGGCGCTGGTGGTGCTTACCGCCCAATATTACGTCTCGCAGTGATCGGGGCCGCGAATGGCTGAGTTCACTAGAGCTGACGTGACCAGGGCGTTATTGGCTTTGCCGCTGGCCGCTGCGGGTTGCGCGGGGGAGCAAGAAGGGGACGTGACGATGGCGGCGGTGTCTGCCGATCTTGTGGCTAAAGCGGCGTCGCGCCGCATCGTGTTCGCGCATCAATCTGTCGGCGCCAATATTCTCGATGGCGTGCGCGCATTGGCGAATGAGCAAGGCGCGCAAATGAATATTGTCGAGACGCGCGATCCTGCGCCGGCGCCTGGCCTTTATCATTTCATGGTCGGCGCCAATGAAGACCCGCGGGGTAAGATTGCAGATTTTCGCGCCGCCCTGTCGGCAATGAGCAATCCCCCAGAGGCGGCGGTGCTTAAGCTCTGCTATGTTGACTTCAAAGCTGATACTGATGGCGCGGCATTGGCGCGGGAATATGCCGCCGCTTTGGCTGAGCTCGGCGTCGCCATGCCGCAAACGCGCTTCATCGCCGCCACCTCGCCGCTGACGACGCTGCCGACAGGGCCGAAGGAGATACTCAAGAGCTTGATTGGTCGCCGCTCACCGGCGCCGGCGGAGAATGCAGCGCGGCTGGCTTTCAATCAGGTGCTGCGCGCGCGCTATCAGCCGGCGAATTTGCTCGACATCGCCAAGCTGGAAGCTGGCGCGCTGGGCGAGGGCGGGGTCGAATATTTGCGCCCGAGCCTCACTTATGATGGCGGGCATTTGAACGCGGCGGGTCAGCGCCTGGTGGCGGCGGAATTTCTCACGCGCATTGCAGGCTGATCAGAGCGGAAAGCCCGGCAGCGATTGAAACGCTTTGCGCAGCGCCTCGCCCCAGCCTGAGGAGACCAGCTGGTAATAGGGGTCGTCCGCCGCCAAGCGGCGCGATGGCGGCAGATCCAAGCTGTCACGACGATAGATTTGCAGATCGAGCGGCATGCCGACAGAGAGGTTCGCCTTCAGCGTGGAGTCGAAGGAAACCAAGAGCAGTTTGATCGCATCTTCGAAGCTCATGTCCGGATCGTAGGCGCGCACCAGGATCGGGCGGCCATATTTGGTCTCGCCGATCTGGAAGTAGGGCGTGTCATCATTGGCTTCGATGAAATTGCCTTCCGGGTAAATGTAGAAGAGGCGCGGCTCCATGCCGGCGATTTGTCCGCCGACAATCATGCTGGCCGAGAAGGTGGCGGTGTCGGCGCTTTGGCCGGTGACGGCGTTGGATTTGATCACGTCGCGCAGCGTGGCGCCGATCATGGAGGCGACCTGAAACATGGTCGGCGCTTCGAGAATTGAGGGCGCGCGTTCCTGCGGCGCTTTGGTGCGCTCGTTGAGCAGGCTAATCGTCGCTTGCGTGGTGGCGAGATTGCCGGCTGTGAGCGCGACGATCGAGCGTTCGCCCGGCACGGACCAGGAAAACATCTTGCGAAACTTGGCGATGTTATCGACGCCCGAATTGGTGCGGGTGTCGGACATGAATACCAAGCCGCGATTAAGCTGCATGCCGACGCAATAAGTCACGCTCGCCACCCCTCGCTCAGCAAAGGCGCGCCGCTCGTCAGGTCCAGAAACACGGCTCCCCACCCCAGGCTTCGACTCGGCCAGTCGCCCGGAAAGCTAGCCGCCTGTTCGCCGCTCGCCAGCATATTTCTGTGATTGGGCACCAAACTCACCTGTCCCGATGTGTTTGCCCATGCCGGAAGCGGAACGGCCCGAATCCGGCGCAAATGGGAGGCTGCGGGGCAATAGTTGCTGGCCCGTAAGCGTGGGTGGCAACGGGCGGGCGGACTAGTCGTTCCGTCTTAGGTCCAAAGTGGTGGGAAACTCCGCACTTGGAGGTTGCTGCGGCGGTGGCGGCGAGTTGGGTGCGGGACCCGGCTTGAGTTGGGCGCGCCGGCGCCGGTCGGCGGCCGCGCGGCTGGCGGGCGCGTCGCTGCGCTTGGCGGCGTCGAAGCTGAAGCTGGCGACCGCCTTGCCTCGGTCGAACACTGTGAGCGCCAGCGGCAGGTGCGGCTCGATCGTGGGATGAAGCCCGCGTTCGAGCTTCCGGGCTTTGAAGCGCACGCCAGCGGCGTGGCGCCCTGAAGGCGCAAGCGTCATGGGCAGCGCGCGGCCATTGCAAGCGATGAGGTGGCGCGTTGGGTCGAACCCATTGGCTGCGACCTCGATGCGGGAGAGCGAGGAATCGACCGGGCGCGAAACGCCGCCATCATCATAATGCTCAGCCAGCACATGCCAGGGCTCGAGCGCTTGGCGCACGGTGAAGGCGGCGTCCGCTGCTTCGAATGCGCCAAACTCGGGAAAGCGAAACGCACGCTGGGGCGCGAACCAGGCGTCGTCGAAAGCGTAGCCGGCGCCGTGCAGATCGGCGAGCACGCTTTGAAAGTCCGCCCACAAGAATTCCGGCAGCATGAATTGGTCCGCGAGCGCCGTGCCCCAACGGATCAGCGGCGCGTCGAGTGGCGCGCGCCAGAACCAGGCGATCAGTGCGCGCAGCAAAAGTTGCTCCGCCGCACACATGCGCGCTTCTGGCGCCATTTCGAAAGCGCGAAACTCCACCAAACCCAGCCGGCCCATCGCGCCATAGGGCGAGAACAGCTTGTCGATGCAGACTTCTGCGCGGTGGGTGTTGCCGGCCATGTCCGCCAGCAGATTGCGCAGCAGCCGATCAATCAGCCAGGGCGGCGCTTCTTCATCCGGCGCAGGAATACGCGCGAGCGCGAGTTCGAGTTCGTAGAGCGCTTCATGGCGCGCTTCGTCCACGCGCGGCGCTTGGCTGGAGGGGCCGACATACTGGCCGGAGAAAAAATAAGACAGCGAAGGGTGGTGCTGAAAATAAATCAGGATGCTCTTCAGCAAATCGGGGCGGCGCAGAAAGGGCGAGTCGCTCGGATGCGCGGCGCCAAACACAATATGGTTGCCGCCGCCTGTGCTTGCGTGGCGGCCATCGGTATGAAATTTCTCCGCTGTGAGGCCGATAGCGCGCGCATCCTCATAAACGCCGACGGTAATGGCGACGCCTTCGCGCCAACTCGTAGCGGCGTGCACATTCACTTCGATCACCCCAGGATCGGGCGTGACGGAGAGCGTGCGCAAGCGCGGATCGGCTGGCGGGGGATAGCCCTCTAACCGCAGTGGGAGTTTCGATGCGCCAGCCGCATCTTCGATGGCGGTGAGCAGTTCGAGATAGTGCTCCAGCCGCTCCAGCGGCGGCATGAAAACCCAGAGTTTGCCTTCGCGCGCTTCAACTGTGAGCGCGGTGCGCACCGGCTTGGTTGAAGCGGGTTTGTCCTTCGCTGCGCGCGGGCGATCCGGCAGCGCGTCGCGCTCTTCGCTCGGGTCTGGTGTCGATTGCAGCGGAAACTCGTCAAAATGCAGCCAGGGCAGGGATGCGAGCGGCAGACGATCGCCTGCAGGCATTTCGCCAGGAATGAGCACCAGCGCGCCGCGGCGAAAACGCCATTCCTGACTGCGCCAACGCGAAGGCGCAGCGTCATCGCGTTCGCGCCCCAGCGGCAGCACAAAAGCGGCGACTCGCTGCAAGCCCTTCGCCAAGGCGCGGGCGACGCTGGCGTGCAGCGCATTGCCGGCAAGGCGCGGATCGCCGGGCTTCAGATTGATCGGCAGCTCCGCTTGCCGGCGCAACCAGTGATCTGGATCTTCGTATGCGGCGATAATGCAAGCTTTCGGCACGTCCAATTGCGCGGCGATGGCTTCAACCAAGCTGCGGGCGTCTTCCGCATTCGCTTCTGGCGCATCGGCGTGGGCTATGCGCGCAGCGTCGCGCCAAATCGGCTTGCCGTCAGCGCGCCAAAACAGAGAGTACGCCCAACGCGGCAGCGCCTCGCCCGGATAGTGCTTGCCTTTGCCGTGATGCATCAGCCCATCGGGCGCAAAGCGTTCCCGCAGGCGGCGCAGCAATGTGTCGGCATAGGTCGCTTTGGTGGGCCCGATCGCGGCGAGCGACCATTCCGGCGCGTGCGGATCGTCAGCGGCGACGAAAGTGGGCTCGCCGCCCATGGTGAGGCGCACTTTCTGCGCGGCCAGATCGGCGTCGACCTGTTCGCCGAGCGCGTTGAGCGCCGCCCAGGCGGAATCCGATAGGTGCAGCGCGTCTTCGTTCGCACTCATGCAGCTGGCTTAGCAGCTTTCGGCGCGTCGCGACGCCTCAGGCCGGCTGGGGCGGCGGAGAGTTGTTCCGCCGCCCGCTTTTCGGGCGCCGCGTGCTAGTGCAGGGCGGTGCTGTCTAAGTCGAGCTCTTCGACGGAAATGCGCTCGGCGTTGCGGTGGCGCCGGCGCAGCGCATCATAGAAGATGTCGGCGTCGCCCGCGACAACCAGATCGGCAGTGTCCTGGTCGAGATAGCGTGCGCCAGCGGCCCGAACCTGCGCAGCGTCGACGGCGTTTACATCATCCACATAAGTGGCGAGGCGCGAGGGCGGCAGGCCGAACAGAGCCAGCGCTGAAAGCTGCCCAGCGACGCCGGCAGTGGTTTCAACATCGCGGCCAAAGTCACCGATCAGCGAGGCTTTGCGCGCGGTGATTTCGGCTGGCGTGGCGTCGGTCGAACCGATGCGCTCGAACTCGGCCGCCATCAACTCTGCCACTTGCACCGCCGCATCATTGCGCGTTTGCGCCGAAGCGATGATCGGCCCAGGCGCGCGGCGCGGCGAGAAGCCGGAATAGGCGCCGTAGGATAGGCCGCGGCGAATGCGGATTTCCTGGCTGAGACGCGAGGAATAGCCGCCGCCCATAATGTCATTGGCGAGCAGCAGCGGGAAGAAATCGGGCCCCGTGCGCGGCGCGCCGATCACGCCCATGGACACAGCTGCTTGCCCTGTATCCGGCAGATCGATCACGATGGTGCGCGGCGCGCCGGCATTGGCGCTTGCATCCGGTTGCGCCGGCAATGGCGCAGCGGGGCGCGCCCAATCACCGAAATGGCGCTCGGCCAAAGCGAAGCCGTCTTCAGCGCTGACATCGCCGCTGATGACGAGCACGGCCGCGTCGGGGCGCCAATAGGTTCGGTGATAGAGCGCGGCTTCATCGCGGGTGATGGCGGCGATGCTGCGCGGGGAGGCGACGCCGCCATAAGGCGCGTCGCCATAAATGGCGCGCGGCATGGCGAGGCCCACGAGGCTGCCCGGATCGCTCAGCGCGACCGAGAGGCCGTCGAGCGATTGCTGCTGCGAACGCTCCAATTCTTCACCCGCGAAAGTTGGATTGCGCGCGACATCTGCGAAGAGCGTAAATGCGTCTTCGGCCTGGTTCGAGATGGTTTGCAGCGCGAGCGTGGACGAATCCGCGCCGGCCCCCGCAGCGAGCGAAGCGCCGAGCGACTCGATCTGGCTGGCGATTTCGGTGGCGCTGCGCG
Source organism: Hyphomonadaceae bacterium (assembly GCA_033764855.1). Taxonomy (GTDB): domain Bacteria; phylum Pseudomonadota; class Alphaproteobacteria; order Caulobacterales; family Aquidulcibacteraceae; genus Vitreimonas. The sequence goes on along the minus strand of JANRIP010000039.1, from coordinate 75,777 downwards.
TGGTGGTGCCTTTATTGAGCAGGTCGGCGGTAATGCCGGCAAGACCCGCGCGCGCGCGCGGATCGACGGCGGCGCCATAGCTGACGCGGAGATTGGCGCTGATCAGCGGCAGATCGTGATCGCTGGCGACGATGACGCGCAGCCCGTTCGCGAGCGTGCGCTCAGCGGTTGCCGGCACGATCGCGGCGACAGCTGCGCCGGGCGAGGGCGGCTGCACGCGCTCGGCTTCGGGCGCCAGCGTGTAAACCGGGATTTCGGCCTGCGCCACGGTCAGGCGTTGGGCCTGGATGGTGGACGAGGTGGTGATCGCATCCTCGGGCGCGCCATTTTGGGCGGCCTCTGGCAAGTAACGCACGATGATGCGCTTGTTATTGTCGAAATAGGTCCGCGCCACGCGCTGCACGTCGGCGGCGGTCACGGCTTGCACGGCGGCGAGCAAGCGATCGGCATAATCGGGCGAGCCGTAGCGGATGATGGAGTCCGCCAATTCGCTGGCGCGCCCATAAGCGGTTTCGCGCCCTTCAATGGTCGAGGATACGAGCTCGGCCTTGGCTTCATCCAGCTCAGCTTGTGTAACTGGCGCATCGCGCAGGCCGGCGACGAGGGCGTCGAGGCTTTGCAGGCCTTCGTCCGCACTGCGCCCCTCGCTCATAATCGAGAACAAGCTGTAGACGCTGGGATCGCGCGTGGCTTCGTAATTGGTGAAGACCTGCGCGGCGATCTGCTGCTCATAGACCATAGCGCGATACATGCGCGAGGATTCGCCGGTGCTGAGGATGCCGTCCAGCACCATAAGCGCGGCCATGTCTTCGCTGCGTGCGTCGAAGGTCGGATAGCTCACCATCAGCGCGGGGAGCGGCACGTTCGGCTCATAGACGGTGTATTCGCTCGGGGCCGTGCGCGCCGGTTCTTGCGCGGTGACGCGCGGAATTGGGCGGTTGGGCGTGGCGATAGGGCCGAAATACTGGTCGACCCATTGATTGAACTGCGCCTCATCGAAATTGCCGGCGACGACGAGCACGGCATTGTCCGGGCGATAATATTGCGCGTGGAAAGCGCGCACGTCTTCCACCGTGGCGGCGTCGAGCTCTTCGATTGAGCCAATGCCGGGGCGGCCGTAAGGGTGCACGCGATAGCTGGTTTGCGGCAGATAAAGATAGAACAAGCGCCCATAGGGAGAGGCGAGCACGCGCTGGCGCAGCTCTTCCTTCACCACATCGCGCTCGGAATCGAACGTGGCTTCGTCAATAACGAGCGAGCCCATGCGCTCGGCTTCGGCCCACAGCAAGCGCTGCAGATGATTGGCGGGCACGACCTCGTAATAGTTGGTGAAATCGTCATAGGTGGAGGCGTTGTTGAAGCCGCCGACGCTTTCGGTCAGCTGGTCCATCATTTCCGGCGTCATATTGCGCGTCGATTTGAACATGATGTGTTCAAACAAGTGTGCGAAGCCGGAGCGGCCGACCGGATCGTCCTTCGAGCCGACATCGTACCAGACCTGCACTGAGACGTTGGCCGTGTTCGGATCGGGCATAGCGTAAACGCGCAGGCCATTTGGCAATTGGCGGAAATGGTAGGCGAGCGGCGCGACCGCCACCGCCTCGCTCTGGGCGGCCTGCGGGCTGGAGCTGGTGGCGCAGGCCGACAGGGTGAGGATCGCGGCGAGCGCGGTCAGCAGACGTTTCATGAAAAGCCTCGTAAACTTGCCCCAAGGCTAGACGAGCCGTCGGCCAGCGTCACCGAAATTGCGACGTTCGGCCCTTGGCGCGCCGCCGATGGGCTGGCGCACGCGTTTAGTGCGGGCCGCCGCCGACCAATAGCGTCACGTCAATCGCGCCTGCATGCTCGAAATTCAACCGCACCGGAACCTCATCGCCGGCCGCAAACGGCGCGGTGAGCCCGGTGAACATGAGATGGTCGCCGCCCGGCGAGAGTGTGATTTCGCCGCCCTCGGGAATGGTCATGCTCTCGACCATGCGCATGCGCATCACCGGTCCGTCCATCTGCATGGTGTGGAGCTGCACGTTCGCCGCCCGTTCGCTGGAGGCGCCGATGAGGCGGTCTTCTGGGCCGTGGTTGACGATCGTGAGATAGCCGGCGGCCAAATCCACGCCGGCAGGCGAGGGCGCAACATACGCCTCTCGAATCTCAATCCCATCTTCGGCGGCGGTTGGCGTGGGCGCTGGGCTGCACGCGGCCAGAGCAAGCAGCAGGACGGAAAAAAAGACGGGCCTCATCGGCCCGTCTTCGCGCTTCTACCGCGCCATTCGTAGGCGGCGCGTTGCCGCACGATTAATTTTACGGCGTGTTGGGGTTGCCGTCATTGGTCTCTTGCGCGGTCTCTTCAACCGCTTGGCCTGCGGCTTGGACGTCTTCGCCAACGCCTTCGACGGTGTTGCAGGCTGCGAGAACCGAGAGCGCGCCGATCACGGCGGCCATGGCGAGCAACGGAGTTTTGGTGGAACGGGACATTTACTTCTCCTCGAAAGTGACGCTGATCTCCCTTCATGCGGAAGCTTGAGCGGTTTTGGTCGGACGCGAACCGGCGCCCTTGACCGTCAAACGCGAGGCTTGGTCCCGTGTTCCATAAACTCGACCTTTAATTCAAAGAGCCTGTGCTCTCGAAGAAGAGCGCTTGGCTCACGGCGGCGCGCACCATGTCCGGCGAATAGGGTTTGGTGATGAGGAAGGTGGGCTCCGGGCGTTCGCCGGTGAGCAGGCGATCGGGGAACGCAGTGATGAAAATCACCGGCACATCGAAGCCAGAGAGAATTTCCTTCACCGCGTCGATGCCGGATGAGCCGTCCGCCAGTTGAATGTCGGCGAGCACCAGGTCGGGACGTTCGCGCTTGGCGGCGTCGACCGCTTCGCGCGCGGTGGTCGCCACCGCGCACACATCGTGACCAGCGGCGCTGACGAGATCGGAGAGGTCCATGGCGATGACAGCTTCATCTTCGATGATGAGGATGCGCGCTTTGGTTTGACGGTCGAGCTCATCCAGCGCGTCTTCCAGCAGAGCGTTCACGTCCGCGGGGGAGCGATCGAGGATCAAAGCGGTTTCCTGCGCCGTGAAGCTCTCGAGCGTTGTCAGCAGCAGGGCCTGCCGATTGAGCGGAGAGAGCGCACGCAATCTCTCCTGCGCTTTGCGGGCGCCCTTGGTGTCTTCGCCAGTGTCGGAGTCCACCTCAATATTGGCGCTGGCCCAAATGCGGTGAAAAACTTGATAGAGGCCGACGCGCGCACCGCTTTCGCGAGGAAATTCGTCCGGGCTGGCGACGATGGCCTCGAGCGCAGCCGCGACAAATGCGTCGCCACTTTCTTGGGCCCCGGTGAGGGCCCGCGCATAGCGGCGCAACAGCGGCAAGTGAGGCGCAATTTCCCTGGCCAGAGACATATATGAGGATCCTTGTGGAGGTGATGTTTGGGCTTTTTGCGGGGCGCTGGTTTCGAGCCGCATGGCATTCTCCCATCCCGACGGACGCTGGCAAACGTGCGGCTGGAAAAAAAGTTCCGCTCTGTTGGAACTCTTGTGCTTGGGGCGCGTTACCGGTCACACTTCCTGGGACCCTGCGGCCCTCTTCATGCGAGGCTGGTCCGGCAACAATAGGTAGATAGGCCTATGGCGATGGTCGACAACACCAATAAACCGCCGGGAAATGACCCGAAAAAGGCCGATCGTGCGTCGACGGCGACGCATAAGGCGCTGATCACGAGAAATTTAAGGCTGGTCTATGGCGAAGTGGCCAGCGAGCCTGTGCCCGACCGGATTCAAGAGTTGCTGAACCAGCTTGGCGCAGCCGCGGACAGCCGGGCCAAGAATGGCCACACGGACGGCCAGTCGTGAGCGCGCACATGACATTCCGCGCTGAGCTCATAGAGCTGCTGCCAAGCCTGCGGGCGTTCGCCCGTTCGCTGGCGCGCAACCCCACCCACGCGGACGACCTAGTGCAGGACACTTTGGTCAAAGCGCTGGCGAATGTGGAACGGTTCGAACCGGGCACCAACCTCCGAGCCTGGCTCTTCACCATCCTGCGCAACCACTATTACTCGCAGCTGCGCAAAGCCAAGCGCGAGGTGGAGGACGCCGAAGGGCGTATAGCCGCCCGTGTCGCGGTTCGCCCTGAACAAGACGGCTCGGTCGACCTCGAGGATTTCAAAGTCGCTTTTGCGCAATTGCAGCCTGATCACCGTGAAGTGCTGACGCTGGTTGGCGCCTCGGGCTGCTCTTATGAAGAAGCGGCGGAGATTTGCGGTTGCGCCGTCGGCACGATCAAGAGCCGCGTCAATCGCGCGCGCCGCAAGCTTACCGAATTGCTCGGTCTTGAGAATGACGACAGCAACGGCTTTCCCGATACACGACTAGTTCAGGATACGGCGAGCGTGTGAAGCCCAAAAGCGGACGCCGGTTCAGCTACTGGCCCAGTGCGCTCTCGCTGCAATCGCTGCGGGGGCGCATTGCGCTCTTGCTCGGCATGGCGATGCTCCCGGCCGGTGCGATCGCCATGCAGGTTGGACTGAATGCGGTCGCAGCGCATCGAGCCGGTATCGAAGAGAGTATCAGCCGACGGGCGCTTCAGTCTCTGGAGGTTGAGCGGGACGTCTTCCATCAAACGCGGGAGTTGTTGCGCGTTCTGGCAACCTCTCCAGCGCTTCAATCGCTTGAATCGACAACCTGCCGCGCTTGGCTGCGCGAGGTGGTCGCCGAATATGACTATGTGGCGACGATTGCGGTCAGCACGGACGAGGGCGCAATAGTCTGCAGCATACCTGAAGCTCCGCCAGATTTTGTCGCGCCCCGTACTGAGCTGCGGTCTCTCGCGCTTGAGCGCAATGCCTATACCATGGCTTTCGTCGATCGCGGTTCGTTGTCGGGGAGGCCCGTGATCGGCGCGCTAGAGCCGCTGCGAGACTCGCGTGGCGGGAGGCTCGGCTTTGTTGGCGCTTCGATCGATATCGATGAGTTCAGAAATTTGCTGGAGCGCGGGCGCGGCGTCCATGGCGCGCGAACGGCGCTCGTAGATAGCGCCGGGCGCGTGCTGGTGGACACTGGATCTCCGAGCTCCGCCGGCGCGGCGGCCCTGCCAAGCACTGATGAAATCCGTGCTCGTCTCAGCGATCGCACCAGCTTTTTGCCTGTACATGGTGGATCGGCGGTGATCGTGCCGCTGCAACATCCTGACCTGTATGCGGTGATGGTCTGGCCCGAGCAGGGCGATCCATTGACTCGTTGGCTGCAACTCGGGCTTCCGGTCGCGGCGCCGCTGTTGATCTGGCTGTTGGCGGTGACGGCAGGCTGGTTCGCAATTGAGATCTATGTGGCGCGCCCGCTCTCCGCGCTCGAAACCACTGCCCGCAGTCTAGCGCGCGGCGAGGAAGTCGAAGATGCGGCTGCGCTGACTAATGCGCCGGTGGAAGTGCGTTCCCTGCGGCGCACCTTGGCGGCGATGGCCAAGACGCTGCGCGGTCGCGAGGCGCGGCTTGTCGAAGCATTGGGCGAGGAGCGTGCGCTGCTGCGCGAAGTGCACCATCGCGTGAAGAATAATCTCCAAATGGTGGCGAGCCTTCTCAATATTCAGGCTCGAAGTGCGCGCGACGAGTCAGAGGCTTGGGGCTTGGCGCGCGCGCACGATCGCGTGCAGCTGCTCGCACTCGTGCACCAGCGCATCTATGCCTCGGGCGAGGTGCGGGAGGTGCGGCTGGACGATCTGGTTGGCGAAATGGCGCGGCAATTGCTGCAGGCGCGGCCGGCGCAGGCCAAAGCCGTTGAACTCAACATGCAGCTCGGACCGGGTCGAGCCAATGCGGACCGGACGGTGCCACTAGCGTTCCTGATCGGCGAGGCGTTCTCGGCGGGGCTCGACGACCTGGGCGATGAAGGCGGCGCGCTTGAGATGCAATTGGTGCAAGATGAGCTCGGAGAGGTGCGCTTCGCCATTGCGGTGAGCGGGTCGGGGACGGGACATGCGCCTTCACCCGGCGTGCGTCTGATTGACGCCTTCGCAAGACAACTCGGCGCCCGCTTGGGGCGCCGAGATCATCCGTTCATACTATGGGCGGTGGTGCCGCCGCCGGCGACGCCTTAGCGGCGCGATAGCAGCAGACCCAGCAGCAAGCCTGCGCCGAGCGAAATGCCCAAAGCCGCGCCCGGACGTTCCCGAACGCGATCGCTCAGCATCGCGGCGCGGTCGCGCGCCTGCTGACGCAGATTGGCTGCGGTGCTGGTGAGGCGCTCGCCGGCGTGCTGGACTTCGACTCGAGCTGCTTTGTTGGCTGCGCGGGCCAGCTTGCGCACGTCTTTATGCAGCGCGCTGAAATCCTCGATAACGTCGTGTGCGCGCGCCTTCAGCGCGGAGCGGGTGTGACCATTTACGCGAGTGTGCTCGGCAAGTGCCATGACTGTCTCCTTTCAACGAAATGGCGCCTCAAGCGGATTTGCCAGGACTAGATGCTGAAATAACGGGTCGCGCGCCTTTGGGTTCCCAGCACCGCATCGACTATAGGAAGTGCGTACGGGGGCTCTCTCGAAGCGGCGCCGCACTCGACGTGAGCTTAAAAGGAACAAGCGTCTGGAAAGCGCGTTCTTCCGACATGCGCCGAGAGCGCGTCAGATTGGAGGAATGAACATGCTCAGCTGGGCGCTGATCTTTTTCGTAGTGGCGATCGTTGCGGCGATCTTCGGTTTTGGCGGCATCGCATCCGCTTCGGCCGGAATCGCCCAAATCCTGTTCTTCATCTTCCTCGTGTTGTTTGTGGTCTCCTTGATCATGGGCATGGCGCGGCGAAGCTAAAAACTACAACGCCGAGCACTTTAGAACCGCGGCCCCTGGGTCGCGGTTTTGTTATGGGGCTTCGCGCAATCGTTTGATGTTGCGCGTCACCTCGCGCTTCAGCCAATCGCGCACTGCCTTGACGCGCGCTGTGTCCGCCACTTCGCGATGGGTGCTCAGCCAGAAGCGGCGCGTGAGCTTTACATCTTTAGCCAATACCCGCTTCAAGCCGCTGGCGAGGAAGAAGGGCAGCACGCCAATGCCACCGCCTGCCGCCACGATCTCGCGTTGCGCGCGGATGGAAGATGAAGAGAGCGCCGGGCGCAGGTTTGGCGCGATCTCATCCAGATAGCGCAGCTCCGGCGCGTAAATCAGATCATCGACATAGCCGACAATATCATGTTCCCTCAGCGCGTCGGCGCTGGCGGGCGCTCCGGCGCGGGCGAGGTAATCTTCGGCAGCGAATAGGCCCAGGCCATATTCCGTCAACGGCTCCACCAAAAGGCGCTGTGACGATGGCGCGGAAAGCGTCACCGCCACATCTGCTTCGCGGCTTGATGCGGAGAGAAAGCCAGACTGCGCCGCCAGTTCAACGCGGAGATTTGGTCGCGCCTTGCGCAAGCGCGGCAGGCCCGGCGCGACAATGGCCGCGCCAAAGCCCTCCGCCACGCTGAGGCGCACAATACCGCCGACAGTCTCGCCTTCAGTTGCGCGCCCCGCCGCTTCCATCGCGGCTTCCGCCTGCATCGCCGCCTCGAGCAAGTGCCGCCCAGCCGCCGTCAGACTGAGGCCGCCGGGTGAGCGGGTGAAGAGCGTCGCCTTCAAAGCTGTCTCAAGCCGCGAGAGCCGCCGGCTAACGGTCGCCGCGTCGATCAGCAGACGTTGCGCCGCCCCGCTGAGCGAGCCAGCCCGCGCGGCGGCGAGGAAAATGCGCAGATCGTCCCAATCATACATGCCGCCGCCCTTAAGGCCGCGCGCGCGCACGCCCATCTTGCAAAAATGCAATACCTAGGGTGCAAATTCAATGCTACAGCGCGCCCAACCCTGCAGCGGAGCCCCCAAATGCGCGCCATCCAACACGTCATCAACGGCAAGTCCGTCGCCGCCGGCGAGCGTAAAGGCGCGGTGATGAACCCCAATACCGGCGCGCAGCAGGCGGAGGTCGCCTTCGCCGCCGCCAAGGACGTGGACGCCGCCGTGCAAGCCGCCGCCGCCGCTTTTCCTGGCTGGGCCGCCACCAATCCGCAGCGGCGCGCGCGCGTCATGTTCGCGTTCAAGCAGCTGGTCGAAAAGAACATGGACGAGCTGGCGCATCTGCTTTCGTCCGAGCACGGCAAGGTGATCGCCGATTCCAAGGGCGACATTCAGCGCGGGCTGGAAGTGATCGAGTTCGCATGCGGCATCCCGCATGCTTTGAAGGGCGAGTACACGGAAGGCGCGGGGCCGGGCATTGATGTCTATTCAATGCGCCAGCCGCTTGGCGTCGTCGCCGGCATCACGCCGTTCAATTTCCCCGCCATGATCCCGATGTGGATGTTCGGCATCGCCATCGCGGTCGGCAATACGTTCGTACTGAAGCCGAGCGAGAAGGACCCAAGCGTGCCGGTGCGCCTCGCTGAGCTGATGCTTGAAGCTGGCGCGCCTCCCGGCGTGCTCAATGTGGTGCATGGCGACAAGGAAGCGGTCGACGCCATCATCGCCCATCCGGAGATCAAGGCGATCAGCTTCGTCGGCTCGTCCGACATTGCGCATTACATTTACAGCAATGGCACGGCGAACAATAAGCGCGTGCAAGCCATGGGCGGCGCCAAGAACCACGGCATCATCATGCCCGACGCCGACATGGATCAAGCGATCAAGGACTTGGTCGGCGCGGCATATGGCTCGGCCGGCGAACGCTGCATGGCGCTGCCAGTGGTCGTGCCGGTCGGCAAGAAAACAGCTGACGAGTTGCGCGAACGGCTGATCCCGGAAATCGAGAAGATGAAAGTCGGCATTTCCACCGATGCGGACGCGCAATATGGCCCGGTTGTGTCCAAGCAGCACAAGCAGAAGATCGAGGATTATATCGCCCTCGGAGCCAAGGAAGGCACCGAGCTGGTGCGCGATGGGCGCGGCTTCACGCTGCAAGGCTATGAGGAAGGCTATTTTATCGGCCCGACCTTGTTCGACAAAGTCACCACCGAAATGCGCACCTATAAGGAAGAGATTTTTGGGCCGGTGCTGCAAATCGTGCGCGCGGAAAGCTTCGAAGAAGCGCTGGCTTTGCCGAGTCAGCACCAATACGGCAATGGCGTCGCCATCTTCACGCGCAATGGCCGCGCCGCGCGCGAGTTCGCTAGCCGAGTGAATGTCGGCATGGTGGGCATTAACGTGCCGATCCCGGTGCCGGTCGCGTATCACACCTTTGGCGGCTGGAAGCGCAGCGCCTTCGGCGACACCAACCAGCACGGCATGGAAGGTGTGAAGTTCTTCACCAAAGTGAAGACCGTCACCGCCCGCTGGCCGGAGGGCGCCACGGACGATTCCAGCTTCATCATCCCGACGATGCGGTGATACACGATCTGGCGCGCAGCTCCTCCGTCATTCCGGGGCATCGCGCAGCGATGAACCCGGAATCCAGGGCAAGCGACGAGTTGGCGGCCCCTGGATTCCGGATCGCGCTTCGCGCGTCCGGAATGACTGAGTTTAATAGGAAGGCCAGTGGTGTCTGAAATCCTCACCTCCGTTTCCGCTGGCCTGGCGCGCATCACGCTGAATAAGCCGGAGACGCTACACGCGCTCAACGGGCACATGGTCGCCAATATGATTCAGGCGCTGCTGCTCTGGCGCGAGGATGCCAGCGTAACAGCGGTGCTGATCGATCATGCGCCGGGCACGCGCGGCTTCTGCGCGGGCGGCGATATCCGCATGCTGGCTGAGAGCGGGAAGGGCGATGGCGTTGAGGCGCGGCGCTTCTTTTACACCGAGTATCAGCTCAACCATTTGCTGTTCACCTATCCAAAGCCGGTGATCGCGCTGATCGACGGCGTGACCATGGGCGGCGGCGTTGGCATTTCCATGCCGGCGAAATTCCGTATCGCCACCGAGAACACCACTTACGCCATGCCGGAAACCGGTATTGGCCTTTTCCCCGATGTGGGCGGGGGCTGGTATTTGCCGCGCAAGCCGGGCCAGATCGGCATGTGGCTCGCGCTCACCGGCGCGCGCATCAAGGCGGCGGATTGTTTGATTGCGGGCGTCGCCACGCACTACATGCCGACGGAAATTCTGGGCGCCGCGCGCGCGCAAATCGCCGGCGCCGCGCAAACGCATGAGCCGGAACGCGCTCTTTCAAGCGGCCTCGAAGCGCTCAGCGAATCCGCTGGCAAGCCGAAGGAGCTGACGCCTGAAAATATAGAGCGCATCAATCGTGTGTTCGCCGGCGACAGTGTTGAAGCCATTATCGCCGCGCTGGAAGGTGATGGCTCGGATTGGGCGCAGGCGCAACTGAAGACACTGGCCACCAAATCACCACAGACATTAAAAGTTGCGTTCCGCCAACTGCGCGAGGGCGCGCGCATGCAAAGCTTTGCGGAAAATATGGTGCAGGAATTCCGCATCGCTGCGCGCGTGGTGCAACGCCACGACTTCATCGAGGGCGTGCGCGCGCTGATCGTGGATAAGGACAATAAGCCGTTTTGGGACCCGCCGACGCTCGCGGGCGTGACGGACGCCATGCTGGATGAGATTTTCGCGCCGCTGCCGGCGCAAGAAGAGTGGAAGCCACTGTGAATCCTCCGTCATTCCGGACGCCAGCGCGCGATCCGGAATCCAGGGGATCGTAGAGTTGTTTGTTTGCCCCTGGGTTCCGGGTTCGACCTGCGGTCGCCCCGGAATGACGGAGGAGAGGAGCTAGAATGACCACGATCGCTTTCATCGGCCTTGGCAATATGGGCTCGGGCATGGCGGCCAATCAGGCCAAGGCTGAGCGCGATGTTCGCGCGTTCGATCTCTCCGCCGCCGCGATGGAGACGGCGAAGGCGCAAGGCATGACGCCGGCCGCCTCCGCTGCTGAAGCCGTACAGGGCGTGGATGTCGTCATCACCATGCTGCCAGCGGGCAAGCACGTGCGAGATGTGTACGAGCAGGCCATCTTACCCAATGCGCCGAAGGATGCGCTTCTGATCGATTGTTCCACTATTGACGTCGATAGCGCGCGCACAGTGGCGCGCGATGCAGCGATGCAAGGGTTTCGCGCCGCCGATGCGCCGGTTTCTGGCGGCACGGCGGCGGCTTCGGGCGGCACGCTTACTTTCATGGTCGGCTGCCGCGATCAGGATTTCGCCGACATCGAGGAAGCGTTGAAGCCGATGGCCAAGGCCATCATTCATGCTGGCGCATCGGGGGCGGGGCAGGCAGCGAAGATTTGCAACAATATGCTGCTCGGCATTTCCATGATCGGCACGTGCGAAGCGTTCACGCTGGCGGAAAAGCTGGGGCTCGACGCGCAGAAGTTTTTCGACATCGCCTCGAAGGCGTCCGGCCAGAACTGGTCGCTGACCTCCTATTGCCCGTGGCCCGGCCCGGTGCCGGCGGCGCCCTCGAACCGCAACTATGAAGGCGGCTTCGCGGCGGCAATGATGCTGAAGGACTTGAAGCTGGCGCAAGAGGCCGCCATCGCCGCCGACGCGGACACGCCGCTCGGCGGCGCGGCCGAAGCGCTTTATCGCGAACTGGTCGAGCGCGGACAGGGGATGAAGGATTTCTCCTTCATCCTCGAAATGCTGCGCGGCAAGATCTAGCTTTCGTCGTCCAGCAGACGCTTCACGATCAGCTCGGCCGCATCAATTGGCGTTACCTTGGTGGTGTCGATGCGGACTTCCGGCGAAAGCGGTTCTTCATAGGGCGAGCTGACGCCGGTGAAATTCGCCAGCGCGCCAGCGCGCGCCTTCTTATAGAGGCCCTTCACGTCGCGTGATTCTGCGATCTCGAGCGGGGCGTCGACGAAGATCTCATAAAACGCGCCTTTCGGCGCACGCTCACGCGCCATGGCGCGCTCGGCCCGGAACGGCGAGATAAAGCTCACCAGCACGATGAGGCCGGAATCCGCCATCAGCCGCGCCACTTCGGCGACGCGGCGAATGTTTTCCACGCGGTCCGCATCGGTAAAGCCCAGATCGCGATTGAGGCCGTGACGGACATTGTCCCCGTCAAGCAGCACGGTGTGCTTGCCCATGGCGTGCAGGCGCTTCTCGGTCATGTTGGCGATGGTGGATTTGCCGGCGCCGGACAGGCCAGTGAACCAGAGCACAGCCGGCTTTTGTCCCATCAGCCGCGCGCGCGCGGCGGGATCGACGTCGAGCGCTTGCCAATGAATGTTATGCGCGCGGCGCAGTGCAAAATGGATCATGCCAGCGCCGACCGTGGCGTTGGACACGCGGTCGATCAGGATGAAGCCGCCCATGTCGCGGCTTTGCTCGTAAGGATCGAACGCAATGTCCTGATCGAGGCTGAGATTGACCACCGCAATCTCGTTCAGCTCCATCTGCTTGGCGGGCTGGCGTTCCAGCGTGTTGACGTTCACGCGGTGCTTGATTTCGGTGATCTGAGCGGCGACCAACTTGGCGCCGATCTTGAGCCAGTAGGGACGGCCCGGAAAAAGCGGTTCATCCGCCATCCAGACCACGGTGGCTTCGAATTGATCCGCCGTTTCACAGGGGTCGTCGGCGCACGCTATCACATCGCCGCGTGAGCAATCGACTTCGCGGTCGAGCGTCAGCGTGACTGATTGGCCGGCTGCGCCGACTTCGAGATCGCCGCCTGCGGTGACGATGCGCGCGATCTGCGCTTCGCGGCCAGATGGCAGGATGCGCACCTTCTCGCCGGGGCGAACAACGCCCGAGGCGATCTGGCCGGCGAAGCCGCGGAAATGCGAGTCGGGGCGGTTGACCCACTGCACCGGCATGCGGAACGAGCCGCGCTGCATGCGGTCTTCGTCCAGCTCAACCGTTTCCAGATAAGGCAGCAGCGCCGGGCCCTTATACCAAGGCGTGGCCTTGCTCGGGCTGAGAATGTTGTCGCCCTTGAGCGCCGAGATCGGAATGGCGGTGACGTCGGTAAGGCCGACCTGCGCGGCGAAGCCGCGATGCTCGGCGACAATGTCGTTAAATTTGGACTGATCGTAGCGGATCATGTCCATCTTATTGATCGCTAGCACGACATGGCGAATGCCAACCAGCGAAACCAGATAAGTGTGGCGGCGCGTTTGCGTCAGCACGCCCTGGCGCGCATCGACGAGAATGATGGCGAGATCGGCAGTGGAAGCGCCCGTCACCATATTGCGCGTATATTGTTCGTGGCCGGGCGTGTCGGCGACGATGAATTTGCGCTTCTCGGTCGAGAAATAGCGATAGGCGACGTCGATGGTGATGCCTTGCTCGCGCTCTGCGGCGAGGCCGTCCACCAGCAGCGCGAAATCGAGATCGCCGCCTTGGGTGCCGACGCGCTTGGAATCGTTTTCCAGAGCCGCCAGCTGGTCGGCGTAGAGCAGCTTGGTGTCGTAGAGCAGGCGGCCGATTAAAGTGGATTTGCCGTCATCGACCGAGCCGCAGGTGATGAAGCGCAGTAGGCCCTTGGCCTCTTGGGCCGCGAGATAGCCTTCGACGTCGTGGATTTCTTCTTGGACGGTCATCAGAAATAACCCTCCTGCTTTTTCTTTTCCATCGAGGCGGCTTGATCGTGATCGATCACCCGGCCTTGGCGTTCGCTTTGCGTCGACACCAGCATTTCGCCGATAATGTCAGTGAGCGTCGCCGCCGGGCTTTCGATCGCGCCGGTGAGCGGATAGCAGCCGAGCGTGCGGAAGCGCACGGTCTTCATTTGCGGCTTTTCGCCTGGGCGCAGCGGGAAGCGCTCGTCATCGACCATGATCAGCGTGCCGTCGCGCTCAACGACCGGGCGCTCGGCGGCGAAGTAGAGCGGCACGATCGGAATGTTCTCGCGATGGATGTAGTGCCAGATGTCGAGCTCGGTCCAATTCGAGATCGGAAACACGCGCATGCTTTCGCCGCGGCGTTTCCTCACATTGTAGAGCCGCCATAATTCCGGACGCTGGTTCTTCGGATCCCAGCGATGATTGGCGGAGCGGAAAGAGAAGATGCGCTCCTTGGCGCGGCTCTTTTCTTCGTCGCGCCGTGCGCCGCCGAAGGCTGCATCGAAGCCGTACTTGTCGAGCGCCTGCTTGAGGCCTTCCGTCTTCCACATGTCGGTATGTAGCGCCGAGCCGTGGTCGAACGGATTGATGTTCTTTTCCAGCGCTTCGGGGTTCTTGTGCACGAGCAGTTCAAAGCCGAGCTCCTTGGCCATGCGCTCGCGCATTTCGTACATGGCTTTAAACTTCCAGGTCGTATCGACATGCAGCAACGGGAAGGGTGGCTTGGCTGGATAGAAAGCCTTGGCCGCCAAATGCAGCATCACGGCGCTGTCCTTGCCGATCGAGTACAGCATCACCGGCTTCTCAGCTTCGGCGACGGTCTCGCGCATAATGTGAATGCTCTCCGCCTCGAGCCGATCGAGGTGCCCAATCTTGGCTGGACTTAGCGCCGCCGGTTTCGCCTTCTCAGTCACGCTCACTGCACAAACCCAATTCCGCAAACTCACGTCCGAAAGTCTTCTAGGCGCCGGAATGCGTATTTGAAAGCGGGCGCCCGCAGTTTTGGCGGGCTTGCAACATTTCTTCGGGTCTCAGCAAGCAAATCGGCCCGGACTTAAGTCCGGGCCGATGTCTAGTTTAGCTGTGTTCGATGCTTAGTAGCGCGCCCGCAGGGTGATCCCGACTGTGCGCGGTGTGTTGGGATAGACGAGATAGTTGCTTGCGTCCTGCGCCGCCTGATCGTCCCCGCCGAACACCGAGGCCGGGAGCGTCCGTTCCGGGGCGCCGAAGCCGCCAATATAGAAGAACTCGTCGGTGATGTTCTTGGCGAACACTTCGACCGACCAGCGCTCGTCTTCGGGGCCGAACGAGATGCGGCCGTCAAATATAGCGAAGGCCTCATTGTCGGTGACCGGGTTCCGGCTCAGCGTTTGCGTCGTGTACTCGGACACGTAGCGGCCGGTGCCGAAGAAGTTGAGGTAGTGCGCGCCGATGGGCACGCGATAGCCGACAGAGCCGGTCACAGTCCATTCCGGCGCTTGCGAGAGCACCGTGCCGGAGGTGATGGTTTGGCCGCCATAGGTGGCGTCGCTATCATAATAGGCTTCATTGTAAACGACGCCGCCCGTGAGCGTGAGATGCTCAGTCGGGCTCGAATTCACCTCGAGTTCAACACCGCGCGAGATCAGCTCCGGCACGTTCAGCGTGAAGAAGTTGAAGCCCGAGAACGAGTTCGACTGATAGTCGTGAATCTGTTCAAGGTAGATGTTGGCGTTGAAGTAGGTGGTGCCGCCAAAGATCGTCGACTTCATCCCGAGTTCGAAGGCGTCGGTGAATTCCGGCTCGAAGTTCAAAGACTCAACTGAGAGCGCGCCGAATGTGCCGATGATATTGCCGTCCGAATCAAAGATCGGATCGCCTTCAACAGCATAAGCTGGGCGATCTTGCGCGCCGAAGAAGCCTGAGCGGTCGAGGTTGAAGCCGCCGGCTTTGTAACCGCGCGAATAGCCGCCATAGACCATAAGGTCTGGCGTAACGTGATAGGCGAGCGACGCGGTGCCGCTCCATTCATTCTCTTCCCGCTCATCGCTCCAAGCGCCGTTGGCCAGCGTGTTGGTCACCGGGTTGCAGGCGATGGAGAACAGCACTGACGCAGCGGCCGTGGCTGGGTTGCCCGCCAGGAAGAGCGCCGCCGCATGGTTGTTCGGATCGCCCTGCGAGGTGTCGCCTTGGAGCGAGCGGCAGCCGTTGTTTTCGGACCACAGCAGCGCTTCCATCTCCTTGGTCTCGTGTGTGAAGCGAGCGCCGAGAGTCAGGATAAGGTTGTCCGTCAGCGAGATTTCGTTGTGCGTGAACAGCGCGGCGGTTTGGGTTTCCACCGACCAGCGATCGGCTTGTTGGCCATCGCCCGACGCAATATCGGGAAGGCAAGTGCCGGCGGCCACTTGGAGCAGGCAGAGCGCGCCTGTGCCCGTGTCCTGAGTCGCGTAAAGGCGCAGCGGGATGCCCACCGCCCCTTGGGTGATGAAGGAGCTGGCGGCGTTGGCGAAGAAGCGCGCATCGTCGCCGAAGCGGATGGTGTCGACCGTGCCTAGATTTTCCTGGCTGACAAACGCGCCGACCAGCCAGTTCACACGCCCATACTCGCCCTGCAGACGCAGCTCTTCAGAAGCGTTGTTGATGTCGATGCTGAGGCCGTCGCGATAGGCGCGGTCAACTGAACTGAAATCGATGTCCTGATCGCGGGTCGAGGTCCAATTGCGATAGGCCGTGATCGAGGTCAGCGTGAGATCGCCAATAGCCCAATCCAATTGGCCGGAAATGCCGAAGTCGTCCGCGCTTTCGTTGTAGCCGCGATTGGACGACACGGTCATTTCGCGCTCTTCCGGCGAAACGTTGAGCAGCACGCCCGTGCCGAAATATTGCTCGATCAGCGGTCCGACCGTTGTGCCTGATTGCAGGTTCACAGCGCCGCAGCAATTTTCGCGCACACGGCCGCCATCGACGATAACGCGAAGCGAAGCGTCGGGTGAAATGTCCCACAGCGCTTGGGTGCGCAGGCTCCAACGGCTGGTGTCGTTAATGTCGCGATCTGAAGTGAGGTCTTCGATAAATCCGTCCTGGCCGCGGATCGCGCCGTCAACGCGCACGGCGAGATTGTCAGTGACGCCAGTGGTGGCGCCGAATGAGCTGCGCGCCCCGCCGCGCTCGGCGGCTTCAAGTTCGCCCCAAACGCTGAAATCATGGCTCGGGCCGGCAGTGATGACAGATAGAGCGCCGGCCGAGGTGTTCTTGCCGAACAGCGTGCCTTGCGGGCCGCGCAACACTTCGATCCGCTCGACGTCCGGCAAGTCGCCCAGCGCCGCGCCGGCGCGGGCGCGATAGACACCGTCAATGAAGATCCCGACCGCGCTTTCGAAGCCTGGATTGTCCGAGCCGGTGCTGATGCCGCGCACCGAGATCAGCGTGCCCGACGTGGTCGACTGGCCGGAGCCGATACGGATCGTGGGCGCCAATTGGTTGAGGTCGGCGATGCTTTCGACGCCGGCTTGTTCCAGTTGCTCGCTCGGAATGGCCTGCACGGCGAGCGGGACGTCCTGGATCGCCGCGGCGCGGCCCGTGGCCGTCACGACGATTTCGTCCGACACTTCCTGCGCATGCGCAGTTGGAGCGGCTGCTCCCATGGCGGCCATCGAAGCAAACAGCCACCACTTGTTTTTATTGCCCATAAATCCCTCCCAGAGCTGAGCCGCGTGTATAAATCGCTCTCAGCGGCGAGGCGCCTGATTTTTGCTTAAGGTTCTCGGTCGAGTACGCCCATAATCGACCGGGCCTTTTGTTTTGCTGCATAGCAGGCGCGCGGCGGCTCCGTGTCAACATCAAGGCGCTTGAACTGATGTACGCATCGGGAGCGGCGCCCTGTTTGAGGCGTCCGCGCCACACTGTCGCAACGTTAGCGTCATGCTGCACCGCAATAGAAACATTGCGGCGCTATAAGGAAGGATATGGCGACCTCTGCACTCGTCCTGTTTTCGGCTGGCCAAGATTCGGCGACGTGCCTGGCATGGGCGCTCGCCAGATACGAATGCGTCGCAACAATCGGATTCGATTATGGGCAACGCCATGCGGTTGAACTTTTGCAGCGTCCCATCGTGCGCGGGGCCATTGCCGATCTGAATCCGGAATGGCGCGCGCGTCTCGGGGACGATGTCGTGGTCGACCTATCCGGTTATGGCGCGCTCGCGGAAAGCGCGCTGACGGCGGATCAGGCCATCGCCATGTCGGCGCGCGGCTTGCCGACGACATTCGTGCCGGGGCGCAATCTTGTGTTCCTCGCCGTCGCGGCCGCGCAAGCTTACAGGCTTAGCGCTGAGGTCTTGGTCGGCGGCATGTGCGAGACCGACTTTTCCGGCTATCCCGATTGCCGGCGCGATACCATCGATGCGATGCAAAGCGCGCTGACGCTTGGGCTCGATGCGCCGCTTACTATCGAAACCCCGCTTATGCATCTTACCAAAGCGGAGACGTGGGCGCTTGCACACGAACTCGGCGGCGAGGCGCTGGTGGCCGTCATCAACGAGCACAGCCACACATGCTATCAGGGCGACCGCATGCACCGCCATGCCTGGGGCTATGGCTGTGGCGCGTGCCCGGCCTGCGAGCTGCGCGCCAAGGGTTGGGAAGCGTGGACCGCGCGATGACCTATAGCGTCAAGGAGATGTTCTACTCGCTGCAGGGCGAGGGCGCGCGCACCGGGCGGCCCAGCGTGTTCATCCGCTTCGCCGGCTGCAATTTGTGGAGCGGACGCGAAGAAGACCGCGCCAGCGCGGTCTGCACCTTTTGCGACACGGATTTTGTCGGCGTCGATGGCGCAGGCGGCGGCAAGTTCGCGACAGCCGATGCGCTCGCTGACGCTGCGCTTGGTTTTTGGCCGAACGAACTGGGCGCGCCTTACGCAGTCTGCACGGGCGGCGAGCCGCTACTGCAAGTCGACACCCCGCTCATCCATGCCTTGCACGAGCGCGGCTTCGAGGTGGCGGTCGAGACCAATGGCACGATCGCCGCGCCTTTAGGACTGGACTGGGTTTGCGTCAGCCCGAAAGCAGATGCGGAGCTGGTGCAGCTTTCCGGCGATGAACTCAAGCTGGTTTATCCTCAGCCGGGCGTTGATCCCGCGCGGTTCGAGGCGCTGGCGTTCGAGCACTTCTACTTGCAGCCCATGGATGGCCCTGCGCGCGCTGCGAACACGGAGGCCGCTATCGCCTTCTGCCTCAAGCGCCCGCTCTGGCGCTTGAGTTTGCAGACCCACAAGACGCTTGGCTTGCGCTGATCAGCGCGCGTTGGCTGCGTAGGCGTCGGCGAGCTTTTCGGCAAAGCCACGAATGGCGCGTTCAGCGTCGGTCCAGGTGCCCGCCGCCATCACATAGTCAAGCGAAGGCGTGTAATAGTCGTGCGTCACTTCCGCGATCACGCCGCCATCGGCGCCGCGCAGCACGCCGCGCAATTCCGCGCCGCCGATCGAGATTGAGCGGCCATAGTCCAAGCTGGGCTGATCACTCAATTCCTGGAAGGTTGGGCGGTTGGGATCGGCGTCGACAATGACGACTTCAATCGTCGCGTCGCCGCCTGGGCCGACCTGCGCGCCAGCGCGTTCAAGCGCGCGCGTGACTGCACGCTCCACGCGCTCGCGCAAATAGCCGGCTTCAGTCTCGCCGATCGTCTCGTTGAGCTCGGTTTGAAATTCGGAGTCGAAGGTGATCGGCGCGATCGTGACGGTGGCGGCTGACGCGACGCCCGCGAAACTTAGCGCGGCGAGGGCGACGATAGGGGCGAGAACACGCATGCGGGCGGCTCCAAAGCTATGGTCTGGCACTGAATATGAGCGCGCCGGCGCAAAACCGCCACTCACGAAACCGGGAGTTGGGCGGGTTAATCGTCGTCTTCTTCGTCACCGTCCGGAATGGCTGCGCCTACGACCGCGCCCGTCGCTTTCGCGCCAGCGCCCACAACAGCGCCCGCCGCGCCGACAGTTGCCCCGACGGCCGCAGCCGCCAGGCACGATGAAAGCGGCAACATAAGAATCAGAGCGGCGACTAATCGGATCATGTTTTCCCCACGCAGCGCACTCTCGCGCGGCTGCTCCGCTGTTTCAATCATAGGCGACAGTGCTCGGCTGGAGCGGCTCAGAGATCGAATGTCTCCAGAGCCCCGGTATCGCTGGCGCGACGAAACGGGCCGCCATAGCCCGGCAGCGCGCCGAAGCGGCGATCTGGCCCGAAGAATCCAGGCGCGCGCACGAACATGCGGTCATCCGCCAGCGCGTTAGTCATGCGCTCAAACAGCAGGTGCGCGCTGATGGGCTTTTTGAGGAACCCGCTGACGCCGGCGTCGCGGGCGGAGGCCACGCGGTGGCGCTCCGTGTGCGCGGTCAGCATCAAGATCGTGGCGTAAGGGTTCGGGCTATTGGGCGCCTGGCGAACCAGGCGCGTGAAAGCAAGCCCATCCATAGGTCGCATTTTCCAATCCAGCAGAATGAGGTCTATCTGGGATTCCGTCATGAGCTGGAAGGCTTGGTCGGCGTCGGCGGCGTCGCTGATTTTGCCCACGCCGGCGGCGCGCAACAGGCTGCGCAGCAGCGTGCGCATCTGCCTGTTATCGTCCACCAATAGTACGTGCAGATCGCTCGGCGACGCCATTGGCGCAGCAACCTCCTGGCCTCAGGAAACGGCGCCAACCCCAAACCACTCGTAAATGTAATGTGCGCCAGCGGTTTTTCGTCCGCTGACGCACCCAAGTGTTAATGCGCATTAAGATTCGAACTAGGGCGCGTCCACCAAAACGATTTCAGCGTCCTCAGAGGCGCGCACTGTGATTTTGGCCTCATCGCGAATCGCCGCGCCGTCGCGCGCGCCCAGCGTTACGCCATTCACCTCAGCCGCACCTTTGGCCAGTGCGAGATAAAGGTGGCGGCCCGCTTCAGGCTCGTAGCTCACATCTTGGCCGCCGCTCAGCGTGGCCGCGAGAACGCGCGCATCCTGGCGGATGGGCAGTGCGCCCGCTTCCTGGTCGGCGGCGAAGCCAGAGGCGAGCGTCACCAGCGCGCCGGCGCGCTCCGCCTTTGGAAACTTGGCCGAGCCCCAATAGGGCTTGCCGCCGCGCTCTTTGGGCAGAATCCAGATTTGGTAGAGCGTGGTCGGTTCGGCTTCGAGATTATATTCGGCGTGCGTGACGCCCGAACCGGCGCTCATCACTTGCACGTCGCCGGCTTCGGTGCGGCCGCGATTGCCCATCGAATCTTCGTGGGTGATCGCGCCGGTGCGGACATAAGTGATGATTTCCATGTCCGAGTGCGGGTGCGGGGGAAAGCCGGATCGGGCGCGGATCTGGTCGTCATTCCACACCCGGAGCGCGCCCCAATGGACCCGGCTCGGATCGTGGTATCCGGAAAAGGAAAAATGGTAGTGGGCGTTGAGCCAGTCGTTCTCGAACTGGCCCAGGCTGCTGAACGGGCGCTTCTCAATCATGACGTGCTCCGGCGTGCGAAACCTTGACGTCGCTCATCTAGGAGCGTCGACTGCCCAAAGGGAGGAGGCACATAAATGAAACCGATAATCCTGCTGGCCGCCAGTGCGGCCCTGTTGCTGGCGGCTTGTGGCCAGACCACGGCGCCCGTCGAGGAGGCGCCCGCCGCGCCGCAGGCTCTGATGGATCAGGTTTTGGCCATGGCGCCGGAACAACAGCCCGTATTCGCCTATCAGCAACTCGCGGCCTACCAACAGGCCCATCCGGAAGCCACGCCGATCTGCTCAGCCGTACGGGCGACGGAGGCGCGCGGGATCATTCCAGACGATGTCGATCCCGCCAGCACCTATGGCCCATTCGCGGGCGGGGCGGTGTACTCGGTGCAATGCGGCGCGCTGCTTTCGCAAACGCGCTACGATCCGACCGAGCATTGGCTGGTGGCGTTCATGCCTGGGGCCGCTGAACCAACAATCGTGAATTGCGCGGATGCATCCGGGCGCGACCAATGCCCGGCGCAAATTCCGCGCGCTGCTGCGCCGCCGAGCCCCTAAGGCTTGGCCTAAGAGTTGCGGACGAAGCGGGCCAGTTGCGCGCCCGCTTCGTCGAGCAGCACCAACTCGTCATTCTCCATGCGCCAGCCGCGCGTGCGCTCCAGCACGTCTGAGAAATTGCGTTCCGTGGCGGCTTGCGATTCCGCCAGGCAAGCCATGCGCGTCATGCCGACATTGCCAAACTGCATCGCCGTCGCGTCGCGCGTCACCGCGGAGAACCAGCGATTACAGCCGGCGAAGCCAGATGCGCCGCGCTCGGTGAAGGCGAGCGTGGGAAAGTGCGGCGCGGCGTTTTCGTCGTCGCTGCGCCGCCACTCCGTGCCGGCAAGTGGGTCGATCGGCTCGGCAGTGGCGCACGCCGAAAGAGCGAGCGCGGCGCCGAGCAGGGTTCTGCGGGAGCAGTCGGGCATGGCGTTCTCCTCGTGAGAAGGTAGCGCACGCCTGGCGAAAAGCTACTCGGCGAAGACCCGTACATGGGCGTGCGCCCGACGCCGGCTGGTTTCTTCGTACGCCACCGCGATGCGGGCAATGTCACGATCGTCCCCCACCAAGTCGATGGCCCGCGTGCAGCCGCCAGCGGGTATGATTTCGCGCACAGCCGCGTCCTGATGTCCGCCATTGCGGAAAACAATGTCGAGATCGCGGAAATGCACGGGGTTGCGATAGACGCAAATGCGGATGCGCTCGAATTGTTGATGTCCTTCCACGGCGATCACATCTCGCTCGGCCCGATCGCTGACCTCACGTTGTCCGATCTGCCTCCACTCCGCGAAGGCGGGTGTGGTGGCGGTCGCCAAGCTCGCTGCAATCACGGCCGCCGAAATCAAGGCGCGCATGCTCATTCTCCCATTCTGACGTCCCCGCATCAGGTTCAAACGGGGCGGCGAGCTTCTTCCGTCGCTGCTGTGGCTACATTTTGGACCCGCGGCTCGAAGCCGTCGGCGCGGATGAGGTCGGGAAACAGCCTCATCCAGCCCAAGGAGGCCGCCACGGCGAGGGCGCCGCCGAGGGTGACGGCATAAACCGGTCCCAGCAGCCGCGCCGTCAGGCCAGCTTCGAAGTCGCCCAATTCGTTGGATGCCGAGATGAATACAAAGCTCACTGCGCCCACGCGTCCGCGCATGGCGTCCGGCGTCGCCAATTGGATCAGGCTGTGCCGAACGAACACCGAGATCATGTCCGCGGCGCCCGCCACGGCCAGCGCGCCCGCGGTCAGCCACAGATTTTGCGAAAGGCCAAATACGATCGTCGCCAAGCCGAACAGAATCGTCGCGCCATACATCCAGCGGCCGACATTGCGCCGCAGCGGCGCTATCGCCAGCCACACCGCCACGATTGCGGCGCCCACGCCCATGGCCGAGCGCAGCACGCCTAGCTCGCTCGGCCCAGCATGGAGAATGTCGCGCGCAAACACGGGAAGCAGCGCCACCGCGCCGGCGAGCAGCACCACCACTAGGTCGAGCGAGATCGCGCCAAGTACGATCTTGTTGGACCACACAAAGCGCAGTCCTTCGGCGATCATGCCGAGCGTGCGCGCATCCTCCACCGGCGCTTGTTTCGGCGCGCGCACGCTCCACAAGAGCAGCAGCGACAAAACGAAAAGCAGGGCCGAGCCGGCATAAGGTGCAAAAGCGCCGACCCCGTAGAGCAGCCCGCCTAATGCGGGTCCGACGATCACGCCGGTTTGGAAGATGAGCGAGTTCCAGGCGATCGCTTGCGGCAACTCCTCGCGCGGCACGAGCATGGGCAGCAGCGAACTTTGCGCCGCCGGCAGGAAGGCGTTGAACGCCCCAGTTAAGATGGCGGCGCTGAAGATGATGGGGATGACCCCAGCCGGACCCAGCTGCGCGCCCAGGGCCAAGATCGCCGCCACCACCAGCTTGCTGGCCAGGCAGATCAGGATAATGCCTTTGCGATTGTAGCGGTCCGCGGCCTGGCCCCCGAGCAACGAGAGCAGCAGCAGCGGGATGAATTGCGCAAGGCCGATCAGCCCCAGCAGCAGCGCGGCCTCGGCGATGTCCTGACCGTGATTGCGCGCGGCGTCATAGACCTGCCAGCCCATGGCGGTGAGCTGCATCTGCATGCCCAGCACCACGCAGAGGCGCGTGGCCATGAAGCGCGTGAGCGCGGCGTGGCGAAAGATTGCGAATGAGGGCAGGCGGCGCATGCGGGAGCGCGCGGACAATGGCCCGCGTCGGCGCGGCGATCAACGCGGCGCGCTGTAAGGGAATATTGTTTTGACGCCGGGAGCGGCGCGCCCTATGAGCGCGCGCCTTACTTGTTTCGCCGGCTCGGAGGGGCGCGCATTTGGCTTACCGGCTCGTCTCCGAGCACCCCGAACATGAAGCGGGCATAGAGCGCGTGCTCGATCGCGCCTTCGGTCCGGGCCGATTCGCGAAAACCTCGGAGCGCGTGCGCGAGCGCGGCGCGGCGCCGGAGCCAGAATTGTCCCGCGTTGCGCTCAATGAGGCGGATGAGGTCATCGGCGTGTGCCGGCTTTGGCGCATACGCATCGGCGCCGCGCCTTTGCACTTTCTCGGCCCCCTGGCCGTCGATCCCGCTCACCAAGGCGACAGGCTCGGCCTGGCGCTCGCCAAGGGCGCCGTCGACGCCGCGCGCGCCTCGGGCGGCGCTGGCATTGTGCTGGTGGGCGCCGAGCCATTCTTCCGCCCGCTCGGGTTTTCACAGATTCCGCAAGGGCGCGTGCTTATGCCGGGGCCCGTCGCCGCTCATCGCTTCCTGTGGCTCGAACTGATCCCAGGCGCCTTCGACCATGCGCGCGGCGAGATCACCAGTTAGAAGCCGTAGCGCTCGAGCGTCTTGAGGAAGAGCTCCATCAATGCGGGATCGCGCACCGGGAACGCGCGCGCGAAATCTGCACGGCGCAGCTGTGGCCATTTTGCCTGCGCGCTCTGGGCCCAGTGGCGCGCGCGCGCCTCGTCGCCATTGAGGCTATGCGACAGGGCGGCGATCATTTGGATGAGCCCGTGGGCGCCGGGCGAGCGCGCGGACTGCTCCACCCATTGCACCGCGTCCGTGTATCGCCCGGCGACAAGGTCGGCTAAGGCGCGCACGCCGAACATGCCGTAAAGCAACGGATCAAGCGGGCTGAGCTTGATCGCAAGGGCTGCATTGTCGTGCGCGGGCTTGTGCTCGCCAAGCATCGAATAGGTGAAGGCGTTGGCGTAGCGCGCCTGCGCGTAATTCGGGTTGAGCGTGTTGGCGCGGTCGAGCCAAGGCAAAGCGGCTTCGCCGTCGCCTTTGAGCCAGAAGGAGCGGCCCATGGTGAAGTTGCCGAACGGATCGACCGGATCGAGCTCGAGGCACATTTCAGCAAAGCGCCGCGCACGATCGGCGGCGGCCTTCACATCATTCGCATAATGCAGGAAGGCGTCCTGGAAGTGGGTGAAGGAAAGCCCGGCATAAGCGCGGGCAAATCCAGGATCGAGCGATACAGCGCGCTCAAACAAGTGCGTTGCGAGCGTGTTATCGTCCTTGTTGAAACGGTACATGTGCTGCAGGCCAAGATGATAGGCCGACCAGGCGTCAAGATGCTCCGGCGACTTTAGCCGCGCGCGTTTGGCTTCGTTGAGCGGGATTTGCAATTCCAGCGCGGCCAGCACATCGCGAACGATGCGGTCCCGGGTTTCATGGACGCCGTCCGTATCGGTGCGGAAGCGTTCGCTCCAAATCACGCCGCTATGCGTGGTGTCCAATAGCTCCACCGACAGCGTCACTGATTTGCCGAGCACCTCGACCGTGCCGGTCAGGCAATAGCGGACATTGAAGGCTTCACGCACGCGGGCGATGTCGGCGTCGCTGGAATGGAAGCGGAAGGAGGAAGCGCGCGCAATAACGAACAGCCAGCGCAAACGCGAAAGCGCGGTGATCAAATCTTGCGGCAGCGCTTCCGCGATCGCGCCATACGGGCCCGCCGCACCGACGAGCCGAAACGGCAGTACGGCAAGCGTCGGCCGCGCTTCAGGTTCAAGCGCTGGCGAGTGCGTGAGCGTTTCCGCTGGCGCGACGATCTCAATACGCGTCGCCGCGCCCGCAGCTTCAGTCACCTCGGCCACGAAGCGAAAGCCCAGCCCGTGCGCCGTGCGGATGAAGCGCTGTGCGCGGCCATCATCGCCAAGCGCTTGGCGCGCGGACTTCACCCGGCTGGCGATGGCGGAATCGGAGACGATGCGCCCGTTCCAGATTTTCTCGATGATCTCGTCCTTGGTGACGAGCCGGTCGCGGTTCTCGATCAGGAAAGCGAGCAGGGCGAACACTTGTGGCTCGAGCGGCTGGCTGGCGCCGCCGGTCCGCAACTCGACCTTTTCCAGGTCGAGCTCGTGTTCCCCGAACCGATAAATCATGCCTGTCCGATCCTGCACCGATTATAGGCCATTTCCCGGCAATTCTCCCGAAATCCTCCAAGAGACCTTCAAGCTTGGGTCCGCGCTGTCCGGCTATGCCTTTGGTCACGCGCTGCGGCGCCCCTGCACGGAGAAAGCCCATGCCTCTCATCACCATCGAAGTCATCAAGGACGTGTTCACCCCGCGCCAGAAGCGCGATCTGATCGAAAAGGTCACGGAAGCGTGTATCGCCGTCGAAGGCGAAGCGCTGCGCGAGGTGACTTGGGTGCGCATTCAGGAAATTGAACAGGGCGATTGGGGCATTGGCGGCAAAACGCTGACCGCCGCCGATGTCCACGCCATGGCCGCCAGCAAAGCGGCCTGACCCCAAACTTCGTCCCGCCCGCGCGTCTCTGCCCAACCCCGTCCCATCAGCGCGGGCGGGATTTTTTCTTCAAGTCAAAGGAACATTCATATGACTTATGTGCGCGAAACCAGCGCGCCAATTGCGCTCGGCGGCTTAGCCGCGGCGACTTATGGCGCGCTCGCTTACGTTTTCTTTTTTGGCACGTTTCTCTATTTGATCGGCTTTGTCGTCGGCGCGCCGTTCTTGCCGAAAACCATTGATAGCGGCTTGGCCGGCTCGCCCTGGATCGCAGCTTTGGTGAACTTGGGCGCTCTGCTGCTGTTCGGCGTGCAGCATAGCGTGATGGCGCGGCCGGCGTTCAAGCAATGGTGGGCGAGCATTGTCCCGCCTGTGGTTGAGCGCAGTACGTTCGTGGTCGCCGCGAGCGCTGTGCTTTGCCTGCTCGTCTATGTTTGGCAACCCATGCCGGAGAATGTCTGGACCGTCACCAACCCCACGGCGGCGAACGCGCTGTGGGCGTTGAGCGCGCTGGGCTGGGGCACGGTGCTGCTCTCAACCTTCCTGATCAATCACTTCGAATTATTCGGCCTGCAGCAAGTATTCCACGCGCTGATTGGCCATCGCCAGCAGCCCATGACCTTCAAAACGCCCATGCTATACAGATATGTGCGTCACCCGCTCTATCTCGGCTTTGTCATCGCTTTCTTCACGACGCCGGTGATGAGCCAGGGCCACCTGCTGTTCGCGATCGCGGGGACGGCTTACATTCTGGTCGGCATCTTCTTTGAAGAGCGCGATTTGGTGCGTCAGTTCGGCGAGACCTATCGCCGCTATCAGCAGCGCGTGCCGATGCTGTTTCCGTTCTTCAAAAAGATCATGTGACGCACCGGCGGGAGCTAAACGCTTTCCCGCCGCCAGCCCCACATGAGCAGAGCCACGCCGATCAGCGCCCACAATATTCCGGGCCCGAGCGGCGTGGCTCTGGCCGCGCGCACGGTGTAGGCGCCGTTGCGCTCAATGCCGATCCAGCCATCTCCGCCCGCGCCGGCGCCGCGATTGACGCGTCGCACTTGCGGCAAGCGCGTCCCATCTTCGCCGGTCATGTGCACGCTGCCGCCTGTAGCTTGCGCGAAGGGTCGCAGAATATCCGGTGTCGCCGCCAGCGCCGCTGCTTCGCGTGGATTGAGCGGACCCACCGCTGCGAAGGCGCGCAAATTGCCACTGCGCGCTTCGTATAAGCCTTGCTCCGGCGCAGTCGCCGCGCCGCGATAGAGCCCTGGCGCGCTTTGTTCGAGCGTGGCGCTTGCTTGCTGGCCCGATGGCGAGATGATTTGCACAGCGCCCGGCGCCTCGCCCAAGGTGGAGCGCGCAATGCTTAAGCCTTGCTCGCTTGGATCGAGCGTCAGCCGCTCTTCTTCCAGTTCCGGTTCCTGCATCAGCCAATGCGCAAGCCGCCGCATCAATTCGCCATACGGTCCGCCGCCATCATAGCCGCGCGCCCAAAGCCACACCTGATCCGACCAAAGCTGCGCCACGCGCCCGTCGCCAGCGCGGTCGAGCACAAGCAGCGGCTCGCCATTGGCGCCTTGAAGCACAGTTTGTCCGCCGCCAGCGCGGGCATCGATTTGCCGAGTCCATCGTCCCCAACGCTCCGGCGCCGGCAAGCCACGCACCACGGGGTGCCTTTGGCCGAGCGCTGTCGGCGCGGGACGATAACCGCGCTCGGTCACGCCGCCTGTCGGCTGGCTCGGCAGAATGCTGGCGAGCGCAGTGCGGAACACGCCCTCCGAACCCGCTTCCGCTGGTCCCGCTGTAATGAGCAGCGCGCCGCCCGCTTCAACACGGCGCACGATGTTGGAGAAATAATAGGATTGCAGCACGTTCCCGCGCCGCCTGTAACGATCGAAGATGATGAGATCGAATTCGTCCAGTCGCCGATCGAACAATTCATCGGTCGGGAAGGGGATCAGCGCCAATTCGTTGAGCGGGGTGAAGTCAAGCTTCTCCGGCGGGCGCAAAATTGTGAAATGCACCAGATCCACCGCCGGATCGGATTTCAGCAGATTGCGCCATACACGCGCGCCGGGGTGCGGTTCGCCCGTGATCAGCAGCACGCGCAGTCGGTCGCGCACGCCATTCGCCGCGAACGCGCCGCGATTATTGGAGAGCGTGATCTCCTGTGGTCCCGCACCGGCCTCCACAATCACCATGTTCCGCCCGCGATGCGGCAGGCGCACATCAAGCTCGAATTCGCGGTTGGGACGGACGCTGGTTGAGCTGACGCGCACGCCATCGATCGACACATTCACCGGCACGGCGGCGTTGGAACTTTCATCAATCACCCGCGCGCGAATGCGCATCGGTTCGCCGACAATGCCGAAGGTTGGCGCGGCGATCAGCTCAAGCCGTCTGTCGCCGCGCTCGGGGTCGCCAACGATCAGCACATGCGCCGGTCCGAAGTGCGCCAGGCGCTGCGGCTCTTCCGGCGGATCGGCGGCTTGGCCATCGGTGACGATCACCACGCCGCCAATGCGATCACGCGCCACATCGCCCAGCGCATCTTCGACCACTGAGGTGATCAATGTGCCATCCGGGCCGCCGCGCGTTTCGCGCACCCTTACCTCAAGACCCTCTTCCTGGCTGAGGCGCTCCGACATCGCGTCGCCCGCGCGCCGCGCTGCTTCGCGCCGGCCTGCAAGCTGCAGGCTTTCGCTCTGATCGATCAGCACCAGCGCGACGTCGTCGGCGGGTTCGCGCGTCTCGCGCACCCATTGCGGCTGCATCAGGCCGACAAACAGGAAAATGAGGCCGAGCGCGCGCGTCACCGGCGCGCCGCCGCCGCGAATGAGATAGACGCCCCACGCCACCAACGCGATCAGCGCAAGCACGATCAGCACGCCCAGGGGCAGTGCCGGATCGAAGCCTAGGCGTTGGGCGCCGATCATCGCCGCTCTTCACCCATGCGTTCGAGCAGCGCGGGGATGTGCACTTGATCGGCTTTGTAATTGCCGGTCAGCGCCACCATCACCATGTTGACGCCGAAGCGCAGCGAAAGCTCGCGCTGGCGCGCCCCGCCTGCGAGCGAGGCGCCATTGGCCCAAGCCGAGGCCCAATCGCCATCGCCAACAAACAAGGCGGCCACGCCGTCGCGCGAGGACGCCGCGTCCGGGCTCTCGGCCCAAAGTTGGGTCGATTGTGTGCGCCCGGGGAAGGAGCGAAGCAGATAGAAAGCGCGCGCCACCACATGCTCTGAGGTCACTTGCTGCAAAGGCGGCGCATCGAGCCCGGCGAGCATGGTCGCGGCTGGGCGCGCGCCGCCGCCGCTGCGGCCTGCATCGCGCGTATCGACAAACAGCATGCCGCCAATGGCGAGGTAGCGATCGAGATTGGCGAGCGCCGCGTCCGAGAGTCGCGTCGGAGTGTTTGGCGCCGGCCAGTAGAGGAAGGGGTAAGGCGAAAGATCGTCGCGCGCGAGATCGACGCCAACCGGCGCGCCGGGCTCAACCGATGTGCGGTCGATCAGCATTTGGGTCAGCGCATCCAGCCCTTCAGCGGAATTGCGGTCAATGCGCGCATCGCCGGTGCGTACATAAGCGAGATGCAGATTGAGCGTGGGATCGTCTCGTGCTTGGGCGCGCGCATCAGGCGCCGCCATCAGCAACAGCAAAAGCACCAGTGGCGCCGCGCGGCGCGCGAACGGCGCGAAATTCGGCATGCGCGGCAAGCGTCCCATCAGGAAGAGTGCGATGAGCAGATCGAGCGCCAACAACACAGCCGCCGCGCCGAAGAAATAGCCCGCCATGGGTCGTTCTATGGTTGAGCGCAGGCCCGCGCGCGTTACGCCAGCGGGCAGCTGCAATGGCGCGAGCATTTCATTCGCTTGTGCTGCATCGATTGCCGCGGAGACGCCGGCCCGTTCGTACATACCTGGCGGCGTCGCCGGAGAAGAGCGCGCCGTGGTGAAGCGCTCGGCGGCGATGGGCTCGGCGTCGGCGGGTGGAGCGTTGAGCGCGCCGAAGCCATCCATCAAACGTGTCGGCGTGAACGGGCCGCCGGAAATGTCGCGCTCGCCGGCGCCATCGGCGCGGCCAGCGAAGGCGAGCGATCGCCGCAGCATGTCCACGAACAGGCCTGAGAGCGGCAAGTCAGACCAAGCCGGCCCAGCGCTGACATGAAACAGCACCACCAGCCCGCGCCCATGCGGCGCCGCGGTGACGAGCGGGGAATTGTCCGAGAGCGTGGCCCACACGCGCGCTTGTTCGAGCGAAGCAGGCTCGGCCAGCACTTGCTGGCGCGCCACCACATCTTGCGGCGGCGTCAGCCCGGCAAAGGGCGAGTCAATCGGAAACGGCGCAATCGAAAGCTGGTTCTCCCAAGCTAGCGCGCCGCCCAGCGAGCGCGAGCCAGGGCGCAGGCGCACCGGCAGCAAATCATCGGAATCATTGGCGAGGCGCGGGCCGGCAAAGCGCACGAGCAAGCCGCCATTATCGAGCCAGCGTTCCAGCGCGCTGCGATCCGTCGGCGCGATGCGGCTTGAATCGGGCAGGATCAGCGCTTGCGCGCGCGCATCGATCAATTCGCCAATCGAACCGCGCAGTAGCGAGGCATAAGGCTGCAGCGCGCGGTCGGCGTAATACAGCTCTGAAACCAGCAGCTGACCTTCGCCGCCTTGATCCACCAGCCCAACAAATGGCCGCGCCGCGCCAGCCGGCAATAAACGCACAGCGCCAGCGCTTTGCTCGCCGACAATGCGCACCCGCGCCGTTCGCGCGGCGATTTCCGGCGGCAGTTCGATGCGCGCCGAGGCGCTGCGTCCATCGCCGCTGAAACGCAATTCCGCCGCGCCGAGCGAACGGCCTTCCAAAGTCTCCGCTGCAATCGCCGCCGCGCCTTCGCCGCTATTGGCGCGGATCGCGGTTGCTTCCACGCCATTCGGCGTCACTGCGCCGGAAACCAGCGCGTAGGCCGTGCGTGCGGGCAAATGGGCCGTTACGGGTCCGCGCCGTTGCAGCTCCGCCGCCAAGGCTTGGGCGCCAGAGTCTTCGAGGCCGTCACTGATCCACACGATGCGTGCAAACTCGCCCTGCGTTTGCGCAAGCCGCCGCGCCGCATCGGCGCGATCGGGGCGCCATGGTTTTGGCTCAAGCCGTTGCATCAGCGAACGCGCACCAGAGGCGGTCAGCGCTTCGCCGGGATCGCGCGCGGGATTGGCTGGCGCGGTGAGCAAAACAAAAACCGGCGCATTGGCGCGCTCGGCTCGGGCCACGGCGGCGAGCGCTGTCGTCCGCGTGTCGCTCCAGAATGGCGCGGATGTCCAGCCATCATCGATCACGATGAGCGTGCGCCCGCCATCGGCTGCTTCCGCCGCCGTCGGCGCAAGGCTTGGCCGCGCGAAAGCGAGGATGAGCAGCGTCGCGGCGAGCGCGCGAAACAGCACCAACCAGAGCGGCGCGCGTTCGCGGCTTTGTTCTTCGGTGTGCAAACCTTGCAGCAGCCGCGCGGGCGGGAACGCTGCGCGTTGCGGCGGCGGCGGCGTTGCGCGCAGCAGCCACCAAAGCGCCGGCAGCGCGGCCAGCGCCACCAGCGCCCAAGGCGCGCCAAACAGAATAGGTCCGATGGTCACGCGAAGCGCTCCGAAATGAGCGCTGCCAAAAGTGCAAGCGTCGGCGCAGCGCTATGATCGGTGCGATGCAGAACAGCGGGAAAGCCCAAGCGCGCGCCGAGTTCGCGAATGGCGTGGCGATGCGCTGCCAGCCTTTCGGCGTAAAGATCGCGCGCCGTTTCCGCACGGCCGATCAACGCTTCGACGCGCGAGCCGGGTGATTGGAACAGCGTGCGGCCCTCAAACGGAAAATCCTCTTCCGCCGGATCGGCCACCATCACCAGCGCGCCGCTGGCGCCGGCGGTCGCGGCGGCGGTGAGACGCGCGCGCCAGGTTTCGATTGGTGCGTAAAAGTCTGAGCAGAAGATGATGCAGGCATTGGCCGGCGCATCGGCGTCGCTCACTTTGCCCTGCAGGTCATGCGCCAGCCTTAGCACCGCGTTGGCGCCGGCGCGCGGTTGACACCCCAGCGCGCCAACGCGTTCGCCGCCACGTTGCAATAGGATCGCCAGCGCCAGCGCAATCGTGCGGGCGCGGCGCAATTTGGTGACGCGCTTGGGATCGGCGCTCCAATTGAACCCAGGATCGGGATCGAGCCAGAACCAAGCCGTCTGCGCCGCTTCGCGTTCGCGCTCGCGCACATAGTAGCGGTCGCCGCGCGCGCTGCGGCGCCAATCCACCAAGCGCGCGCCATCTTCGGCGCGATGGTCGCGATATTGCCAAAACGCTTCGCCTTGCCCCGCCGTGCGCCGGCCGTGAAAGCCCGGCGCCGCCGCCGCCAGCCGGCGCGCGTCGAGCAGCACGCCGGGCAAATCTCCGGCGAGCGCAAGAGCCTCAAGGCGTGCGGATTGAGGCATGGGCGACGTCACGCCGCTTTCTGCGCGAGTTCATCCACCAGCGTTTCGATATCGAGCCCTTCAGCACGTGCGCCGAAGGAAAGCTGCATGCGATGCACCAAGGCCGGACGCGCCAGCGCGGACACATCATCAAGCGCCGGCGCCAAGCGGCCGCGCAGCAGCGCGCGCGCACGCACGGCCAGCATTAGAGCTTGCCCTGCGCGCGGGCCTGGCCCCCAAGCGACATGCTGGTTCACGCGCGGATCGTGGCTCGATCCCGGCCGCGCCGACCGCACCAACTCCAAAATACTGGCAACGACTTTTTCGCCCACGGGCATGGCGCGCACCAGCTGTTGCAGCCGCATCAAGCTCTGCGCGTTCAGCACAGCTTGCGGATGCGCTTCGGTGAGCCCTGTCGTCTCCACCAAAATCTTCCGCTCGGTCTCTGCATCGGGATAGGGCACATCGATCTGCAATAAGAAGCGATCGAGTTGCGCCTCCGGCAAAGGATAGGCGCCTTCATGTTCAATAGGGTTCTGCGTGGCGAGCACATGAAATGGCTCGGGCACGTCATAAGCCGCCCCTGCAACCGTCACATGATATTCCTGCATGGCCTGCAGCAACGCCGATTGCGTGCGTGGGCTGGCGCGGTTGATTTCGTCGGCCATGAGCAGCGAGGTGAAAATCGGCCCTTTGACGAAGCGGAAATGGCGCCGGCCGGCCTCATCCTGGTCCAGCACTTCCGAGCCGAGAATATCAGCCGGCATCAGGTCGGGCGTGAATTGCACGCGGCCCCAATCGAGCCCCAGCACGATCGCCAGCGCCTCAACCAGGCGCGTCTTGGCGAGGCCCGGGGCGCCCACAAGCAGGGCGTGCCCACCGGCCAGCACCGCGGTCAACGCCAGCTCGATCACCCGCTCCTGGCCGAATACCGCCTTGCCAATTTCGGTGCGCACCCGCGCCAGCGTCTCGCCCGCTTGCTCAGCCTCGGCCACAAGTTGGGCGGGGTTCTGGTCGGAATTGCTCATGGGCTCGAAGCTCTATCTTATGGGGGCGGATTTAAGGCCGGGCTGACCAATAGCCAGCCTTTGTCGATCAAGGGTTTAAATCTGCTTGTCTTCGTCCTTGGAACAGATGCTGGCCGCGCTCAAGACCGAAGCCGGCGCAGAAACGAATGGCGGACGCGACCCCCCGCCCGTCGAGCGCTGGAACCCCGCCCATTGCGGCGATATCGGCATGGAAATTCTCGCCGATGGAACCTGGAAGCATGAGGGAACGCGCATCACGCGCGAGTCGCTGGTGCGTTTGTTCGCCTCGATCCTGCGCAAGGATGAGGACGGGGAGACCTATCTGGTCACGCCGGTGGAAAAGATCATCGTCCGCGTCGCGGACGCGCCCTTCACCGCCATTCGCGTCGACCGCGACGGAGCGGGTGAAAGCCAGACGCTCGCTTTCACCACTAATGTCGGCGATGTCGTCACAGCGGGCCCAGCCAATCCGATCCGCGTCAGCTATAGCGCCGATGAACCGCGCCCCTACATTTTGGTGCGTGGCAAGTTGGAAGCACGCATCCTGCGCGCGCCGTTTTACGAAATGGTGGAATGGGCGGAGTTGCGCGATGGCAAGCTCGGCTTGTGGAGCGGCGGGGCGTGGTTTGAAATAGGAAAGCCTGCGTGAGCTATTGGGATGATCTTGAAGCGCGTTTGCGGGCGCGGCTGGATCCGTTGGATCGGATTGCGCGCGAAGCAGCGCGCAGCGATCGCGATCTCAACCCGGATTGGCCGCGGGGCGAGCAGCCTGTGGCGTACCGCGCCGCCGCCGTGCTGGCGCCAATCGTCAAGCGCCCCGAGGGCTGGACTTTGCTGTTCACCGAGCGCGCCGCGGAGCTGAAATCGCATGCGGGGCAGATTTCATTTCCGGGCGGACGCATGGAAGACGGCGAAACGCCGGTTGAAGCCGCCTTGCGCGAAGCGGAAGAAGAAATCGCGCTGGCGCGCCGTTACGTGCAGCCGATTGGCGGTTTCGATGCGTATG
Organism: Hyphomonadaceae bacterium; assembly: GCA_033764855.1. Lineage (GTDB taxonomy): Bacteria > Pseudomonadota > Alphaproteobacteria > Caulobacterales > Aquidulcibacteraceae > Vitreimonas. The sequence goes on along the minus strand of JANRIP010000039.1, from coordinate 41,121 downwards.
AAACCGGCACCGGCTTTCGCATCGCGCCGATCGTCGCCTTCATCGAACCTGGGTTTGAGTTGAGGCCCGATCCGAACGAGGTCGCCTCCGTGTTCGAGGCGCCGTTCGATTTCTTCATGGACGCCGCCAATCATGAGCGCCGCGAAGGCGAATGGCGCGGCCGCAAGGGCGCTTATTACGCCATGCCGTACGGAGACCGCTTTATCTGGGGCGCCACAGCCGGCATGATCCGCGCGCTGTATGAGAGATTATATGCTTAAAGTCGTGGTGAGCGCTGCCCTCTCCCTCGCGGAGAGGGCGCCGACGAAGTCGGCGGGTGAGGGGCGTGCAAACGAGCCGGCGTCCGCGCGTTGGAGCGCCCCTCACCCCCTTACCCCCTCTCCGCGAGGGAGAGGGGGATGACGTCCATCGCCTTCGCCCCATGGTTCAAAGCCGCGGAAACGCGTGCGCTGATGGCGGCGCTCGAAGCTGCGCGCGCAGGCGGATCGCGTTTTGTCGGCGGCTGCGTGCGCAACACTTTGATGGGGCGCGCGGTCGATGATATCGACATCGCCGCCCAGCTCACGCCCGATCGTGTTACTGAAATCGCCAAGGCCGCAGGCTTCGCCGCGCATCCCACCGGCATTGAGCACGGTACGGTGACGGTGGTGGTCAATCACAAGCCGTTCGAAGTCACGACGTTGCGCCGCGATGTCAGCACGGATGGGCGCCGCGCTACCGTGGCGTTCACCGAAAGCTGGGAGGAGGACGCGCAAAGGCGCGATTTCCGTCTCAATGCACTTTATGCCGACGCCTCTGGGGCGGTTCACGATCCCACCGGCGGCGGGCTCGACGATGCGCGCGCCGGCCGTGTCATTTTCATTGGCGACGCCGATACGCGCCTGCGCGAAGATTATCTCCGCATTCTGCGCTTCTTCCGCTTCAACGCCTGGTACGCCAAAGGCCCGCTTGATCCGCATGGTCTTCAAGCCTGCGCGGCGCGGCTCGATGGTCTCGATACGCTTTCAGTCGAGAGAGTGTGGAAGGAAGTGAAGAAGCTGCTGGCCGCACCCGATCCGCGCGCGGCTTGGGAGGGGATGAAGGCGATTGAGGTCGCCGCGCGGGCGCTGCCGGAGATGAGCAACGAGGCGCGTTTGGATGCATTGATCGGCCTTGAGGCTGATTTAGCGCTCAATGTCGATGCGATGACGCGTATTGCCGCCGCGTTGCAGGATCAGGACGCAGCACGCGCGCTGGCGCGGCGGCTGAAACTGTCAAATGAAGAGCGCGACCGGCTCGTCGCCGCGCTCGGTAATGATGTGAAGCTCACCTCTTACATGTCGTTGCGCGAAATGCGGCGTGCGCTTTACTTGCTGGGCGCGGAGACGTTCCACGATCGCATCATGCTGCAATGGGCCGAGAAGGGCGGCAATGCCGCGCAATGGCGCGCGCTCACCGCGCATGCGCTGATGTGGGCGCGCCCGAAACTGCCGCTGACGGGCGATGATGTGATGAAGGCTGGCGTGCCGGCCGGACCGAAAGTCGGTGAAGTGATGCGCGAGCTCGAAGCCTGGTGGATCGACGCCGATTTTCCCGACGATAAGCTCGCGATAATCGAGCGGCTAAAGGCCGTCGCGCAGGGTTTGAGCTAACTCCGTCATTCCGGGGCGACCGTAGGTCGAACCCGGAACCCAGGGGCAACATCCTGAGCGGTCGCCCCTGGGTTCCGGATCACGCTTCGCGTGTCCGGAATGACGGAAAGGATGGAAGCTTCGCTTTGCGCACCCAATTCCGCGCCGGCTCTTCCAGCCACAGATAGGCGAATGCCGACGTCACGATGCAAACGGCGAACACGCCCACCAGCGCGCCAAGGCGAAGCGCGATGTCCGATGTTTCCGTCACGCCGAACTTTTCCAGAGCGTGAAACCAGACAATGTCGATCGGCAGGTGGATCATGTAGAGCGCGTAGCTGGCCGCGCCGAGAAACACGAAGCGTTTGCCCGCCATCGGCGCATCGGCGCCGTGACGCGCGGTCTCAGCCAAGCCGTAGAGCAAGCCGGCGAGGCCGAACCAAGCCAGGCCCTCCCACAAACCGAAACTGCACACGATCAGCACCCAAGCCGCGGAAGCCAGCGTGATCGGCCAAGCCGCCCAGGCCGGCGCCGGCGTCTTGGCGCCGAAGGCGTAGAGCGCAACGCCGAGTAGGAAGCTCGGCAGAATCCGCAGCGCGCCGATTTGCGCGGTCATTTGCGAGAAGTCGCGCCCCACCCAGGGCAGCACTTCATGCAGCCGCGAGAGGCCCGCGAATGAAATCATGCACAGCGCCAGCGCGCCCGCGACCATCCAGCCCGCGCGCTTGGCTTTCAGCACCGCAGCGGCGATCACCGGGAAGAGCAGGTAAGCCGCCCATTCAGCGCTGATCGACCAGGACGGGAAATTCCAGCCCACCGCGCCAGTCGCGCCCCAGGCATGAACCATGAAGAGGTGCGCCGGCAGATCGCTCCATTTGAACGCGTCAGGCGACCCCACGCCCGCCCCGGCGAAGGTCGCGCCGGCATAAAGCACGATCATCGCGCCCAGCGCGGCCAGGTGCATCGGGTAAACTCGCGCCAGCCGGTTTTTTAAGAAGCCGCCATAGCCGAAGCGGCCGCCCTCCAGCTCGGTCAGATAGACGTGGGCCAGGATGAAGCCGGAAAGCGTGAAGAAGAGATCGACCCCCAAATAGCCGTCCGCAATCAGCCCAAACCGGCCCAGATCGAGCCCGAGATGGTCCTTGAAATGGTACAAAAGCACCCAGAACGCCGCGATAAAACGTAGCGAAGTCAGTGGCTTGATGTGCTGTGGGTAGGCGAGCGGCGCGGTCATGGCTCGCCTCTAGCAAGAAAAAGGCCAGGGCGTGACTTGTTATAACACACGTTATAACGTATACGACGCGGGCCATGACCGATGAAACCAAAAAGCCCCAAGGCGTCTCCGACGCTCGCCCCGAAGCTTTCGAAGCCGAAGCGCCCTCGAAGAAGCCCGCGGGCCGCACCCTCAAGGTGCGCCGGATCGGCAATTCGCTGGGCGTGGTGCTGCCCAAGGACGTGCTTGCCAAACTAAGGGTTGGCGAGGGCGACGAACTCACGGTGAGCGACACGCCAGACGGCGTGGCGCTGACCGGGTTCGACGATGAGACTGCGCGTCAAATCGAGATCGGCCGTGATCTAATGAAGCGCTATCACAACGCGTTGCGTGAGCTGGCGAAATGAACCGACCCATTTGGGTCGACCGTTCCGCCGTCCTGCAATTGCACGCCGAGTCGCTCGTGCTTCACGGCGGCGCGGTCGGCATTCGCGACATTGGCTTGTTGGAATCGGCGTTGGCGCGGCCGCAGAACCTGCATGCGTACAATCCGGATGCAGACGCGGCCGCGCTAGCGGCGGCATACGCGTTCGGCATCATTCGAAATCATCCCTTTGTAGACGGAAATAAACGCACCGGCTTCCTGGCCGCAGCAATGTTTGTGGAGGCCAATGGCCTTCGCTTCGTCGCCAGCGAAGCGGAGGTGATCACGCGCACCTTGGCGTTGGCCTCCAGCGAAATCGACGAAGCCGAGTTCGCAACGTGGCTGCGCGGAAACGTGGGGCTGCTTTAGACGAGCTTAATAACGTCGGGACAACTGCCATTTAGCGCCCATTCCGTGCCCTGTGCAGAAAACATGACCTTCCGTGCGCATCGCGTTCAAAACATCGGACAATTGTTGCTGATCAACGTCGCCGATTGTTTTAGCGATTTCGCTTATTCGCTGCGGGCTTTTTGCCAGGCTGCTATTGATCTTGATTTTCAACTCGTGGACCGAGTTCTTGCCAATTCCCAATGCGTTCCGCATCGCCGAACGCAGCTTGCGGTCAAAGTCAGAGCTCGACGAATATGCAAAGTGGTCCTGCCCTCTGATATTCGTCGGAACGGGCTCCTTAATGGCCTTAGTCGCTGGTGCGTTCTTGTGACGGCGCTCGTCGTACATAAAGTAAATATGCTTCTTGTGCTGATACGCCATGCCCAGCTCAATCATCACATTCGGATTAAACCCGGTGATGTCGAAAAAGGTATGGTCGCAACCTTCGATGTCGCTGCTCATTTTGTCGATCAGGGTCGTTGAGCTTACGTTTCCGTCGCCGAAAACGTACTCGGCGCGCATGTCGTGACAGGCTGAGATAATGAGCCGCCGATACTCGCCGTCGAACTCGTACGGAAACGCAAAAAAGATTCTTGCCACGGTCAGCCCCAATGCCCTTGTGGTTAATCCGCGTTAACCACACAACTCCGGAGCGAATTCGTCAAGGCCATTTCACCACCGGCGGCATGCTGGAGAGGATGCTCTCGACATTGCCGCCCGTCTTCAGCCCAAACGTGGTGCCGCGGTCGTAGAGCAGATTGTACTCCACATAGCGGCCGCGCTGGATGAGTTGCTCTTCGCGGTCAGCCTCGCTCCAGGCTTGGTGCATGCGTTTGCGTAGCAGCGCCGGATAAGCCTCCAAGAAGGCGCGGCCGACATCCTGGGTGAAGGCGAAGTCGCGCTCCCAGCTGTCGGCGCTATCGCCGCCTGAATTGTGATGATCGTAAAAGATGCCGCCGACGCCGCGCGGCTCGCTGCGATGGGGCAGCCAGAAATATTCATCGGCCCATTTTTTATAGCGCGGATAGAGGTCCGCGCCGTGCTTGTCACAAGTGGCGCGATAGGCCCCGTGAAATTCGCGCGCGTCCTCGAATTCCTCGCTGCGCTGATAGGCTTGGGTTGGGTTGAGATCGCCGCCGCCGCCGAACCACCAGGTGGTGGTGACGAGGTGGCGCGTATTCATGTGCGCCGCAGGGCAATGCGGATTGCGCAGATGCGCGATCAGCGAGATGCCGCTGGCCCAGAAGCGGGGGTCGGAAGGATCAGCGCCTTTGACCTGTTTGGCGAAGTCAGCGCTGAGCGGGCCATAAACGGTCGAGACGTGGACTCCGACTTTTTCGAAGAAGCGGCCGCGCATCAGTCCGGCGACGCCTCCGCCCATATCGGTTTGGCCATCGCCGCGCCGCCAGGGCTTGCGCTCGAACCGGCCGGGCGCGCCGGGGTAAAGCGCTTCCGGCGCTTCCTGCTCCAGCGTTTCGAAGGCGGCGCAGAGCTGGTCGCGCAGGTCTTCAAACCAAGTCTTGGCTTTGGCTTTCCGGTGCTCGCTCACGTTAGAACTTCTCCCACTTGCCGGTTTGTCGCATCGCCTCGGTCAGTACCACAGCCGCGGCGGTGACAACGTTGAGCGAACGCATTCCCCGCACCATCGGCACCCGGACGCTGGCCTGCGCCGCCTCGTAGAGCTCGCCCGGCGAGCCGGCGCTTTCCCGGCCCAGAATGAGCGTATCGCCGCTGGAATAGGAGAAGTCTTGGAAATTCACCGCCCCGTCGGTCTCGACCAGGACAAGGCGCCCATCTTGTCGTTCCGGCGCCGTACGAAAGGCGGCCAGCCCGTTATGGCGCGCGATCCTGGCGTGTGCGCCGTAATCCATCGCCGCGCGCTTCATGGCCGCGCTGGTGAGCGGAAAGCCGCACGGTTCGATCACGTCCAAGGCCAAGCCCAAACAGGCTACGAGGCGAATGGCCGCGCCCAGATTCTGCGGGATATCAGGTTGATAGAGAGCGAGCCGCACGTTATGGCCTCCGCCGCAGGAGAATCGGGCCGAATCGGGGTTGATGGTGGGCATGCGGCTTCACGCCACGCGCTCGCATCGCTCGGACTAGCCTAACTCTAGCGTGGAACCAACCTGCCCATACGGGAGAAGGCTTTGGCCGATCCGAATACAGCGACTGCCGACGCCCACGCAGAACCTACCCGACGTGATTTCATCTACGTGGCCGCTGGCTCCGTGGCCGCCGTTGGCGCCGCCGCCACGGCGTGGCCCTTCATCGATCAAATGAATCCGGCCGCGGACACGCGCGCCTTGTCGACCACGGAAGTCGACCTGACCGCGATCCCGCTCGGCCAGCAGATTAAGGTGATGTGGCAGGGCAAGCCGGTATTCGTGCGCCATCGCAATCCGACCGAAATCGCCAATGCGCTGCGCGACGACTACGCCACGCTGAAAGATCCGCAGCTCGACGCCGACCGGATCAAGCAATCCGATGGCGCGGACGGCAAGCCGGAATGGCTGATCCTGCAAGCGAACTGCACGCACCTGGGCTGCGTGCCCACCTTCGTGGAAGGCTCGAAGTTCGGCGGCTGGTTCTGCCCTTGCCACGGCTCCGATTACGATACGTCAGGCCGGATTCGCAGCGGCCCCGCGCCGCTCAATCTACCGCCTGCGCCATACGTCTATATGAACGACACATCCATCCGCATCGGCTGAGCCGGGGAGCACTAAGTGAGCGGACTTTCTACTTACGAGCCGAAAACGGGCTTCACCCGCTGGCTCGACAAGCGCCTGCCAATCGTGCGCCTGGGCTATGACAGCTTCGTCGCCTATCCCACGCCGCGAAATCTGAACTATTGGTGGACGTTCGGGGCGATGCTCTCGCTCTGTCTCGTGGTGCAGATCGTCACCGGCATCGTGCTGGCGATGCACTACATCCCCGAAGTCAACAGCGCCATGGAGAGCGTGCAGCGTTTTAAGCGTGACGTGAATTTCGGCTGGCTGATCCAGCCGATCCACGCGGTCGGCGCATCAATGTTCTTCCTCGCCGTCTATGTGCACATGTTTCGCGGCCTTTATTATGGGTCTTACAAAGCGCCGCGCGAGCTGCTCTGGATTTTGGGCTGCTTGATTTATGCGCTGATGGTCGCGACCGCATTCCTCGGCTACACCCTGCCTTGGGGCCAAATGAGCTTTTGGGGCGCCACCGTCATCACCAACATTCTGGGCGCTATTCCGCTGATCGGGCCGGACATCCAGGTTTGGATCCGCGGCGGCGGCTCAATCGATCAGCCGACGCTGAACCGCTTCTTCTCGCTGCACTATTTGCTGCCCTTCGTGATTGCCGGCGTGGTCGCGCTGCACGTTTGGGCGCTGCACGAGTCCGGTCAAAACAATCCGGTCGGCATCGATGTGAAGGACAAGAAGGACACAGTGGCGTTCACGCCATACGCGACCATGAAGGACCTGTTTGCGGTCTCGCTGTTCCTGATCTTGTTCGCGGTGTTCGTGTTCTTCATGCCGGACGCGCTTGGCCACCCGGACAATTACATCCCGGCCAATGCGCTGCAGACGCCTCCGGAAATCGTGCCTGAATGGTACTTGCTGCCTTTCTACGCGATCTTGCGCGCGTTCGACTTCAATATTGGCCCCATCGACTCGAAGGTGGCTGGCGTGCTCGCTATGTTCGCCTCGATCGGCGTGCTGTTTGTACTGCCCTGGCTCGACACCTCGAAGGTGCGCTCGATGCGCTATCGCCCGATCGCGCGTCAGTTCTTTATCATCTTCGCTATTGTGTGCGTGTTCCTGGGTTGGTGCGGCGGTCAGAACCCCGGCAAGGTGCTGTTCCATGCTGGCGGCTACAGCGCCACACTGACCTGGGTTGAAAACGGCCAGTTGCAGCGGCGGCCCGTTGAAGTCGGTGCGCCTTCGGAGTTCGCCGAAGCCGCCGATGGCGCGCGTGCGGCGCTCGCAGAGCAGGGCGCGACCATGACCTTCGTTGAGCGTTTGAGCGGCACCCAGGCGACGGTTACTGGCGTTGTCGGCGGCGCGCAGCAAACGCGCGCCATCTCGGCGTCGAGTGTCACGGCTTTGGACACCGCCATCGAAGCCGCCAAGGCCGAGATCGGAGGGGCTGCGCCCTTCTTCGAAGTGCGTCGGGAAATTCCGTATCAATTTACGGTCACGAATTTCTCGCAGCTCCTGACCGCTTACTACTTCGCTTTCTTCCTCGTTCTGTTGCCGCTCCTTGGCCTGCGCGAGACGCCCGGCCGGGTGCCGGACACGATCGCCAAGCCAGTGCTCAGCCAGGCGCAAGGGGCTTAATTCGATGCTGCGTCGTTTAATCTTCGCTGTCGCCGCACTCAGCGCCGTCGCCGCCGGTCCCGCTCTCGCTGCTGGCGATGCGGAACATCCGCACGACTATAATTACTCGTTCGATAGTCCGCTCGGCGGCTACGACATGGGCGCGGTTCAACGCGGGTTCGCGGTCTATCGCCAAGTGTGCGCCGGCTGCCACTCGATGAACATGCTGGCCTACCGCCATCTCGGCGAGCGCGGCGGCCCGTTTGCCGCCTATAGCGTGCGCAACCACGAGACGGGCGAGTCCGAGGTTCGCATTGGCGCCCCCGCAGACGCGCATGGCGCCAAGTTTGTCGAGGTCACGGACAATCCCTTCGTGCGCGCCATCGCCTCAGAAGTTCAGGTCAACGATATCGACCCGAATACGGGCCAGGAGATGCAACGGCCGGGCCGCATTTCCGATCACTTCCCGTCGCCATTTCCGAATGAGGCCGCCGCGCGCGCCTCCAATGGCGGCGCCTATCCGCCTGACCTTTCGCTGATCGTTTCTGCGCGCCATGGCGGCGCCAACTACATCACCTCATTGCTGATGGGCTATACGGGCGAGATGCGCGGGACCTTGTATGAGAATCCCTACTTTCCCGGCCGCTACATAGCCATGCCGCCGCCGATCGCAGCTGACGACCTCGTCGCCTACGATGACGGGACGGCGGCGACGCGTGAGCAGATGGCCCACGATGTCTCCACCTTCCTCGCCTGGGCGGCCGATCCACACATGGAGCAACGCAAGCGGCTTGGCGTGCAAGTGCTGGCCTTTCTGCTGGTGCTCTCGGGTCTGCTCTACCTGGCCTATAAGCACGTTTGGCGGAATGAGAGCCACTAAGGCGCGCTGAACGCTGGCGCTGTCCTTTCAAAATCCATCGCGCGCGCTAAGTTCGCTGAGCAGCAGCAGCGGACGCGTCCATGACTGATAGCGGAAAACCTCGCGGACCGGTGGCGATTGAGAGCGTCGCTTGGCGCGAGTTTGGCGAGGGTGTGCGCTTTGGTTCGCGCTCTCGTGTTCTCTCAGACACGCGTGGGGACGATAAGCGCAAAATCGGCGTCGCGTACGAGGAACTCCCGCCAGGCAAGCAGAGCTGCCCGTTCCACTATCACTTGGTGGAAGAGGAGCACATCGTCGCGCTCGAAGGCGAAGCCACCTTGCGGCTCGGCGAGGAGCGCTACCTGCTCAAGGCGGGCGACTATGTCGGCTTTCCCGCCGGCCAGCGCGCCGGGCATTGCCTGATCAATGAAACCGACAAGCCTTTCCGCTTCATCATCATCGGCGATAGCAGTCCGCACGAAGTCTGTGTTTATCCGGACTCAAACAAGGTGATGGTCGACGCATTCGACCGCCACATCTTCCGCGGCGGTGAAAGCCTCGACTATTTCGACGGCGAGAAGCCAGAAGAGCCGATCAAGCCTTAGAGGCTAATCGCCGCCGCCAATTCGGGCGGCGTCAATGGCGTGTTGACGTCGACAACGATCTCAGCCGGGGCGGGCGGCTCGGAGGGCGCAGGCGCCCGCTGGATCACGCCATTGACGCGGCCAGCACGCGGGCCGGCGGAGGCGCTGCTACGTTGCGGCGGCGCAGCGGCGGCCGCAGCAGCGCGGTTCATCGCCGAGCGCGCGCGCTCTGAACTGATCTGTCTTACGCCGGCAATCTGGTTGGGCACGTCGCGATAAAAGACGTGCGCGCCGATAATTTCCTTGCCGACGCCAAAGTGAGACCAGCGCGGCTTGATCGCCGTCGTATGATAGAAGAGCGCGCCATTGGTGGGATCGACCGAGGCGCCGGAGAGCACCTCATAGGCGATGCGCTGCGCCGCGATCCAAGTGTCGCGGTTTTCGCCGCCTTTGGCGTAATGCTCGGGATTTCGCACAAGCGGGCGATTGGGATCATCCGCATTCCACACTGAGAACTGCCACGGCGCCATGATCACGCTGCGCAGATCGCCGCCGAAGCGCGGGCCGATGCGGTTGACCATGACATGCGCAACCGCGCGCATGCCGTCCTCGCCTTCCGAGCGCGCTTCGCCCCACATGGTGGCGGCGAGCAAGCGCACGTCGGCTGGGTCCGGCGTCGTCAGCCGAGGCGGCGTCTTGATGTTGGCGAAGCGCATGGAGGCGTACGCATCCGGTGCGATGAGGGCGCGGACGGCGATCACATTGAACGCCAGCGCGCACGCAAGAGCGCCAGCCCATCCAAGCGAGCGCAGTGCGATGACGGTTGGACGGCGCCAGAAGCTGCGCGCTTGATCAATAACCCGAGTGCGACCAGAAGCCCGCGACTTGGTCTTGCGTTGGTGCGGGCGAACTAGCCCGAGCCAGCGATTAGGCATCAATCTCTCTCATGTTCGCGCCAGCGCGCGTCGAGCGCATGAAGCCGGCGTCAGGTTATCACTTCGAGCGAAAGCGCCAGAACCGCGGGGCGTCGACGCAGATGCGCATGTGGGCGCCAGCGGTGGCGAGAATGCGGCGCGCGCGCGGCGAACTGCAGGACGAAATGCATCACGCCGCCGGCGCATTTGTGGAGCCTTGATGGTGTTTGCTGGGCTTCGGCGCCGCGCCACGTCAGAATAATCCCATGAAGACTCGCTTTGACAGCATCGACGCCGTGCGCGGGCTGGGTGCGTTCGCCGTCGTGGTCTGGCACTGGCAGCACATGCTGCTTGCGCCGGGGCCGAGGCACACTTGGCCGCCAGCGGGCGGGATCGATCGAGCGCTGGAGCCGTTCTATGTCGTGCTGAAGCCGTTCTACGAATACGGCTTCTGGGCGGTCGATCTGTTCTTCGTCATTTCCGGCTTCATCTTTTACCTGCTCTATCGCGAAAGCGTCGCCGCCGGGCGCACACGGGCGCGCGATTTCTTCTTTCTGCGTTTGAGCCGCTTATGGCCGCTGCATGTGATCACGCTGCTCATCGTCGCCGTGCTGCAATATTTCTTCTGGATGCGCACGCAGCAGACGTTCGTTTACGTGCACAACGACCTGCCACACTTCATCGGCAATCTGTTTCTGATCAATGCGCCGGTTTACAGCTTCAACGGGCCAACCTGGGCGCTGACGGTTGAGGCTGCGCTTTATGCAGCGTTCTGGCCGCTCGCGCGGCTTGGTCTGCTCAAGCATTGGCCGGTCACGCTCGCGCTGGCGGGTGTCGGACTGTGGATGCTGCTAACGCCGGGCTGGATTGTGTGGGGGCGGGGCGTCGCAGGATTTTTTGTCGGTGGTCTCGCTTGCGCGGTCTTCCTGGTTGCGAAACAGCGCGACAGCTTGCTTCGCATATTCTCAATTGCAGCTGGTTTGGGATGGGCCGCAACGCTCACGCTCGCCTACGCGCAACCAAATCTCTATGCGGGCCTCGCGCCGGAGGCGGCGCTGTGGGCGCGGCGCGGGCTCAACTGGTCAATGCTGTACCTGCTTTTTCCAGCCACGATCATTGCGCTCGCTTTGTGGGATGCGCAGCGCGCCAAGCCCATCCCCGCTTTTGGCTGGCTCGGCTCGATTTCATACGCGGCTTATGTCGTGCATTTTCCGATGCAACTGGCGCTGGCTCTGGCCATCGTACACGGGCTCGCGCCCGATGATTTCGCCGAAAGCAGCGTCGCCTTCGTGCTGTTTTTCGTGGCGCTTGCGCTCATCTCGCGCGCTGTCTTTGTGTGGCTGGAAGAGCCGGTGCAGCGTTGGATGCGCCGCCACTTAGTTGCGGCGCATCCATCTGCTTAAGCCTGCTTCGGCTTACGCGGCGCGCGCTTGCGCTTCATGGCCACGACCGGCGCTTCGGCGGCGCCATAGAGCGAGGGCCAGGGCGCGTCCTTCGACTCCATGGTGACGGTTTCGCCGAACCCATTGAAGCGCGAGCCCATGGCGGCGCCATAAGCGCCAAGCGCACCGATCTCGATCAGATCGCCTTCGCGCACGTCGACCGGCAGCTCGAACGTGCCCGAGGAGACATCGATCGAGTCGCAGGTGGGGCCGTAGAATTTGAACGGCGCAAGCTTGGCGCGGCTCGGTTCGGTGCGCAGCAGCTTGACCGGGTAGGGCCAGTTCGAGTGCGTTGCGTCGAACAGATTCCCGTACGAACCGTCATTGATGTAGAGCGCGTCGTCCTTGCGTAGTTCCACGCGCACCACCACCGAGCCGGCTTCGGCCACCAGCGCGCGGCCAGGCTCGGCCCAGAGCTGGGCGTTCTGCGCCACGAACATGTCTTCGAAGCTTTGCTTGATGACGTCCATGTACTCGATCATGGCCGGCGGGCTCATGCCGGGATAGATGGCCGGGAAGCCGCCGCCGACATCGACAATGTCGGCCACGATGCCAGCTTTGACGATGGCGCGGTTGGCCGTTTCCATCGCCGCGCGATAGGTCGCTGGCTGCATGCACTGGCTGCCGACGTGGAAGGAGACGCCCATCATCTCTTCCGTCGCCGCACGGGCGCGGCGCAGCAGCGCGGGAGCTTCCTCGGGGGAGGCGCCGAACTTGCGCGTGAGCGGATAGGCCGCGCCATCAGCGGCGACGGCGAGGCGCACCATAAGCGTGAGGTCCTTGGCGCCGCCGGTCTCGGCCAGGATCTTTTCCAGCTCGTCTTCGCTGTCGAGCGAGAAGGTCTTCACGCCGAAATCGAAGAAAGCGCGCTGAATCGCCCGGCGCGATTTCACCGGGTGCATGAAGGCGAGCTGCGCCTTCGGGAAGCGCGTGGCTACCAGCTCCGCTTCGGCTTCCGAAGCGACGTCGAACTTGGTGATGCCGCTTTCCCAGAGCGCGTCGAGCACCCAGGGGGAAGGGTTGGCCTTCACGGCATAGAAGATGTCGCCCGGAAAGTGGCTTTTGAACCACTTGGCGGCGGCTTTGACGCGATGCGGCCGCGCGATCGCAACCGGCCCTTCGGGCGCGCCGCGAGTCACGAGGTCGAGAGGCTGAAGGACGAAGTCCATCCGGCTGCTCCCCAATGTGGCGTCAGGACAGGGCTAACCCTGTTCTGCGCTATTGATCCCAGGCCGGCGTTAGTCGGACATGCCTAATGTCAGGTCCGCCCTTGGGAGCTTGCGCCGGTCAACCGAGAAGAGCGTCCTGCTCTTCATTAGCCGGTTGACCAGGTGGCCTGGGCCGAGGGGGCGTTAGTGGACGCTGTTTCCAGGTCCGCCGGTGAAAGGCGCAAATAAGGTAATGATTCCCCAAAGTAAAGAGGTGTTTGTGGTTAATACGCCGGCGTAACCAATTGCCGGGGCGCGACAGCCCGACGCGTGGCCCCCGCGCATCGTCACAAAACTGACGCTCAAGTGTCGCGAACGGTTTGCGGAAGGTTCGCGATCCCGTCACGGCCCCCCGTTAACTCGCCGGTTACCTAACGAGGCGCGCGAAGAGAAGTGCGCCGTGGGTTGGGGCTTGTATCTCCGAGGGGGTCTTCATGACGAAGAAAAATGCGTTCACCAACGCAGCGCTCATGGCGCTTGCGGCTGCCGGCGGTCTCACCGCCACAATTTCAACGGCGCAAGCGCAAACCGCGGCCGCTCCCGCGCCGGCGCCGACCGTCACCACGCGCTGGAGCGGGTCGCCTGAAACCCGCGAAGAGGATCGTCGTTTCCGCGTCAATGGCCGGATTCAGTACGATGTCTATGACATCCAATCCGATGGCGCGAGCAGCACCGACGAAGACTATTCTGGTTCGTTCGCGCGCCGCACGTTCATCGGCGTCGAAGGCCGCTTCACTGAGCAATGGCGCTACAATGTGAAGTTCGACATCAATTCGGGCCGTTCGGCTTCGCCGTCCGCTACGACCACCTGCGTTGACGACGGCGATCCGATCACACCGCCAGTCTGCACCACCACGCTCAGCGGCACCGCCGAAGACGAAGTCCGTCTCGACGACGCTTATCTCGAATATGCTGGCGAAAATTTCTCGATCTTCCTGGGCCAGAACAACGCCATCGCGCACCTTGAAGATCGCACCTCCTCAAACAGCACGCCGTTCAACGAACGCTCGATGTTCGATCAAGCCTTCGAATTCGGCAAGATCATGAGCATTGCCTACCTGACCAATGGCGGCAACTGGTCGGCCGGCGTCGCGCTCTACGGCGATACGCTCAACAACAGCGAAAGCACAAATTCCAACGAATCCACGGCGGTCGCCGTGCGTGGCACCTGGGCGCCGATTTATCAGCGCACGCCGGAAGGCGTGACGCTGCTGCACCTCGGCGTGAATGCGCGCGAGCGTGACAATGGCGGCGGCCCGTCGGGCGGCAACACGCTGCGTTATCGCGCGCGGCCGAACGTCGGCACGGGCACCCGCTTCATCGATACGGGCTCGAGCAACACCTTCGACCGCGACACCTTCTACGGCGCGGAACTCGCTGGCCAATACAACGCGTTCGGCTTCACCGCTGAGTACGCTTCGCTAGAAGCTACCCCGCGCGGCGGCGCTGAAGAGCGCACCTTCACCGGCGGCTATGTCGACCTGTTCTGGTCGCCGACCGGCGAGGGCCGTAATTACAGCGCCGCGGACGGCAGCTTCGGCCGCGTCTCCCCGCTGCGCACGCTGGGTTCGGACGGCGGCATCGGCCACGTCATGCTCAGCCTGCGCTACGAATTCCTGGACCTCACGGACGGGACGCTCGATGGCGGTGAGCAAGACGGCTACGTCGCCGGCGTGACCTGGGCGCCGATCGGCTATGTGAAGTTCCAGCTGAACTACGCCTCTTACAATGTTGAGCGTCCGAGCTCGACGTCGGAAGGCGATGTGGACACCATCACGCTGCGCACGCAGTTCGATTGGTAAGGAAATGTTCGGGGCGCCCGGAGGCCTGGCCTCCGGGCGGTTCGAGCGCGAGAGGGATCTAAAGAACGTAAGTTCTAGGAGTTGAAACGATGAAAACGAATATTCTCCGACGCGCTGCGCTCGGCGCGATCGCCGCAGTCGCCGCCTTGGCCGCGACCAGCGGTTTGGCTGCAGCGGAAAACTTTACTGGTGCGGGCGCGACCTTCCCGGCGCCGCTCTACACCCGCTGGGCTGAGCAGTATGCGGCTCAAGGCGGCGACACGCTGAACTATCAAGCCATTGGTTCGGGCGCCGGCGTTACGCAAATCGTCAACCGCACGGTCGATTTCGGCGCCTCTGACGCCGCGGTCGCGCCGGAGCGTTTGGCTTCGCAAAACCTGCTGCAATTCCCGGCTGTCATTGGCGGCGTCGTTATCGCCGTGAACATTCCCGGCGTTGACGGCAATGCGCTGAAACTGACCGGCCCGATCATTGCGGACATCTATCTTGGCCGCATCCGCATGTGGAATGACCGCCGCATCACTGCGATCAATCCGGGCATGAACCTGCCGGCCATGGCGATCGCGCCAGCCTATCGCTCCGACGGTTCTGGCACGACGTCGATCTTCACGAACTATCTCGCGGCCGTGAGCTTGCCGTTCAACACGACTATTGGCGCTGGCACCTCGGTGTCATGGCGCGCTGGCATCGGCGCCCCGGGTAATGCCGGCGTCGCCGGCGCTGTCCAAAACACGCGCGGCGGCTTTGGCTACGTTGAGTATGCCTACGCCACCGAAAACAATATGCAGACCCCGCAGATCCAAAACCGGGCCGGTCAGTTCGTCCGTCCGAGTGCTGCGGCGTTCGCGGCGGCCGCCTCGACGGTGAATTGGAATAACGCGCCGAACATGGCGGTGAGCATGATCAATGCCGGCGGCGCCACAAGCTGGCCGATCACCGGCGCCACCTACATCCTGATCCCGAAGAACCCCGCTGACGGCGCCGCTGCCGCGCGCGTGCTGCGCTTCTTCGACTGGGCCTTCAACAACGGCCAAGCCGCGGCTGATGACCTCCACTACATCATGCTGCCGCAAGCGGTCCGCGCCCAAGTGCGCGCCCGCTGGGCTCAGGTGCAATCGGGCGGCCGCCCGGTCTATAGCGGCCAATAGGTTAGGTCCCCCGCAGACTTGACGAGGGCGGAACGGACGTTCCGCCCTCGCTTTCTGTGGGTTACGATGGTAGGGGCCGGGGATGACTGCGACCGCGATAGAAGGCTCGAAAAAGCTCCATCTGGGCGAAGCCTTTTTCAAAGGTATTTTGATAATTTCTGGGCTGATCGTGCTGATCACGCTTGGGGCCATTCTGCTGATCCTTTTTTTGTCGGGTCAGTACGCGTTCGAACGGTTCGGCATCGCCTTCCTTTGGACTGATCAGTGGGATCCGGTCCGTGATCTCTTCGGGGCTTTAGCGCCAGTTATTGGCACGCTTGCCTCTTCGGCGATCGCGCTGATGATCGCTTGGCCGCTCGGTTTCGGCATCGCTTACTTCCTGACCGAGACCTGCCCGAAGTTCCTGCGAGCGCCGCTCGGCGTCGCCATCGAATTGCTGGCCGCCATCCCGTCTATCGTTTACGGCATGTGGGGCTTCTTCGTGCTGGCGCCGGTCATGTCGACGACGATTCAGCCTTGGATCACTGAGCGCACGATGTGGCTGCCAGTGTTGCCCAGTGAGGACAACCCAATCTGGTGGTGGTTCCAGGGCGCGCCCGTGGGCGTTGGCTTGCTCACAGCAGGCTTTGTGCTGGCTATTATGATCCTGCCCTTCATCGCCGCAACGACGCGCGACGTGCTGCTCACGACCCCATCGCTCCTGAAAGAGGGCGGCTACGCCATGGGCGCGACGCGCTGGGAAGTGGTGACGGGCGTCGTCATCCCGGCGGTGCGCGGCTCTCTGTTTGGCGCAGTGTTCCTCGGCCTCGGCCGGGCGCTTGGTGAGACGATGGCGGTGACGTTCGTAATCGGCAACGCCAATCGCTTTCCTGATAGCTTTTACGCGCCCACTGCGAGCATCGCCTCGGTCGTGGCGAATGAGTTTCCCGATGCAGACCAGGGATCGATGAAGCTGGCCGCGTTATTTGCGCTGGGCTTCGTGCTTTTCGTGGTTTCGTTCATCGTTTTGGCGCTTGCGCGCCTCTTATTGCGCCAAGGACGCATGGCGGCATGAACATCGCGCCTATCAATCAGTCGAACTACATCAGGCGCCGCATCTTCTCGGCGGTTATGGATGGTGTTTGCACGGTGGCTGCCTTGTTCAGCCTCGTCATTCTGGGGCTCATTCTAACCACATTGGTGCAGAAGGGGCTCGCGGGGCTCTCGCCAAGTCTTTTCACCGAGCCAATGAAGACACCTGGCAATGGCGGCGGCTTGGCCAACGCCATTGTGGGCACGCTGATCCAGACCGGCCTTGGCATTCTGGTCGGCGCGCCGCTCGGCATGGCGGTGGGCGTTTATCTATCCGAAGTTGGGCGCAACTCGCGCCTCGCCTCGGCGGTGCGCTTTGTGAACGACATTCTACTCAGCGCGCCTTCAGTGCTCGTGGGTCTGTTTGTGTATCAGATCGTTGTCGTGCCTACTGGGGGGTTCTCGGGCTTCGCCGGCTCTATTGCTTTGGCCCTGCTGGCGATGCCCGTGATTGCGCGTACGACCGAAGACATCATGAAGCTGGTGCCGGAATCCTACCGTGAGGGCTCTTTGGCTCTGGGAGCCCGCGATTCGACCACGATCATCAAAGTGGTGTTGCCGGCGGCGTTTGGCGGCATCCTTACCGGCATCCTGCTCGCAGTGGCGCGGATTTCTGGCGAGACCGCGCCGCTCATCTTCACCTCGCTCGGCAGTTTCAATTTTTCGAGCGACTTGATGAGCCCGATGGCGAGCTTGCCGATCGCCATTTATCGCTACGCGTCAAGCCCATATGGAGAGTGGGTCGATCTGGCTTGGGCCGGGGCGCTGGTGATCACGGTCGGCGTGCTGACGCTCAACGTGCTCAGCCGGCTAACGTATCACTGGGCGAGCAATCGCCGCTAAGCGCCGCGGGCGGCGCGCTCGGCGCGACGCTTTTCGCGGCGTTCGCGGTTGAGGCGCCGGCGCGCGGCTGCGCGCTCGCGCGCGGCCTTCAAGCGCTCCCAAAACCGCTTCTTCTCAGGCTTCGGCAACGGCTCGAGATTGCGCCGGAATTCCTCCGCGCAGGCGCGCCAAGAATATTTTTCAGCATAAGCGCGGGTCGTGCGCCGATCGCATTTCAGCGCCTCTAGCGCCGCGACCTGCAAATCTTCGTTGATGGCGCCGGCGTTCGAGCCGGGAATGATATCCTGCGGCCCTGGCGCGATGAAGCCGGCGACCGGCGTGCCGCACGCCATGGCCTCGAGAATCACCAAGCCAAATGTGTCGGTGAAGCTGGGGAACACGAACACGTCAGCGTCCGCATAATGGCGAGCCAGCTCTTCCCCGAATTTCGGCCCGGTGAAAACGGCGGTCGGGTATTTGGCTTTCAGCTCATCCAAAGCCGGCCCGCCGCCGACGACAACTTTCGAGCCGGGCAGGTCGCACTTCAAAAACGCTTCGATGTTCTTCTCGACCGAAACGCGGCCCACATAAGCAAACACTGGCTTTGGCAAGTCCTTGAACACGCCGCCATCAATGCCGCGTTTGCTGGGATGGAACAGCTCCACGTCGACCCCGCGCGACCAGAGCGCGGTGTTGTGAAAGCCGTGAATGCGCAGCAGCTCCTGCATGGTGGGCGTCGCCACCATCACCCGGCCTGACTTGTCGTGGAAAGCGTGCATGTAGCGATAGCCCGCCCAGAGCGGGATCCAGGCGAAGCGCGCCGTGACGTATTCCGGGAATTGGGTGTGATAGCTGGTCGTGAACGGAAACTTGTGTTTCAGGCACACATGGCGCGCGTCCCAACCCAGCGTGCCCTCCGTGGCGATGTGGACGGCGTCCGGCGCAAAGCCGAGGAAGCGGTCCTCCACATCCTCGCGCGCGCCCAGCGCCAGCCGGATTTCCGAGTAGGTGATGAGCGGCACCGTGCGCGGATAGTCCGCCGGCGAAATCACCTCGATCTCGCAGCCCATGGCGCGCAGTTCGCGCATGGTGTTGGAGAGCGTCCGCACTACGCCATTGACCTGCGGCTCCCAGGCGTCAGTCACCAGCAGGATCCGGCTTGGCAGCGGCGGGGCGCCGTCACGTGCGGCTTCGGGTGCGGGGGCTACCTCTGTCACGGGGCGCGGTTGACCATGGGCCGGCTCGAAGTGCAAGGGGCGTCGGGTAGGGTGCAAACTGCGGGATTGGGCTAAATATCGTCTCGTGCAAGGCCGTTCGGCGCTTCGACCTTGCTCCGGCCGCTGGGCGCGCGCACGAGGGCTCCATGCAAACCGTGACTCAAATGGCCGCTCCCAGCCTGGATTGGGACGCGCTCGACACCCTGAAATATGCGGACGAGGACCAGATTGTAGCGGGCCTGGCGGCCAGCCCGCCGCTGGACGAGGCCGCGCGCGCCAGCGTAGCGGCGGAAGCCCGCGCGCTGGTGGTGCGCGCGCGCAAATTGAAGCGCCGCAAGGGCGTCATGGAAAGCTTCCTTGAAGAGTTCGGACTCTCCAACGCGGAAGGGCTCGCGCTCATGTGTCTGGCCGAGGCGCTGCTGCGCGTGCCGGACGAAGAAACCGCCGACAAGCTGATCGCCGAGAAGATCAGCACCGGCCGCTGGGCCGAACACCTCGGCAAGTCCGATCATTGGCTGGTCAATGCCGGCACGTGGGGCCTGATGCTCACCGGGCGCATCGCGCAATTGCCCGAAGAGATGAAGAGCGATGTCGGCCAGTTCATGGCCAAGTTCGTCGCTCGAGCGGGCGAGCCGGTGGTGCGCGCCTCGGCCATGCAGGCCATGCGCATCTTGGGCGAACAATTCGTGCTCGGGCGCAATATCGAGTCAGCCCTGCGGCGCGGCGCCGGCATGGCCCGCACGCAAGAGGCGACACGCTTTTCGTTCGATATGCTAGGCGAAGGCGCGCGCACCTATGCCGACGCCGAACGATATGAAAAAAGTTATGCTGCGGCGATCGAAGCGGTCGGCGCGGACGCGGGCGGCAAGGGGCCGAATGCGTCCAACGGCATTTCGGTCAAGCTCTCGGCGCTGCATCCGCGTTATGAAGCGCGCCAGGAAGAGCGCGTTTTCGCCGAGCTCTATCCGCGCGTGGTGCGGCTCGCTGAGATCGCCAAGCAGTACAATATCGGCATGACGCTGGACGCTGAGGAGGCGGACCGGCTGGTGCTCTCGCTCAAATTGCTCGAGCGCCTGGCCTATGAACCTTCGCTCGCGGGGTGGGGCGGTCTCGGACTGGCGATCCAAGCTTACCAGAAGCGCACGCGCGCCCTCATCGAGCGCCTGGTGAAGCTTGCGCGCCGGCGCGGGGCGCCGTTGCAGGTGCGTTTGGTGAAAGGGGCTTACTGGGACGGCGAGATCAAACGCGCGCAAATCATGGGACGGCCGGATTTTCCCGTCTTCACCACCAAAGCGGCGACGGACGTGCATTATCTCGCCTGCGCGCGTGATCTGCTGGCGGCGGGCGATGTGATCTTCCCGCAATTCGCCACCCACAACGCGCACACGGTCGCCGCCGTGCGGCGCATGGCTGAGAGCGCTGGCCGCAGCGCGTTTGAGTTTCAGCGCCTGCATGGCATGGGCGAAGCGCTCTACGCTGCGCTCGATGCGCCGCTGCCGGTGCGGGTCTATGCGCCCGTGGGCGGGCACGAAGATTTGCTCCCTTATCTTGTGCGGCGCCTGTTGGAGAATGGGGCCAATACCAGCTTCGTGCATTCTTTCCTGGATGATGACGTTTCGCCCGATCTCGTTGCGGCGGACCCTATCACGACGCTTGAAGCGAACCCACGTCGTCACCCGCGTCTGCCGCCGCCGCCCTTGCTCTTTGGCGCAAGCCGCAGGAACTCGACCGGACGCGACCTTTCCATTGGCAGTGAGCGAGATGCGTTTGCGAAGGCGGTGGCAAGCGCGGCCCTGCCCGAGCCTTTGCAGAATACAGGCGACGTCGCTCGCGCCGTGACCGTCGCACACGCAGCGCACAAATCTTGGGATGCACTGGGCGGCGCCGAGCGCGGGCGCATTCTGCGCGCCATGGCGGATAAGTTGCAGGCGCATGAGGATCGCTTCGTAGCGCTGATGGCGCGTGAGGCGGGGCGCATCTGGCAAGATGGCGTCGATGAAGTGCGCGAGGCAGTGGATTTCTGCCGCTATTACGCCGCCGAAGCTGAGCGTCAGTTTGGCGCGCCGCGCGTGCTGCCATCGCCCGCAGGCGAAACCGATCACCTCGAACTGCACGGGCGCGGCGTTTTCGTGTGCATCAGCCCGTGGAATTTTCCGCTGGCGATTTTCACCGGCCAAATCGCCGCGGCGCTGGCGGCGGGAAACACTGTCGTCGCCAAGCCGGCGGAGCAGACGCCGCAAATTGCGATAGAAGCGGTGAAGCTGTTTTATGAAGCGGGTTTGCCGCAGGACGTGTTGCAGCTTGTGATTGGCGATGGCGCTGTCGGCGCCGCTTTGGTTGGCGATCCGCGCATAGCCGGCGTCGCTTTCACGGGCTCCACCGAGGTCGCGCGCGCCATCAATCGCACGCTGGCGGCGAAGGATGGGCCAATCGCCACGCTGATCGCTGAAACGGGCGGGCTCAACGGCCTGTTCGTCGACACCACGGCGCTGAAAGAGCAGGTGGTGGACGATGTGATCGTCTCTGCTTTCAACTCGGCGGGGCAGCGTTGCTCTTCCTGCCGCATCTTGTTCCTCCCCCATGAAACGGCGGACGAGATCATCGAGACGCTGTGCGGCGCCATGGATGCGCTGGTGATTGGCGATCCGGCCGACCCGCGCACCGATATCGGCCCCATCATCGACGCCGAAGCGAAAGCCAATCTCGAACAGCACATGACGCGCATGAGCGCGGAAGCGCGCGTGGTGAAGCGGCTCGATGTGTCGGCGCTCGGCGGCAATTTCTTCGGGCCGGCGATTGTCGAACTCAGCAGCCTCGACCAGATCGACAAGGAAGTGTTCGGACCGATCCTGCACGTGCTGCGCTACGACCCAGCGGAGATCGCGGAGATTGGCGGCAAGCTGGCGGCAAAGGGCTATGGGCTGACGCTCGGCGTGCATTCGCGGCTCGACTCATTTGCCCAAGCGGTGATGGCGGCTGTGCCGGCGGGCAATGTGTATGTGAACCGCACTATTGTAGGCGCTGTAGTTGGCGTGCAGCCTTTCGGCGGCGCGGGCCTTTCCGGAACCGGGCCGAAAGCGGGCGGGCCGCATTACCTGCTGCGCTTTGCCGAGGAACGCGCCGTAAGCGTAAATATTGCAGCGCAAGGCGGCGATCCGCATTTGCTGAACTTATGACGCGGCAAGAGCTGCTCCGTCGAATCGGCCTCGGGCTCGTATTCTGCTGGTTTATGTTCGGGGGGATCGCGCATTTTGTGGCGCTCGATGCGTATGCGGCGATCGTTCCGCCCTGGGCGCCGTATCCGCGCGTCATCGCGGCTCTAACCGGCGTTACTGACATAATCGGCGCGCTCGCTTTCCTTTGGCCTCGCACCCGCCGCATCGCCGGGTACGCCTTGATGCTCTATTGTGTGTGCGTGTCGCCCGTTCATATCGATATGCTGAGGAATGCCTCGCTCTATGCAATTCCGCCCTTTGTGTTGTCGGCGCGCCTCATCTTTCAGCCCATCCTGATCTGGATCATCTGGAGCGTCAGTAAGCCGCCAGCCTTGCCCGCAGCGTCCGCCAGCCAGTAAGCTTCCGCGATGCCGTCAGACAACGTCACGCCGTTTCGTCGCCGACCCCCGCCCAAGCCTGTGCAGCGCGGGGGCGGGCTCACATCGCATCGCGGCAAGGCGGTGCTGGCGCAAGCGCTGACGCTGGCGGCGTTTGGCTTGAGCTTCGTGTTCGCCGCCCCGCCTCTCTCCTATATCGCCATGGCGGTGGCGATTGCGGGCGGCGCGGTGGCGCTGTCGAACCGCGCCGAGGCCATGCCCTGGGCGCAGACGCACCATGAACACGCGCTGCGCACGCTGATTATCGGCTACGCCATTCTCACGCTGGCCAGCCTGCTGATCTTTATCAGCGGCTCAATGCTGATCGTCTATTTCTACGTGCAGATTGCGGTGACGATCTGGGCGGCGCTCCGCGCCGGCATTGGTCTGGTTTTGGCGATCATGCGCAAGCCAATTTGGAATCCGCGCGGGCCGCTGGTTTAATCCTCGATCACGCGGCAGCCGAAGCCTTCCTCATACACCGCCTCGGCCTTGAAGGCGCCGAACAGCGCGCTGCTTTGAAAGCGCGGGCCGTCCTCGATCACGGTAATCTGCGTGCGCGCGTCCTCGGGGAAATCCAGCATGCAGGAGTCCATAGTACGCCCGCTCACCATGCGGCAGGAACAGGTCATCTTGGCGGCGTAGGTTGTGGCGATGTTGGCGTAGGAAAGTGGCCCGCGGGCGGCGAAGCCGACCCCAACCAGCAAAACCGCCAGCCCGGCCAGAAGTAACATCCATAATACCCGACGCGACGGCATCTTCTCCTCCCCGCATGGTCTGGATTAGCATGCACGGCGCGGGGAGAAAATCATGTTGCGGCAAGCGATTATGACGCTTTTGTTCAGCCTCGCGGCGATGGGAGCGGCGCACGCACAGCTGGCCCCGTTGCCGCCGCAACCACCGGGCGTGGCGTGGCCGACGCGAGGCTGGGAAGAGGCGCCGCTGCCAGCGGATGTCGATCGCGCCGCGTTCGATCTCGCCATCACCGAAGCGTTCGCCGGCCCGAATGAAGACCTGGGCGAAACCCGCGCGCTGCTGATCGTGCAGGGCGGGCGGATCGTGTTCGAGCGCTACGGCGATGGCTATGGGCCAGATACGCGGCTCATCTCCTGGTCGATGGCGAAATCAATCACGCAAGCGCTCGTCGGCGCAGCGGTGTTGCAAGGGCGCGTGAGCATAGATGCGCCGATGGGCTCGCCGCATTGGCGCGGCGCCGATCGGCGTGCTTCGATTTCATGGCGCACATGGCTCACCATGACGGACGGCCAGCGCTATCATGAGATCGGCGCCCAGAGCGTGCTGGAAAATGGCGCGGCGCATCTGCTGTATGGCGAAGGCGCTCCCGATACGGCGCGGTGGGCGGCGAGCCTGCCGCTGATCCACGACCCAGGCACGCATTGGAATTATAACTCCGCCGCGAGCGTGCTGATCTCGGATGCACTAACGCGAACCATCGTTCCCAATCCGCGCGACGCCAATGATCGGCGCGTGCGCATGCGCGCTTGGATGGATCAATCGCTGTTCAATACGATCGGCATGGATCCGGTGGTCGAGTTCGATCCGAACGGGCTCTTCTACGGCAGTTCGATGATCTGGGCCGACGCACGTGATTTCGCCAAGTTCGGCTATCTCTATTTGCGCGGCGGGGTGTGGGATGGAGTGCGTGTCGCGCCGGAAGGCTGGGTCGATTTCGCCCGCACGCCAGGACCCGATGCGGATACGGACGTCTATGGCGCGCATTGGTGGATCACGCCATGCCAGGGAACGGGCCGGCCCATGCGCGCGACCGTCGCCGATCCTGGTCTGTGCGACACGTTCCGCGCCGAGGGGCATGAAGGCCAGCTCATCGTAGTGGTTCCGTCCAAGGATATGGTGCTGGTGCGCCTGGGACTGTTCGCGGATTCCGCCGAGCGCTGGAACGCACTGGGCGATTGGACCGCGCGCGTCATCAACGCCTTTGGCGATCGCGGTTGAACAAGGCTCCGGTGCGTGTGAAGCTCGCGCCGATAAAAAAGGGAGGCGCTCATGCCGGATCAAACGGTGCGCGCAGCGGATAGGCGCGAGGCGTCGCGGCCTGATCTGATGGCCGCGATGATGCAGATGCGCGAAGCGATGAAGGCGAACCAGCAATTGCCGGATCGTCTGGTGGAGCTGATGCGGTTGCGCATAGCGTTTCGCAATCAGTGCCGGCCGTGCATGTCGATGCGCTATGAAGATGCGATTCAAGATGGGCTCACTGAGGACTTGGTGTGCGCCATCGAGCATCCGGACGAGCCGTCTGACCTCACCGCTAGCGAGCGCGTCGCGGTGCGCTTCGGCGATAAGTTCGCCACCAATCATCTCTCTATCGGCCCGGCTGACCATGCCGCTCTGGCGGAGCATTTCTCGCCGGCCGAGATCGCGGAACTGGGCGTGTGGGCGGCCTTCTTTACCGGCTTTGGCCGCATGGGCGCGGTGTTCGATAATGGCGAAGCCGCTTACCCGGTCGGCCCGCGCGACCCGGAAGGGCGCCCGCTGACGCCCTGGGGCGTGGCCGCCCCGATCGTGATGAGCGCGCCGAATTCCTGATCGGAACCAACGCCGTCGCTCCATGCGGCGCCGGGCGCCCAAATTCCAAGCAGCGACGCGCCTGCGCCTGGTCGGGGCGGGCGTGATGATTTGCCAGGGCTCGCGGCGCGGTCGATGGTGCTGCGTGAATGTTTGACGAAATGAACGCCCCCGATGGCGGGTACCGCGCCCCGTACGAGCGGATCGCGGCTTGGCTCGCAGAGTCGGGCGAGGGGATGCTTTCACAACGCCAAGCCGAGGCGGAGGCGCTGTTTCGGCGCATCGGCATCACCTTTTCAGTTTACGGCGAAGGCGGCGATCCCGAGCGGCTGATCCCATTTGATCTGATCCCGCGCGTGTTTGGCGCTTCGGAATGGCGGCGCGTATCGCAAGGCGTGCGCCAGCGCGCGCGCGCGCTGAACGCGTTCCTCTGGGACGTCTATCATCGCGGCGAGATTTTGAAGGCCGGCGTCATTCCCGAAGCTTTGGTCTATCAGAACGAAGCGTTTCTGCCGGAAATGGTCGGCTTCGATCCGCCGGGCAAAGTGTATAGCCACGTCGTCGGCGTCGACATCGTCCGCACCGACGCCACCGAATTTCAGGTGCTTGAGGACAATTGCCGCACGCCCTCCGGCGTCAGCTACATGCTTGAGAACCGCGAAATCATGATGCGGATGTTTCCGCAGCTGTTCGCGCAGGCGGCGATTGAATCGATCGACGAATATCCCAGCATGCTGAAGCGCACGTTGCAGGAAGTGGCGCCGCCCGCCTGCAAGGGCGAGCCCACCATTGTGGTGATGACGCCCGGCCCGCTCAATAGCGCATATTACGAGCACTCTTTCCTAGCCGATCTCATGGGTGTGGAGCTGGTGGAAGCGAGCGATCTGTTCGTGGCCGATGGCCGCGTTTGGATGCGCACGACGCGCGGGCCGCAGCGCGTGGACGTGATCTATCGGCGCATTGATGACGCTTACATCGATCCGCTTTCCTTCCGCCCGGATTCGCTGCTGGGCGTACAGGGGCTCTTCAGCGTCTATCGCGCAGGCGGGGTGACGCTCTGCTCCGCGCCGGGCGCGGGTGTGGCGGACGATAAGGCCATTTACATCTTCGTTCCGGAGATGATCCGCTTCTATCTCGGCGAAGAGCCGATCTTGAAGAACGTGCCCACTTGGCGCTGCGCCATCGATGAGGAGCGCGAGCACGTGCTCTCCAAACTGGAAGAGCTTGTGGTCAAGCGCGTGCACGGCTCAGGCGGCTACGGCATGTTGATCGGGCCGAGCGCGAGCAAAAAAGAAATCGCCGCCTTTCGCAAAAAGATCATCGCGCATCCGGATGAGTATGTGGCGCAGCCGACC
Source organism: Hyphomonadaceae bacterium (assembly GCA_033764855.1). GTDB lineage: Bacteria > Pseudomonadota > Alphaproteobacteria > Caulobacterales > Aquidulcibacteraceae > Vitreimonas. The sequence goes on along the minus strand of JANRIP010000039.1, from coordinate 14,628 downwards.
CTCGATCTCTCCACTGCGCCGATATTGGCCGAAGGCGGCATTGAAAGCCGGCACGTCGATTTTCGCCCGTTCTGCCTTGTCGGCAAGGAGGTGCGCTTAACGCCCGGCGGGCTGACACGCGTGGCGCTCACCAAGGGCTCGCTGGTGGTGAATTCAAGCCAAGGCGGGGGCGTGAAAGACACTTGGGTGCTTTCGGATTGACGCCATGCTGAGCCGCACCGCCGAGCACCTGTTCTGGATGGGCCGCTACATTGAGCGCGCGGACGCAACCGCGCGTCTCGTCGAAATGGGACGCCGCATGGCGATGCTGCCTGGTGCGAGCGGAGAGTGGCGCTCGGTCGCGCGCGCGTCCGGCGCGGCCGGCGAGTTGGGCGATGATCCCAAGGCCACGGCTGATGCGATCATTCTTCGTCTGCTCATCGAGGGTGAGAACCGTTCTTCGATCCGCTCCTGCATGGTGCAGGCGCGCGCCAATGGCCGCGCCATCCGCACCGCCATCACGCAGGATATGTGGGAGGCGCTGAACGACAATTGGCGCAAACTGGAATCTGTCACCGCCTCGCAAGCGTTGACTGATCTGCCGTCGCTGTTGGATTGGGTGCGCCAGCGCTCAGCGGCGTTTCGCGGCGCGACAGAAACTGGCCTCCTGCGCAATGACGGCTTCATCTTCCTGCGGCTTGGCGAATTGATTGAGCGCACGGAAATGACGCTGCGTCTGCTCGACGTAAAATATTACGTGCTGCTGCCGGAAACAGATGTTGTCGGCGGCGGGCGAGATTTTCACCAATGGACCGCCGTGCTGCGCGCGCTCTCGGCGCAGCGCGCCTACCATCACGTTTATCGCGGCGATTACACGCCCTGGGGCATCGCCGAATTCCTGATCCTCAACAAGATTTTTCCACGCTCCGCAAACTTCTGTTATCGCAGTATTTCAGCCGCGCTCGATGAGCTTGCCATGGATTATGGCGAGCGGCACGATTGCCACGACATAGCCGATCAAATGGTCGAGCGGTTAAGCGAGACCGACATTCAAACGCTGTTTCAGTCTGGGCTGCATGAGTTCATCACCAATGCGGTGCGAACCACCAATCGGCTCGCCAGCGAAATCGCCAAGGCGTATTATTTCTGATGCGGCTCCAGGTTCGACACGTTACGCGCTACGATTATACGCCGCCGGTCGCGCGCGCCGGGCTCCGGCTGAAGTTGTTTCCTTCGAAGTTTGCCGGGCAGAAGGCGCTGAATTGGAGCGTCACCGTCAATGACGCTCCGGTGACGCCGCTCTTTAACGGCCCGTACGGTGATGCAGAAGCGCTCTGGACCACCACAGCGCCTTCGCCGTCAATCGAGATTGTCGCCGAAGGCGTTATTGACGTGGAAGATACACACGGAGTCGTTCGGGGTTTGGCCGAACCGGCGCGGCCGGGACTGTTCCTGCGCACAACGCCGCTGACAGCGCGGAGCGCCGGCATTGATGCGCTCGCTACGGGCATCAACACACCCAACGTGCTCGACGCCATGCACCAGCTCTGCAACGCCGTGCGCGATGCGGTGGATTACGAGCAAAGCGCCACGCATCATCAAACCACAGCCGCCGAGGCGCTGAAGCTGGGCCGGGGCGTGTGCCAGGATCACGCGCACATCTTCATTTCCGCGGCCCGCAGTCGCGGCGTGCCGGCGCGCTACGTCACAGGCTATTTGATGGCGGACGGAGGGGAGGAAACGCACGCTTGGGCCGAGGTTTGCGTGCCTGATTTGGGTTGGGTCGCATTCGATCCCTCCAACCGGCGCTGCCCTACGGATTCCTATGTGCGGCTGTGCGCGGGACTGGACGCCGCAGATGCTGCGCCCTTGCGCGGCAGCGTCGCCCCGCACGAGTCGGAGCGCCTAGCGGTCGAGGTAGATATCGCCGAAGCGTCGCAGCAATAAGATTGATTTTGGCGCGGGCGCGCGCAATCACTGGCTCCGCATGGAGGTCGGCATGTCGCTTGAAGCTGAGGGGCTTGCGGAGAAGAAAGCCGCCGCGAAAATTTTGCGGGAAGCGGGCTTCAAATATCTAGCGTCGGAGTTGGAGCACGGCTCCTTGTCCGGCTTGGCGAAGGACGAGCCGTTCTTCCTGCTGTGCGGGCGTGACCGGCTGGCGCCGACGGCGATCAAAGCCTGGATCGAAGCGGCGCGGATTTCCAACGTGCCTGATCACAAGCTGGAAAGCGCGCACGAAACCATTGAGGCGATCGAAGGCTGGCCGGGCTTCCGGCATTATCCAGACTAGGCTGGGCCGGGCTAAGCCGCCGCCTGATGCTGCGGCATGGTCGCGGCGCGCGGAATGCGCAGCGTGAAGGTCGAGCCCTTGCCGGGCGCGCTGGTGACGCTGATCTCGCCGCTCATGGCTTCGACGATGGATTTTGTGATGGCCAAGCCGAGGCCGACGCCGCCGAACAGGCGCGCGCCGGTTTGCTGATCTTGCGCGAATGGCTTGAACAAGCCTTCGAGCGCTTCAGTGCTGATGCCGACGCCAGTATCGATCGCGTCGAACCGGACGAAGGCGCGGCCGCCTGTTTCCTCTGACGACAGGCGCAGCGTCACTTCCCCATTCTGGGTGAACTTCACCGCGTTCGAGGCCAGATTGAGCAGGCATTGCTCGAAGCGGCTGGCGTCCAGATAGCCCAAGCCGATATCGGGCTCACACTCAACGACGAGACGGTTGCGGTTTTCCGCCGCTGTGTCGCGCACATTTGTAACGACGCGCTCGAACACGGACTTGAGTTCGGCGAGCGCCGGCTTCAGCTGCAATTTGCCTGCCTCGATAGTGGCTTGATCGAGCACATCATCGATCAACGTCAGCAGGTGGCGCGCTGCGGCCTGCACTTTGCGCGCATCGGCGGCGTTGGTCTCATCTGCGCTTTCCTCAATCATTTCCGAATAGCCGATAATGGCGTTGAGCGGCGTCCGCAGCTCGTGACTCATATTGGCGAGGAAGCGTGATTTGGCGCTGTTTGCATCGTCAGCAGCGATCCGGGCCGCGTGTTCGGCGGCGAGTTCCTGCTGCGCGCGTTCAACGCGTACGCCCTGACGCACGAGCGCGTAGGTGAAGCTCGGCGCGACGATGAGGGTGATAATGAAGGTGCTGACCGGCGAGTAATAGGCGCCGTCGCTGAAGACGACATTGACCAAATAGTCGAGCGCCATCACCACAAGCATGATGATGGCCGAGATCGCCGCGATCTTGAGATAATGCCGCTGTGTCATGACTAGCCGTCGGGCCAAACTAGCGCCAACTGGTTAACGTTTTTTACACGCCTGGGAGCCCCAGCAGCATGCGTATCTCAGCGGGTTGCTTTCCCGCCTGGCGCATTGCGCGGAGTGTGGCGGCCTGATCGCGCTTGGCGAGACGCTTGCCGTCCTCGCCGAGAATGAGCCGGTGGTGGCGGTAAACCGGTGTCGGCAAGCCAAGCAGCTGTTGCAGCAGCACATGCAAATGCGCCGCGCCGCGTAAATCTTCGCCGCGAATGACGTGCGTGACGCCCGCGAGCGCATCATCCCACACGCTCGCGAGGTGGTATGAGGTGGGAAAATCCTTGCGCGCCAGCACGATATCGCCGTGCCGCTCGGGATCGGCTCGCACCCGGCCAGTCTCATCTTGGAAAGTCAGTGCGAAATAGGCCGGGCCTAGGGCCGCGCGCGCTTTTTTGAGAGAAAGCCGCCAGGCGAAGGCTTCCCCGCGCGCGAGCCGCTCCGCTTCCTCCGCCGCCGGCAATGCTTCGCCGCGAAACACTTCCGCGCTTTCCCCGTGCGGGGCCGAGGCGATGGCGTCGGCGATTTCGCGCCGGGTGCGGAAGCAGCGATAGACCAGCCGAGCATCGACCAGCTTTTGCAGCGCGGCGGCGTATTCGCTCATGTGCTCGGATTGGCGCCGCACCGGGCTTTCCCATTCAAGCCCGAGCCAGGCGAGGTCCTCGAAAATGGCCGCTTCAAACTCCGTGCGAGCACGGCCTTGGTCGATATCCTCAATCCGCAGCAGGAAGCGCCCGCCAGCTGCGCGCGCCGCGTCGAACGCGGTCAGCGCGGAAAAGGCGTGCCCCAAATGCAGATAGCCCGTGGGCGAAGGCGCGAAGCGGGTGACGAAAGCCATGCCCGTTTGCCGTACTTCATCCCAATCCTTCAGGGGAGGTAGGCTCGCGCTCGCACTTGCGAACGACGCACACTAAGTTGCGGCCATGACAGTATTTCTCGATGGCCCGCGCATGCCGCCGGCGCGGGGCGGCAAACCGGACAGCCTGGTGGTGCTGCTGCACGGCTATGGCTCGAACGGCGCCGATCTCATTTCGCTCGCGCCCTATTGGGCCAAGGCGCTGCCCGGCGCGCTGTTCGTGGCCCCAAACGCGATCGAGCCCGTGCCGCAGGCGCCGGGCGGCTATCAGTGGTTTCCGATCGCCAGCCTTGACCCGCACCTGATGGAATCGGGCGTGCGCAACGCCGCGCAATCGGTGGATCGCTTCCTTGATCGCGAGCTGGACAAGGCCGGGCTGGATGATACGCGCTTGGCCCTGGTGGGCTTTTCGCAGGGCACGATGATGTCCCTGCATGTGGGTCTGCGGCGCGCCAAGGCGCCGGCGGCGGTGCTCGGCTTTTCCGGCGTGCTGACGGGCGGGCGCCGGCTCAAGGAGGAGATGCGGGTCAAGCCGCCCGTGCTGCTCATTCATGGCGACCAGGATCCGATGATTCCCGTCACCGCCATGTTCGACTCAGCCGAGGCTTTGGCCGCCTCGGGCCATGGCGCGCAGTGGCATGTGAGCTATGGCGTACCACACTCAATTGGCCCGGACGGGCTCGATCTGGGCGGGGCCTTCCTCTCCACTTATCTGAAAAGAAAAGCAATTCAGACTGGAGGGTGAGATTTTGCCAGCTCCGTGGCCCGCTTGTCACGAACCTGTCGCGCCAAATCAGCTATAGCTCGGCGGCGTTTGTTGCTAAGCTGCGGGTGCGAAAGGAGACTGTCTTCAGTCCATCGAGCCTGATCCTTCCGGCCGCCCTCCGGGGTAGCCCATGAACGTTTCCAGCGCCCCCTTGGCCGGATGGCCGGCATTGGTGCTCAATGCCGATTTTCGGCCGCTATCCTATTTTCCGCTTTCGCTATGGCCCTGGCAGGAAGCGGTGAAAGCGGTCTTCCTCGAACGGGTCGACGTGGTCGCTGAGTACGACCACGAAGTGCACTCGCCGTCCTTCACGATGCGGCTGCCCTCCGTGATCTCGCTGCGGGATTATGTGGCGCAGGATCGCCCGCCGGCCTTCACCCGCTTCAACGTTTTCCTGCGCGACGGCTTTGCCTGCCAGTACTGCCACGCCACGGCGGACCTGACCTTCGACCATCTGATCCCGCGCTCAAAGGGCGGGCGCACGACTTGGGAGAATATCGTCACCGCCTGCGCGCCGTGCAATCTGAAGAAGGGCGGGGCCTACGCCCACCATACCGGCATGCGCCCGCACAAGCGGCCGCGCCGGCCAAGCATGCATGAGCTGCAGCACATGGGCCGGCGTTTCCCGCCGCACCATTTGCACGATACGTGGGTCGATTATCTCTATTGGGATGTCGAACTGGAAGCTTAGAAGACGGCGGCGAAGTTGGTGAAGGCGGCCGTCAGGTCAGTTCCGATCATGCCGAGCGCGCCAATGATGACGAAGCCGATTAGGCTCGCAATCAGGCAATACTCAATCGCCGTGGCGCCATCCTGGTTTTGAACAAAGCGCTTCATTCGGCGACCTCGATCAAGCGTTCAACCAGTCCCACATCGGCGGGCGGCATCGGATAGGTGCGCATGTCCGCAGGCTTCACCCAAGCCAGCGCTTGGGCGTCATGTGCGATCGGATCGCCGCGCCACGTCTTGGTCGCGAACAGCGGCATCAGGAGGTGGAAGTCCTGATAGCTGTGCGACGCGAACGCGAACGGATCGAGGGCGTCGGGCTCCACAATCACGTCCAACTCCTCCTTCAGTTCGCGGACGAGCGCCGCCTCCGGCGTTTCGCCCGGCTCGACCTTGCCGCCGGGAAACTCCCAGAGACCGCCGAGCGCCTTATGCGCGGGCCGCTGCGCAAGCAGAACGCGGCCCTGGGTGTCGATCAAAGCCGCCGCGACAACGAGCAGAATCGGCTTCGACAAAGGCGGAGTGTGGCTCAATTGCATTAATAGGCCGTGCGCTGGAATGGTGGATTGGACGCTAACCAAATAGCGTTTCAAACTGAGACATGCGGATTTATTTGGCCGGACCAGATGTTTTTCGCGCCGATGTGCGCGAGCGCGCCGCGCGCCTCAAGGCGCTCTGCGCGGAGCAGGGCTTGGTGGGCGCTTTTCCGCTCGATGAGGAAGCAAAGGCCGAGGGCGAGCCATTATCGCGCGCGATCTTCCGCCAGAATGTGAAGCTGATCGACGCGTGCGATGCGGTGCTGGCCAATCTGACACCATTCCGGGGCGTCGGCGCCGATGCCGGCACGGCATGGGAGCTGGGCTATGCGTTCGCCGCCGGCAAGCGCGTGCATGGCTATACGGCGGCGGCCGATGATTTGGCCGCGCGCACTCGCGCCGCGCTTCCGGCGACGCGCGACCCAGAGCGCGGCTGGGTCGACGCCGGCGGCGACATGATTGAGGATTTCGGGCTTGCCGAAAATCTGATGCTGATTGAGAGCATCATCGTCGCCGGCGGCGTATTCGAGGCGCCGGCCTTTGCGGGCGAGGATGATCTCGCCATCGCCGCCCGCGCGCTCGACCGCATCGCCGCGCTTAAGCCTTAGCGATCAGGCCTTCCTTTTCCATCGCCCGCTGCACCGCCGGGCGCGCCTTCACGCGTTCATAGTAAGCCTGCAGCTTGGGCCAACGGCCGAGGTCGATTTGGAAGAAGGCGGACCAGCCCAGCACCGCGAACGCATAAGCGTCGGCGGCGCTGAAGCCGCCGAGCAGATATTCCTTCTCGCCGAGCCGCGATTGCAGCAGATCAAGCCGGCCGAACAAGCGCTCAAGCACCTTCTCCTTCCATTCCGGCGGCGGGCCGGCGAACAATTGGCTGAAGGTTTTGTGCAGTTCGGTGGAGATGAAATTGAGCATCTCCAAAAAGCGCCAATGCTCCATGCCGCCGCGCGTCGGCGCCAGCTTTGCTTCCGGTTTCAGCTCGCAAAGATATTGCAGCAGCACGGCGTTTTCCGTCAGCACTTCGCCATTGTCGAGTTCCAGCGCAGGCACCGCGCCCATCGCATTGATCTCGGCGTATAGGCGTCCGCTCTCAGTCTTGCGCGGGGTTTCGCGCATCAGCACACGCTCGGCCTCGACCGGCAGCCCGCCCTCGTGAATGAGAATGTGCGGCGCGAGCGAGCACGAACCGGGCGAGAAAAACAGCTTCATCGGCAATCTCCTGAGCGTGGCGTTGCGCTCGGCGCGCCACAAAGTGGGAAGGGGGAAAGCGACATGACCCCGCGCTTAATGCGCCATCAGCACCGGGATCTGCGTGTCGTGCACGACCTTGGCGGTGACGCCGCCAAATATGTCTTCCACCAAACGCGATCCCTCATAAGCGCCGAGCACCATGAAGTCGGCGTTGAAGCCATCAATGGCGGACTGGATCATATACTCTGACCCTTCCCATGAGGTGCGGGCGACAGTCTCTTCGATGTCGACGCCATGACGGAGCAGGTAGGTCGCCAGACGTTCAAGGCTGCGCTCGTCCTCGCCTTCGCGCTGCCCGCGCGGATTGGCGACGGTGACCCGCACTTTTTCGGCGGCGCTCAAGAATGGCAGCGCGCCTTGTACGGCGCGCGCGGATTCAGGCTCGCCCTTCCACCAGATCAGGCCGCGCTTGCCCCACGCGCGCGGATTGATCCAGCGCGGCAGCATCAAGCACGGGCGCCCGCCTTCCATGATAGCGCCGACGAAAATATCTGTGTCGAGTTCGCTATCGTCGAACTTCTCTGGCTTGCCAAAAATGACCAGATCCGCCGTACGCGCCGCGCGCGCAGCGGCGAAGCGCGTCTCTTCCGGCACGCATTCCAGCACATGCACAGAGACGCCGCCGGGCGCGCCAGAGCCAACAAGGTCGCGCAATTGCGCCACCGCGCGTTCGGCGGGCGCAAGCGCCTCAGTACGCGCTGTGGCTGGCTTGGCCGGCGCCGGCGCAAGCACCGCGACCTCAAGGTGCGCCTTGTGCGCGTCGGCGATCTCCTTGGCCATGCGTGCGCGCGCCAACCCATCTTCCGATCCGTCCGCAAATACCAGAATGTCCCGCCAGCCCATCTGCATCGCTCCATTCGCTGCGGGGACACGCTAGCGCACCGGAACGCGGCGGCCTAGCTGCGATAGTCGCCGTTGATCTCGATGTAGCGCTTGGTCAGGTCGCACGTATACATGCGCGCCTTTCCCGAGCCGGGGCCGACAATGACCGCAATCTCCAGCTCTTCGCGTTTCATGTACGCGCTCATGGCGGCTTCGTCGTACTCGGCCGACACCGCCCCGTCGCGCGCGGCCCAGAGTTCGCCGAAACGCACCGCGATCATTTCGCGCTTTACTGGCTGATCAGAGCGGCCAATGGCCATGACGATGCGGCCCCAATTGGCGTCCTCGCCGGCAATGGCGGTTTTTACCAACGGGCTTTCGCAAATGGTGCGGGCGATGACTTTGGCCGAGCCGTCATTGACTGCGCCATCCACCTTCACGGTCACCAGCTTGCGTGCGCCTTCGCCGTCGCGCACGATCTGAATGGCGAGATCGCGCAGCACGCTGGAGAGCGCCTCGCGGAAACCGGCCAGGCGCTCATCTTTCGCATCGGCGATGGGCGCCACTTTCGCGGCGCCAGTGGCGAACAGCAGCACGCAGTCATTGGTGGAGCGGTCGCCGTCGACAGTGATGGAGTTGAAGCTGGTTTCGTTTTCCTGACGCAGCAGCGTTTTCAGGATCGGCGCCGAGATCGCCGCATCGGTGAACACGAAGGCCAGCATGGTCGCCATGTTCGGCGCGATCATGCCCGAACCTTTGGCGATGCCGGCGAGCGAGACTTTCACGCCGTCAATCTCGCAAGTTGCGCCCGAACCTTTGGGAAAGGTGTCGGTGGTCATGATCGCCTTGGCGGCGTCATGCCAATTGATCGGGGCCAGCTGCATCGTCGGCAGCGCCGCTTCGATCTTGGCCGCATCAAGTACGACCCCAATCACGCCCGTCGAGGCTGACATGAGTTCGCCCGCGCGCACGCCGAGCTTGGCGCCGGCTGCTTCGAGCGAACGCTTGCACGCCGCATCGCCCGCGGCGCCGGTGAAGGAATTGGCGCACCCGGCATTGACCAGCAGTCCGCGCACCTGGCCGCGCCCGGCATTGAGCGCCTGCTTGCACCAATCCGTGGGCGCTGAGCCAACCGAGTTGGTGGTGAACACGCCCGCCGCCCGCGTGCCGGGCGCGCAGCGCACCAAGAGCAGGTCGGGGCGCTCGTGCTTGTAGAAGCCGGCGCGGCCAATCGCGGCTTCGAGCCCGGCAATGCCAGGCAGATCGGGAAACCGCGCCGGCGCGAGCGGCGAAATGAGGTCGCTCATTGGACCGGAGCGTCAGGCGTGGGCTGGGTTGGCGCGGGCTGCTGCGGCGCGCCGACCGCGGTTGCGGCGGGGCCTTCCGTGTTTGGCGCCGGACGCGGGCTTTGCTGCGCCGTCACCCCGCCCGGACCCATTGGGAAGGGGAAGGGTGGGGCGGGTCCGCCCTGATGCTCTTCCGGCGGCGGCTCCACGTTCGGGGTCTCCTCGCCGGCATCGGCGGGCGCTGGCGTTTCTTCCGTCGGCGCCATGCTGGTGTCGGGCTCGCGCAGGCGCTCAATGCGCGCATCGCGCTCGAGCCGATCCTGCAGCTCCATCACCTCTTGGTAGCGCAGCCAATTGATGATTTGCGGACGAAGGCTCTCCAGGCTCGGCGCGCCGCGCTGGCGGATGTCGTCCACGCGAATGAGGTGCCAGGTGTCGCCAATCTGCAGCGGGCCGATCACCTCGCCCACATGCGCATTCTGCACCGCCTGACGGATTTGCGGGGCGAGGTCGGATTGAGCGCGGAAGCCCAGATCGCCGCCATCGGCGCGCGTTTCAGCGTCCATCGACAAGCTTAGGGCCAAAACTTCAAATCGTTCGCCTGAATCGAGCCTTCTTTTGGCCGCGTCGGCCATCTCACGTGTTTCCACCTGGATGTGGCGCAGATGGATTTCCGAGCCTTGGTCGAGTTCACGCATGTTTTCGCGGTACAGCCGCTCGACGGCTTCCGGATTGGTGGCGCGGCTGTCGAGCTCCTCATAAATGGCCTGCGCCAAGACCGCTTCGCGCGCGTTTTCCAGCTGGCGCCGGATATCCGGTTCCCGATCGAGGCCGCGCGCCTCAGCCTCCATGGCGAAGAGGCGGATTTGGATCAGTTCTTCCAGGGTCAAATAGAAGGCGTCGGAATCGGCGGAGAGGTCCTCGCCCTCCTGCAGCCGGCCCATCTGCACAGCGCGAGAGCGCACGTCTTCCACATAAATCGGGCGCCCGTTCACGGTGGCGGCGACGGTGGGATTGTCGATCCCGCCCCGATCGCCGGAAGAGTCGCGGCCCAGGCCGCAGGCGCTGAGCGCGAGCGTGAGCGCCAGCCCCGCAAGGATGAAATGGGGGCGGCGCGGCTTGGCTGTGACCATGTCTGCGTGTCTCACCTTCAAGGGGCGCGTGTCCGGGTCTGCGCCAAGGTGGCCGCATTGACACCGCCCAGGGCCGCTCTTAAGTCTCGCGAGGGCACGAGTCGAGAGTGTTTTCGCACGCGCACGCGCGTTGGTGGGTCTCAGAAAAGACAAACAAATCAAAGCTCAATAACGCCATTGCTTCGCCGTAATACAGAGCGCCAGCCGGTCGTGGCGCGTCAGGTCTCAAACGCGCCATGCTGAACTTCGCCAAGCAGATTTTCGGGTCCGTCAACGAGCGCAAGGTCAGGCATCTGCGCGGAGCGGTGCTGCGGATCAATGCGCTCGAGCCAAACTACGAAGCTCTTTCCGACGAAGCGCTGCGCAATAAGACCAGCGAATACCGCCATCGCCTCGCCCGCGGGGCCAAGCTGGACGACATCCTGCCCGAAGCCTTCGCCACCGTGCGCGAGGCGGCCAAGCGCGTGCTCGGCATGCGCCACTTCGACACCCAGCTCATGGGCGGGATGATCCTGCACCAAGGCAAGATTTCCGAAATGCGCACCGGCGAAGGCAAGACGCTGGTGGCGACTTTGCCGGTTTATCTGAACGCGCTTGAAAGCCGCGGCGTCCACGTCATCACCGTCAATGATTATCTCGCTAAGCGCGACGCCGAATGGATGGGCCAGATCTATCGCTTCCTCGGCCTCTCCATCGGCACGATCGTGCACGGGCTCTATGACAATGAGCGCCGCCAAGCCTATGCCGCTGATGTCACCTACGGCACGAACAATGAGTTCGGCTTCGACTATCTGCGCGACAATATGAAGTATTCGTTGGGCGAGATGGTCCAGCGCGGCCACCGCTTCGCGATCGTCGATGAAGTCGACTCCATCCTGATCGACGAAGCGCGCACGCCGCTGATTATCTCTGGTCCGACCGAAGATCGCAGCGACTTCTACAAGTCGGTCGACAAGCTGATCCCGCTGCTGCGTCCGGAGCATTTCGAGCATGACGAGAAGCAGCGCTCGGTGACGTACACCGAAATCGGTTCGGAACGGATCGAGGAAATGCTGGTCGAGCGCGGCCTGCTGCAAGGCTCACTCTATGAGCCGGCCAACGTCTCGATCGTGCACCACGTCAATCAGGCGCTGCGCGCGCACAAGCTGTTCCATCGCGACAAGGATTATATCGTCAAGGAAGGCGAAGTGGTCCTGATCGACGAGTTCACCGGCCGCATGATGCATGGCCGGCGCTTGTCGGAAGGCCTGCACCAAGCAATCGAAGCCAAGGAAAACGTCAACATCCAGCCTGAAAACCAGACGCTGGCTTCGATCACCTTCCAGAATTACTTCCGTCTCTACGACAAGCTCGCCGGCATGACCGGCACCGCCTCCACCGAGGCGGCGGAGTTCGGCGACATCTACAAGCTCGACGTGGTGGAAATCCCCACCAATAAGCCGGTCGCGCGCGTCGATGACGATGATGAGGTCTATCGGACGGCCAAGGAAAAATACAAAGCCATCATCACCGATATCGAGGAAACGCACCGCAAGCAGCAGCCCGTGCTGGTCGGTACGGTGTCGATCGAAAAGTCGGAGTATCTCTCCTCGCTTCTGAAGCAACGCGGCATCCCGCACCAGGTGCTGAATGCCCGCTATCACGAGCAGGAAGCCAGCATCGTCGCGCAAGCGGGCGTGCCCGGTGCGGTGACGATCGCTACCAACATGGCTGGCCGCGGCACCGACATTCAGCTTGGCGGCAATCTCGACATGCGTTTGAAGGCCGCGCTCAAGGGCGATGAAACGCCGGAGCAGATCGCCGCCCTGAAGCGCGACCTCGCCGCCGATATTGACGTGAAAAAGCGCGCCGCGCTCGCCGCTGGCGGTCTCTACGTGCTTGGCACTGAGCGGCACGAAAGCCGCCGCATCGACAATCAGCTGCGCGGCCGAACGGGGCGCCAAGGCGATCCCGGCAAGTCGAAATTCTATATCTGCCTGGAAGACGATCTGCTGCGCATCTTCGCCGCTGAACGCCTGGACGCCATCATGCGCGGCCTCGGCATTCAGGAAGGCGAAGCCATTGTTCACCCCTGGATGAACAAGGCGCTCGAAACCTCGCAACGCCGGGTCGAGCAGCGCAATTTCGAAATCCGCAAAAACCTGCTGAAATTCGACGACGTCATCAACGATCAGCGTAAGGCAATCTTCGAGCAGCGCATCGAATTCATGCGCACCGCCGATGTCGCCCCGATCGTGCGCGACATGCGCCATGACGTGGTGGAAAAGCTGGTTCACCGCCACATGCCGGAAAAGGCTTATCCCGAGCAGTGGGATATTCAGGAGCTCGCGGTCGAGTCCGAGGAAATCTTTGGCCTGATCCTGCCGTTCGCCGGCTGGGCCCAGGAAGAGGGCATCGCGCAGCAGGAAATTATCGAGCGCCTGACGCGCGAGGTTGATCAAGCCTATGCGCAGAAAGCCGCCATGCTTGGCCCCGAGCGCTTGCGCGCGGTGGAGAAGCAAGTGCTGCTTAGCGTAGTGGATATGCGCTGGCGCGAGCACTTGTCGCTGCTCGACCACCTGCGCTCCGTGATCCACTTGCGCGGCTACGCCCAGCGCGATCCGCTGAACGAGTTCAAGACCGAAGCCTTCACTTTGTTCGAGCGCATGCTGCTCGACCTGCGCACCACCGTGACGCGCATGCTGATGCGTCTGCAAATCGGTCAGGCTGGCGAAGAGCCGCCGCGTCCGCAAATGCCGACGCGCATGATCGAAGAGCACCGCGATCCGCTAACGGGCGAAAACGAAATGGCCGCGCCGGCGCACGCCTCGCTCGCGCCCGATGGCTTCGACCGCCACAACCCCAATACCTGGGGCAAGGTCAGCCGCAACGCGCCGTGCCCGTGCGGGTCAGGCAAAAAGTATAAGCACTGCCACGGCCAGCAGGCGGCGAGCGCTTAACGCCGCCGCGCTTTCTGAATTGCGGCATCGAGCGCGGAGAGAAAGCGCGAGCGGTCCTGCGGCGTGAATGGCTTCGGCCCGCCTGTGACGTCGCCGGTTGAACGCAAATGCTCCATCAGCTCGCGCGTCGCTAGAGCTGCGCCAATGGATGCAGTGGTGAACGCAACGCCATTGGCGCCAAGCGCTAATCCGCCCGCCTTGAGCGTGCGGCTGGCCAGCGGAATGTCATTGGTGACGACAATATCGCCCGGCTGCACGCGCTCGGCGATCCAATCATCGGCTTTATCCGCGCCGGCATCGACCACGGTGAGCTGCACATCCGGCGGCGTGCGCATGAAACTGTTGGCGACGACATGCACTTGGCAGCCAAGCCGGCGCGCCACTTTATAAACCTCCTCCTTCACCGGGCAGGCGTCAGCATCGACGAAAATGGCGGGAGGCGGCATAGCGCTGAGAGATAGCGTGTTTGCTGGTCGGAGTCCGCTTTTCGCCGTTTGCAGCCTGTCGTCAGCCAGCCGGCGGAGGCGCTTGCGAGCACGCGGATTGTGCTTGCCGCAGGGCGCCAAGGGCGCGCTCTAAGCCTTCTGGCGTTGGCGAGACGATTTCAACGTAGTCTATGGGCATGCCGTTGTAGGACACGCAGAAGCCTTGATTTTCGGAGCAGGCAATGCGACGAGCGAAACCCTCGCTTTGTGCGGCTTGACCTTCTGCAGCGGAGATCGCGTTGAGGTTCAGCTGACGTACGTCAAAAGAAAACTGAAGGACTGATTGCATTCCCGGTGCGATTTCGAAAGCAAACCTGCACGGCTCAAGCTCCCTCATTGTGGTGCGCTGGTATGAGTCCTCGGTTCGAGTTGTGGAGATCAGCTCATCTACGGCTTGGCTATACGTCTGCGTCTGCGTCGCGGGGGTGTTTGACGACCCCGTCCTAGTGGACGCTGATGTCGAACAAGAAGTCACACACAACGCAGCAGTCAGCACGCTGATCAAACAATGATTCACAAGTAACCCTCCCCGAT
>JANRIP010000033.1:0-149806 GCA_033764855.1 Hyphomonadaceae bacterium | reverse complement strand
GAAATATGTAACATCGCAAGTGTCATCGGTTGCGATGATGGAATGAAGGGCGGCCGATCGGCCGCCCTTCGTTTTTCGGGACACGCGAAGTCGTCGACGCCGAACCATTCCCGGCGTGATGGCGGAGCGCGCGGCAAGCGCACGCGCACCGCAACGGCTCCGCCGTCCTCCGCTCACGCTTCGGCCTTCGGTGCAGTGCGCGCACGCTCGCCGCTCAGAGGAGCTCCGCCGCCGGGAATGGCCCGACGCCAACGGAGCAACGCTCATGCCGACCAACGAACGCGCCAGCATTTATGCGCGCATCACCGATCAAATCGTCGCGGCGATCGAACGCGGCGTCGAAACCAAGCGCATGCCATGGCATCACGACGGCAGCGCCATCTATCGCCCAACCAATGTCGCATCGAAGAAGGCCTATCGCGGCATCAACACGCTGGCGCTTTGGGCGTCGGCCGACGCCAAGGGTTATCCGAGCGGCCTTTGGGGCACATTCAAGCAATGGTTCGAACTGGGCGCGATGGTGCGCAAGGGCGAACGCGCGAGCGCCGTCGTGCTCTGGAAGCAAGTCCAAGCGCCCGATGCAGAGGACGACAAGAAGCGCTTTTTCGCGCGGGGCTATAGTGTCTTCAATGTAGCGCAAGTCGACGGCCACGAACCGGAAGCGATCGACCTTATCGCCGAGACCGAACGTCTCGCGCATGCAGAGGCGTTCATCGCCGCCCTCGGCGTCAACACAATCCGCGGCGGCGACATGGCGTTCTATCGTCCCTCGACCGACACCGTGCATTTGCCGCCGTTCGAGCGCTTCTTTGATACGGCCTCCGCTTATGGCGTGGAGCTGCACGAATGCGGTCATGCCAGCGGCGCAGCACATCGCTTGAACCGCGATCTCAGCGGGCGCTTCGGCTCCGCGCCTTACGCTGCAGAAGAGGTGATCGTGGAATTGGCGAGTGGATTCGTTCTTGCCGATCTTGGCATCGCGCACAATCCGCGCGACGATCACGCCTCATACATTGCGAGCTGGCTCGCCCTCTTGAAAGAGGATCCTCGCGCCATCTTCACCGCGGCGTCGAAGGCTCAGGAGATCGCCGACTGGATGCACGCACAGCAGTCGGTCGAAATTGGCCCCGTCACGACGGCGCGACCCGATGACCATCCGCATCTATGAGCAGCGAGCCGTCTTCCTTGAAGAAGGGCCCAGGCGGCAAGCGCTCCAACAGATCAAGCACGACCTCGCTCGGGCGGCATAGCCGCACGCCTTTCGGCGTCGCCACGATCGGCCGATTGACCAGAACCGGATGGGCGATCATGGCGTCGAGCAGCGACTCGTCTGAAACGGACGCATCCAATAAGCCAAGGTCAGCCGCTGGCGACTTGGTCTCTCGTAGGGCCGCGCGCACGGTAAGACCGGCGGCTGCAAACAGCGCCAGCAATTGCGGCCGGGTCCAGCCGGTCTGGAGATATTCGACGATCTCTGGGGCATAACCTGCGGCGCGGACGATCTCGACCACGTTACGCGAAGTCCCACAATCGGGATTGTGATGGATGACGACGGGAAAAGCGCTCATGTCGCGTCCTTCTTGGGCAGCAGCAGCGCGCATACGATCCAAGCGATGAGCGCGCCGGCAAACTGGCCGGCAATGAAGCCCGGTGCATCAGCCGGGCGAACGCCGGCAAACGTGTCGGTCATCGCCCGCGCAATCGTAATTGCTGGATTGGCGAACGAAGTCGACGCCGTCCACCAATATCCTGCAGTGATCGCGAGCGCGACTGCGGCGGGGATGGCCTCTGGCCGCCAGCGCGACACGGTGAGGATCGTGAACAGCAGCGCGAACGTCGCCACGCCTTCGCTCAAGATTTGTGACGCGCCTTCACGCACGTGCGTCGAAACCTGCATGATCGGCAGTGCGAACATGGCGTGGGCGAGCCAAGCGCCCAGCACGCAGCCGCCGACCTGGATTGGCATGTAGAGCAGCGCCGAAACCACGCTGACCTCTCGCCGCAGCGCCATCACCAGCGTCACCGCCGGATTGAAATGCGCACCCGAGATGGGTCCGAGCGCGGTGATGAGTACGAACAGGATCGCGCCGGTCGCGGCGGTGTTGCCGATCAGGGCGATGGCGCCATTGCCCTGGGCCAGCTGCACAGCAAGAATGCCGGAGCCGATTACGGTTCCGGTCAACATGAGAGAACCGAGCGCCTCCGCGAGGAGGCGCCGGCCCAGACCAATTTTCATAACGTCCCCGCTCAGGCGGCGTCCGTCGCGTTCGGATCGCGCTTCATTTTGCCGATGTCATCAATTTTCTTCTGCAGCGATAGACGATCGAGACTGGCGATCGGCAGGCTGGTGAAGATGGTGATCCGATTTTGCAGCATGCGCCAGGTGTCGTCGAACGCAAACGCAATCTCGGCGTCGCTGCCAACGCGAGCCGCCGGATCAGGCACACCCCAATGCGCCGTCATTGGCTGGCCCGGCCAAACCGGGCAGACCTCGTTGGCGGCGTTGTCGCAAACCGTGAACACGAAATCGAGTTCGGGCGCACCGGATTGGCCAAACTCTTCCCAGCTTTTCGAGCGGAACAGCTCCGGCTTGTAATTCATGTTGCGCAGCATCTGCACGACATGGGGATGCACTTCGCCTTTCGGCTGCGAACCGGCGCTAAAGGATTTGAACTTCGGCGCGCCAAAGCGGCCGAGGATGGCTTCGGCCATGATCGAGCGCGCTGAATTGCCCGTGCAGAGAAACAGCACGTTGAACGGATTTTCCTTGCTACCCTTTTGGGTCATTTTCCCCTCCTCGAATGGCATGTGATCAACAGCAGGCTTTGGCGGCGGCGGGCTGCGCGGTTGACCCGCAGCAAGCTGTATCGGTCGGCGCAGTCATGGCGAGCGATGCGTCTTCGCCGTAAGTCGTCGCCTCGCCAAACGTGAAGAAAGTCTCCCAGCGCAGGCCGGATGGATCATTGACCCAGCTCTTGTCGGATTGGGCGTAGCAACACGTGGTCGCTTCTTCGTCGAACGTGCTTTGGCCAGCCGCCTTCAACCGGCCGGACAATTCAGCCAGCTCGGCGCGATCGCCGACCTGAATGCCGATATGATCGACGCCGGGTTCCAATCCGCGCGCCGAGATGGCGAAATTTACGCGCGGATCGTCCAACATCCACTTCGCGTAATCGCTCTTGACGACGCTCGGCGCCGCGCCGAACAGCGTCGAGTAAAAGCCGATCGATTTGTCGAGATCATCGACGCTGACGTGGAGGTGCATCCGCTTCATGCGCGCTTCCTTTTTGGCTGAGAGGGTTGAGCGGCAGGCGCGCATGAGCGGCCGCCGCAGCAGTTTTCGGTGAGAAAGCCGATCAGGGCGTTCATCTGATCGAAATCGGCGGAATAGATCAGCGAACGGCTTTCGCGGCGCTGCGCGATCAGGCCCGCGCGCGTCAGATGCGCCAGGTGAAACGAAAGCGACGACGCCGGCATATCGAGCGCCTCGGCAATCTCGCCGGCGGCTTTGCCTTCCGGGCCCGCTTGCACCAGCAGGCGGAAAATCGCCAACCGATGCTCATGGGCAAGCGCTGCGAGCGCCTGGACGCTGTCCTGCTTGTTCATTCGATGATTCCAGTATCGTCGAACTAATGTGCTGTCAACCGGGCTTCAAGGCCGTCCCTGGCGGATCAGCCGCTCAAGACGTGCGACCGCCTTGTCGCGGGCAACCAGCCTTTCTTCAGCGGCGCGCGCCCGATGCAGCAATGTCAGATGCTCGCTCGCCAGCGCGCGTTTCTCAGCTGCGTGCACGCGCGCCGCCTCGCGCAGGTCGCGCACCTCCGCTTTGCTTGCCGCCAATGCGGCGGCGAGATCCTTGGCTGGCGCGGGCGATGCCGCGGCGATTTCAATCTCTTCTAGAATGTCGCGATGGCTGGCGTAGAGGGGATTGCGGCTCATGCCCGCTTCGCGCGCAACCGCCGCCGGCGTGATGCGTACGGGCTTGCCGGCATGATCGGCGTGCCGCGCGGTCCCATTGACCAAGCGCGTGAGCGCCGCCCGATAGCGTCGTGCTGCGTCAGACACGATCAACCCCATCCAAGCGAGAAAGAACCGCGTCACACTGGGCGATGGCCTCATCGAGCGCCGCACGCGTCAACGGGCTCGCCTGATCCCTGAGTGCGAGATTGCGCCGACGCCGCTCGTTCCAGAAGGCGCGATGACGCGCATCAACGGCGAAATTTACACAGGAGAGACAAACGGACGGCGCCCGGCCCGCAGCACTGGGCGCGACGTCGCCTCCGCACCGCGCCGTCTCCGCCTGAAAGACACACCAGCCATACTCGCAAGCGTGAATGGCGAGATCGGTCTCCGACAGAATGAATTGGACATAGTCCCGACGCACCTCCGCGCCGGCGCGGCCGCGGAATTTCGCGTTGAGATGCGTCAGCCGCTCGCCCATGCGCCCCGCCAACTTATCGGCCGACAACAGCCGATCGAGCGCATCGGCCGTCTCCGCTTGCGCTTCATGCGCAACCAGTTCGTAGAGATCAAAATCCGTGCCGACATAACCCTTGGCCGTCATGGCGACCGAGACGTGCTTGAAATGATCGGCCAAGGCCAAGAGCTGGCTACGATCGCGTTTGGCGACGAAGCGCGCGAAAGTCTTTCGGAATTGATGCGCCGAGAACGGCCAAGGTGCGCCCTCGTGATGAGGAACACCGACATAAGCGGCGAACTCGCGCAGCCGATAGCCGACCTGCATTGAAGTAATAGGCGAGACGCGCGACCGCGATACGCCGACGATGAAAAGGCGCTCGTCGTCATGCTGAAGCGGCAGCGGCGCCGTTAGCCGCTCAAGCACCTCGATCGCGCGCACAACCGGCGCAGGCGCAAGCCAACGCTCTTCGCGTCCGCCGCGCTGCGCGGCCGTTTTATAGAGACGCGCAACGAGGTAGGCTTGGGTAAGACCCGTTTCGCCGACCTCGCGGCGCTCGATGGCGCCCGCCTTGAGCGATAAAATCTCGCTCATACGCATGCCGACCAACCCGGCGATGACAATGAAACAGGCTGTGTGCAGATGGCGTACGATCCTGTCGACACCAGTCTTGTCGATCATCGCAGGCCCGGCGGGCGCGATGAGAGGCAGCACATGGAGCGCGCGGCGACCGAGCGTCCGACAATAATGATCGGTCATGCCGCGGCCTGCGCCCGTCGCGTACCCTGCTTCGTAAACGTCGCGCCGCTCCAAGATCGGGTCGGCGTGATGCTCTACCCAATCGAGCGCCTTGGCGATGATGTCGATGGCAAGAGTATCCGGAATGAACGGAATCCAGCCCTTGGTCGCGCGGCTAAGTCCGGCGGCGACGCCAGCCGTCTCGCCGGGAAACGGCTCGAACGAAAGCGCATCCGGCAGCTTGGCGCGCTGCACATACAACAATTTGAGGATCGCCAGGTGATCGCGCAGCGTGCACGGCGTCAATGCCCTCCCGCTCGTGCCGCGTCCGCGACGCGCCTTCAACACGCCGCGGAACTGATCGAGCGCAGCTGCGTCGAGATCGGCGAATCGCTCGAAGCCAGCGTCCGACATCCAACGAACCAGGATGGCGAGCGACAATGCGCGCGCGAGCAGGGTCGATGGCGAGGCGCGAACATGCCCCTCTGGCGGATCGGACGCGAGCGACCAGAGGAAACGCTTGCACGCTTCAAGCAAAGTTGCGTGCTTAGGATCGGTCAGCCGCGACCCATCCGCCATGGAAATCGCCCAGCGCCAGATCTTTTGGTCGGAACGAAATCCCGGCAGATCGATGTCGAGACGCCATATGTGATCGGACAACCGACTCTGCGATGATACCTGCGGATCATTGCTGCGATCTGCAGCGGCGCGAAGGCTTGCTGCGCCCGTCATTCGATCGGCGCCACTGCAATGCCTGCGGCCCGCTCGCGTGCCTGAAGCTGCATCGCATCGGGAAATCTCGGCAGGATGTCGCGCTCAAGAATGGCGAGCTTGGGTTCGTAGATTAGCGCAAACCGCTCCGGCGTCAGGCGCGCACGCGCATCGCAGAGCGCCGCGCGCGTCGCCATCAGCCGGGTCAGGGTAGCAAGATCGAGCGGAATGACGGCGTTAGGACAGGTGAAGCAACCAAGCCAGGCGGTGCAGAGACGCCCCGGCGCCTGCTCGGGACCGGCGCCGGCCAGCGGATCGCGGCATACGAATCCTGACGCCGTCGCATTGCGTCCAGTCGCGATATCGGCTGCGGCCGCTGATGATACATGCAGGGTGCGCGTCACCTCATCGGCATCGCCGCGCACCCAAGTGACGAACGCGCCTTGCAGCCGCGCCAGCTCGCGCGCCTGGCCCTCCCGAGCCAGCGGCCGATCAACATAACGGCGCGTCGTGTCGAGTGAAGCGTGATTGGCCAGTGCCTGCGTCTTGACCAGATCATAACCTAACGCCGCGTGCGCGCGGCTGAGCCCCGTAGTGCGAAGCATCGCCAGATTGAGCTTCAGCGGTCGCCCGTCAGCGCCCTTGAGATCATTGTCGGCGACGAACCGCTCAACCTGCTGTAACGCGGTATTGCGATTGAGCGTGCCAAAATGACGACCGCCCTGAATGGAAGCATAGAGGAAGAGCTTGCCGCGGTCTGAACGGCGCACCAGACGCGTGAGCGGCGCTGTCATCTCCAGCACCTGCTCAATAAGGCGCGGCGGCGACAGCGACTTGTCCTTCAGAAACGAGCGCCGCTGCAGCTTGCTGGCGCGTCCCTTGCGCCAGGCGAGAATGACGCGATTGTCGAACAAGGGATGCTCGCTCGCACAGTCGCGCGCGAAGCCCAAAACCGCATCAGGATTGCCGAACGTCTGTGCGGCAATGACGATGACGAAAGGGATGAGCACCCTTGAATCTGGATAGAGATAGCGGGCGACGTGCTGTGCGCCGCCCAGCGCGCTCATGGCGCGGATCAGGCGCCAAAGACCAGCGCCACGTCTCAGCATCGCCCTGTTATGGGGAATGACGCCGTCGAAGCGATCCATCAGGATCGCCATGACGACGCCGAGATCTGATAGATCGAGCCGGCCAAGGTCGAGCGTTGAAGCGATACGCGCGCGATCCACGCGCGCAAGCGCCTCTTGGCCCGTACAATAATGCCTCCAGGCCATGTCGATCTCGCGCCGACAGGCCGCCAGCACCGCGTCCATATCGGCTTGCGCCAAACCCTCGCGCGGCGCGCTCAACGCATTTTTGCGGGGAAAGGCATTGTAGGGCAGCATCAGATCGCCGCCCACCAGATCAGCCCGATGGCGCAGCAGCCAGCGGAACAGCGAACGCATTCCCGACCAGAGCGAATAGCGCGTGGCGATCCGAGCCGGTCGCGCATCAAGCCAGATCAGAAACGCACGCACCAAGGCGGCGTCGATGTCCGTCCCTGCTTTGAGCAGCTGCTCGGGATCGTGTGCGTCAAGGAATGCGAACCATTGCCGCACCGCGCTGACGAAAAGCGTGCGGCGCGTCTCCGGCGATTTGTCGGCGCCATGCATCCGAAACGCCAACGCAATGATCGCCGCCATCTCCGCCCGCGCCGCATATACGCGGAAATCGAAGGCTTCGACGCTCTCATCACCAGCGAAGCGTACAATCAGCGTGTCGATCGGCGCGCCGGCAAAGTGCTCGGGCTGCGTATCGAGCCGATAGTCTTTGCGTCGCCGGCTCATGCGGCGAGCAATCCGTAGATCGCGTCGGCGACCTCTTCGGCTGCGGCGAGATCGCGGGCCACCAGCTCAAGATATATCCCCGTCGTATTGAGATCTGCATGGCCGAGAAGCGTCTGCACGACGAGCAGCGGATTGATATCTGGAAAGCGATCGACCTGGCGCTGCAGCAGGGCCAAAGCCCTGGTCGCAAAAGTGTGACGCAGCGCATGAAAGCTCGAAGCGACGCCGGCCGCGTGGCAGGCCGATGAAAACATCGCCCCGACGCGTCGCGGCGTCATCGGATGTCCATGCTCGGTGAGGAAGAGCTCGGCCGGCTCGACGTAGTGTACTTCGCGCGCGTGCGCACGTCGGACGGCGACGGCGCGCTCCTCACGCACATAAGCGCGCGTGCGGTCAACCAGTGGCGTTGGCGGATAGACATAGCGCGGTCGACCGCCCTTGGTGACATCGAGCAAGACGGGCTGGACTGGCGCGGCGTCGAATCGCTCTGATGCGGGGCCACTTATGACGACAGCTGGCAGCGCCGCCACTTCGCCACGCCGCATGCCTGTCGTTAGCGCCCACGTCGCGATCAGGCGATCGCGCGCCGACAACCGGTCCATAACTCGACGAAGCGTCTCCGCCTCCATCACACGAGGTGGTCGCGGCGCCGCGCGCAACGTGAGCTCCAGTGCTTGGCGCTTGCCGCCGCTCGCATCGACGTGGGCGAGCATGCTTGGGCGGGCTCTGACGCGCACTGCGTCGACCGCCTCGGCTGGCGAGCGGTCGACGAGGTCACAACCATGAGCCCAAGCATAGAACATCGCCACGACGCGGAGACGCTGATTGATTGTCGCGCGCGCATAGCGCCGGTGCGGCGCCGAACGTGTGCCATTGAGCATGCTATCGCGATAAGCCGCCAGCTCGCGTGCGCTGACGCCATCCCAGGCCCAGCCATTGGCATCGAGTGTCTGCCACCAGTCGTAAAGCGCCTCACCATAGGTGCGCCAAGTCGCAGAACTGCGCGTCCGTCCGCGCACCAAAGCGACATGCATGAGCCAGGCGCAGGCCGGCTCGATCAACGCCATGTCGTCGCCGATCAACATCGGAACGCCAGGCAAAGCGGCGCCGTGCGGCCGAAAGGCCGCTGTCGTGAACAGCAACTGTGGCATCAGAAAAACCGATCTGGCGTTGCTTGGGACGGCCCCTCGGGGCCGCCCCAAGCAACGCAAGCACATCATGATCGTGCGATGAGTCTGTCCTCTGCAGCGTGTAAAGGAGGACAGAAATTACGTGATCTGCGCGTGACCTATCATGAGAGCGTGCATGCGACCATGGCGCCGTATCGTGTCGCGCGTGACATGGGCAAGAAATTCTCTACGCACGCGATCGCCGCCGAAGAACTCGTCGCCGAGATTGGCGCGAGCATTCTTGGCGCCCACCTTCGTCTGCCGCCCCAGCACATCCACGACCATGCTTCCTATATTGGTCACTGGATGAAGCTCTTGGCCGATGACAAACGCGCGTTTTTGACCGCTGCAGCGCAGGCGCAGGTGGCGGTCGACTGGTTGCTGGCGAAGAGCCCTTCACCTTTCGCGGAGGAGGAGACCGCCGATGTCGCGGCTTGAGCGCATCATCGCCGCCTGCGGCGGGATCCTGCTCGATGGCGGCACGCGCGCGCTTATCCCCGGGCCCAATCACGGTCACAAGGACCGCTCGGTCTCGCTTCGTTTGACGGAAGAGGGGCGCATTCTCATCCATTGCTTCAGCCCGAAGGATGATTGGCGCGATGTCCGCCGCGCGTTGACCGACCTTGGCCTGCTGGATGATGAGCCGCGTGGCGAGAAACGAGATGCTCATCTGTCGCCGTCTTTGGTCGTGGCGCAGCCGCTTGATGAGGAGCGCGTCGCACGCGCGGGGCGGCTCTGGGAGGAAAGTAGCC
This sequence comes from Hyphomonadaceae bacterium, assembly GCA_033764855.1. GTDB lineage: Bacteria > Pseudomonadota > Alphaproteobacteria > Caulobacterales > Aquidulcibacteraceae > Vitreimonas. The sequence continues at coordinate 140,193 of JANRIP010000033.1, read as the reverse complement.
CGCTGAAGCACTCCGTGGCGGAAGCCTATTTGCGCAGACGCGCTGTTCCGGCGGGTTTGTGGGGCAGCGTGGCGCTTCGCTTCAACGGGCGCATGACGAGCCTCGATGATCGCGCCAAGCGGCCAGCTCTGGTCGCAGCGATCAGCGATGCGCACGGTGCGCTTCAGGGCGTACAGGTTACTTTGCTGAGTGCGCATGGCACGGCGAAGGCCGCGGTGGCGACTCCCAGGCGGGTCATCGGCAAACTGATGGGTGGCGCAGTCCGTCTGGCCGATGCGCAAGATGAACTCGCGATCGGCGAGGGCATTGAGACCATGTTGACCGCTTCCGACGCCTTCGGCGTTCCAGCTTGGGCCGCGCTCAGTGCAGACAATCTCAGCCGCCTCATCATCGCCCAGCCGCTGCGGCGGCTCATCATCGCAGCCGACAACGATGAAGCCGGAATGCGCGCCGCTCAAACCCTGCGCGCCAGGATGGCCAGTTCAACACGCGTCGAGATCGAACCCGCGCCGCCAAGCTTCAACGACTGGAACGATTGGGCGCGTGCGCAAACGCTTCGTTCTTAAACGCAGTCTGGCGCAAGGCATCCTCGCTCATCTTCCTCGGCCCGCGCAAGGCCGCAAACCTCGCCCACGCCAGCGCAAGTGACGCCCGGCCGTCGACGCCGGCAAGGTGAAAATCGTTTCCCCGCCCGCTGACGCGGCTTCGGGTCTTCCGCGTTCCGCGCAAGACCGCGGGCCCCACCATTTTCACCTTGCCCGCGCCGCCTCATGGCCGGGCTCGAAGCGCGCCGTCGCGGGCGAGGCCCGCGGCCCCGATCAACCGGGAAACGCTCATCGAGGATACTTCCATGACCAACCGCGTCACCATTATCGGCACGCTTGTCGACGATCCCAAGATCCGTTCGTTCGAGCAAAAGGGCGGCACCATCGAAATCGTCTCGCTCTGGCTTGAAGTCAAAGACGAGAACCGCACCGACCGCTTCACCGTCGAGATCAATGACGGCAAGGCCGCATCCGCCGCCAAGGCGATGACAAAAGGCGTGACCGCCGAAGTGAGCGGCAAACTTCGCCACGACCGCTGGAAGGACAAAGGCACCGGCCGCTGGACCGGAAAGGTCTTCGTCGCCGTCGATCCGGGCGAAGGCGCGATCAAGTCGCTCGGCAAGAGTAACGCCGCCGCGGCGTGATCGCGAGGCGCCGCTTCCGACAGCTGGAAGCGGCGTCGCTCAACTCTGTTCATTTCCGCTCAATTTGAGGAGACGCCAACATGTCTTCACCGACGCTCCGCGCCAGCGATTTGGCGCAATTCACAGGCAGCGAATGCTGGTATCGCCATCCACTCTATCCTTCGATCACCTACACGGACGGCGCTCAATACGTCGCCGAAGCAGGCGGCGCGTATTGGTTGCTCGACGCGATCGTCTCACACCAGCACGACGCCCGCGTGCGAAACGAGCCATTCCAGGTTTGGACGCTAAGGGTGGCGCCGGACCGGAGCGCTGTGCTCGCCTGCGAGGACGGCGACCATGGCTTGGTCGTCAGCCAAGCGATCGCTTTCACCGATTTTCCGCTGCCTGAAATCACGCTTTGGCTTCAGAACGATGTGATCTTTCTGCCGAGCGAGTATTGAAGGTCTGTTGCGCCACCGCGAACCCTCTAGGCAAAAGCGGGGGGCCGACTTCGCCAACTGCCAGCGAAAAGCAAAAACCGAATGGCCACACAAGATACGTTGTGCCGCGTTACTCGCGTCATCGGCTCATTGCTGTGGCCTCTCTGTAGGGTCCGGTTGCGCGCTCAACGTTCTTGAATGGCGGTGAGCACCTGAGCTTCCTCAGCGCTCTTGATCTGGAACGTGACCGCATCGCCCACCTCCACGCCTCGCAGTATCGCGGGAGCTTCAGCGGTGAACTGCATGGTCATCGCTGGCCATTCGATTGCAGCGATTGGCCCGTGATTGAGCGTGACCGTGCCGGCTGCGGCGTCGACGGCGGTGACGGTTCCCGATCCTTCGATCGGACCGGCTGCCGCGGGCGCGTTCATGTCCATGTCGGCCATGTCGCCTTGCGCAGGCGCTTCCGTCGCGGGCGGCGTACAGGCGGCGGCGAGCAGGGTGGCGGAAGCGACGAGCAGCATTCTCAGCATGAATTAGTCTCCGGTTTGCGGCGCGATCCGGCCTTCGATGGACGCGCGCTCGGCGCGTGCGAGGCCGCGGCGCCGGATCATCAGATAGGCCGCGGGAATGACAAACAAAGAAAGCAGCGGCGCCGAGATCATTCCGCCCACCAAGGGCGCCGCAATGCGGCGCATCACTTCAGCGCCGGCGCCCCCGGTGAACAGGATCGGCAGGAGGCCCGCCATAATGACGGCCACGGTCATCGCCTTGGGGCGAAGCCGCAGCAGCGCGCCTTCGCGCACCGCCTCGCCGATCAGTTGCGGCGTCAGCGTTTCGCCGCGCGCTTCCCGCTCGGCGATGGCGTTCTTCAGATAGATCAGCATGACGACGCCGAATTCTGCTGCGAGCCCGGCGAGCGCGATAAGGCCGACGGCGACCGCGACAGAGAAATCGTAGCCCAGAAGATAGACCAGCCAGACGCCGCCGGTGAGCGCGAACGGCAGGCTCGCCATGACGATGAGCGCCTCGTCGAAGCGGCGGAAGGTGAGATAGAGGAGGAGGAAGATAATGAGGATGGTGGCGGGGCCAACCAGCGCCAGCCGCTCAGCGGCGCGGGCGAGATATTCAAACTGGCCCGAATAGGCGACGCTGACGCCGGCGGGCAGCTCGACAGTCCCGGCAATCGTGCCGCGGAGATCGCGCACTACCGAGGCGAGGTCGCGCCCGCGCACATCGACATAGACATAGGCCGACAAGCGTCCGTTCTCGCTGCGGATCATGGCGGGGCCGTCGGCGATTTCGACGCGCGCGACCTCGCCGAGCGTAAGCCGCAATCCGGTCTCGGTCACGATCGGCAGCGCCACCAACCGGTCGAGCGTGTCGCGCACCTCGCGCGGATAGCGCAGATTGATCGGATAGCGGGCGCGTCCGTCGATCACCTGGCCGATGGTCTCCCCGCCAATGGCGCCGGAGACAACTTCTTGCACGTCGGCGATGTTGAGGCCGTAGCGCGCGGCGACGAAGCGATCGATGTCGACATTGACATAGCGGCCGCCGGCGATGCGCTCGGCCACGGCGGAAGAGACGCCGCCGACGCCGCGCGCGGCGCGCTCGATGGCGCGCGCCGCCTCGTCGATGGTCGCCAAGTCGGGTCCGCTCACCTTGACGCCGATGGCGCTTTTGACGCCGGTCGCCAGCATGTCGATGCGATTGCGGATCGGCGGCACCCACACATTGGTAAGACCCGGGACCTGCACGGCGCGATCCAGTTCCTCAATGATGCGGTCGGGCGTCATGCCCGGTCGCCATTCAGAGCGCGGGCGCAAGCGGATGGTGGTCTCAAACATTTCGAGCGGCGCGGGATCGGTGGCGGTTTCCGCGCGCCCGGCCTTGCCGAACACGCTCTCGACCTCGGGCACGGTCATGATCATGCGGTCGGTGAGCTGCAAGAGCTCGGAAGTTTCCGCGGCCGACAGGCCGGGCAGGGCGGTCGGCATGTAGAGGAGATCGCCCTCGTCCATCATCGGCATGAACTCGCCGCCGATGCGTGAAAGCGGCCAGGCCACGGTGGCGAAGGCGATCAGCGCGCCGATCAGGATGAGATGCGGTTTGGCCAAGGTAAAATCGATCGCCGGCTGATAGAGCCGCGCCAGGAAACGATTGATCGGGTTTGCGTCCTCGCGCGGAATGCGGCCGCGAATCCAGAACCCCATCAACACCGGCGTCAGCGTGACCGCAAGCGCGGCGGAGGCTGCCATGGCGTAGGTCTTGGTGAACGCGAGCGGCGCAAACAGCCGCCCCTCCTGCGCCTGCAGCGTGAATACCGGCAGGAACGAGAGCGTAATGATGAGCAGGCTGAAGAAGAGAGCGGGGCCGACTTCGACCGAAGCTTGCGTGATGACGCGCCAGTGCTCGGCGCCTTTTGGCATCTCGCCATCATGCGCATCGCGCCATTGTTCGAGCCTTTTGTGCGCGTTCTCGATCATGACGATGGCTGCATCCACCATGGCGCCGACGGCGATGGCGATGCCGGCGAGCGACATGATGTTGGCGTCAACGCCCTGAATGCGCATGACCAAGAAGGCCATCAGAACGCCCAGCGGCAGAGTGATGATGGCGACGAAGGCTGAGCGCAGGTGAAAGAGAAAGAGCGCACACACCAGCGCGACGACGATGAACTCCTCGATCAGTTTGTGGGTGAGGTTTTCGATGGCGCGGTCGATCAGGTGCGAGCGGTCGTAGGTCGTCACCACTTCGACGCCTTCCGGCAGGCTGCGCTCTAGTTCAGCGAGCCGCGTGCGCACCGCTTCGATCACCTCGCGCGCATTTTCGCCGGCGCGGATGACGACCACGCCGCCGGCGACTTCGCCTTCGCCGTCGAGTTCGGCGATGCCGCGGCGCATTTCCGGACCGATCTGCACCCAGCCGACGTCGCTCAATCGCACCGGCACGCCATTGGCGCCCAAGCCCAGCGGAATTGCATCAAAGTCTTCCAGCGTGCGCAAATAGCCGCTGGCGCGCACCATGTGCTCGGCCTCTGCCATTTCGACGACGGCGCCGCCCGTTTCGCCGTTGGCTGCTTGCACCGCCTCGGCGATGCGCTGCTGCGATATGCCGTACGCGGCCATGCGCCCAGGATCGAGGACGATCTGGTATTGGCGCACCATGCCGCCGACGGACGCGACTTCGGCGACGCCCGGCACGCTCTTCAGTTCGAACTGCAAGAGCCAATCCTGCAGGCTGCGCAGCTGGCCGATGTCGTGACGGCCGCTGCGGTCCACCAGCGCGTACTGGAACACCCATCCCACGCCGGTGGCGTCCGGGCCCAGAGACGAACGCGCCGTGGGCGGCAGGCGCGACTGCACTTGATTGAGATATTCGAGCACGCGCGAGCGCGCCCAGTAGAGATCGGTGCCGTCCTCGAAAATGATGTAGACGAAGCTGTCGCCGAAATAGGAATAGCCGCGCACCGTGCGCGCGCCAGGCACCGACAGCATCGTCGTGGTCAGCGGATAGGTGACCTGGTCTTCGACAATCTGCGGCGCCTGACCCGGATAGGTGGTGCGGATCACCACTTGCACGTCGGAGAGATCGGGGAGCGCATCCACCGGCGTGGCGTGCACGGCAAGCGCGCCGGCGATGGCGAGCGCCAGCGTCGCCAGCACAACCAGGAAGCGGTTGGCGACCGACCATCGGATAAGGGCGGCGATCATCGCCGCGTCTCCGTCTTGGCGATCTCTTCGATGAGATAGCCTTGCTCGACCTGGCGAAAGCGGAAACGCACTTCGTGGCCCACGCTGAGACCGTGGGCCATGTCCGGGCGTTGCAATTGGAACGCCATCGTCATCGCCGGCCATTGAATGCTGGCCACGGGTCCGTGGGCGATGGTGATGGTGTTGTCTCCGATCGCCGTGACGCGCCCGCTGGCCTGATGCGAGCCTTCGCCGCTCTGCTGCGGCGCCTGTGCGCCTTGCAGCCGTTCAAGCGCGCCGCTGAGGCTTGCCTCGGAATCAATCAGGAATTGACCCGATGCGACGACACGCTGGCCTTCGCTTAAGCCTCGACGCACTTCGATCGCGTTGCCCGCGCGGCGGCCGAGTTCGACTTCGGTGGGGACGTAGCGGCCGTTCTCCTCGGCGACGATCACCATTGTGCGGCGTCCAGTTTGAATTGCTGCTTCGGCGGGAATGATGAGCGCGGCATCCGAGCCAGAGTCGGCGATCTCGGCGTCGGCTGTCATGCCGGGACGCAATCGTCCATCATTGTTGGCGAGCGCGATCCGCACCTCGACAGTGCGCGTTGCGGGATCGGCGGCCGGCAGGACGCTCTCAATGCGTCCGGCGAACCGCTCGCCAGGATAGGCTGTTGTGCGCGCAACAACGCGCGCGCCCGGACGCGCCGCGCCCGCGTCCGCCTGTGCGAGCGAAACCACGAGCCAAACCGGCGAAATGCCGTTGATCGACGCGAGCGGCGCGCCCTGCATAACGGTCATGCCGGCGCGGATGTCGAGCTGGGTGATGGCGCCGGCGATCGGCGCCGTCACCGTCGTGATTGGACGCGGCGCGCCTTCGCGCTCGACACGCGCCACCAGCGCTTCCGGCATGCCTAACATCAACAAGCGCCGGCGCGCTGCGGCGACCAGATCGCCGCCAGCATTGCGCAGCGCCAAATACTCAGCCTGTGCCGCGGTCCATTCCGGCACGCGGAGGTCAACGATGGGCGTTCCCGCTGCGACCACATCGCCGATGGCGCGCCCATACGAACGCTCGACGAAGCCGCTCGCGCGCGCTTGCACGATGGCGACCTGGCGGTCGTTGAAAGCGATTACGCCCGCCGCTGTCACCGACCGCGAGAGCGGTGCGCGTTCGACGGTCGCCAAGCGAACGCCGAGGTTCTGCGCCACGCTGGCGTCGATGCGCACGCCAGCCTGACCGCCGTCTTCGTCGGCGTAACGCGGCACAAGATCCATATCCATGAACGGCGAGCGGCCCGGCGCATCGAAATGCTGATCGGGAACCATCGGGTCGTACCAATAGAGCACTTCGCGCTCGCCGGTGCTTTGGCTCGGGCCGGTGTGGTCCTGATTGGCGCCAAGCCAATAGCCGCCGAAGCCGATGACAGCCGCGACGACGAACGCGCCGGCGATCGCGAGGACTGCGCGCATGCGCAGCTGTTTGAGGTGGTCCATCATGGCGCAGCCTGCCCGTATTGCAGTGTAAGCAGCGCACCGAGGGTTGCGAGGCGCTGTTCAAGTTCGAGCACGTCGAGTTCGGCTTCGAGCGCGTCGCGGCGCGCTAAGATGAGTTGCTCGGCGCTTGCAGCGCCGCCGGCGAAGGCGCCGCTCGCGGCTTGAGCGCGCTGGCGCGCCAGCGGCAGGCGCGTGTCGCGCGCGCGAGAAAGGTTGGCCAAAGTCGCGCGGTGCTCGGCGAGCTGGCGCTCAAGCATGGCCGACACCGCGCGCTCGGCAGCGGTGCGTTGGGCCTCGACGCTTTGCGCCTCGGCGCGCCGGGCTTCGATCAACGGCCCTTGCCGGCTGTTCTGAAACAGCGGCAGGCCGACGCGCACCTCGACCGAGGCCATGTCGGAAAATTGCGGCGCGCGGCGCTGATACATGACCGACCACGACCAGTCCGGCGCGCGTTCGGCGCGCGCGAAGCGCAGATTGGCTTCAGCCATGGTGGTTTCCGCCCCGTACGCCGCCAGGTTTGGATGCGCGTCGAGATTGGCCCGCAACTGCGCTTCATCGATCAGGAAGTGCGGCGCCGCGGTCGCAAGTTCGACGTCCGCATCGCCGATCCAGCGCTGTAATTGCGCGCGCGCGGCCGTTGCTTCCGCGGCGAGGTCGGCGCGTCTGTCCTCAATGCGCGCGGCCTCGATCTCCGCGGCGATGGCGCCGTCGATGCTTCCCGCGCCGCCGGCGAGGCGTCCGCGCTCAGCCACGGCCAGGGCGCGCGCCTCTTCGCCAATGCGATCGATCACCGCGAGGCGCCGTTCGGCGAAGTAAAGCTCGATCCAGGCTTGGGCGGCGCTCAGTTCGGCTTCCAGGCGCGCGATGTCGAGCGCCGCGGCGGCGCGGTCCACCTCAGCCGCGGCGATGGCGCGCCGAGCGCGACGCTCCGCGCCATTGGGCATGTCCTGCATAATCCCGACGGATTGCATGGTCATGAAGTCGCGATCGAGCCGGTAGGCGTCGGGGCCGTTGGCGGGGACGTTCTGCAGGCCCAGCACCAATTGCGGATCGGGTAGGGCGCCTGCGGGACGCACGGCCCGCTCGGCGGCGGTGACGCTCGCCCGCTGGGCGGCGACGCTCGGCGCTTCGGCGCGCGCGCGTTCAATTGCGTCGGCGAAACTCAAAGGTTCGGCGTGAGCGCCGCTCGCGATGGCGGCAAACGCAGCGCAGCTCAACAGCCACGCTTTGGTCGCCCGGATGGAGGGCATGGATCGGCTCCTGACATGCTGAGACAGGACGCATCACCTGCGCGCACGCGCGCACGACTTGCGTCAGTTCAGAGTCAGATCGCTCGTGGCGGCCGGAAGAGCTCTTGTAGCGGCCCGCTTGGCGGTGGGGGCTGGCCCAATTCGGCGTACCTCGCCGATATGGCGGCGAACAGGAGAGCGCTGGGCGAGGGTAGCGGAGCGATCGCGGTTGCGGTGCGGCAGGACATGCCGACGGCGCAACCGCTCATCTTGCCGCCATCGTCATCCTGAACGGGCGCGCCGCCTTCATCGTCACAGCAATCGTGCATGCCGCCAACGGACTGACCCTGTTGCGTCGGACAATCTTGCGCGGCGGCGGCGTTCGTCACGCCCCCGAGACCCAAGGCAAAAGCCGCAAATAGGGTAAACAAAACCCGATGCATCGCACCCATTATACTGGCGATCGGTCGACAAGGCGTCAACGCGGTTCGCTTTACCACCGCTTTCGCTTGGCCTCTGGGCGCGGTTACTCGCCTCTGCGTGCGCGACTTGGACGTCTGCTTCGGTGGCCGACATCGGTAGCCTGCGGGCGGGCATCCGTCAGACGTTTGCGGTGTTTTTGCCGCAAGACGCCGCATTTCCTTCTTTCGATGGCAAGAGCGATCCCGACGTCTTCGCCGTCGGGCCGGGCTGTCGTGCTTCGCACCGAGCCCTGAGGTCTCGGCCCTTCGGGCTTCCATCCCTATCGCGAGACCTGCCCACGCGCCCCGGATGAATTGAGGTGAGGGGATTAGGCGCTTGCCTTTGACTGCGGGTGTGAGTTCTCGGTCCCACATGCTCTGGCTAGGCGGCGCCGCTTTGGCGTTAGCCGCGCTTGTTCTGAACGGCGCACGACAGGATGTCGTGCTGTTCAATCACAGTCCGTCAGTGCCGGTCGGCCTTTACATTCGAGAGTCGGGCAGTCCTGATCGCGGGATGTTCGTGACCGTGCGCGCCCGCGACGTCGCCCCGCTTGAAGCGGCCGCGCACCATTATGATGACGAGAGCGACCGCTTCATCAAGCGCTTGGCCGCAGTTGCAGGTCAGCATGTGTGCAGCGATGGACGCGTACTCAGCGTCGATGGCGTCGAAGCCGCGGTGGTTCAGAATCGCGCTGGCGCACCGCAAGGATGGGTCGGGTGCCGCACGCTCGCGCCTTCTGAAATTCTCCTCCTTGGCGATAGCGCAGACTCGTTTGACGGGCGCTATTGGGGGCCGATCCGCGACAACTTGATCGAAGGCGTCTGGCGTCCACTCTGAGTTTTTGCCAACACCAGGAATCGCGGTGCTACGTGCGGAAACATTGCGGAGTATCTCGCCCGACGAGGCGAGTGCAGATGGAATAGCGCGAAGACGAAGTGTTGCGGTGGAGAGCAAGATTAAGAGCGCCGCAGGTTTTCTTCTGAGGCTTGTGAATCCTGGCGTTTTCGCGCGGCATGCTTAATCATCGTGCTGCGGAAGCAGCAGCATCGCTTCAGATTCAACGTGGCGTGACGCGGCAATGGCCAAAGCATCACTCTCCGAGCGCCTCAAGACTTCTGCTCTCGTGCGCCCGAGCGAGGTTGTGCACAACATCGCCGCCGTGCGTGACATGGCTGTCTTTCGTGACGAGGATGGTCTCGTCGGCAAAGTCCATAAGACGCGCGCTCTAAGGGGCCGGGCGCGTAGCGGCGCGCTCGGCGGGCAATTGTCCAAGCTGCTTTCCGGACGCCGGCCCGGAGGGCGCTTTCGCGCAAAAGGTGCGAATGCGGCATTCGCGCAGGACGGACGCCAGCGCGTTGTGGTGACGGTGTTCTACCAAGGCCACGGCGGGAGCGGGGCGTGCAAGCTCATCGCGCATGGCAAATATCTTGAACGCGACGGCGCCGGGCCGGAGGGAGAGCCAGGTCAGTTTTACGACCACGAAGAGGATCGCGTGGAAGCTGGCCCTCGGCTGGCCAAGTGGGCCGATGAGGACAAGCGCCACATGCGTTTGATGCTGGCGCCTGAGAGCGGCGCGCGCATCGAAGACCTGAAAGACTTCACGCGTGCGACGATGGCCCAGATGGAGCGCGATCTCGGCGCGCCGTTGGACTGGGTGGCGGTCGATCACCACAACACCGACAATCCTCATGTGCACGTGATCCTACGCGGCCGCCGGCGCGATGGACCAGATCTGATCATCCCACGTGACTACGCCACCCGGGGCTTGCGCCACGCGGCCCGAGAAGTGGCGACACAGATGCTGGGCGATCGCGGTCGCGATGACGAACGCCTGGCGCTTGAGCGGGAGACCCGCGCAGAACGATCGACGCGGCTGGACCAGCTCCTGGCCGCTGAACTGAAGCCTGGCAAGATTTATCGCATTCAGTCGATCGGACGCTGGCTCGAGCCCACACTTCGGGCCGCGCTTCGAAACCGTGTTCGCGAGTTGGCTCGCATGGGGCTGGGACAAGAGGAGAAGCGCGATCGCTTCCGTCTCGATCAAGATTGGGCCGCCCGCCTTGAGGAGATCGGCAAGGGCATTGATCTGCGCCGTCGTCTCGGACGCGAGCTTGAGCCGGGGCAAGGCCGGCTCAAACTCTATGACCCTTCAATGGGGCGTTTAGCCGGCCCCGTAGTGGAAGCCGGCAAGCGCGGCGAGACAGGCAAGGGCTACGTCATCCTGCTCGACGGCATGAAACGCCCGGTACTCACCAATGTGCGCGAGCGCGATGCAGCGGGTCTACAGCCGGGGGCGCTCGTTGCGATCGAACCGAAAGCTCATCAAGGTGCCGGAACGCGCGTCAAGGTCGACCGGATCTCCGAGACGCCGCTCGCCACACAGATCGAGGCCCCAGCCGAGACGGAACTCGATCGCGAAATCGTCCGTCAGCTCGCCGGTGAGGCGCCGCGCCTGCCAAACACGCGCGAGGTACGCAACGCCATCACCGAGCGGATTGGGTGGCATCAGCGCGAGGGGAATGGCGGGCGTGATCTCACGGGTCGCTTTGAGTTCAGTCAAGGCGCGTTGGCTCGGCTTCGTGGGGCCGAAATGTCGCGCGCCGAAGACGCGCTAAGGCGCATGACAGGCAAACGAGCGATCAATATCGGCGATGGACTAGAACGCGAGTGGCGAGTGCGCGGCTTTGTTCAGCTTCATCAGGGGAGGTTTGCAATACTTGAGCGTAACGACGGCGTCGCATTGCTGCGCGTCACGCAATCGCTTTCGTTGAAGCAGGGAAAAGCGTATTCGCTCTCCGTCGCCAACGGCAAAGTCAAAGCGACGCCATCTATTGGCTTGGATCGCTGAGCCAGCTTTTCTCGTGAGGCGGGAATTAGGGGAGCTTCCGCCAGCAACATGGGGAAACACTGTGCAACGCCAACGCGGACACGAAGGGCAACGACGTCAGCCTTCAGGAAATCTGAAACAGGCTTTGGTGTTTGATGATGTTGCGTTCGGCTGTTGGCGTTCAGCGCCGACGGACAATCGCTGTTCTCAACTCAGCGACTAATCAGCTTCGCAAACGCAATGATCGCGCGCAGCATGGCTCACCAAAACGCGGTCGATAGTCATGAAACTCGCTCGCAAATCAGCGCGTCACGCATCCGTCAATCAACTCTCGTTTCTGTTCGCGGAAGCGACGCCGCTTGCGCAGGCGACAGTGGTTGCGACGCGGCCGCGTGAACGTTCCGTGCAGACTCCCGCACTCGTTCTCGCAAAACCTGCGAAGCGCTCAGCACCGTCCAAGAAGGTCGTGAGACAAACAGCGTCCGCCCTCGGACACGAGGATCGGCGGCTGACCGTGGAGGAGGCGGCGCAGGTGCTTTGCGTCAGCGTAAAAACACTGGAAGCTTGGCGTCGTCTGGGCAAAGGCCCAATGTTCGTGAAGCTCGGCCGCGCCGTGCGTTACACGATGCGCGATCTCGATCAGTTCACGCTCGCACGCACTGTTCGCAACTCCGCAGAGGGCCGTCTGCTCGATGCGCGTCGTTGATCGGGGCTTCCCGATGGTGCCCTATGGCGCACTTTTTACAGTTACCCACAGAAATGAGAGCGGAACGGGATGCCAATTCGCGCTCACTCATAAAACTCTGATTTTACGCGGCAAAAGTGCGCACTTTTTCTCTGACGTTATACATGTGCCACGACTTGCGAGCCCTACGCAGCGCTCGCGCATGATTGGGACACGAATGGGATGTGAAAGGCGCGCGTCCGAAAGCGATTGAGTTTGTTCGCGAAATTCGCGCGATCTTCGCTGACGTTGAATGGATCCCAACCGCCAGCGTCGCGCAGCGCCTCTTTGCGGAAGTGATTGCTCGATCCGCCGAGCGCAACGGGCGCGCCGATGCGCGCGAGCAGAGGAAGCACCTCGCGAAACTGGATTGCGTATTCGGCGGCGAACTGCCTTGAAATCCAGGACGAAGCGGCATTGTCCACAACAAGTGGCGCTTGCACGCAAGCCAGGCGGGCGCCGCCGTCTTCAAACGCCAGAATGCTGGCGCGCAGTTGCAGCGGATGGGGGCGATCCTCGGCGTCATACACGCACACAAAATCGCCGCGCGCGAGTTCGAGCCCGACATTGAGCGCTTTTGGCTTGGTGCGCGGCGCGGCCGCCGGGATGGCGACGACCTCGATGTGGGGGCCGCTTTTAGCCGCAAGCGCGGCGGCGAGTGTTTCCAAATCGTCTGCTTCGACCAGAATTTTGATGTCGAGCGCTTGGCGGGGATAGTCGAGGCGGTCGAGCGCGGCGATGAGATCGACCACAACATTGGCCTCGCGATAGACCGGGCAGAGCAGAGTGTAGGTAGGCCAGACGCCGCCCCGCGGCTCGCCGATGCGCGACAGCAATGGCGTTAGGTTCGCCGCCGCCAGAAGCCGCCAGATGATGCACGCCGCGAACACAAGGTAAGCCGCCAAAAACATGATGCGCAGTGTCAGCGCCGCGTCGCGATCCAGCGCGGCGGCAACGCCCCACCCGATCAAACCGAGCCCGACGCCCTGGGTAACGAACAGGACACGCTTCGCAGACAGCCTGGGAAAGGCGCGATGAAAGCCGAAGCGGGCGCGATCAAGCGCTTCCGAGCTGACCTCGATGGTGGCCGGACGCAGTGCGCCGGCTTCCTCCGCCCCGTCCATGCAACAAGAGATTGCAGCGGCTCAGCGAAGGCGACACTTGTTGAAGGTTGTGCGCTGCAACCTGCAATAGTAGAAGGCTAAATGACCGCGAAGTCCGCGTGGGTGACGCCAAGCCCTGCATCGAGCGTGGCGATCAGGATTTTCGCGCCGCCGCCAGTGCCGTCAGCATCATAGAAAAGATCGCCGGTGGCGGAATTGTAGATCATGCGATCATTAGTATCGCCCGCATTGGCGCCGACGCGGAATGCCCCAGCCGCCAGCGTTCCCGCTGCGCCCAGCGCGGTGAAGACGCTATTGTCCAGCTGGATCTTGTCGCTGCCGTGGGTGAAGTCGGTGATCACATCGCTGTGGCTGTTGCCGACCGCCGAATTGAATATGAACTTGTCCCCGCCTCCGCCACCCGTCAGCGTGTCGTGACCAAGGCCGCCATTGAGTTTGTCGGCGCCGTTGCCGCCATTGACAACATCCGCGCCGGCCGCGCCGCGCAGATCGTCCGCGCCAGCGCCGCCACTGAGTCTGTCATTGCCGGCGGCGCCATTCATGAAGTCGGAGAGGAAATCGCCAGTGATGACGTTGTTGGCGCTGTCGCCGATGGAGCGGCGCTGAACCTGCAGCGCCTCGCCGGCGTTCTCATTATCGCTGCTTTCGAATACGGCGAGCAGGCCTGAGCCATAGCCGGCAATGGTCGGTGTTTCCGCGTCATTCTTGATGTCGAGCGTGCTGACGGATGTCTCCGCCAGCACGTCGAGGTTTTGGTTGAGCAGCACGACGAGTGTGTCGGTGTCGGTGTAGAAATTGTCGCTGTAGGCGACGACAAGTTGGCCATTGGCGAGCTGGGTGATGTAGGGGTTGGCGTCGTCCGAACCGTCATCATTGCCGCTGGGCGAGCTGATATTTTCCTCGCGCACCAGCGCGCCAGTATTTGAATAGATGCCGACTGTGATGTCGATCGTGCCGGTGGCCCAGCCGCTATCTTCGTAGGCTACGGCGAAGCCGCCGCCAACGAGCGCGCAGATGCTGACATTTTCGTTTACTGCGCCAATGTCATCGAGCGCAAACGAGGCCTTCACCACATTGCCGGCGGAGTCGTAGATGGCACAGCCAATGCCAGTGTCGCCATCGCTGAAGGTCCGCGTCCAGGTCACCGCGACATTGCCGTTGGATAAAGCGGCTATGCTTGCCCCAGTGTCCCGCGCACTTGAGGTGTCGACAGCTTTAAAGCCGAGATAAGTCCCGTTGCTGCTCCAGCGATCGATGTAGATGTCGTAGTTCGATCCGGCGATATAAGTTTCGCTGGCGGTCCAAAAACCTGAGCCAACCGCGGCGACATCGGGCGCGTATGTATCGGTGAGGCCGGAATCAGTCGCCGCTTTGACAAGTGCGCCGGAGGCGCTGCGGATTTCGAAGAAGATGCCGCCGGCTCCATCTTCGCTGAATTGCACGATATTGCCATTGCTGAGCTGTGCGAGCGACGGGTTGAAGCTGTCGCTGGTGCTGGTCCAATCATTGCCGTGCTGGCCGGCAGAGTTGAACAGCTCGCCATCGACGTGCCAGCCGCCGGCATTGTGTTCGCCAGCGAAGGCAAAGCCCCCATTGGCGAGCGAGATCACTTCCGGCGCGGCGCTGGTGCCGAGTTCGAGCGGCAGGTATTTGACGAAATTGATCGAATAGGTGGTGGTGACGGCCATGGCGCACGCTCCCGGGAACTTGTGTTCCGATTAACGCGCGGGCGGCTGAATCGGGCCTGAACGGACGCCCATTTTCGTCGCAAACCTACTTGGCGAGCTTTCCCTCGAGGCCGCGGCGCATCAATTCGGCGGTTTCGCGCAGGCCAAAGATGGCGGCGAAGGAGCCGAAACGCGGGCCTTGTTCTTGGCCGAACAGCACCTCGTAGAGCGCCTTGAACCAATCCCGCAGCGGCTCGAAGCCATGCTCCTTGCCGACGGCGTACACTTCCGCCTGGATCGCTTCGCCATCGGTGAGTTCGGCGGGCAGGGCGTCGAAGCGCTTGATGAGATCTTCGAACGCGGCGCGCTCTCTGTCCGTGGGCAGGCGGAAATTCTTCGTCGGTTTCACGAAGTCATCGTAATAATGGATGGCGTGTTCGCAGAGGCGATCGAGGAAAGGGTGCGTCGCGGCTGAGGCGCCCGGCGCATACTTGCCGATGAAGCGCCAGAGCTGATCCTTCGTTTCGGCATTGGCTGCGGCGACGAGATTGAGCAGCAGCGCAAACGTGATCGAAGCGCGCGCAACGCTGTCGTTCGGCGCATAAGAGGCGGCCATTTCCGGCGCGGGCGGGGCGCCATTGTGAATGTGCCAAACCGGATTCTCGACTTGCTCGGCGAGGTTCTGCTTCGGAAATGCGTCAAGATGGGCGATGTATTCGTCCACCGCCTTTGGGATCACATCGAAATAGAGCCGCTTCGCCGTGCGCGGCTTTTGATACATGTAGAGCGCAAGGCTTTCCTGCGGCGCGTAGCGCAGCCATTGCTCGACGGAAATGCCATTGCCCTTGGACTTGGAAATCTTCTCGCCCTGATCGTCGAGAAAGAGCTCGTAGACGTAATTGATCGGCGGTTCGCGGCCGAGGATCTTGCAGATACGCGCGTAAACTTGCTGGTTCGGCTGGTGGTCTTTGCCGAACATTTCGAAGTCCACACCGAGGGCTGCCCAGCGCATGCCGAAGTCCGGCTTCCACTGCATCTTGGCGCGCCCGCCCGTGACGGGCTGGGTGATCTCGGTTCCGTCTTCATCGTCGAAGGTGACCGTGCCGGCCTTGGCGTCGATGCGCTTCATCGGCACGTAGAGCACGCGGCCGCTCGTGGGTGAGATAGGCAGGAAGGGACTGTAGGTCTGGCGGCGCTCTTCACCGAGCGTCGGCAGCATCACCGCCATGATGTCGTCATAACGCTCAAGCGCGCGCAGTAGCACGGTGTCGAACGCCCCGGACTTGTAGAGTTCGGTGGCGGACTTGAATTCGTATTCGAAGCCGAAGCCGTCGAGGAAGGCGCGCAGGCGCGCATTGTTATGGTGCGCGAAGCTTTCATGCGTGCCGAAGGGATCGGGCACGTCGGTCAGCGGGCGCTGCATGTACGGGGCGAGCATGTCGTGGTTGGGGACGTTGTCCGGAATCTTGCGCATGCCGTCCATGTCGTCGGACACGCAAATGATCTTGGCTGGGATCTCGCCGCCGGTGAGCGCGCGGAAAGCGTGCAGCACCATGGTGGTGCGCACCACTTCGCCGAACGTGCCGATATGCGGCAGACCCGAGGGGCCGTAGCCGGTCTCGAAGATGACCGGGCCGTCCTTGGGCGTTTTCTTCACCCGGTCGACCAGCAAACGCGCTTGTTCGAACGGCCAGGCCTTCGCGCCCGCAGCAAGAGTAATCAATTCCGACATGGCTTCCCTAAACGACGCTTCGGGGCGAATGCCAAGGCGATTTATGGGAATCGCGTGTTATAGGGGCGGCGATGCGCACTCTGATCCTGATGCGGCATGCCAAGGCCGTCCGCGCCCACGAAGCGCCGAGCGACCGTGAGCGGGCGCTGGCCCCGCGCGGGCGCAAGGACGCGGCTGCGGCGGGCGCGATGATGGAGGATTGCGGGCTGAAGCCCACCTTGGCGCTGGTCTCGGACTCGGCGCGCACGCGCGCGACGGCAGAGCACGCACTGCAGGGTTTCAAGCTGGAAACACGGCTGGAGGAGGCGCTCTATCACGCCGGGCCGGAGGGGATTTGGGACGCGTTTTCCGCCAGCGACGCGGAGAGCGTGGTGATTATTGGCCATAATCCGGGCATGGGTGAGCTGACCTCCATGCTGGTGGCCCAAGCGCATGACGGCTCGAAGCTGGCGCGCGAGTTTGCCGGGCATTTCCCGACTGCGGCGTTTGCCGCGTTCCGTATTCGCGGGGAACTGTTGGGCGCGGCTGGCCCGGAGCTGATCGCGGCCTGGAAGCCGGTGCGAGGTGGGGAGGACTGATCGTCCACCCATTCCCGGATGAACGCGCAGCGTTCAGTCCGGGACCCATAGCCACGTTTGTATAGGGGAATTGGCGCGGCGCCGACTGAGCGTCGCTTGGACTATTGGTCCCGGACTTTTGCTTCGCAAGATACGGGAATGGGTGTGGAGCTTCACCGCAGCCGTTTCAGCCAAGCTTCTGTCGAAGCATCCAGCCCCGCCGGCGCTGCGCCGCCTTCGAGCGCGGGGGCGAGCTGGTTGGCCATTTCCTTGCCGAGCTCGACGCCAAACTGGTCGAACGAATTGATCCCGGCGAGCACGCCTTGGGTGAAGGTGCGGTGCTCGTAGAAGGCTAAGAGCGCGCCCAGTGATTCCGGGGACAGATCGTCCATCGCCATGAGCGTGGAGGCGCGATTTCCGGTGAAGCGGCGGTGCGGTTCGGCGGCCTCGCGCCCCACCATGAGCGCGCGCGCTTGCGCCAGCGCATTGGCGAACACTTTGGCGCGGTGAGATTGTGGGCCCTCATGGGCCCCAGCGACCAGGATGAACTCGACCGGAATTTCCTGCGCGCCTTGATGTAGCAATTGGAAGAAGGAGTGCTGCGCATTGGTGCCCGCCGCGCCCCAGGTGACGCCGGCGGCGGAGCGAGTGAGCACGACGCCATCGCGCGTGACGCCCTTGCCGTTCGATTCCATTTCCAGCTGCTGCATGTAAGCGGGCAAGAGGCGCAGGCGTTCGGAATAGGGCACGAGTGCGTAAGAGCCATGGCCGAGGGCTTCGCGATTCCACATTTGTACCGCGGCAGAGACGGCAGGGAGATTGTGCGAGAAGGGCGTGGCTTTAAAATGCGTGTCCATTTCAGCGGCCCCATTGAGCAGGCGCTCGAATGCGCCGTCCTGCAGTGCGACCGCGCAGCTGAGGCTGACTGAGGACCAGAGCGAATAGCGTCCGCCAACCCAATCCCAGAATGGAAAGATGTGCTCGGGTTTCACGCCCCATTGCGCGGCTTTTGCGGGCGCCGCGGTGGCGGCGGCAATGTGCGCAGGCCCCCAAGCGCGCACAAACTCGGCATTGGCCAGCGTTTCCTGGGTGGTGAAGGTTTTGGAGACGACGATCAGCAGCGTGCGCGCAGGGTCCAGCCCTTCAATCGCGTCGGCCACGTCCGCGCCATCGACATTGGCGGCGAAACGCACGTCCACATTCGGACGGCGCAGCGGCTTCAGCGCATCGAGAATAAGACGCGGGCCAAGATCGGAGCCGCCAATGCCCAGATGCACGATAGCGTCGATCTGCGGCGTGATCTTGTTAGCGAAGTCGCGCATGCGGGCGCGCACGTCGAGCACTTCAATAGGCGCATCTGGCGCGCGCAGCGCCCAGTGCATGACGGCGCGCTTTTCAGTGTTGTTGACGATGTCGCCCGCAAACAGCTTGCCGCGCCAGGCGTCAAAATCGGCGGCGTGCGCCAGATCGGCCAGCGCCGCCAGCGCGCCGGCGTCGATCCGCTGCTTGGAAAAATCAGCGGTGAGATGCGGGGCGGCGAAGGTGAGCTTCTCAACGCGCTGCGGATCGGCCGCAAACAGATCGAGCAGCGTCACTCCCGCCAGCCGCGCTGCCTGCGCTTCGAGTGCGGTCCATGCCGGGGTCGTGCTTTGCGTCATGGCAGCGCATCTAACGCGCGGTGTAGCCGCCGTCGATGACGAATTCCGAGCCGGTCATGAAGCTGGAGGCGGTGGAACAGAGGAAGGCGATTCCGGCAGCGATTTCCTCCGGCCCCGCCAGGCGTCTGGCGGGAATGGCGGCGAGCAGGCTTTTGCGCGCGGCCTCAGCATCGCGCTGGGCGCCGAGTTCGGCGAAGCGGCTCATAATGCCGCTGGTCATGTCCGTGTCGACGCCGCCCGGATGGACGCTGTTGACGCGGATCGGCCAGCGCAACGAGCCATACTCCACCGCCGCGCTCTTGGAGAACAACGTCACCGCGCCTTTGGCGGCGCAATAGGCGGCGTTGTAAGCGGCGCCGCGCAGGCCGCCGACGGAGGAGAGGTTCACCACCGATGCGCCGCCTTTGCGCTCGGCGCCGCCAATGCGCAGGAGCGGAGTGAAGGCGTGCAAACTGAAGAGGATGCTCTCGACATTGATCGCCTGCACCTTGCGCCAGGTTTCGATGCTGGTGCTCTCTATGCTTTCGACGATGGAATAGCCCGCATTATTGACCAAGCAATCGAGCCGGCCATGGCGCGCCTTGATGTCGGCGGCGATTGCGTGCCAGCGCGCTTCATCGGTGACATCCTGCTGCACGTAAGCGGCGGCTTCAACCTCCGCTGTCTGGGCGAGGTCGCTGGCGATGACGATGGCGCCTTGCGCCGTCAGTTCCTTGCAGACGGCGCGGCCAATGCCGCCAGCTGCACCGGTTACGAGCGCGATTGCGCCTTGTAGGCTCTCGGCCATGCTTTGCTCCTTGCCGCCGCGCGCACGCTCACGCATTAGATGAGGATAATGATGGGAGGCGGGCGAGCAAATGGCGACGGACGACAGGCCCAATGTGCTGCAAATCTATCATGTGAACATCAATTGCAGCGATTTTGACCGCGCTCTGGCTTTCTACGAATTGCTGGGTTTTCGCCAAATCGTCGATCTCAATGCGATGGAGGGCAAGGCGCTGCCGTCGCTGGGGGAGCTGGGACTAGGGCCAGTGCTGGATTTGCCGGCCGATTGCGCCGGGCGGGCCGCGCTGCTGGCGCTGGGCGGCGATCCGCGCGCGACACGGCTCGATCTGATCGAATGGACTACGCCGAAATCACCGCCGGCGACGCCGCGCGATCTCTCGCACCTCGGCATTGCGCGGCTGTGTTTGAAAGTGCGCGACGCGCAGGCGCTCTATGAGACGCTCAGCGCGCACGGCTACAAGACTTACTCTCCGCCCACTTTGGTGGAGCTCGCCGGCACGCGCGAATATGTATTTTGCTGCGAAGACCCGGACGGGACCGTGATCGAGTTCATGCAGTTCCGAGGGGCTTAAGGTCGCCCCACGCTCACATAGGTAAAGCCGTGCGCCGCCATTTCCGCGGGGCGGTAAATATTGCGCAGGTCCACCACGGTTGGCGTTTTCAGCGTCTTCTTCATGCGTTGCAGATCGAGCGCGCGGAATTGATCCCATTCGGTGATGATGGCGACAGCGTCCGCGCCCTGCAGCGCTTCGTATGGGCCTTTGGCGAACTCAACATCTTTCAGGAGATGCTTGGCCTCGTTCATGCCTTCGGGATCGAAGGCGACGATGCGGGCGCCTTCTTCTTGCAGTGCTGGGATGATGTCGAGCGCGGGGGCGTCGCGCATGTCGTCCGTGTTGGGCTTGAACGTGAGGCCAAGCACGGCCACGGTTTTGCCTTTGAGATTGCCGCCCATGGCGTCGATGATTTTCTGCGCCATGGCTTGCTTGCGCGCCGCGTTAACGCGCACCGTGGTTTCGATCAGCTCGATCGGCGCATTGTTGTCGCGCGCGGTTTTCATCAGCGCGAGCGTATCCTTCGGGAAGCACGAGCCGCCGTAGCCGGGGCCGGCGTTCAGGAATTTGCGACCGATGCGGTTGTCGAGGCCGATGCCCTTGGCGACTTCCTGCACGTTTGCGCCCACGGCTTCGCAGAGATCGGCAATTTCGTTGATGAAGGTGATCTTCATGGCGAGAAAGCCGTTGCCGGCATATTTGATCAGCTCGGAGGTGCGGCGCGAGGTGAAGACGATCGGCGTCTCATTGAGGAAGAGTGGGCGATAAAGATCCTGCATGCGCTCGCTCGCGCGCTCATCATCGGTGCCGACGACGACACGATCCGGGCGTTTGAAATCATTTATGGCTGCGCCTTCGCGCAGAAATTCTGGGTTCGATACGACGGCGAAATCTGCGTCCGGGCGGCGCTTCCTGATGATGGCTTCCACTTCATCGCCAGTGCCGACAGGCACAGTCGACTTGGTGACGACGACCGTGTAGCCCTCCATGCGGTCGGCGATGTCTTCGGCGGCGGCATACACATAGGAGAGGTCGGCATAGCCATCGCCGCGACGCGAAGGCGTGCCGACAGCGATGAAGACGGCGTCGGCATGTCTGATCGCATCGCCGGGATCGGTGGTGAAGAAGAGCCGCTCCTGCTCGACATTATCCTTCACCAGCTCTTCCAGGCCGGGTTCGAAGATCGGGATTTCGCCTTTCAGCAGGCGCGCAATCTTGTTCTCGTCCTTATCGACGCACGTAACGGTGTGGCCGAAATCCGCGAAGCACGCCCCTGAAACGAGGCCCACATAGCCCGTGCCGATCATGGTTACGCGCATTTTTTGGTCTCCAGACCCGACGCGTTGATTGCCTTAGTCAATGGACATTCCCGCGAAGAAGATTTCCGACGGCGTTCCTTGGTCATAAATGATGAAGTACCGCGCCTCGCCGCGTCCGATTTCATCCCAAAAAGCCATCACTTTCATCAGTTGGTCTTGGACCGAGAAATCCTGCGACACAAGTTGCAGCGCCATATCATGCGATGGGGTCGAACTTGCAAAGGTGGCCATTAAAGTCTCGTGCGTGGTCGGGCTCGCATGGAGAAGCTGAGGAAAGTCCGCAAGGCCCATAATGTCCAGGATCGAGCCCGTTCCGCTGCCGCTTTCCATCCCGTCTGCAAAGGCTTCCTCAAGGGAGCCATGCTGCGCGCCGGGGGACGGGAAGCTGTCGCTTGGAGGAAAACGCTGCTGAAAGGTGTAAGTGGGCGGATCAGCTGCTTGCAGCGCCGGATCGTAGCGGCCAGCGCGAAACTCTTGCTCTCTCAGTGCGGCCAGCGCCGATCCTATATCGGACTGGTATGTCGTGAGATAGCAGTAGGGGTTCGCGCCCACGCTCAGATCTCCTGATTATAAGCGCCGACTTCTGGGAATTTGGCGAGGCGCGGCTTCACTTCGTTGCGGAAGAGCGCCTTCATGTCGTCGTCGCTGGTCATGCTTTCAACCACGACCACCAGCTCCGGCTTGTTAGAGGAGGCGCGCACCAGCACCCATGCGCCGTCCTCCAGCGTAACGCGCGCGCCGTTGACGGTGTTCACGTCGCGAATGGAGCGTCCGAGAATCTTGCCGCCTTCCTTGGCGAGCCTTTGATAGTCGTCGACCACTTGATCGACGATTCCGTACTTTTTCTCGTCATCGCAGTGCGGGCTCATGGTGAGCGAGGTGTAGCTCTTCGGCAGCGCCTTGCGCAGGTCCGAGAGCTTCTTGCCGGGATTGCGGTCGAGCATGGAGAGCACGGCTGCGGCGGCCACGAGGCCATCATCATAGCCAAGGCCGAGAGGGGAGCGGAAGAAGAAGTGGCCGCTCTTTTCGAAGCCGGCGAGGGCGCCGAGTTCGGTCGTGCGGCGCTTGATGTAGGAGTGGCCTGTCTTCCAATAATCGACCTTGGCGCCATTGGCTTGCAGCACGGGATCGATGGCGTAGAGTCCGGTGGACTTCACATCGACGATGAAGGTGGCGTTCTTGTATTGCGCGGAGAGATCGCGCGCGAGCATCAGCCCGATTTTGTCGGCGAAAATTTCCTCGCCCTCGTCATCGACGACGCCGCAGCGATCGCCATCACCATCGAAGCCGAGCGCGACATCGGCGCCATGCTCTTTCACGGCGTGCGCCATATCGTGCAGCATTTCGGCGTCTTCGGGATTGGCGTTGTAGTGCGGGAAGGTCCAGTCGAGCTTGGTGTGCAGTTCGACTACCTCAACCCCCATCATGCGCAATGCGTCCGGCGCGAAGGCGCCCGCCGTGCCATTGCCGCATGCGGCGACGACTTTGAGCTTGCGCGTGAGTTTGGTGTTTTTGGTCACTTCGGCGAGATATTTCTCGCGCATGCCCTCAATGCGCTCATAAGAACCGCCGGGCGCCGGCTTGAACGCGCCGGCGAGCACGATCTCTTTCAAGCGGCCCATTTCTTCGGGGCCGAAAGTGAGCGGACGGTTCGCGCCCATTTTCACACCGGTCCAGCCGTTTTCATTGTGCGAAGCCGTGACCATCGCCACGCAGGGGCAGTCGAGCGCGAACTGCGCGAAATAGGCGACCGGCGAAAGCGCGAGGCCAATGTCCTTCACCTGCATGCCGGCTTGTTGCAGGCCGAGCATCAGGGCGTTTTTGATCGAAAGTGAGTAAAACCGAAAATCGTGGCCGACCGCGATTTTCGGCTCGACGCCAAGTTCGCGCACCAGTGTGCCTAGGCCAAGGCCCAAAGCCTGCACGCCGAGCAGATTGAGTTCCGGTGGCTTGTCATTGCCCTGAATGCCGAACCACCAGCGCGCGTCGTATTCACGGAAGCCGGTCGGTTTCACCAGTGGCAGGTTTTCGAAATCGGCGCTGTTGGGGGACAAGCTCGCGCGCGGCGCAGGCAGCATGATGGTCGTTTCCGGCTAGATGAAGCGCCTTAAAGCGCGGGGCGGGTGTGAGGGAAAAGCGTGCAAAGCGCAATCATTCTAGCGCGCTGTAATGCGTATGCTCACGATCTCGACGCCAAAGGCGAGTCGCGGGTCGGTGTGCAAAACGCGCAAGCTAATCGACCGAACATCGGGTGGTGCGACAATTTCGAACTGAGCAATGCTGGCCTGCGGCGGCGTGCGTCGGCGCACCCAGTTGACCGGCCCCGAACCCACGGCGGCGACCGCCAAGGCCGAAGCGGCGTTCAACGGCAGCGGCCGGTACGCGACATAGGCCCGTAAACGCCGGCCCGCGAGGCTTTGGGCGGTTTCGGGAGAGAGAAGAATTTCTACGCCGCGTTCTTCGCTCGTCGGTCCGCCGAGATTGGGCAGCGCCGCGATGCGCAGGCTTTCTGGGCGCCCCCAAAAGTCCCGAACCACGGTGACGTATTGCTGCGGCGGGTCGGTGGGAGCGTTGAACGCCTCGCCCTGCAGCACCAGGACCTGGCCATCTGCCGTCCCGGCAGTCTCGGCTGGGGCGCGAGGCAGCAATTGCGGCTTCAGGCTGGCGCCGACGACCAAAAGCCCCAAGGCCAGGACCAGGGGGAAAAACACGAGCGGGTGGAACAGCCAGAGACGCATTGCGACAGGCTTAGCGGCGGGCGCTGCACTTCGCCACCTGCGAGAGCGCTTGACGGGGGGGCGAGGGCTTGGGAACGGGGGGCATGCCTTATCTTGCTCTGCTTCGCCACGGCCAAAGCCGCTGGAACCTCGAAAACCGCTTCACCGGATGGGTGGATGTCGATCTGACCGCCGAAGGGGAGGCGCAGGCCCGCCGCTCGGGGGAGCTGCTCGCCGCCAGCGGGGTCAATTTCGACAAGCTGTTCACCTCGGTCCAGACCCGGGCCATCCGCACCGGCAATCTGGCGCTGGAGAACGCCAGGCTGGCCTGGCTGCCTGTCGAGCGCTCCTGGCGGCTGAACGAGCGCCATTATGGCGCGCTGACTGGGCTCGATAAGGCCGAGACCGCCGCCAAGCACGGCGAGGAGCAGGTGAAGGTGTGGCGCCGCTCCTATGACACGCCGCCACCGCCCTTGGCGCCTGGCGGCGAGTTCGATTTCACCAAGGACCGCCGCTATGCGGGCGTCGCCGCTTTGCCAACGACAGAATCATTGAAGACGACGCTCGAACGCGTGCTGCCCTATTGGAATGCGGCGATCGCCCCTGATCTCAAGGCCGGCAAAAACCTCATCATCGCCGCGCACGGCAATTCGCTGCGCGCGATCGTGAAGCACCTGTTCAAGATCGCTGACGATCAGATTGTTCATGTCGAAATGCCGACCGGCAATCCGCTGCTGATTGAGCTTGATGCGACGCTGAAACCGGTAGGCGTGCGCTATCTCGATGAGGCCCGCGCGGAAAAGCTTCCGGCTCTGCCTGCGTGAGCGATGGCGCCTTCATGCGCCGGGCTTTGGCTCTGGCAGCACCCATGGTGGGGTGGACGGGCGCGAACCCGGCTGTGGGCTGTGTGATCGTGAAGGATGGCGCGGTGATTGGCGAAGGCGCCACCGCACAGGGCGGACGCCCGCACGCGGAAGAACAAGCCCTGGCGCAAGCTGGAGCGGGCGCGCGCGGGGCGACGGCTTATGTGACGCTTGAGCCGTGTGCGCAGCGCTCCAGCGGCGCTGCCTCGTGCAGCGATCTGCTGATCGGCGCGGGCGTGGCGCGCGTGGTTTTCGCGGTGGCGGACCCGCATCCGCTCGCCAATGGCGCGGGCCCTACCCGCATGCGCGAGGCCGGCATTAGCATCGAAGCGGGGCTGGAGGCGGAAGCCGCCAGGATGCAGGTCGCCGAATTTCTGTCGCAGGCGGGGAAATCCGAGGCGTAGAAAAGCGGTGGGGGTTCGCCATGAAGCTGAAGCCGCTGGATCTCATTTTCTTTGCTGTGCTGGCCTTCGTGGCGGTGAGCTTGCTCGGTGGTTCGGCGATCTGGCGCCTGGCCCCGGTACGCGATCTCGATATTGATGGGCGGGCGCCGATCGTGACCGAGGCCGGCGCTGACATGGGCGCCGGCTGGCCGGCCTATGGTGGCGATCAAGGCGGTTCGCGCTATTCGGCGGCGGCGCAGATCACCGCGCAAAATGTCAGCGAGCTGCGGCAGGCTTGGACCTATCGCACGCGCGCCTTCGAAGGGCGAGAAGCGGCGGGGGATAATGTTGCGTTCGAAGCGACGCCGATCCTGGCCGAGAATGCGCTGATCTTCTGCACGCAGTTCAATGATGTGATTGCGGTCGAAGGCGCGTGCGCGGCGCGCGTGTTCATGGGCACTGTTGATGCGCGCTTGCTCGCGCTCGATGCCCGCACCGGCGCGCTGTGTGCGGATTTCGGCGAAGGCGGCGTGGTTCGGATAGAACCCAGCGTGCAATTGCGCTGGCCGGGGGAGTTTCAGATTACGTCAGCGCCGGCTGTGGCGGGCGATGTGATCATTGTGGGCTCATCGATCAGCGATAATCTCCGCACCGAAGCGCCGCTCGGCACGGTGCATGCGTTCGATGCGCGCACGGGCCGGCAGATTTGGCGCTTCAATCCGGTGCCGCGCGACCCCGCCGATCCGGCGCGCGCGAGCTGGGCTGGAGATTCCGCCGACATGGCTGGGCACGCCAATGTTTGGTCCACCATGTCGGTGGACTCCGCGCGCGGTTTGGTATTCCTGCCGACATCAAGTCCCAGCCCGGATTTTTATGGCGGCAATCGCGTGGGCGATAATCACTACGCCAACTCCGTCGTCGCGCTGCGCGCAGCGACCGGTGAGGTGGTGTGGTCGTTCCAGACCGTCCACCATGATGTGTGGGATTATGACGTGCCGGCGCAGCCGGGGCTTTATCGCGTCTGGCGCGATGGCGCCGCGCGCGATGTGGTGGCGCAGGTCACGAAGACGGGGTTGGTGTTTGTTTTGGATCGCGAAACCGGAGAGCCGGTTTTGCCGATTGAGGAACGCGCCGTGCCGCAGGGTGGAGTCGAAGGCGAACATTTGTCGCCGACGCAGCCTTTCCCGCTCGCCACGCCGCCGCTTGTGCCGGATCGCGTATCGCCAAGTGACGCGTTTGGCGTCACGCTTTGGGATCGGCTCGGCTGTGAAAGACAGCTGAGCGCGCTGCGCCGTGACGGCCTTTATACTCCGCCTTCGCTGCAGGGGACTCTGCTCTATCCCTTCAACGGCGGTGGCGCGAATTGGGGTTCTGCCGCGTTCGATCCGCGTCGCAATCTGCTCGTGGTCAACATAAACAATATAGGTCATGCGGTGCGGCTCTATCGCAAAACGCAGGATGATGAGGTGACCGAGTCCGTCAATGAGTCGGAG
Organism: Hyphomonadaceae bacterium; assembly: GCA_033764855.1. Lineage (GTDB taxonomy): Bacteria > Pseudomonadota > Alphaproteobacteria > Caulobacterales > Aquidulcibacteraceae > Vitreimonas. The sequence continues at coordinate 113,296 of JANRIP010000033.1, read as the reverse complement.
GAGTTCGCGCCGATGGAGGGCGCGCCTTATGCGATGACGCGCGATGTGGTGCTCTCGCCGCTGGGGCTGCCGTGTACGCCACCGCCTTGGGGCATGATTGCTGGCGTTGATTTGTCGAGTGGCGAGATCGTGTGGCGGCGCACGCTCGGCACGACGCAGGATTTATCGGGTCTGCCGCTCGCGCTGGGGACGCCAGGCGCAGGCGGCCCGATCATCACCGGTGGCGGGCTCGTCTTTATCGGCGCGGCGATGGATAACTATCTGCGCGCGCTCGATGTAGAGACAGGGCGCGAAGTTTGGAAGGGTCGTTTGCCGGCGGGTGGTCAAGCCACGCCGATGACCTATGAATGGCAGGGTCGGCAATATGTGGTGATCGCCGCTGGCGGCCATGGGCGGCTGGGCACGCAGCTGGGTGATTACCTGGTGGCGTTCGCTTTGCCGAATTAGGCGGCGCTCGCGCGTTCGGACTTGGCGGCGCTGCGGCGGATTTTTTCGTAGAGGGCCATCGAGGCGCGCACGAAAGCGGTCTTGGTGAAGTTGGCTTGATAGGTGCGCGCGCCATTCTCGACTAGGCGCTTGGCGAGGTCGGCGTCTTCGATCACGCGGCGCAGCGCATCGCGCAGCGCTTTGGGATTGTCCTTCGGCACCAGCAGCGCATCGACGTCATTTGTGACAGTGGCGGCGGGGCCGGCGGCGTCGGCGGTGACGAGCGGCTTATTGGCGGCCCAGGCTTCGATGGTCACTTGGCCGAAGGGTTCGTATCGCGAGGGGAAAGCGACCACATCGCACGCCGCCAGCAGCGCGCCGCGATCGGTGCGCCAGCCGAGCCAGCGCACGCGGTCGGTGACGCCGAGCTTGGCGGCTTGTGCTTTCAGATCGTTTTCCAGAGGACCTTCGCCGGCGACCCAGAGATAAACGCCGGGCAGGTCGGCCAATGCTTCCAGGAGTGTGTCGAGGCCCTTCTTCCAATGCAGTCGCGCGAGCGCGAGTAGGAGCGGGGCGTCTTGCGGCGTGCTGAACTCCGCGCGTGAGACCGGCGGGGCGGGATCGACACTGGTGTAATTGTTGAGCGTGGCGACATGATCGGCCGGCGCACCTTGGGCGATGATGGAGCGGGCGATGTCGGAGGTGACGGCCGCATGCCACGCGCAATTCTTGAAGCGGTCGAGCTTATAATAACCGCCATACCAGCCGAGATTGCGCTCGCGCGTTCGCTTTGGCGCGTATGTGCCGGCGCGGCCCATCCAATGGTGCAGCACGTCCGGCTTGAAGCTGTCGACCGTGGCGCGGATGACTTGCTTGGTCGGCTCGCGCAGCAACTTATCAAAGGTTGCGACGGTGTAGGGCACGCCCGCTTCGCTGAAACGCTCGAGCCGGAAATCGCTATGGCTGCGCGTGATGACGTGCTGCTCCACGCCGGCTTCGGCGAGGGCCAGCACGTTCTCCAGCATATGATATTCGGCGCCGCCTTCTTTGGCGCCGGCGATGAGGTGGAGAATGCGCACCTAGCTTACCGCTCCGTCCAGGCCTTCGGCCCTTGATTATGACTAACAAATGTCTGTGCTTGTGTCTGCTTGCGCAGACTTTGCGGCCGTCCCGATACAAGAAGGCGACAGGCTTTGCTGGTCACGTTTTCGTAAAAGCGCTGAAAAAATAGACCATTACGCCGCGAAAACGAGCGTAGCCGTTTTGTGACGGCCCATGCAAAAACGGCGCGCGCTCCTATTCCGCCGCGATAGAGCTGCGTTTGGCCAGGCGATCAAAATCCATCAGATCGCGCACCAGATCTTCGAGTTCGTCGAACGGCACCATGTTGGGGCCGTCGCTGGGGGCGTTGTCGGGGTCAGGATGCGATTCAAGGAACACGGCGGCGACGCCGATAGCCACGGCCGCGCGCGCGAGCACTGGCACGAATTGGCGTTCGCCGCCGCTGGTTTCGCCGCGACCGCCCGGCTGCTGCACCGAGTGGGTGGCGTCGAACACGACTGGGGCGCCGAGCGATTTGAGGATTGGCAGCGCGCGCATGTCTGACACCAGCGTGTTGTAGCCGAAGCTCGCGCCGCGTTCGCACGCCATCACGTTCGGATTGCCGCTATCGGTGATCTTGGCGAGGACGTTCTTCATGTCCCACGGCGCCAGGAACTGACCCTTTTTGATGTTGATCGGCTTGCCCGTTTCGGCGGCGGCGACGAGCAAGTCGGTTTGGCGGCAGAGGAAGGCCGGGATTTGCAGCACGTCCACGACTTCGGCGACATCGGCGCATTGATCGGGCAGGTGCACGTCGGTCAGCACCGGCACGCCGAGCTTGGTGCGGATTTCCTCGAAGATCGGGCCAGCGACGGAGAGGCCGGCGCCGCGCTTGGTCTTGAGGCTGGAGCGGTTGGCTTTGTCGAAGCTGGACTTGTAGATGAAATTGGCGCCGGCGCGCTTGAACACGTCGCGCAGGAATTCCGCCGTTTCGAGCGCGTGGCCGCGGCTTTCAAGCTGGCACGGTCCGCAAATGAAGGTCAGCGGCAAATGGTTGCCGATCTCGATCGGCGTGGATTCGCACCGCTGAATGCGAATGACGGGGGCGGGGCTGCTCATAATGGCTCCACATAGGCCCTTACGGGCCTGCTCTCAACCAAGCCTGCTGTCATGACGCAACGCGAAGCTCCGGCAGCGGGCAGGGATGTTCTTCGGCGGCGGCGCGGTTGGCGAGCCAGGTGCGGAAGCCCTCGGCTTCGGGGTGCTGCGCCCCGCGCGTCGGCCAGACCAGCCAATAGGAGAAATCGTCATCGACGGCGACGTCGAACGGAAACACCAGGCGCCCGGCGCGCAGATCGTCCACCGCCAGCCAGTGGCGCGCGAGCGCTACGCCGTCGCCCTGCATGGCGGAGCGCAGCATGAGCGTGCTGTCATCAAAAGAGGGACCGGTTTGCGGCTCGGCCCAGTCAAGCCCGGCGGCCTTGAACCAGCGCGCCCAGGGGGTCCAGGGATTGCGGAGCAAGGTGGCGCGGGAAAGGTCTGAGGGCTGCTCCAGCTTGAGCCGCTCGCGATAGGCGGGTGTGCAAACCGGCGTCAGCGCTTCATCGAACAGCTTGTGTGCATGCAGGCCCGGCCAACCGCCGCGGCCCAGGCGCACGCCAATATCGACGCCATCTTTTTTGAAATCCGCCAATTGCTCGGACATGCGCACGGCGATGTCGAGGTCGGGGCGTTCGGCACGGAATTCGCTGAGGCGGGCGATAAGCCAAGTCTGCGCCAGGCTCGGCACGGCGCTGATCACCAGCGGACGCGCCGCTTTGGCGGCGCTCGGGGCCGGCGCGGCGAAGGCTTGTTCGAGCAGGGACAAGCCCTGGCGCACGCGCACCTCCAGCTCCTGGCCGGCCGTGGTGAGCACCATGGTGTTGCCGACGCGGCGGAACAGCTGTTTGCCCAGCCGCTCCTCCAATTCGCGGATGCGGTGGCTCACCGCCCCATGGGTCAGGCCCAGCTCTTCGGCGGCCTTGGAATAGGATTGCAGACGACCCGCCGCCTCGAAGGCGCGGAGCGTTTGGAGCGATGGGATTTGGCTCAAGCCCGCCCCCTCAAGATGTGAATTTCGCTCACATCCAGATCGTGGACTCCTCGTTCGTAATCAAGCCCCGCAAGCCTCATTTCCTGCCTGCAGACGGAAAATTCCAAACCCGCTCGCCCCAAAAAGGAGAAGCCCCATGTTCCCGCACAATGAATACCGCCCGACTTTCGCGCTTCGCGTTTCCAGCTTCGCCGCTTCGGCGCTGTTGGTTCTGATCCTGGCTCTGCCGATCCTGTCGGTAGCCGCGCGCGTGGTCGCCTGATCCGTCCATCCAACTGGCGGAGCCGGAATACCTGCCCTGGCCGGCTCCGCCGTTTTTTCCATTGGATGACTTTCGTCCCGCCGCATGCGAACAGGCGGGCATGAACCAGGGCGCTATTGATCCCAAGTCAGCCATTGCCGTGGGGCAGGAGACCATACGCGCCGAAGCGCGTGCATTAGACACTTTGGCTGACGCGCTGGCCGGGCCGATGGCCGGGCCGTTCGCCGACGCGGCCAGGCTTTTGTTTGAAGCGAAGGGCCGGGTCATCGTCTCGGGCATGGGCAAGTCCGGCCATATCGCCCGCAAGATCGCGGCGACGCTCGCCTCCACCGGCCGGTCCGCTTATTTCGTGCATCCCGCTGAAGCCAGCCATGGCGATCTCGGCATGATCGTCGAGAGCGATTGCGTGTTGGCGATTTCGCGCTCGGGCGAGACGCGCGAGCTTTCCGACCTGCTGCATCACTGCCGCCGACTGCGCGTGCCGCTGATCGGCATGACCTTCAAGCCGGACTCTTCGCTGGCGCTGGCGAGCAACGCGGCTTTGGTTTTGCCCGAGTGCGGCGAGGCGAGTGAAGAGGCGCCGGCGCCAACCACCTCAACAACCATGTGCCTGGCTTTGGGTGATGCCCTCGCTGTTGCGCTGCTCAAGGCGCGCGGATTCACGGCGGATCATTTCGGGGCGATTCATCCGGGCGGCAAACTTGGCGCGGCGCTGATGCGGGTGCGCGATTTGATGCGCATTGGCGAGCATGACCCGCTGGTTCCGCCAGATTTGCCGGTGCCGGAAGTGCTGAAGGCCATGAGCCGCGACAGCCTTGGTGCGGCGGGCGTGGTAGAGCATGGCAAGTTGATAGGCATTATCACAGATGGCGACCTGCGCCGCCGTCTCACGCCCGACATGTTCAAGCAAGATGCGCGCGCGCTGATGACGGCGAACCCCATCACGATCGCTTCGGATGCGCCTGTGGCCGACGCCATCGCAATCATGAACGCCAAACGCATCACCATCCTGTTCGCAGTGGATGATGGCGCGCCAGTGGGCGTTGTGCACATGCACGACCTTCTCGCCGCGGGCGTTCGCTAAATTTTGAATTTGCGCTGCAGCGCAGCAGGGAACCGCTTTTCCTTGACTTCGATGCGCCACAAGGGCCTCATGGCGTCGGACTAAACGGTCGAGATAGTTTTTCGACCGCGCGCCCACGTAGGCGCTCGGCTTCTCGTTCTCGAAAGTCCAGTCTCACGTGCGGGGCGACGTGCCTCGGGCGGGACTTTTAGGAAGGAACGCGACGATGGCGACGGGCGTAGTCAAGTGGTTCAACATGGCGAAGGGCTTCGGCTTTATCGCGCCGGATGAAGGCGGCAGTGACGTATTCGTGCATGTGAGTGCAGTGGAGCGTTCTGGGCTGACTGGTCTGCGCGAAGGTCAGGCGGTGTCCTTCGACGTGGAAAACGATCCCCGCAAGAACAAGCCGGCGGCGGTGAACATCAAGCCGGTTTGAACTTGGCGGCGGAAATTGTGTATGTGACTTCGATCGCCGCGCGTGACCCGCGCGGCGGTTTCGCTTTGTGGAGATGAGACAATGAACGCACCCTTCCGGCTCTATGGCGCCGAGCTGTCGCCGTACTCGGTGAAGGTGCGCTCCTATCTGCGCTTTAAGGGGCTGCAATTCGAATGGCTGGAGCGTAACGCCGCGCGCCAGGAGGAATTCGCCCGCTACGCCAAAATTCCGTTGATCCCTATCCTGGTCGATGCCGATGAGAGCGTCTGGCAAGACTCGACGCCGATGATCGAAGCGCTGGAGCGCATGTCGCCCGAGCCGTCGATCATTCCCGAAGATCGCGCCGTCGCTTTCATTGCGGCGTTGCTGGAGGACTATGCGGACGAATGGCTCAATAAGGCCATGTTCCATTATCGCTGGACCTACCCGGAAGATCAGGACAGCGCGGTCGCCCGCTTGGTGGAAAAGATGTTCGACGGCGCGCCGGCGCCGGAGGGCGTCGAGGCGGCGGCGAAGGCGCGCATGGAAGGCCGCCTGCATTATGTCGGCTCGACGCCGGAAAATGCGCCGGTGATCGAGGGCTCGTTTGCCTATTTGCTGGGCGCGCTTGAAAGCGTGCTGCAAGCACAGCCTTACCTGCTTGGCGGACGTCCGAGCATCGCCGATTTCGGCTTTTACGGACAATTCGCGCAATTGCTCTCCGACCCCACGGCCGGCGCAATGATACGGGCGCAGGCGCCGAGCATCGTCGCGTGGGTCGCGCGCATGGAGGCGCCGCGTGTTGAGGGTCCGTTCGCGACGCTTACCGCGTTGAAGGAGAGCCTCGGCGCCATCATGCGCCAGGAAGTGGCTGACGCTTACCTTGCATGGGCGGCTGCAAACGCGAACGCGGTGGCGGATGACCATGCGCGCGTGACGGTCGAGATTGCGGGCGTGTCGTTTTCGCAGAAGCCGCAGCGTTACGCCGCAAAAGCGCTGGCGGAACTCAAGCGCAAACGCGCTGAGTCGGCGGGGGAAGAGGCGCTGGCGGCGCTGCTCTCGGAAACCGGCTGTGATCGCGTGTTGCTGGCTGCGCCAACGCGCGCGGATGAGGCTGGACCCGAAGAGGAGGACGGCGCCGCGTCTGATCGCGACGACGAATAATATTCGCCGGATTTCGCTTGTCTTCTCCGCATTCAACCGTTTGATAGCGGCTGGGGGGCTCGCCGTTTTGCAGCGTGGCCTGAGAATGCACGAGGCTAAGCGATGGCGATCATTGATGGCGGGCCTGAAAGCGATCAGCTGGACGGGGATCAATCCGGTCCCGAAGCGGATACGATCAATGGGTTCGCTGGCGCGGATACGTTGCGGGGCTTGGAGGGCGACGACACCCTCAACGGTGGGGAAGACGCCGATAACCTTCGAGGCGGCGCTGGCAGCGATACGCTGAACGGCGACGAGGGCAACGATCTGCTTATTGGCGACGCCGGTCTCGAGGTCGGTGACGATATCATCAATGGCGGCGACGGTGACGATTTTATGCGCGGGGCGCGCGGCGTCGACACCTATGACGGTGGCGAGGGCTTCGATCGCATCTCGTTCTACCTGCCTGATGCGACCGAAGGCGTCATCGCCAGCCTGCTGACCGGCGTCATCGAGAATGATGGCTTTGGCAATTCCGAAACCATGACCGGCGTGGAAGGGCTGGGCTCCGGAACTGCGTTCGCAGACATTCTGGTGGGTGACGACAACGACAATCTTCTGATTGGCGGCTTGGGCGACACACTCACGGGTAACGGTGGCGATGACGATTTTCAGCTAGATGGCGCGGCCATCGTCGATGGCGGCGACGGCAACGACACCATCTTGGGCGTTTTTGGTTTCGAGGGCTCCCTCCGGCCGGATACTGATGGCGACGGTAACGCCGAGACGGTCTACGCCACGGTCGGCGTCCGCGTCTTCCTCGGGAACAATCTGCTCGAAAACGACGGCTTCGGCAATTCAAGCACTTTGATCAGCATTGAGAATTTCGGCGGCAGTGCGCTTGACGATTACATCGAAGGAAGCAGCGTCAACAATCTGCTCTGGGGTTTTGGCGGCGCCGACGAATTCTACGGCCTCGGCGGCGACGATATCATCGAAGGCGGCGACGGCGCCGATGTGCTGTTTGGCGATGGCTGGAATAACTGGACCGGCCCGAGCGGCGACGACACGCTCGATGGCGGCGCCGGTGACGATTTCCTGCGCGGCGGCGATGGCGCCGACACCTACATCGGCGGTGACGGATTCGATCGCATTTCGTTTTATATGCTCACCGCCGCGCAGGGCGTGAATGCGAGCATATTGACGGGTGTCATCAGCAATGACGGCTTCGGCAATGCCGAAACCATGACCGGCATTGAGGGGCTGGGCGGCGGCACCGCGTTCGCAGACTCCTTTGAAGGCGATGATGCGTCCAATCTCTTTGTCGCCGGTATCGGCGACACGATCACCGCGCTTGGCGGCAATGACGGAATTTCCCTAGAAGGCGCGGCTGATGTCGACGGCGGCTTGGGCATCGACACCATTCTCGGATTCAGCGGACAGGAATTCGGCGCGCTCGTGCCGGACCAGAATTCAGACGGCTTTGCGGAAGTCATTTTCGCGGGCGCCGGTGTCGTCCTCTATCTGTGGGACGAGCTGCTCGTCGATGACGGCTTCGGCAATTCCAGCTCTATCGTGAGCATCGAAAACGCCCATGGGAGCTCGCTTGCTGACTATCTGGATGGCAGTTCGGTCGCCAACCATTTGTGGGGCGAAGACGGCGACGATGAAATCTACGGCCTTCAAGACAACGACATTTTGGAGGGCGGCGAAGGCAGCGATGCGCTATTTGGCGATGGCTGGAACAATTGGAACCTAGACAGCGGCGACGACACGCTTGATGGCGGGGCCGGTGACGATTTCCTGCGCGGCGGTGATGGCGTCGACACCTATGTCGGCGGCGACGGATTTGATCGCATCTCGTTCTACATGTTTGCAGCCACGCAAGCGGTGGTCGCAAACCTTCTAACAGGCGTGATTTCCAACGACGGCTATGGAAACGAGGAGCTAATCCCCAACGACATCGAAGGCCTCGGTGGCGGCACCATCTTTGCGGATCAATTCACGGGTAATGACAGCGACAACGACATTATCGGCGGGTTTGCAGATACGTTGCTTGGCCTCGGCGGGGTGGACTTCTTCCAGATGAACGGGGCGGCGGCTCTCGTTGACGGTGGAGCGGGCGCAGACCTGCTCAGTCTTCTGGGCGATGCCATGCTGGTCGATGAAAACGAAGACGGGCTCGCCGAGGAGATCTTCACGCTCAATGGTTGGACGGTGAATCTCACAACCGGAATTATGGCCGATGGCTTCGGTAATTCCGGCAATGTCGCCAACATCGAAAATGTGGAAGGCGGAGATTACGCGGACAACATCACCGGCGGCAGTACTTCCAACGTCATCACAGGCGGCGATGGAAATGACGTGATTTCTGGCAGCGGCGGCGCAGATGTGCTCCGAGGTGAGAACGGCGGGGACACCCTCACCGGCGGCGCCGGCGCCGACACGCTGGAGGGCGGCGCCGGCGACGACGTCTACATCATCGACGCGACCGACATTCTGACCGAGAGCAGCGGCATCGATGAGGTGCGCGCCAATTTTACCTACACGCTGCTGGCTGGCTTCGAGGATCTCACGCTAACGGGCTCAGGCGCGTTCAACGCGACGGGCAATGCTCTCATCAACACGCTGATCGGCAACGCTGCGAACAATGTTCTTAATGGCAGGGGCGGCGCCGATGTCATGGAGGGCGGCGCCGGCGACGATACCTACGTGGTGGACAATGACGGCGACGAAACCAATGAAGGCGTGAATGCAGGCACGGACACGGTCCAGTCCAGCATCACGCGCACGCTTGGCGCAAATCTTGAGAATCTGACGCTGACGGGCGCCTTAGCCATTAACGGCACGGGCAACACGGCCAACAATGAAATTACCGGCAACAACGCCGCAAACGTTCTCATCGGCGGCGGCGCTAACGACGTGCTGGTGGGAGCTGGCGGCGCCGATACGCTGAATGGCGGCGCCGGCAATGACATCTTCATTATCGACGCGACCGACACGCTGATCGATTCCAGCGGCATTGACGAGGTGCAGGCCAGTTTCACCTACACGCTGCTCGCAGGCTTCGAGGATTTGCGGCTCACTGGCTCGGGCGCGATCAACGCGACGGGCAATGCATCCATCAACGCGCTTCTTGGCAATGATGCGAACAACACGCTCGACGGCAGAGGCGGCGCCGATGTGATGGAAGGCGGAGGCGGGGACGATACGTATGTGGTCGACAATGCGGGCGATGAAACCAATGAATCCTCGAATGAGGGCACGGACACGGTTTTCTCCAGCATCACCCGTACGCTAGACGCCAATGTCGAGCATCTGGTGCTCAGCGGCTCAAGCGCCATTAACGGCGCGGGTAATACGCTGGCGAACATTATCACTGGCAACAGCGCCGCCAACACGCTGAATGGCGGCGGCGGCAACGACATACTGACGGGCGGTGCGGGCATCGACACGCTGGCCGGCGGGTCCGGCTCCGATACGTTCGTGCTTAACGCAGCCGCGGTCGCCGGCAATCGCGACATCATCAACGACTTCAACGTCACGGCTGATACGATTCAGCTGGAGAATTCGGTATTCGCTGCTCTGGGCGCCGCCACTGGCGTGCTCGCGGCGGCGAAATTTTGGGTTGGCGCTGCGGCGCATGATGCAAATGACCGCATCATCTACAACGCAACCACGGGCGCGCTGATTTACGACGCCAACGGCAACGCCGCAGGCGGGTCCGTGCAGATCGCCACGCTCACCAAAAATCTCGCCCTCACCAACGCCGACTTCGTCGTCATCTGACGGCGCAAAAAAAACGGCGCACATCTTGCGATGTGCGCCGTTGGAAAGATCGCCCGCCGCGCAGCGCAGGGGGGGAGGGGGACGGCGCCGCGCGGCGAGCTCAGAAGCGGTTAAGTCTATGCCGCTTCAGTCTCGTCATTCGCCGCAGGCTTGGCGTCGACCACTTTGGCCGGCTTCGCCGCCTTTGGCGTATTGATCGAAATCGTGCGCGGCTTCAGAGCTTCGGGAAGCTCGCGGACGAGGTCGATGGTGAGCAAGCCGTTTTCAAGCTGAGCGGTCTGAACACGGACGTGGTCCGCGAGACCAAACCGGCGCTCGAAATTGCGTTCGGCGATGCCGCGATGCAGGAAACGGCGCTGTTCTTCGCTCGGCTGCTTGGCGCCGGACACGATCAGCGTGTTCTGCTTGAACTCAATGGTCAGCTCTTCTTCGGAAAAACCGGCCACGGCGAGTTCGATCCGGAACGCGTCTTCACGGGTCTGCTCGATGTTAAAAGGGGGATAGCCCGGCGCGCTGTCGAGACGCGCAGCCTGATCCATCAGGTTCGCAATGCGGTCAAAGCCGACCAGCGTGCGGTAGAGGGGGTTCAGATCATTCGAAGCCATGTGTTTGTCCTTCCAAAGCGACAATCTGCCCCGATCGCCGGGGCGGCGGCGGAAGCGGTTTCGGACCCCAAAAGGCGGCCCTCGCCTCCGTCGCGCAGCCTCCAAGGAGCGCCGCGCACAGGTCAGATGGGGAAAGGTGCGGGTGGTTCAAGTGCGGCCGTTTTGACAAAATCAACCGGTCGGCGGTACGGCGCTCTCATGCGCCCGCCTCACCGCCGCTCGTTCCTCGCCGGGGCCGTCCTGCTGCCCCTCAGCGCGTGCGGCGAGCCCTCGGAGGAGGGCGCCGACCCCACGCCGGAAGCGGGATCGCTGCAATGGGCGCTGGATGGTCCCTGGCGCATCGAGCCCGAACGCGACACTTGGCGCCACCCCCTCGAAACTCTGCAATTTTGGGGTCTGCAGCCGACCATGACGGTGCTGCATGTGCTGCCGGGCCGCGGTTGGTACACGGCGATTCTGGCGCCTTACCTTGCCCGCAATGGCGGACGGCTGATCGTCGCCAGCTTTGACCCGAATTCGCCCTCGGTTGCGCAGCGCGAGACACTGGCCAATTTCGAGGCGCGCTTTATGCGCGATCCTACTCTTTATGGCCGCATCGAGCGCAGCATTGTCTCGAGGAGCGATCCGCTCGCACCCGTCAATTCGGTAGATCTCGCGATTTTGGACAATAACGTGCACACCCTGATGGCGGAGGGGATTGCCGAGCGGGTGTTCTCCAGCGTGTGCGCGGCTCTGAAGCCCGGGGGCGTATTTGGCGTCGAGCAGCACCGCGCGCCCTCGACCGGTTTGCAAGACCCGCTTGCGGGGTCGGGTTATGTGCAAGAGGCGTATGTCAAAACGCTCGCCGCGGAGGCGGGGCTCGAATTTGTCGCCGCCACCGACGTCAACGCCAATCCCAGGGACGATCGCGACCATCCCTTCGGCGTATGGACCTTGCCGCCGACGCTGCGCACCTCCCCACTTGGGCGCCCAGACGATCCCGATTTCGACACAGAACCCTATCAAGATATCGGCGAAAGCGACCGAATGACGCTCAAGTTCCGCAAACCGGGCGCCGCCGCGGCGCAGCAGCCCGCCGCGCCCTAGGGTCAAACGGATGACGCTCGCGTCACTCTTGCCGCGAGCGCTGCTCTAGTGTGTAAGGGGGGCAGTCGAAGCCGCCGGAGGGCAAAGAAATGACGTTCGATGACATTTTGGGGAAGTTCAAAAGCGCTGGTGTCACCATCCCGGGCAAGAAGGTGAAGTTTGATTTTGGCGACGCCGGCAAGATTTTTATGGATGGCGTTGCTGGCGCGGTCAGCACTGAAGACGCAGCGGCCGACACCACCATCAAGGTGAAGCTGGACGATTTCATCGGCATGTCGACGGGCACGCTCGATCCGACCGCCGCTTTCATGCAAGGCAAGCTCAAGGTCGAAGGCGATATGGGCGTGGCCATGCAGCTGCAAAGCGTCATGGCGAAGCTGCGCTAAAGAGGCACTTCTGAGCAATGGCGTTTGTCCGCGTCCCCGGCAACGAAATTCCTGAGGGAGCGGAGGAACACTGGCTTGAGGGGCGCGGTGGAGTACGCATTCGCGTGCTCACCGCGCCCGCTTTGCATGGGGCGCCGCGCGGATCGGTGATCGTGGCGCCAGGGCGCACCGAATTCATCGAGAAATATTTCGAGGTGATCCGCGAATTGCAGGGCCGGGGCTTCGCCGTATTCTGCATCGATTGGCGCGGCCAGGGATTGTCAGGGCGGGAGACGCCCAATCCGCTGAAAGGTCACTTCACCACACTCGACGATCCGGTGAACGATCTGACGACGGCGCTGAAGTTGCTTTCGGCGAAGCTGCCGCGTCCGCATGTTGGTTTGGCGCATTCCATGGGCGGCGCGATTGTGCTGCGCGCCCTGCAGACCCGGCGTCTTGAACTGGACGCCGCCGTGTTTACCGCGCCGATGTGGGGCATCGCCAATCTGAGCGAGCTGGCGAAGAAGTACGCGCGATTCATGACTTCGATTGGCGCCGGCGCGCAGTTCGCGCCCAGCGTCGAGCAGAAATGGAAGCGCGAGAACTTCAAGAAAAACCCTGTCACCAGCGACCGCGAACGGCATGCGCGCTGTCAGGGCCTCATCGCTGAGGAGCCGCGCCTTGCTCTGGCCGGTCCTACAATAGGCTGGGTGTCCGCTGCGGCCGATGTATTCGAGGGGTTCGCTGCGCCCAATGCGTTTGCGCATGTTCGCATCCCGATCCTTGTATTTACGGCGGAGCGCGAATTGCTGGTCGATAACGCGTCTCACGCCGCCATCGTCAGCACTTTGCCCAATGCGCGCCACATCACGGTCGCTGGGGCCAAGCACGAAATCCTCATGGAGCGCGATGAGATCCGCGCCCAATTCTGGACTGCGTTCGACGAACTGACATCTCAGCTATCAACGCTAGCCACACAGTAAGGGGCGGCATATGGCGGGTGAGCTGGTTCTGGTGACGGGCGGTTCTGGCTTCATCGCGGCGCACTGCATCATCCAATTGCTGCAGGCGGGCTATACCGTGCGCACAACGGTCCGCTCGCTTTCGCGCGAGGGCGATGTGCGCGCCATGCTCAACCAAGGCGGAGTCGAAGCTGGTGATCGTCTCAGTTTCGCCGCTGCCGATCTCAGCAGCGATGCGGGTTGGGGCGACGCCGTGGCTGGCTGCACGTTCGTGCTGCACGTGGCTTCACCCTTCCCACCGGCGGCGCCGAAGGATGAGAATGAGATCATCCGGCCCGCGCGCGAAGGAGCGCTGCGCGTTCTGAAAGCCGCGCGCGACGCAGGCGTGAAGCGGGCCGTGCTGACCTCGTCTTTCGCCGCAGTCGGTTACGGACAAGGCTTCCGCAACACGCCGTACACAGAGGCTGATTGGACCGATCCGAACGGATCCGACGTGCGCGCCTATGTGAAATCGAAAACACTGGCCGAACGCGCGGCCTGGGATTTCATCGCGCGCGAGGGTGGGGCGCTTGAGCTTGCCGTGGTCAATCCAGTGGCGGTGTTCGGTCCAGTCTTGGGACCGGATTATTCAACCTCGATCATGCTGGTGCAGCGGCTGATGGATGGCGACATGCCGGGCTGCCCGCGCATCAGCTTCGGCATTGTCGATGTGCGCGACGTGGCTGATTTGCACTTGCGCGCCATGACCAATCCCGCCGCCAAGGGTGAGCGCTTCCTGGCGGTGGCGGAAGATCATGTGTGGGTGAAGGACATTGCGCTGATGCTGAAGCGCCGGCTGGGCGATGCTGCGCGCAAGGCGCCGACCAGCGAGGTGCCAAACTGGATCATACGTCTGGCGAGCCTGACCGATCCGGCAGTGGCGCAGATCACGCCGGAACTCGGCAAATACCGCAACAGCACCAACGAGAAGGCGCGCCGCGTGCTGGGCTGGACGCCGCGTTCAAACGAAGACGCCACCATAGCAACGGCGGAGAGCCTGATGGCGCTGGGGCTGCTGAAGCGCTCTTAGGCCTGTCCAAAAAAACTTTGCAACAGCTGTCGAAACTCGGCCGGACCGCGCGTCACAGGTCCGAAGCGCCCCGATGAACGCGGCGCGAGGAGGCGAAGGCAATGCGTTACTTGATCCTGATCTATGGCAAGGAATCGGACTGGGCGGACGTGACCCCGGAACGGGGCGCGGAAATCATGAGCGCCTATTACGCCTACACCACGAAGCTGAAGGAGGCTGGCGTTCTCGTCGTCGGCGATGAATTGCAGGTCGCGTCCACCGGCAAAAGCGTGCGCGGCGCGGGCGGCGCCTCCGTGGTCGATGGGCCGTTCTTGGATACCAAGGAGCAGCTTGGCGGCTACTATCTGATTGAGTGCGCTGACGAAGCCGAGGCGCTGAAATGGGCCAAGCAATGCCCGGCCATGATGCATGGCGGCGGCGTCGAACTCAGGCCTGTCGTGGTGCGGTGAACGAAGCGCGGCTCGCCGAGCGCGTCGCGCGCGAGAGCTATGGCCGACTCTTGGCTCTGCTCGCGGCGCGCTCGCGCGACGTCGCAGCGGCGGAAGATGCGCTCGCCGACGCATTCGCAGCGGCGCTGATGGCTTGGCCACGAACCGGCGCGCCGGAAAATCCCGAAGCGTGGCTGTTCGCGGCGGCCAAGCGCAAACTGATCGACGCAGCCCGGCGCGCCAACACGGCGGCGACCGGGCAAGCCGAGCTTATACGCGGCGTCGAAGAGGTGGAGGCGGCAGTTAGCGAGGCAAAGACGCCGGATCGCCGGCTCCACCTCATGTTTGCCTGCGCTCACCCGGACATTGATGCCGGCGCGCGGACGCCGCTCATGCTCCAAACTGTGCTCGGGCTTTCCGCTGAGCGCATCGCAGCGGCGTTCATGGTGGCGCCCGCAGCGATGAGCCAGCGTCTGGTGCGGGCCAAACAGCGTATTCTGGAGGCGCGCGTTCCATTCGATCCGCCTCCGCCAGAGCAATGGGCGTCGCGGTTGCGCGCCGTGTTAGAGGCTGTTTACGCAGCATATGCCGAAGGCTGGTCCGATCCGCTCGGCGCGGACGCAGAGCGTCACGCGCTCGCGGAAGAAGCGATCTGGCTGGTGCGCGTGCTGGTGGCGCAGATGCCGAACGAGCCCGAGGCGCTGGGTCTGCTGGCGCTGCTCTTACACCTGGAGGCGCGCCGCGCCGCGCGCCGGGTCGACGGGCGTTTCGTGCCGATGGCGGAGCAGGACGTTACGCTTTGGGATGCGGCGATGCAGCTCGAAGCAGAGCGGGCGCTCATGCGCGCCGCGCATGCCGACCGCGTTGGCCGGTTTCAGCTTGAGGCGGCGATCCAGTCCGCACATCATGCGCGGCGCATGCGTGCGGTCGATTGGGATGCGATCGTCACGCTCTACGATGGTTTGTGCGCGCTGACGCAGTCTCCAGTGGCGAAGCTCAATCGCGCTGCAGCGCTCGCCCAGCGCGATGGCGCCGCGATTGGGCTTGCGGCATTGGAGGCGGTCGAAGCGAAATCGCTGCAGAGCTACCAACCCTATTGGGCGCTGCGCGCGGATTTGCTGGCTAAGCTCGGCCGCAGCGATGAAGCGCGCCTCGCTTATGAGGAAGCCATCGCCCGCGAGCGCGATCCCGCAGTGATTCAGTTTCTCTCGGCTAAGCGCGGCGCGCTAACTTAGTTGGGGTAGGCGCCCGCCAGCTCGGCGCGTGCGGCTGCGAGCTCAGACTGAAACGCCGCATCGCTCTGCAGCTGCGCGAACGCGGCAGCGCCGAGCAATTGGCCTGCGTCGACGTCACTCTGCCAATGCACGCCGCAGACAACGCGGCTTTGGCCGAAGTCGATGCCGCGCTCGATCAGCGCATTGCTGCGGGCGGGCAAAGCAGCGGCGAGAGTCAAACCCCAGGCGAATCCGATGGAAGCGTGGCCCGACGGATAAGAGCCGCTCGTCCGCAAGTAAGCTTCCGGCGTTATGCAAGTGGGGTGATCGGAGAAGCGCACAAACGGACGATCCTTTTGGTAATAGTCCTTCGGCGGTTGTGAGGCGAGGCCAGCGGCGGCGGTGACGCGGCGCAGCAGCGTATTGGTGGCGGGAAACCGCGCCGCGGTGAAATCGGCGCCCAGCACGTTGTCGAAGGCGGCGAAGGCGTCGATTTGGTTGTCTTCTCGCGCTTGCACCGTGCGCTCGTCCGTCCATGGCCCCAGCGAGATCGCCAGATCGGCGCGGTCGGCGGCGCTGCCGGGCGCCGGCGGCGCCGCCAGGAACAGGCGCCCATCGATCTGCATACCAGGCGGCAGCGGCGTCATTTCCCCGTGCGGGAAGGCGACGCTCGGCTCGGGCGGGGGCATGGCGTTATCGGGCGTGGTGGTTTGGCACGCAGCCAAAGTCAAAGCCGCCAGGCTGGCCAGAATAATGCGCACGCTCCGCCCCCCATTTTTGTTCCGGGGCGCACCAATATCATCAAACTGTCACACGCCAACACTCACGCGGCCGCGCGAAGGTTTAGCCCCGCCGCGCAGCATCAATTTTGGCGATATCGATCTTCCTCATCTCCATCATGGCGGCGAAGGCGCGCTGGGCTTCGGCGCCGCCTTTGGCCATCGCTTCGGTGAGCGTGCGCGGCGTGATTTGCCAGTTGAGACCCCACTTATCCTTGCACCAGCCGCAGGCGCTTTCGGCGCCGCCATTGCCGACAATCGCGTTCCAGTAGCGGTCGGTCTCGGCCTGATCTTCGGTCATGATCTGGAAGGAGAAGGCTTCGGTCTGCGGAAATTGGGGGCCGCCATTGAGTCCGATGCAGGGAATGCCGACGACGGTGAACTCCACGGTCAGTACATCGCCTTGTTTGCCGTCTGGATAGTCGCTTGGGGCGCGGTGCACAGCGGTGACGCGGGTATCCGGAAAGACCTGCGCATAAAAGCGCGCTGCCTCTTCGGCGCCGCCATTATACCAGAGGCAGATCAGGTTCTTGTGCATGGCGAGGGCCCTTTCAACTTCGTTAACTTCCTTAGGACGGTCTCGATGGGCGCGGCCCGACACTCTCCCATCAGAAAATTTGCCTGGGCGGCGCGGTCCCAGCTAGGCCTCAGGCGGTCGGACAGCAACGACATGACATCGACGCCGCCGCTTGGGCGTCAAGAACCGGCTGGTGGGGGCTTGAAAGCCGCGCGAACGCCGCTAAGTGACATCCACCAGGACCGGGCCCCTCTGGCGGTTCGCTTGAACCGTGATGTCGGACTGGAGGATTGCGAGTGAGAGGCGCGCTCCGGCGCTCAGCCCCTCTGGTCCAGGCCCGGCACGCGCTTCGCCCGCAGTTCGCTCAGCAACTTCTGCGCGCGGGTCTTATCAATGGAATTTTTGTCGGGTGAGTTTGCGGGCCAGCCGGTTTGGCTTTGGCTCAGCTTCTTAAGCGTGGTCGGCCTACTGCTGTGGGTCGATCTCGGATTAATTAACAAGCGTGATGGCGTCATTTCGCCAACCAAGAGCGCGATCATGTGGGCGAGCTTCGCCTCCCTCGCGCTCTTGTTCGGGCTCTATGTTGCTTTCGTCTATCAGCCTGATCCTCAATATTACGCTTCGCCGGAAAACTTGAACCAGCAAGCCGTGATCCAATACTTCACCGGCTATTTGCTCGAAACGGCGCTGGCGTTCGACAACATCTTCGTTATTTCGCTGATTTTCACCTACTTCGCCGTGCCGCGCGAATATCAGCATCGCGTGCTGTTCTGGGGTATTATCGGCGCGATTGTTTTCCGCGCGATCTTCATTTCAGCGGGCGCCGCGGTGATCAATTCGTGGACCTGGGTGCTCTACATCTTCGCGGCGTTCCTGATCTGGACCGGCTGGCGCATGATGGCTGGCGGCGGCCATGAGATGAAGCTGGAAGATAACGGCCTGCTCAAATTCGTGCGTCGGCACATGAATGTGACGGACAAGATCGAGAACCACAATTTCTTCGTCAAGCGACCCGATCCGAAAACCGGAAAGCTCACCCTGTTCGCAACGCCGCTCTTTTTGGCGCTGCTCATGGTGGAAGCGACCGATATCGTCTTCGCGGTTGATTCCGTGCCGGCCATCTTCGCCGTCACACGCGATCCGTTCATTGTTTATACGTCGAACATCTTCGCCATTCTCGGCCTGCGCTCAATGTACTTCATGTTGGCTGCGGCGGTGGAGCGGTTCGCCTATTTGAAATACGGATTATCGCTCGTGCTGGTGCTGATTGGCGCGAAGATCATCTGGAATTTCGGGCTTTCAAAGGAACTGGGCTGGCTGCCTTATCTGGAGCCGCAATGGGCGCTGATTGCGACGCTCACGCTCATCGGCGGTGCGATCGGCTACTCGCTCTATCGCACGCGCGCTGGCGTCCAGCGTTCGTAGCTGCGCGCAGATAACGCCCTGCGCGTCGCGCAGCTGAAAGCAGAAAAGGCCGCTCCGAAAGGAGCGGCCTTTATGCATATTATTCAACGCTATTAAGCGAACAGCTTAGCCCAATTGCGCGGCTGGCGTTTTTTCCAGCCGCCGCGGTGATAGGCGTCGCTGACGATGATGGGCGCCACGCTGGTGGCTTCAGCGAACACCATTTGCTCATGCACGGTGCTGACCTTTCCCCAGCTGGCGGCTTCTTGCAGCGTTGAGGAGGAGCAGGCGCCATCGCGGACGTCCGCCACCGTGATCTGCACGGCGTACTTGTGCACTTCGACGTCATGGTGGCCGAGGATTTCGGCGCAGACGACCGTATCTTGCGCGAAATTCTTTGGCACGCCGCCGCCGACCATGAAGAGGGCGGTGGTGCCGGCGGCGAGCTTGATTTCCGTGAGTTCGCGGAAATCGCCGCCGCTATCGATGGTGAGGTATGGCTTCTTCGCTTTGCGGCGCTCGACTTGGTGCTTGACGATGCCGAAGCCGGCCGAGCAATCCGAAAAAGCCGGCACGAAGATCGGCACGCCCTTTTCGTAGGCGCGCTGGATCAGCGAGTCCTTCTTCTTGGCGTTGCCGGCGGCGAGCCACTTGCCGATCTCATAGATGAACTCGCGCGAGGTGTATGGGCGCGGTTCGAGCGCATTGCAGATCTGGTAGATGGTCTCGTCGACGTGCTGCAGCTCTTCTTCATCGATATAGGTATCGTAGATGCGGTCGATGTAGAGCGAGCGCAGCGTATTGTCGTCCGGGATTTCCTTGGCTTGGTAATGCTTGAAGCCAAGCGCTTCGAGGAAATCCATGTCGATGATGGAGGCGCCAGTGGCGACGATCGCATCGCACATATTGTACTCAACCATGTCGCGCCAGACGTGCAGGCAGCCGCCCGCGCCGGTGGAGCCGGCCATGATCAGCCAGGTCGAGCAGTTCTGATCTTCGAGCGCCATATTGAGGATCTTCGCGGCGCGCGCGGCGTCGCGGCTGGTGAAGCTCATCTTGCCCCAGGCGTCGATGATCGGGCGCGCGTCGAAGCTGGCGATGTCGATGTGTTCGACGGGGCTGGAGAGAAGTTCCGCCTTGCGGTTCGAGTCGATTTTGGCGTCAGCCATGGAGACAGCTCCTATGGGCGGCGTCGGACTAAACCGTCTCGCGGACGCTCCGCCGACACGAGACGCGGCTGCAAATAGGGCAAAGCGGCCGGAATGCAAGTTTTTAGTGGCGCGGCGTCAGGAAATATCGGCTCCTAGGCCATGATCATAACAGGGAGGGGCGGACATGAAGGGCAGGCTGGAGGGACGCAGGATCATTATTTTTGGCGCCGCCACCGGTATTGGCGCGGCGACGGCGAAGCGTCTTGTGCAAGAGGGCGCACGCGTGTGCGTGGCCGACATTAACGTGGAGGGCGCCGCGCGCACCGCCAACGCGGCTGGCGGGGAAGCGTTCGCCGTGCAGGTCGACATCGCTGATGAAGCGTCAGTCAATGCGGCGACGGAGGCCGCCGTGGCGCGCTTTGGCGGGTTGGATGGGGCGCACGTCAATGCGGCCGATCTCAAGATCATCATGCAGGATTCAACCGCACTCGATATCGATCTGGCTGTGTTCGACCGCACCATGGCGGTAAATTTGCGCGGGCATTTGCTTTGCACGCGGGCAGTGGTCCCGCATCTGTTGAAAAATGCGGCTTCGGCGATTGTCTACACCAGCTCCGGGGCCGCGCACGCGGGCGAGGCTGTGCGCCCATGTTACGCGATCACCAAGGCCGGGATTAACGCGCTGGCCCGGCATGTGGCGGCTGCTTATGGAAAGAAGGGGCTGACCGCCAACGTGATTGCGCCGGGCTTCACCGTCACCGAGCAAATGAAGGCGCAGATGCAAGCCGATGGCACGGATCCGAAGCAATGGTCCGAGCTTTATCTCACGCGCTCGGCAGCATCGCGCCTGGGCGAGCCGGAGGACCATGCCGGTGTCGTCGCCATGCTGCTCTCGGATGATGGCCGCTGGATCAGCGGCGCCATCTTTGATGTCAATGGCGGCGCGATGATGCGCGCTTAGGCGGCGCTTGCGATTGCGCTCGTGGCCGGGCAATCATCGGTGATCGTCGGCGGACCTGGGAAGGTGTGCGCCTGCAAGACCGGTTAGGAGCAGGCGCATGACCGATACATCCCAACTCACGGGGGCCGCCCGCAGGCAGCGCGGCTTTCTCGGCTTCGTCGAGAAGGTCGGCAATCTGCTGCCCGACCCGATCATGATCTTCGTTTGGCTGATCGGCCTGCTGATGATCCTGTCGGCGGTCGGCGAAGCGCTCGGCTGGTCGGCTTCGCTGACCTATGCCGGCGAGGAAGCGCCCGAGGGCGCGACGCTCGAGAATGGCGTGCTGACCTACGCCGCCACCTCGCTTTTCGTTGAGGAGAATATGCGCCGGCTGCTCGCGGAGATGCCGCGCACGCTGACCGGATTTGCGCCGCTTGGCGTGGTGCTCTTGGTGATGTTCGGCGCCGGCGTTGCTGAGCGAACGGGGCTGTTCAGCGCGCTTATTCGCGCCAGTTTGAGTGATGCGCCGCGTCTGATCCTGACGCCGCTCATCTGCATTATTGGCATGGTTTCGCACCATGCTTCAGACGCGGCTTATGTCGTGTTCATTCCGTTGGCGGCGTTGCTCTATGGCGCGGTTGGGCGCCATCCCTTGGCCGGCCTTGCGGCGGCGTTTGCTGCGGTGTCGGGCGGTTATGCCGGCAATATCACGCCGGGTCAGATCGATGTGCTGCTGTTCGGCTTCACGGAAGAAGCGGCGCAGATCATCGATCCCAACTGGACCATGAATCCACTCGGCAATTGGTGGTTTATCCTGGGCATCGTCGTGCTGTTCACGCCGATCATTTGGTTTGTCACCGATCGCATTGTTGAACCTCGGTTAGGGCCGTGGGGCGGCACGGACGATAACGGCATCCAAGCCGAGCTAGCGAAATCGACAGTGACGCTGGCTGAGAAGAAAGGTCTCGCCTGGGCCGGATGGATTGCGCTGGCGATCGTTGCAGTGTTCGCGGCGCTGTGTTTCTGGCCGGGCTACACGCCGTTGATCGATGAAACCCGCGAAGGGCCTGCAGCGCTGGAGCCATTCTATCGCGCACTGATCGCTGGTTTCTTCTTGATGTTTCTATTGTGCGGCATTGCCTTTGGTGTGGCTGTCGGCGTGGTGAAATCGTCGAAAGACGTGATCGATCGGATGATCGCCGGCATCGCCAGCATGGCGCCCTATATCGTGTTCGCGCTCTTCGCCGCACATTTTGTGGCGATGTTCAACTGGTCGCGGCTGGGGCCGATTGCGGCCATTAATGGCGCTGAATGGCTGCAAACACTGGCGCTGCCAGCGCCGTTGCTGCTGGTCAGCGTGCTGGCGTTTTCTTCTTTCCTTGATCTGTTCATCGGTTCTGCCTCGGCCAAGTGGGCCGCGCTGTCGCCCGTCGTGGTGCCGATGTTCATGCTGCTTGGCATCTCGCCGGAAATGACCACGGCCGCCTATCGCATGGGCGATAGCTTCACCAACATCATGACGCCGCTGATGAGCTATTTCCCGATCGTGCTGGCGTTCGCGCGCCGCTGGGACGCGAGCTTCGGCGTCGGCTCGCTGCTTTCCCTCATGCTGCCTTATGCGCTCTGCTTCATGGCGGCAGGCATCGCGATGACGGCGGGGTGGGTGTATCTCGACCTGCCGCTCGGCCCGCACGGGACGGTGCGCTACACGCCGCCGGGCATGCTTACGCCGTAGCGGTTCAAGTCCCCAGCATCACCGTGCGCTGGTTCAGCGGCTGAACGTGGCGCGAGCTGGAGCCGAGCTTTTCGCGCAGCTGCGCGATCTGGGCCGCTGATGCTTGGATGGGCGTGCGTAACACATGCCAGCGAACGCCTTCGCTGCAAGGCGGCGTCGTCAGCGAGCCGGCATAGGCGAAATAGGCGCGGTCGGTCGGCAGCAGGGCGTTGAGGTCGATTTGGAGGTGCGTCGCATTGGCTTCGCCTTGCGCGCCCGGAATGGCGTGCAGCAGCGTGCCGATCTCCGGATTTTCCGGGCCTTCTTCGATAAACACGCCGAGCACGGCGAGCTGGCCGGCGCTGTTGCGGTGCACGAAGTGGAGTTCAACCGGGAAAGCGCGGCGATCGAGCGTGTGCTCGGCCGGCGAGTGGAAATGAAATTGCGCGAGCGAATAGGCGCTTTGACCGACCATCAGCATGGCGTTGGCTTGATCGGGCGCGAATTGCAGCGTGTGGCCGTTATCCTGCAGCGCGCCGGCCGCATCGAGATAGCGCGGCGCGAGGTCGGGCATTTCCGCCATCGGCGCGGCGCTGGAGAGATTGATCGGCGACTGCTCGGCGCCCGAGCCGCACACGCCAGACTGCTGCGCCCATGCGGCTTGATCATTGTAAGCCCAGTGATCGCCGCCTTGCGAGGGGGCGGCGTGGGCGCTGGCGGGGCCGAGGCCGGCATGCGGCGCAGCGTGAGCGTCCCCGTGTGCTTCGCCGCCATGAGGCGCCTCGGCGCTTTCGTGGCCGGCTTCGGCATGCTCCGATGAGCCGGCGCTGCACGCCGCCAAAGCGAGCGCCACCGCGGACGCCGCGAACTTAACACGCATTAGGAATTCTCCCGCCACCCACGCCGCGCGTCCGCTTATGCGGATCTTGCGAGCGCGGCATGGATAACACGTGGGCTGTTAAGGTCGGGTTATGCGTGGCCGGGAACGCAGGTGTTTGACCTCGCCGCCGGCGCCCCTCATCTGTCCCGCCTTTACGCAATAAACAAAAGCGCGGAGGTCGCCCTCCGCGCTTTGATGTCTGAGCATTTGCGCTGTGTTTAACGCAGTTCGCTCTGGTGCTTCACGATGCGGCCAACAAGGCCGTAATCGACGGCTTCTTGCGCCAGCATCCAGTAATCGCGGTCGACGTCGCGCTTGATCTTGTCCGGCGTTTGGCCGGTGGCTTCGGCGAAGATTTTGTTGAGGCGCTCGCGCATGCGCAGGATTTCGCGGGCCTGGATCTCGACGTCCGAGGCCATGCCGCCAACGCCGCCGCGCGGTTCGTGCAGCAAGAAGCGCGTGTTCGGCAGGCAGAAGCGGCGCTCGCGCGGGACGGCGCAATAGATCAGGGCGCCAGCGCTGGCGACCCAGCCCGTGCCGAGCATTTGCACGGGCGCATCGACGAACCTGATCGCGTCATGGATCATGTCGCCGCTTTCGACGTGGCCGCCGGGCGAGGAAATCACAAAAGTAATCGGCTTGGAACTGTCGGCGGCGAGGGCGAACAGGCGCTCGGTGACTCGGCGGGCCTGGATGTCGTTGATCTCGCCCGTCAACATGACGACGCGCGCCTGAAACAGCGCCTTCTCGATTACGTCCGGGGCATTGCGGGCATCTGCCGGGTTTTTCTTGTCGTCTTCATCGTCGAGGCGAAACGTCATCAATTCATGCTCCAGGGGAGGATCGGGCCTACGTAGGCAGGTTTGGGGCGATTTCCTAGTGCGCCGTCTGCGCCCAATTGCCGGCAAATGACTAAAACATAAGGACGGTCAGAGTGTTAACCCGCATTTCGGTCGCAATCGGGGCTGAGCCTGCATCTGTGTTTTCACGGAGGTCATGCGATGCACGCCTGGATTTTCGTGGTGTTTCTGACCCTCGCCAGTGTGGGGCCGTTCCTCTCCCGTTATGACAATGCCGACGCCGAATGGGCCGATCTCGCCGGCGATGTCGCCGCGAGCGAGGCGGCGTCTGACTCCGTCAGCGAAAGCGAAAACGAGCTTGCGTGATTTCCCCTTTCCCTCCGAACGGGCGCGAAAAGAAGCAACTAGATGCGCGCTTCCAGCATTTTGGTTAGCCGCGCGACGGATGCCGTGAGTTCCGCAATCTCGCGCTCGCGCAGCAGATCGATTTTCTCATGCAGGGTTTCGATCTCGATCTCGGCTTTGCAATTGACGTCATAGTCCTCGATCGCCCGCTTGCGGTCGATTTCGGACTGCCGATTCTGGCTCATCATGATGATAGGCGCGGTGTAGGCGGCCTGGAACGATAGAAGCAGGTTGAGCAGGATGAACGGGAACGGATCGAACGGCGCGCCGCCGGCCGCGTTGAATATGATCCATGCGATCAGCAGCGCGCTCTGAATCAGCACAAAGCGCCATGAGCCAACCGCTGCGGCGACAAGGTCGGCCATGCGCTGGCCGAGCGTGGTCGGCTTGTAAGGCTCCTCAGGTTCGGTGCGGCGCACTGGTGCGCGCTGGCGCAGATGGGTGGGCGTGTCGGGCGGCGGGTTGGCCATGTGCGGCTCCTCGGGCGTGGAGCCGGCAGTTTACGTCATTCGCCTCCGGCGTGCGCTAGGCGATCGAACAGCGCATTGAAGTCCGCCACGGCGGCGCGGGGGCCGCGCGGATCGTTCCAGACCGCGCTGGACACAGCGATGAAATCAGGATTTGCGCGTACGATCGGCTCGCAATTATCGAGCTTGAGGCCGCCAATCGCGATGGAGGCGGTTTCGGTGGTCTCGTGCCAGATCTCCAGCACTTCCGGTTCGCACCAATGCGATGGCTGTTTGGTGTCGGTGGGGAAGAAGGCGCCGAAGGCGACATAGTCTGCGCCGGCCTCGGCGGCTTCCATGGCGAGGTGCCGCGAATTGTGCGCGGTGACGCCGACAATGGCTTCCTTGCCGACAATGCGGCGCGCTTCGGCATAGGGCGCGTCGCCCTGGCCGACATGCACGCCGTCGGCGCCGATCTCCACGGCGAGGTCTGGGCGATCATTGATCAGGAAGGCCGCGTGCGCGTGCTGGACCATGTCGCGCAGCTTCGCGCCCGCGTGCAGCACAGCGTCGTCGCTCACATCCTTCAGGCGCAGCTGCACGGCGGCGATGTCGCCGCCCGCGAGCGCTTCGGCCATGAGTGGGGCGAATGCTTCCGGATCGAGCTTAGGCGGCGTGATCAGATAGAGGCGAGCGCGGTGACGCATCGGCTGCTTTTAGCGCGCGCCGCCAAGCGCGGAAACTCATCTCGTCGTGCGGCGGCCGAATGAGGTGGGCGCGGCTGGGCGGGCCAAGTTGGGCGCGAAAGCAGGCCTCGCCGCCACGGCCGGGCGCGGCGCGACAGAGGCGGCTGCGGGGCTCGGCGATTCGCGCTGCGCGATGGCGCGTTCGAGCGCGCTGGCGGCGCCGTCGAGCGAGGTCGACGGAGTCGGTGCGCCACCCTTGGGGTTGAATTGCGTGCTCGGCGCGACGGAACCTGGCGGATCGCCAAATTTGTTGGGGCCTGGTTTGCCTGGCAGGCAGCCCAGATCGATGAAGAAGGCGACGCTGACCAGCACGAATAGCAGCACCGGCAAGCCGAGATTCGCGAGCGCTTCCGGGCCGGAGTGGCCGCTAAAGGCGGAGCTAAGGATGGACCCGATAATCCAGAACACCAGAACGAAGGGGACCGCGGCGAACCAGCCGGAGCGGCCGCGATCATGGAAGCGCTTCACCTGAATGGCCAAACTGGCCCATACGACAAAAATGTTGATGAGGCCGCTGAAACCAAGCGTGCCGAGAGAGGTGGTTAGCGCGGCGGCGGGATCGGTCGCCATTTGCGACGTGACCGCCGAAATGCCGACCATCATAGACATCAGGAAGCTGACGGCGCTGACGCCGAGCGTGCCGAGCCAGTATTGCGCGCGGTTGATCCGCCCGTTGAAGTTGAACAGGATATTCAGTACGTGCACGGCGGCTGCCCCCGTCGTTGTGGTGGCGACGTTCTACACGCAGAGCGATTAAGCGCGGGCTAAGCCCGGACCAGATTCGTGCTTAGCGGGCGTGAACCATGGCGATGGTTTGGCCTCGACGGGACGGAGCTCCGTTGTCCATATTCGGCACAGGCATGGGGATGGATATGAATTTGCGGACGATGTTCGTCGTAGGGGCGTTGGCTTTCGCTGGCGTGCTGGCGGGATGCGAGACGATGAGCGCGGAAGAATGCGCGGTCGCGGATTGGCGCTATTTGGGCTTCTCGGATGCTTCGGCGAATGGATCGGACCGCTTTGGCGCGCGTGCGGAATCGTGCGGCGAAAAAGGGTTCGCCGCCGACGCCCGGGCGTATGCGGCGGGTTTCGCTGAAGGCATGCACCAATTCTGCCAGCCGTCGAATGCGTTTAATTATGCGCTGCGCGGCAGCACCTTCAATGGCGCCTGCCCGGCGGAATTGCAGGGTAATTTCTTCGCCGCTTATGGCGATGGACGGCGCATCTATGAGGCGCGCTACGAACTGGAGCAGGCGCGCAATCGCCTGACCGTCATTCCAGGCGAGATTGAAGACATTGACGACGACATTCGCGCCAAACTCGATTCAGTGCGCGGCCAGCCGCAGGCTGACCGCGAACGCATTCAGCGCGAAGTCGATGACCTGCGCCGTGAGCGCCGTGAGCTTGTGGAGGAGCGCCGCGACCTGGACGCGCGCCTCGTCTATCTCGAGCGCAGGATCAATGACCTGCGCTATGAGATCGGCAATCGCTGGGCGCCGTGGTGAGGCGGATTACTCCGCCGCGACCTTAGCGGCGGCGCCAATCTTCGGGTCGAGCTCGCCCTTGGCGTAGCGCTTGGCCATCGCGCTCATTGGCAGCGGCTTGATCTTCGAAGCCCAGCCGTCGGCACCGAATTCCTGGAAGCGCTGGGCGCAGACTTTGCGCATCGCTTCCTTAGCGGGCTTCAAATAGAAGCGCGGGTCGAATTCCTTCGGGTGTTCGAAGAAGGCTTTGCGGATGGCGCCAGTGATCGCCATGCGGTTGTCGGTGTCGATATTGATCTTGCGCACGCCGTGCTTGATGCCACGCTGAATTTCCGAAACCGGCACCCCCCAGGTTTGCGGCATGGTCCCGCCATACTTGTTGATGATCTCCTGCAGATCTTCCGGCACGGAGGACGAGCCGTGCATGACCAAGTGCGTGTTGGGCAGGCGGCGGTGAATTTCTTCGATCACATGCATGGCCAGAACGTCGCCGTCCGGCTTGCGTGAGAATTTGTAGGCGCCGTGGCTGGTGCCCATGGCGATGGCGAGTGCATCTACATGGGTCTTGGCGACGAAATCGACCGCTTGATCCGGATCGGTCAGCAGCTGCGAGTGATCGAGCTTGCCTTCCGCGCCGTGGCCGTCTTCCGCCTCGCCCATGCCGGTTTCGAGCGAGCCGAGCACGCCGAGTTCGCCTTCAACCGAAGCCCCAACCCAATGGGCCATGTCCACGGTGCGGCGGGTGACTTCGACATTGTACTCGTAATCAGCCGGCGTCTTCGCATCTTCCTTGAGCGAGCCGTCCATCATCACGCTGGTGAAGCCATACTGAATGGCGGTCGCGCAGGTGGCTGGCGAGTTGCCGTGATCCTGGTGCATGCAGATCGGGATGTGCGGGTACATTTCCGCCAGCGCGTCGATCATGTGCTTCAGCATGATGTCGTTGGCGTAGTTACGGGCCCCGCGGCTGGCCTGGATGATCACCGGCGCGTCGTGTTCGTCGGCCGCCTCCAGGATGGCGAGCCCTTGCTCCATATTATTGATGTTGAAGGCGGGCAGCCCGTAATTGTTTTCCGCCGCATGATCCAAAAGCTGCCGAAGCGTAATCCGCGCCATTTTCCCCGTTCCTCAGGATTCGATTGTTCGCGCTATTTAAGCCCAAGAGCGGCCACGCCGGGAAGGGTTTTCCCCTCCATCCACTCCAGGAAGGCGCCCCCGGCGGTGGATACGAAGGTCATGTCCTCCGCCACGCCGGCATGGTTCAGCGCCGCGACCGTGTCGCCCCCGCCCGCGACGGCGATCAGCTTGCCGGATTTGGCCAATTCCGCCGCGCTCTGGGCGGCGATGACGGTGGCTTGATCGAAGGGCGGAACTTCGAACACGCCGAGCGGGCCGTTCCAGATCAGCGTGTGGCTCTTCTTCATCGCGTCGGTGAGGCGGTGGACGGTCTTTTCACCGGCGTCGAGGATTTTTTCCTCGGGGCCGATCTCGTTCAGGCCGCACATGCGCGCTTCGGCGTGCGCCTTCAACTCCTTGGCCACCACCACGTCGACGGGCAGCAACAGCTCGCACTTGCCCTTGGCCGCTTCCATGATTTCGCGCGCGGTGTCGGCCATGTCCTTCTCGGCGAGCGAGGCGCCGATCTCCACGCCCTGCGCATAGAGGAAGGTATTAGCCATGCCCCCGCCAATGGCGAGCTTGTCCAGCTTGGCGATCAGGTGCTTCAGCAGGTCGAGCTTGGTCGACACTTTGGCGCCGCCCACGATTCCGAGCACGGGCCGCTTCGGCGCGCCGAGCGCAGCTTGCAGTGCATCGAGTTCGCGCTCCATCTGCTTGCCGGCATAGGCTGGAAGCAGATGGGCAACGCCTTCGGTTGAAGCGTGCGCGCGGTGTGCAGCGGAGAAGGCGTCATTGACATAAATCGTACCGAGTTCCGCGATCTGCTTGGCGAGCTCGGGATCGTTCTTCTCCTCGCCGGCATGAAAGCGGGTGTTTTCCAGCAGCACCACGCCGCCGGCCGGCAGTGCGCCGATGGCGCGCTTTGCTTCATCGCCGATGCAATCGTCCGCGAACGCCACCGGCGCTTTCAGCAGCAGAGCGAGCGGATCGGCGATCGGCCGCAGCGACATTTCAGGCACGCGCTGGCCCTTTGGACGATCGAAGTGCGCCAATAGCGCGACCTTCGCGCCTTTAGCGCGGAGCGCTTCAATGGTGGGGAGCGCGGCGCGAAGCCGGGTGTCGTCGCTGACTGCGCCATTGGCCATCGGCACGTTGAAATCGACGCGCACCAGCGCCACGCCGCCGTCTGGCGCGTCTTCAATGCGTTTGAAACTGCTCATGGTTGCGGGATCGCCATGAAATCGCGCTTACCGAGTTGAACCCCATTGTGGCGCAGAATGGCGTAGGCGGTGGTGACGTGGAAATAGAAGTTCGGCACTGCAAAGTGCAGCAAATATTCGACCCCCGATGTGGTCAGCGTCGCCGTCGGGCCGACGCGAAACGTGATTTGGCGCGTATCGGCGGCGCTCAGGGCGTCGAAGCCGATTGAACCGACAATGTCGAGGGTACGGGCTATGCGCGCGCGCAATTCCGGCAAGGTCTTCTCATTGTCCTCGTAATTTGGCGGCTCCTGCCCGGCGAGGCGGCAGATGGCGTTCTTGGCGAACACGGTCGCCAGTTGGATCTGGCCGATGAGGCTGAACATGTCCGGCGCGAGGCGGCTGTTCAGCAGGATGTCGACGTCGAAGTTCTTCGCTTTGGCGTGGGCTTCCGCCTTGTCCAGCACGGCGGAAAGCGAGTTGAGCATGCGGGTGAACGTGCCCGCGCTGGCAGCATGCATGAATTCAGTCATGAGAGGCGTTCTCCGAGTCCGAGCCCAAGCCAATAGGCCCCGGTCTGAATGGCGATGAGAACGGCCAGAGCGCCGGCGGCATTGAGCGCCCAGGCCGCGCCGCGCATGCTTTCGAGCATGTGGCGGCGTGTGTGGCTCCAATAGGCGACCATGCCGAACCACGCCAGCCCCGCCGCCCATAAAGGGGCGGCGTAAAGGCCGCAGGCGAAGGCGGCGATGGCGAAGCCCAGCTCCGTCAGCGCCACCGCCAGTGGATAATTGGGCGCGTGCATGCGCGGCGAAGGTCGCGCGGCGCGCCCTTGCACGCGTGGTTAAACACCCGAGCGGCAAGTTCTGGTTTTCCGGGATGCCGGACGCGCGAAGCGCGTGCCGAAATTCGACATTAGGGGCGCAGTGCGCCGAGCCCCCAAGACACCAGCACGCCGGCCCACGGTATGATGAGCCCGCTCAGCAGCCCGGCCATTAAAGCCTGCGGGCCCAGCCCAAGCTTGCGGCCCCAGAAGAATTCCCATGCCGCCCAAGCGAGCCCCGCGCCGATAATGTAAGGCCCGACGCTGAGCGTCTCGGAGCGATTGACAAGCAGAAAGGACAGCCCGCCGCTGACCAGAAAGCCCCAAAGCTGAGCTTTAGCGGGGCCGTCGAGGCGGCGGGCCGCCACCGGGTTTAAATCAGCTTCGCGAGCGCGACGGCGGTGTCGCTCATGCGGTTCGAGAAACCCCACTCATTATCATACCAGGAAAGGATGGAGACCATTTTGCCTTCCATCACTTTGGTCTGATCGTTGTGGAACACGCTCGATCGCGGATCGTGGTTGAAGTCCATCGAGACATTCGGCGCGTCAGTGTAGCCGAGCACGCCCTTGAGCGGCCCGTCAGCGGCGGCTTTGATCGCGGCGTTCACTTCTTCCTTGGTCGTGGCCTTCTTGGCGATGAACTTGAAGTCCACCACCGAGACGTTCGGCGTCGGCACGCGGATGGAGATGCCGTCGAGCTTGCCTTTGAGGTCCGGGATCACGAGGCCGATCGCTTTCGCGGCGCCGGTGCTGGTGGGGATCATGTTCAGCGCCGCGGCGCGGGCGCGGTAGAGATCCTTATGCAGCGTGTCGAGCGTGGGCTGATCGCCAGTGTAGGAGTGGATCGTCGTCATCATGCCGTGATCGATGCCGATGGCGTCATTCAGCACTTTCACCACCGGCGCGAGGCAGTTGGTCGTGCAGGAGGCGTTGGAGATGACGAGATGGTCTTTGGTGAGCCCTTGATGGTTCACGCCATAGACGACGGTGTAATCTGCATTGTCTGCAGGCGCTGAAACGATGACGCGCTTGGCGCCGCCTTCAAGGTGCGCGGCGGCTTTGTCGCGCGCGGTGAAAATGCCGGTGCATTCCATGGCGATATCGACGCCGAGGGCTTTGTGCGGCAGCTCGGCCGGATTGCGGATGGCGGTGACCTTGATCTTGCCCATGCCGACGTCGATCCAGTCCTCGCCGGATTTCACTTCGCCGGGGAATCGGCCGTGGACGCTGTCATAGCGGAGCAAGTGGGCGTTGGTTTCGACCGGTCCGAGGTCGTTAATGGCGACGACCTCAATGTCGGTGCGGCGGTTCTCGGCGATGGCGCGCAGCACATTGCGCCCAATGCGTCCAAAGCCGTTAATCGCCACCTTCACGCTCATCTCGTCGTCTCCTTGATTTTGCTGGGTTCCGCTTAGCGGGCGAGCGCGTGCGCGTCCAGGCGGCGCGCCTGCAGAGCTGGGTTCCGCCGAATCGCAACTCTTGGTAAGATTGTGTGAAATGGCCGTCGAACGCGTCCCCGAACCCGGGAACCACGAAGGCGAAGCGCCAGCGCGCCTCGCCGCCGCGCTCGATTTGGCCGAGGCGGCGCTCAAGAGCACGGAGGGCGCTCATGCGCGCATCCAAGCTGTGGCTGAAACCCTTCCGGAGCTTGCCTCCGCAGCGCAGGCGGCGCGCGATGGCTGAGATCACGCTCCGAGTCGGGGATCAGAAGGTCGCCATCAATTGCGCGCCGCATGAGCAGCGCCGTTTAGGCGATTTGGCGGCTTTGCTGGAAAGCCGGCTGGCCGTCTTCGCGGGCGAGCCAGAGGCGACGCGAAAACTCGTGCTAACCGCGCTTGCGCTGATGGATGAGGCGCAGAGCGCCGGCGCCGCGCTTGCGCGGGCGCGGGCCGAGATTGACAGGCTTAATGACCTTGGCTGCGGCGACGCCGAGGATGCGCCCGTGCGTCCTCTGGCGAGTTTGCCGGAAGGCTTGGCTTGAGCAGGCGCGGCTTCGCGCCTAGATTCGGTGCGGGCGGTTGCTGCGGCGTTCGAGAGGCGCTTTCATCCCTGGGACCGTATCATCTCTCTCGGGAGCTGGCTCTGTGCGGGACCCTGGTCCTGCGCACCTGGCGCCCACCTAGTCTGCTAGGGTTCGAGAGGATGAGCATTCCTTACGGCGCATGTGGGGCCGCCCAACCTGCTTTGCTGGCGCGCGCTTGATGAGCGCGGACATCGAACTCGAAGCGGCGAAGGCCGAGGCGCGGCGCGATATGCGCTATGTGCGCGGCGAGATTGTCGCCGGCGATGCGCCGCTCCGTCTGATCGAGCACTTTCCATTGGAGCTGGCGAAGCTGTCGCCGGTCGCAGGCTATTGGCCGGTGGGCGGGGAGATCGATTGCCGGCCTTTGCTGGCGGCTTTGGCGAAGGCGGGCCGGCAGGTGGCTTTGCCGCGTGTTGAGACGCGCACCGGCGGGGCGCGGTTTTTCCTCTGGCGCAGCGGCGACGCCTTGAGCGCGGATGCGTTTGGCGTGCCGTCGCCGCCGCCAAGCAAGGAGGCGCACCCGCGCCTGATCCTGACGCCGCTTTTGGCCTTTGACCGCGCCGGCCGGCGCCTGGGTCAAGGCGGCGGGCATTATGATCGCATCATTTCGCTTTATCGCGCCCATGGCTCAGTGGCGGTGGGCTTGGCCTATGCCGAGCAGGAAATGCCGTGCGTGCCGACCGGCGCGCATGATGCGCTGCTGGATTGGGTGATCACGCCGAACGAAGCGATACGCTGCCGCGACGGGCTGCGCGGGACGCTCTAGAAGCGGACGGGAACGCGTATGGGTTCGCCGCCCGAAACGCTGTAGCGCCGACGGCGCCGGCGCCGCTTGGGCGAAGTGTTGCGCAGCCACTGCCAAACGCCCTGGATCATGGCGACAACGGCCGCGCCTGCCACGCCCTGCAGCGCGACGCTGACAAGTGTGTAGGTGGGCAGGATTGGGCGGCCCATCAGCACCAATCCGCCCATCATCGCACAAACAGTCAGCGCATAGACCACGCACACAATAAGGAAGGCGCGCGCCATAGTCGGTGCAATTTTTGGCTTGGGCCGCGAATCAAACATGCGCATGCGCGTAAGGCTAGGCGCCCGGAGCCGTCCGACAAGTTAACAGCCGGACCGATTGCGGGCGCCGGCGCGGAACCTTGAGAAATGTGACCGCAGCCTCTAGAAGCCGGCTCATGGCAGGCCATTCCAAATTCGCCAACATCATGCACCGCAAGGGCGGGCAGGATAAGAAGCGCGCCCAGGCTTTCACCAAGCTGGCGCGGGAAATCCAGGCGGCAGTGAAGCTCGGCGGGGCTGATCCCAATGCCAATCCCCGGCTTTTCCGAGCCATTGCGGCCGCGCGCGCCCAATCCATGCCCAAGGACAATATCCAGCGCGCCGTGGATCGCGGCGGCGGCGCTGGCGGGGAGAACCTGGAGGAAATCCGCTATGAGGGCTTTGGGCCAGGCGGGGTCGGCGTGATTGTCGAGTGCCTCTCGGATAACCGCAACCGCACCGCGGGCGACGTGCGCGCCGCCTTCGCTAAGAATGGCGGCAATCTCGGCGAAACCAATTCAGTGTCGTTCGCCTGGAAGCGTGTCGGCGAAATCCGCTTTGCGCTGGCCAAGGCCAGTGAGGACGCCATGCTCGAGGCCGCCATCGAAGCGGGCTGCGATGATTGCGTCACGGAGGGCGAGGAGCACGTGCTCACCTGTGAAATGGCGGCGCTCGCAGAGGCCGTCGGCGCGCTCTCAGCCAAGTTTGGCGAACCGACCAGTGCGAAATTTGTTTGGCGCACGGACATCGCCATCCCTATCGAGGGCGAGCCGGCCGAGGCCTTGATGAAAATGCTCGACCAGCTCGACGACCTGGATGACGTGCAAAACGTCTATTCCAACGAAGACATTAGCGAAGCAGAGCTGGCGCGCCTCAGCGCGTGAGCGCTACGTTGAGCAGGTAGGCGCCCACCATAAGCGGGGGCAGCGCGAGGCCAGCCAGCGCGAAGCAAGCTATGGCCGTGAGTGTCGCCATCAGTTTCGCCCGCCAGGTGCCGCGTGCTTGCCCGACCACCTCATAGCGCGCCTCGATCACGCGCTCGCCCTTGCGGGCGCCGGTTTGGCTTTCCTGGAGGCGAATGGCGCGCGGGTCCGTCATGCAGCGTCAAAACGCCTAAGCAAAATGGCGTCTTGAAGGCGCTAATTTGCCAAATGCAGCGGGCGTCTGCATATCGCGACGGAGAGTGGAGACAGGTATGCGGCAAGGCGATCTGGTCACAGTGTTTGGCGGCTCTGGCTTCCTGGGCCGGCATGTCGTCCGGGCGCTGGCGAAGCAGGGCAAACGCGTGCGCGTGGCCATGCGCCGTCCGCATGTGGGCGCGGACCTACGCGTGCTCGGTGATGTCGGCCAGATCCAGCTGGTGCAGGCCAATGTGCGCTT
Organism: Hyphomonadaceae bacterium; assembly: GCA_033764855.1. Classification (GTDB taxonomy): domain Bacteria; phylum Pseudomonadota; class Alphaproteobacteria; order Caulobacterales; family Aquidulcibacteraceae; genus Vitreimonas. Next base: position 78,477 of record JANRIP010000033.1, on the reverse strand, counting down.
CTCCGATTCAGTCGCGCGCGCGCTGGAAGACGCCGACGCAGCGGTGAATCTAGTCGGCGTGCTGCACGATGGCGGCAAGCAGAGCTTTGACGCCATGCATGTGGATGCCGCGCGAACGATCGCCGAAGCGGCGGCGGCGAAGGGCATTGGCCGTCTGGTGCAAGTGTCGGCGATCGGCGCCGCTCCGAAGGGCGCCCGCTACGCCCGAACCAAGTATGCCGGCGAACGTGCTGTGCTGGACGCCGTGCCGACCGCCGCCATTCTGCGTCCCTCCATTATTTTTGGTCCAGGCGACGGCTTCTTCAATCGCTTTGCGCAAATGGCGACAGTGTCGCCGTTCCTGCCGCTGATTGGCGGCGGCAAGACCAAGTTCCAACCCATTTTCGCCGGCGATGTGGCGGACGCTGTGTGCGCAGCACTGGACCGTGAAGATGCGCGCGGGCGCACTTATGAGCTGGGCGGGCCGCGCATTTACACGTTTAAGGAGCTGCTTGATTACATCATGGCGGAGACGGATCGGAAGCGGCTCTATGCGCCCCTGCCTTTTGTCGTCGCGCAGCCGCTTGGTTTGCTGATGGGCGCAGGCTTCAAGCTAATTCCTTTCATCGATCCGCCGCTGACCGGCGATCAAGTGACGATGCTCGCGCGCGATAATGTGGTCAGCGCCGATGCGGCGACCATCGCCGATCTGGGGGTGACGAACCTTGAGAGCGTTGAGGCGATTGTGCCGACTTACCTCTGGCGCTTCCGCCCGTATGGGCAGTTCCAAACCAAGCAAAATCCCACATGAGGCAGCGAGCCTGGCCCGTAGCGACTATCGTGCTAGGGCTGGCGTCGCTCGCCATTGTGCTCGCGTTCCAGCAATTGCCGGAGGTGCAGGCCGCGTATGCCGCGGGCGCGTTTCCAGCTGAAATGAGCCGCTTCCAGCGTGCGAGCACGTTGGCTGATTTGGCGGGCGTGTTCGGCGATCCCGCCGACCCAGCTAAACTGGCGGCGATGCGCGCCGCCAATAGCCTCGATCTTTACATTTTCATTCCCGCCTACACGCTCTTTCTTTTTACGGGTGCGGCGATGGTGGCGGGCGGCTTGCGCGCGCCTTTGGCTTGGCTCTCCATTTTGCCAGCCTTGATCGGCGCCGGCGCGGATGTGGTGGAGACCTCGCGTCAGATCGCCATCAGCGCGGATTACGCCAACGCAGCGTCGCACCTGCCGCTCGCGCCGTGGTGCTGGACCAAATATTTCGCGCTGGCGTTTGCGGGCGCTGGCGTGACCGCGATTTGTTGGCTCGGACCGAAGAAACGCTGGGTGCTTGGTGCGGCGAGCCTCGTGCCGTTGCTGGCGACATCTGCGTTTGCGTTTGGTGTCATCGCCCTGCCGGCGGTGATGACAATGAGCAACGGCGTGTTCTGGATCGCGCTGATTGTGATTGGCGTGGTCGAACTGGTGCGCAAGCCCGCTTAAACGCTCGCCTCCGGCGCCAGATGCGTCGCGGTGAAGCCCTGTTGCTCCAGCCGCTTGGCGATAATGGCGCGGTGGCAGCCTTTCCAGTCGTGCTCCAGGCACATTATGCAGGTGCGGCCGGCTTTGGCGAAGTCGGCGGTTTCCGCCAGCGCGAGTTGGCTTTCGGGCTCGGCCAGTTTCGCTTCGAAGATTTTGTGCATGGTTTTGACGTCGCCCTTGCGCGCCGCCTCGCGTCCGGCTTTTGGCGTGCCGAGCGCTCTGAGATGCACATAAGCGATGCCGGCTTCGGAGAGGCTGGCCATCAAGGCTTTCTTGGAGAAGCCGGCGCGCCGCGAATTGGCGATGTCGCGCACATCCACCAGCGTTTTGATTTTCGCAGTCTTCAGCGCCGCCACGAAATCAGCGGCGCCGACCTTTTCGTAGCCGATCGTCCAGAGCTTGCTCACAGCCATCCAGTATAGAGCATGCCCAGCACGACGACGCCAATGGCGATGCGGTACCAGGCAAACGGCATGAAGCCCACGCGGGTCACATAATTCAAGAACGGCTTCACCACGACGAGCGCCGAGATGAAAGCAAACACGAAGCCGACTGCAATCTCCACCGCGCGTTCGCTAGTGATGTGATCCCTCACGTCGAGAAAATCGTGCACGAACGCCGCTGCCATTGTTGGCATGGCGAGGAAGAAGGAGAATTCGGCCGCTGCGCGGCGGTCGAGGCCGGAGAGCAAGCCGCCATAGATCGTCGCGCCGGAGCGCGACACGCCAGGGATCAGCGCCAAGCATTGGAACAGGCCGATCATCACGGCGCGGGAAATCGGCGTTTCGGCGGCGTCAGTGACTGTGGGCGTTGGGCGGAAGCGCTCGGCGATCAACATGACGATGCCGCCAATGATCAGCGCCCAGGCGATCACGCCGAGACTTTCATACAGCACCGTCTTCACATAGTCGGCCGCGAACAGGCCGATCAAGACGGCCGGGAGGAAAGCGAGGAACAGCATCAGCGCGAAGCGGCGCGCTTCCGGCTTCGTCGGCAGGCCGAGGATCACGTCGATGATGCGCTGACGGTAGAGCCACATCACGGCGAGGATCGAGCCCAGCTGGATCATCACCGTAAACACGCCGCCCGGATCGTCGAAGCCGATCAGGTTCTGGCCGATCAGCAAGTGCGCCGTGGAGGAGACGGGCAGGAACTCCGTCAAGCCTTGCAGCACGCCGAGCAGGGCGGCCTTGACCAAGTTCATCGGATCCATGCGTTCGCGTCCCTCGCGGCTCAGTCTTGTTGCTGGATGTGCTCGAAACTGCAGCGTTTGGCTAGGATAATGCGAGATCGTTTCGCATTCGCGGCTAAGGGCGTCGACGCATGCGGCGCCGGGCGCCATATGAGGGACGTGGATTCGGCGGTTCAATTGGCGATCGGCAGCGCGGAGCATGCGCGCGTCACCTCGCGCATCGCGCGCTGGTCGGTCATTGTCGCCTTGCTGCTGATCGCGTTGAAACTGTGGGCGTGGCAGGCGTCGAGTTCGGTGGCGATGCTGTCCTCGCTAGCGGATTCTACACTCGATCTGGCTGGCTCGATGTTTACGTTCTTCGCCGTGCGCTACGCGGCCGCGCCGCCGGACCGGGAACACCGTTTCGGTCACGGCAAGGCGGAGGCATTCGCGGGCTTGGTGCAATCCGGTCTTGTCGGCGCCTCAAGTATTTTTATCGCGGTTGAGGCCGTTTCGCACATCCTCAATCCGGTGCGCCTATCCCATGGCTGGGAGAGTGTGGCCGTGATGCTGGTGTCGATCGGGCTGACCGGCGCTTTGGTGGCGGCGCAGACGCGCGCGATCCAACGCACCGGCTCAGTGGCGACGCGCGCCGACCGTTTGCACTATGCGAGTGACCTTGCAGCAAATTTGGTCGTGATCGGCGGCATCGCCGCCGCCATGCTGTTGCAAATTAGCTGGGCCGATGCGATCGCTGCGCTGATCGTGGCGGGTTGGCTTGGCTGGGGCGCGGTGCAAGTCGGCCGGGAGAGCGCCAATCACTTGCTTGACCGAGAAGTGCCAGAAGAGGTGCGCCAGCGCATTCGTGCTTTGGCGGAGCAGGACAAGCGCTTGCTAAAGGTGCACGAGCTTCGCACCCGAACGAGCGGGCCTTACATGCATGTGCAGTTCCACGCTGAGCTTGATCCCGATATCAGCCTGGTCGAAGCGCATCACATCGTCGTCGCGGCGGAGGAGCGCATTCGCGCCGAGTTTCCCTCCGCGGACATCATCATTCACCCCGATCCCAAAGATCGCGCGCCGCCGCATGGCCACGAAGATTTCGAGCCCGCCCACAGCTGAACGCATCAAGCAGGAAGCGCGCGCGCTCGGCTTTGACGCCGTAGGCGTTGCTCGCGCCGATGCGCCCTGGGAAGCGGGCGCGCATCTGGCGGAATTTCTGCGCGAAGGGCGTCATGGCGACATGGCTTGGATGACCTACCCTCAGCGCGGCCATCCAAATGCGCTTTGGCCGGAGGCGAAGAGCGTTATTGTCGTTGGGCAGTCCTACACGCCAGACGATGATGCGCTGGCGCTGCTGGAGCAGAGGCAAAGTGGTCTCGTCTCAGCCTATGCGGCGCGGCGCGATTATCATGATGTGGTCAAAGGCAAGCTGAAGAGCTTGGCGCAGTTCATCGCGCACGATACGGGCGCTGAAGTGAAAGTGTTTGTCGACACTGCGCCGCTGATGGAAAAGCCGTTGGCGCAGCGCGCGGGGCTAGGCTGGCAAGGCAAGCACACCAATCTGGTGTCGCGCGAGCATGGCTCGTGGCTGTTTCTCGGCGCGATCCTGACGGCGGCTGAACTTGATGCGGATGCGCCGCACGAGGATCGCTGCGGACAGTGCCGCGCTTGCCTTGATGTGTGCCCGACCAGCGCATTCCCCGCGCCGTATCAGCTCGATGCGCGGCGGTGCCTCGCTTATCTGACCATCGAGCATAAAGGGCAGATCCCGCGCGAATTTCGCGTGGCGATGGGCAATCGGATTTATGGTTGTGACGATTGCCTGGCCGTGTGCCCATGGAACAAGTTCGCGCAAGCCTCGCGCGAGGCGCGCATGGCGATGAAGGCGGAGCTGCGTCTAGCCCCGCTCGCGGAGTTGGCGGTTTTGGACGACGCCTCGTTCCGCACGCGATTCGCCGGCACGCCGGTCAAACGCACCGGGCGCGATCGTTTCGTCCGCAATGTGACATGCGCCATCGGCAATTCGGGCGATGTGGCGCTGGCGCCGGTCGCGCTGCGTCAGCTTGAGGATAGCTCGCCCCTGGTGCGCGGCATGGCAGTTTGGGCGCTGGGGCGCCTGCTTGACGCGGACGCCTTCGCCAGCCTCAAATCCGCCCGGGCTGCGTCGGAAGAAGATCCAGACGTGCGGGAGGAATGGAGCGCATGAGTCCGGACGAACCTGACCGCGACCCCAACCGGCCCCAGCCGCCGCGCGACGCCGAATTCGAGCCTGTGTCGGGTGAGGCTTACGATCCGGCTCCGCCGAGCGAGCCCTATATTCCGATGCCGGGCGAGTACGCCCCGCGCGGCGACTATCAAGCGCGCGATGCGCAGCGCAATCTCGATCTCGACCTTGGCCGCATCAAGCGCCGCAAGCGCTATGGTTTCGTGCTGACCACTCTCTCGGTGATTTTCGTCGCCTTCTTCATCGTGCCGGTGACGTGGGTGGGCGCTTATCTGTTCATCGATGCGCCGGCGACGTTTCTGATGATGCAGCGCGCGGCGGAAGGGCAAACCATCCAACATCAGCCCATCTCGATCACCCGGATGTCGCCGCATATTGTGCGCTCGGTGATTGCGGCGGAGGACGCGAATTTCTGCACGCATCACGGCTTTGACGTGGAAGCGATCCAGGATGCGATCGAGTCGAACGCCGACGGCGAAGGGACCATACGCGGCGGCTCAACCATCAGCCAGCAAACCGCGAAAAACCTGTTCCTCTGGCCGCAGCGTTCTTGGCTGCGTAAAGGGCTGGAGACGTATTTCACCGCGCTGATCGAGTTCATGTGGCCAAAACGGCGGATCATGGAGCACTACCTCAATGTCGCCGAGTGGGGTGATGGGATTTTCGGCGTACAGGCCGCCGCGCAAGCGCGCTTTGGTGTCGATGCTGAAGACCTGACGCCACTCCAGGCTGCGAGGCTCGCCGCCGTGCTGCCAAGCCCGAACCGTTACCGCGCCGACAATCCAGGGCCTTACGTCCGCCGCCAGTCGGCGCGCATCGTCTCGCGTGCGCAAGTGGTGCGCAATGAAGGCATGGCGGGGTGTGTGCTCACGCTGGATCGCCAGGAGGGCTAAAGGATTTCGGTTTCGCAACTTTAGCGGTAAGCTGCCCTGTGGTGGAGGCGGCGCATGAACCTGACTTTGATCCTATTCGTGCTGGGCTGGGTCGCGCTCGGCGTCATCTTGGCGGCGATCCTGTTTTATGTGGTCACACGCTATTACGAGGCGCGCACGGACCGCACCTTCATGACCCATGATGAGCGCGGTTTTAAGCGCGCGCTCGCCGGCAAAGGGGTGCTCTGGGATTATGAAGAGAGCATCGTCAAAGGACCGACTGCGCCGAAGGTGGAGTTCGTCGCGCTCGATCCAGCGACTGGCGCGCGGCGCAATGTCGGTCTGCTTGATCCGCGCACCGGTTCTGTGAATCTGCGCCCTCAATATTGCGTGCCGCGCCCATTCTCCGCGACAACCATGGACGGTCACAAGGTGATTGTGGAAGCGCGGGTGCAGTTCAGCCTCAACCGCAACCTGCTGAAGTATGTTTATCAGCTCGAGGATTTCGGCTTAGCGCTGGAAACGCGGATTCAGTCAGCGTTTCGCGCGGAAATCGGCGGGCGGCGCGACGAGGAGTTGCGCTCCGCCTTGCACGATGTTGAAGCGGGCGTGGTCAAGCGCTTGCGTCAGGGCGAACGCGATGGCGATGAAGAGGGCGAAGAAGGCATCGCGCTTGGCGCTGTCTTCCACACCGCCAGCTTCACTTATGTCGAGGCAGACGATCCTGAGGCGGCGCAGATGGTGGCGCTGCCCGCAGTCGCTGTGTCAGCGGATGGAACGGCTGCGCCCGCGCCGCTCGACCGCGCGCGCCTTGCAGCGCGGCACCCGGGTCTGCTCGGTCTCAACGCACAACAGCTCGACAAGCTCGCCGACGTGTTCAAGGGGCGCGATTCCGCATCGATGGACGCGATCCTCTCCATTATGGAGATGCAGACCCGCCAGCAGATTGCCGAAGCACTGGCGGCCTCGGGTCAGCTGGTGGTGCTGACGCCGCAAGAGCTGGGTCTGTTCGGCGCGATGGCCCAGCGCGAGGCGCTGGCGCGCACGGCCGGGGCGCGGCCAAGCCCCAATGGCGGCGCAGCGGCTTAGTTTGCGATGACGTGCTGTCGCTTCAGCTTGCCCGGAGGGCCGGCTCATGCTGATTTCCCCCGCCCTCGGGGAGGGTGGCGGCCGCCGGCTTTTGGCGCGGCGCTTAGGGACGCGGATTAGGCATGCTGCGCTGGCTGCTCAGTATCGGAATTTTTGGCGGCATGATCGCGCTGTGCATCGTCGGCTGGAGCATAGGCGGCGTTGGCGGTGTGATTGGCGGTGCGCTGGGCGCGTTCTGGGGACTGCTGGGTCGCGGCTATGACGCCGGCGAGCGGCTGGGCAACGTCTATACCGGCGCGCTGGTGGGCATGCCGATCGGGCTGCTGATTGGCGGAGGCTGGGCGGTGGGCCTGCCTTACATCATGGCGGTGTATTCTGGCGGATAAAGTCAGCCGTCTTGTTGAGCATCGCTTCGCGAATGTCGGCGTCCTTCACCCCCGACGCTTTTGGCGCATGGAAAGAATGATCGGCGTGCGGGAAGGATTGCAGTGTCGCGCGATAGCCGAGTGATTGCACGACGCCCTGCAGCAGATCGAACTGCGCCAGCGCGTCTTTTTCACCCTGCAGAAACAGCATCGGGATCTTGACGTCGGCCAGATGGGCGGCGCGGTCTATCGCTGGTTTGCCGGCTGGATGCAGCGGGAACGCGAAGAACACCAAACCGCGCACATGGGGCAATGGCGATGCAGCTTGCGTTTGCGACGTCATACGCCCGCCAAAGGAGCGTCCGCCAGCAAAGAGGGCGAGGTCTGGCGCGAGTTCAGAGGCCCTGGCGATGGCGGCGCGCACGGCGGTGTGCGCAAGCGCCGGCGCGTCGGGGCGCTTGCCGCCTTGCTCCATGTAGAGAAAATTGTAGCGCAGCACTGCGACGCCGCGCGCGGCCAAGCCATCCGCCGTTTCCGCCATCGCCTTGTGCTGCATGCCCGCGCCCGCGCCGTGGGCCAGCACAAGGCAGGCGCGCGCATCATCCGGCTTTTGCCACAGCCCGGAAACGCGCGCGCCGTTCGCCAGCGTGATGGAAACAGGCTCAGTCACGCCGCCATGCTTACGGCGCTGGCGCAGCTTGCATAGGCGGTCCGCTGAACTCGGTTTCGATCTGCACTTCGATGGAGTCACCCACGCCCATCGTGCTTCCCGGAGGCGGCACGCCGATGCTCAAACCGAAATCGCTGCGATTGAAGCTTCCGCGCGCGGAGAATCCGATGCGCGCATGCGGGTCCTGCGGGATGCCGGCCCAGCCGCCATTATAGGTCGCGTCCAGCACGATGGGTTTGGTGACGCCAAGCAAGGTCAGGTCGCCGTGAATGCGGGCGGTGTTGGCGCCGGTGACTTCGATCCGAGTGGATTGAAATGTAATTCGCGGGTGCGCCGCCGCGTTGAGCCATTGCGGGCCCAGCAGTTCCCGCAAAAAGCCCGCTGGCGGCGCGGGGATGTCCAGGGAGCGCGGATTGACGGTTGCGGTGAGCGCGGCCGTGGCTGGCTTGGCCGGATCGAGCTGCAGCTGTGCATCGAAATCGCTGAATTCAGCGGTGTAAGTGGAAAAGCCCAGATGGCTCACGCGAAAGACGAGGCTCGCATGCGATTTGTCGAGCGTGTAGGCGCCAGCTGGAATGCCCTCTATCGACGGTGCGGGCGCGGCGGTTTCAGCGGCCGGGGCCTCGGGCCTGGGCTCCGCAGGCGGTGAACAGGCCGCAAGCAGCGCCAAAGCTGCTGCTGAAATCAAGTGCTTCATCGTCCTCTCCCAAAGTGTCGTCCCGAGGACGCCCGGCGGTGCGCGCGCCCGACAGGGGCGCACAGTTTTTCGCATTTGGTTCGATCCGGGCGCGCCAACAAGCGCAGTGCGTCGCTTGGGTGAAGCCTCAAAACCGCCTTGAGCGTGCGGTTTTAGTTCCTTCGGAGGATTGTGACATGCGCGGTTTGGTGCTCACGGCTTTGCTGTTGGCGATGGCTGCTTCGCCCCTGGCGTCAGCGCAGCAGAAAGAAGTCCCCGCCCGTCAAAGCGCGCAGGCGCAGATCGACTATGATGGCTTTCAGCATCTCACGCGCGAGGTGAACGCCTATCGCGAAGGGCGCCTGGTCAGCCTCGCCGATTTTCAGCGCATGGCGCGCGAGCCGAACACGATCATCCTCGACGCCCGCTCGGTCGCGGCCTTCAATGAGGGGCACATTGATGGGGCGATCAATCTACCGTTCACGGATTTCACCGCGCCCAGCCTTGCAGCCGCTTTGCGCGATCCCAACACGCGGATCCTGATTTATTGCAACAACAACTTCTCCAACAATCAGCAGCCGGTGATCTTAAAGCGCGTCGAACTGGCGCTGAACATCCAGACCTTCATCAATCTCTACGGCTACGGCTATCGCAATATCTATGAACTGGGGGAGGTGGTTGATTTCAACGACCCGGCCGTGCGTTGGGTGCGCGCCTAAGCTCTGGCGCTGGCCGCTTCCATCCTCCAGATTGCGGCGCCGGAGGGATGAACATGAATACGCGTAGATTTTTCGTGATCGGCGCAGCTTTGGCGTTGGCGGGCGCATGCACGCCGCCGGCGCAGGAGGCGCCGGAGCCGACAACCGAAGCGCCCGCCGCCGCGCCCGATCCGGCGGCCATCATACGCCCGCTTTATGAGCGTTACACCACGCCAGCGGCGGTTACGACGTTCCCCGCCTTGGAAGAGCAAGCGCCGTGGTCGGATGATCTCAAAGCGCAGCTGCTTGCCATGATGGCGCGCTCAGAATTGCGGCAGGAACCCATCCTCGACTTCGATCCGTTCATCGACGCGCAGGATTATGAGCTCAGCAATATCAGCGTCACAACGGACGGTGTGGTCGAGAATAGTCACGCCGTCGTGCGCGCACATTTTACCAATCTCGGCCGTGAGACGGACGTACTTTTTGACCTGATCTGGCAGAACGATGAGTGGCGCGTCGACAATATGCGCGGCGCGAACTGGGAGTTGCGCCAGATCATCGCCAGCTAGCGCTATTGCTCTTCGACGGGCGTTCCGGTGCGCTTGGACTCGCGCACGTGGCCGAGGATCAGCGCGGCGCCGACTTGTTCGCCCTCCGTGTCCGCGAGCGCCAGCGATTGCAGCGCATCGGCTTCGGCCAGATCGAAAGCGCTTTGATGCATGCGGGCTGAGGCGCGCAAGCGCAGCGCCAATGTGTCTTGCGGGCGAATGTCGAGGGCGCGCGAGAGGTCCTCTTCCGCCGATCGGTAATTGCCCTCCATCGCGTAGGCGCGGGCGCGGTCTACCAAAAGGTCCGGCAATTGGGCCGGCTCGCGCTCCATTATGACGACGCCGCGGGTGAAGGCGCTGCGGGCGAGCGAGGGCTCGTGCGCCAGCAGCCAGGTATTGCCGGCCTGAGAGAAGAGCTCGGCTTGCGCGCCGGTGAGCGCGGGATTGATCATCTCGGCCAGGTTCTGGAAACGCCGCGCTGCCTCCTCGTATCGCTCCTGGGCGAGCAGCGCGAAGGCGGCGCAGCGATAGGCGTCGAGCGCGTGACCCTCGGCGGCCCAGGACATGGCGGTTTCGTATGCGGCGGCGGCGTCGGCTTCGATCGAAGCGACGCAGCGCTCGAACCGGGACTCGCCGGCGGGCGCAGGCGCGGGTGCGGCTTGCATCAGCGCGAAAGGCAGCAAAAGAGCAGCAATAGTCATCTGGCGGCGTCTCCCCTGGGCGGCCATGAGCCCTGAGCCACATGCCGAAGGCAAGAGGCAAAACCATGTCGGCGCCGCAAGGACTAGCCGCCGCCGTCTTTCCGCCTGGACCCGGCGCCTTCCTGAAAAGGCGAAAAAGGGTCGGCGGCGCGCCGGAAAGCGCGCCGGGAACGAATCCAAAGGCGTTGTTAATCGAAACCGCTCAGAAGCCGAGTTTTGTGGTTCGCGCAGGTTTCGGACGGCAGCGAAGCATTGCAGAAAGGTCACATGCTCTCGGTTCTGCAAGTGACGCCTGAGCTAAATGCTGGCGGTGTGGAGCAGACCACGATTGAAATGGCGGAGGCGATCAGCCGCGCCGGGGGGCTCGCTTTGGTCGCCAGCGCCGGCGGTCGCCTCGAGCCGGACCTCGAGGCGGCCGGCGGTGAGCTGGTGAAGCTCCCCGTGGACTCCAAGAATCCAATCGATGTTTGGCTGAACGTGGGCCGGCTGGCGCGTCTGGCGCAGGCGCGTGGCGTGCGGCTCATCCATGCGCGCTCGCGCGCGCCGGGCTGGAGCGCGCTCTGGGCCGCGCGGCGGCTCAGGCTCCCCTTCGTCACCACTTATCATGGCATCTATAACGCCAAGACTGCGGCCAAGCGGCTCTACAATTCGGTCATGGCCAAGGGCGATATCGTCATCGCCAATTCCGAATACACGCGCAGTTTCATCCTCCACGAGTACGACATTGGCGCGGACCGCGTGGTCGCCATTCCGCGCGGCGTGGATCTAGAGCGTTTCGATCCCGCAAGTATTGACGCCGTGAAAGTGGCGCACATTCGCGCCAGCTGGGGACTTGGTCCTGGCGACAAGCGGCTCGTCGTGATTCTCGCCGGCCGGCTGACACGCTGGAAAGGGCAGACAGTCCTGATCGATGCGGTTGCACGCCTTGAGGCGAAACGACCGGGCTTGTTGAAGGTGGTGCTGGCCGGCGATCCGCAGGGGCGGCGCGGCTACATGCAGGAACTCGCCGGCCAAATTCTTCGTAACGGACTGCGCGACGTGGTTTCCATCGTCGGCCATCTGGGTCAGATGCAAATTGCGTTCGCCGCATCCGATATTGCGGTGTTCCCTTCGGTCGAGCCTGAAGCGTTCGGCCGCGGCGCAGTGGAAGCGCAAGCAATGGGATTGCCGGTGATTGCAGCAAATCATGGTGGTTTGGCCGAGACGGTGGTTGACGGCGAAACGGGCGTTTTGACCCCGCCGGCCGATGCTGAGGCGCTAGCGCTGGCGCTTGAGCGTATGATTGATATGGGCGCTGAAGCGCGTGCGGCGATGGGTGCAAAGGGCGCCGCGCGTGTGCGCAGCCTCTACACAAAGGCTGCCCTTCAGGCCGCGACTCTGAAAGTCTACGATCGGCTCTTGGGAGCGAACGGATGATTTGGCGCAAGACAGAACCTGACTTAGCCAAGCCGGCGCAGCGCGACGCTAAGCGCGTGCTGATCATTCATCTCGGCGATTTGGGGGAGTTTGTGCGCGCGCTTGGGCCAGCGAAGGCCATTCGGGAGTTTCATATCGGCGCGCGCATTACGCTGTTGACCACGGAAGCTGTGAAAGCCCTGGCTGAGAAATGCCCGTATTTTGATATGGTCGAAGTCGACGGCAAGCCGAAGGAGCCGCAGGCGATCACGCAGCTGATCGGGCGCATTCGCTCGGCCAAGTACGACATGATCTACGATCTGGAAGGATCGAGCCGCACAAACTCATATTTCCAGGGCCTGCGCCCGTGGCCGCCGCATTGGTCTGGTCCGAACCCCAATGCCTCGCATGCTTACCTTGAGCCGGATCGCGAGCAGATCCACCCGCTGGACGCCTATCGGCGTCAGCTGGAGCTTGCGGGAATTCCGCTCGATCACGAGCCGCTTCCCGATCTCAGCTGGGTGCGCATGGCGCTGCGCGATCCCCCACGCCTGCGTCCGGACTATTTCGGGCTGCGCGGGCCTTATGTTCTGCTGCTGCCGCGCGGCGACGCCGCGGCGAAGGATCGGCGTTGGCCTGAGGCAAAGTATGTGGACATTGCCTGCCGGATCGCCCGGCAGGGCGTCACGCCGGTGGTGTTGGGCGGGCCGGAAGAGCGCGACATAGGCGCCGCCATCGCCCGCGGCGAGCCGACGGCGAAGAACCTCGTCACCCGCGCGGATTTGTTCCAGGCGGTCGGCTTGGCCCAGAAGGCCGCCTACGTGCTCGGAGATGATGTGGATTTGATGCACGTGGCCGCCGCTGCTGGCGCCCAATGCCTCGCCTTCCTATCTACCAACGCCAATCCTGAGCGGGATGCTCCGCGCGGGCCGGGAGGGGTGGTGGGCTTCACCGCGGCGGTGGTGGCGGATTTGCCGGTGGAGCAGGTAGAGCGCCAATTGCGCAATGCCGGGGTGCTCCGCGCTGAGCGCGCAACCGCTTGAAGGCGGCCCCCGCACAAGGCAATAGTAAGACTCAGCGCGGGAAGGGCGGACGCCTTTCACGCCTGCGCGTTTTGGAAACGCGGTTTTTGGATCAACAGCGACAGGAGAATGCCCGATAGCCAGACGACCATATGCAGCGCCGCCGCCCTCAAAGGATGGCCCGCGCGTCAATGATGATATTCGCGGCGTCCCCAAGGTGCTGCTCATTGACGAAAACGGAGAGAAACAGGGCGAGATGCCTGTCAGCGCCGCACTTGAGGCAGCGCGCGAGGCTGGACTCGACCTTGTCGAAGTCTCTCCCAATTCCAATCCGCCAGTGTGCAAGATCCTGGATTACGGCAAGTACCGCTTCGAGGAACAGAAGAAGAAAGCCGAGACGCGTAAGAAGGCCAAGCGCATCGAGCTGAAGGAAATCAAGGTTCGTCCCAACATTGACGACCACGATTACGAAGTGAAAATGAAGGCCATCCACCGCTTCTTCGAAGAAGGCGACAAGGTGAAGGTGACCCTGCGCTTCCGCGGCCGTGAATTGGCGCACACCCATCTTGGCATGGAGCTCTTGGAAAAGATGCGCACCGAACTTGAGCCGATCGCCAAGGTCGAGCACGAGCCTCGCTTCGAAGGCCGCCAGGTCGTCATGGTCATGGCGCCACGCGCGTAAGCGCGTGGCTTGCCTGGCGCGGTTTTCAGGTTTGGTTCAGCTTCATCTCGCTAGGCAGCCGTGATGCGCAGTTTGATTTTCGCCGCCGCTTTGCTGGTATCTGCTTGCGCGCAGACACAGGCTGAACCGCCTTCGGCGCCAGCGCAGGTCGATGTTTCAACTCTACCGCTGCACATCCGCGAGGATCTTGCGCAGCGCGACGCGGCCTTGGCCGCGCCGGGCGTGGTTGCCGCAGGTTTGGGTGACACTGCCGATCTCGGCGCCGGGCTCAGCGTGCGCCCGATTGATGTATTGGAAGACAGCCGCTGTCCGCAAAATGCGCGTTGCGTGTGGGCGGGGCGCTTGCGCCTGCGCGTCGCGGTTGGCGGCGCGGTGATTGAGATGAGTGACGATGGCGGCGCCGTTCAAACCGATCATGGCGCGTTCGAGCTCGTCGCGATCTCTCCAGGGCCATGGACCGATTGGCCCGATAACCAGCGCACGCCATACCGCTTCGGCTTTAAGCGCGCTTAGCCCTTGGTGAAACGCCGGCGTTTGGTCATCACCGTCATGTTGACCAGCAGCAGCACGAACGTTGCGCCCAGACCCACACCATTGATGATCGGCACGGCGCTACGGTTTTCTTCGACGAAGCTTTGAATCATGCCGGGCGCGCCTTCGCGCAGGGCGGCTTGGCCGGCTTGCGTGGCTTGTTCGCCGACGAACCCGAAATCCACCTCAGGCGGCAGTCCAAGGCGCGCGATGGACAGACCGCCCACATTGGGAAGTTGGTCAGGGGAGGTGAGGAGATTGACCGCAAAAGCGATCACGAACGTCGCCAACACCGCCATCAGCACCCGCGAGCCAATAATGGCGTCCAGCGAGCGCGTGACCTTCTGCTTCTCTTCCTTGTAGATCGCCTTGGCGTCTTCGAGATTTTTTGGCCGGCGGATCATAGCGTCGCTCCCCCTGGGGTCGGGCCCAATCTAGCCTGGTTAACGGGGCGAGGGCCACCGCCAAGCGCCGCCTTGCAGGGCGGCGCCGGACCTGCTAAACGCCCGCCTCTTCTGGGAGCCCGGCCTGTACGGCATGCCGTGGCGCCCTGTTTTGCGTGGATTTCGGTTCACGCCCTTATCCAAGAGGATGAAATGCCGAAACTGAAGACCAAGAGCGGCGTCAAAAAACGCTTCAAGCTCACCGCCACGGGCAAGGTCAAAGCCGGTCCCGCCGGCAAGCGCCACCGCCTGATCAGCCACAAGGGCAAGTACATCCGTCAGAACCGCGGCACATCGGTCCTGGCCGAGCCGGACGCCAAGCGCGTCAAGCTCTGGATTCCCTACGGTTTGGATTGAGCGGAGACTAACACATGGCGCGCGTTAAAGGCGGCGTGACAGCTCACGCCCGGCACAAGAAAGTTTTGAAAAAGGCGAAGGGCTATTATGGCCGTCGCTCGAAGACCTTCCGCACGGCAAACGCCGCTGTCGAGAAGGCGGCGCATTATTCCTATCGCGACCGGAAAGTGCGCAAGCGCGAATTCCGCTCGCTCTGGATCCAGCGCATCAATGCGGCGGTCCGCGAAGAGGGCCTCACCTATTCCCGATTTATCGCCGGCCTTGTGAAGGCTGGGATCGAGCTCGACCGCAAGGTGATGGCCGACATCGCCATGAACGAGCCGGACGCCTTCAAGGGCCTTATCGCCCAAGCCAAAGGCGCGCTGAAGTAAATCGTGCGCCGCCCTAACTCCTCTCTCGCATGCGGGGGAGGTCTCGAGCGAAGCGAGAGGGTGGGGGTAAGTCCGTCAGCATCAGAGCTGTCCCCCCTCAGTCACGCTTCGCGTGACAGCTCCCCCGGACACGGGGGAGCAGGAGCGCCGCGATGGACGCACTAACCAACGATCTCGACGCGCTGGAGCGCACGCTCGCTGCGCGCATTGCGGCGGCGGGCGATGAAGCGGCGCTGGAAGCCGTGCGCGTGGAAGCGCTCGGCAAGCAGGGGGCGATCTCCGGGCTGATGAAATCGCTCGGGACGATGAGCCCCGACCAGCGCAAGGAAGTCGGCCCCAAGCTTAATGGGCTCAAGGACCGCGTCAGCGAAGCCATCATTGCGCGCAAGGCGACGCTCGCGGAAGCCGCGCTCGAGGCGCAGCTGAAGGCCGAAGCGGTTGACGTCACGCTGCCGCCGGTAAAGCCGCGCATCGGAACGCTGCATCCCGTCAGCCAAGTGATGGAAGAACTTGCGGCGATCTTCGGCGAGATGGGGTTCGCGCTGGAAGAAGGCCCGGACATCGAGACCGATTTCAACAATTTCACCGCACTCAATTTCCCGCCCAAGCATCCGGCGCGGGAAATGCACGACACGTTCTTTTTGAACGCGACCGATGAAACCGGCGCGCGCAAAGTGCTGCGCACGCATACTTCGCCGGTTCAGGTGCGGACCATGCTGAAGCAGAAGCCGCCCATCCGCATGATTTGCGCCGGCCGCACCTTCCGCAAGGATTCCGACGCCACGCACACGCCGATGTTCCATCAGATCGAAGGTCTGGTGATTGATGAAACGACATCGATGGCGGATTTGAAGGGCACGCTGATCGCTGTGTTCAAGGCGTTCTTCGAAGTGGATGAAGTCGAAGTGCGCTTCCGCCCGCACCATTTCCCGTTCACCGAACCGAGCGCGGAAATGGATGTGCGCTGCGATCGCAGCGGCGGCCAGATCAAGATCGGTACGGGTGACGATTGGCTGGAGATTCTCGGCTCCGGCATGGTGCATCCGAACGTACTGCGAAATTGCGGCATCGATCCGGAAAAGTATCAGGGCTACGCCTTCGGCATGGGCGTCGATCGCCTCGCCATGCTGAAATACGGCATGCCGGACCTGCGCCCCTTCTTCGACGGCGATACGCGCTGGCTGAAGCATTATGGCTTCTCTCCATTCTTGCTGCCTGGTCTCGCGCAGGGAGTGGGCTGATGAAATTCACGCTCTCCTGGCTGAAGGATCACCTTCAAACCGATGCGACGATCACCGAGATCGTCGAGCGCATGACCATGATCGGCCTTGAGGTCGAGGATGTGGAAGATGCATCGGCGAAGTTTGCGCAATTTTCGGTGGCGCGCATTGTCAGCGCCGCCAAGCATCCGAATGCAGACAAGCTGCAAGTCTGTCAGGTCGAAACCAAGGACGGCGTGAAGGAAATCGTCTGCGGCGCGCCGAATGCGCGCGCGGGGCTCGTTACGGTCTATGCGCCGATTGGCGCATACATTCCGGGCTCGGGCATTACTCTGGTTGAGAAGCCGGTGCGCGGCGTTGTCTCCAACGGCATGCTGTGCAGCGGCGCCGAGCTTGAGCTGGATACAGATGCTGACGGCATTATGGAGCTTGATGCTTCGCTCGCTGTCGGCACGCCTTTGGCGGAGGCGCTCAATCTCGCCGATCCGGTGATCGATTTCGAAGTCACGCCGAACCGGCCCGATTGGCTCGGTGTGCAGGGCATCGCGCGCGATCTCGCAGCGGCGGGCGTCGGCAAGCCGACCACGAAGCCGATCATGCCGATCTCTGGACGTTACAAATCGCCTGTGAATGTGACGATTGAAACGCCGCAGGCATGCGCAATGTTCACCGGCCGCTACATACGCGGGGTGAAGAACGGCCCGTCGCCAGCTTGGCTGCAGCAGCGGCTGCGGGCGATTGGACTGCGTCCGCGCTCGGCGCTGGTGGACATCACAAATTACATCGCCTTCGATCGCGGCCGCCCGCTGCACGTCTATGATGCGGCCAAGCTTAAGGGCGATATTCACGCGCGCATGGGCCGCGAGGGTGAGAATTTCAAAGCGCTCGACGGTAATGTTTACGAAGTGACCCCGGCCATGTGCGTGATTGCGGATGATGCGCGCGTGCTTGGTCTGGGCGGCGTGATCGGCGGCGAAGAAACCGGCTGCAGCGAAAGCACCACCGACGTGCTGCTCGAATGCGCTTATTTCGATCCGGTTCTGATTCACGAAACCGGGCGAGCGACCGGCATCGTCTCGGACGCACAGTATCGCTTCGCGCGTGGTGTCGATCCGGGCTTTGTCGTGCCGGGCGCGGAATTGGCGACGCGCATGATCCTCGATCTGTGCGGCGGCGAGCCGAGCGAGCTAGTAGTGGTTGGTGAAACGCCGGCGCAGCCTAAGCCGGTGCTGTTCGATCCAGATCGCGTGCGCGCGCTTGCGGGCATCGATGTGAAGCCGACACGTGCGCGCGCGATCCTGAAAGACCTTGGCTTTGAATCGAGCCCAGAAGGGCAGAGCTCAAAGAAGCTGATCGTCGAGCCGCCATCGTGGCGGCGCGATGTCGAAGGCCCGGCCGACCTAGTTGAAGAGATCGCCCGCATTGAAGGCTTCGACAAAATGCCGGCCAATGAGCCGTCGCGTGCGAAAGGCTATCGCGCGCCGCCCGCCAGCGTGGGCGAGAGCCGCATTCGCGTTGGGCGCCGCGCAGCGGCTTCACTGGGTTATCTCGAAGCGGTGACCTGGAGCTTCTGCCCGCGCGCGCATGCGCAGGCCTTTGGCGGCGGCGCGGAGCGGCTCATGGTGGCCAATCCGATTTCCGCCGAGCTCGATTGCATGCGGCCGTCAGCGCTGCCGAACTTGCTGGTCGCTGCGCAGAAGAACGCCAATCGCGGCTTCGGTGATGCGCGATTGTTCGAAGCCGGGCCGGTTTATCTCGATGATACGGATGCCGGTCAGCAGCGCACAATCGCGGCGATCTGGCATGCGCGTCCGCCGCGGCACTGGCGCGCGACAGTGCTGCCGGACATTTTTGACGCCAAGCGCGATTGCCTCGCTGTACTTGAGGCGATCGGCGCGCCGGTGGCGTCGCTGCAGAACGCGCCGGATATCGCCGCTCACTGGCGTCCGGGCAAAGCGGGTGCGCTGCGGCTTGGCAACAAGACGTTGGCGGTGTTCGGTGAAATCCATCCTCGCGTGCTGACGGCGCTCGATGTTGAAGGTCCGGCTTTTGCGTTCGAGATTTTCGTCGATGCGATTCCGGCCCCGCGTGCGAAACCCACGCGCGCCAAGCCGCCGCTGGAAAAGCTGGATCAGATGCCGCTCTCGCGCGATTTCGCCTTCATTGTCGATGATGGCGTGACCGCTGCGGATTTGGTGCGTGCCGCGTTCGGCGCCGATAAGACGCTGATTGCCGATGTGGGCCTGTTCGATGTCTATCGCGGCGAACGCATGCCGGCCGGCAAGAAGAGCCTGGCCATCGAGGTCACGCTGCAGCCACGCGAAAAGACGCTGACCGATGCGGAGATCGAGGCGGTCAGCGCCAAGATTGTCAGCGCCGTGATGAAGGCGACGGGCGGGACGCTGCGCAATTAGCGAAGCGGCTTGTCGGTGGGCCGCGACGTGGCCTAGATCGCGGTGGAGGGGAACCCGCGATGCCTCTGATCAAGCGCAAGCACGCCACTGCGAAGGCCTACATTCATGATTGGCTCGAGCCGGATC
Organism: Hyphomonadaceae bacterium; assembly: GCA_033764855.1. Taxonomy (GTDB): domain Bacteria; phylum Pseudomonadota; class Alphaproteobacteria; order Caulobacterales; family Aquidulcibacteraceae; genus Vitreimonas. The sequence continues at coordinate 59,396 of JANRIP010000033.1, read as the reverse complement.
ATCCGGGCGGGTTCAATTTCTTCGCATTCACCATCGTCTCTCTGGTGCTGATCAGCCTCGGCGCACTGGCGCTGGAAACCGAGGCGCTGCGCCCCGACACCATGTTGCCCCATGGCATGGCGAACGATCTGGCGGTCATCAATGCGGTGATCGTGGTGATCTTCGCCATCGAGTTCGGTTTGCGCTTCTGGTCGGAAGGCGAGAACCCGAAGCACAAGGGCTGGAAGGGCCGATTGCGCTTTCTGGCCCAGCCCATCACCATCGCCGATGTGCTGGCTTTCTTGCCAGAACTCATCGTGCTGGTGTTTTTTTCGCATTTGCATGGCGGTTGGCTCGCAGCCTTGCGTGCGCTGCGCTTGTTTCGGCTCTTCAAGCTGGCGCGTTATGTGCCTGCCTTTGCGATTGTCGGCGCGGCGGTTCGGCGCGCGGGCGCGCCGTTGTTTGCCGCTTTGTGCGTGGCGGCGGCGCAAGTTTATGTCGCCGCGCTGCTGCTCTATTTCATTGAAGGCCAGAGCAAGCCCGATGCGTTCGGCTCGATCACGCGCGCGCTCTGGTGGGCGGTGGTGACGCTCACCACGGTTGGCTATGGCGATGTTTATCCTGAAACCGCGCTGGGTCGCATCGCGGCGGGATTGGTCGCCGTAGCCGGCATCGGTATTGTCGCGATGCCGACAGGTATTCTCGCCTCAGCGTTCGCGGAAGAGTTTCGCGAGCGCCATGAAGCGCAAGAGCGTGCACGCTCGGCGCTGGACCAAGCCGAGGATGTTTAGAACGGATTGATCCGCCGATTGCGCGAATAGGCGAGGTAGCCGACATTCGCGCCGAGGCGGAAGCCGACACCGGCGCGCATGGGCGCCAGCGTGATGTTGTCGGCGCGCTGATAGTTCACGCCAACGCCGCCAACGAAATAGGCCGAGCCATCGACGCCAGGGAAACGCTGAAACATCTGGTCGGGATGCCCCATGCCATAGACCAGCGTGAACACTTTGGACGCATTGCCGCCGGTGTCGAAGCCGATGGACGGCCCCTGCCAGTAAACGTGCGTTGTTCCTGGGTAGGCGCGCAGATGCAGATCGCCGCTTCCATACCGGAGTCCAAACCCAAGCGCGCCGGAGCCTTCTTGGCCTTCAATGTACCCATTTGGACGGCCATGGTCTTCGAACACATGGCGCACCACGGCGGCGACGCCTTCAGCGCCCGCGCCGAAAAAGTTTTCGGCGGCGCGCACGATTTCGGGTTCGGAGTAGGTCTCTTCACCGGCGGCCCAGGCGTTGCTGGCCAATCCGACGCCGGCCAAACCTAGCGCGATCGCTCTGCGTGAAATTGAATGCTCGGACATGTCCGCGCTCCTTGGATGGAACGAGCCTTATTTGGCTACCAGGCGCCTGAGTGCAAGCTGAACGCCTGACCCTAAAGCGCTGCGGACTCCGCTTCGAAGCGGCCAATGGCGAGGAAGCGGTCGCGGCGCTGCTTTTTCACTTCGGCGGCGTCCAGCTCAGCCAGCTCATCCAGCGCTTCAGCGACGGCAGCGCCAACAGACGCCACTGCCTTTGAAGGTTCGCGATGCGCGCCCCCAAGCGGTTCGGCTATGATGGCGTCGATGACTTTGAGCTGATCGAGATCCTGCGCAGTGATCTTCATGGCGATGGCCGCGTCTTTGGCCCGCGAGGGATCTTTCCAGAGGATCGACGCTGCGCCCTCCGGGCTGATCACGGAATAAATCGCGTGCTCGAGCATCAGCACCTTATTGGCGGCGGCGATGGCGATGGCGCCGCCGGAGCCGCCTTCGCCGGCAATGACAGCCACCATGGGCACGCCGAGCGTGAGACAGCGCTCGGTGGAGCGTGCGATGGCTTCGGCTTGGCCGCGTTCTTCCGCGCCAATGCCGGGATAGGCGCCGGCCGTGTCGACAAAGCTGACAACGGGGAGACCGAACTTGTCGGCCAAGTCCATCAAGCGCACCGCTTTGCGATAGCCCTCGGGGCGCGCCATGCCAAAATTGTGTTTGAGGCGGTCTTGCGTGGTGCGGCCCTTTTCGTGGCCTAGCACAACGACGGGGCGTCCGAGAAATTTGCCGGTGCCGCCAAGGATGGCGGCGTCTTCGCCGAAATTACGGTCGCCCGACAGCTCGACAAAATCGGTGACGAGCGCGGCGACATAATCGCGAAAGCGCGGACGCTCCGGATGGCGCGCGACCTGGGTTTTCTGCCAGGGGTCGAGCTTCTGATAGACGTCGTGCAGCTGCTTCTCGGCCTTGGATTTAAGGCGCGAGAGCTCCGCGCCCATTGCCATGGCCTCGGGACCTGAAGCCTCGGCCAGAGCCTGTAGCTCCTCGATCTTGCTTTCGACCTCGGCGATCGATTTTTCGAAATCGAGATAGGTGCGCAAATCTGGGGGTCCGCCCAATTGGTGAAAAACGGGCCGCCCGCCCGGAAAGGCGCCTCTATAGCCGGTTCGGCCCTTCCTTCAAGGTAAAGCGCCAGCGGATTGCGCCTGGGCACGCAACGGCTAATGTTGCAGCTGCGAACAAACCAGGACTGCCCTCCAGATGAAGCCACCCCGTCAATTTTTCGCCCCTTTGGCGACCGGCGCCCCCGCGCCTTTGCGCGAGCTGCCGACCGCGCTCGAGCGCTCGATCCATTTTGTGCCGCCACATCTGGAAAAGATGCGCGCCAAGGTCCCGGAACTGGCCGGCAAGGTAGATGTGATCTTGGCCAATCTGGAGGACGCCATTCCAGCCGACGCCAAGGAGGCCGCCCGCCGCGGCGCCATCGAGATTGGCCGGAGCAATGATTTCAAGAAACTCGGCGTTGGCTTCTGGTCGCGCATCAATGCGCTGAACTCACCTTGGCATTTGGACGACGTCATCGAACTGGTTGGCGCCGTGGGGGACAAGCTTGATGTGATCATGGTCCCCAAGGTCGAGGGGCCATGGGACATTCATTATATGGATCAATTGCTGGCCCTGCTGGAGGCCAAGCATGGGATCAAGCGCCCGATCTTGCTGCACGCCATTCTCGAAACTGCCCAGGGCGTGGCGAATGTGGAGGCGATAGCTGGCGCCAGCCCGCGCATGCACGGCATTTGCCTCGGTCCGGCCGATCTTGCTGCATCGCGGAAAATGAAAACCACGCGCGTTGGCGGCGGACACCCGCTCTATCGCGTGCTCTCCGATCCGGGCGAGGGCGAGCGTCAGAGCGCGCAGCAGGATTTGTGGCACTATACCTTTGCACGCATGGTCGATGCCTGCGTGATGCATGGTATCAAACCGATGTATGGCCCGTTTGGCGCGTTTGATGATCCGGAGGCGTGCGAGCAGCAGTTCAAGAACGCCTATCTCATGGGTTGTGTCGGCGCGTGGACGCTGCACCCGTCCCAAATCGAAATCGCACAGCGCGTCTTCAGCCCGGATGTGGAGGAGGTGCGCTACGCCATGCGCATCCTGGAAGCCATGCCGGACGGCTCCGGCGCGGTGCTGATTGACGGCAAGATGCAGGACGACGCCACCTGGAAGCAGGCCAAGGTCATCGTGGATCTCGCCAAGCTGGTCGCGGCGAAGGAGCCGGCCATGAAGCAGGCGTTCGGGCTGTAAAGCCACACGCCGCCGCTGTTGCGATGTGGTAATCACGCAGGCTGTTGGCAGCGCCGGGATGACGCGTTATGGGCCAATCGAGACGCGGCGCATGGGACGCGCGGCGCACAGCGGAGCTTAAGCGCATGTGGTTTGTGGATAAGCTTGGTCCAGCTCGTCCTGCGCGCGAAGGGGCGATGGCGAACGGAGCTGCGCGGACCTCGGCGCCGGCCCCGAAAGCGGCCCAGCCCCAGCCTGCGGCAAAGCAGGCGGCCGCTCCGGCCCAGGCGAGCCGTCCGGCGCCTCCACCAGCGCCAGCTCCGGAGCCTGAGAAGAAAAAGAAGAAGGGCTGGTTCTAACCAGCCGCGCCTACGTTTCTCTTCGCGCGATTGAGATTGAACGGGGCGCCGCAATGGCGCACGGCTGAGGCATGAGGGCAGGGCAAATTGGGACGGTAACGGCGCTGTGCGCATTCGCGCTGAGCGCATGCGCGACGGCCGCGCCCGTTCCAGTCAATGTCGCCGCGTCTGGCCCGCCGGCTTCCGCCAGCATCGATACAAATGGCGAGCGCGATGTCTTGTTCGTATCACTGTCCGGCGGCGGGGCCCGCGCGGCGGCGTTTGCGCTCGGCGCGCTGCAGCAATTGCGCGAGACGCCGGGGGCGGACGGACGCCCGCTTACCGATCACATCGCCCTGATCAGCTCGGTTTCCGGCGGCTCCATCTCCGCCGCCTATTACGGCTTGCACGGGGCGGATGGCGTCGATGGTTTGCGCGCCGATTATCTGGACAAGAATTGGGAGCGCGAGCTTCACACCTCGCCGGTGTCGCCCCTTAACTGGTCGCGGCTCCTAAGCGGGGGACTCAATGGCCCGGAGACATTCGCCAGTTGGCTGGACGCAGAGATTTTTCCCGGCGCCGACCTCGCAGATTTTTCCGACACGCCGCAAATCTGGCTGAACGCCACCGACACCTTTAACGGCGTCACCTTCTCGTTCACGCCCTTCTATTTCAATGCGATTTGTAGCGATCTTGCTTCAGTCCGCGTCGCCGATGCTGTCGCCGCGTCGATGGCGTTTCCCGCAGTGTTCAAGCCCATTCTCGTGGAGTCGCACGCCGGCGAATGCGCGGCGCCCGCATGGGCGACGGGTGCACTGGGCGACCGCGCCGCGTCTGCGCGCACGCGCGCCGTCGCGCGTGCATTCGCGAGTTATCGCGCTGAGCCGCCCTTGCAGTGGCTGCATCTTTCCGATGGCGGCGTGGTCGACAATCTCGGGCTTTCAACGCTGACTTTGTTGCGCGAGATCGCCCCGGATGCAGCCTCGCCGCTTTCGGCGCGCGACGCAGTGCGTTTGCGCCGGCTTACCGTTCTCGTGGTCAATGCCGAGAACGCCCGGCACGAAGATTGGCGCAACCAGATTGAAGGGCCCAGCGCGGGCGAGCTGTTCGACACCTTCACGGACACCTATATAGAACTTGGCAATCGCGCGTCATTTGATGCATTTCGCGACGCGGCGGGGCATTGGCGCGAAGACCTCGTGACGTGGCGCTGTAGCCTGAGCGCGGCCGAGCTGGCGGCTCTGGCGGGCGACATTGAAGGATGGGCTTGCGATGACGTGTCGATCAATGTCGACATGATCGCGTTCCGCGATCTCGATGCGGCGACGTATGAGCGGGTGGCGCTGCTGCCTACGCGCGTTTATTTGCCGCCCGAAGATGTGGACGCGTTGATTGCGGCAGGCCGCGAAGCCGTGCGCATCAATGCGGCGGCGGCGGCTTTCGCTGAGCGCTGACTGCTAAGCCGCGCGACGTCCCGCGCCGCTGACAAAGCAGCCATCACTACGCGCCTGCAGTCGTGCGGGGCCAACTTCGCCAGCGCCCAGGATTAACATGCCGCCAGGCGCAAGCGCCGAGGCCAAGCGGTCGAGCACCGCGCTCCGCGCAGTGGGTTCAAATTGAGTGAGAACATGCCGGCAGAAAATGAGATCGAATTCTCCGGCAGGCGGCGCGCTCAGCAAATTGTGCGTTTGAAATTTCACGCTGGCGCGCAAGCGGTCGGAGATGCACCAGAGGTCGCCGGCCTTCTCGAAATAGGCGATCAGCTTGCGGATCGGCAGGCCGCGCTGGATTTCAAACTGCGTGAATAACCCAGTGCGCGCCTTCTCAAGCAAACGCTCGGACATATCGGTGGCCAGGAGATCGGCCGCAAAGCCGCCTTCGCTGCGCAATTCGTCAAGGATCATCGCGAGCGAATAGGCTTCCTGGCCCGGCCCGCATCCAGCGCTCCAGATGCGAATGACGCCGCCAGCCTTCGCGCGCGCCAGGGCGGGGAGAATCTCTTCGCGCACGCGCTTGAAGATTTCCCGGTCGCGGAAAAAGCGGGTGTCGGTCTGCACCACGCCCTCGGCGATGTCGGTCCAGGTCTTGCTGTCTGCTTTCACGCGCGCGGCCTGGATCAGCTCCGTCACGGAGCCGTACCCTTCGCGCCGCGCGATCGGGTTGAGGCGGCCCTCGATCAAAGCGGCGGCGTCGCGGCTGATGAGCGCGCCGGTGCGGGTTTGAACCTCGCGGGCGAGCAGCGTGAAATCGGCCTCGTTCAGCATAGGCCGACTTCGGCGAACTTGGAGTGCAGGATATCGCCGTCGAATGGCTTCATCATGTACTCGTCGGCGCCCGCCTTGAGCGCCTCAGAGATGCGCTCCACGTCGTTTTCCGTGGTGCAGAACACGACCGTTGGCTTGTCGCCGCCTGGCTCCCGGCGGAGCTGCTTCAAGAAATCGATGCCGCTCATCACCGGCATGGTCCAGTCGAGCAGGATGGCGTCGGGCATCTGGCGCCGGCAGGCTTGCAGCGCCTCTAGGCCGTCCGCCGCCTCTTCGATCTCAAAGCGCATGTCTTCGAGAATGCGGCGCGCCACTTTGCGGATGACGCGGCTGTCATCGACCACGAGACAGCGTTTCATGGATGATCTCCGTCGGAAATTGGGTCCGACGATCAGTGAGTCGCCTTTACGCGCAGTAAACGTTCTGGTCGCGGATTAAAGCGTGAAGCCGGGCGAGCGCGCGATGAGTTCCACGCGCTCCTCGCCTTCGCGCGCCAGCAATTCGACACCGCCCTGACGCGCCAACAGGCCGGTCAGCGTGGGCTGGATGGTGTGGCCGGAAAGGCCTTCCTCTGGTGCCTCGCCCTTGAGTGCGGCGGCGGTCGCTTCGCGCATCTTAGCGCGCGGGCCTGTGGCTATGATGCGGACTTCGCCGCCTTGAGCCGTCTTTTCCGCCGTCACTTCAACTTTCCCGCCGCGCGGCAGGCATTCATTGGCGATCAGCAACAAGTTCACGATGACGCGCACGGCCGGCCGCGGCATGCCGACAGCAGGCGCGCTCCAAACCAGTTCAGGCTTCAGCGCGCCATAGAGCTTCTCAGCCACGGCGCGGCCTTCTTCCAGCGTAGAGTCGCCCTCGGCCATCGCGCCGGCCATGGCGAAGCGAAAGAATTCGAGTTTAGCCCAGGCTTTGCCGACGCCATTGTCCAGCAGCGAGATGGCGTCTGGATCAAGCCCCTTGCCGTCAGCGCTCTTGATCATTTCGAGGCCCTGAATGATCGCGCTCATGGGCTCAACCATGTCGTGGCAGATCCGCGAGGCGACCAGCGCCGTGAGCTTCGTATTCTCGATCATCGGACCCGCCCGTTCCGCTCCTGGAAGGCGGCGACCATAGTTGATTCGTGTGCGCTGGGCCCTTTTTGATCGCATGCCGGCGCGGGCGTGCTAATCGGGATCACATGGCGGACACGAACGGCTTGGAAACGCACGGATTGGAACTGTGGCCAGCGGTGGCGCTGTTGACTGCCGGGGTGCTGGCGGTGCCGCTGTTCCGCCGGCTCGGACTAGGCTCGGTGCTGGGCTATCTGTCCGCCGGCCTGCTGATTGGCCCGTATGGCATCGGGCTATTCCGCGATCCTGAAAATATCCTGCATGTCGCCGAACTCGGCGTGGTGATGTTCTTGTTTCTGATCGGCCTTGAAATGCGGCCAGCGAAATTGTGGGCGCTTCGGGGCGACATTTTTGGCCTAGGCGCGGCCCAGGTTCTCACATGCGGCGCGCTGCTGACTTTGGTGGGGCTGGCTTATGGTCTCCCGGCGGCGGCGGCTTTGATCGGCGCGATGGGCTTTGTGCTCTCATCCACCGCCGTCATCATGAAAATGATGGATGATGCCGGCCAGACCGCTACGCCGGCGGGCCAACGCGCCGTTTCAATTCTGCTTTTGGAAGATTTGGCGATCGTGCCGCTCTTGGCGCTTGTGGCGGTGCTGGCGGCGGTGAGCGGACATGCGCCGGAAAATGCGCCCCCGCTTTGGCAAAGCGTGGCGATTGGCGTTGGCGCGGTGGCGGCGGTGTTCGCGGCAGGGCGTTGGCTGATCAATCCGTTCTTCGGCATCCTCGCCCGCGTTGGCGCGCGTGAAGTGATGACGGCGGCGGCGCTGCTCGTCGTGTTGGGCGCGGCGCTGTTCATGCAGTGGGGTGGGCTCTCCATGGCGATGGGCGCGTTCCTCGCCGGCGTGCTGCTGTCGGAGTCCACGTTCCGGCATCAGCTCGAAGCCGACATCGAGCCCTTCCGCGGCATCCTGCTCGGGCTTTTCTTCATGAGTGTCGGCATGTCGCTCGATGTGCCGATGGTGTTGGCGGACTTGCCGTTGATCGGTCTTGGCGTTCTGCTCTTCATGGCGGTTAAGGCGTTCGGCATTTTCGCCATCGCCCGATTGTTCGGGGCCGAACAGCGCGAAGCGACCCAGCGGGCCGCGCTGTTCGCGCAGGGCGGCGAGTTCGCTTTCGTTTTGTACGGCGCAGCTTTCGCTGCTGGCGTGCTCGATGCGCGCACCAGTGCGGCGATGACGGCGATTGTCATTCTTTCCATGGCGCTGACGCCGCTCGTAGTGATGGCGCTCAATCGCTTCCAGCCGAAAGAGGCGCAATCGCTCGATGGTGTTGAGCAGGCGCGCGACCTGAATGGGCGCGTTCTATTCATCGGCTTCGGCCGTTTTGCGCAGGTGGTCAGCCAACCTTTGCTGGCGCGGGATATAGATGTGTCCATCATCGAAACCGATGTCGAGATGATCCAGGCCGCCGCCAATTTCGGCTTCAAGGTCTATTATGGCGATGGCACGCGGCTGGATGTGCTGCGCGCCTCGGGCGCCGAGCGCGCAGAGGCGATCTTGGTATGCGTGGACAAGCCTGACGCAGCTGATCGCATCGTCGAACTGGCGAAGGGTGAATTCCCCCAGGCGCGGCTATTCGTGCGCGCTTATGATCGGGGCCATTCACTGCGTTTGGTGCAGGCGGGGGTTGATTACCAAATCCGCGAGACGTTCGAATCTGCATTGGCGTTTGGCGGCGCCGTGCTCAAAGACCTGGGCGTGGATGAGGACACGGTGCTCGAAACCATTGCCGATGTTCGCCAGCGCGACGAGGAGCGTTTCGCGCTGCAAATGTCGGGCGGGTTGGCGGCCGGGCGCTATCTGATGCGTAACAATCAACAAACGCCGAAGCCCGAACCATACCAGCGGCCATCGAAAAAGAGCGAGGCGCTCAATCCGGAAGCAGCGGGCCTGCTCGAAAAAGATCCGGCTTGAGGCGCCGTGGCGGCAGCAGCGTAAAGCGATGCAAGGGAGGGACCTGCAATGAGTCCGAAATTCCGCATCATCGATACCAACGGGATCAAGTTGCGCGCCGCGGTAGAGGGCGAGGGACCGCTTATCGTGCTTGTGCACGGGTTTCCCGAGAGCTGGTATTCGTGGCGTCACCAGATCGAGCCGTTCGCCAAAGCTGGCTACCAAGTTTGCGCCATTGACGTGCGCGGCTATGGCGGTTCGGACAAACCCCAGCCAGTCGAAGCTTATGACATGGCCTCGATCACCGCGGATGTGGCAGGCGTGATCGACGCGCTCTCGCCGGGCGCGCCGGCTGTGATCATGGGCCATGATTGGGGTGCGCCGATCGTGTGGAACACCGCGCTGATGCATGCGGACAAAGTGCGCGCGGTGGCGGGGTTGTCTGTGCCTTATGTGGGTGTCGGCGCGCGGCCGTTTCTGGAATTGGCGGACCAGCTGTTCACGCAGCGCGGCATATTCTTCTACCAAGTCTATTTTCAGGAAGAGGGCGTCGCCGAAGCGGAGTTGGAGGCGGACGTGCGCACCTTCATCCGCAAATGCTTCCATGCCTGGAGCGGCGAGGGCGCCTGGCCGGCCGACAAGAAGCACGGCGACAAGTTGCTGACCGGCATTGCCGATCCCGAGCGCTTTGGCGCTTGGATGAGCGATGCAGACATTGATTATTATGTCGGGGAGTTTGAGCGCTCCGGCTTGCGCGGGCCCCTCAACCGCTATCGCAATAACAAGCGCGATTGGGAACAAGCCCAACCCTATGCCGGCAATAAGATCGAGCAACCATCTCTCTTCATCGCCGGCGAGCGCGATCCGGTGCTGAAAATGTTCGGCCCAGTCGACATGGTTGGGCTAATGCGCCTCAACATGGCCGATCTCCGCGGGGTGCATTTGCTGCCGGGCGTCGGCCATTGGACACAGCAGGAAGCGCCGGCTGAAACCACGCGTCTTCTGCTAGACTGGCTGCGCACGCTCTAGGCATAGGCCGGCTCTATGCCGGCTTGTCTCTTTTTCTATAGGGTATTTTGCTTGCCTGACGGTTGGGGGAGAACCACATCTAGCGGGAAGATCTGAGGAGCAATTTATGCCTAAGACCCGTAACGATTTGCCTGACAATACCCGCAAAGCGATGATTGCAACGCTCAATGCGCGTTTGGTCGATGCGATCGACCTGCGCTTGGCCATCAAGCAAGCGCATTGGAACGTGAAGGGGTCAAACTTCATCTCCCTGCACGAGCTGTTCGATCAAATTCAGGCGCGGGTCGATACGTTCGTGGACGACATCGCCGAGCGCGCGGTCGCGTTGGGCGGCATGGCCGGCGGCACGGTTCAGGTGGTGGCGCAGGGCAGCAAGCTTGAGCCTTACCCAACCGACATTACTGACCAGAAGGCGCATGTCGCAGCAGTGGCTGATCGTCTGGCGGCGTTTGGCAAGCTGGCGCGCGAAGCGATCGACGCCGCCGATGAGGCCAGCGACAAAGATACGGCCGATCTCTTCACCGGCATATCGCGTCAAATCGACAAGGACCTGTGGTTCGTTGAGGCCCACGCCCACTAGGCGGCCTCATTATTCCTTGTCGTGAATTTCCACTTCGGGGCGGTCATCGCCGCGCGATAATTCCTCATGCCAGCGGCCGCGCTCGTCTTCCCACGAAATCGCGGCCGTCTCGCCCGCGACCTGCTGCTCGCGCGCGACGCGCCGCGCGGCGGCGAGAGCGTCTTCATGGGTGCGGAAGGTCTCGGAGATGGTATCTCCAAGTTTGAACGCCCAGCCCCCATCGTGCTTGATCACGTCATAGACAATTTTGGTCATGGGCGAACTCCTTGCACGTTCTCAATATGCGCAATGGAGCGCAAATTTCTAGGCGGACGCCTTAATCCACCCGTCCGCGGATGACAGCGAAGCCGCGTAAGCGGCCTAGAACTCCAATGTGGTCAGCTGCGCCTTCAGCTCTTTCTTGACGATCTTGCCATTGGCGTTGCGGGGCAGGTTGTCGGGCCAGAAGATTACGTCCACCGGCACCTTAAACGCGGCCAGCTTTTGCGCTGTGAAGTGGCGCAATTCGTCCTTCGTGGCTTCCATGCCGGGTTTCAAGTGCACGACGGCGATCGGCTCTTCGCCAAGGCTTTGATGCGGGCGCCCGATCACGGCAGCGTCCATCACGGCGGGATGATCGTAGAGCGCGTTCTCGACCTCGACGCAGTAAATGTTCTCGCCGCCGCGGATCAGCATGTCCTTGGCGCGGTCAACAATATAGAGGAAGCCTTCTTCGTCCTGGCGTGCGAGATCGCCGGTCTTCACCCAGCCATCGACGAAGGTTTCCGCAGTTGCTTTGGCGTTTTGCCAATAGCCGCGCACGACCACCGGACCTTTGTACCAAAGCTCGCCAACTTCGCCGCGCGGCAGCTCTTGGCCGTTCGCGTCCATGATTTTCGCCTCGCCTGTTGGCGCGCAATAGCCGCAAGACTCCGGCTTTCGTTCGTAATCCTCAGCGCTGTTGCGCACGGCGACGGCTGAGGTTTCAGTCATGCCCCAACCCTGGCCTGGCGCGACTTTCGGGAAGTGCTGTTTGATGCGGCGCACCAGTTCCGGCGCGGACGGCGCGCCGCCATAAGAGATCGCCTCAACGGCAGAGAGGTCATATTCGGCAAGGCGGGGGTGCTCGAGTACTTGCCAGGCGATGGTCGGCACACCGCCAAAGCTGTTGACGCGCTCGCGCTGCATCAGCTCCAGCGCCTGATCGACATCCCAGCGGCGCTGCATGACGATTTTGTGCCCACTGAAAAAGGCCGGGATCATCACCGCGAAGCAGCCTGTGGCGTGGAAGAAAGGCACCGAAAGCAGCGTCGTTTTGCGCGGCAGCGTGGGATCGGGTGCGGGCGGCGCCTCGCCCCGGCGCAGGAAGTTGCGCGCCTCGCACGCGGCCATGTTCAGCATATTGGAGATGATGTTGCGATGGGAAACGACCGCGCCCTTCGGGTGCCCGGTCGTGCCAGAGGTGTAAAAAATAGAGACGTCGTCGTCGGGCTGGGCCGCGACATCAGGCGCTTCGATTGCGCCGAGCTTGGCCCAATCAGTGGGGCAGCCAATAGCGCCTTCGAGGCGCTCCACTTTCGGATCGGCAATCTCTTCACGCGAACGCGCCACATAGATTTTGCGGATGGCGGGGCAGGCTTCGAAATGCTCGCGCGCACGCTCATAGCGCTCAATGTCGGCCACCACGATGACGGCGCCGGAATCCTTTAGCCCGTATTCCAGCTCTGGCCCCGTCCACCATGCATTGAGGGGGGTGGCGATGGCGCCGGCCAGCACCGCGCCCCAATAGGCGGCCGGCCATTCCGGCAAGTTGCGCATGATGACGGCCACACGGTCGCCGGGCTTCACGCCGTCCGCGATCAGTTGATGCGCGAATTTCGCCGCCGCCGCCCGAAACGCGCCGACGGTCACGCGTTCGTCGTCAAGAACGAGATGTTCTTTGTCACTAAAGAGGGCCGCAAAGGCGAACACTTCGCGCAGCGTCGGCGGCGCGTTCTTCCAGACTTTGAACTTTACGCCGCGAATCTCGGCTTCGGCGATTTCAAGCAGACCCCCGGGTTGGTTGAGCATGGCGTGCGCCTGCTCCATCGGCATCACGGGAAAGGCGGGCATGGTGTCGGACATGAATCCTCCCAGTGTTCAGCCGCGTCTCGCATTCAAAAGCGACGCTGGCGTCATTTTTCTCTGTTGGAGCACGGCTAAGGACGTGGTTCAACTCAGGAACACGCCCGAACTTTGCCGGAATTTAATGGTGGCTTGCGGGTTGCGCGAGGCTCGGGCAGCGTGACCATCGCCTGAGACAATGGGAGGCGCGCGTCATGGCGTTCGATTGGAAATCGCTGGCGCAGCGGCTCGACCCGCGCACTTGGCGCGTGCCGTACGGTCAACAGATCAGCGCTTTCCTTGTCACGAACCGCAATACGGTGCTCGCAACATCGGTTGCGCTTTTGGTCGGCTTGTGGGGCGGGGCGGTCATGGGCCGGGTTTCCGCAGGGGCGCCAGCTTTCGAAATCGCCACGCTCGGTTCGATCGGCGGCAGGGAGAATGCACGCGACGCAAACGCGCCACGCGCGGGCGAGCCGCGCGTGCAGGGCATGGCTTTCATTCGCTTCCGCGCGGAGATGAACCAGGCCGAGCCGCGCGCGTGCTTGGAATTCTCGCAGAACCTCTCGACCGATCCGAGCATCAATTACGCCGACTATATCGAGATCGACCCAGCGACGCCGTTTCAGGTCGATGTGTCCGGTTCTCTATTGTGCCTGGGCGGCATTCCGTTCGAGCCAGAGCGCGACGTCACTATTCGCGAGGGCCTGCCCGCCGCCAATGGCGATCGCACCGAATACGAAGAACGCTTCCGCATGACCTTCGGCGACCGGCCCGCTTATGTGGGCTTCGCCGGCAGCGGCGTGATCCTGCCGCGCGCGGAAGCCGATGGCATCGCCATCGAGACCGTCAACGTCTCCAAGCTGCACGTCGAAGTGCTGCGCGTGCCCGATCGCATCCTCTCACAATATCAAATCGAGCAGGGCGAGCAGAATGAAGAAGGCGGCTGGGGTGGCTGGAGCTTCCGCGGCGCCGGCGAGAATGTCGGCGTGCAAGTCTATGAAGGCGAGATCGACATAGACACCGCCAATCGCCGCAACACCGCGCAAACCACCGTCTTCGCGCTGGGCGCCGCGCTGCGCGATCTGCGTCCGGGCGCTTATGTGGTGAAGGTGCATGACGCATCGCCCGGCGCGGGCGGCAGCGGCGATAATGGCGGCGAAGATTCGCCAGCCTCCGCCTATCGCTGGATCATCTATACCGATATGGCGCTGCAGACTTTCTCCGGCGCCACGGGGCTTGATGTGATCGCGCGCTCGCTCCGCACGGCGCGCCCGCTGGCGAACACAACGCTCACGCTGATCGCGGAGAATAATGAAGAGCTGGCGCGTGCGCGCACCGATGCGCAAGGGCGCGTGCATTTCGCCGAAGCGCTCATCAACGGCGATGGCCCAGCGCGGGCGCGCTATGTGATGGCTTATGGCGGCGAGGGCGATTTCGCCGCGCTCGATCTGCAGCGGCCGGCGCTCGATCTGTCGGATCGCGGCGTCGATGGTCGCCGCGCGCCAGGCGATATTGATGCGTACCTCTATACGGAGCGCGGCATTTATCGCCCCGGCGAACGCGTGCGCCTGATTGGTCTCATTCGCGATCAAGTCGGCCGCGCGATCGCGAATCGCGAAAGCACGCTTGTCGTCTACCGGCCCAACGGCACCGAAGCGCGCCGCATCCGCATCCAAGCCGCGGCGGCCACGGTTGGCGCGATTGCGAAAAATATCGAACTCGACCGCTCCGCGCCCCGCGGCCTGTGGCGCGCCGAATTGCTGGTGGATGGTCAAGAGGCGATCGCTGGTGAAGTCAGCTGGTCGGTGGAAGATTTTGTGCCGCAGCGTCTGCGCGTGCGCTTTTCGCCAGCGGAAGAACAATTGCGCGAACAGCGCGTGATCCTGCGCCGAGGCCAAAGCCAATCTATCGGCGTGCAGGCGGATTTCCTCTACGGCGCGCCCGGCGGCGGTTTGGCGGTTGAGGCGGAAGGGCGCCTCACGGTCGATCCCAATCCATTCCCGGAGCATGAAGGTTTCAGTTTCGGCCGTCAGGATGAAAGTTTCGACGAACGCTTCTTCCAATTCGTTGGCACCACCACGGATGGTTCAGGTGCCGGTCAGCTCTCCATCAATGTTCCCGAGGAGCCGGAAACATCTTTGCCGCTGCGCATGCGCGTTGTCGCCAGCGTCGCCGATCCAGGCGGGCGCATGGTGCGCGAGGGCTTTGCGCTGCCAGTGCGGCTGTCTAACCTCTATCTGGGCCTCAAGCCGCGCTTCGAAAATGCGCGCGCCGGCGCGGGCGAGCGCGTCGCCTATGATGTGATCGCCGTGAATGCGGCGGGCCAACGCGTCGCCGCGCGCGGCGTGCAATGGCAGATCGTGCGCGAAGATTGGAGCTATGATTGGTATCTCGATAACGGCTCCTGGCGCTGGCGTCGCACGGGCCGCGATATTCCGGTTGATGGCGCGACGCTCGACATCGCCGCCAACGCGCCATTGGCCATCGCGAAGGATGGGCTGCGCGAAGGCTCATATCGCCTGATCGTCACCGCTGCGGATGGCACGCAAGCCAATACGCGCTTCGGCGTCGGCTGGGGCGGACCCGCCGATGATGACGCAACGCCGGACATGGTCAGCGTTGTCGGCCCAACTGACCCCGTGCGTGCGGGCAGCCGCGCGCGCGTGCAGATCCGCCCGCCCTATGCCGGCGAGGCGCAGATTGTGGTCGCCACCGATCGCGTGATCGAAACCCGGACGGTGCATGTCGGGAGCGATGGCGCCACCATAGATCTGCCGGTGAGCGCCGAGTGGGGCGGGGGCGCTTACGTGCTCGTCACGGTAATGACGCCGCGCGATCCGGTGAACCTGCCCGTGCCGCGCCGCGCTGTTGGCGTCGCTTACGTGCCGGTCGATGTCGCCAATCGCACGCTGCAAGTGTCGGCGGGCGAGGGGCTGCAAAATGTGCGCCCGCGCACGCGCGTGGAAATCCCGATCACAGTGCGCAATGCGCCGAGCGGCGAGCGCGTGCGCGTCGCCATCGCCATGGTGGATGAGGGCATTCTCAATCTCACGAAATATGAGAGCCCCAATCCCGTCGATTACTTCTTCGGCCGCCGCGCGCTCGGCGTCGATGTGCGCGACGATTATGGCCGCTTGCTCAATCCCAACCTCGGCGCGCCAGCAACGGCGCGTCAAGGCGGCGACTCAATTGGCGGCGAAGGGCTGACGGTGGTGCCGACTCGCACGGTGGCGCTGATCTCCGATGTGATGGAAGTGCGCGGCGGGCGTGTCGTGATCCCCGTCGATATTCCCGATTTCAACGGCGCTCTGCGGCTGATGACCGTTGCATGGAGCGAAAGCGCTGTAGGGCAAGATAGCGATGAGCTGATCGTACGCGATCCTGTCGTCGCCGAATTGATCCTCCCCCGCTTCCTCGCGCCGGGCGACAATGCGAATGCGACGCTGAATATCGATAATGTCGAGGGCCAAGGCGGCGCGTACACAGTCAGCGTATCCGGCTCCAGCGTGGCGCAAGTCGCAACGCAGCCGCGCCGCTTCACGCTTAATCGCGGCCAACGGCAAACAGCTTTGATCCCGGTGACGGGCGGACCGATTGGCGTGGGGCAATTGCGCTTGCGCGTGGAAGGGCCGAGCGGGTTCGTACCGGTTGAGCATGTCTATGACATTCAATCGCGCGCGCCCTGGCTGCCGATCACGCAAGTGGAAACGCAAACGCTCGCCTCCGGCGGTTCATGGCGTGCGCCAGCGAATGCGCTGTCCCGGTTCCAGCCAAGCGGATCGCAAGCGCAAATATCGTTCTCGAATCTAGCCAACCTCGATCCCGCGCCGCTCTTGGATGCGCTCTATCGCTATCCCTATGGCTGCTCGGAACAGCTGACCTCAGTGGGTACGCCGCTACTTTACTACAATGTGCTCGCTTCCGAAGCGTCGCGCACGCGCGACCCGCGCATTACGCGCCGCCTGCAGGAAGCGGTGACGCAATTGCTTGACCGGCAAGGCCCCGATGGCGCGTTTGGGCTTTGGTATGCGGGCGATGGCGATGCTTCGCCTTGGCTCGGCGCTTATGTCACCGACTTCCTGTTGCGCGCTCAACAGCAAGGCTACGCTGTGCCGCGTGCGCCGATGGAGCAGGCTTATTCCGCGCTGCGCGCGGTGGCCCGGTTGAATGACTTCACCTCGGTTGGCTATCAGTTCGAGATCTATAAATGGCCTGGCTCGAACGATACCGAAGCACTGCTGCGTTCGCGCGCGGCGGCCTATTCGCTCTACGTGCTCGCTCGCGCAGGGCGCGCCGATATCGGACAGCTGCGCTACTTCCACGACAACCGCCTGAGTGCTGAACCCTCGCCATTAGCGCGGGCGCAAATCGCGGCGGCTTTGGCGCGGATGGGCGATCGGGCGCGGTCGCGCAATGCGTTCCGCATGGCCGAGCAGGCTTTGGGCTATCGCAATACGGGAGACTGGTACCAAACCCCGCTGCGTGATCTGTCAGGCGTGCTCGCGCTCGCGGCGGAAGCTGGGGAGACCGAAATGGTCGATCGCTTGCGGCGCCGTCTCGAACGCGATGCGCCGGATGCGGACGAACTCATGACGCAAGAACAGGCCCAGCTGCTGATGGCGGCGAATGCATTGCTGGAGCGTGCAGGTCCGGTGGATGTGTCGCTCAACGGTGAGCGCATGGCTGAGCGACGGATCATCGCCGATGCGCAGCGTCTCGCTGCGGGTCTGGTGTTCCGTAACAATGCGCGCGGTTCGACTTGGCGCACGCTCTCCGTCAACGGCGCGCCGTTCGCGGCGCCGCCCGCCATGAGCGCGGGCTATTCGATCGAGAAGCGCGTCTTCCGTCTCGATGGATCGCCGGCGGACCTCGGGGCCATACGCCAGGGCGATCGCGTGATCGTCGTGGTTTCGGGCCAGCCGGAGGGCGCGCGCTCTTACCCAACCGTGCTGGTCGATCTCTTGCCTGCAGGCTTGGAGATCGAGTCGGTGCTGCACGTCGAAGATGGCGGCGGTACGGATTGGGATGGAACGCCGCGGCGCGGGCCGTTCGCCTGGATCGGCGCGATTTCCTACGCCGACATCGCCGAAGCGCGGGACGATCGCTTCGTCGCCTCCGCAGAGCTGCGTGGCTCGTTCCGCTTCGCCTATATGGCGCGCGCTGTGTCGCCAGGGCGCTTTGCTCTGCCAGCGGCGCAGGTGGAGGATATGTACCGCCCCGGCGTGATGGCGCGCACAGCTACCGGCGCAATCACCATCGCGCCCAGGGGCGGATAATGCGGCGGGTAATGTGAAACGCGGTCCGCGCGTAGGCCCGCCGCTTACATCACGCGGCAAAAGCTGGGCTGGCGTGCTGCTGGCGGCGCTGGTGACGCTGTTCGCGTTGGATCAGCTGTTTCCCCCGCCATTGCAGCGCGTGCGCGAGGTGTCGCCGGTTGTGGTGGACCGCAATGGCGAGTGGCTGATGGCCTTCACCACCAGCCAAGGAACATGGCGGCTCGCCGCACAGCTGGATGAGATCGATCCTGAATTTCAGCGCCGGCTCGTCGCCATCGAAGATGCGCGCTTCTTCTGGCATCCGGGCGTTGATCCCATCGCGCTAATGCGGGCGAGCGTCGCTTATGTGCGCGCTGGCCGGGTCACGCAGGGCGGCTCGACCATCACCATGCAATTGGCGCGTTTGCTCGAGCCGAAGCCGCGCACCATCGGCTCAAAGCTGATCGAGATCGTCCGGGCGTTGCAGATTGAGCGGCGCATGTCCAAGCGCGAAATTCTCGCGGCTTACCTCACGCTGGCGCCTTATGGCGGCAATCTGGAAGGCGTGCGCGCCGCGAGCCGCGCTTATTTTCAACGTGATCCGCAATGGCTCGACGACGCGGAAATGGCGCTGCTGATCGCGCTGCCGCAGGCGCCGGAAGCGCGCCGGCCGGACCGTCACCCGGAGGCTGCGCGCGCCGCGCGCGATGGCGTGCTGGCCGACTTTCGACGTAACGGGCTGATCTCGCGCCAGCGCGAGTTGGAGGGGCGTGAGGTCGCCATCGCCACGCGCGCGGCATTTCCTTATTCAGCGCAGCACGCGTCTGCGGAGCTGGTTGCGGCGCATCCGGGCGAAGCTGTTGTGCAGTCTTCCCTCGATGCGAACCTGCAGCGCCAGCTCGAAGCTTTGGCGCGCCGCCACGTGCAGGGCCTGGAGCGCGATGCGCAGATCGCCATTCTCGCCGTGGAGCTGGATGGCCGCGAGGTGCGCGCACGTGTGGGATCGGCGGATCGTGCGCGCGCTGGCGGTTACATTGATATGACCCGCGCCGTGCGCTCGCCCGGCTCGGCGCTGAAGCCTTTCATCTACGCGATCGCCTTCGATGAAAACATCGCTGCGCCCGAGACTCTGGTGCGCGACGCACCGCAGCGCTTCGGCGGTTACCTCCCGGAAAATTTCGACCGCCGCTTCCATGGCGATGTCACGCTCGAAGAAGCGCTGACGCATTCGCTCAATCTGCCCGCCGTCGCTACGCTCGATCGCATCGGCGCCGGCCGCTTCCAGGCCGCGCTCGCGCGCGCCGGCGCGCATCCGCAAATGCCGCGCCGTGCTTTGGCTGAGCCAGGCTTGGCTTTGGCGCTGGGCGGGGTCGGCATGACCATGGAGGATATGATGAGCCTCTACGCCGCGCTTGGCGATGGCGGGCGCGCGCACCCCTTGGTGGTCGATAGCGATGGGGCCGGCATCGTGTTGCCGCGCCATTTGGTCCGGGCGGAAACCGCTGAGCGGGTGGTGGACATTCTCGCGGACTCGCCCAGCCCCGCCGGGCGCGTGCCCACAGCGCTCGCGCAAAACGCGCCGCGCATCGCCTTCAAGACTGGGACGTCTTTTGGGTTCCGAGACGCATGGTCGTTCGGCATTGCCGGGCGCTATGCGATCGGCGTTTGGGTTGGCCGTCCCGATGGCGCCCCGCGCCCAGGCGCGACAGGCCGCCAAGCAGCGCTGCCCATTCTATTTGAAGCCTTTGATCTCATTGGCGCGCCGCCAGAGCCGGAGCGGATCGCGCGGCGCGAGGAGCGTCCTGCGCCAGCCTTGGCGCGGCTCGAAGCAGGGGGCGATGCGGATGCGCTGACCATCCTTTTCCCGCCTTCGGGCGCTGAGGTGCTGGTGCTGGATTATGGCGCGCGCTCGCGCGGGCTCTCTTTATCCGCACGCGGTGGGCGCGGACCGCTCTCCTGGTACGCTGAGGGCGAACGCGTGCAGCTTGAGTCCACCAGCGGACGGGCCATTTGGCGGCCGTCCGCGCCGGGCTTTCATGATGTGAGCGTGGTGGACGCAGAAGGGCGCACGGCGCATGTGCGCGTGCGCATCAGGGATAGGGGCTAGTCCATGGCGGTGCTTGGCGCGGGGGCGCTATATTTCGCCATCGTATTTGTGATTGCGTTTGGATTCGGCGTGTTGCGCACGCTTCTGCTCGAACCTCTGCTTGGCGAAACCCTCGCTGTCGCCTGCGAAGTTCCTTTTCTGATCGCCGCCTTCGTGTTTGCCGCGCGCTTCGTGTTGCGCCGCTTTACAAGCGTGCGCGGGGCCGCGTCTTTACTGGCGATGGGGGTGATCGCTTTGGTGCTGCAGCAGAGCGCTGAGTTGGCGATGGTGATGTTAAGCGGGCAGACGCTTCAATCGCATTTGGCTTATCTGTCGACGTTGGCCGGGCGTCTTTATCTCAGCGCCGTTGTGGTTTTCGTGCTTGCGCCACTGGCGCTGGCGCCGCGCCGACAAAGAAAAAGCGCGGACCGGGGCAGCGGTCCGCGCTCAGTTGAGTGACGTGATCTGGCGGTCACGCCACGATTTGGGCTGCGAGATTGAGAAGGGCGATGGCGACCGGAACGAAAAGAGCGGCGGCGATGGCGAGGCTGAAAGTCTTGGTCATTGTGATCTCCTCAAGAGTGCGTGTGCGTATGCAGAGGAGATGCGCGATGTTCGAACTTGGATGCGCGCCGGCGAATTTTTTCCGACTTAAAAACGCAGAGCGCACATAGAACGCGGCGCACGGACGCAGCGCGCGCAAAGAAAAAGGCGCGGACCGTTTGAACGGTCCGCGCCTTTTGAATCGTCGCCTTAAGGTTCGGGCGGGATCAGGCGACGATTTGAGCGGCGTGGTGAAGATGGATCATGGCGACCGGAGCAAACAGGGCGGCGGCGGCGATGAGGCTCAGCAACTTGGTCATTTGAAACTCCCGAAATCTGGATCAGCTCTGCGCTGGTGAACTCTTGATGCACCCAAGCTAGCGATTGGATGCAGCGGCTGATGTGACCTCGGTCACAATTAAAGGGGCGGATAACTAAGTCGCTGTTTTTCAGATAGGTTTTTGAATGAAAAGAGGCGCGGATCCCGGGGGGAATCCGCGCCTCCAGTCAGATCGCCGCCCGTGGGATGGGCTGGGGGGCGGGCGGCGATCCTATGCACGCTCCGTTTAACGCGGGGGCTCGGGTGTTTCCGGCGCAGCCGGGCGCTCAAATCTCACGCGCCCGTCGCGATTGACGTCGCTGGCGTCGAAAAAGCGCAGTTGCTGCGCCCGGAATTCTTCGAGCGACAGCGCGCCGTCTCCATTGGTGTCGGCCTCTTCATTGCCGAGCAGGAACATGAATGGAGCGCCGCGCGGCGGTCCGCCGTCACGGCCTGGCGGCGGGCCGTCATGATCATGGCCGCGTCCCTCACCGCCGCTGCGGTGCTCGTGGCGATGCATGAAGTGATCTTCAGGGCCGCCGCTTGGACGGTCGCTCGCGTCGAGCTTGTCGTCATTGTTGCGGTCCATGTTTTCGAACGCGCTGTCGGCTAGAGCCGATGCTTCCGCGCGCGTGATCCAGCCATCATTGTTGGCGTCGATGCGCGGTGGCTCGCTCGCGCAAGCGGAGAACGTCAGTCCCGCGAGGGCGACGCCAGCGGCGATTGCCAGTCTCATGGTAAATTCCTCAATCAGGGCTTCGGGGTGAAGCGGACGCCGCTCTTTTGAGGCTCATGAATTGCGGGCGTATGGCGGCGTGCGACAATGCTGAAATAATGCAGCAACAGAGCGCGCTTAGGCGGGAACTTGATTGGCGGCGGCCATTGGGAGTCCCTAAATTCGCCATGATGGCTGAGAGTTTTTCCCCGGCGAGGGTGCTGATCGTCGACGACGATGGCGACATTCGCGATGGCCTGGTGCAGGTGTTTGAACGCGCTGGCTTCTGTGCGCGCTCCGCCGCGAACGTGCCCGCTATGGAGAAAGCGCTAGCCGAGCATGGCGCAGACCTGATCGTGCTCGATCTGATGATGCCCGGCGAAGATGGGCTGTCGGCGTGCCGACGTCTCGCCGGCAAGGGCGGCCCGCCCATCATCATGCTCTCCGCGCTTGGCGATGACGCCGACCGCATTGTTGGTCTGGAGATCGGGGCGGACGATTATCTGGCCAAGCCCTGCAATCCGCGTGAGCTGGTGGCGCGCGCGCGCGCGGTATTGCGCCGTGGGCGTGATGCGAGCGCGGACGTTTCCAGCGAAGCGCGCCGTTTCGCCGGCTACAGGCTAGATGTGGCGCGGCGCGAATTGATCGACCCGGACGGCGTGCTCATCGCACTCTCGACCGGTGAGTTCCGGCTGCTGCGCGCTTTTGTCGAGCATCCTCAGCGCGTGCTCTCGCGCGAGCAATTGCTGGATCTTGCTTTCGCCAACGATAGCGATGTGTTCGACCGCGCAGTGGATGTGCAAGTGAGTCGCCTGCGCCGTAAGCTTGAGCGTCCAGGACAAAGCGAGATTATTCGCACCGTGCGCGGCGAAGGTTATCTCTTTACGCCCAAGCCGAGCGCGTAATGGGCGAGTGTCGGGGCCTTCCGATCGCAGCGCATTTAGGGCTGCTGCTGGCGCTCGCATTTGCGTCCGCCTTTGTGGTCGTGCTCGCCATTATCGTGTGGCTTCCGCCGCGTCCGCCCGACGTCATACGCGCCGATCAATTGATTGACGCGTTCGCCGAAGGCTACGCGCAAGCGGATGCAGGCGCTGTGCCCGATAATGCGGCGATGCGCTGGCGAGTTTCACCGGATGCGCCTGATTATGTGATGCCGCAGCACGGACCCGTGCGCGGCTTGCGCGTGACGTTGGCGCAAAAGCTAAATTTGAACCCGGATCGGATTCGTCTTCAAGCCGATTTCCTGCGCGGCGACATGTTCGTATTTCGCGTGCGCGATCCCGAACGGCGTGGCGATTTCCACCGCGAGCCCTTCGGGCGAGGGCGCGATGATGATCACCATGACAGCCGCGAGACCGAGGACTCGGAATCGCCGCTATTGGCGCCGTCCTTTAATCCTGAAGCCATCCCGGTTGGGCCAGGCGGCGAGCCGCCGCGCTTCGCGCCGCCACCGCCGGGCGTGATGCTGCTCTCCGGGTTTGACGTCGCCGCGCAACTGACGGACGGGCGTTGGCTGGTCATGCGTCAAGGCCGCAATTGGGATGACTTCGCTTGGTTCGGCCGCGCGGCGCTCATGGCCGGAGCGACGCTGGCAGTGCTGTCTTTGCTCGCCTGGTGGTTCTCGCGCCGGTTGGCGCAGCCCATCCGCAGCTTCGCTGATGCTGTGCAAGCGGTCGGCGTCGACCCGCAATCGGCGCCCGTAGCCGAGACCGGTCCCACTGAATTGCGTGGCGCGGCGCGCGCTGTGAACGCCATGCAAGCGCGCCTGGTCTCACTGATCGGCGACCGCACCAAGACGCTGGCGACTGTGGCGCATGACATGCGCACGCCGCTTATGCGCATGCGATTGGCGGCGGAGAATGTTCCCCCCGAGCAGCGCGATCGCATCGTCAAGGAGATTGGCGAGGTCGAGGCGCTGGTGGCGAGCTTCATCGCTTTCGCGCGCGACGACCCAGCCGAAGAGGCGCGGGTGCGGCTCGATCTTTCGGCTATGCTGCAAAGCATTGCTGACGATCAAGTTGAGGCGGGCCGTGATGTGCGTTTCGAGGGCGAGGAGCGCTTGATCGTCACCGGTCAGCCGCTGGGACTGAAACGCCTGTTCTCCAACGTGGTCGACAACGCGCTCAAATATGGCGGCGTCGCGCGCGTGTCGTTGCGGCGCGAAGGTGCGATGGCGGCTGTTGAGGTCGCGGACGATGGCCCCGGCGTGAGTGAGGCGGAGCGCGAGGCTGTGTTCGAACCGTTTGTGCGGCTCACGCGCGCCGAGAGCGGGGCCGGGCTCGGCCTGCCGGCAGCGCGCGGCATCGCACGTGCGCACGGCGGCGACGTCGTGTTTGCAGATGCAGAAAAGGGCGCGCTGGTGCGGATTACGCTGCCGGCTTGAGTTGCGCTCAGTTTGCTTTGTCCAGCGCGTCGATCAGCTTGGCATCAACGAGTTGCGCCAAAGCGGGGTCTATGTGCCGCGCCGAATGCACCAAAGACGCCGCTTCCTTAATCAGATCCGCGGTGGCGATTTTGCGCTGTGTCTGCGCCTGGAGTATCGCTGCGCGCGCCAGTTGCATCATATGGGTTTTGTCGTGTGGCGTGTGCAGGCCGAGCAATTGCACGCGCAAACGGCGGATCATTGAGGGCAAGGAGGGCGGCTCGCCGGTCTCGTCGAACTTGCGGCGTTCCTTGAACAGGCGCCGCTCGGTAATGCGCCGCCGGTCAGGGCCGATATAGTCCGAATTATCGATCCATTTGCTGCGCATGGCACGGCAAGACTTACGCCAGCATGGTAACCGACGCGTTAGCGATACTGCATTGATATACGCTACTCGCCGCGAAAACGGCCGTCGCCTTCCTCGGTGACCAGCAGAACGCCAGGGTTTTCCGGCGCCACGCGTTCGAACAGTCCGATGTCCAGCTCTTCTTGTTCGGTCAGTGGTCTGAGCGGCGCGGCCATGCGCTCTGCCAGTTCCGTACGCTCCGCCGGCGCCAGCGGCGCGGCGAGGCCTGGCGCATGCAGGGGCCGCCAGAACGTCACCTGCACCGCGAACTTGCCCTCACGCTCAACGATCTCGCCGAGCCCGCTGCGCACCAGTTCGCCCCAGCGTTTCAACAGTTGCTGATGATTGATGTAGAGTTTCGGCAAGACCTCCTGCGCAAGTTCCGCCGGGTGTTCCAGCAAGGCGCGCGCCTCGTCTGGCGTGCGTGCATGACCCAACGGCTTTCTCACGGCTGCCTCTGCGGAGCGTGCGACAGGGGCGGGCGGGGCGGGGCGCCAATAACGCATCGCCACGCGCCATGCGCCGTCGCGCCAAATCAGTTCATACACGCCCGAGCCGTAGAGATCGGGTGTGGCCGCTTCGGCCGCCTCGATCGTTTCATACGACTCCGGCAATTCTTCCATGGCCAGGAAGACGGGTCCGCCCGCCAGGCTGGTGGCTTCATCTTCCGTGCGCGCGCGCGGCGTTTCCGGCAGTCGCGCTGCGGCAAGCGTGCCGGCGAGGGGAAAAATACTCATATCAGGCGCCTGGGCTCGTTTCTCGAACCCGACGGCGACATCGCCTTGTCATCGTGGGGGGCCAAGCTAAGAACCTCATCATACTCGGCTAAAAATCGTGGGGAGCCAAGCATGTCGCAACGCCGCTGGAGCCTTGCCGCCTTGGCCTTAGCCCCGCTGCTGGCGCTTGGCGCGTGCGACCAGATCGAAAATCTGTGGGACCGCGTGCGCGGCCAAGAAGCCGAATCCACCTCGACGCTGACGCCGCTCGAGGAAGCCCCGCTCGAAGCGCGCGCGCTTTCGGGCTCCGTGCGCCCCCAGGACGAGATCGCGCAATTGCTGGCGCCCGAGCCCGTTCTGGTCGCGCCCGGCCAGATCCTGGTTGGCGCCATGGTAGAACAGCAGCTGGACGACGTCGCCGGCGATATGGGCCTTGCTTCCAATTTCGTGCGCAATCTTCGCGCGCGCGGAATGGAAGCGCTTGAGCAACTGCCGGAGAACGTCACCGAGCAAGTGCGCCAGCGTGCAGAAGTCGAGGCGGGCGCGGCCGCCCGCACGGCGGCGCGCGACGTGCTGCTGCGTTTGGGTATTCAAGGCGAGGTGGAGGTGCGTCCGGGCGGGGTCGTCACCATTGACCTCGCACCCAATGACGGCGTCAGCCCGACCTCGCTGGCGTTCGCGCAGCAAGGCGGCGAGGCCGCCGCTGCTGAGGCGCCGCCCCCCGCCATTGAGTGGAACGCGGCGGATCAGTGTCCGCGTGTGGTTACGCAGCGCGCGATGGAGCAAGATCTCGCGCTGGCGACGCGCTGCGCCATTCTGCGGCTGCAAGCCTCGCGGCAGTTTGAGTACGTCGAGCCCAACTACATCGCCGCCACCGGCTTTTCGTGGCCGAGCCGCCAAGCGCCGCCGCAACCCACCACGCAGCCGCCCAACACGCCAACGCCATCAACACCGACCCCTGCGCCACAAACTGCTGTGGGCGGAACGCCGAATGATCCGCTCCTCTCACTGCAGTGGCACTACCGGCCGCGCGGCGTGGGCGAGGGGCGATCGCCAGGCGGCGCCGGCTTCCTTGCGTATTGGCAGGCCAATCAGATTGGTTCACGCGCCGTGCGCGTCGCCGTGCTGGATACGGGCGTCGATCTCACACATCCGGAGGTGCGCGCATCAGGTAATGTCATCTCCGGCGTGGACTTAGTGTCGAACATTGAGCGCGCTGGCGATAGTGACGGCGTCGACGCTAATGCGCAGGATGCGGGCGATCGTTGCGGCACGCAGGCGGAGAATTCCTATCACGGCACGCACGTCGCCGGCACGATCGGCGCTGAAGGCACGAATGATCGCGTCGGCGTCGCTGGCGGGGCGTGGAATGTTTCGATCGTGCCGGTGCGCGTGCTCGGCCGCTGCGGCGGTGAGCTAGCTGACATCGTGTCCGGCATTCGCTGGGCTGCTGGCCTTGCGCCGGCCATCGGCGCGGGCGGCGTGCAGATCGTCAACGCCAACCCGGCCGACATCATCAATATGAGCCTTACCATCCAAGCGCCGTGCCCCGCTTCGATGCAGGCCGCGATCGATGCTGCGGTAGCGCGCAATGTCATTGTCGTGGTGGCGGCGGGCAATAAGGCTGATCAGGCGGCCCGCTACGCGCCAGCCAACTGCAATAATGTGCTGGTGGTCGCAGCCAATGATGCGCGCGGAGATCTAGCCTTCTATTCGAACTTCGGCCCGCAAGTGGATATTGTCGCACCCGGCGGAGATGTGTTCGCTGATGCGGATGGCGATGGCCGCCCCGATGGCGTGCTCTCAACGCGAGCCACGACGTCCGGCTGCTACGATCCGCTGAATCAGACCTCCACCAGC
The DNA here is from genome assembly GCA_033764855.1 of Hyphomonadaceae bacterium. GTDB lineage: Bacteria > Pseudomonadota > Alphaproteobacteria > Caulobacterales > Aquidulcibacteraceae > Vitreimonas. The sequence continues at coordinate 32,263 of JANRIP010000033.1, read as the reverse complement.
CAATGCTATTATGCGTTCCAGCAGGGCACATCGATGGCGGCGCCCCATGTGTCAGCCGCCTTGGCCTTGCTTGCAGCTGAAACCGGATTGCGCGGCCAGCAGCTCGAGACGGCTTTATTTTCGCGTGCGCTTGCGCCACTGCCCGAGCACTACGGACAAATCGATTGCGCGCGCGCGCGCAACGCCACGCCGATCAGCACAGGTTCGGCAACCTGCGCACGTCCGGCCGGGCGCGGTGCGCTGGACCTCGCGCTTGCGGTGCCTACGATCGCGACCGGTCCTTAGGGAGCTGGCATGGACGCCAAACTCCTGCGCAGCACAGGCATTGCGGTTGGCGCCGCGGCGCTCGCTGGCGCGCTTTCGGTGTCGCAAATGGCGCGTCAGGAGCACGAAGCGAGCCCGCCGCTTGGCGTAGTCGCTCCGCAAACTGAAGCCCCAATCTTCGAACCCGCAGGCGCCGAAGCGCCGCCGGACGCCGCGCCCATCTCCATACTCGTGCGATTCCGCGGAACAGGACCGTTGGCGCAGGCGCAGGGCTTGGCCGAACGCGGACGCGAAGCCGAAGCGCGCCGCGCCGCCGCGGCGGCGCTGGCGCGGCAGAGCGCGTTCCAAGGCCTGTGTTTTGATCGCTTCACCGTAGGTGGTGCGGAAATGGTGCTGCGCACCTGCGCGCCTGTTGCGTCGGTGGAGCAGGCCGAAGTGATGAACCAATGGCTGACGCGGCTTCGCGCCATGTCGGTTATTGTCTATGCAGAACCCAACGCGATAATCGATCCCGCGCAGGCGCAATAGGAGAGGGCGTTATGGATGCAGGCGCGCCGGTGCTCGGCGGTTTCAGCGAAAGCTTCGTCGATACGGTTGACGGGCTGAAACTCTACACGCGGGACTATGAGCCGCTGCTGCCGCAGACTGGCGCGCCGGTGATTTGCCTGCACGGCCTCACGCGCAATTCACGTGACTTCGAAACCGTCGCGCCGCGCATTGCGGCGCTCGGGCGCCGTGTGATCGCGCCGGACATGCGCGGTCGTGGACGCTCGGACTATGATCAAGATCCAGCGCACTATGTGCCGACTGTTTACGCGCAGGACGTGCTGACGCTGCTCGATAAGCTGGAGATCAGCGAGGCGGTGTTTCTGGGCACATCGATGGGCGGCATCATCACCATGGTGGTTTCAGCGCTGGCGCCAAACCGCGTCGCCGCCGCTGTGCTGAACGATATCGGGCCACGCCTCAAAACTGAGGGGCTGACCCGCATCGCCAGTTATGTCGGGCGCACGCCGCCGATTGATGCATGGGAGCAGGCGGTGGCCGCTGTGCGCGGCTTGGCTGAGCCGGTTTACCCTGCGCGCGCTGATGATGCCGCGTTCTGGGATACGTTTACGCGCCGGCTTTTCCGCCAGCGCGAGGATGGCAAGTTCGTTCCCGATTATGATGCGAACATCGCGCTCGCTTTCTCCGACCCGGAAACGGCGACGCCGGTCGATATGACGCCGCTCTTCAAGGCGCTCGCTGCCAAGCCCGTTTTGTCCGTACGCGGCGCGCTGTCGGATCTCTTTGGCCCGGACATCGTCGTTTACATGCAGAGCCTGAAGACTGACATGGAAGCGGTGGAGGTTCCCGATGTGGGCCACGCGCCGATCCTCGACGAACCGGCGGCATGGGACCCAATCCTCGATTTCCTCGCCCGCGTAAAGTGAGCTAGAGCGCGCGGCGGAACAGTTCTTCGTACTTGGCGGCGTCGAACGGCACGGCGTTCGTAGCTGTGGCGAGATCGCTGACGGCATACGCTTCCGCCAGCGGCCAATGCGCTTCGTTGACGCCAATGGCTGAGAGCGATTTCGGCAAGCCGATGCGGGCATTGAGCGCCAAGATGTACTCGGCAAGATCAGTATTGGGCGCGACGCCCATGGCGCGCCGAAGCCGCGCGAACTTCTCGGCTTGCGCATCGCCGATCATGGCCAGCGCGTGCGGCAGGATGATTGCGTTCAAAGTGCCATGGTGCAGCTTGAGGTCGCTCAGCCGGCCTAGGGCGTGCGAGAGCCCGTGCACCGCGCCCAATCCCTTTACGAAGGCGAGCGCCCCTTCGAACGAGGCCATCATCATTTGCCAGCGCGCGTCACGGTCGCTTCCGTCTTTGACTGCCCGCTCCAGCGCGCCGCTGGCGATGGCGCGTTCAACGCCGTCCAGTCCGATCGCTTCCGCGGGCGGGTGCACCATGGGCGACAATACGGCTTCGAAGCAGTGCGTGACGGCGTCCATGCCGGTGGCGGCGGTGAGCGAGGGAGGCAGGCCGAGCGTGAGTTCCGGATCGCAAAGGGCCTGCGTTGGAATCAGGAAGGGCGAGATGAACGTTTCCTTGCGCCCGGAATCCAAGATCACCACGGCGCCGACCGAAACCTCGCTGCCCGTTCCGGCGGTGGTGGGAATGGCGAGCAGGGGCGGAATGGGCTTGATGAAGCGCGTGCCGCGTTCCGATGCGCCATAGCGATCGTAGGGCGCTTCATGCGTCGTCATCAGGCCAACGATCTTAGCGAGGTCCATCGAGGCGCCGCCGCCCAACGCGACCAGCCCATCCGCTTCCGATTGGCGATACAGCGCCGCAGCCTCACGGCAGGCGGGTTCCGTAGGGTTGGCCGGGGTGTCGGCATAGATCGCCGCCGGCGGCGCGCCCAATGCGGCCAGCAACTTGTCGAGAATGCCATTGGCCTTAAGGCCGGGATCGGTGACGACGAATGGTCGCTTTACGCCCATCCGCGCCAAAATCTTCGGCGCCTGCGCCAGGGCGCCAAAATCGAAGGTGCATTGGGTGAGGTAGTTCATCGCGGCCATGAGCGGCTCCGTCGCATTCTCGCCCAGCTTGTCCCACAAGCGAAACGTGGACGCCACTGTCTCAGCTGGACGTGGCCGTTGGGGTAAGTAGTGTTTCTGGACATATGACAGACACCATTCTCGACATTTCCGATCTTCGCGTCAGCTTCTCCACGCCCGATGGCGAGGTCGAAGCGGTTAAGGGCGTCTCGTTCCAGATCAGCAAAGGCGAATGCCTCGGCATTGTCGGCGAGAGCGGTTCTGGAAAATCGCAAACCTTCCTCGCCGCTTTCGGGCTCTCGGCCGGAAACGCCAAGGTGTCCGGCTCGGTGAAGTTTCAGGGCCGCGAAGTGTTGGGGCTGGCGCGCAAGGAGCTCGACACGTTTCGCGGCCGCCACGTCGCCTTCGTGTTTCAAGATCCGCTGACGGCGCTCACCGCGCATCTCAAAGTCGAAACGCAAATGGGCGAAGTGCTCGCGCACCATTTTCAGGTGAAGGGCGAGGAGGCGCGCAAGCGTTCGATCGAATGGCTGGAGCGCGTGCGCATTCCCGAAGCGGCGCGGCGCCTGGGCGCGTATCCGCACGAGCTCTCCGGCGGCATGCGCCAGCGCGTCATGATCGCCATGGCGATGATGTGCGAGCCAGCCTTGCTGGTGGCGGACGAACCCACCACCGCGCTCGACGCCACCGTACAGGCGCAAGTGCTCGATCTTATGGAAGAGCTGCGCCGCGATACTGGCGCGGCGGTAGCCCTAGTGACGCATGATATGGGCGTGATCGCGCGCATGGCCCAGCGCGTCTCGGTGATGCGGCGCGGCGAAGTGGTGGAGAGCGGATCGGCTGAGGCCATCTTCGCCAGCCCGCAGGCGGACTACACCAAGATGCTGCTGGCCGCCGTGCCGCGCGTGGACGCAGCGCGCAGTCATGAGCTCTCCGCCCCCGTGGAAGGCGCGCCGCTGCTCAAGGTGGACGATATTCGCGTCCAGTTTCCGATCCACATTGCGGATGGCCTGTTCGGCAAAACCAAACCGCTACGCGCGGTCGATGGCGTGAGCTTTGACCTGAAGGCGGGCGAGACGCTCGGCATTGTCGGCGAAAGCGGCTGCGGCAAATCCACTTTGGCGCGCGCGGTGATGCAGCTGCTGCCGCGCACGGCGGGTGCTGTCACCTTCCTCGGACGCAATTTGCTGCCGAGCCAGAGGGACGCCATCCGCAAGGCGCGCCAGGATCTGCAGATCGTGTTTCAGGACCCGCTCGCCAGCCTCGATCCGCGCATGACTTTGGGCGCATCCATCGCCGAGCCGCTGCTGTCCTTCATGCCGCACCTCACCCGCACCGAACGCGAAGAGCAGGTGAAGGCGATGATGGAGCAGGTCGGGCTCGATCCAGCGCTGATCAATCGCTACCCGCACGAGCTTTCCGGCGGCCAGAACCAGCGCGTCGGCATTGCCCGCGCCATGATCCTGAAGCCGAAGCTGGTGGTGTGTGATGAGGCCGTCTCGGCGCTTGACGTTTCGATTCAAGCGCAGGTGATCAAGCTGCTGATCGATCTGCAGAAGCAGTACGGCATGGCCATGCTGTTCATAAGCCACGACCTCGCTGTTGTACGCGAGATCAGCCATAATGTGCTGGTGCTCTATCTCGGCCGCGCCGTGGAGTATGGCCCCGCTGAGGTGATCCTGCGCGAGCCTGTGCATCCTTACACGAAAGCACTGCTTGCCGCGGCGCCCCCACCTGATCCGATCGCCGCGCGCAATGCGCCGCGCGTGCGTCTGGTGGGCGATCTGCCCAGCCCGCTCGATACGCGCGCGCCGCTGCGCTTTCTCAAATCGCGCATCATCGACGATCCAGATGCGGTGCAGTATCGGCCACAATGGCGCGAGCTCAGCCCCGGCCATTTCGTCGCCGAGTTCGATCCCGTGAGCGAGGCCGCCTAAGCCCTGGAACGCGGGTTGCTTCGCCTTAGAGGCGAACGGGGGCAGGTCGTTTATGCGTATCGAAACGGTACATCCCAAGGAATTGGGGCCGGTTGAGGCCGCGCTTTGGCGTGCCCATCAGGTCGCCAATCCCGATTTGGGCAGCCCCTATTTGTCTCCCATTTGGGCGCACATCGTGGGCGCGGCCCGCGCTGACGCCCGCGTTTGCGTGATCCAAGGTGGGCGCGGATTCCTGGGCGTTCAACGCTGCTCGCGCTTCGCAGCTATGGGGCTGGGCGCGCCATTGGCTGACTATCAGGGCGTTGTCTCTGAGGTGGGGATTGAGCTGGATGGCGCTGCGCTTTGCCGCGCGCTCGGCGTTGGCCGTATTGACCTGACCGCCGTGCCCGCAGCCGCTGGCGCGTTCAGCGATCTTGGCGGCGAAGAAGGCTCGTGGATCGCGGACGTCAGCGCTGGGCTCGACGCCTATCGCGCGCATCAAAAGAAGCATCGCGGCAAGGTGATGCGCCAGACCGACAAACGCGCGCAAAAGCTCGCTGATGAGCATGGCGAAGTGGTGCTCGGCATTTCTGGCGAACACGCGCATTTTGAAACGCTCATGGCCTGGAAATCCGCGCAATTGCGGGCCTCCGGCCAACCGGCCATCTGGGACAAGCCCTGGGTGCGCCAGGTGGTTGAGGCGACCTACGCTGCGCGCGACCCAAGTCTGTCTGGCGTGTTCGCGACGCTGACGGCTGGCGGCAAGCTGATCGCCGCCACCTATGCGCTGCGCGGCGAGCGGGCGCTGCATTGCTGGCTGCTTGGCCATGACAACGCCTATGACGCCTACTCGCCTGGCATGATCCTCTCGCGATGGCTGGTGGAATGGGCGGCCGGGCAGGGGCTGGCGGAGGTCGATTTCGGCGTCGGCGACTATCAGTTCAAACGCCACCTTTCGACCGGCCAGCGCATGTTGCGCTGGGGCTGTCTGGCGCGTCCCTCGTTTTCAGGCGTGGTGCGCCAAGCCGAGATTGGCCTGCGGGCGCGAATAGAGAAACTGCCGAACCAGCGGCTCGCCGCTTTGCCGGGCAAGGCTATGCGCCGGCTCGACCTGATGCGCGCGCTAGCGGCCTAGGGCTTGGGGCTGGCGGCGTTCATTGCAACGTAAGGCTCGCGCCCATATGGTCCGGACCATTATGCCAGACCAAGCCCAAGCGAAGGCGCAGGCCCGAAACAGCGCGCCCGCCGTCACCTACGACCAGATTGTCGAGGCCTCCAAGCGCTTGGCCGGGCATATTGAACGCACGCCGCTGCGGCTCTCGCGCACGCTCTCGGCCATCACTGGCGCGGAGACCTGGGTCAAGTTCGAGAACTTCCAGTTCACGGCGGCCTATAAGGAGCGCGGCGCGCTCAACAAACTGATGCAGCTGACCCCGGCCGAGCGGAAGCAGGGCGTCATCGCCGCTTCGGCTGGCAATCATAGCCAAGCGCTGGCCTACCATGCCGCGCGACTTGGAATTCCCGTGACGATTTTGATGCCGGTCAACACGCCGTTCGTGAAGATCGAGCAGACTCGTTCGCATGGCGCCGAGATCGTGCTGTTCGGGGAAACCTTCGATGAGTCCGCAGCCAAAGCGGTGGAGATCCGCGATCAGCGCGATCTGGTGTTCGTGCACCCCTTCAACGATCCTGATGTGATGGCTGGTCAAGGCACAGTCGCGCTCGAAATGTTCGAAGATCAGCCCGAGCTTGAAGTGCTGCCGGTGCCGATTGGCGGTGGCGGGTTGATTTCCGGCGTCGCCACCGTCGCGCGCCACATCAATCCCGAAGTGCGCATCTTCGGCGTTGAGCCGGCCATGTATCCCTCCTTCACCTCACGCATGCGGGGGCTCGCTTCGACTGGGCGCGGCCAAACTATTGCTGAAGGCATTGCAGTCAAGAAGGTGGGTGACTTGGCTTATGAAGTGGCTCGTCCGCTCATCGACGACGTGCTGCTGCTTGAGGAAAAAGAGTTCGAACGCGCCATTGCGCTTTACTGCAACGTGGAAAAGGTCGTGGTCGAGGGCGCGGGCGCAGCGTCCCTGGCGGCGCTCTTGGCTTATCCGGAGAAGTTCCGCGGCAAGAAGACCGGTTTGATCGTTACAGGCGGGAATATCGATACGCGCTTGCTGGCTGCAGTGCTCACGCGCTCCATGATCCGCGATGGGCGCATTACGCATCTGCGCTTCATTGGCGACGATCGCCCCGGCATTCTGGCCGAGATCGCCTTTATCATCGGCGATAGTGGCGGCAACATCCTGCAAGTCGGCCATCACCGCATGACGCTCGACGCGCCAGCCAAGGGCGTCGAGTTCGACATCGAGATCGAGGCGCGCGACGCCAAGCACTCCGAGGAAATCATCACCGCGCTGGCCGCAAAAGGATACGCGCCGCGCCGCATGTAAGGCTCATTGGAACGCTTGCGACCGCCTCACCATCGCTGTGCAGGAGGAGAACATGCTGGACGCGGGCGAAGCTTGGTTTTTGTTAGCGGACGGACGCCGTGCGCGGCTGCTCGTTGAGCGCGTGCGCGGCGCTGCGTTAGAAGAGCGGGCGGATTGGACGGTGGAGATCGGTCCCGAAGATTTGTATGACCCACAGGACCGTCCGCCGCGCAGTTACGACAGTGTTGGCGCGGGCCGCCACGCCATGGATGGCGGGCGCAGCCTGCACGAGGCTGAAGAAGAAAAATTCCTGGCCCGCATCGCCGCACGAATCGACGAGGCGGCCAAACACGATCAACTCGAACATCTTTTTGTCGCCGCGCCGCCGCGGGCGCTCGGCATTTTGCGGGACAGGCTTGGCAAGCCAGCGCAGGCGCGATTGCGGGCGTCTGCGGCGAAAGACCTGCTCGATGAAGACGTACAAAAGCTACGGAAGCGGCTCACCGACTTGATGCGCTGACCGGGATTTGAACAGGGCGCGGCTTGATCTTGGGGCCGAGGTCTGGGACATGGAGGGCGCATGCCGGCGCCCATCCTGTTCATTGGCAACAAGAATTACTCGTCATGGTCGATGCGCCCGTGGCTGGCCTTGAGGTGGGGCGGGATCGCGTTCGAAGAGCGTGTCATCCCGCTGGGTGGCGAGGGTTACGGCAAATCCAAAATCAAGGACGTGCTGGCCGTGTCGCCGAGCGGACGTGTGCCAGCGCTGCATATCGAAGGCGTCATCATCAATGACAGCCTTTCGATTTGTGAATGGGCGGCCGAGCAGGCGCCGAGCTTGTGGCCGCGTGAGCCGCTGAAGCGCGCGCTTGCGCGTTCGGCAGCTGCGGAAATGCACTCAGGTTTCGCCGCATTGCGCGGTGCGCTTTCCATGAATGTGCGCCGCCGCATGGAGCAGGCGCCTGCGCTCGACGCTGATGTCCATGCTGACCTGCAGCGCTTGTTCGAATTGTGGAGCGGCCTGCGCGCATCGCACGGCGCTGGCGGACCATACTTGTTCGGCGCCCGCTCCGTCGCTGACGCCATGTACGCGCCGGTGGCGACGCGCCTGCGCACCTACGCGATCGAAACGCCGCCTGTAGTCGCGGCCTATTGCGCAACCATTTTCGCCGATGACGCCTTCCGCGCTTGGGAACAGGGCGCAGAGGCGGAGCCCTGGACAATCGCTTCAGCAGAAAGCCTCTATCGATGATCAAGTTTGGACTTGCGGCCCTGGCCGTGCTTGCCTTGGCTGCATGTAGCGGCGGCGACAGTGAAAGCGGTGTGATGCGCGAAATTGAACGGGTCGACACTGAGCAGGCGCAATCCGCCGAAGATGGCGCAGCGTTCCTGGAGCGCACGCGCGCGGAAGCTGGTGTTGAGGCGCTGCCGTCTGGGCTTCTGCTGAAGGTCGTGTCGCGCGGCTCGAACCAGTCACTGCCGCGCCCGAGCGCCGCCGCGCAGGTTCTCGTGCATTATGAAGGCAAGCTCGCCGATGGCTCGGTGTTCGACTCCTCTTTCGCGCGCAACGAGCCGGCGCAATTTCCGCTGCAAGCGGTGGTTCCGGGTTTCTCCGAAGCGATCCAGCACATGCGCCCGGGCGATGAGATCGTCGCGACTTTCCCGATGGAGCTCGGCTATGGCCCGCAGGGGCGTCCGCCTGTGATCCCGCCGGCCGCGCCGCTGCAGTTCCGCATCGTACTGCTCGCTTTCCAGGAGCCGGGCGGCCAAGTCGTGAACGCGCCGCAGTGATGAGTGAGGCGAGCGTCGATCTCCAGCCGACGCTCGATGTTCTCGCGCGACTGGTGGCCTTCGACACCACATCGCGCAACTCCAATCTCGAACTGATCGCGTGGGTTGAGGAATTCCTGCGCGCACGCGGCATCGCCTCCGAGCGCGTGTTGAATGTCGATGGGCAGAAGGCGAACCTGCTCGCGGTGATCGGTCCGCAGGTCGAGGGCGGCGTGGTGCTCTCCGGGCACACCGACGTGGTGCCCGTGGATGGTCAGCCTTGGACCTCCGATCCATGGACTGTCACCGAGCGCGGCGAGAAACTCTACGGTCGCGGCGTGTCCGATATGAAGAGCTTCCTGGCGATCGCGCTCGCCCATCTCGATGCGATGGTGACGGCGCCGCTGAAGCGGCCAATCATCTTCGCATTCTCCTACGATGAGGAGATCGGCTGTCTCGGCGCCCCTAGCATGATCGCGCATGCTGTGCGCACGCTGCCCAAGCCCAGCGCCGCAATCGTCGGCGAGCCTACCGGCATGAGGGTCGTCTCCGGTCACAAGAGCATCCGTTCATTTCTGGTGGAGGTGGAAGGCAAAGAGGCGCATTCCAGCCAGATTGATCAGGGCGTCTCCGCAATCATGGAGGCGATCAAGCTCATGTCCTTCATCGCGCAAATGGCGGCGGAGCATCGCGCGGCGGCGGATGCGAGTTCTCTGTTCTCGCCAGCTGGCGCAACCATGACGATCGGACGCGTCGAGGGCGGCACCGCGCTCAACATTTTGGCGCGCCGCTGCTGGTTTCAGTGGGATTTGCGCACGCCGCCCGAAGTCGACCCCGATGAGGTCGAAGAGCGCTTCATGGCGTTGGCCCACGCGGTTGACGCCGACATTAAGCGGCGCGCGCCCGATGGCTTTGTCCGTGTGACGCGCCGCTCCAGCACGGCTGGGCTCGCGCCGGCGCTAGGCAGCGAAGCGGAAGTGCTCGCCCGCGCGCTTACCGGCGATAACGAAATCCGCGCCGAAGCTTACGCCGCCGAGGCCGGCTTGTTTCAGCGCGCTGGCATTCCCGCTGTGTTATGCGGGCCGGGCTATATTGCGCAGGCGCATCAGCCGGATGAATGGATTGAGCGCGATCAGATCGCGCAGGGCGTCGTCTTTATGCAGAAGCTGATTGCAAAATTAAGCGCCTAACGTCGTCATTCCGGGGCGACCGGAGGTCGAACCCGGAATCCAGGGGCAAACGCAGCGCCCTTTCATCCCCTGGATTCCGGATCACGCTGCGCGTGTCCGGAATGACGGATTAAACCTTCAACGCCTTCCGCGCCGCGGCCTCCGCCTCGCCATTGGCGTAGGCCACGAAGCTATGCACCAGGAACACGCCATTGACGCCGCCATAGGCGCGCGGCTTGCCGTCGAGCAGCATGAGATCGCCGCCCGCGGCGCGCAGCACGGCATGACCTGCGGCAATATCCCACTCATTCACATCGCCAAAGCGCGGATAGAGATCAGCCGCGCCTTCGCACAGGCGGCAGAGCTTGATTGAGGAGGAGGCGTTCTTGAGCACGGTTTCGCCGAGCGCATCGAGGAAGTCAGCGGTTTCCTGATTGCCACCAGAATGGCGTGAAGCGACGACGCGCCAACCTTCAGGCGGGCGCGACGTTGAGGCGCTGATCGCCTTCAGCGGCTCCACCACATTGCAGTGCTCATCATAGCGGGCCTTCAGTGCGCGGCCTGGTTCCCCTGCAAACAGTTCCCCGCTCGCCGGCGCGAACACGACGCCCATGGTCGGCGTGTTGTTTTCCACCAGCGCGATATTGACCGTGAACTCATCCTTGCCAGCCACGAAATCGCGGGTGCCGTCGAGCGGGTCGACCAGCCAGAAGCGCGCGCCAGTTTCTGGAATGCGGCCTTCGGCGGAGGCTTCTTCGCCCACCATCGGCACATTGGGCGCCAGCTTTTTCAGACCAGCTTCGATCACCGCTTCCGCGCGCTGATCGGCGATGGTGACGAACGAGCCGTCGCCCTTCTTCATCGCCTCGAAGCCGTCGCGGCGCACATCCATGATTTCGCGGCCCGCGGCGAGCGTGAGCGCGATGAGGTCTTCGAGTTTCGGTTTATCAGCCATGCGCCTGCATCAAGCATGGCGGCTGGGCCGGCGCCAGCCCGCTGGACTTAACGATTCTTACAGCGCGCCTATCGTGTGGCTCGATTGCAAGCGCGGCAGGGGTTTTATGGCCGGCTAATCGAGCGTTTCAGGCGTATTGCGCTGCAATTCCGAGAACCAAGCCTCCGCGCTGGCGTCGGACGGCATGCGCCAATCCCCGCGCGGGGAGAGCGCCCCGCCCGAAGCGATCTTTGGGCCGTTCGGCGTGGCGGAGCGCTTATACTGATTGCGGAAGAAGCGCTCGAGCAGCAAGGCGAGCCACTTGCGCAATTCGGCGTAGGAATACTTCTCCCGCCACGCGCTCCAGGCCAGGAACAGGATCTTGCTGGGCCGCAGGCCAAAGCGCGTCAGATAGTAAAGATTGAAATCCTGCAGCTCGTACGGGCCGACCATGGCTTGCGTGCTCTGCGGTTTCTCACCCGGCACTAGCTCCGGCGAAATTTCGCTCTCCAGCACGCGCAGCAAAGTTGCCGAAGCTTCTTCATCGAAGATGCGCTTCTCGGCCACCCAGCGGATCAGATATTGGATCAGTGTTTTTGGTGCGCCGGCATTGACGTTGTAGTGCGACATGTGATCGCCAACGCCATAGGTCGCCCAGCCCAAAGCGGCTTCCGACAGATCGCCTGTGCCAATCACGAACCCGCCTTCTTTATTGGCGAGGCGGAAGAGGTAGTCTGTGCGAATTCCGGCCTGTACGTTTTCGTAAGCGATGTCATAGACGGGTTCGCCGCGCGCGGCCGGGTGATCGAGCTCTTTCAGCATCAAGTTCGCCAACGGCTCGATCGACATTTCGCGTGCATCGATCTTCAGCGCGCGCATCAGCGCCCAGGCATTGGCCTTGCTTTCCACGCCGGTCGCAAAGCCAGGCATGGTGACGCCGATAATATTCTCGCGCGGCAGGCCCAGCAGATCGAAGGCGCGTGCGGCGACGATCAGCGCATGCGTTGAATCGATGCCGCCAGAAATGCCGATCACGGCGCGCTTGGTTTTTGTGGCTTCAAGCCGCTGCGCGAGGCCCGCGACTTGGATGTTGTAGGCCTCGTAGCAATCCTGATCCCGGCGCGCGGCGTCGTCCGGCACGAACGGGAAGCGATCGAGCGGACGCTGCAAGTCGAGCGCGCCGTGCGGCGCGTCGAGCGTGAAGGGGATGCGGCGCAGCTTGGCGATGGCGGTTTGGCTTGCGCGCATAGCGTCGTGGAAGCTGGAGAGGCGGCGCCGCTCTTGCGCGATGCGTTCCACATCAATGTCTGCGAGCACCAGCTTGGGTTCGCGCGAGAAGCGTTCACCTTCAGCCAGCTTCTCACCCATTTCGTAAGCGACGATCTGGCCGTCCCAGGCGAGGTCGGTGGTGCTTTCCCCCCGTCCTGCCGCCGCGAACACATAGGCCGCCACGCAACGGCGCGATTGGGAATCGCACAGTACTTTGCGGTCTTCGGCTTTGCCGATCACGACATTGGAAGCGGAGAGATTGAGCAGGATGGTCGCCCCGCCCAAAGCGGCGAGGGTGGAGGGCGGCGTCGGCGTCCAGAAATCTTCGCAGATTTCCGTGTGGAAGGCGACATCGCGTGCATCGTCGGCCACGAATAGGAGATCGTTGCCGAACGGCACACGTTCGCCAAGCAGTTCGATCTCGCGCATCGGCGCGTCGAAGGCGGTGGCGAAGTAGCGCTTCTCATAGAATTCGCGATAGTTCGGCAGGAAGCTCTTCACCGCCACGCCGAGCACGCGCCCGGCGCGGATCATCACCGCGCAATTGTAAACTGCGCCCTCAATCCGCAGCGGCGCGCCGACGACGAGGATCGGATAGAGTTTCTCGCTGGCTTCCTTCAGCCGCGCCAAGGCGGCTTCCACCGCATCGTGCAGTGCGTCTTGCAGCAGCAGGTCGTCGATCGAATAGCCAGTGAGCGCCAATTCCGGCGTCAGCAGGATGGCAGCTTTGGCTTTGTCGGCTTCCTTGGCGAATTCCAGGATGGCCTCGGCATTCGCCGCCGGGTCCGCCAGCTTCACCACAGGGGCGCACGCGCCCACGCGCACGAAACCGTGCGCGTAAGGGGAGCGGAAGCGTTTGGACTCTTTGTCGGCCTTCGACATGAGGCCAAGCTAGCACGTTATGCTCACCAAGAACATAACACCGGAAGGTTAATGCTGATCTTGTTCGTGCTTGTAGTCGGCGCGGTCGTCATAGCCTTTGCGGGCTGAGTAAAAGACCAGCGCCATCAAGCCCCCGCCAATGGCGAGCGACAGGAATGTGCCAAGGCCCAACGCAATCCAGCCATGGATGCTCATATAGGAGCTATCCCAGCCGGTGAGCACGCCGAACATGACTGCGGCGAGTATGCCGCCCAGCGACACCGTGAGCAGGAACACTTTCATCACGTTGTTGTGGGCGCTTTTCGCGCCCACGCCAAGGCGGCTTTTAGTCCGGGCAGAAGCTCGGCATCACCACGGCTTGGCTGGCCGTGCGCTGGCGCCATGAGCCATCCTCGCCGCGATAGCGCTCGCCCACTGCGATGCGCCCGGCAAAGATTTCGCAGGCCACGGCGGCTGCCATTTCGTTGACGCTCACATTGCGCTGTTGCGCACGCTGCGTGTAGGCCGCGCGGCGGCGAATATTGAGCTGATCGACGCGGGCGCGAACATCAGCCGACACGTTCACGCCAGGCGGGAAGCCAAGATAGCCATCGGCTTGTTCGCCGACTTGGCCGCTGGCGCGCGCTGCCGCGAGCACACTATCCACTTGCGCCGAAGCCGGCGCCGTGAAGGCGAGGCCCAAGCCCAGCGCAAGCGCGCTAATGGCGGCTTTGGCGGTGAAAGAAGCAGTGCGGGTCATTGTGTGACGCCTCCGAACAAGTCGGGGTTGGATTGCAGGAGGTCTTCGGCTTCACGCTCGAGCCGAACGATGACTTCCTGGCGAATATTGACGTTGAGATTGATCTCAATCGGTTTGTCCGGCGCTTGCACTTGCACGGGTATGCAAGCGGTCGCGCCCAGGGCTGCGGCTACGGCCATGGCCGGGGCCAGAGCGGGAGAAGGAAACTTGGACAATCTCATTTTGCCTTTCGGCATGGGGCGCTCCTCGCATTGCGCAATCTTAGTTTAGCGGCTGAACCTGAACGTCAACTGAGGGAGGCGTTGAAGTTGGCGAATTTTCGTCCGTCGGCTCGGAATCTCCGTTCTGGGCGTCGTTCAGGATGTCGCCTGGATTGACGATGCCGGCGGCTGTGCGGGCCAGCTGGCGGAACGGGGCGCTCACTGAGACCCGGAACGCAAACGGCACGCCGCGCGCATTTACAGCGCCGATCGGCGTCCCGGCGATCGGGGTGAGGTCCACCGGCTGTCCGGTATTCTGGCCGCTAAAGTTGATTTGGCTGACCACTTCGCCGTTCAAATCGCCATTCAAGTCGAGCGTGAGATCATCATAGCGGAAGCTGCGCAGCGCATCGAACGCAACGCGCGCTGCGCCAGTCACGCCTTCGCCAGCATTACCGACGTACGCTATCGTGCCCCCGCCTGGCGCCGCGCGAAGTTGGCCGCCTTCAATGAACGCCGTGCGCGGCGTGAGCCGGATCGGGAATGTGCCTTCAACGCGGCCAGTGGCTTGAATATCCGGCATGTTGAGCTGCGTGATCAACGAGGCGACGTCGACGTCGCTCAGCGTGAGATTGAAACGCGTTTCCTCGGCGCCGAGCGCGATCGTTGTCGGCGCGAGAGCGAGTTCACCGCCGGCGAATTCGAAGGTGGCGCTCTCGATCGCCACGTTTTGCTCCGGCAAAAGCTGGAACGCGACGCGCCCGTTGCGCACCTCGACGCCCGGATTGAGCGCGCCTATCTCCAGCACTTGTCCCGGCGGGGTGGTCAAGTTGACGAGATCATCGAAGAACACTTCGCCGCGCACGTTTTCGATCACAGGAATGGTCGACATCGCCAGAGACACGCCATTGGGACGCACTGTGCCGGTGAGGGAGAAGGTCTCGCGCGACCAGCGCGCATCACCGGAGGCGTCCACCGCGCCGCGCACATTTTCGATCAGACCCCGCGCCAATTCGCTGATTTCGTAAGGCTGCAGGTTTTCGCTGAACACCAGATCGTCGGCGATCACATGGGCCTCGCCCTCGCCGCTTTCGAGATTGTGCACGGCGTTGAAGCCGGCCAGTGCGCGCGCACCGGCGTCTAATACGACGTGACCATTGGCGGTGACGCGTCCATCGCGCATCAGCGCCTCAACTTGTGTGAGGCGCACTGGATTGAAGAGCGGGCGGGTGTCCTCTGCGTCGTCGGGCGCTGCGCGCGCTTGCATGAAGGCTTCGCCGGCTTCCACGCGCAGTACGACCGTGTCGTTTTCCGGCGCCGCGCTCCAGCGGCCGGCAATGGCGGAAACAGAACCTGGCATACTGGGTTCTTCGAACGTGCCAGCATGAAAGGCGCCGTCGACGCGCCAAGTCCCGCCGCCTACTACGGCGTTTGCGGTGAGTTCTTCGCCCTGAACCAGCATGGTGCGCTCTTCTGCGAGGTCGACAGCAAGTGCAGGCGACGTCGCAGTGACCAGCACTTGCATGTCCTCGGTGACGCCGGCGAAGCGGCCGACGACATTGGCCGCGCGCAGCCGCGCAGGCGGCGGATTCGGCCCGGAAAGGGCGCCATTGAGTTCGAGCCTGGCGATGGAAAAGCCGCCCGACATGGCGCCGGACGAATTGGAAGCGATCAGCGGGCCGCCCGCGCTTGCGCAAAGTGAAAAGGCGCCGCCCGCGAAAGAGAGGCCGGCGACATCGAGCTGCCCCAACCCCACTGGCAAGCACCCGTTCGGGGTGATGCGCCAGCCTTCGCCCCAGGCGATGGCGACGTCGAGCTGCGGGATAAGATCGCGCACTTGTCCATCGCCGACCGGACCGGTGATGCGCGCGGGGCCGACAAGATCGAGCTGACCGCCGCCCTCCGGCTTCATTGAGAAGCGGACAATCAGTTCATCGGTCGAGATGCTGGAACTGCCTGCGCGCCAATCATGTACGGTAAGCGTGCCCTCTGTCTCAAAGGGCTGACCCGTGCTCCAATCCATGGTGTCGAGCAGCAGCGTGAGGCGCGGGGCGCCGCCGCCTGACATATCCAGCGCGACGCCGCCGCCAAGCGAGGGACCTGGAAATTGCAGCACCAGCGCCGGCTCCCCGTCGCGGATCGGCGCGATATTGACGCGCGTTCCTGTTGTCGCGCGCAGGTCAATCGATCCAGGCACAAGCAGGCGCGCGGTGTGCTCCGCTACCTCGAATGAGATGGGGAGATTGAGGTCGAAGCGGTCGACTGCGGCGTCGAGCGTGCTCTCGGCTTGTTCAAAGGCTGGGCCGACTGGCGAGCCGGGCAGGTTGGGCACAATGCCGCGCAGCGTCTGCTGCGCGTTAGCGCTCAGCGCCGCGCCGCGCAGTGCAGCGACCCCATGCAATTCAGCGCGCACGACCGCATCCAAATCGAAGCTTAGCTGGCCGCTGGCGCTGGCGTCGGGCGCAACCAGTCCAAAGCCATCGACGCGCGCGGCAGCGAGCGCCCATTCGCCGCGGCCTTCGCCATTCTCAGTCACGACATTTGCGTTCCCGCGTACGCCGAGCAATTCATCGCGCGCCGCCGCCAAGCGCCCCGCCTCGAAGCGCGCGTCGCCCTGCCAGCGCGCCGGGATCAGCGCGTCGTCCTGCATCGTGCTTTCGAGGGTGATTGATCCCGTCAGCGCGTCGGCGGCCAATTGCTGCGGCATGCGCGCCCCGGCCACGCGCCAAACGCCGCGAAGACTGGCTTGGCCCAGATCGAGCGGGGCGCGGCCCTCCAGGTCCAATGCGAGGCCATTGAACTCTGTGCCCTCCCAGGCCATGCCGTCCGCCTGCGCCAGGAGGCGGGCGAGGAGCCCGCCATTCTCGGTCTCGATCCGCAGCGCGGCGGCGGCGTTATCGAGCGCGTAGCCGGCTTTGGCGCAGCTCACGGGGGCGATCTCCGCCAACGCGCTGAAATCGCGTCCAAGCACGCCGGCGGCATTGAAGGAAGCCGTGATCACCCCAAACGGCCCATCAATCAGAGCTTGACCGTCTTCAACGTCAAGCCGGATGCCGGGCAGGGATGGCCGGCGGGTGCTTGGCGCGCCGCCCCTGAGGGCGCCGTCCACAGAACCCAGCGAAACATGGCCCACTGGGTCCAGCCGCACCCGCATCAGAGGCTCAACCAGCCGGACCCCTGAGAGCTCTGGGGTGAACCAATTCCAGCCTAAATTGAGTGAGGCGGCGCCTATCGTTACGTCAGGCGATGTTTCAGGGCCGAGACGGATCGCCGCAATGTCTGCCCCGGTGAAGTCTAGCCTTACGATCCGGAAGTCGGAGGCCACCCCTCGATCCGCCAGCTCGGCCTTAACCAGCGATTCCGCGATGGGAATCCGCAAAAACCATAGCCCGGCGGCAAAGATCACCACCCCCGCGCCCACCATGCAAAGGGCGAGGGTCCGGGCGTCAGGACGCCGGCGTGGCTCGGGCGAGGGAGAGGCGGGGGGCGCCCGCCGATCTTGACTCGCAACGGCCTGGTTAGACCTATGTGTCATAAGTGACTTGATGGCGCGGTCCTTGCGGGGACTAAAAGGCGCTTGTGGGGCGGCTTCCGTCCTAAAGTTGAGAGAAGCGAAATAGAGTTTCTGGGTTGATAACCAAGAAGCCGAAAGCGCTTGTCTTAGGGGTTAGACGCGAACATTGGCGTCGGAGCATGGGATTGAGAGCAGAAATCGCTCGACGACTCATGAATGCTTGGAAAGGAATTGCGGCCAGCCTGGTGCTCGCCGTTTCCGCCGGAGCAGGCGTGGGTTTGGCCTGGAATGCGGGCCTGTTCGATCCGACGGCGACGGCGGAGGCGGCGGAGCGGGCGTCTGCGCGCGAGATCGCGGCCCGCCGGGCCGAAGAACTTGCCTTCACCGAGCCATATCGGTTTCACGAAGCCCGCGACATCCGCGTCGGCGCTGGTGAGACCTTTGCGGGGCTGCTGACGCGCGCCGGCGCCTCACAGAGCGAGGCCAGCGCTGCGCTCGCCTCGATCTCGGATGTCTACAATCCGCGCCAGCTGCGCCCGGGGCAGGAGATTAGCGTCTTCTTCGATCGAGCCGCGCCGGAGCGGGTGCGCCTCACCGGCATCGCCTTCCGCTCCGAGCCGGGCGCGTCCGTCACCGCCAATCGCACGGCGGCGGGCGGGTTCGCGGCGCGCGAAGTGCTGATGCCGCTGACATATGAAATCGCCCGCATCGCCGCGCCGGTGCAAACCAGCCTCTATGGCAGCGCGCTCGCTTTGGGCGCCACGGACCGCGAAGTCGCCGCGCTCGCAGATGCGTTTGGGTATGAAGTCGACTTCCAGCGCGATGTTCAGCCGGGGGATAATTTCGAACTCGTGTTTGAGCGCTTCTACGATGATGAAGGCAACACGGTACGCACCGGCGATCTATTGTTTGTTTCGCTGGAAACTCGCCAAGGCGTCCGCAACTATTATGCGTTCCAGGCGCCGGGCGAAGAGCGGCCGGACTGGTATGACGCTGAAGGCAAAAGCGCGCGCAAGTTCTTGATGCGCACGCCAATCAACGGCGCCCGGCTTTCCTCCGGCTTTGGCATGCGTTTGCATCCGATCCTGGGCTATTCCCGCATGCATCGCGGCACCGATTTCGCCGCGCCCACTGGCACGCCCATCATGGCCGCAGGCGATGGCACGATCGAGCGCGCCGGTCCGTTCAGCAGCTTCGGCAATTACATCCGTATTCGCCATGCCAATGGCTATGAGACGGCCTATGCGCACCTGTCTCGGTTCGCACGCGGCATGCGCGCCGGCGCGCGCGTGCGCCAGGGCCAAATCATCGGCTATGTCGGCACGACGGGGCGCTCGACCGGCCCGCATCTGCACTACGAAGTGATGCGCGGCGGCGCGCAGATCAATCCGGCCACGCTGCGCGTGCAGATGGGCCGCAACTTGACTGACCGTGCTCTGGTTCTGTTTCAGCTTGAAAAAATGCGCATCGATACGTTACGCGATGCGCGCGCGCGCGAAGCGCCGCGCCCGTTGCAGGCCACAGAGCTCCGCAGCCGAACGACGACGCTCGAACGCTAGCGCAACCGGCTAGGTTTCTCGTCGCTCGGGGCGCGGGCTGCTGAACTCGCGCCGTTTATGCCTGGAGTCCCATGTCCGACGACATCGCCCCGCCGCTACAGGTCCCAGCCGGCTTCCAACCGCTTAACGCACGAAGTGGGTTTATGACCCATATCGGACCGCTCTACCGGCGCTACGCTGATAGAGCGTTGGGGTTCCGCGTTCAGCCGCAACACACGAACGGCATGCTGAACGCCCATGGCGGCATGATGATGTCGTTTGCGGATATGGCTTGGGGTCACATTGTTTCGGTGGAGACTTCCTGTTTCTGGGTTACCATCCGCCTCACTTGCGACTTTCTCTCCAGCGCCCGTCTGGGGGAATGGATTGAGGGCAATTCAGAGCTTATGTCGCGCGAGGGCGATCTTTTCGTCGTGCGCGGCAAGGTGTGGTCGGGCGAGCGGACGCTGATGACCGGCATTGGCGTGTTCAAGGCGCTCAACAAGCGCGACCCGTTGCCGGGCGAGAAGGCTTACCGGGCCGAAGCCACGGGCTGAACCCGCGCCCCGCCCGGATTGAGCGCACGCTCGACATAAGCCTTGAACTTGGCCTTGAACACCGGTGTCGCGAACGTCTCGGCGTGCGCGCGAATGGCGGCGTAATCGAAGCGGCCTTCATTCGCTTCAAACGCTTCAACGACTTGGATCACGGCCTCCGGGGTTTGCTCCGGAAAGAAAAGGCCAGTCTTGCCGGCGATGACACTCTCTCTCGCGCCGCCAGCGTCATACGCCAGAACCGGCTTGCCCGAGGCCATTGCCTCGAGCGGCACGATGCCGAAATCCTCTTCCGCCGCAAACATCACCGCGCGGCAGCGCGCATAATGATCGGCCAAAGTGGCGTGATCGACGCGGCCCAGGAAGGTCACCGCGCCGCCGCCGCGCTTTTCAAGCTCTTCCGTATCCTTGCCGCCGCCGCCGATCACGACGAGGCGGCGCTTCATCTTGGCGAAAGCGTCGATCAAAATGTCAGCGCGCTTATAATCCACCAATTCGCCGACATAGAGGTAGAAGCCGTCATGGGCGGCGGACGCGTTGAACAGGTCGATGTCCACTGGCGGGTGGATCACATCGGAGGCGCGGCCCCAATAGCGGCGCACGCGCCCGGCGACATTGTGTGAGTTGGCGACGAAGTGATCGACGCGAGCCGAGGAGGTGACGTCCCACATCCGCATATAGTTCGCCACGAACGGAAATACGGCGCGCACAGCCGGGTTCGAGCGCTTCATATAGTCCGCGTACATGTTCCAGACGTAGCGCATCGGCGAGTGCACGTAGCAGATATGCGTTGCGCCGGGGCGCGCCAGCACGCCTTTGGCAGGGCCGGACTCGCTCGAAATCACCAGGTCGAATTCATGCAAGTCCAGCGCCTCGAGCGCGGACGGCATGAAGGGCAAGTAGTTCTGATAGAGCGATTTCGCGAAAGGCAGGTTCTGAACGAAGGTGGTGCGCACGTCCGCGCCGGCGAAGGCCGGCGTGCGCGCGGGATCATAGACGTTGGTGAAGATGGTCGCGTCCGGATAAAGGTCGTGGAACGCCTTGAGGACCTTTTCGCCTCCGCGTTCGCGAACGAGCCAATAATGAACCAAGGCGATCTTCATAGACGCCCTTTATGCAAGCCGGGAGCCGAATAGGAGCCGTGTGCGAGACGGACTACGACGTTTCCATGCTGAGCACGGCAGGCACCGTCTTAAGCATGATGGTGAGGTCGCCGGTCATGGTCCAGCGCTCGACATATTCGCGATCGAGTTGCACGCGGCGCTTATAGCTGGCGCGCGAGCGGCCGCTCACTTGCCAAAGGCCGGTAATGCCGGGGCGCACAAGCAAGTAGTAGCGGCGGTCCTTGCCATAGCGTTCGAGTTCAGCGCGCGTGATTGGACGGGGGCCGACCAAGCTCATTTCGCCGACCAGCACGTTCCACAATTGCGGCAGCTCATCGAGGCTGGTCTTGCGCAGGAACGCGCCAATCTTGGTGACGCGCGGATCTTTGCGCAGCTTCTGCGTCTCGCGCCACTCCTTCGCCGCTTCCGGATCGGTCGCGAGCAGAGCGGCAAGCCGCTCAGCGGAGTCGGGCTGCATGGAGCGAAATTTGTGGCACTTGAACATGCGGCCGTGACGACCGAGGCGCGGGTGCGAGTAGAGGATTGGACCTTTGCTCGAGAGTTTGACCGCGAGCGCAATGGTGATCAGCGCGGGAAGCAGAAAAATCAGGCCGGTCAACGCAACCACAAAATCGAAAAGGCGCTTCGCACGCCCGTTCGCGCGCCGCACAGTCAACACCAAACGCGGGTCGGTGATTCTGTGCGCGTGGCGTTGGCTTGGACTTAGTCTCCCGGCCGCGTTCTGGCGGCCCTGGGGCGGGCTCCAAAGTTCGGAGGCCGCGTCAACCAGTTGGTTCGCCATCCATCTCACCCCAACCACCGTCCCTCAAAAGTGGCTCCCCAGCATGAACACCGCCCCATGTTGCAACGCAACCAAATTTTGGTTTTTGGGGAATTAGGGAACACTTTAACGCGTGAGCTGCTTATCAGCGGCGAACTGCAACTTTCAGACCGAAACAAATTCGCTTATAAGGAGAGTCGGGAGGAAGGCCTTTGGCGCTACAAGCGCGACGGCGTTCAAGGAGGGCGGAACAGCCGGCCCCAAGGATTTCAACGGTTTCGGCCGTTCAACAGCGTAGCCCCAAACGCTGGGCTGTTACGCTTGGCCTGATTTTGTACTGTTGCGCATGCTGGGCGGTGGTCGCCGTTGCTGCGGATAATGTGTTTCATTTGTCAGCGCCGCCAGAGCTTTCCGCAGAGGCCGACGGCGCGCTCGGCGGTGCATTGAGCGCTCGCTGAAGCGGCGCCCTGCCCTCTAGAATTCATGATTACGCCTAACTGAGCATCGTTCTTGCACGCTAAGTGTGATGACGGCGGCGCCCTGCACGCTGCGCGATTAGATGTGGAAACCGTTGCGTCGGGGACGGAGCGGTCCGATTCTGCATCTGTAGATATGGGTGGCAGGCGAATTGGGTCCCAAAGCGGGTTCGAGCGGCGGCGCGCAGCGCCGGTTAATTTACGCCGTGGGAGACATCCATGGGCGCGCGGACCTGCTCGACCTGCTGCTGGCCCGCATCGCCGCTGATCGGCCCGAGGGCGCCGAGCCAATCTTGGTGTTCCTAGGCGACTATGTTGACCGAGGAACGCAGAGCCGCGCCGTCATCGACCGCCTGCTGCAGTTGAAGCGCGATGGCGGCTACGAACTTCGGTTCCTGAAGGGGAACCATGAGAAGGCGATGCTAGATTTCATGCGGGAGTCGAGCAGCGGCCCTGCTTGGTTGGCCTTTGGGGGGGCGGAAACGCTCTATTCCTACGGTGTGCGCGCCCCTCCGCCGACCCCAACGGCGGATGAATTGCGCCGCGCCTCAGGCGCTCTCCGGACCGCCATTCCCGGCGACCATATGGAGTTTCTGAAGGAACTCGAACTTTTCGTCCGCTACGACCAATACCTGTTTGTTCATGCCGGGCTAAGACCGGGCAAAGCGCTCGATCATCAGGTCGAGGAAGACATGCTTACCATCCGCGAACCGTTCATCCGTTCCTCGCGCAAGTGGCCGTTCGTGATTGTCCACGGCCACACCCCGGAACCAAATGTGCATGTGGACGCCCGGCGCATCGGCGTCGACACCGGCGCCTATGCGACTGGACGCCTTTCGGCCGTCAGGCTGGAAGGTGAAAAGGTCACAGTCCTGTCGACGTGAACCAAACTGGCGCAGCCCATCCAGTTTGGTACAGTGCTCCACGGGGACAAAAATGCTTAATAAAAGGGGACTTGTGTCCATGCGGCATAACCTCGTGACGTGGCTGCGCGCTGTTTCGGCGCTACTGATCATGACTTTCGCGGCCGTCGCGCCGAGCGCTGCGCAGACCGAGCCGGCGCCCACAGCGCCGCCGCCGGCGGTGCTGGCGTCTGGGGCAACTATCGAGTCGCAGAATTACGTGTTGGGCGTTGGCGATCGCCTGCGCATCATCGTGTTCGGCGAGGAGGCGCTTTCCGGCGAGTTCGTCATCGACTCCAGCGGTCAGGTGTCCCTGCCGCTGATCGGGGAAGTGGCCGCCGCCGGCGTCACGGTGCGCCAGTTCCAGCTCAACATGCAGGCTGCTTTGAGCCAAGGCTATTTGAACGACCCGCGCGTCAGCGCCGAAGTCATGAACTTTCGGCCCTTCTACATTCTGGGCGAAGTGAACCGTCCCGGCGAATATCCCTACGCCAGCAATCTGACCGTGCTGAATGCCGTCGCCACGGCGGGCGGTTTCGCGCCGCTCGCCAACCAGACCCGCGTGTTCATCAAGCATGCTGGAGAGGACGCCGAGACCGAGACGCCCTTGGGCGCCGGCCTCCTGGTTCGTCCGGGCGACACGATCCGCATCGCCAAGGGCGCCTTCTACATTCTGGGTGAAGTGAACCGCCCCGGCGAGTACGCCTATTCCGATGGGCTGACCGCCATGAACGCGGTCGCCATGGCCGGGGGCTTCACCTATCGCGCCAATCGCGGACGGGTGTTCATCCAGCGCCAAGGCGCGCTTGAAGAGCAGAGTGAACGACTCCGACCGAACACGCTGGTCATGCCCGGTGATACCATCCGCATCGGCGAGCGCTTCTTTTAGGCGCCTCGCCCGGCGCGGCCCTTGCAATGCTGGCTTGCCTTGTATGAGCAGCGCGCGAGGACTAAACCAATGGTTAAGAGCCGACACCAGAGTGGGGGTGTGTCATCGGCAGGGGCGCATGCATGTCGCCAAAGCACGACGCCCGGAGTTCCCGCGCGCACCCGGCTTGCGCCCGAACGGCGGCTTTTTCCCGTCCAGCGCGCAACACCTTGCATGAACGCGGCTCAGCATCGCGGATGCTCCCCGGGGCTAGTTCGAGCCTTTCGAATTTGGGACGAGCAATGATGCGGGCGAAACTTTTTTTGACGACGGCGATGTCGCTGCTTTTGGCCATGGCGCCAATGCATGCCGTGGCGCAGGAAATTTCCCGCGAACGGGATCCGAATGCCGCGGTGAGCGTCACTGAACGGGCGCGGCCCGAATATGATCCGCTCGGCATGCGGCTTGGCGGCTTTGACCTTAACGCTTCGGTCGGCGTCGGCGTCACCAGCACCGACAACGTGTTCGCTTCCGAGACCGACGCGCAGGACGATTTCGTCACCTATGTCCGCCCGGACATTTCGCTCCGTTCGCATTGGTCGCGTCACGCGCTGGGTTTCCGCGCCGGCGGTTATTCCGACAGCCATGCTGACTTCAGCCAGGACGATGTCACCGATTACTATCTCGGGGCCGATGGCCGGCTTGATATCCTTACGCGCAGCGAAGTTGGCGGCGGCGTCAGCACCAATCGCGTGCATGAAATGCGCACCGACCCGGACACCCCGCTTGGTATCGCTGAGCCGGTCGAATACACGCGCGACAATGTGTATGTGTATGGCTCGCACTCCTTTAACCGTCTGCGCCTGACGGCGCGGGTTGAGCGCAACACTTACGACTACGAAGACACCCCGCTCATCGGCGGCGGCGTCCTCGATCAAGACTATCGCGATCATGACGAAACCGCGGAGTCGCTCCGCGCTGAATTTGCGCTCACGCCGCGCTGGGCAGCTCTGGCCGAGGTCTCGGTTAACCAGCGCGAATACGATAGCGATCCCACGCGGGACTCGGACGGAAGCTTCGTTGGCCTTGGCGTCGCGTTCGATGTCACCAACCTGCTTCAGGGCAACATCCTGGTGACCCAATATGAGCAGGATTACGACGATCCCAATATTGGCACAGTGGAAGGCACGGGCTTTATCGGCCACGCCGAATGGTTTCCAACCCAGCTGACCACGGTCAATGTCGACGCAGCTCGGACTGCTGAAGACAGCGCGTTTGTCGGCGCGTCATATATCGAGACCCACGTAAGTGCGCGCGTGGACCACGAACTGCGCCGCAATATCGTGCTTAGCGCGGGAGCTAGGCTCGAAAATCGCGACTATGAGGGTTTCGAGCGCGAGGACGATTTGGTCGGCGTGGACGTTGGCGCGACCTACCGCGCCAACCGCCGCGTCAATTTCAACGCGAACTATGGTTACCGCCAGAACGACTCAAGTTTCCCTGGCGAGGATTTTGAAGAGAACAGGTTCACGCTCGGCGTTTCGTTTCATCTTTAGAAGATGGACGCGCGGGCTGCTGAACGTTTGTGAAGGAGCACCGCGATGGCGGATACGGGCGGCGGGCGCGCCAAATGGGATTTGGGCGCCCCGGTTTCCCTGACGGTGGATGAAGAGCAGGGCGGCGCGCATCGCGTCGTCGAGGCTTTTCGCCGTCGCCTCTGGGTGTTTGCTTTAACCACAGCAGTGGTGTTCATGCTGGTCGCGTTCGCCACACTGACGGCGACGCGCATGTACACGGCGACCGCCGACATCCAGCTCGACGTGCGCGATGTGAACATTCTCGGTCCCGACGTGCAGGAGGTCTATGCCGGCCTGACGCCCGAAGCGCCGGCGATCGACACCGAAATTGAGATCATGGCCTCGCGCGCTCTGGCTGCGCGAGTGGTTGACGCGCTTAACCTCACCGAAGATCCCGAGTTCGCGCCAATCCCGCAGCCGGGTTTACTGGATCGCTTGCGCGGCATGTTCGGCGCCCGCCCGACTGAGGACACGCCGGAAGAACGCAACCTCCGGCGCGAAATCACCATTCGCAACCTGATGGGCCACATTCAGGTGCGGCGCTTCAATATCACTTACATCATCCAGATTCACGCGACGTCGGTTGATCCGAATAAAGCCGCAGTCATCGCCAACGCCTTCGCTGAAAACTACCTGACTATGCAGCTGGAGACGAAATACGAAACCATCGCCACTGCGCGTGAATGGTTGCGTAACCGTCTGACCACGCTGGGCGCCGAGGTGGAAGCCAAGGAGCGCGCGGTCGAGGAGTATCGCGCCCAAAGCGGCCTGCTCGAAAGCGGCGCCACCACGCTAAACGAGCAGACCATGAGTCAGCTCAATATGAACCTGGTTCAGGCCGAAGCCGATCTCGCGGCGGCGCGCGCTAACCTTGCCGGCGTCGCCGCCGGCGCTTCGTCGGCGCAAGCGCTGCAATCGCCGGTGATCTCGGCCATGCGCACGCAGCAGGCTGAACTCACCCGTCAGCGTGCGGAGCTGTCTACGCGCTACGGTCCCCGTCATCCGCAAATGCTGCAGATCGACCGCCAGATCGCCGACCTGCAGAGCGACATTAACGGTGAAATTGGCCGTATCACGCAAAACCTGCGCACCCAGGTTTCGATCGCCGAAGAGCGCGTGAATTCGCTGCGTAGCTCGATGAGCGGCCAAACCGAAACCATTGAAAGCAACAATGTGGCTTCGGTCCGCCTGCGCGTGCTCGAGCGCGACGCCGAGACCAGCCGCACGCTTTACGATGCGCTGCAAAACCGCTTCCAGCAGATGACGGAGACAAGCGGCATTGAACGCGCCGATGCGCGCATCACCTCGGAAGCCGCCGTACCGCTCGGACCCTCATCGCCGAATAAGAAGTTGAATCTGATTCTTGGCCTCATGGTCGGCATGGGCCTCGGGTGCGTCGTGGTGTTCGTGGTGGAGATGCTGGAGCAGAGCTTGCGCACGCCGGAAGACGTGCAGGGCCGCGTCGGCGCTCCATGCCTCGGCGCCATCCCGTTTGTCGATCGCCGCACGCGCACGATCGATGGGGAATTGCTCTCGCCCGAGGAATTCATTCTCAAGCGACCACTCTCGGCTTTCGGCGAAGCATTGCGTTCGGTTCGCGCGGGCGTGTTCTTCGCCAACCCGGACCGAAAAGTTAAAGTGCTCGCTGTCACTTCGGCGCTGCCGGATGAAGGCAAGACCACCACGGCGGTCGGCCTCGCGCGCATCTCGGCGCTGGCCGGTTCGAAAACGGTGCTGGTCGATTGCGACCTGCGCCACCGCTCCGCCACTCACACGCTTGGCCTCGACATCGAGAAAGGCCTCACCGAAGTCCTGTTCCGCACAGCTTCGCTCAACGAAGTCATTCAGCGCGATCAAGGCTCGGGCGCGGACATCGTGCCGCTGGCGCAAGCCGAATTCACACCACGCGACCTGTTCAGTTCGGAAGCGATGAAGTCGCTGATCGAGGCGCTGCGTGTGCGGTATGACGTTGTTATTCTCGACACCGCGCCGGTGATGCCGATATCGGATACGCGCGTCCTCGCCGGCATCGCCGATTCTGTGCTCGTGGTCTGTCGCTGGGGCCGCACGCCGGCTTCAGTGGTGCGCGGCGCGGTGGAGCGCCTGCGTCAGCACAACGCCAAAATTGCCGGCGTCGTGCTGGAAGGCGTCGAAACCGGCATCGTCTCGCGGCTTCTGTACGATCGGCCGGATTATTACAGTGAGCTCTATCAGACCTACTATATCCGCTAAGCTCAGCACCGAGACGATCACGCTCGCGGCGGTGGCGCTGTTGGCGCTTGCCGCTGGCGTTCTCTCCGTGCGTGACGCGCGCGCGGCCTATCTGCGCATGATGGGCGTGGACACGGTGGTGAGCGCCGAGGCGATGGATCGGGGCGCCGCGCGGGACCGCTTGCTCGACCAAGCACAGGTGCGTTTGCACGATGCGCTCGAAGTTTACCCGCGCGACGCTTCGTTGTGGCGGGCCATGGCGCGCACGCGATATCTGCAAGCAACCGGCGCTGAAGTTACGGAAGTCTCTCCGCCTTTGTTGCAGGCTTCAGCCGAGGCGGCGCGGCGCGCCGAGCAGCTGGATCCCGCCAGTTTCGATGCGCCCGCTCAGCTGGCGCAGGCCCTGGCTTTGCTGCCGCCCAACAATGCGCGCGAAGCAGCCGAAGCGCTTGGGCGCTCCTACCTGAACCGCGGACCTGATCCGCTGGTGGGCGTTGAACGCATCGAGACCGCAGCGCGTTTGTGGCCAGCGCTGCCGGCTGAGACGCAGGAAGCCGCGCTCGCCGAGGCGTGCCTGCTGTCGCGCCAAGATGTGAGTTCAGAGGCGCGCGTGCGGTCCGCGCTCGCGACAAGCGCGATCTTCTCCTCTCGCTTGGCCGAGATCAGCCAGCGTGCGGGGTGCGCGCCCGGCTCGTCGATTCAAAGTCCAGATAACTGAGCGCCAAGCCCAGCATGATCGCCAGCGCAAAAGCCGGGGCCGGCTGATCGAACGCAGATGAAAGCAGCATGTCCGTTACGGCGAAGCCGACCAGACCGGCCGCGAGGATAAAGCCGCGAGAAAATGGACGCCCGCGATCCTTGAGCGTGATCAGTCCAGCCAGCAGCGCCGCGGCCACGATAAGCGCCAGGGTCATGCCGAGATAGCCAGTCTCGGCCAGCCAGCGCAGCGCAGTGGGCGAAGAAGGAAGCTGCAGCGAGTTGAGGCCATGGCCGAGCGCGGGGCGCTCGCCCCAGCGGGCAAGCGCGTCGGTGGCGGGCGAAAGCGTGGTTTCGTCGATCGGTCCCGCGCCAATCCAGCCAAGCCCTCCGCCAGCGCCCGCCGCCAAGGCGGCGAGGCCAGCCGCGAACACGCTCAGGGCCGCCACAGCTGGCACCAAAGCCAGCCCGACACGCGAAGTGCGCGCGCGCAGCGCCAGAGCCGCGGCGAAAGCGACCCCGCCGACTGCAGCCCCAGCGAGCGCGCTGGCCGATCCCGCCAACAACAACATGGCGAAGGCTGTGGTGAGCCCCGCCATCGGCAGGAACATCCGGCGCGCCAGCGGCGGCAGGGAGCGTCCGCCAGCGGCCGGCCGGCGGCGCAGTTCATCGGCAGCCGCGAAAATGGAGAGGATCGCCACCAGCCCATAGGCGGAGGCGACGGCCGGGTCCTGCAAGCCCGCTGGAATGCGGCCGACGGGCGTTTGCGCATCGAGCCCGCCCGCGGCGAGGATGACAAAAGCCGCCAGCACCGCCGCGCCAATCAAGAAGCTGAGCATTCGGGTTCGGCCGAATGCGCCGGCAATGGCGCCCACCGCCCCCGCCAACAGCGCGAGCGTGAATAGCTGCAGCGCTGCGTGCCGGGCGCGCTCGCCGGCCTCGCCGGTCAACCCCAGCGAGGACAGCACCAGCGCCAAAACCAGCACGGCGAAGGCGAACATGGCGGGCGCGTGCAGCCTCTGCAGGCCCAGCAGGGCGACGCGTCCGGATGGCGGGGCCAAGCAGGCGAGGGCGATAAACGCGCCCGCGGCCGCCAAGCTCGGATTGGCCAGCGCCGGGTCTAGCCCGGAAACGACAAGCGCGCCGGCCAAGGCCGCGGCGATCAGTATGGTAAAGCCGTATTGATTCACGAGGATGCGCCTGCTTTGGCCGTGTGCAGAGCAAGCCTCTTGCCGCGGCCTTAAGTCAAATGTTTGCGCGCCGCGAGGCCGATTGCTCAAGGGCGCGGCTGTTCGCCTCTCGGGCTGGGGAGCGCTTGTGGGGGGAGGCGGCGCGGTTTAAACCGCGCCAACCACGCTTCCACGGGAGTTCTCGATATGGCGCAAAGCGGCGCGCACGACGAAGGCATGAACATCGACGATCAGCGCGCAACTTTTGCGGGCTTCCTAACCGCGACGGTGTGGACCTCAGCGCACGTGATCCAAGCGGTTGCTTTGCTGACTTTGGCCTTCGCCATCGGACTTGGCTGGTGGGCCGGGGTCGGCGCATATATCGCCATTGGCGTGGCGACGGCATTCCTTTTCAAGATGGGCGGGTCCTGGTGGGCCGCGCAGGTCGCGCAATGGGTGCTCTTAATCCTGGGCGGTCTGATAGTGCCTGCGCTCACTGGCATGATGGGCTGAGGCGACCATGCGCATCGCCGTATTGAAAGAAAGCGCGCCAGGCGAAACTCGGGTCGCCGCAACGCCGGAGACGGTGAAGAAGCTCACCGCTGCTGGCCACAAGCTGGTGGTGCAAGCGGGCGCTGGTGTCGCTTCCAGCGTGCCAGACGATCTCTACGCCGCCGCTGGCGCGGAAATCGCGGCTGACGCCAACGCCGCGCTCAACGGCGCCGATCTGGTGCTCAAAGTACGCCGCCCCACCGAAGCGGAAATCAGCGCCATCAAGCCAGGCGCGGGGCTCGTTGCGCTGCTTGAGCCTTATGGCGACCGCTCGCTGATCGATGCTTTGGCGAAAGCCAAGATCGACGCCTTGGCGATGGAATTTATTCCACGCATTTCGCGCGCCCAATCCATGGACGCGCTCTCGTCTCAATCTAACCTCGCAGGCTATCGCGCAGTCATTGAAGGCGCAGCGCTTTATGGCCGCGCCATGCCGATGATGATGACCGCCGCCGGCACGGTCGCGGCGGCGAAAGTGTTCATCATGGGCGTGGGCGTTGCGGGCCTGCAGGCCATCGCAACGGCGCGCCGCTTGGGCGCAGTCGTGAGCGCCACCGATGTTCGCCCCGCCACCAAGGAGCAGGTCGCCTCGCTCGGCGCCAAGTTCGTCGCCGTCGAAGACGAAGAGTTCAAACAGGCCGAAACTGCCGCTGGCTACGCTAAAGCCATGAGCGCGGAATATCAGGCCAAGCAGGCCGCGCTCATCACCGAGCACATCGCCAAGCAGGATATCGTCATCACCACCGCGCTCATTCCGGGCCGCCCTGCGCCGGTTCTGGTCACGGAAGCACAAGCCAAGTCGATGCGCCCTGGCTCGGTGATCATTGATCTTGCGGTGGCGCAGGGCGGCAATTGCCCACTCTCAAAGCCGGATGAGCTGGTGGACGTGAATGGCGTGAAGATTATGGGCTTCACCAATCTGCCCTCGCGCCTGCCGGCGGATGCGTCTTCGCTGTACGCCAAGAACTTCCTCGCGCTCTCGCCGCTGCTGACTGAGAAGGACAGCAAAGCGTTTGCGCCGGCTTGGGACGATGAGATCATCAAAGGCGCGATGCTGACGCGCGGCGGCGTCGTGGTGCACCCATCTTTCGCGCCAGCGAGCGCGGCATGATCCCGAACGACGCCCAACTTGCCGAGCGCTATTATGAAGCTTGGAATTCGGGCGATCTGGATAAAATTCTCGCGCTCTACGCCGACGACGTCGAATTCGCCTCGCCCTATATTGCTGCGCTTGGCTTCACGCCAGATGGCGTGCTGCACGGCAAATCATTGCTTCGGCTCTATTTCGAGAAGGCGATGGAACGAGCGCCCGGGCTGACCTTCACGCCCGAAGCGTTGTTCGTGGGCACGCGCG
Organism: Hyphomonadaceae bacterium; assembly: GCA_033764855.1. Classification (GTDB taxonomy): domain Bacteria; phylum Pseudomonadota; class Alphaproteobacteria; order Caulobacterales; family Aquidulcibacteraceae; genus Vitreimonas. The sequence goes on along the minus strand of JANRIP010000033.1, from coordinate 858 downwards.
GCCACACGCTGCTTTACCGCAATCATCGCGGCGAGCGCGTCGCTGAGAACCATGAAATCGACGCATTGGGCCTCATTGTGCGCGCGGAAGCGACGTACGAAACCTTCTGAGGGCGCAATCCATGACAAGACTGAAGGCCTGGGTCGCTGCGGCGGCCGTTTCCGCGCTCATGTTCTCGCCGCCCGCCTCTGCGCAAACGCCTTCGCCGGAGGCGAGCCAGATTCAGGATCTGACTTACTGCGCTGGCGCCATCGCCGCCCTTCACGGCCTCAACTTGCTCCAGCCGCAAAACAATCCGCCCGGGGAATGGAGCACGGTCCTGGGCGCAGTGCTGGCGCGGCTCAATCGTGAGCCCGGCGTGGAAGGCATGACCGGGCGCATCGCCGCCGACGATGCGCGGCTCTATTGGCGCGAACAGTCACGGGCGCGTCAGGAACGGCAGGCCACTGCATGCCGCGCGCGGTTCGGGGACGGCTGAGCTAAGCGGCCAGCCCAACCTGGCTTTTGCTCGAAGCCGCGCCAATTCAAGCTTCTAGCGGGGGCGCTGCGGCGGAAAAGCGCTTCACACATCGCGTCAAAGCGGGCTATGTCCCGATACTCTTTTTGAGCTTCGGGGCCAGCGATGGAAGCGGTTGATCCGTTTGTTTTCTACCTCGCCATTTTCGTTTTGGCTGTTTTTGTAGGCTATTACGTCGTCTGGTCGGTGACGCCGGCTCTTCACACGCCTTTGATGTCTGTCACCAACGCGGTGTCCTCGGTGATCGTCGTCGGCGCGCTGCTGGCGGTCGGCATCACGGGGGTGACCGGAGGAAGCGTCGCCGCCAAGATATTCGGGTTTCTGGCGCTCACCATGGCGTC
>JANRIP010000055.1:0-4912 GCA_033764855.1 Hyphomonadaceae bacterium | reverse complement strand
GGGTGCGGCAGGCAAGACGACCCTGCTCCTGACGATAGCTGCGCTCGGGGCTGTCGGCCGCGCGATGCACGAAACGATGCTCTGCCCGAAACCGTTCAAGTCGATCGTCTACGACGCCGAGGAACCGAGAGAAGAATTGTCCCGCCGACTGGCTGCGATCTGCGCTGTTCTCGGGCTCTCGTGGTCCGAAGTTATCCCCAAGATAATGTTGCTCGGGATGGATGACATCGATTTTTCGCTCGCTTCCGGTTCGCCCGGCCAGTGGACGCAAAGCGTCGAGCTGGTGGACAAGCTCGTCGCCACTGCCGCCGACCCCGAGGTTGCGTTGATCGCGATCGGCCCGTTGAACAAGCTGTCCCCGCTCGACGTGTCGGACAACACGGCAATGTCCTGGTTCATGAAGCTGATCGGTCAGATCGCGGTGCGGGCTGACGTGGCCCTGCTGTTTTCCCACCACACCAGCAAGGACGCAGACCGCCACGGTGCTGCCGGCGCGGCGGGCTCGGCGCTCGGGGCCGCATCAATCATCAACTCGGTTCGTATCGCCTACACCATGTCGCCCCTCTCGCCCGACGATCTGATAGAGCAGCGCATCCCCGAGGCCGAAGCGAACCGCTACGTTAAATTGAACGACGCCAAGATGAACCTCACGCTCAAGTCGTCGGCTCCGATCGTGCTCCACCGCGCCGAATACCGGCTCAAGTCGGGCGACCTGATCGGCGCGCTCAAGCTGCATCAGTCCGGCCGGGCGGACGTTTCCGATGTGGATATCCTGGCACGTGCGGTTCACGACCTCATGGGCGAACAGGAAAGCGGGCGAGTGCCTTCGGCAGTCGTTATCGCCCGGTGGCAGCAGCTTGACCCCTCGCGCGCCACGGTCAGTGCGTCGGCCCTGCTTAAACGATTGGCGAAGCTCATGCAGGAGCGCAGCAACCGGATCGGGTTCACGGATACGTTCGGAACCACGCACGTTTTCACGACCATCAAGCCGACTGCGAACCGGCTCGATTTCGTCTATGCCGACGCGCTCGCGAACGGCGTCTAGTTCTTGGTTCGGATTTCTTTCACGTCGTCGGAGAGGCGCGACAACAGCGTCTCGATCCTTGACAAAATCTTGGCTTGCTCGATGTCGTTGGCTTCGCGTTTCTCGGCTTTCACTTCCAGCTTGTCGATCCGGGTTAGGATGGCCTTATCGTTGGCTGTGGAAGTGAACCAGAAGCCCGTCCCCAGGACAAGCGCCATAGCCAGCAGTCCGAGCGGGAGCGTGCGGGGGACTTTAAAATCTCCGAGAGCGTCCAGAAGTGCCATCGCGGTGCCTTACTGCCAGCAGTTGACCGCTCGCCCCGCTTCGTAGTGCGCGTCAATGCGCGCCTGATCGGTTCGAGTTTTTCCGGATACATCAAATAAGCTATCCGTCAACGCCCCGCAAGGTCGGGTTTCGACCTTGAGCGGAACGGCGCAGGCCGTCAGGGTGAGACAGGCGGCAACGAGCAGGAATGCTTTGATCGGTCCCATGATCCACCTTTGAGATAGCACTGAAAAACTGCGCGGGCCGCCGTATTGGCGGTTTCGCTTCGGGCGCCCTGCGCCGCTGCGATCTCGGCGTTGAGCCGGGTGATGAGGGCACGCTCGAACGCGGCAACGCGATACCGGTGCCACGTCCAGCCGCTTGCCAGCAGCATCGCCCCGAGCGCGACGAGCAGGGCGTAAAGCTTGAGGGTTGAGAGGCCGAACACGGGGCTACCCTTTCTTCACGCGCTCGTAGATCGTCCACGCCGCGAGGCCGGCGAAAGCGAGCAGGCCGACGACGAGCACGGTCTGCCAGTCGATGCCCGCAAGCGCCGCCGAAACAGACCCGCCAATCGTGCCAATTTTGCCGATCTCGGACCAGATTGTCTTGGACTTCGCGAGCGGCTTGGGCGGGGGCGGGATCATCGCCTCTACTTCCGGCTCCTTCTTCCGGGCGTCAGGCATGGCCGCGAGCGCCTGCTTGGCCCATTTGATGCGGCTCGGGTAATGCTTGATGCCGGCCCGCGCGAAGCCAAGCTCGAAGGCGATCACCTTGTCTTCGAGCGTCTTCGCCTTCCGGGTGCGCGGGATCGCGCCAGCCTCCGAGGTTTGCAGCTCGTAGATCAGGAACCCTATGTTCGCCTCGGAGCTTTCGGGCTTGAGGCCGTTTTGCTTGCACCACGCCATGAACGCCCGGCGTCGAGGCCCGGTCCACTGGAAGTATCCGTAGCCCCCGAGTGAACCCTGCACGGTCGGCTTGATCTCTTGCAGGGTCTTGAACCCGTTGCACTCGTGCGCGGCGTTGCCGATGATGGCCGCGATGTCGAGCGCGCCAAGCTGCGGGAAAGCTGCCCGCAGCGCCCAGGTCAACAAACTCACAGTCTCTTTGAACAAATCCACGACCTGGTCTCCTAGACGGTTTGCCGAAGCCGGCGCCCGGTTACGGCGATCGGCCGTGCACCGGGATAGCCGTTCTTGATGCGATACGCTCCGGCGTTGAAATACACGCCGATCTCCGTTGCGCCCGGCGTGGACGATGCGACGAAATTGGCGCTGCCGTCAACCTTCGTCACCCCGCCGGCATTAGCCCTAAAGAGCGCCATAGCTCCGCTGGTGTCATCCGTGAGTTCGATGTAACCGGAACCAGCGGCGAGGACGATCTCTGCGCCAGAAGCTACGGATTGCGAAGTGCCGGAATAGTCTTCATTCCAACGCTGGTTAATCGGCTGCGTTTTTCCGATGCCGTGATTATGCCTGACCTCAAGCGAAGCCGAGGCGTTGTCGATATTGCCCTGTCCATTGCCGGAGAAGCGGTTTCCTTCGACATAGCCGGTGACGCCCGCCACGGCGGTAATGCCCATGCCCTTCGTGGCGTTGCCGTTGTTCCGGAGATCGCAATGCACTACGATGAGTTCCACGTTGGAGTTCAACGCTTCGATGCCGTCGCCGCCAGCCCCGGCCTGCCCATTGGCCGAGATTTCCACCCCGTTGAGGATGACCCGGCCGCCAGAGAGCAGCGCCGCCGAACCTTGCGCATTGCGCAGTTTGCCGCCCGTCATCTGCACAAGAGGCTTGATCGCGTCTGTCTCGGGCGCAATGCGAATTAGCGCGCCGGCTGCGTTCGAATTCGCGGAGAGCCAGGTATCAGCCAACTGCACCAGATAGACGGACGACCCTTCGATATTGAGGTTGTAGCTGGAACAGACATCGAGAACGCAGTGGCCCCCGAGGAACACTTCGCGGTTCGCAATGGCGGCGAGCGTCTTGTCGATCACCACGTCGTTGCCGCAAAGGCTGGCATCGAGGCTTTCGAGATAAACGCCGCCGCACCCGCCGCCGATGCGAACCGCCGTGTCACAGTGCAAGAAGCGGACCCGCCTATCCACAAGGATTTCGGCACCGAAAAGCCCGTCCGCACCGCCGTGCATCCGGAGCCCGTCTTGTGTGACGACAATCTGGTTTTGACCTTCGATAACGATTTCTGCAAAACGTTCGAAAGACCAGCCGTGCGCAATGCGGTGCGCCCCGGCAGTTGCGTAATCTTCTTGCGAACCGACCCACACCCGGCTGATAACGGACTGCGTGAGCCGGTAAAAGCGCCCGACCGCCTTGCCCGTATTCTGAACCACAGTCGGCCAGACCCGGAAATCCTGAAAGACATAGCCGACAAAGCCGTCCACATCGTCGCCGACGCGCCAGAAATCATCTGTCGCGAAAGTCGGCTGCAAGACCGTGTTGTACCCTGCGCCGATCAGCCCGCCGCCAACGCGGTTCGCCGTAAAGGAAAACTTGGCGCCGTAGGGTAGGGTGCGTTCGGGAAGTCGCACGATCTTGCCTGAAGCCGCAGCTGCTTGTAGCGCGTCTTTCCAGTCCGTCACGTCGTCCGGGTTCGTGCCGACGGGTAGGTAATCGTAAAGATGCGCCTGCGCCTCAAGCGGACCGGACATCCACGTAACCGACAGCCCGATATAGAAAGCGTGCTGCGTCCTCGACCACGCGAGCGATCCGGTGGCCACCGCATGGAAAGCCCACGCCGCCCCGTCCCATTGCGCGAGCTTACCACCTTGGCCGACCCAAGCCCCGGTCGCGCTGGCCATGACTGCATACACCGCCCCCGTCGCCGGACTTCCGGGCGGGGCTGTTTGAGCCGCCACGACAACAGTCGGCGAATTGGCGCGACGACCCTGTGCGGCACGAAAAGGCGACATCGCCTTTGTGGTCGAAAGACCCAACTCTGCCTCGGTCTGTGAGGCGAAAACAGCCGGGTCCGCAACATCCACGGCCAGTGCAATCGCGCCGGTTGCGTCGAAAGCCAAAAGAGTGCTCGCCCGGTCTGCGGCGTTTGGCAGCGTGGCCGCCGCTGCGTCCCCGACGGGAAAGCGCAAAGCCCGCGCGAAGTCGTCCGCGTTCTCTTGCTCGCGCATAAGGCCTTTGTCGAGCTGTTCGACAAGGCGCGGCTCGCTGAGTTTTCCGTTCGGCGTGATATCGAAGTCACTGGTCAGGGGCGTGACGCGCGCCACCGTGATGGTCGTCGCTCGCGCCACAAGAGGAGCCAGGGTTGTGACCGTACAGCCGGAGAGATCGCCGGCAATGGTCACTGTGTAATCCGTGTTCACCACGGCCGGGTCGTTCTCGTCGCCATCTACGTAGACCTTGATCTGCGAAGCATCGTAAACCTTCATCGAGTTAACGACACAAAGCCCGCCGATCGTCAGGCCGCCGAAGCTCTCCGAGATTTTGGTGGTGATGACGGCCATTAGATGGCGCTCCCGAGATCAGGGCCGCGAGACGGCGAGCGGTCGCCGGGCGCCCAAAAGTATTCGTTTCCGAACTTATCTTCCTGCCGCTTCGCGCGCAAGCGCTGCTTCCGGTAGGCGTCCGGATCGGCAAGCTCGGAAATTCT
>JANRIP010000049.1:0-152957 GCA_033764855.1 Hyphomonadaceae bacterium | reverse complement strand
CATGCGCTTGGCCTTCGCTTCCAGCCACGCGCTATAATTGCCTTCGTACGGAATGCCCTTGCCGCGATCGAGTTCGAGCGTCCACTTTGTCACTTGATCGAGAAAGTAGCGATCGTGGGTGACGAGGATCACACAGCCTGGAAAATTCTCCAAGTGGTGCTGCAGCCAAGCGACGCTTTCGGCGTCCAAATGGTTGGTGGGCTCGTCCAGCAGCAGCATGTCGGGCTTCGACAAGAGCAATCGACACAAGGCGACGCGCCGCCGTTCGCCGCCTGACAGCCGTTCCACGCCACTATCGTCCGGCGGACAACGCAGCGCGTCCATCGCCATGTCGATTTTTGAATCGATGTCCCAAGCTTCAGCGGCGTCGATCTTTTCCTGCAGCGCCGTCATCTCTTCCATCAGCTCGTCGGAATAATCTTCCGCGATCTTCATGCTGATTTCGTTGAACTTGGTGACGAGCTGCTTCTCCACGCACCAGCTTTCGACGTTCTCACGCACGTTGAGCGCGGCATCGAGCTGCGGCTCCTGCTCGAGATAGCCCATCTTGGTGCCGGCCATGGCGAAGGCTTCGCCGGTGAAGTCCTTATCCAGTCCAGCCATGATCTTCATCAGCGTCGACTTGCCGGAGCCGTTGACACCGACCACGCCAATCTTGGCGTCCGGAAAAAAGGACAGCCAGATGTTCTCGAACACCTTCTTGCCGCCCGGATAGGCCTTGGTCAGGCCCTGCATCGTGAAAATGTATTGCGCCGGCTGTTGCGCCATGTCCGATCCGTTCTTCTGGAGAGAGCGCGGGATATAGCGACGCCCGCGCCCGCCGTCGAGGCGGCTTGACCGCGCCCAATACCGTCCGCGACATGGGCGCCATGACGCAGGCGTCGAAGGCATTTTGGCCACTGCTTTGGCTGGGGACCGTCGCGCTTTATGGGCTTATGGCGTTCGTCGCCGGGCGATTGGGCAGCCTGCGCGGCGAGTATGGCTTGGCTGTGGGCGCCGTCATTCTGTGCGCCGCGCTCGCCCTGGACTGGAGCGTGTTTACGCGCTCGCTGCGCACAAGCTGGCGCGAACTTGGTCTCACCCCGCCGCATCTGCGCGGCATGATCGCCGCCGGGCTGATCGCACTCCTGCTGCTCGCAACGCTGCCGCTGGCCGCGCTGCTGACCGGCGCGCCGGTCTCCTTGCGAGCCGATTGGGCCTGGCTCATTCCCGGCCTGCTTGCGCAAGCCGGCTTGGCCGAAGAGCTGGTGTTTCGCGGTTTCCTCTACGGCCGCATTCGCCAGGATCGGCCGTTTTGGCGCGCCGTTCTGCTCTCGATCCCGCCCTTCGCACTGGCGCACCTCGCCATGTTCGCGACACTGCCGTTCGAGATTGCGGCCGCTTCTCTGGCGCTCGCCATACTGATGTGCGCACCCCTGGCTCAGCTCTATGAACTCGGCGGACGCTCAATTTGGGCGCCGGCGCTGGCGCACGCCACTGTGCAAGGCGCGATCAAGCTTATCGTTTTCGACGACGCCCGCTTGCCGCTTATCTGGATTGCGGCGTGCGCGCTCATACCTTTCGCTGCGTTCTTTTTCCGCAGGGATGAGCACGAACGCGCGTCAAGTGGAACCTAGCGAAAGCCCCGCAGTTTCACTCCCGATCTTATCGGGAGCTTTCCATGCCATCCACCCAGACCGAAACACGCGGAAAAAAATCGGCGCGCAAGGCGGCCGACCAGGACGCCATCCAGCTACTCAAGGCAGACCATCGCGAGGTCGAAGCCTGGTTCGAAGAGTTCGAGAACACCAATAGCGGCTCAAAGAAGCAAAAACTGGCGACGCAAATCTGCACCGCGCTCAAAGTGCATACCCAAATCGAAGAAGAGATCTTCTATCCCGCCTGCCGCGAAGCCGGGATCGAACAAGACATGATGGATGAGGCCGATGTCGAGCACGATGGGGCCAAGAAGCTGATCGCCGAAATCGAAGCGGGCAAACCAGGCGACGATCACTGGGACGCGAAAGTCACCGTGCTCAGCGAAATGATCAAGCACCACGTCAAGGAAGAAGAACAGCGCGACGGGATGTTTGCAAAAGCTAAGAAAACCGACCTCGACCTCGACGAGCTCGGCGCCGAACTAAAAGCGCGCAAAGACGAGCTCATGCGCAAAATGAAGAACGGCAAACAGTAAGTTCACCGAACGGCCCGGGCCGCCGGGTACGCCCGGCGGCCTTCTGGCCCGCTTAAGCAGGCACCCACTGACCGCTGGCGGTCCGGCAGAAGGTTTCCGGCGGCAGGGTTTGCGTGCCGTATTGCGGGTCGGTGACGGTCGCATTGATGCGGCGGCAATCGCCGCCATAATCGGTCGCCGCGCTTGGCGCCGCCACCGAGAGATTGCGCGGCGCGCCCTGCTCGCTCTGCCAGGACTCGTCGACCGCCGCGCCGCTATTCAAAGATTGGTAGTAGGCGTTCTCTACGCGCTGGCGTTCGCGCGCGTCGAGCCAGCGGCACACGCCATACGTGCCCAGGCCGCCCGCCGCGGCGCCGAGCGCGGCGTTCTCACCGCGATTGCCGCTCGGCGCAGTTGCGTATCCGACCGCCGCGCCAATGCCCGCGCCTATCAATGCATTGCGCATGCATTGCGATAATTGCGTGCCGCCCTGAGGCGCGGCGCCATAGCCCGTGGTTTCACAGCCCGCAGTCGCGAGCGCGGCCGCTAGAGCCGCCGCCATCCACTTCCCACGCATTCGCTCCTCCCTGGCGTTTTTCTTATAGCGCCGGCGCTGATTGCCCCTCCACCTGCTCCCGGCACGTCGTGAGCGCCGCACCTGGACGGATCCAGGTCGCGTCGGCGCCGAGCGTGCCGCGCAATTCCGCGCCGCTGCTGGCGAAACGATAGCCCGATGATGACGTATCCAGCGGCAATTCGAGCGGGGGATAGCCCACTTGCTCGACACGCGCCGGGTTCGGCGTCGGATTGAAAGTGACGACCAGATGCGAGCCATCCTCGCAGACCAAGGTGCGCGTGCTGCTCTCGGTGATGAGGTCGGCGCACGGCGTCGCGCACCCGGCCAACACCAATCCCGCGAAAAGTACAACAAAGCGCATGCGTCGTCTCCCTTGCCTCACTTTCTACGCGCTCTCCGTGCGATAGGCACGGGGGATTTTGGGTCTGCGGTTGCTCGCCACCGCGCCGGGCGCCTAAAATCCGCTTCGGAGGGTGGGTTCGAATGTCGAACGGTTACGTTTTAGCGGCCAAGGCGGACATGGCCGTGGGGCAAGAGATCGCCCAGGGGTTCGGACTCGAACTGATCGCCCTCACCACGATCACCGAAATGGAGACGGCCACGCTGGTGGGCGCAGCCAATCTCGGCCTGATCCTCAGCCAAGCCGCCGCGCGCGACGCCGGCTACACAACCATCCTCCGCGTGCTCGCTGCCCGCGCCCCGCGTGCTCAGCTCATCGCCGTGGAGGCGGACGCGCGCGCATCCTTCCCATTTCTGCCCGCAGGCTGGGCGCTGATGACGCTCGACGAGGCGCGCAACCGCCTTGCCGAAATGGCCCGACGGCGCGCACAGGCGGAAGCGCCGCCGCCCGCACCTGAACCGGCCCCGCCTGAGCCTGTTGCAGCGCCGCCCGAGCCTATAGCCATTATTGAACCGCCGCCCCCCGAGCCTCGCAACGAGGAAATCGCCGCCGAGCTTGCAGTCGAGGAGGCGCCGGAAGATGAGGGCGACGACGCGCCCACGCCGGAACAGGTGCGCGATTATGTGCGCGCTGAACTACGCGCCTTCTATGACGACAAAACCCAACTCGCCCCGATCATCGCAGCGGTTGACGCTGAAGGTGTCGCCGCTTTCGCCGCCGCCGTGCTCGCCGCCCCTGAAGACGAAGAAGCCAGCCCCGCCGCCAATGTGCTGCGCGCATTGATGCGTTTGGCGCTCGCCGCCCTCCACGCGCGCGGCGTCAATCTTGGCACGGCCGGCTTCGGCGCCGTCGCCGATGAAGCCACCCGCCTCGCCGACGCCGTCGACATAGACGCGCTCGCCGACATGATGCGATACGCCTCTGAGCGCGAAGAAGATCCGATGCAGTTGGTGCGCAACGCCGCCGAGCGTCTGCGCGAAGAAGCCGCCGTCAGCGCCGAGACGCCAGAGCCCCAATCCGAAGCGGAGCCAGAGCCAGAGGCGCCGGCTGAACCAGACGCGCTGGACTCCATGGACGAGGAATTGGCGTCGCTGTCCGACGACGACGCTGAGTCGCCTGCGCCGGTCATGCCGGCGCCCGCGCCATCCATGCCGCCCGCGCCCGAGCCGCCACTCAGCAACCAACCACAGGCCCCGTCCAACAGTTGGGCCAAGGATGTGCTCGGCGGCGATGACCAGCGCGCAGCTCAGAGACGGGACCAGTTCCAAGAGGCTGAGGATGCGTTCAAGCAACGCGAAGACGAACTTCGCAGACGGCTGGCGGAGGCCCATCGAACTACGCCGCTGCCAGCGGACGTCCTGGAATCCATTAGAAAACATGGCACCGGAGAGCGAGAAGTCTCGGCGAAGGCGATTGTGCAGGCTGCGCAGGGCGATAGAAAATCAGAATCGCGCAACGAGGTACGGCACGACGCCAGCTATAACGGCAGCGCCGTGACCAGCAGCGGCTCGGCGCCCGCCGACGCCAGCGCCTTTGCGCCAAAGAAACTGCGCCGCGGCGAAGCCGAACTGGTGCAGGTTGTCATCCACCAGCCCAAAGACTTGCGCGCCGTGATCAAAGCCGCGCGCAAAGCCGATGAGCGCACCGATCCGGCGCCCACCGGCATGCGCATTGGCGACATTGCGCTGGGCGAAACCGTCGGAGTCGCGCTCGAAGTGCGGGGCGCTGCCTGCAATGGCGAAGTTCAGCGCCGCACCTGGACCGGCTCGCCGCTCACCTTCGCCTTCACCGCCGAGGCTGAAGCGGACGCCAAGCAAGTGGTGTTCATCGCCCGCGTCTTTGTGGGCGACGCGGAGATTGGCGTGATCGCCTTCACGCGCGGCGTCAGCGGCCCGAAGAAAAAACCAGAGAATGTCGGCGATGCGCTGCGCATGAAGCGCCACAAGCGCGTCTTCATCTCCTATTCCAGCAAAGACCGCGAAACCGTCGCCGCCATCGCCACCGCCTACGCCGCCGCCGGCGTCGAGCACTTCTTCGACCGCACCTCGCTTGCCAGCGGCGAAGAGTGGAGCCCGCGCCTGCGCAAAGAGATCGACCGCGCCGATCTCTTCCATCTCTGCTGGTCCAAGAGCGCCGCACAATCGGAATGGGTGGAGAAAGAAGCCACGCACGCCCTCACCCGCCGCCAGCGCAGCAAAGGCAAGGCCCCCGCCATCACCGTGCAAATGCTCGACGGCCCGCCCTGGGCCCCGCACCCGCCCCACCTCGACAGCATCAATTTCGACGACTTCGTCCGCGCCGCGATCGTCGGCTACGCGCGCGGCGATGGGGAGTGAGGGCGCATGTCCGCTCACGCCGCTGGTGATCTTTCATTTCAAGTTGACGGCCGCGCCCTTCGCCCTCACCGCGCTGTGGGGCGTTTTGTTCGCCGTGCTCTGCCTCTGGTTCACCGTGCGCCCGCTAAGCATGCTGAGGTGGGCGCCGCTGCAATATCTCGGAGAGCGCAGCTACAGTCTCTACCTTGTTCACTTCCCCATGATGCTCTTGCTCATGACGCCCATGCGCTGGCTGCTCGTGACAACGGAGCCAACGATCGGAACGGCATGGGCGACAGCGATCGCCATCGCAGTGGTCTATGCGTCGGTCGTCTTGGTCTCCGCTATCAGCTATCGTCTGATCGAGCGGCCGGGAATGGAACTGGGCCGGCATTTCGAACGACGCGTGGCGACCGCGAAGTCCAGCGCGGCGAGCTGACCGCCCTGGAGCAGCTTTTCTGCCACGATCGTCCTCGTACGCCCTTCCGACGCCCCGGCCAAGGTGCTAGGGGCTCCCGCTCTGCTCTAGCGGGGGCGCGTAGCTCAATGGTTAGAGCCGGCCGCTCATAACGGTCTGGTTGCAGGTTCGAGTCCTGCCTGAGACACATGTTTGACCGGTGCTTTTGCGAGCGCGCCTTTTCGGCTTTTTCGCTGATTTGATTTGCAAATTCCCGGCGTCGCCTCATGCCGCCTCGCGCCAAAAGCTGCCTGATTTTGAGGGGCCGAACCGGATTCACCTTCAACTGACAACATCAGGATCGTCGCTAGCGCGCCGTGCAAATCGACATCGAGATCGTCGCCGGCCGCGTTCGGCCGCACCACGATCTTTTCGATTAAGCCGCGAATGCAGCGCATCGCTTCTTCTTGCGTCTCCTCATCACTGAAGCCCTCGATGAATTGCGCGACGGCGGCGCGATAGCGTTCGCTCATCCCCGGCTCGATCAACTTGGGTTCTGCGTCGGCTCTCGCCAGTTCTGCCTGGATGGCGTCGCGACGTTGGATCGCCGCATCAAGATCCGCTTTGACTTCCGAGGCCTCCACTGCACCCGCGCCGATCACCTCGATCAGCTTGTTGCGTTTGGCCACGACCTTGGCCAGCTCCTGCTCTAGCTCACTCCGCTTTGAACGCCGCTCCTTGCGGGCCGCGATGAGTTCGCGCGCGTATTCCTTACCGAAGGTGTCGAGGAGCGCGGGATCGAGCAGATAGTTGCGCAGCCCCATGAAGATGACGTCTTCAAGGCGCGCCCGCGACATGGCGAGCCTGTTCGAACACAGCCGTTTGTTTTGATACGTCGCGCAGCGAAAGTAATCGCGCGAATACTTGGTGTAGGCCGCCCCGCAGACGCCGCACTGTACGATGCCTGAGATCAGGTACTTGACCGGACGGTGCTTCCAGAACGCGCCGTCTGGCGCCACGCGGCGATCCTGCTGGGCCTTCACCCGATCCCAAAGGTCTTGTTCTAGGATGCGCAGGTGCGGCGCGTCGTGAACGATCCAGTTCTCGTCCGGATTGATGCGCACGATACGCTGATGGGTGTCGGGATCGCGATCTTCCCTAACCCGGTTCCAAACGATTTTGCCGACATACATCTCGTTGTTGATGATGCCCGTGCCGCGTTTGCGATTGCCGTTGATGGAGCCGTAGGTCCAACCGCCACCCGACGGCGAGCGCACGCCGTCGTTGTTCAAGCTCTTCGCGATAGCCTTGGACGCTCGCCCCGACGCAAATTCTTCGAAGATACGGACGACGATGGCTGCCTCGTCGGGCTTGATGCGGCGCTCGCCACGAACAGGTTCGCCCTTTGCATCGAACTCGCGCACGACTTCGTATCCGTAGCCTAGCCCGGCTGCGACCTTGCCGTTCTCGACCCGGCCGCGCTGTCCACGCCGCACCTTTGCCGCGAGCTCGGTCAAGAACATTTGGTTCATCATGCCCTTGAAGCCGACCTGGATCATGTCGACCCAGCCTTCAGACAAGGTGTAGATTTTGATGCCGTGAAAGCGCATGCGCTTATGAATGTTCGCGGTGTCGCCCTGATCACGGCTGATGCGGTCAAGCGCCTCGGAGAGCACGACGTCAAACTTCCCGGCCTGCGCATCTACCATCAACGCTTGCAGACCCGGTCGCATCATCGAGGCGCCGGAAATGCCGTAATCGGTATAAATCTCGACGATCGCCCAGCCTTGCCGATCGGCTTGTTCGCGCGCCAATCTGATTTGGTCTTCGATAGAGGCGCGGCTTTGCAGATCGCTGGAATACCGTGCGTAGATCACTGCGCGCATGACTAGGTTTCCTCGACGACGTTTGGTCGGTCTCGCTCCTTTGAGTATGGCTTTGACGGCGCCGCTTCAAGGGCGCGGGCGTAATCCTCGCGCGCGGCCTGGCGCGCGAGCAATCTCACGAGCGGCAGCAACGCCGCACGCGGATCACCCGCTTCGTCGAGCTCAAGGTCGAGGCCGGACTTGTTCACCACTGATCCTCTCGCTGGCCGACACTTGAAGCCGATCAAGCATCGATAGACTCCTTTGCGAAGCAAACTGCAAGCACCAGCCACTTCACCTGCTCTCGGCTAAAACGTCGAATGCCACCGTCGCGCATGACGACCCCATCCACGATGCGCACGCCCGGCACGAGGCCGTCCTTCATGCGCCGATTGGCGGTCGCCTTGGAGACACCGAAATGCTTCCAAATGTCTTTGTAACCAAGCAATGCGCGATCAGAGCTAATCGCGGCCACAAGTCGTTCAACCGCCGCGATCTCCGGCTCGGGATAGCACGGCAGATCCTTCTCGTTGATCAGGCGTGCGCGAGCTGATTTTGGCGGCGGCGGGCGCGTGACCCTCTTATGGGAAGCAAGGTTGAGACGAACAACCGCGCTTCCGATCGAAGTGATCGGCGCAGCCGCCTGTTCGCGTGCTGGCGCGACCTTTGGCGCCAGCGTTTCGCAGTCGTCGAACAAGCCGAGCTGCGACATGGATTGGGATCCTTCTCGCTCTGTTCGTCCCGTGCGTGAGATTCTCGGGGTAGACATGATATCGTGCGCCAACGTTGCCCCAACACCACGATGGGGGCACGCGCCGCCGAAGCAAACAACGGCTTTATCCGCGCAGTTGAGCCTTCAACACAGCGCAGCGGCGCACCTCTTACAAACGCTCTCCGCCGATCTTAGCATTCCCTGTGTGGGTGGCGTCGGTGTGATGTTGGACGCCGTTGGAATGCTCTTCGCCAATCGCGTTGGACGGCGTTACCGAGTGTCGGCATCGTCAACGTCTCATTCTTAGCGCGCAACGAGAAACCTCGGATCAGCGTTCCAGGCCCAGAGACGGCGTCGCCTTGACCTTCCCCGTCGTCATCGAGAGCGAATAGGCCTTGCCTTGCTTGAGAGAGAGGTTCCGGGGCATGCGCAACAGCGCCACCGCGTCGTTGCGCTCAAGCGCCGCAAACCGGCCTTGGTGCAGCTGGACGAAGCCGCGCACACGCCATTCGCGCTCAAGTCCGTCGGCGGCGTCGATGGCGCGTTTGCCGGTCGCTTTAACCAGTTCGTCCTCCGCACGCGTGAACTCCGCGCTGCGTAACCGATCGCGGGCGCCTGGCTCGAATTCAAACCGTCCGGTCAGATCTCTGCGGCCGCTGCCTTCGCGCTGGTGCCAAGCGATCCGCTCGTTGACTGCCACGCGAACCTCGCGGGTGTTGGGCAACTGGTTCGGCTCTCCCGCAAGCGTCCGCGCAATTTCGCGGTCCAGCTCGGTTTCAGCCGGCGCATCGATTTGCGATTTGATCGGCGTTTCCGAAAGCCGATCGAGCCGTACGCGGGTGCCAGGGCCAGCGTGTTCTTTAGGCTCGATGGCGACGATGGCGCCGGGCGCCAAGCCTTCGACCTCGCGTTGGCGGACATTGGCAAGCACCGGTCGCTGAAACTTGTCGCGAACGATGACGTAGCCCTTGCCCTTCTCGCCTCTCCGGCCCGCCTCCAGCACCTCGCCGGCGATACGGCCCATCTCGCGGTCGTAGAGCTTGAGCCGCCCCTGCCCTGGCTCCAATTCCCGGCCAAGCCGGCGCCGGAGGTCGATGCCTTGTCCGATGCTTTCAAGCCGCGCCGACCACTCCGGCTCGAACCGAAACCGGCCGCGCTGTTCTTCCCGCGCCAATCCCATCTTCGCGAGCTCACGCACGCGGTTGCGCAACGCCGCGCGGAGTATCGGTTCGAACCGGCGCCCCACCGCCTGAATGCGGATCGCCTTCCCCGGCTTCAGCTCCTTCTCCAGCATCTGGTCGAGACGCGTCATCCGCTCGGCCCGGGTTTCGCGGTCGAGCGCAAGGCGCTCGTCCTCGGGACCGCGATCGCCCAGCATCTCGGTGGCTATGTCGCGCGCGCTGTTGCGCAGCCCATGGCGAATGTAGTCGCGCGCCAGCTTGAACTCGGCGCCATCGCGGCTTCGGCCCCGCACAATCACGTGGACATGCGGGTTGTCGGTGTTGTGGTGATCGACCGCCACCCAATCGAGCTTCACGCCGATGTCGCGCTCCATCCGCGCCATGGTGGCGCGGGTGAAGTCCTTGAGGTCATGGATCCGAGCGCCGCTTTCCGGCGCCAACATCAGGCGAAAATGGCGTGGATCATTTTCAGCCCATTCGGTCAGCCGCGGCGGCGCATCCACCTCGTCGTGGTCGCGGTCATAGAGACGACCTTGTTCGCCATCCGGCCCGGCGCCGTCGCGCTCAAGATATTTGCCATGCGCCAACAATTTGCCTGCCGCGCCGCCGCCATGGTTTTGAGGAAACACCGTGACGACGGCGCGCTGACGCGGGTCCGCGGCGAAGCCCGTCCGAAGCCGGCCAAGCTTCGCGCGTGGCCCGCTGCCTTTTCGCTCCGCAAGCAATTTCGAGAGTTTCGCGCCGAGCGATCCGCTGCGCGCCGCGGGCGCCTTGCGTCCCTTCTCAACGCGGCCTTTGAGGAAGTCCTCGGCGCGCTCAACTTGCATGCCGCGATTGCCGGCGAGCGTGTGCGGGCGATCGAACGGCTTCAGCAGCGCTGAGTGTCGAAGCTTCTCTGAAATGCTGGCGCTGGGCATGTGCGGCGGCGCTCACGCTTGAATCACGCCGTTGCGGCGGATTTTGCCGCAGCACACTCACGCTTGCCGCACGAAATCTCCAGCATTTGCAAGCCTCAGAAGAAAACCTGCGGCGCTCTCTATCTTGCTCTCCACCACCTCTTCGCCGCACGCTCTTTTCTTCATCGTTTCTCACGCTCAACGCCCCGCACGCGCACGCTGTTGCCGCGCATGGCGCCATGATTCCTGCCGTGAGAAAAATATCAGAGTGGGCGCCACACGCCTTCGACAAGTGAGGCGCTTACCGGGCCCCAATAGCGTCCATCGAAGCTGTCCACGCTGTCGCCTAAGAGGAGAATTTCATCCGACGCCAAACGGAGGCAGCCGACCCAACCTGAAGGCGCCTCGCGTCCGATAGGGACAAAAACACGCGCTGCTTCGACGCCATCAATCTGAAGCGTCTGACCATCGCTGCACACATCCTGGCCCGCGACAGCGGCCACCCGCTTGATGAAGCGATCACCGTCGCCGGCATAGTGTCGCCTGGTTGCCTCAATGAGCGCCACATCCCGGGCGCGGACCGTGACGACCTCCCCGACCTCGATGGGCGACGCGGTGCGAAGATAGAACCCGGTCGGAATCGAAGGGGTGTGATTGAACAGCACCATGTCCGCGCTGACGGTCGACGCCACGCCGAGCGCAACCAGCGCAAAAGCGCCTGCTGTCAGCGCAGAGATCGTCCCCTTCTTCCGGTTCATGCCCCACCCTGTCGCGGGTGAGCTCTCGCATCAGCAAGCTTCGCTTCACCTGCGAACATCGCCCTTTATTGGGGAGGGAGGGCGGGTCTTGCGACACGGATCGAAGCCGGATGGCCGAGACCGCGGAGCGGGCTCGGTTGCGTAGCAACGAGAGCCGGGCGCCGGCGAAGCCGGCGGCCGCCCAAACCTACGTGGAACAACACGAATACTAAGAGCGGAGGCAAGACCTGCCGGAGTTCACGCTGCGCATGCAAGCGCGCAGCGCGGGAGGGAGGGTGGGAAGCCTGTCAACGTCGCGCCACGCATGTGGCGGTGTCTGGAAGAGGTCGCTCCTTAGATCCGGCCGCGAGGCGGCCTCGGCTTCGCTCCAGGCGACGGTGCGGGCGTCCTCGGACGCATGGCGTCACGGTTGCCAACATCGGCGACATCACCATCATCATCAGCAGCAGCAGCACGATGAAGATCACCACCACGCCGGCCGCAACCGCCGAGTCATAGGCGCCGCCGCCGACGCGGTCACGCCGACGCCGCCGCCGCCGCCACCACCACCACCGCCTGGGCGCCGCCATGGGCGCCGCCGACGTGGTCAGCTTCATAGTGGCGCCGCGGTCATGCCGGCGCCGACGGTGATGACGATGCTGCCGGACGCGCCGATGGCGGTGTCAGAATCCGGCTCGAACCCTTTCGTGGGCGTCGGCGACGAGCTTGGTGGTAAGGGCCGTTACGCCTGCCGCCGACGCGAACGTCCGCCAGTCGCCCACTGCTGTGCTCACCTCGTCGACCATCGCCTTGACCGCCTTAGCGTCCAGCCCGTGCTTGGCGCCGAGGGTCTCGACATGCTTGTGCGTGACCTTCCGCCCCTCGCCTTCGACGTCGAGATAATGTTCCCCGCCTGGTCCCGCCGCGTAGGTGAGATCGTATGCAGGTGAGAGCGACCAGACGCCGTTCTCGTCCATCAGATAGGCGTGCTGGCGCGCGTGATCGTCGCGGTTGTGCGAGAGCACGTTGAAGACCATGTGCCGGAATGCGCGCGCGACATCTTCAGCATCACGCGTGATGGCGTGGGTTGCGCGTAAGAATTGGTCATAGCTGAGCGACCCGGCCGTCATCGGCGCTTCGACCGCGCCCGCAAGCGACACCATATGCACGCGCGCGCCAGGGCTTGGACGATCGAACCGCCGTGTCGCGAAATAGGCGTGACCTTGCTTCGCCGGGATAAGACGATGTTCGGCGAGCTTTAGGCCCGCCGCTTCTGCCATGCACGCGTACGCTTCTTCGAGCGGACCGATGTCGTCTGGATCTTCCTTAGCTTTGAATTTCACGATCCAAGCGGCGTGATCGGCGGGCAATTCGCTGTCGCCGACCGAAATCTCACCTTTGGGGCCAAAGCCCACATGGACTTTTGGACGCGCGCCGCCTGAGCCTCCGGCCGCTTTCGCCAGTACATCGGCAAGCTTGCCGTCTTCGCCGGTCAAGAGCTCTGCTGCGTCTTCCGCGAGCGCATCGAGATCAAGGCCCTCGCTCAGGCCAGCGTCCGGCGTGGTCGCCGGGCTAAACACCAGCGCGCCGCGCCCGTTATCACCGACCAGCGCTAGGCGTTCCATCGGCGTCAGTGCGTCGATGTCATGGCCGAGCTCGCGCAGACGCTTGCGCATGACGAGATGACCCCAGCCTTCCGGGAGGCTGTCAGCCAAGAAGCCGTGCAGGCCATCGAAGTCACGCGTGCGCGCCGCCTGCAGGCCTGGCTGCAACGGATAACGAGGCAGCGGATCGACGCTGAGCTTCTTGGCGATCACCTCGCGCGACCATTCAAGCTGTGCGGTTTGTTGGGCCCATGCGAGCTGCCCCACGGGGACGCGGGCGTCCGGCGCAAACGCGAGTGCGATATCAAGCGGCGTTCCGGGCGCGAGCTTCAAGACTTGCCGCCCTTACGCGAGGCGCGTCGCCGCTTTGGCGAAGGCGCATTCTGGCGCTGCTGCGCCATCAGCTCTTCCATGGTCTGGGCCACCGGCGCCGGAAAGAGCTTAGAAAGCCCCTCCTCGCAGCGGAGCGCGATCGCTGCGTTGACCAGGTTCTCAATGGTCGCTTGCCCCTGCATCTCGAGGCGCTGCCAGGTGCTCTTGCTCATGCCGGCCCGCTTGGCCGCCTCGATCTGCGACCAGTTTTGGGCGATGCGGCGCACCCGGATGGCGTCCCCAAGCTCAGCCAGCAGCTCTGGCGCGGTCTTCAACATGACCTCGTATATGAGGCATTACGCGCGTAAAGTCAATATAACGCACCATATATGATTTCGTTAAGGTGCGGCAAACCATACCGTAAGGGCTCCGCCGGCGGCAGGGGTCGCGCCGCTCTGGGCGCCGCCCAGGCCGACGCCACGCCACGTCATCGGCGACCCTTTTTAGATACCGCCGCCCTATTGAGCGGCCTCGTCGCCGGGCACGAGCTCAAGCGCTTGATCGAACAAAACCTTTCACACCGCGAACGCTGCTTGAATGAACTTGGCGATGCCTTCCCGGCCAGCCGCTGCAGCCGCGGCAAGCGCCGACAGCGTGGCCGGGCTGGCCTTGGTGCGCATCTTTACATCGAGAAACCGCGCCGTGTTGAGCGCCCAGTCGCCGCCCGCTTCCCACAGCACGACATACTGAGGTGTGCGATGGTCGAGCGCCCGAAGCAAAGCTGCAGCGTCGTCGGAATGCAGGTCGGCCAGGTAATTGGCGAGCCAAACATCGAGCAGCGCGTCGGCGTTGGCGCCGACGTCTGCGTCCGGGTTGCGGATGGACCAAACGACCACGGCAGCGGCGTACAAACGAGCCTCGACATTGATTTCTGGACTGGGCGCCGCCTCCCCGCTGGCGACGCGCACAAGGTTTGCGCTTAGCAGCGCACAGGCCTCGGTCAGATCGTTGGCGATGCACTGAAGCTCCGGCGGCCCGTTCTGGCTGCTCACGGCGCGGTCCAGCGGATAAGGCCTTTGCTCATGTAAACGAGCGCGCCACGCGGCGCCTTTGTGACCGCGAGATAGGCGTTCAATTGGCTGGCGTGTTCGGCGATCACGGCCTCGGAGGGATTGATATCGCTTTTCCAGTCGAAAACGATCTCGGCCTTGCCGCCGTCGTCATAGACAATAGCGTCTGCCCGCCCGGCCAACAATTCATGCGGTCCGAGTTCGGCGTACAAGCTCCATTCCGGGACCAGCCGCGACCGCACCGCCGCAATCTCAGGCAACGCCAGCGTCGCCAAAACTTTGTCGGCCATTTCCTTCGCTGCGGGCAGCGCACCGGTGGCTTCCAATTGCGCCGCCAGTTGTCGGGTGAGCGAGCTAGCGCGCGCCGTCAGCGCCTCAGTATTGGCATCCGCTTCGCCCGTTAGCACCTCTTCGATCAATTTGTGCATCACCAGGCCACGTAAGGATCCCGCGCCTTCGACGACAAGAGCCGGCGCGGCGTCCAGTGAGTCAACCGCGAGCAATTCCAGCGTAGGTAGACGATCGCTGTCATGATCACTCGGCGCGCGCCAGCGCGCTGGCGTCGCCGCGGCTTTGATGCGCTCCCGCTCTCGATCAAAGATTTCGCGTGTTTGGTCGTTGCGGACTTGCTCAGGCGGCTCAGCGGGCAACGTCTCAAACGCGTCCATGTCCCATTCCTTCAAGCGCGCCTGCCCGAGGCCAACGATGCGCGCATAGGAATTCACATCCGCTTCTGCAAATTCAGGCACGACCAGCAACTCGCAGGCGCGCGTGCAGGCGACGTACCAAAGGCGGGTGTTTTCGTGACGCTTGTTCGCGGCCGCGTCGTCGAGCGCCGCCGCAAGCTCAGGGTCGCGCACGTCATCAATGATCCAATGCAACGTATTGGTGTCGGCGCGGTGCACGTATTCGCGCGGGGTCCACACCCGGGTCGTGGAGTTGATCGGAATCACCACCGGCCATTCGAGGCCCTTGGCGCTATGCATCGTAACGATTTGGATGGCGCCCGCATCGGCATCGAGGCGGCCCTCGGCGATATTGTCGCCCGAGGCCCAGTCGCGCTGCAAAGCTGCGGCGAATTTGGCAAGACCGCTGATGGCAAACGGACGCGCCCGCTCCAGCACCACTTCGATATTAGCCCAGCTCCGGGCGCCGCGTCCGCCGCCGCGGAGCGACAGTTTGGGCCGCACGTTGAGCCGCTCGATGGCTTCACTCAGAATCAGGAACGGCGTTGTATCGCGCGCTTTGCGCTGCAGGTCCTGAAGCGTTTCTAGCGTGGCCGCCGCGACGGAATGCTCAACCAAATTGGGGTCGGTAAAAAGCGAGAACCGCGCCCCAAATTCTGGCTCCGGCAAGCCTACGGTGATGTCGAGCAATTCTTCCTCGCTAAGCCCGACGAGCGGTCCGCGCATGAGGGCGCCGAAGGCCAGCGTGTCGGTGGGATCGGCGAGCGTGCGGGTCAGCGCCAGCACATCCTGCGTCTCCTGCCGTTCGAACAATCCCTTCCCCGCTTGCGACACGAACGGCAGTTTAAGCCGCGCCAGCGCCGTCTCGTAGATTTTGAGATCGGTGTGCGTTGGCGCGAGCAGCGCAATGCCGCCAGCCGAAAGCACCCCCTCCTTCACGGGATATTGGCCGATGAGGCGCGCGCACAATTCCGCGACAGCGTCGGCCTCGCACTCGCGCAGCGTCTTGGCGTCAGACCCTTGGGGCGCATTGATGGTCAAACGCGCCGCGTGCGGATGGTTATGTGCGGCTTCCGGCAAAGTCGCGTCCAGGGCGACATAGCCCGGTTGTTCATCGACCGAGAGCGGACCATCGAAGCAGGCATTGACGTGTTCAATGATGGGCGGGCGCGAGCGGAAATTGGCGCGAATATTGAGGATGGCGTTCTCGCCCTGCGCGGCGATCGCCGCGTAAGCGCGGTCGTAGGTCGAGACATCGGCGCCGCGGAAGGCATAGATCGCTTGCTTTGGATCACCCACCGCGAACAGTGCGCCTGGCCGAAGCTGTCCTTTGGTCCAATCTTCGACTGCTTCATGAGCGGCCAGGCGGAAGAACAATTCGGCCTGGATCGGGTCCGTATCTTGAAACTCATCCACCAAGATGTGGCGAAAGCGTTCAGCGATCGAGCGCCGGGCGGCCTCATTGTCGCGCACCAGGTCACGGGCGAAATAAAGCAGGTCATCGAAGTCCAGCAACGCCGAGCGTCGCTTATAGGCCCTGTAATCGTCGATGAGGTCATCAAGCTCATTCGACAGCCGCCACATCAGCCAAGCGGCGACGTGCCCCATTAGCTGTTGGTATTGCGTGGCGCACTGGGCGTAGCGATCCTTGAACGCTTGCTTGAGCGCGGACTTGTCTGCGCCCTCGCCCTTCCAGGCCTTTTCCAACGCTGGCGCCTTCAGATTCCGGTTCCAGTCCTTTTTCTTCCTCTTCTCGGTTTGCTTCGCCGGGGGCTTGCGCATGATGCGATCGAACGGCGGCGGATGTGCGCCTTGCCACAGCCGCCCGAAGTCCGGCGTCTGCGGCGCGAACAGATCGACAAAGCACGCGGCGAGCTGTTCGAGTTCGGCGGCAATCGCTTCTATCTCGTTGTCCGCTGGCGCGCCGACGCACCATTGCCGTAAAGCCGCGACGGCGTCGGCGAAAGCTTGGTCAGGCCGCATCCCCTGCGTCGGTTCGGGCGCCTTCGCGTTGCGAAACTCCAACCGCAGCTTGGCGATTTTGCGCAGCATGCGCGCGACGCCGCGGGGATCGTGCGCGGCGAGATAGCTAATGGGATCGTCGCCTGCCCCGCTGCTCAAACGACGTTCCAGCCACGCGTCAAACACATAATCGAGCGCGGCCTCTTGCGCTTGTGCATCAAGAATGCGGGCGCCGGGATCGATGTTGGCGTCGATCGCGTAGGCGGTCAGCAAGGTCTGGCAGAAGGCGTGGATGGTGCAGCTGGTGAGCTGATCCAGCTTGGCGTTTGCTTCCGCGAGATTTGAACGCTGCGTGGACGTCATCCCGTCAGGCAGCGCAAGTTTCAGCGGATCTGGCGTGCCGCCAACGAGCAGCGTTTGCACATAACCAGCGATGCGTTCGCTCAATTCGCTTGCAGCGAATTCATTATAGGAGAGTGCGGCGATGTGGCGAGGCTCAACACCTTGCGCCAACATCATGGTGACGCGCCCCGCGATCAACGCCGTCTTGCCAGTGCCGGCGGCGGCCTCGACCAGCAAGGTCGCATCATGGTCCTGTAGCGCGCGCAGGCGTTCGGCGGCGTCAGAGAGCGCGCTCATTTGACCCGCCATACAGGGCTCAAATCCGTGAGCGCGACGGCGCGGGCGCCTTGCTTGCGGGTCTGATAGGCTTCGTCAGCGGGCAGCGCCAGGGCGTAATCGTTGTCATCTTCAAATGCGTCGATGCCCGAGACGCCCAATCCGCTTTTCAGGAGGCGTGCGGCGACCGCCACATATTTTTCCAGCGGCGCAGGATCGAGATCGTTGTCGTAATCGGCCCGAAGCTTTTTGCCGCCGAGATAAATCAACAGCGCCTGAACCCGCGCCGTCTGCGGCGCCAGTTGGCGGACGGCGATGGTGTAAAGCACGCGCTGCACATCGAGCCCGAAGCGAATGGTGAACCCGCGTTCTCGCGGCCCCTCTCCGGTCTTGTAGTCGGTGACCCGGCAATGATAGTCGGTGTCGCGATAATCCAAGCGATCGATAAAGCCGTTGATCTTGAGGCCAGAGGTGGCGAGCACGACCTCCGCATTCGGCCGCCAGGGCAAATCGGCGCCCGCTTCATCTTCGTCGCGGCCGAAGCCCAATTCGGCGTAAGAGCGGGTCTCGGGCGGCGCCGGCACGCCGAGTGCGCGCTTGGCTTCCTCAGCCGCCCGGTTGATGGTGAACTGCCAAAGGCGTCCGGGCGGCGTGGCATGATCCAGCGGCCATGCCTCCGCCAATTCGGCGGCGCTTTCGTCGACTGAATGCGAGATCTGATCGGCCGACGCGCCGGCAAAGCCATCCCTCCCTAGCTGCACGATGGCGCGACGCAGCATGTCATGCACGAGATCGCCATAATCGCGCGGGCTGAGCGCCAACGCGGTGTTCATGTCTCGGGGCGGGCGCCAGCCCAAAGCATAGCGCCAAACATAGGCCAGCGGATCGCGCAACATCAGGCGAAGGCGGGTGGCCGACTGGCTTTGCGTCAGCGTTTCAATAATGCGCGGATGATCGCTGCGCACACGCCCGTCATGGGCCGTGAGCTGGTCCAGCCGCCAATCGCGATAACAGCGCGTGGCGTGGACGAGAGCGGGCTCAGAGCGGGCATCGCCCGGTCGCGCCTGCAGCCGATCGGCCTCACTGAAAGCGTGCTCCGGCGTGCGCTCGCGCCTGAGTTCTGCCCAGTCTTTAATATCGGCGACGAGAGGACTCGTCCCGAAGCGTGCGCCTTGCGCGTTGCGCCGGCTTTTCGAAATCACGCATGAGGCTGTTGCGCGCGCGCAAAGATGCGCGAACGCGGCGCGATCCAGTGCTTCGGCGCTCATGCCCTCCGGGGTGCCCAGGTCGAGCACATGCGGCGGCAACATCGGATCCTCGCGCCGCGCGCGCGGCCAAGCGCGCGAGGTCAGGCCCAATAGGCGCATATGCGGGCGCGGCGCCCCAACCAGAAGCGAAGTCGGCCCCCATACGGCGCACGCGGCCGGGTCACTCGCATCAGCCAGCCGCAAATCGCGCAGGCTTTGCTCAACGGCCGCCAGCGGCGCACGCGTCAGCGCACTCTTCCAGATTGGACGCGCTGCGGGCGGCAATATCTGCGCACCGGCTTCAAGCGCTGCCTCACCGCCCCGCGCCAGCAAACGAAGCGCCGGCGCCAGTACGGGACGAGGATCGGGCCGTCCGCTGTGTTTGGCCCAAGCTGCGTCCAACGCGCCCGCCCATTGTTCTGGGGTCGTCAAGCGTGCGGCGCGCGGGAGCCAGTCATTCCATGAAGCATCGAGTGCGCCAAGCGCGGCCGAGCCGGCGCGATAGCGCGCGAGGCGCCGGAAGCGTTCCTGATTGAGCCCGCGCAATAAAATGTCGGCAAGCGCTGCGCAGGCTTGGCCTGGGTGCGTTGCGAGCGCGGGCAAGCCGTGTGCAAAATGCAGCGGCAAGTGCGCGCGCGCGAGCGCGATGAAATGATCGTCCCAAGCTTCAGGATTGACGGCGGCAACGCCGATCGTCGCCGGCGCCACACCAGATGAAAGCAGCAGGCGGAGCCAACGCAAAGATTCGACCACCTCAGCGCGGGGGTTCGCACACGCCACATACGCGGCTTCGCTCGGTCGGTAGGACACATCATCGCGCCCGCCGCGCCACCACGAGCGGCAATGCTCGGGCGCATCGCGCCACGCCACCGGCGCGTGCTCTTGCAGCTGAAGCAAGACCGGCCGCCATACCGGCGCGATATAGAACACTCTGTCGAGCTCAATCTTGCCGAGGATGGCGCCATGGGCGATGCGCGCCAGCGCCGCATCGCGAAGATCCAGCGCCGACAAGACGCCAGCCGGAAGATGTTCGCGCACGCGAGCTTCGAGCAAAGCCATATCCGCGACCTGCGCATTCTCCGCCGGCAGAGCCTCTAGGGTTCGCCCCTCGTCCCAGAGATCGCGCAACGATTGCGCGGCGGCGCGCACAATGCCTGGGAGATCGCCGCTTCTTTGCAAAACTTGAAAGCCGCCGGCGTCGAACGCGCCCCGCACCGCTTGTTCGATGTCACCGGCGCTGGCGGGGCGGACAAATCCGCCGGCTAAGCGGGCCGCCAGCAGCGGCATGGTGAGGATGTCGAGGCCGGACTCGCTCGCGCGCGCCGCCGCGATGCGGCGCATGCGAAACGCCAGCGGTCCGTCGACAATGATCGTGCGTCGCTGCATCCAGAAAAGGGGCCCCGCGCGCAGAATCGCGCGCCGCGCATTATACGCCGTTTGTTTCGGCGATGGCACCGAAGCGCCACCGGCGCTGCGCGCGCTGGCGCAGCGCCGGCTATGCTCAGGCGGCTTCGGCGGTCTCGGTTGTGGGCGCCATGCCCTTGGAGCGGACACTGCCCTCGCCTGGATCGATGGCGACGAACACCTTGCCGGTCCACTGGCCGGTGACTTTGCTCTTCCAGCGGTCGTGACGGAGCTTGCCGGTGACTTCCACCAGCACATCCTTGCGCATGGCTTTGGCGGCCGCCATCGCTTTGGCATCATTGATCTCGACGGTGAAGCGATCGGCGCGGATGTCGTCTTTGACTTCGACCCATAGCGAGATGACTTCGATCGTGCCGCCGCGGGCTTCAAAGCTCTTGAGCTTTGGATCATCCAACAGTTTGCCCAGAAGGGTGACGCGGTTGGTCATGGGAGTGATCTCCGAAAGCGTTCCCGGTTGATCCCGGGATCGCGGGTCTCGCCCGCGACGGCGCCCCACCGCCCGGCCATGAGGCGGCGGCTGCAAGGAGAAAATGGTGGGTCCCGCGTCTCGCGCGGAACGCGCGAGACCGAAGCCGCGTCAGCGGGCGGGGAAACGATTTTGTCCTTGTGGACGGCGACGGCCGGGCGGAAATGGCGACGGCGGGGGCGAGACCCGAGCACGTGTGTTCAATCGTTTGCGCCGAGAGAGTAGCGTGCGCGTGACCAATCGTTCCAATCGTTGAGACCGGCAGGCGCTGGCGCATGTTCGATAGTTAGAATGCTGCCCAAGCGTTCGCGGAGGGTCTTGAGCGCGGTGAGACCGGCTTCGTCATTATCGGGCGCGGCGATCAGACAACGCACTTCTGGCGGGGGCGTAAACTGCGAGAGATTATGAGCGGTGAGCGCTGCCCAAGCTGGCGCATGCAAGTGCTCACCCGCCGATAGCGCTGATTCTACGCCTTCGGCGACGATCAGCACCTCGCTCGCTGGCGCCAATCGCACAGCTCCCCTCAAGAGTTTGCCGATGACTCGGCGGGGTGTGGTTACATTCGCCTTCGCCGCACCATAAGCGGTCACCAATGTCACCTGCACGCCTTGCAACGCGCCGTCGGCAGCACGAAGGGCGGCCATCAGCGCCGGACGGCGTATTCTGTCATCAAGACTGGTCATGCGCGGATGAAAGCGAAGTTCGCTGCTCTCCACAGCCTCGATGCAGCGCCGCTTCAGATAGGCGGACGCTGGCGTGCCCCGCATGACACGCGCTTCCTCCCAAAGCCTGTTGGCGCGAGCAATGCGTCCTTCATTGTCGGGCTGCACGACGGCATGGCGTTGGCGCATGTGCGCCGTCACATCCGCGGCGACCTCCTCCCCGTCCAACAGTCCGCGCGCGCGCAGCGCATCGCGCACGGCGCGCCAATCGTCACGCGGGCTGAAGCAATGCACCAAAATGCGACCCTCCTCCGTTTCGGTGAGCGAGACGGAGCGATCCGCAGGTCCGTGACCTGGTCCGGGCACGAGCGCGCGGCCGCCATCATAGGCGAGTCCCCCGAGCTGCGCGACGATGCGTTCAAGCCGCGACATCTTGCGCCTCCATGACTGAACATGTGGGCGCCGGGCTCTTCGCTAACAACCAATCGACGCTGGCTTGTGCTTTCGCCGCGGCGTCGAGAAAGACCCGGCGATCATTTTTTAAGAGCTTGATCCAGTGGTCGATATACGCAGCGTGGTCGTGCAGGTGTGCGGGCGGCAGGCCAAGATGCGCTCCAAGCTGACAGGCCCCGACCTCGGCGCATATTTCCTCCACATAATACGCGCTCTCGCCATAGCGCTTGGAGAAATCGCGATCGCAGCGATGCTTCGCCTTACACGCATGGACGAGCTCGTGATCCAGAGTAGCGCTATAGTCTTCCTGCGTGTTGAAGACCTCGATCGGCGGCAAGCCGATGACATCGCGACTTGGAATGTAACAAGCGGTGTCACGCGTGGTTATGCGTGCGATCTCGAGCTTGGCGAACCACGCTTCGTGCGCCGCCAATGGCAGAATGGAAGCGATGGCGGGCTGTGCGTAGAAATGCGCATCCAAGCCATCTATCTGATCGGCGTTGAACACGACGTAAGATTTCAGAAAGCGGAAGGTGTCTTCGCTCTCTTCGCCCGCATCATCAGTGCGAGTCTTGGTCGTCGTTCCATAATAAACAACAAGCTCACCGCGTTCGCCCTTGCGTACATGGGCGCCGAGTTTGATTGCCTGTGCAAATGTCAGCCAGTAACGCGAGCGGAAACCGGCGTCGACCGCCGCGCTCCATAGCAACACGACATTCATACCTCGATACGGTTCGCCGCCGACGCGGAGTGGCAGGCCAATGGGCCCGCCGGCGCGCGCGCCGTCCCAAGGTTTCTTCCACGGTAGGACGCCGCGTTCGAGGTCGGCGAGAATCTTGGCGTTGATCTCTGCGGCAATGTCACGGCGCGCCCCCGCGCGCCCGGTGTTCGGGGTCATGAGAAAGTCTCCAAATCTGGAAAGCGCGCGGACGCCTCCCTTCGAAACGCCCGCGCGAAGGTGGGTTGCTAGGCTGCGGCTAGGTCGTTGGGGGCGCTCTCGCCCTCAGCGGTGACAGCGAGCGCGCCCTCACGTGCGGGCGTGATCAGAACATCCGGCAGCCAATCGGCGTCACTCAATACTTCCGCCGCGGCAGAAGCGAGATCGGCCTTCTTCATCTTGCCGAATGCGGCCAGCATGGCGTTTCGGTCCTTCTCGCTCATCTCGACCAGTTTCGGCGCTGTCGCCAACGCCGCCAAAGTCACCGCCTTTGGAACTTGCGTCCAAAAGGCAAGGTCTGGCTTCCACGTTTGGGTCATGTCGAGATCGACGATGCTCGCCAGTTCATCGGCGAAACCCTGCAAGGCTCGATCCAATGGTGTCACGCCCGGATGCACGAGGTCGATCGTTTCCGCTACGAACGCCGCAAGCGCCGAGACCAACACGTCAGTCCGTTGCGCCAAGCAAAGCTGCAGGCTAGGCTCTTCGCCACCGATCAACGCCGCGAAGTCATGGCGATTTTCCACAACCGATGTCACGTCGTCGAACGCAACCGCGGATGCACGAAACTCGACGCCGACGACGCCGCCGGCGCCAATGCTGCCGCGTGCCAGAACGAAGACCAAGAGCGCGAGCCCCAGATGCGGGCTTTCGGCGACGGCGCGCCGCAGCGCGCGCGTCCGCGCCGTGGTCAAGCCTTCAACAACACCACGCGGGAGCCGCGCGCCTTGCGGTTCTGCATCAGTCTCGGCCGTTTCGCCTGCGTCACCGCCATCGTCGTCGTCAACGCCCCCCGGCGCTGCCGGCCGCTGCAGTTTCTGAATGGCCTTCACGTCCGTGCGCTTGATGACGCCGTAGGCGAAGTTCGCCCGACCGTCGTGCTCCACGGAAATGACGACGCCGGCGTACTTGATGAGATTGGTGTCCCATTGCTCAGTCCCTGTCGTGATCTCATCGATCTCGGCTTCCAAGCGATCGCGCTCAGTCCAACGTGGATCGTCTTCGTCAGCGTCTTCAAGCGCAGCGTCCAAAACCTCCAACGCCGCTTCCGCCGCGTCGAGCTTGGTCTGCTCGTCGTCGCTGAGTGGACGCCGCGTCGGACGCAGACGTTCGGAGGTGCAGCCTTCGAACCGAGCGTAGCCAAGATGCGTTTCGGACCAGCCCCAGCCCTTCTCACGTTCAGCCGTGGCCAAGGCATCGAGTTTGTCGATGGCCAGACGGCGGATGAGTTCGCCATCGTCCAAGAAGACCACGTTTTCCTCGAACAGGTCTTTGCGCATCACCCCGCCGGCGTCGGTATAGGCGTCGAGCCCTACAAAACGCGCTAGCCGGTCGTGCGCGGGCACGCGGCCTTGGGTGAGACACGCTCGGACGCTCTGCGCACTGGTGATCGGCCGCGACAATGTCTTCAGCACGGCGTCGTGCGCGGCATGGTCGTCGGTCAGGCAGAACGCGCGAGCTGCATCGAGCGTGATCTCACCTTTTCGGAAAGCGGCTTTGACCTTCGGCGAGAGCGCCGCCAGCGCGAGACGCCGTTCGACAAGGCGCACAGTGACACCGAAGCGCTTGGAGATCGCCTCAGCGTCAACGCCTTCGACCACCAATCCTTCATACGCCTCCGCTTCGTCCATAGCGTGCATGGCGACGCGCTGGACATTTTCCGCCAGACTGACTTCGGCGGCATCCTCGTCACTGATGACCTTGCAAGGCACCAAATAGTCCTTGCCGATACGTCCCTGCTTTGAGAGCAGCTTCAGTGCCGCGTGCCGACGTCCGCCGGCGGAAACGGCATACTTGCCGTTACCGCAATCGGTGACGTTCAAGTTCTGCAGTACGCCGTGGGCAGCTATATCCTCGGCCAAGCTTTCGATATCGGCGCGCTTGTCGGTGCGCCGTGCGTTGGCCTCGCTTTGCCGCAATTTCGTCAAAGCGATCATGACGACCGTTTGCGGCCGGGTTTCGGTTTCAGTTTTGGACATGAGAGCCTCAAAGGCGCCCGGCAGCTTGATTGCTCGCCTGGGTCGCGTGCGCGACCATTTCCGTTCCGCCCGCGATCAGGTCCGGCGGGTCGAGGGCTTTAGAGCGAAGCGTCCCTCGACGCGGCGGACGCGCGGGCGACACCGCTGGTCGTGCATGCCGGCGTGCTCTCTGCCTTCGTCAGACCTTACGCGGCGATGCGATCGACGAACCGCTGACGCTATTTCTTGGCAAGTTCAGAGAACCCGACAAACTTCTTGGCGGCCCGCACCAGCACGTGCGTTTCCGCACTCGCTATGAAGCGTCCTTCTGCGTCGATTTCGGCTCGCACAAGCGGCCATGCAGAGGGATCAGGACCGATAACGCGCAGAATGTAGTCGAAGCGACCTGTAACCTGGTCTGCGGAGAGGATATTGCGCGATGCCAGTAGGTTGGTTTCAAAAGCGCCCTGCTCGCGGCGCCCGAATGGCGTGACCGTAACGCCAACGCTAAACTGCAATGAAGGTTCGACCTCGGCAAAATCTATGTCGGTGATGTAGCGCCGGATGACGCCTGATATTTCCAGACGCCGAATCCGCTGCCAGCATGCGCTTGGCGAAAGACCGACTTTGCGCGCGACATCCTGGTTCTGATAGCGCGCATTCATCTCGATCTCGCCGAGTATGGCTCGGTCGATCGCGTCGAGTAAGAGCAGAGGCCGCGCCTTCCTCACCCGCAATAGCCAACCCAGCTTTTCCCGCATACTTCTTGACGCGCCAAAGCCCTGCCGAGGTCAGACGCAGGCGTCGTACCGCCGCTAACACACACGACGCACCCTATGCCCGCTCAAGCCGCTCGCGCATTAGCTGATGCACGAGATTGATGGCTTTCAGCGGCCGTATAATCATCTTAAAACGCGCAATCATCGCTTCGTCCCCTGTCGCAGTGATGATGTCGACTCCGTTGATTTGTATCCCCTCGAGCTCTGCGGCGAACTCAAGCACGCCCCCGCCTGTTGCGCCATTCGTCAACATATCGAAATTTCCCGTTCCCGAGAACGAGCACCGCGCTCTCAAGATCCTTGGCGGCGATCTCAGCACCAACTTGCATAGCCGCCACTCACGCGAGATCCCGAAGACCGCTTTATGAGACTTTCCCTCAACGTTGGGCCGAGTAGATCTGCTAGGCCTTCGCTGATTTAGAACAAGCCCAGCCATCGAAGATAATCGTTGGGAAATGAGCTCGGACACTTACAAGCATCAACAGCGTGCGGCGACGCGATCTAAACTACCCCTTCACTTCGTAAGCCAGCTATCTCGTCAGGCGAAAAACCCAACTCCCCTAAGATCAAATCTGTATGCTCGCCCAAATGCGGCGGACGTCGTTGCGCGGTGTCTAAGTTGGATAGAGCAAGCGGCATGCTCATCAACGGCGCTGGCTGCGGCAATCCTTCGTATTCCACCAGCCTGAGCATGCCGCTCGCCGCGATGTGAGGGTCGCCGAGCACATCGGCCGGAGACAGCAAAGGTCCCGCCGGAATACGGGCTGCTTCAAGCGCCGAAAGCGCTTCTTCGGTCGTACGTTTTGAACACCACTCTTGCATGCGCTCGCTTAGCACGGCGCCGAAGGAGCCGCGTCCGTTATCGGTCTGAAAGCGTACATCGCCAAGCCATTGCTCCTCCCCAATCATCCCGCACCAACGCTTAAATTGCGGCGCGCCAAGCACCTGCATGTGAACCCAGCCGTCGCGCGTTTTGAACAGGTCGGCAGGTCCGCCAAGTTGGCTGCGATTGCCAGAAGGTTCGCGATGGCGACCCGTCAGCGCCTCCTCGATGATGTTGTGGTGGAACATGGAGAGCGCCGCCTGCAGCAGGTTCGCCTCGACTAACTGACCCTGGCCAGTCTGGGTTCGATGAAGAAGCGCCGCCATTGTTCCGAACGCACTCAGAAACGCTGTCCCGAAATCCGCCCAGGACGCGGCAGATTTGGTGGGCTCGCCCGGATAGCCGGACAACCACGTAGCACCGGACATCGCTTGCGCTACCGCGTCGAACCCTGTCTTGCCGGCGTAGGGCCCCCGGCTACCAAACGCGCTTTGCGTCGTCAAAATAATATCGCCCTTGACGGCTTTTAGCGCATCGTAGTCGAGACCCAAACTCCGCAATGCGTCCGCCGGCATGTTCACGACCACTATGTCTGCGCTTGCGACCAGCCGCGCGACAATCTCCCGCGCTTGAGGATTGGCGAGGTCGAGCGTCATTCCAAGCTTATTGCGGTTGCAATGTAGAAACATGGCGCCGTCGCCATTGCTGGCGACCGGGCAAAGGTAGCGATCTTCACCGCCTCCGGGCCTCTCAACTCGAATAACTTCTGCGCCCAGATCACCTAACAGCGCTGAGCAAAAAGGTCCGGCTATGTACCGGCCAAAATCGATCACACGCACGCCCGATAGCAGCGACGCGCGCTTATCCTCACCGGACATAAGTCACCCCGCTCCTAGCCATTTTCCCCCATCGATGCTCTGGCGTGTTGCGCGGCGACAAGCGCGCGCCGGGGCGGCGCGTAGGCGGCGCCCAGAACCTCCGTTAGCGTGCAGCAAATGTCGTAGTGCTCAACAAGACCGCTTCGTTCAACGCGCTCAAGCGGTCCCGCAGGATGCCCGAGCCCCAATCGACACGTGAAATCTATATCCTGCGCCGTCGCTAGCTTCTCGTCCAAGACACGCAACGCGTCATTGTACATTGGCCGGACAAGCCGATCGAGTATCCTTCCTGACTGATCGCTGCACACGACGCAGGTCAATCCTTGAGCCTCGAAGACCTCGCGCGCTGCCGCTAGGGCGACCGTATTCGTGCGTGGCTGGCACACCATCTCAACCAGCGCGCTGCGTTCGTCGGCGTTGCGCCAACGCGAAAATCCAATGACGTTTGAACCTTCTTCGCCAAGTTGCTCCCCCGTGTGCGCACCCAGGCATTCGGTGCGCAACTCCACCAGGATCGCGACACGTTTTGGGTCGGGTTCGAATGGCGCTCCCAACACAATCAACACCTCAGCGTCCGCCATACTTACTGCGCCAGCATGAATTGCGTCATCCTTGCCGAAGGATCGGCTCTCTCCTGCCGCCAGTATCGCGTATCGCATCCCACTCTTCCCCTTTGCGCTTGAGGCGGCGTCTTGATGTGAGACGCCGCATGTATCAATCGATGAGAAGCGGCAAGTCCGGATCGGCTTTCTCCTTGGCCCGCCGAAAGGCGGGCCGATCGGTTAGGCGCTTTAAATAGGCGCGCAGATTCGGGAACTGACTGAGATTCCGCGACGTGAAGGCGCGCGCCGTCGATAGCGGAAAGAAATTGATGATGTCGGCCGCGGTGAACTCGCCAGCGAGAAAGGTTCGATTCGCTACAGTGTTCTCAACCAAGGCAAACGCGCGATCGCTTCGCTCTCGCACCGACGCGATCATAGGATTTCCTTGATCGCCGCCAAGCATGCTGGCGACAACGCCAATTACCTCATTGCCCAACAATGACGCATTGGCGAAATGATACCAAAACACGTAATCTGCATAGTTCTGGCTTGCGGGCGCAACGGCAAGGCGGCCATCAGCGAGCTTGTGGATGATATAATCCATGATCGCGCCGGATTCAGCGAGCACAGTGTGGCCATCAGTAATGACTGGCGCCGTGCCCATGGCATGAAGTTTTCTGTACTCAGCCGGCGCCATCTGCGTAGCGGGATCACGCTGATAGAGACGCAGCTCATAGGGAATCCCGAGCTCTTCGCACAACCACACGATCCGCTCCGATTGAGAAGTCTGCAAATGATGGACAACGATCACGCTAGATCTCCTTTAAACTTGCCGAGCCCATTAGGCGCCGAACATCGCCGAACCATCATATGTATGGAATCCACGTCCAGTTTTGCGTCCGAGCAGACCGGCAGCCACCATGCGCCGAAGCAGAGGCGGAGCGGCAGCGCGCTGATCACGCGTAACCGCGTAAAGCGCCTCACATAGCCGCACCTGCGTATCCAGTCCGATCAGGTCGAGCAATTCCAACGGTCCCATCTTGTAGCCGAGACCAGTTCGCACAGCGATGTCGATATCCGTCGCGCTAGCAAGCCCCGCTTCGACTGCGCGTATCGCGTCGTTGTTAAACGGAATGAGCAGCGCGTTCAGGATGAACCCCGGCTTATCCTGTGTGCGCACCGGCGTTTGGCCACATTGCTCCGCAAATCGCCAAGCGGCGGCAAAGGCGTCCTCGGCCGTAAGCAAGCCGGGCGACATTTCGATGAGACGCATCAGTTGCGCGGGCAAACAAAAATGCATCCCGACCACCCGATCCGGCCGACCGCATCCAGCCGCGATCTCAGTGATCGACAATGTCGAGGTGTTGGAAGCAAAGATCGTATGGGATGGGCACGCTTCGTCCAGCGCAGCAAACAACCGCTGCTTCACGCCCAGGTCTTCGTACACACCCTCGATAATCAGATCGCAGTCGGCGAGCGCCGCAAATTCAGTCGTCTCCACCAAGCGAGACATCATCGCTTCACGTTCGGCGTCCTGCATCTTCCCTCGTTCAACGGACTTTCCCAGAAATGACACTGTGTTCGCCTCAGCGCGTTGCAGAGCCTCCTGGGAGACGTCGTAGCGTAAAGTGCGGAAGCCAGCGCGGGCGGTCACGATCGCAATACCCGCCCCCATGGCGCCGCCAGCGCCACACACGCCAATAGTGCGGATTTCGGCGCTCATTTACTGATAAAGCTCCGTCCGATGAGTTGCCTATGAACCTGATTGGTCCCTTCCCAAATCTGGGTGACCTTCGCATCACGCATCAGCCGCTCCACGCGCATGTCGCGGCAATAACCGTAGCCGCCATGCATCTGCACAGCGTCGATGGCGAGTCGCATGGCGATATCCGACGCGCGCAACTTGGCGATCGATGCTTCCAGCGCCACATCCTCCCCTGCCTCCGCGAGTGCGCTCACGTAGTGCAACCACTTCTCGGCCATCGCCAATTCCGCAGCGAGATCGGCGAGGAGGAACTGATTGGCTTGATTGTCGATAACGCGCCGGCCTGACTGCACGCGCGCATTCATGTAACTTTCCATATCCTCCAAAGCCGCACGACCGATGCCCAGCGCATGTGCGGCCGTGCTTGGGCGCGAACGATTCAGCGCCGCGCGGAGAATCTTTAGGCCGTCTCCCGGACGGCCCAGCACATTCGAGCGCGGGATGCGACAATTGCTAAACGCAAGAGCCGCTGTCGAAGAGCCGCGATGACCCATCTTGTCTTCAATGCGCATTACCTCGATGCCGGGATTCGGTCTCTCAATGACGGCCACCGTCAGCGCGGCGTTTTCCTGCTCGATTCCCGCCCACTTCCCGAACAGCAGCAGCGTGCCGGCAACATCGCCGCTGGTGATGAAGCATTTGTCCCCGTCGATAACTACCTCGTCGCCTTTCTCAGTAAACGCCGTGCGCATGGCCAGCGCGTCCGACCCAGCGTGCGGCTCGGTAATCGCGATGGCGCCCAGGCCGCCTTCCGCGATGCGCGGTAAGAACCTTCGCTTCTGCTCCTCGTCGCCAAAATCGATAATTGGCGCAGCGGCGTGAAAGTTCGTCGCGTATGTGATTCCGGTCGCGGCGCATGCACCGGCGATAATGCGGACGACCTCAAGGTAAAGCGGATAGGATTGCCCCGCGCCGCCGTAGGCTTCGGGGACAAAGATCGCGTTCGCGCCCAACTTGTTCAGCGCCGCCATGCTATCATTGGGAAAAGCGGCGTCTCTATCGACAGCGGCCGCAGCGGGGGCGATGACATTTTTCGCCGCACGGCGGACTTGATCGAGAATGAGCGATTCTTCCGCGTTCCAATAGCGATGCCGATCGAAGGCGTCGAACAGCCGACTCACTGGTTTATCCCCTGAGCGCCATCCAAATAGATCGTCTCACCGCTCAGGAAGCTGAGATTCTCGGAAAATAGAGCGCCGACGAGCCGCGCGACCTCATCTACATGCCCGGCCCGTCCGATCGGCACCCTGCGAGCTAGCCACGCGCGGCCTCTTTCCGATTCCGTGAAGGATCGATTGAGGTCCGTCACGATATAGCCAGGGGCGACGTTTACAACGCGAATGCCGTCGCTCGCCCACTCAGCGGCCAGGCAGCGGGTAAGCGCGCCCACCGCCGCCTTCGACGCGCAATACGCGGCGTTGCGCGCAATGCCCAGCTTGTCGAAAAGCGAACCAATGTTGACGATAAGGCCGCCGCCGTTCTGAATTAGGTGCGGGCGAACCTCACGGGATGCAATCAAGACAGAGCGAGCATTCACCGCCATCATGGAGTCGAATGCGTCCGCCGTCAGCTCGCTTGAACGCGCTTCGGCGTGCATGCCCGCATTGTTGACGATCCCGACCAAGTTGCCGCACGCGGATGCCGCGGCGACGGCCGACGCGATGGAAGAGGCGTCGGCGACGTCACAATGAATGTATTCGCCGATGCTATTGCTCGGAGAGCGGCATAGCGCCATCACCCGATATCCGCGGCGAAGCAAGTCTTCGGCGATCGCGGCTCCGATCCCGCGATTGGCGCCGGTGACGATGATTGTGCGCTCACCCATCGATGAATTTGGGCGCGCGCTTTTCAACGAACGCCACCATTCCTTCGCGAGCGTCGGCGAGACCAAACGCCAATTCTGCAGCGTCAGCTTCAATCGCCAAGCCCTCATGCAGCGGAACCGACATGCCTCGAGCGACGGCGCCTCTAACCAAATGCAAAGCCGGCAAGCTGTATCCCGTAAAAGAACGCGCCAACTCAAAGGCCACGTCCAGCACATCGGCATCAGTCACGCGGTCAAGCAAACCAAGCCGCCCAGCCTCTTCCGCTTCGACGGTGCGCCCAGACATGATCAATTCCAACGCCCGCGAGACGCCGATAAGGCGCGGCAAGCGCTGTGTCCCCCCGTAACCCGGGATGAGTCCGAGTTTGATCTCGGGCAAACCCATTTTAGCTCTGCGCGATCCCACTCTGAAGGTGCACGCGAGCGCTAGTTCAAGGCCGCCTCCAAATGCATAACCATTGATCGCCGCGATCGAAGGCACATAGAGGTCGCTAATCTTTTGAAATAGGCGCTGGGCGTTATCAATGTTGCGCCGGTGCGCATGTCGATCCAGCGCGCTAAGGCCCGCAACGTCGGCGCCAGCACAAAAAGCGCGCGACCCCGCCCCTGTCACTACCAGTGCGCGTGCGCTTGCCGGGATTGCGTCAAGCGCCGTTTCCAATTCATCCAGAACCTGTCCTGACAGTGCGTTCAGCGCTTTCTCTCGCGAGAGCGTGAGAACGCAACATTGGTCGCGATGAGATATGAGAACAGTGGGGTCCAAGTTTTCTCCTCTCAGCGAGGTTATTGACCAAACTTGGTCGTATCGGGCGCGCGCTTCTCAGCGAAAGCTTGCCGCAGCTCGACGCTCTCATCTGTTTTGAGATAACCAGGTAGTAACAGATCGTGCGCCATGCGTGACAGACCGGAGACGCCGCCATGGCGTGCGTTAAAAGCCGCTTTGACCGAAGCCAGCGCAAAGGCGCCGCGCGTCGCGACCTCCAACGCAAAAGCGCGCGTTTCTTCGATCAGGACATTGTCGGGTACGACGCGATTGACCAAGCCCAGCGCCAGCGCCTCTTTGGCGCTTAGTTTTGGGTTCGTGAACCACAATTCCTTGGCGCGCTTCTTGCCAACGATGTCTTCGAGATACCAGGTGCCATAACCCGCATCGAACGAGCCCATCATCGGTCCGACTTGGCGAAACACCGCGCTTTCGCAGGCGATCGAGAGATCGCACACCATCTGCAATACATTTCCGCCGCCCACGGCAAAGCCGTTCACCGATGCGATCACTGGCTTCTGCAGCTTTTCGATCGCTTCGTAGATCTCCAGTGTTGGAAGAACGCCGGGATAAAGCAGCGTTGATTCGAGACCGTCTTTGCGACCGCCGAGGCAAAAGAATTTAGTTCCTGCGCCGGTTAACACGATCGCGCGCGTGCGCGTCTCACGCCGGATACCCTCGATACAGTCACTTATCTCCCGGCACATGACGGCATTAAACATGTTGCCGTCGTCGGGCCTGTTGAGCGTAATGACGCCGATCGGGTCGCTCTCTTCATAAAGTATAGTTTCGTAGCTCATGAGATCGCGCCCTCGTCACCGAATAACAATGCGAGCCGACATCACGCCGCATTCGCAGCATGCTGCGCCGTTAGATAGCCAAAAACCATGCCCGCGCCGATTGAAGCCCCGCCTTGATAACCAACGCCTAGAAAAGTAGGCGCGGCGGTATTTCCGCAGGCGTAGAGCCCTGGAATAGGGTGACCGCGCACATGGCGCACGCATCCGTTCTCGTCCGTTAGCAAGCCCGTGCTACAAACGCCGCCTAACTTCAGTGGCAGAGCATAGAAAGGCGGAGTTTCGAGCGGCGCGAGTTGCGGATTTCCAGAAAGTTGTGTGTCGCCGGAATTGCTGCGCGAGAACGCCAAACGGCCGCGGCCAAAGGCGCGGTCGCGTCCCTCGGCAGCGTCAAGATTGAATGCTTTTACGGTCCGCGGCAAACGCTCGCCGTCGATTCCGATTAGTTCGGCCAAAGCCGTCAAGGATGACGCGCGCACGATATCCGGGTGCGCGGGCGCCCCAGGGGGCGCCGTCGCTATCGGATATCGCGCCCGCGCCTCATCGTCGAAAATCATGTAGGCGGGCAAATTGGCGAACCTGCGCCCGCTGCGGTCATAGCGCTGCATGGCCATAACCACATCTTGGAATACGCTTTCGTCGCAGAAGCGCTCGCCTTGTTCATTGACCGCAATCGCGCCAGGAAACGGAAGGCCGCGCAGACCGACAGAAAAGAATGCGTCGGGTTGTCCAGGCGCCGCGCATCCAACAAACAGAGAATTGTTCACCGCGACCCGGGCAAGCGCCGCGCCTAGCTCAGTGCCGAGACGAAGTCCGTCTCCCGTGTTGCTCGGCGCGAAGGGATTCATCCAACACGGCAAACCTTCGTACCGGCGCACAGCTTCGGCATCGCCTTCATACCCGCCACAGGCAAGAACGACGCCTCGCCGCGCTCGAACGCTAGTTCCGTCCGTGAGACGAACACCCACAACTCGGCCGCCCTCCGTTAGCAGTTCGTCTGTGCCAACCTTGACCTTCACCGCCACACCAAGACGCAGAGCTGTTAAGAGCAATTGCCCGATCAATGCCTCTCCACAGCCCAGTATTTGTTCGCGCGCTCGTTGCTCCAAAACGCCCGCTGGCCAATCACGTCGACGAGCAAAACCACCCCAAGACACCATTTCGCTCCAGGCGACGCCCGGAGGATTTTGGACACCTCGGCGAATTGAGTACGATCCCTTGAGATCAGCGCGAGGCAAGAGCGCAGCTTCCACCATCCGCCGCCCGTCGGCGCTGCCGCCCGGGGCCGGATGAAAATAGTCCGGCAATTCCAGCGCCAATCTGAGGTCAACACCCGCCGCAAGGAATGCATCCAGGGCCAACGCTGCGTTCTTGACATAAGCTTGGACATTTTCGTCGCTGCCCTGTCCGCCGGCTACAAAGCGCGCATACTCAAGCGCTGCTTCGATGTCATCGACCAAGCCAGCCGCGGCTGCCAGACTATTGTTCGGCGCCCAGATCGTTCCAAGTGAATCTGCGGTGCCGCCTCCGAGACAATCCGCCTTTTCAAGCACCGCGACCGAAAGGCCGAACGCACGCCCCGCCACGGCCGCGGCGAGGCCCGCGCCGCCTGATCCGATCACAAGGAAGTCAAATTCTTTGTCGGTCATATCTATCGTCCGCGACTACCGCGAACATTCACTCCTGATCGATTGCGCGTCGCATGCCGTGCGGATCGGGGACGAGTTCCACATAAACATTGCGGACAAACTTCCGGTAATGCGCGCGGATCTTTTTGGTCCACTCGGAGGGGGTGTTGATTTTCTTGTACTCGGGCGACTCGATCGCTTCAGGAGAGTCGAGATCATAGAGAGCCAGATATTTTGGCTCGCCCTGCACAGCCACAAATCTGCGCGCGCTGAGAAACCCCGGCGCCGTTACACGCTCCGGCAAGTGCTCTTTCTCGTACCACTCATTGAATTCGCCTTCGTGCTCCGGATCGACGTCAATCATCACTAGCAGCAATCCCCTCTTTCTTGAACGCATACGGATCATCGCCTCTAACTGGAACTGATGCTCGCTATTGATACTGATGCGACAATTCGCTCACCACGAATATTGGCGCGATATTCGTGTAGTTACGCATGTCCGCGAGCAACTCCTCCTCATGCTGCTTTAACGCGTCGGCGAGCATGGGATATGAGTCGCAAGTCATTTGACAGATGGCGATGAAGGGCGATGGCTCCTCTGGATCGAGAGCGCTGACGCCTTTTTCGACACGAACCTTGGACACGAGAGCTCCAAGTCGCTCGATCGAAAGCGGGATGTGCACATTCAGGTAGTAGTCGAAATCAAATCGCCCGTCCGGACTCGCTGGATAGAGGACGGTAATCCGAGTCATTCTGCGCCACTTTCATTCACGACACTTCGGAGCACTGATGCTATGCATCACCGCCGAAGACATTGTGGCGCCGTCCAAATCTCTTGCGCGGCCGTCCTGCGCCTTGGCGCGCGCATGCGCACTGATTGTAAGGAGACAAACGATACCATTAGGAGCGAGTATGCACGGACTGATGCAGGATTGGCCGTTGAACTGTTCGCGGATTATTGACCACGCCGCCACGCAGCATCCGCGCCGTGAAATTGTCTCTTATGGTCCGGGCCTAAAGGTCAAACGTTCCAATTATCGCGCGTTGCGTGCCCGCGCTCTTCGTGTTGGACAACAATTGCTGCGCGCTGGAATTCGGCCGGGCGATCGCGTCGCGACGCTCGCCACGAGCACTGCAGAGCATCTTGAGGTTTGGTATGGCGCCGTCGGAATCGGCGCCGTGTATCACCCGCTTAATGCACGCCTCGGGCCCGACCAGCTCAATGCGATCATCGCTGACGCAGAAGACAGCATCCTCTTCGCGGACGCCGCCTTTGCGCCTTTGGTCAACGAGATGCGCGGCAACCTGGCCAAATCTGCGCGCGTTATCCATTTCGACGATGGTGAGACCAGCCGATTGAGGGGTGAGGAAAGCTACGCATCTTGGCTCTCAGATGCGGACGGTGATCTCACCTGGCCGATGCTCGAAGAGCGCTCAGCAGCCGCGTTGTTCTATACTTCGGGCACGACGGGTAAGCCGAAGGGAGTGCTCTACTCGCATCGTTCAATTGTCCTGCTTTCGCTGACCGTGAACGCGACCGACATGTACGGTTTCTCGTCTCGTGACGTCGTGCTGTTCGCCGTCCCGATGTATCACGCCAACGGTTGGTCCTGGCCATTCACGGCGCCGATGTCAGGCGCAAGTGTGGTCTTGCCCGGCGCCAATCTTGACGCCGCGGCGCTAACGTCAATCATCGCGGCGGAAGGGGCGACCATCAGCGCCGGCGTGCCCACGCTTTGGCAGAGCGTACTGGATCACGTCGCCGAACGCGGCGGCTCGCTGGCGCCATTGCGAAAGCTGTACATCGGCGGCGCGCCGTGCCCGCGGCAGATGCTGCAGACGTTGCAAGACACGCACGGGATAGATGTTGTCCATGCCTGGGGCATGACCGAAATGGGTCCCACCGGATCGCTCTGCACGCTCACGCCGGAGACGGCCGCGCTCACGGGCGAGCAACGCCTGATCGTGCAGCAGAGGCAAGGCAAGCCGCCATTCCTCGTGGAAATGAAGCTGACAGACGATGCCGACAACACGTTGCCTTGGGATGATCGCGCCACGGGGCGCCTCAAGGTGAGAGGCCCGTGCGTTGTGCGCCGCTATTTCCGCGCGGATGAGGACGTACTCGATGCGGACGGCTATTTCGACACTGGAGACATCGGTCGGATCGATGAGAACGGCTATATGCTCATCTCCGATCGCGCAAAGGACCTGGTGCGATCCGGCGGCGAATGGATTTCCTCGGTGGAGCTTGAGAATGCCGCCACGACGCATTCGGCCGTGAAGGCGGCGGCAGTCGTCGCGGCGCGTCATCCCAAATGGGGCGAACGTCCCATCCTTGTCCTTGTGCTCGCAAAAGGCTCCGAGATATCCCTTCAACAAATGAGGGAGCATATGGCGAAGACCTTGCCCAGCTGGCAATTGCCTGATGATCTCGTTGTTGTCGACACGCTGCCCCTGACGGCGATTGGCAAGATCGACAAAGCGCGCTTGCGGGCGCTCTATAGCGATCGATTAGTCTCTTCTCAAAGCGCGTAGGCCAGCCGAAAGCCCTCCTCGATTGCACGGACCGCGTCGAGTTGTCGCGCGTCGCGAGCGCCGCCAATAATATGGGTGGGCACGTTCGCCGCCCGCAGCTCGTGCAGCATTGGCGTGTGCGGCTCCTGCCCAGCGCAATAGACGATTGTGTCAGCCTCAAAAAGACGCGGCTCGCCCTGCACGTCGACATGAAAGCCTGCATCGTCGATCTTGCGATAGACACAGCCAGCGTACATTTCAACGCCGCGCGATTTCAATTCCAGGCGATGTATCCAACCGGTCGATTTGCCGAGCCGCTCACCAGGACGACCAGAGCCGCGCTGCAACATGACCACCTTGCGCGGCGGGGGCGTCTTCGTCGGCGTCGCTAGCCCTCCTTGATCGCGCACTTCCGGATCAATCCCCCAATGCTTAAGGAATTGGGGAATGTCGCCTACTTCGCGTTCCCCCGCCGTGAGCTTGTCCGCCACGTCGAAGCCAACCCCTCCCATTCCGACAACAATGACCCGGGAGCCCGCCTTGACGCGTCCGCTGAGAATTTCGGTGTAAGCAACCACGGAGCGGTGCTCGCTTCCAGTCACATCGAGGCGCCTGGGACGAATGCCTGTGGCGAGCACCACAGCGTCATATCGCTCGCGCACGAGCTGTTCCGCGGACGTCGCCACGTTCAGGCGGACGTCGACCTCTAGCAACTCCAATCGGCGGCGAAAATAGCGCAGCAATTCGTCGAATTCGCCTTTTAACGGCACTGCGCGCGCCAGATTAATTTGGCCGCCAATGTCTTTGTCAGCCTCGTACAACACGACGTCATGTCCGCGTTCCGCGGCGGTGACCGCGAAGGAAAGTCCTGCTGCGCCGCCCCCCACAACGGCGACACGCCTATGCACGGCGGCGCGCGATCCATCGAACTCGGTCTCGCGGCAGGCGCGTGGATTCACCAAGCACGAAGCGGTCTGATCAGTGAAAATCCGATCCAGGCACGCCTGGTTGCACGCGATGCATGTGTTGATTTCATCGGCGCGGCCCTCGGCGTATTTTCGGACAAGGTCCGCATCGGCGAGCAATGGGCGCGCCATCGAGATCAGATCGGCCGCGCCCTCAGCAAGAATCCGTTCGGCCGTTTCGGGCATGTTGATCCGGTTGGACGCCACCACGGGAATAGACACCACAGCCTTGAGGCGTTGGGACGCGAAAGCAAACGCGCCTCGCGGCGCCACATAAGCGATCGTGGGCGCCTGTGATTCGTGCCAGCCTATCCCCGTGCTCAAAAGATCGACGCCAGCCGCCTCCAGCGCGCGTGCGAATGCGTCGATCTCTGCGCTTGTCTGCCCTTCTTCAACGAGGTCCGTAGCCGAAATGCGATAGGCAATCATGGGATCGCCCCCAAGTCGCGCGCGGGTGCGCCGCACAATTTCGAGCGGACAGCGCATGCGCTTCTCGGCCGACCCGCCCCAATCGTCGGCACGATCGTTCATACGTCGCGTGACCGCTTGATTGAGAAAATAGCCCTCCGATCCCATGAATTCGACGCCATCATATCCAGCTGCGACGGCAAGCTCCGAGCAATGCACAAAATCTTCGATCGTCTGCTCGATCTCGTCACTGGACAGCGCGCGAGGGGTGCGATGGTTGATCGGCGATCTTTTTGCTGAGAAGCCGACGACATCGTCGTGTTTGGCGTAAGCGCCGGTATGAAGCACTTGCAATAGAATCTTGGCGCCCGCCGCGTGAACGGCGCTGACAATGACTCGGTGTTCCTCAACCTGCTCCATCTCGGTCAAGACCAAGGCTTCTTGTTCAATCCGCCCCTCCCAATTGGGAGCCACGC
This sequence comes from Hyphomonadaceae bacterium, assembly GCA_033764855.1. Lineage (GTDB taxonomy): Bacteria > Pseudomonadota > Alphaproteobacteria > Caulobacterales > Aquidulcibacteraceae > Vitreimonas. The sequence goes on along the minus strand of JANRIP010000049.1, from coordinate 114,162 downwards.
CGCCCGTCACGATCAGCGCCGCCCCGCCCATGGCGCGCTCGGCATAGAAAAGAGCCTGCTTGCGAACGCCGTCGTTCTCATACTCGAGACGTGTGTGCATCGAACCCATGATCACGCGGTTCCTGAGCACATGCCGGCCCACGGAGATCGGGGATAGAAGAATGCTATGCTTGGTCTTTTCCAATGTGCGCCCCAAAATGCCCGTGCTCGGCACGCATTTGTCCGAACCAGCGCACAGGTGCGTATGTCGGCGCGTCCGAAAGTCTTGCTAGAACGACCGCCACAGCCCTGAATGCGCCCGCTTCGCTGGCGGCGCGCGCGCGATCGCGTTCATACTGAAGAGGCATGAAGATCGACGCGTTCGATTTGGTGGTCGTCGGCGCGGGAATGGCGGGCCTGACCGCGGCAGTCCGCGCCGCGGAGTTCGGCATGCGCGTCTGCGTGCTTGAGCAGGGCGTTACCGAGGACTACCCCTGCAACACACGATATTCCGGCGGCATTTTTCATCTCGCCTATCACAGCGTGTCGCGACCGCGCAGGGAGCTTGAATCGATATTGGAGCGAGCGACATTCGGGCAAGCCGATCCCGGCCTGATTTCCACGTTGGCTGAACACGCGCCTCGGCTAACCGCATGGCTGTCGAAGCAAGGGGCGACGTTTATTCGTGGCGGCGCCGCCGAATGGTGCACTTGGATGCTGGCGCCACCGCGCAAGCTCAGCGCCGGCCTAGACTGGCGCGGCCGCGGACCCGATACGCTCTTACACGCGCTCGGCGCGCGCTTGCTTGCCCTTAGCGGCGCGCTGGTCCTGGGCGCGCGGGCGACGCGCCTTCGTATGCAGCAAGATGGCTGCACAGGCGTGGACGTCGAGATCGACGGCGCCGCCCGCACCATCTCGGCGGACGCTGTGGTGCTCGCCGACGGTGGCTTTCAAGGCAATCCTGAAATGGTGGGCACGTATGTTTCGCGCCGCCCGGAGGCGCTGATGCAGCGCGGCGCCGGCACCGGCCGCGGCGATGCCCTTCGCATGGCGCTTGAGGTAGGCGCTCAGGCGACGCGTGCCGACCGGTTTTATGGCCGGCTACTCTCTCGCGACGCCTTCACGCGGCCAGGCTTGTGGCCATTTCCGGAAGTGGACGCGATCGGCGCCGCCGGCGTGCTCGTTGACGCCGCTGGACACCGGTTCGCCGACGAGGGGCGCGGCGGCATCGCTCTCGCCAACGCGGTCGCGCAGCTCGATAACCCACTGTCGGCCACCTTGATCTTCGATCAAGCGATCTGGGACGGCCCCGGACGATCCGCGCGGACGCCGGCCAATCCCAATGTTGTGCTTGAGGGCGGCACGCTGGTTACGGCCGCGACGTTGCATGATCTGGCCGTGAAACTTGAGATTCCGCCCGCGCAGCTCGAGAGCACGGTCAAGCAATACAACGCCGCTGTGGATGCCGGCGCGTTAGCAACGCTGATCCCTCCACGCTCAAGCAATACGTATGCGCCGCTCCCGATCCACGGTCCGGTCTTCCATGCGATGCCTGTGTGCGCCGGCATCACCTATACAATGGGCGGGATTTGCATTGACGCGCACGCACGCGTGCTGAGAGCAAATGGGGATTTTATTCCCGGCCTCTATGCGGCGGGCAGCTGCACCGGCGGTTTAGAAGGCGGCGAGCGCATCGGCTATACTGGCGGGCTTGTGCGGGCCGGCGTGTTCGCTCTGCGCGCAGCGGAATGCGCCCACGCGCGTGCGGCACAATTGCGCGCCGACGGCGCGAAGGTTTCACACGCGTGATCGGCGCAAATTGAATCACTCGGGAGCATTGCATCATGACTGAATACGCTCTTTTGCGCGCTGTCGCCCAGTACGGACGCCTGGCCGCCGCGCTGCTTGCTCTGGCCGCCGCTGCGGCGATTTTATGTATCGCATTCCCGATGATCGGCTGGCCCGCAGCTCTCTATGCAGCACTCTGCGCAGGTTTGGTTTTCATAGTCGTCGCGAGCTATTCCGACCTCATAAGACTCACGATCGAGATGCTCTTGCCGCGGCGCTGACGGCCGCTGAATTGGCGAAACAGAAACACGAGATTCCAATGCATGACCTGTTCGACTTGCGCGGCAAAACCGCCATCGTCACCGGCTCCTCCCGCGGCATCGGCAAAGCCATCGCGCGGAGGCTGGCCGAGCACGGCGCGAACGTAGTGGTGTCCTCGCGTAAGGCTGGCGCTTGCGACGCCGCTGCGGCAGAGATCAACGCCGCCGTGGGCGCGCCAGCGGCGCTCGCTATACCGTGCAATATTGCGAATAAGAGCGCGCTGGAGGATCTGGTCGAGCGCACCAATTCCGCGTTCGGACGCATCGACATTTTGGTCTGTAATGCGGCTTCAAACCCCTATTTCGGCCCGATGGAGGGCATCTCCGACGAGCAATTCCTCAAGGTCCTCCAAAGCAACATCATCTCCAATCATTGGCTGATCCACATGTGCGCGCCGCAGATGCGGACGCGCAGGGACGGCGCGATCATTCTGATCTCCTCGATCGGCGGTCTAACGGCGACGCGCGTGGCCGGTGCTTACAACATTTCCAAGGCAGCCGACATGCAGCTTGCCCGCAATCTCGCAGCCGAATTCGGACCCGACAACGTGCGTGTGAACACGATAGCGCCAGGACTGATTCAGACGGATTTTGCCAAGGCGCTCTGGCAAGATAGCGATTTGCTCAGGTCCTATACGGAGCACTCCTGCCTCGGCCGCATCGGTCAGCCGGACGAGATCGCCGGAATGGCTGTATTGTTGTCTTCACGCGCCGGCTCGTTCGCCACCGGCCAGACCTTCGTGATCGATGGCGGAAACACCATCGTTTGAGTTCATTGGATAGTGCGGCGCCAAGCCCTGACGCATACGGCGCGGCTACAAACCCAGACGCGTAATCAATGCGCCACGCTCATCGTCCCCCGACATTGCCGGAGTGCGGGCAAAAGAAAAAGCGGGCGAGAAGCACGGTCGATCAGCTGCAGATAGGTGGCGCCCCGGCGCAAATTGCGTAGACAGCTCCTACATTCTAGATCGCACCCGCAATTGCTCTGCTCACAGTCTGAATCGCCCTGTGGGTTGGCGCGCCAGGCCCCCCCCCGCACTCGCGTCGCGTCGATCCTCTCGGCTTCGCACATATCGCAGCTAGCGCCGTAACTCAGACTCCAGCGGGAGACCCAGAATGACGACATCTTCGGAATTCAAGCGCAATTGGAGGGTCGTCGTCGCCGGCGCCGTCGGCGTTGGCTCTGGCGTCTCCCTATTTGGCTTCGTGTACAGTCTTTTCATTCAAGGATGGGAGCGGGAATTCAATTGGTCGCGCGCGGAAATCTCGCTCGCTTACTTCGCGGCGCCGGCCGCAGCCTTGTTCATGCCGCTGATCGGCGCGATGGTCGACCGCTTTGGCGCCAGAATTGTTGCAACCGTTTCGACTGTCCTACTGTGCGTGGTCTACGGCTTCATCGTTAATATCAGCGATAACGTCTGGCTTTTGTATGCGAGCCTGTTCGCCGCAGCGTTTCTGGGTGGAGGCAGCGGCCCGATCTCCTATTCGCGCGCCGTCGCGAGTCGCTTTGACGCGGCGCGCGGCCTGGCGCTGGCGCTGACGCTGTCGGGCACAGCGGTTATGGCGATCATCTTTCCGCCGATCCTCAATTGGGTGATCGACACATGGGGCTGGCGCTGGGGTATTGGCCTTTTGGTGCTCATCGCCGCGGGCTTTGGGCTGCCGGCGGCGTTCTTTGGTCTGCGCGAAAGAGCTGACCCCGCGACGGGCCTCGCCGAAGCTCCAGCAGTCAGTCCGGCATTTGGTTTCACGGTGCTGGAGGCGCTACGGGGCGCAAAATTCTGGATTCTTTGCTTGTGCGTGTTCTTGATTGCCGCGCCCATCTTCGGCGTCACGGCGCATATGAAACCGCTCTTCTTGGAGCGCGGTTTCTCGTCCGGTCAAGCCGCGCTCATGATATCTGCGTTGGCGTCGGCGGTTTTATGCGGTCGCCTGCTCACGGGTTATCTTATCGATCGCTACTGGGCCCCCGGCATCGCGGCCGCGCTTGTCGTGAGTTCGGCGGTCGGCGCGCTGATGATTTTTGCCGCCGGGGGATCCTTCTGGCTTGCGGCGCTCGGCGTATTCCTGCTCGGCGCGGCGCAAGGCGCGGAGCTGGACATTATGGCATATCTCACTTCACGCTATTTCGGCCTACGCGCCTTTTCGACGCTCTATGGCGCCCTCGCGATTGCTTATAGCCTGGCCTTCCCAACCGGTGCTTTGATCTATGCAAATGTGCGCGCCGAAACTGGCCAGTACGACGGCGCTCTCATCATCGCCTCGGCGAGCCTCGCGGCCGCGGCAGTGCTGCTCTTGACGCTTGGCCGCTACCCGCGGCCCCCGCAATTGGCGTAACCGGCCGCTCCACAAGCGGCGACTCTCGCTCGCAAAAAAGCGCGCCGTCGCATGAGCGACGGCGTGCAGTGAACGGACAGGGAGGAAGTCCGTATACTAGTAGCGCAGATTCAAGCTCACCCCGACTTCACGCGGCGCACCGTACTGAACGTCCGCCATACCGGCGTCGGCCAACACGTTGATCCCGGCGACACGATAGCTTTCGTCGCCCAGATTCCGGCCCCACAAAGCGAGCTCCCACTTGTCATTGGGTGAACTATAGCCGACGCGGGCGTTATAGAGCGTGAACCCATCCTCCCCAATGACGGGTGAATTGTCCCCATCGTGAAACGTCTCGCCTTGATATGAAGCATCGACGCGCACCCGTATCGAGCCGCCGCCGCGCAGTGTCCACTCATATTGCGCGCCCGCGTTCACGGTCCAATCGGGCGCCTCTTGCAGGCTGGCGCCCAGCGGCACACCGGAAGTGGGGTCGTCCACTTCCACAATCTCGGAATCGATATGGCCGATTCCGAGATTGAGTTCGAGCGCGTTAATCGGCGCCGCCGTCACTTCAACTTCGAAGCCACGCACTTCCGCGCTGGCCGCGTTTTCGGTGAACAGCGCGAAGCCGGCCAGCGGATCGGCGCGGATGACCAGGAATTGCAGATCGCTGTAGTCGTTGAAATATGCAGAAGCGTTCACGCGAACGCGATTGTCGAAAAATTCCGTCTTGGCCCCTGCTTCGTAAGCCCAAACAAATTCCGGATCGAAGGATTGCAATCCGGTAACGGTATTGGCGCGTCCGTTGAACCCCCCGCTGCGGAATCCGCGAGAGACCGATGCATAGGTCATGACGTCGTCGGTCCAGCGATACTCGGCGACGACGCGCGGCGTCAGAGCGTTCCACTCGTCCGAGACCGTCCCTGGCGGAAGCGTCGGCGTGCCGAGGATTGCGCTGCGGAAGTCGTGGCTGAATTCCTTCTCTTCCTGCGTGTAGCGCACGCCTGCGGTAAACCTAAATCGCTCGGTCAGCGCGTAAGTGCCTTCGCCATAGACGGCCAGATTGTCGGTGTTGATCGAACTGCGGTTGTTGGCCGAACCGTAACCGAAGGGCACCGTGTCCGGCAGCAGAAAGTTCAGATTGTGCGCGTCCGCCTCTTCGTGGAAGTACAAGAAGCCGGTCACCCATTGTAGCCTGTCGCCGAAGTTCTCGCCGAGCAGCTGAAGCTCTTGGCTCCACTGCCTTTGGTCGGTGGAATCGTAATTCTGAACGTAGTTAGCGGGCGAGCCATCGCCATCGACCGCAGTCGACACCTGCATAGTTCTATAGGAGGTGACCGATTTCAGATCGAGCGATTCGCCAATCGTCCAATCGGTGATCGCGGCCACGCCCCATATGTCGAGATCTGCGTCGTTGTCGCCGTCGGCGTAGGTATCAAACCGACCCGGTAAAACGTGCGCTGCCAAAAAGGGATCGTCCGGATTCTGCGTGTTGTGAATCATGACGAAAGGATGGGTCTCGTCGACGATTTCAAGGTGGTGCGCACCCTGACTATCACGCACTTGCGTGCCGTCGAGCGTGATTGTCGTCGTCACCTGCGGGGTGAAATCCACGCGCAGCGCCGCGCGGGCGGACATTGAATCTTCAGCGCCAGCTTCATCGACCCGGGCGCCGGTGCCGAAGTCATACACACTGCCATAGCCATCGTGCTGACGAGACAGAAACCCGAACCGCAGGGCTGCGCGATCTTCAGCCAAGGGCGCGTTCAGGCCGACCCTCACTTCTCGGCGGTTGTAGTCGCCCAGTGTCAAACCCACGTCCGCCTCGAAATCATCGCCAGGGCGCCGGGACACAGCATTAATGGCGCCGCCGATAGTGTTCTTACCAAAGAGCGTGCCTTGCGGACCGCGCAGTACTTCGATGCGCTCGAAATCCACCATTTCGAGCATGGCGCCGGCAGTGCGCCCGAGATACACGCCGTCAATATAAACGCCGACGCCGGGATCGGTAGTCATGATCTGCTCGAACTGCCCGATGCCGCGAATATAGACTTGCGCTCCAGCGCCGCCGATTTCCGCTGCTGGTGTGATCACAACGTTCGGCGAGAAATTCGCGACGTCGCGCAAATCATCGACCGATCGCTCAACCAACGCCTGGGCGTCGAGCGCTGTTATCGAAACCGGTGTTTGCTGCAACAATTCCTCGCGCCGCCGAGCGGTGACGACAATCTCGTTCAAACCATCCGATTGCGCCTCGGTCTCCCCCGCCGGCTGCGCGTAAACGGCGTTTGGAGCTCCCAGCGAAACGAGTAGAGCGGCCAGCCCCAGGCCAGTGGCGTTCTTTTTCATACTTCCCCCCGAACTCATATTTTCCCTCAAAGTGGCGCGTGTGTGCATACTCCCGGCAGTACTTGCCAGTATGCAGAGAAAATGAGCGCTAACCCGGCTGGCTCGTCAATTGACCGTCCGTGGCTTGTTAGTCCCGATCCCTTGTCTTTCTGTCTCATTGCCGGCGCTGGCAAGGATGCACGTACCTCCAGGTATTGACTGCGGACGAGCGTCGAGAATTATTCGATCTACCTACACACGCCGAGCGTGCGTAGAAAACAACAAATTGGGGAGCGAGTCATGAAGATCGTGGCGTTGGGCGGATGCGGGGAAATGGGCCGCCGCGCGGCGAGGATTGTGGCCAAGCTGCCGCAAGTCAGCGCCATCGTGATTGCCGATCTTGATGAAAAGAGCGCGAAAAATTTAGCCAAGCAGATCGGGCCCGTCGCAAGCGGCGTCGGCGTCGACGTCAGCGATTCGGCGAGTTTGCGGCGCGTCCTCAAAGACGCCGATATCGTCACCAACACGGTGGGCCCGTTCTACAAGTATGGCGCAAAGGTGCTTTCGGCGGCGATCGACACCAAGACGCACTACTTCGACATCAATGACGATTGGGAGCCGACGCTTGAAATGCTCGAGTACGACGAGGCGGCTCGAAAAGCCGACGTTACAGCCGTGGTCGGCATGGGCGGCAGCCCCGGCATGTCGAACATGCTCGCTCTGGCGGCGATGCGGGAATTGGACAGCGTCCACACGCTCTATTCCTGTTTCCATTGGGACGGCACCGACATCGATCCCTCCGACTTCGATCGCGAATCGGATTTCGTCGCGCGTGTGAATGCGGCGTGCTTGCACGGCATTCAGCAAATGACCGGAACGGTCAAAGTCCGGCAAGGCGGAAAGTTCGTCGACATTCCGGCCTGGACGCGGATCGATTTCGACGATCTCGGAATTGGCGCGACCTGGGGCCGTGTTCTCGGTCATCCCGAGCCGATCACCTTCGCCAAGAATTTTCCAGAAATCCAGGAAAGCGCCTGCCTCACCATGGTGCGGAAGGAAGACGATGAGGCCTGTCTCAGCCTCATTCGCGGCGTCCAATCCGGCGCCCTCACGCAAGAGCAAGCGGCTGCTTTGCTTGAAAAGAATCTGGTCGAACGCTCGCCGCCGGACATCAGCGTGCCGGGCGATCCGAAACAAAATCTGCCGCCGATGATAGTAGCCTTTGCGAAAGGGAAAAAGGACGGCCAAGACCTGAGCGTCGCTTTTCGCATGAACGCGCTGCCGGGACCTGGCATGGGCAATCTCACCGGCATTCCGATGAGCGTCGGCGTCAGCCTGCTGCTTGAAGGCAAGATCACTCGGCGCGGCGCGTTCGCCCCAGAGGCCGGCATCGCGCCCCGCGATTTTTTTGACTCCCTCTGCTCACGTCTGGTGGTCGATGACGGCCAAGGCGGCGCGCAAGCGGCGTGGACCCAGCGATCGTACAAGGGATACGACGACCTCATCATCATCGATCGCAAACGCGCCTAACGCATCGACGCCGTTCTCATGGCTTCCTTGACCTCCACACTTAAGCGCGCCGTGCAAATCAAGCCGGACGGCGCGGCGACAAGATACGGCACCCGTACGCGGACATGGCGTGAGATCGCGGAGCGCGTCGCCCGTTTGGCAGGCGCGCTGGTCGAGCTCGGACTGCGCCCCGATGACCGCGTCGCCGTTATCTCGCCGAACTCGGAACGATATCTCGAAATCTATTTCGCGGTGGCGTGGGCTGGTGGAGTTTTGACGCCGGTGAATTGGCGCTGGAGCGAACCCGAGATTCTGCAATGCTTCGTCGATTGCACGCCGCGCGTCGTGTTCGCCGACGACACCTACTTGGCGCTCGCTGCGTCACTGAAGGATCAGTGCGCTAGTGTCACGCATCTCGTGCGCACGAGCGACGGCGCGGGGCCGGACGCGGCTTTGGACTACGAAGTCCTGATCGAAGCAGCCTCCGCGATTCCGGATGCGGATCGAAGGAACGACATGCTCGCCGGCCTCTTCTACACCGGGGGCACGACGGGCAAGTCGAAGGGTGTGATGCTCAGCCACGCCAACATAATGTGGAGCATGTTGGCTTATCTCGCGCACACGCAGCCGCGAGAGGACGACGTCTATCTGCACGCCGCGCCGCTCTTTCACGTCGCTGGCATGGCGTCGGTGTTCGGCATCACGGCGGCGGCTGGCTCACATGTATTCGCACCGCGGTTCGATCCCATCGCCGTGCTCGGACTGATCGAAGACCACGCGGTCACCGTCGCCACATTCGTTCCGACGATGCTCCAAGCCCTGCTCGACACTCCAGGCGGCGCTGAGGTTTTGCGGCGACGAATGCGCCGCATGCTCTACGGCGCATCGCCGATCTCCCCTGCTCTGCTGCAGCGCGCCATCGACACACTGCCCGACGCTGAGTTCATCCAATGCTATGGCATGACCGAACTCGCGCCGATCGGCACGATCCTGTCTCCAACCGACCATAGAAAAGGGTCCGCGAGTTTGCTCAGCTCAGCAGGCCGGGCGGCCTATGGCGTAGAGGTGCGGGTGGGCGACGATCGAGGCGCGACCCTGCCACGTAACGCCGTCGGCGAGATTCTCGTTCGGGGCCCAAACGTCATGCTCGGCTACTGGAATAACAGCGAAGAAACAGCGCGTGCGATCCGCGAAGGTTGGATGCGCACCGGGGACGCCGGCTACATCGACGCCGAAGGCTATGTCTATTTGGTCGATCGCGTGAAGGACATGCTGGTTGTTGGCGGCGAGAATGTTTACTCGGTCGAGGTCGAACGCGTCTTGTCAATGCTTCCCGAGATTGTGCAGTGCGCGGTCATAGGCATTCCCGACGAAAAATGGGGCGAACGTGTTCACGCTGTTGTCGTTGTCGATGCAGACTCCAGCGTCGCCGAGAGCGACATCGAGGCGCATTGCCGACGACATCTCGCGGGTTACAAGTGTCCGAAATCCATTGAAATTCGCCATGAGCCATTGCCGCTTTCCGGCGTCGGGAAGATCTTGAAGGGCCCACTTCGCGAACCGCATTGGTCGGGTCGGCAACGGCGGATCGGCTGATCATCCCTGGAAACACAACATGCGCGTCTATAATTTTCACTGCCGCCGCATCGGCGCGAGCGCCGACGCCGTCGGCGCAATTCTTGGCACGCTTGGCGCCGAGAACGATCGGCTTTGGCCGTGGGAGCATTTCGACGCGATGAAGTTCGCCGGCACGCTCGCCGTCGGCGCGAAGGGCGGCCACGGCCCCGTTCGTTATGAAGTGACCGAGATTATTCCTGCGCGATTGATCGCATTTGAGTTCAACGCGGAAAAGGGCGTGATGAAGCAATTTCGCGGCCGGCATTGGTTTGAAGTCGTCCCGCTGAGCGAAAGTACGTGTGAAATCCGCCATCTTCTCTGGGCTGACGTCCAAGGCGCCATGTGGTGGCTCTGGTGGATACTTGTCGAAACGCTGCATGACGCCACTGTCGAGGCGGCGCTTGCGAAAGCCGAGTTAGAAGTCACGGGCGCGCTAAAAACCCCGTTCAAATTCACTCCGAGGCAAAAATTGTGGAAGCTCGTCAGCGGCGAGCGAGGAGCATATGACAAGTCACGGCGGCGCGCGGCCTGGCTCGCCGCCAGTTAAACCTCGATATAGGCGACCCCGTCGCGAACCTCCACCAGATAGGCCCTGACCGCCTCCACTACTGGAAAGCATCTCGGCAGACCAGTCGGGATGTGGAATTGTCCGCCGTGGGCGGGGCACTCAATCAGATCGCCCTCAATGAACCCATCCGAAAGCGACGCTGCCCCATGACTGCACTTGTCGTCGGTGGCGTAGATCACGCCGCGCACCCGATAAACGGCCACGGCGCGCCCGTCTGACGCGATTCGACGTTCCACATCGCCGTCTTGCAACGAAGCGACAGAACCTATCGATAATTGCATCAATCTGTCAGTTCAAGTCGCGAGCTGCTCGGCGAGAAAATCTTCGACCAGGTTGTGGAAGCGCTCGCGCTGCTCGGCCTGCGCCCAGTGACCGCAGCGGCCAAACACATGCAATTGCGATTTCGAAATAAGCCGGTTCAACGTCAGCGAATTCTCCAATGGCACGACATTATCTTCGCGGCCGTGAATGATGAGCGTCTCCTTGTCGATCGTCATCAGCGCCTCCGGCGGAATACCCGGCACTTGCGCGCCTGGCGCGCGGCGCTCCGGCGGCATCAGCTGGGTGAATACGTCAAGCGCGCCTGGCTCGGTGCTCGCGGCGTAGCGGGACGAGACCAACTCATCGGTAAGCAGCGCCGGATCGTACACAAACCGGGTCAGCAGGTCGCGCATGTTTTTCTCCGACGGCGTGTAGGACCATGATGCCATCAGCCCCTCGGTTGCCGAAAAAGACACGCCGCCAGACCCCATCAGCACCAAAGCGCAGACGCGGTCGGGCGCGGCGAGCGTCGTCGCCAAAGCAAGCCCGCCGCCAAACGAATTGCCGACCAGAGCGGCTTTGCGCACATTGAGCGCATCCATAAACGCCAACAGGTGCTTGACCCACGATTTCATCTCGTAGACAGCGCCTGGGGACCGTTCGGTATAGCCGAAGCCCGGAATGTCGGGCGCTATTACGCGCCAGCGCTTGGCCAAAACGGGCATCGCGGCACGCCAATTCGAATAGGCCGACACGCCGGGCGCCGAGCCATGCAGCAATACGACAACCTGGCCTTCCCCGTGATCGTGATAATTGGTGTTCAGGCCCAGAACGCTGATGCTTTTTGCGAGAGCCGGGTTGCTCATGAAACGCTGCCTCGTTAGTCGTTTGTAGTGAACGGCTGTTTCTGTTGTAAATTGCTGTTCTGGTTAGTCAATACCTGCTGGTACGGTGCAAATGGCCAAATCGCAAAAGCGTCGTGCTGCTCTCGTCAAACTAAGCCGCAACGATTGGATTAGGGAAGCTGGGCGCGAAATCGCTTACGGTGGGATTGGCGCCGTGAACGTCAACACCATTGCCCGCAACCTTGGCGTCACCAAAGGCAGCTTCTACTGGCACTTTGAAACACGCGACGACCTGCTGCAGGCATTTCTAGCCGAGTGGCGGGAGCAGGAAACGTTGAGCGTCATAGACAACATCGAAAAGGAAGGCGGCACACACCGTCGCCGGCTCGAGCGGCTGGCGGCGCTTGCGGTGCGCGACATCGAGCCAATGCTGCTCGCAGGCCGACAGGAATTGTTCGTGAGGGAATGGGCGATCCAGGACGAGCTGGCGCAGAAGGCAGTTGAATCAGTGGACAGGCTGCGCACGCACTATCTCGTCCAGCTTTTCGTTGGCATGGGATTGGCGCGCATGCGCGCGGTGCTCCACGCGAATCTGCTTTACACCTGCCTGCTTGGACAAATGCTCATTCCGGAGGGATCAAAGGACCGCGCGCTGGTTATCAGGCAGATGGTGAAGCATTTGCTCGATGCCGCCGAGGCGGAATGCGCCAAGCGATCATGAGCGCGCATCAATCATGCTGCAACGCACATGCTTGCGCCGACGATGCGTCATGCCTTTGCACAAGCTAAGGGCGCAGATGTGATTGGCGCGCAATCCTTCGAAGGCGTGAAGCCAGTCGACGAGAAGCATCGCTTCGATGAGCAGGGCTTGACGCGCTGGCTTCGGGCGAACGTCGAGAATTTTGGCGGCCCGCTCACCGTAAACCAGTTCAGAGGCGGTCAATCGAACCCGACGTTTGAGTTGCGTACGCCGAAGCATGTCTATGTTTTACGCAAAAAGCCCGGCGGCGAACTTCTACCCTCTGCACACGCGGTAGATCGCGAATTTCGCGTGATCTCCGCTCTGCATCCAACCGGCTTTCCCGTCGCACGTCCCTATGCGCTGTGCATTGATGAAAGCGTGATCGGCGCGATCTTCTACGTCATGGACAAAGTCGAGGGGCGCAACTTTTGGGACGGCGCATTGCCAGGCCTCAAAAATCCAGAGCGCCGCGCCATCTATGAAAGCCAGATCAGCACGCTCGCGCGTCTACACAACACGGACTACCAAGCCATTGGCCTCCGCGATTACGGCAAGCCAGGCAATTATTTCGCGCGTCAGCTCGATCGCTGGAGCAAACAATACAAGCTCAGCGAAACCGAATCGATCGAAGAAATGAACAGGCTGATGGAGTGGCTGCCCGCCAGCATTCCAGCCGGCGAACGCACCTCCATCGTTCATGGCGACTACCGCCTCGACAATCTAATCATCGACGCCGGCGAACCCCGCATCGCCGCTGTGCTCGATTGGGAGCTGTCGACGCTCGGCGATCCTTTGGGCGATTTCACCAACTTGCTGATGAATTGGGTGCTGCCGCACGACGGGCGCGCCGCGCTTGGCGGCCTTGACATCGACGAGCTTGGCATTCCGGAAATTGAGCGCGCCGTTTCTCTCTATTGCGCGCAGACGGGGCGCGCCGGCATCGGGAATCTGGACTGGTATTTCTCCTATAACGCCTTCCGCCTCGCCGCGATCCTGCAAGGCATTGCCGGGCGCGTTCGAGACGGCACCGCCGCCAGCGCGCACGCGACTGAAACGGTGAAGCGCATTCGCCCGCTTGCGAGCGCCGCCTATGGCTACGCGCAAAGGGCGGGGATGAAATGAGCGCTGAGGCATGAACGAACGTTAGCGCGATCTCTTCCTCCATGTTTTACCGGCGGCGCAAATCGGGGCGCACGCGGCGATCCGTTCCTCAGTCCATAAAAAAGGACGCTACAGCAATTCCCCTCCGTGCGCTTTACCGCTCACCAATGAAGCCGGGTATTGGCAAAGGCGCTTCAAATGGTTCGTACTGTCGTCGTAACGGGTGTTTCGAGCGGCATTGGTGAGGCGATCGCTCGCGATCTCGCGGCTAATGGCTTCAAAGTGTTCGGCAGTGTGAGGAAGGCGGAAGACGCAAAGGCGCTAGAGCGCGACCTTGGCGAGGCCTTTAAGCCGCTGATCTTCGATATCGTCGATCAAATCTCGATCGCGGACGCGGCGGCACTCGTGCGCAACGGGCTAAACGGCGCGCCGCTCTACGGGTTGATCAACAATGCCGGCGCCGGAGGCGGCGGCCCGCTGATGCATCAAGATCCCGCGGAGCTCATTGCATGCCTTGAGAATCTCGCAGTCGGACCCATCATGGTCACGCAGGCATTTTTGCCGCTTCTCGGCGCGCAGCGCGGCTTTCAGCAACCGCCCGGCCGCATCGTCAATGTCAGCTCGGTCGGCGGCCGCATCGGCTTTCCGTTTCTTGGCTCATACGTCGCCGGCAAGCACGCGCTCGAAGGGCTTTCCGATTGCCTGCGCCGGGAATTGCGCATCTACGGCATCGACGTCGTTGTTGTTGAGCCGGGCGCAACGCGGACGAAAATCTGGGACAAGGCCGAAGCGTCCGAAGACAACCGCTACGCAAATACCGATTACGGTGCAACCTACGCCGCGTTCATAAAATTCTTCAGCGCCGAAGGACGTCGCGGATATGAACCCGCACGCGTTGCGTCCCGCGTCCGGCATGCGCTGACCACGCCCAGACCGCGGTCGCGTTATGTCGTGACGCCGCAGCACGTGCTCAATTGGTCGGTACCGCGCATACTTCCAGACCGCGCGCTAGATGCTTTGTTCGCGGCGCGCCTCGGCTTGCGACGACTTTAGCGTTTTCAAGACGTACGCGCTTTGACGAGATCGAGGGCGACATCAACGATCATGTCTTCCTGACCGCCGACCATGCGCCGGCGTCCCAGCTCAACCAGGATTTCGCGCGTGTCAAGCCCGTGGTCCGCCGCCGCCTTCTCCGCGTGCCGCAGGAAGCTTGAGTAAACACCGGCATAGCCCAGGCTCAAGGTTTCGCGGTCGACGCGAACCGGGCGGTCCTGCAACGGACGCACCAAATCTTCCGCTGCATCCATAAGCGCCATGACATCACAGCCGTGCGCCCATCGCTTTCGGTCCGCCGCGGCCACAAACACTTCAAGCGGCGCATTGCCGGCGCCGGCGCCCATGCCCGCCAAGGAGGCGTCGATGCGCTGCGCGCCGTTCTGCACCGCGACGATCGAGTTGGCTACGCCCAGCGACAAATTGTGGTGCGCGTGCATGCCGCGCTGGGTCTCGGGCTTGAGAACACGGTCATACGCTTGAAGTCGCGCCGCCACGCCGTCCATGTCCAAAGCGCCACCAGAATCAACGACGTAAATGCATTCGGCGCCATAGCCTTCCATCAAACGCGCTTGCTGAGCAAGTTGATCCGGGTCGATCATATGGCTCATCATCAGGAAGCCGATCGTATCCATCCCCAGATCCCGCGCGATGCCAATGTGCTGCTTCGACACGTCCGCTTCAGTACAATGCGTCGCCACACGCACCGACTTGACGCCGATCGCGTGTGCGCGCTTGAGTTCTTCGACCGTAGCGATGCCAGGCAGAATGAGCGTCGTCAGCTTGGCGCGCGTCAAGCATTCAGCGGCGGCTTCCAGCCACTCCCAATCCGTGTGCGCGCCGAACCCATAGTTAAAGCTCGATCCGCTTAGACCATCGCCATGGGCGACTTCGATTGCATCGACGCCGGCGGCGTCCAGCGAACGTGCGATCGCCCGCACGTGCTCGATACCATAGGTGTGACGGATCGCGTGCATGCCATCACGCAGCGTTACATCCTGAATGTAGATTTTGTCGCCAAGCGGATCGATGGGCATATCAATACCTTCTATGAAATGCTGCGCGCCATCAGTTCGCCGGTGGCTTTCGCGGCAGCCGTCATGATGTCGAGATTGCCGGAGTATTTCGGCAAATAATCGCCCGCGCCTTCGACCTCGAGAAACACGCTGGTCTTCAGGCCGACGAACTCGCCGAAGCCTGGAATGTGGCAAGGCCGATTGGGCCCAAAGGATTCGAACTGAATATCCTGCTTGAGCCGATATCCGGGAACGTAAGTCTGGACGGCCTTCACCATTGCTACAACCGAACGTTCAATGTTGGCCTCGTCCGCCCGATCGCTCAGCGTGTAGACGGTGTCGCGCATGATCATCGGCGGCTCGGCGGGATTCAAAATGATGATGGCCTTTCCACGCTCGGCGCCGCCGACAACTTCGATGCCGCGGGCGGTGGTCCGCGTGAACTCGTCGATGTTGGCGCGTGTGCCTGGTCCCGCGGACCGCGAAGAGACAGAGGCGACGATCTCCGCATATCGCACAGGCGCGACCCGGTTCACCGCTGCAACAATCGGAATTGTCGCCTGGCCTCCGCAGGACACCATGTTGACATTGGCCGCACCGGCGTGCTCGGCCATGTTGACCACCGGAACCGTGAAAGGCCCGATCGCGGCGGGCGTCAAGTCGATCAGCCGTTTGCCGTCCGCGCTGATAACGTCGTGATGTCGCCGGTGCGCATATGCCGAAGTCGCGTCAAACACGATCTTCACGTCGTTGTAACTCGGGTGGGCGACGAAGCCGTCGAGCCCCTCATGCGTGGTGGCGACGCCGTGAGAACGGGCAATCGCCAAACCTTCCGACTCAGCATCAATGCCGACCACGACGGCCAGTTCGAGCACGTCGGAATGCTTGAGCACCTTGATCATGAGGTCTGAGCCGATATTGCCCGAACCGAGGATGGCGCATTTGATTTTCGGCATGATTTTTAGATCCCGGAGAAGACGATGCTGAGGGGGTCAAAGCCCGAGATGGCCGCGACAAACTCGTCGCCGGGATCGGCGGAGACCGTGGGCCCGAGCGCACCTGAAAGCACGATCGCGCCCGCTTGCAGCGGCGCGCCGAGACCATGCATCTTGTCCGCGAGCCAACGGAGCGCATGGATCGGACTGCCCAGGCACATTGCGCCCTTCCCCTCCGAGACGATTTCATCGTTCTTGTGAATGCTCATCGCGCAATGCACGAAATCGATGTCCGCGACGGCGCGCGCATTAGTTCCGAGCACAAATAGGCCGGACGACGCATTGTCGGCGATCGTATCGGTGATGGCGATGTCCCAATCGCGAATGCGGCTATCGACAATTTCCACTGCGCAATAGCATCGCTCTATGCACCCCCGCAGCGCTTCATCGTCCAAATCCGTACGGTCGATGCTTTGGCCTAGGACAAGCGCTAACTCGGCCTCCACGCGCGGCTGAATCAAGCGCGTGAAAGGTACAACCTCTCCCTCGTTGATGCGCATATCCGAAAACAGAACGCCGAAATCCGGTTGGTCGATGCCAAACTGGCGTTGTACGCCTTCAGACGTCGCCCCGATCTTATTTCCAATCGGTATGCGGCCGCGCGCGCGCCAATAGTCGGTATTAAGTTTTTGCACGATGTAACCGGTCGTCGGGTCGTCCACGCCGATAAGATCACGCACCGGTTCAACGCTGGTGTTAGCCGCATAGGCAGCTCGAAGACGTTGCGCTGCTTCCTGGATCTTGGCTTGCGCCACCCGCTCGTTCTTGAGGCTGGACATCTTTGCAGCGCCTTCGCTTCTAGGCTTTGGGTCGGAACCCGCGAACACCGAAGCCGCAATCGGCTTCCAGCGTTGCTCCCGTCATGGTTTTGGAGTTTTTATGCGACGCCAGCAGTACGTAGTGGCCCGTGTAGTCGGCCGCGCTTGGAAGAAACGGCACGGGCAGCAAACCCTCCACCATTTCCTTCAAAGGAACGTTCGCGAGCGAACGCTCTTGCAAACCAAGCGATGACGGCCCGCGAAGATCGGTCGGAACAGCCGCTGGCGCCACACCGTTTACGCGGACTTTGGGCGCGAGTTCGAATGCCAATTGTCGGATCAAGCCCACCGCCGCATGCTTGCTGGCGGTGTAGATCGGCCCGCCGCCGCCGGGATGAAAGGCAGCGTTCGACAAAGTGAAAATCAAACTACCTTCAGTCTCGGCAAGAGCAGCAGCGGCCGCTTTAGCCCCGAGCAGGTAGCCCTTGAGGTTGACATTGATAATTTCATCGAACGCCAGCTCAATTCGATCATCTGGCAAGTCATGCAAGCTCGTGCTGTAATCCCAAACGCCGGCGTTGCCGACGAACGTGTTGAGCTTTCCGAATTTCGCCTGCGTCTCCGCGACAGCGCGGCAATTGTCCGCCAGCGAGCGAACATCGCCCACACAGCCGTGAATGCGCGAGGGGTCGCCAGCGACGGCCTCCGCAACGCGTTCGCTGGATTTGTCGAACACCGTGACGCGCGCGCCCTCCTCAACGAAGCGTCGCGCGATGGCAAGGCCGAGCCCGGAGGCGCCGCCCGTGACTATCGCGACATCGCTGGCTAGCCATCCCATTTACGCTCTCCAAATCTCAGGACTGCAGACTCATGCGCTGCGACGCCTTCACAAGCTCTCGTGCCGGAATGCGATCATCCGCAAGCACATCGGTCTGAATCGGTGTCCGCGCTTTCATCAGGCGGCGAAGCGCCGCCATGTCAGGCGCTCTGTTGAATCCAACAGCGCCGCGCAATACGCCGTTGCGCACCGAAAAGACGCAGAAGCTTTCACTTTCGAGATCGCCGCGCACCAAAACCGGCGCGTTGTGATCCACAAAGCCGATCATCTGGATGTTGATCCCGTACTGGTCGGTCCAACCCCAGGGCGGCTCCTCCGCCGATGGAGTCGCACCCAGCAGCGCACTCGCGACGCGCTCGGCTTGATCGCAGGCGTTGGGAAAGGATTCGATGCGGGCGCTTCCGCCGTAATATGAATTGGGAGCGTTCGCGATATCTCCGAGCGCGAACATATTGCTCTTAGTCGTGCGCAAGTCACCATCGACCAAAATTCCATCGCCAATTTCAGCGCCCGCAGCCCTAGCGAGCTCAATGTTCGGCGCGAGCCCAATGCCGGCGACGACGACATCGGCTTCGATCGTTCGATCATCGGTCAAAGCGAGAACGTGACGCGGGCCACAGCGTTCGTGCTTCTCGATGGCTGTACGCAGGAGCACGATTACCCCATGATCGCGATGAAGCTTTTCAGCGCGCGCCGCGCTCACGGCATCGAGCGTGCGCAGCATCATAGCTGGCGCGCTCTCGATCAAGAATGTTTCGCATCCAAGCTTCGCTGCGCTCGCCGCAATCTCGCAGCCGATGAGCCCCGCACCGACAACAGCGACACTCGCGCCAGATTGCAAGCGCGAAGAGATCGCCGCCGCGTCTTCCAGCGTCCGCAGGTACAGAACGCCGTCGTCCCCGCCGCGGCATTGAAGGCGGCGCGCCGCACCGCCGGTGCAGAGCACGAATGAATCGATGCAGCCGATGGCGCCGCCGACATAGGTCAGTGTCCCGCGCTGAGGATCGACCCGCGTCACGCGGCCGCCGAGCAGGAGCTCGATATTGTTGTTTACGTAGAACGCGCTGTCGTGAAGGGCCACGCGGCCGATGACAGCATCGCGTTCGATGAGGCATTCCTTGGACAGCGGTGGACGTTGGTAGGGTACGTGCGTCTCCTCACCAATCAGCCAGACGCGGCCGTCAAAACCTTTCTCGCGCAGTGCGCGGGCGACGTTGGCGCCGGCGAGTCCCGCTCCGATAATGGCGACGTTCTTCTGCATCTCAGCTCACAAGAACGTATTGATGTTGCGGCTGAGCAAGACGTTCTGCGTGAGGAAGACGCGCCGGGAGACCAGGCGAAGACCGTCCTCACCGTTTCGAACGATGTCTTCGCGTCGGCCGGCCATGATCACATCTTCGAGTTCGAACCTGCCACGGGCGTTGACGAACGCGGAATAGACTTGGAACTCGTCTTTGTTGTCCGTGGCTTCGACTTCGATGTTTGTAATGA
The DNA here is from genome assembly GCA_033764855.1 of Hyphomonadaceae bacterium. Lineage (GTDB taxonomy): Bacteria > Pseudomonadota > Alphaproteobacteria > Caulobacterales > Aquidulcibacteraceae > Vitreimonas. The sequence continues at coordinate 94,631 of JANRIP010000049.1, read as the reverse complement.
TGTGGCAATGGCGCGTGGGCGGATCCTCCGCCCACGCTGCAGCATCCTGAAAGCGTTTAATGCGCCGGCGCAAATCGGCCAGGCCATCATCCATATGCGCGATATCATTTTCACGGGCGCCGCCGTCACGGCGATACAGCGCGGGAGAGGCTTGGATGACGTATCTGATGTCCTCCGCCAGCAGTGCGAGCCATGAATCGTAGTCAGCATGGTCGAGAAATCGCGCCTCTCGGTAGAGAAACGCGACAACCTCATCGCGAAGATCGCGGCTGATACCCGCGTGCGCTACAGACGCTTCGCTCACGGCGCCACCATATGATCTTGACGCTCGAATGGTCCCGGCGACGACATCAAGTCGGCCCACTTTTGGTAGAAGGCGAGCTGGTTGGCGTCGCTCAATTGACCTTGATAAACGTTGCCTGGGAGCTGCGGATGATCGATCCGCGTATGCAATCCCATGCCGTAATGTAGCCGCTCCTTGCGGGTCGCAACGCCGGCCATCGCCCGCGTCGACAACTCCCAATTCTCTCCATCGTCCATCTCTAGAACGCCCGACGGAGAAAAAGCACGTGGCGTCGCTGTCCGCAGCAATTCCTTGATCTCGTCCGGCATCGCTTTGTTGGCGATGACCCATGTCCGCAATTCCGTCGTGTGCGGACCGCGCGGTATCCATGTGCGCAGCGTGTTTACGCCACTCAAAAACGACAGCGAGGGAAACACATTGGCGGAACTGACCGAACCCCACATTTGCGCCCGAAGCTCTCCAAGGCGCGCCGCCACGGTCGCACGCCTCTGCCTAAAATACTTGACGATCTCGGGGTGTCCGAGCACGGCGACGTTCGCGACGCCGTCCAGACCAAATTCAGATCCGTGCCCGTTGACGTTCGCCGCGTACGAACGGTCGAGATCGTAGGCGAATTGCCGCTGCGAGATCATCGCCGATGCACCGGCCTGGTGCGTCCATTGAACGTGGTAAGCATCGCCCGTGAAATTCTCGGCGGGAAGTTTCCAATTGCAGCTCATAAGCGCCTTGAGGCACCCGCCGAGCACCTCGGTGCCGCCCTCTTCGGCATCGAGCAAAACGTCGAGATAATATGTGAACGCGCCAAGATACTCGGTCAGTGGCGGCGCATTTGGATCGAAAGTGCCGAATACGAGGCCTTTATAGCTGTCGACCTGCGCCACGGCTTTCAAACCCAGCGTGGTTTGATCGAACAGCGATCGCTCGTCCGCATAGGCCTGCTGTTCGGGCACGGCGAGCAATTCACCGCCTAAGCCGAAAGCCCAGCCGTGATAATTGCAAACGAAGCGCCGCGCGTTGCCATAGTCGGCAAGACACACCCGGTTTCCGCGGTGTGTGCAGGAATTGAGGAAGGCGCCAATGGCGCCGCCCTTGCGCCGGCAGACGATAACCGCGTCTTCGCCCATGTACGTAGTGACAAAGTCGCCGGGGTTCTGGATCTGGCTCTCGTGCGCCAGGAAAATCCAGCAGCGCGCGAAAATCCGCTGCAATTCCGCGTCGTAAATCTCGCGATCCCAAAAAATCGACCGATCGATCGATCCGCCGCGACAATCTACTAGGCCTTCAAAGTCGCCCCTTAACCGCATGCCTGCGCCCAACTGGATACCAAGTTTGACCATTCCTCCGGGTATGGATAGACTGGCTTCGCAGGGGAGGCATTGCGCGAGCGTCCGATTCGGTTGTCGCGCGCCCCGAGGGCATTAAACGGCATGTCCACATCGCATCGCGTAGCAGACACGGACACAATTTCCGTCATCACCCAACGCTACATGCTGGCGCTTGGGCAACTTAGGCTCGAAGGCGTCGCCTATGAGCGTTTTCAGCACGCGAACTCATGGAAATGCACTTTTGACGCAAGCGGAGACAGTCTGCTGATCAGTCCACGCCGCGAGTGCATGTGGATTAAGGCAAAAGCCGGCGACGATCCGATCCATGTGAGGCCAGGAGATTTGATCCTGTTCCTGGATCGACTGTCGGTGGTCGCCGCGAGTGATCCTTCATTGCTTAGCGACGAGACCCCCGCGACGCCATTTGCACTCCAGCCCGTCTCGGCGTCACAGCAAATCGACCTGCTGATCGGGCATGCACATCGGGATTCGAGCTTCGTTGCGTCCGCCGCGCCGCCAATCGTTCATTTGCCCCATGCAGTGCGGCAACACCATCCGCGTCCGTTCGCGATTGCGGAACTGTTGGCTCTGACTCCTACGCATACGAATCTTGCGACCGATCAGCCCGTGCTTCGGCGTCTGACGGAATCGCTCGCGATCGAAATCGCCGCTTACCTGCTCGCCACGGTGGAGGAGCCGCAACGATGGATGGCCGGCTTTGCCGACCGCCATGTCGCGAAGGCGTTGGCGTTGCTGCATTCGGACGTCCAGACTGACTGGACCCTAGCTTCATTGGCATCCGCCGTCGGCCTCAGTCGCTCGGTATTCGCTCAGCGCTTTCATGAGCTGACCGGCGTGCCGCCAACGCGCTATTTGCGGCAGGTGCGGCTGCATCAGGCTACGGTGCTGCTGCGGGACGACAAACTGTCGCTTGGACGCATCTCGATGATGATCGGTTATCAATCGGAGGCCGCATTCAACAAGGCGTTCCTGCGTGAGTTTGGGGTCACCCCAGGCCGATACCGAACGCGACAGCGTGCGCCACTAAGCTTAAGTTGACCAACGTCGCCTTCAGGTCAAAGCGCTGGCTGAGTATCAACATAGACGTTGCCATCTTCAATTTTGACGTCATGTCGTTCCACCGCAAGTGTCGCCGGCGGCGTCTGAGGCCGGCCAGTGCGCACGCAAAACTTCGCGCCATGCAACGGACACTCCAACAATTCGCCTTCGAGGTATCCGTCCGAAAGCGGAAACTCTCCGTGAGAGCAACGATCCTGCAGCGCCGACACAAGGCCATTGGCGGCGCGGATGATCACGATGCCGGGTCCGTCCTCTAGATCGAGCCTTCGCATCTCGCCGAGTGGAATGTCCTCAAGCGCACATACGCGAACAAAATTTGGCATGCTCGGCGGCTCAGCGATGGTTCCCGCTTCGCGATGGATCGCTTAAGAGGAGGATGTTTTTTCTGGCTTCTGAGATGACCGCGGCTTGGTGCGGCTGAACATCGTGGCCATCCCAGTGCATGACGAAATCCTTGAGCGGATCCTCGACGCCGCTTCTCCAACCGCACAATTCCTCAAGGACGGCTAAGCCCAGGAAGGGCGCATGATGCAGGCTGTAGCCGCCTTCATGACACAACACCAAACGCCCTTTGCAGTGCGCGTCAGCCATAGCCTTTACGCGCCTAGTCATTTCGCGAAACCCTTCGGCATGCACCATGAGGCGCGCCGAGAAATCCATGTATCCTGCGTCAAAGCCACTCGCGACCAAGATCAGATCGGGACGAAATGCCGTCAGCGCTGGCGCCACCACCTCCTCGAACGCTTGCAGATAGGCTCCCGTCCCTGTGCCTGGCGGGAAAGGCACGTTGATATTGTAACCGGCGCCCGCTCCTGCGCCGATGTCGGTTACGCTATCGGCGCTGCCGGGATAGGCGCCCTTCTGGTGCAACGAAATCGTCAACACACTCGGATCGTCCCAAAAGATATCCTGTGTGCCATTGCCGTGATGCGCGTCCCAATCGACAATCGCGACACGTTTAACGTTGTGCGTGGCTTGAGCGTGGCGCACGGCGATCGCAACATTGTTGAAGATGCAGAGGCCTCCGCCCATTGCTCGGCCCGCATGATGCCCAGGCGGGCGCACCAGCGCATAGATGTTGTCAACTTCTCCTTTGAGCACCGCGTCCACCGCCGTAATCGCCCCGCCGGCGGAGAGCGCGGCATGGGCGAAGCCCCCCCGCCCAATCCACGCCGCCGGCCCAACAAGGCCGCCATCGCCAGCGCTGAGACTCGCCACGCGATCGACGTAGGCCTCGTCATGGCAACGGCAAATCTCCTCGCGCGTGGCTTCACGCGCTCTCACCCGATGCAGACGATCAGCGACGCCGACGACATCTAGCAAGTTTCGAATTCGGCGCTTGCTCTCGGGCGATTCAGAGACTCCTTCGCCATACTGGATGTAGGGCGATCCGAACAACACCGCCAGGGAGCCGGGATCATGCCAAACGAACCGCTCCTCCCACACCAACCCTGTCTTACTCATTTGCGTCTCCCGTTCTCACACCAGCGGCGTGACTAAATGATCGTGCAAACGATGAGATCGTCGCGGTTCTTTCGTGGCGGGTAGGTATGTGGCGCAAGCGCAGCGAAAAAATCGTCAGGATCAATCGCCCCCTCCGCCGAGCAAACCCCGCGACGCGTAATCTTCCCGTCAATCAGTAAGCCGAGAGCGACGCCTAGCGGGATCGACGTGAGCTTCGCCATTCCTGGCCCAGGCAGCGACGAGACGCGAAGTGCGACATGGCGCGTCTTTCCATCCTTTTCGCCGGCGGCGTAAGCCATCACGACGGGGGCCAAGCCACGCTCCGCATCTCCGGCCGGGCTCAAGACCGTCGGCGGACGCTCGCCCACCGCTTGAACGAGAACCCGCGCGCCGTCTTCACGCGACATTTCGCCAGAACGCACTTTGGCCACCAATTCGTCCGCAAGCGCGGCGTCGGACTCATTTGCAAGCATTAGCGCCGCGGAATTTTGAATGGTCGGGAATGTGCGCGGCAACGTGAGGGGCTCGGGATGGCCGAGAATGCGGCCCGAGCTGACGGCGACGCCCATATCCTTGAATTCAACTTTGGCCCAGGCAGGTGTATCGACAAACTTTCCGTCTCTTCGAATTCGGACGTCGCTCGCCATCTGCTGCATGCTATGCACTGCCGCCGCGTTGATGTAGCTAGCGTCCAAATGTGGGTCGGGAACATCCGAATCATCGACATCAGCGGCGTCCATGTTCATGCAGATGTGAAGCGTATCCACGCGATCGAGCTGTCGCACCGCCGCGGAGGCCAGCAAATTGGAAAGGCCTGGGCTTGCTCCCATTCCAATAACCGCGATGATCCCTGCCGCGCGCGCTTGGTCATCGAATTCGAGCATATCAAGCGTCGGCTCCCAATCGTCGTTGATGTCCATGTAGTGAATGCGATTTCTGATCGCGGCCTGGAGGACTGTGGCACCATGCTTATAGTAGGGGCCGACAAAGTTCAGCACGACGTCCGCGCCGCCGAGCAAACGATCCATCGCGGGAATGTCGCCGATGTCCACCTTTCGCGCAGAAGCCTTGAAGCCGACTTCCGCGGCGAACGCTTTCGCCGCGTCCTCGTTGAGGTCGGCGACTACGATGCTCTCCACCTTAGGGTTGTCGGAAATGAAACGTATCGCGCGGCGCCCCATCGCTCCCGCCCCGCCCAGTGCAACTACTCTCATTCTCGCCTCCTAAACCCAACATATGTTCAAGCGCGCCCGGACATTTCTCCGTCCCGGATAGCCGCCCCCAGAAAGCGCGGACCAAGCGCATCGCCGACGCAAATTGCGTTCAGCGCAGATTCCTTCAACTCATCAAACAGAGTTCGTTCGGGCGCGTTCGGCTGCACCATCACGACGATGTCGGATGCGAACGAGCTACGCGCGGCGCCGCCCAGGAACTCGACGATGCTTTCGCCGCGCCCCACCTTCGAAATACGCGAGCGCAGAACCAGTTGAAACCGTCGACTGGCCGTTAAGCGCTCTAGGGCCGGCTCCAATCGCTGCTCCGCCGCCAGAAACGGCGCGAACGACGAGAACGTGGTGACAAATGTCACGCTCACGCCGCGGCTCAGCAAATGCTCGGACACCGCAATCGCTTCGGCGTGACCGAGGTCGTCAAAGACGATGGCTGAGCTTCCTAAATCTTCATCCTCGCTGCTCAGCACGTCCCAGCTCGAGCGAACCTTCGCGCCGCGCTCTATTTCCGGCGCCGAGCCCGGCCGCTCCGCGGGCCGACCATCGAGTCGTGGCGACGAACCCGTGGCAATGATGATGCGGTCGGGCTTGTACCCGGCGATCCTGCGCGCGTCAGCGCGAACACCGGCAATCACTTCGACACCGGTCCTTTCGAGTTCGGCTTGCTGCCAGAATAGAAAGCGCGCCAATGGCGCGTAATGCGGGGCGCGTGCGGCGAGAGCGGCTTGGCCGCCCAGCTCGCGCCGTGCTTCAAACAGCGCTACGCGCGCGCCCCGCATCGCCGCAGCCCGCGCAGCGGCCATACCCGCGGGCCCTCCCCCAACGACTACGACGCGTCCGCCGGTCGTCGAGGCTGCCGACGGTTCGCCTTTTTCAAATCCGACGTCCGGATTGACCGTGCAGCCAAGGCGCGCGAATGGACCGCGTACGCCCCCCAAACATCCTTGATTGCAGGCAAGACAAGGTCGCACTTCCGAAGCGCGTCCAGCGCGCGCCTTTGCGACCAGGTCCGGATCAGCAATCTGCGCCCGCGTCAAACCGACCAAATCGGCGACGCCGCGCGCAATCACCTCGTCGGCTTGCTGCAAGGTTTCAAATCGTCCGCTCACAATCGTCGGAAGCTGGGTGCAAGCCGCAATTTCGGCGCTGGTTTCTAGCTGATAGCCTGGCTCGAAATGCGCGGCCCCGGCTATGCGCGAGCGCGCGAAATATCCGCCTTGAGAAATGTCGACAAAGTCGGCAAGCGAACTCTTCTCCAACTCGCCGATCAAGTCGACGATGCCCTCAACGCCCATGCCGCCATCGACGCATTCTGGGCTGACACGCACACCCAACGGCGCTCCCGAGCTGACGCAACGCAGCTCAGTCAGAATTTCCAGCGGCAGCCGAGCGCGCTTCTTGGCGGTTCCGCCGTAGGCGTCAGTGCGCGAATTTGTGAGCGGCGACAAAAACTGCTGCAACAGATAGCCATGCGCGAGATGTACTTCGATCCCGTCCACGCCGGCTGCTAGACAACGTTGCGCAGTCTTTACGTAGCCTTCAATCAGCGCGTCGATGTCGGCCAAAGTCATCGCCCGCGGAACGGCGCGCTGTAACGGACCCACGGCATTGGAGGCTGACCAGAGAGGCTCGTGCCGTTGCGATGCGTTGAAGCCGCCGTGCCAAAGCTGAACGAAGACACGCATGCCGTGCGGACGCACCGCGCTCATCAGCTTGCTCAAGCCCTCTTCGAGGCGCGGTCCGTTGGGCAAGCCGTTGCCGTCGCTGCTTGGATGCACCGACAACACTTCAAGAATGCTGAGACCGCAGCCACCACTAGCGCGGGCCGCGTGGTAGGCGATCAGATCGTCAGGCTCGCCCCCCGCTTTCCAGAGGTTAGTCACGTGAGCGGTTCTGACGATCCTGTTCTGCGTCTCAACGCTTCCAATCGAAATCGGCTTAAAGACGTGCTGAAGCGACAAAATCGTCATTCCTCCAGGAAGGCGCGAACGAGTTGGTTGAACTCCGGCGCGCGCTCCCATTGCACCCAGTGGCCGCACGGCGCGAAGACGTGCAGCCGCGCGTTCGTAAAGTGCTTCAGGAGCCCAAACGCGCCGTCGACCGGCACGACACGGTCATCGCGGCCCCACACCAACAACACCGGCTGCGCGATCGCGCTGATGTCTTCTCGCCAGAGTGCTTCACCCAGACCTTGCGGGTTGTTGACCAAGGGGGCCGTCGCGATGACCTCCGGATTGGTGCTCGCGGCGAAGCGTTGCTCAATCAGATCGTCGGTCAGCAGCGTCTTGTCAGCGACCATGCAATTCAGGAACGCGCGCAATTTCTCGCGGGTGGGACCCTCGCCGGCATAATAATTCAGAAGATGGTGTACGCCTTCAGTTGGCGTCGTCGACAGAGTCAGCCACCCGGGCGGCCCCAACAACACCAGCTTGTTCAATCGGTCCGACATGTTGAGCGCAAAGCGCAGCGCTACCATCCCGCCAAGCGAATTGCCGACCAGGCTCGCCTTCGCAATACCGAGCCTATCCAAAAGACCGGCCACGATCCCGGCATAAAACGTATAGCGCTGAGCAGGAATTTTCAGCTTCTGCGAGCGGCCGAAGCCGGGCAAGTCTACGATCAGGACGCGATGCTCGCGCGCGAACTCTTCGGCGTTTCGCTGGAAATTGCTCCAACCTGCGGCGCCAGGCCCTCCGCCATGCAGCATCACGACGCAGTCGCCTTCGCCAAGATCGACATAAGCGATCTCGATCCCGTCAACCTCCGCAGTGCGATAGCGTTCCGCGTCCCTATTCATGCGGCGCCTCCTGACGCTGCCGACGCCGGTGACGCGCGCGATCCCGACGCCAAAAAGTCGAGGACCAACCGGTTGAACGCCGGCGCCTTCTCCCACTGCGCCCAGTGACCGCACTGCGCGAACACGTGCAGTTGGCAATCGCGAATTTGCTTCAGCAGCAGGAAGGAACTGTCCAGCGGCACGACGCGGTCGTCTCGCCCCCAGATCAACAGGGTGCGCGCGCTAATCACGCTTAAATCGTCGCGCCAGATGGGTTCGAACCGCGGCAACACGCCCTTGCCCATGGCGGGGCTCGCCATGACCTCGGGATCGATGCTCGCCTGATAGCGCTCCGCGATGAGTTGCGGCGTGATCTCGCTTTGATCCCACACCATCGCCCGCACGAACGCCTCGAGTTTCTGCGACGTTGGGCCCTCGCCGGCATAATACGCCAACAGGTGCTTCAGGCCCTCGGTCGGCATCGGGCTAAACGGCGCAAAGGCGCCGGCGCCCATAAGCACCAAATGATCGAGACGGTCGGGATATTCCAACGCAAACTTCAGCGACGTCATTCCGCCAAGCGAATTGCCGACAAGATGCGCACGCTCAATCTTAAGCGTATCCATCATCGCCCGGATAGAGCCAGCGTAAAAACCCAGCAGGGTTGGCGGTAAGGCTGGTTTGCTGGAGGCACCATAGCCCGGCAGATCAACAATCAGAACGCGATGCTTTTGCGCGAACGCCTCGACGTTACGATTGAAATTGCTCCAACCCGAGGCTCCTGGGCCGCCGCCGTGAATCATAATGATTGGGTCGCCGGCCCCGCGTTCGATGCAGTGCAGCTCGATATCGCCCGCTTGCACCATTGTGCCCTTAGGCGCCTTTGCAGCGCTCATTCGCATCCCTCCCGTTTCAATCAGCTATGCCTGCGGAGGAAAATTGCGATGGTGGCCCCAGATCGAGGGCGCGTCATGGCGTTGCACTTCCCATCCCTCATGGATCTCGCGCGCGCCAAAGCCGTACTCGACCTCGAAACCCGACGGCGACGTAAAGTAGCACGACACCATGTGGTCGTTGGTGTGTTTGCCGACGTCGGACGCGATCGGCACGCCGCGCTTTCGTCCTGAGTAGAAAGTCTTCATCACATCATCCATTGACTCCACCTGCACCATGAAATGGAGCAACCGCTTCGGCGCCGGAAACGGCCCGAACGCCAGCGTATGATGACGCGCGTTGCAATGCAGAAACGGCAGCGTCGACTGCAGCATGCCGATATGGATGTAGTCTGAGAGCTCGAACCCCAGCAGCTCGGTATAAAAGCCGACGCTCTTTTTCACGTCGTCCGTCTGCAGCACGACGTGCCCGAGCCCCAAGGGGCCGGTCACAAAGCTGGCGACACCGATCGGTGACTTGAACGGCTGCTCGAACAGCTGTGTAGGGCCGTAGTAGAGTTCGCACGCCACGCCGTGGGGATCGGTAAACTTAGCGAGATCGAGGACGTTACGCGCTTCAATGTCCGCAGCGCGCCCCTGCTCTACTTTCACGCCGGCATCGCGCAATTTGCTTACGAGCGCCGCGAAATCGATTGGATTTCTCGCCTCCCAGCCAATGCCGGTTACGTCGTCGACGGGATCTTCATGCAGATAGAAGCGAGCGCGATGAGCGTCTATTCGAAGCATCGTCTCACCCGCGCTGTTCACTCCGGCATTTTCGAAGCCGAGAACTCCGCCGGCGAATTCGTCCCATGCCTGGAGGCTGGAAACGCCAAGACGGAGATAACCAAGGCTGCCTACTTTGCTCATAGCGATATTCCCTGCCGACCACGCCTAAAAGAAAATGCTGATATTCTTCGCCAGAATCGTCGCCTGATCGAGATAGATTGTGCGCTTACCGACGCACCAGCCCAGCGGCTTGTCCGAGCGGCGAAGCACGTCGTGACGCTCACCCACAAAGATATCCACGTCCCGCTCCGCGCGATTGCGGTACAGCATGAAGCACGAACGGACTTCGAGCTCATCGTCTTGCGCCGGCTTAATTCTGACGTTGGTGATCAAGTGCCGTGTGCGTGAGGCAGGCTCTTCCGCCCAGGCCATGTTGGTCCGAAGTCGCTTGATCCGCACCAGCATGCTTTGCCGATCATCGTCGAAATGCGCCGCCTCGTTGGCGCGGGCAAATTCGTGATCCATTTCGCGCGCAGTTCGATTGAACCGCACCGGCATGTAATAATGGAGATCGTCGGCGAGATGATCGTACCATTCCTCGAACCGACGCCAGTCAAGCAATTCGGCCTCTGCATAGAGGAATTGCTCGATCTCGTGTTGAAGCTCCAGCCGCGCGGAGGCCAGCTTTGCGGGCGCGTGGCGAGGTTTAGTAGGCTCTTTTGTCACGGGATCACCTATGCCACCTTGTCGACCGGCGCGGAGGCGCGCTCGATTTCTTCCCATGTCTCGTGCGCCAACATGTTGGCCCATCGCTGATAGAGCCGACGCGCGGCCTCCTCGCTGTATCCGAAACTGATCCTGCCCGGATGCCCGCTTTCGCTTTCGCTGTGATGCCCAATGCCCATCTGCGCGTTCAGCGTCGTCTTCCGAGCCTGATGACCACGCAGCACGTTTTGAATCTCGACCCAATTTTCGCCGTCATCCTGCTCGAACACGCCGGCAGGGCTGAACGTGCGCAACAAGCCCTTTCGCCAAGACTCGCGCACCTCCGCAGGTGCGGCGCGATCCACCGTGATAATCGACCACACTTCGATTTGATTGGGTCCGCGCGGGTGCCACACACGTATTGTGTCCGTCCCGCCAGACAGAAACGACATGTTCGGGAATACGGTTGCGTTCATCCCCGTCATCGTCGTGGCCCGCAATTCGCCTAAGCGTTCGCTCGCGGTTTGACGGCCTTCCCCGAGATAGTACTCAGCGGCGGTTCGTCCAGAAACAATGCCCAGCAAATCACCATTCGCCCAGAAAGAAGTGCCGTGTCCCTGTGGCGAACTGAATTGCGTGCCCTCCTTAGGAAATTCCGCGATCGAAGGATCAAATCCATCCGGCAGATAAGCGCGGGTCGTCGCCGCGTGTGAAAAATCTACGTGATACATGTCGTCCGAAAACTGTTCGGCCGCGACTTTCCAATTGCACGGAATGACCCATTTGTGGATCCCGCCAATCGCTTCCGTCCCGTCCGCTGATCGGTCCAGCAGATTGTCCATGTAGTACGTCATGTCGCCGAGGTACTCGCGCAGGGGCGGAGCTTTGGGATCCCACGTTGCGAAAATAAGACCCTTGTAAGATTCGAGTTGCGCGACCTTTGGCGGCCCCCATTCCTTCTTGTCAATCTTGTCGTGGAACGCCTCCTTCTCCATCGGCACATGGATGAGGTCGCCTCGTGTGTTGTAGCCCCAGCCGTGATAGGAGCAGGTAAATGATTTCGCATTGCCGGCGTCAGCGCGGCAGATGCGCATGCCTCTGTGGCGGCACATGTTTAGAAACGCCGAGAAACCGCCGCTCTTTTGGCGCACGACCAGTACTGAATCTTCGCCCATATACGTGTTTACGTAATCCCCTGGATTGGGCATCTGGCTCTCGTGCGCGAGAAAGAGCCAGCAGCGGCCGAACACACGCTCCAGTTCCAGCTGATAGAGCTCGTCGTCGGTGAAGACGCGAGGATCAAGCGCGCCATTCTCGCAATCGACCAAAGACAGGATCGATTGCGACGTCCATTTGGTCTTTCCGCCGAGACGCGATTGCAGCGGCAAATCCAGATTCTTCACTTTGTCCACGTCATCCTCCGCGAGCGAAAAGCATAGCCGCCATCGGCGACGAGGCATTGCTGCGTCATTCTATTTTCTCGCTCAGGCGTCCGCCGAAGCGGACAAGTGGCTCGCCCGCGGCGCTTCATTCCAAGCACTGGATTGACGAAGTAGGTCCGGCCAATCGACGCCGCTCATCATGCTCGCCCATTGGCGGTAGAATCCGCGCGCGCCCTCTTCGGCATAGCCATAATTGGTGCGGCCAGGAAAGTCGGGATCGTCGGACCGTGCGTGTCCCAATCCCATCTCTACGTTGAGCCGCGTCGAGCGAGCCTTGAATCCGCGCAACGAGTGCTGAATTTCAGCCCAGTTCTCGCCGTCGTCCTGCTCAAAGATGCCTGCGGGACTAAAGGTTCTCGCCACGCCGCGGCGCCAATCGTTGCCAATGCCATCCGGCAGTCCCTTGTCGAGCACGGTGAACGCCCAGACTTCAATCTCCCCTGGTCCGCGAGGATGCCAGACGCGCAAGGTGTGGCTGCCGGCGAGATAAGAAAGGTTTGGGAAGACCGTCGCGTGCGCGCTTGCGATCTTGTACGCGCGCGTTTCACCCAAGCGCGCCGCCGCCTTTTGGCGGCCTTCCCCGCCATAGTAGGCCGCGCCGCGTTCGCCCAGAATCGGCTGCAGGACGCCGAGATCGGCCACCGCTTTGTGATTGGTCCAAAAGCCGATGCAGTGACCGAGGCCCGCGCTAAACTGCGTGCTTTCGCGCGGAAACATGACCTTGGACGGATCGAAATCCGGCGGCAGATGCGCGAGCTTTACCGAAACGTGGGTCTGGTCGGCATGGTACATGTCGCTGCCGAATTGCTCAGCGGCGAATTTCCAATTGCACGGGATAACCCACTTGTGACAGCCGCCGACGAACTCGACGCCGCCGTCCGCGCGATCGAGAAACTGGCCCAGATACCAATCCATCTCGCCCAAATAGTCGCGCAGCGAAGGTGCGTTTTCGTCCCAGGTGCCGAAGATCATGCCGTACCGCAGCTCAAGACGCGGTACACGACGAAGGCCCCATTTATCCTTGTCGAGTTGGCCGTGAAAGGCCTCCTTTTCCATCGGCACGTGGATCAGGTCGCCATCGAGATCGTAGCTCCAGCCGTGATACGAGCAGGTAAAGGCTTTCGCCTTCCCGAAATCAGCGCGGCACAGCTTCATGCCGCGATGCGCGCACATATTGAGGAACGCCGCGATGCCGCCGTCCTTTTGGCGGACGACGATCACTGAGTCATTTCCCATATACGTGTTGATGTAGTCTCCCGGCGCCTTGAGCTGCGACTCGTGCCCGAGGAAAAGCCAGGACCGCGCAAATACGCGCTCCATTTCGAGATCGAACAGCGCTTGCTCCGAGAAGATGCGCGGATCGATCCAACCGCGCTCTTCATCGACCAGGCCGCGAATACGTTCGGGAGTCCAGTATTGCGAATTTGCGCTGCTGTCGCCGGTCATTGGTAGATCCTCACAGCGACTCGACGCGCAATTCGATCACTTCGCCCTCGCCTTCACACAATGGGGCGAACGCCTCAAAGAAGGCGTCTACATCGAAAGCGCGTTCAGGCGATAGCACCCCATGACCAGACGCCTTGCCCTCGCCGACCAACACGGCGCCTACCGCCAGCGGACCGGCGGTCCATGCGTCCAGCAAGCCCGCCGGGAGCCTCTTAGGGTGTGCGCCAACGCGCATCTTTCGCCCGCCAGCACTTCCCTCGCCGTAGGCAAAGATCACCGGCGCAGTGATTTCATTCGCGTCCAGCATGCCGCTGTCTTCACCGAGACCGCCGATCATTTGGCGCGCGGCCTGCTCATGCGTGAGCGCGCCGCTGTCGATCGCGGCGCCCACTTCGCGCAGCGCGGCCGCCATGGTCTCGTTTAGCCCCATGAGATTGTAACTTTCGCGCAAGCCTGGATAGGACGTTGCGAATGTGATGGGCTCAGGGTGCCCAATGGTCCAACCCGAGCACTCCCCCAGGCCTGGATAGTAAAAGCGGATTTGCTCCACTGGCGAAGCCTGGCGAAGCGCGCCCTCGCGCAACACCTCGATGTTTCCCGAAACTTGCCGAAGCCAGTGGATCATCGCCGCGCTCGGCGCACCGCTTTGGGAGACAATGTCGAGAAGCTCGCTCTCATCGACCGTGCCGGCCATGGTCCAGCCTGTATAGAGGCGCTCAACCTTATCGAGCTGCGCCGCCACTTTTGCGGCGAGTAAATTCGTCAGACCGGGGCTGGAACCCATGCCAATGACTGCGGTCACGCCGGCCTTCCGCGCCTGCGCGTCCAGCTCCATCATCGCCCGCGTCGGCTCCCAATCGTCATTGATGTCAACGTAATTGCACTTGGCATTGATCGCCGCGATCAGGATGCGCGCGCCGTGGCGGAAAAACGGACCCACCATGTTGATGACGAGATCATTGTCCGCGATCAACCGCGCCAGATCAGAATCTGAATAGATGTCGCAGCGCGCGGCTTGACACTTTGGCCCGCAGGAATCGGCGACGCGGCGCGCAGCCGCCTCGTCTATATCCGCGATCACAAGCGCACTCACAGCTGGATGTGGGGCCAAGTAGGTCGCCGCTTGGGCGCCGATGTGTCCGGCGCCGCCCAAAACGCATACGCGCATCGACAATCTTCCTCCACGCCGCATGCAATCGCGTTAGCGCTTCGAAAGCACCGTATGGTGCGCTCGCGGCCAAATCATTGTGCGAATGTCCGGCTGAATTTGCCGGGCGTCGCGTCCAGCGCGTCAGCACCGCCGCAGGTCATCGACCCAGGGTCTTAGTGACTTGTTTTTCGTGCCTTTTTCAACGTGGGCGACCGCGAGTCGGCCGATTTGACAGGCCAATTCGCACCATACGAAGCTTCAACGCGATTACTTCACAAGCAGAAAAAGACTCGGGGGAACGTTCAAATGCGGCGGAATGGATTGCGGACGTCTTTGAAGACAGATCGCGTTGCGGGCGCCTTGTTGGCCGGCGTCACCGCCATGGCCGCGCCCGCGGCGGCGCAAACAGGCGACCCATCTGAGGAGATCGTTGTCACAGCGCAAAAGCGCGAAGAGCGAGCTTTTGACGTGCCTATCGCGATGAACGCTTTTAGCGGCGCAACGCTTGAGGACCGCGAGGTCAGTTCAAGCATCGAAATCGCCCGGCTGGTGCCAAACCTCTATGCCTCGCAAACATCTGAATCTGTTAACGCACTCTTCTTCATGCGCGGCGTGGGATCAGACGATTTCAACATCACGGGGGAAGGCGGAGTTGGGGTTTACGTCGATGAGGTGTTCATCCGCACACCCCACGCTCAGGTGTTCGGCCTGCCTGACATTGAGCGCGTGGAAGTCTTGAGAGGTCCGCAAGGAAGTCTTTATGGGAGGAATACGAGCGGCGGCGCGATCAGCTTCTACACCCGCCGTCCCACGGACGAATTCGAATCGTTCGCTCGCGTCAGGGTAGGCAACGAAGGGCGATTGGACGCGGAAGCCACAGTTTCCGGCCCCATCGTCGAAGAAGAGCTCCGCGCCCGCTTCACGCTTCAGAGCAACTCGCGCGACGGGCTTGTGCGAAATGATATCGGCCAATCGCCGGCAGTCAGTCCAGACCTTGGATCGTATGATGATTATCGCACGGAAGAGAATTGGACCGCACGGGGCATCGTCGACATAGCGCCGGCGCCAGGCGTCGAAATCATCGCTTCAGCGGATTTCACGCGCAATTCCAACATTGGAAACGGCTCGTCGCATGTTGGTCTGGGTCCGGGCGGCCTCGACTCCGCCGGTTATCGTGATGCCGATGGCGACCCATTCACGGGCGAATACAATTTGCCCGCCGCCACGGACTACGACGCGTACGGCGCATCACTTCGCCTCATCTGGGATCTCGGTCCTGCCACGTTGCACTCCATCAGCGGCGCGCGCTTATTCGATTTGGACGCGGCCGAGGATTCTGACGCAAGCCCGAACACGCTGGGGCACTTCTTCTTCACTGCTCGAGAGGATCAGTATAGTCAGGAAATTCGGCTCTCGTCTGATGAAGACGGGCGTTTGGATTGGCTGGTCGGTTTCTATTACTTCCACGAGAATGCGAGCGCCACGCAGGGTTTTGACATTCCCACATTGGCGCCGCCTCCATTTGGCGCAATTGTGTTTACACCCGATCAAACAACCGATGCATACGCCTTATTCGGCCAAGCGACCTATCACATCACTAGCCGTTGGAGCGGCACGCTTGGATTGCGCGGCACCTACGAAGAGAAGGCCTTCCGAATCGGCGTTGAAGCGCGAGACCAGTTCCGTTCGCCTCTTTTCGCGTTCCCGCTCTTTCCAGAAGTGTCGGCGCGAGACGATTGGTCGAATGTATCGCCGCGGCTCAACTTGGCCTACCGATATAGCGACAACCTGAATGTGTACGCCACTGTTTCGCAGGGCTTCAAAGCGGGCGGCTTCAATGGCGCCGCAGACAGTCCCGTCGCCGCCGCCGAGTCTTATGACCCTGAAATTGTGACAGCGTACGAAGTGGGTCTGAAAGCGCGGAACGATGAAGGCGTGACGTTCAACACAGCCGCCTTTTATTATGACTATCGCGACCTGCAAGTGTTCACGATACGTGACGTAGGCGGCGCCGCGACGACATTCTTGGACAACGCGGCGCAAGCGACCATCTACGGCGCAGAGTTCGAACTATCCATCTCGCCTATTGAGCGCTTGCGCCTCTCAGCCAATCTTGGGCTCTTGCACACGGAGTACCAGGAGTTCATCCTCGACGGTGCTGACCTTTCCGGTAACAGCCTCATCCGAGCTCCGGAAGTTTCGGCTCTGCTATCGGCGGAATACAGCATCCCTCTGCCCGGCGACCACACACTCACGCTGGCGGCGGATTATAATCACCTCAGCGAGCACTTTTTCTCGCCTGAGAACGAATCCTTTCTGAGGGAAGACGGTTATAGCGTGCTCAATGCCCAAGTCACCTTCGAGTCTGCCGACGGAAGATTCCAATTGATGGGTTGGGTGAAAAACCTTGAGGACACGCGCTACATCCGCAATGCGGGAGACACGCCAGCGCCCATTATGCTCGCAACGAACAATTATGGCGATCCGCGTCTGTTCGGCCTGACCGCAACATTCCGCTTCCAGTGAGCGCTCTACTTAGGAGAATGGCGTGAGCCAATTGTCCCTCGAATCGGCGGATGGTGTCGCAATCGTGCGGTTCGGCAATCCGCCGAAGGGCCTGATGAACCAACAGACGGTCAACGAACTGCGAGAGCTCGCTGGCCGGCTGACGGACGACGCTACGATCGGCGCCGTGATCTTCACCGGAGGCTTAGACGGCGTTTTCATTCGTCATTATGATACCGGCGAATTGTCAGCGGCAGGTCAAGCGATCAGCCGAATGAAATTCTCGGGTGCAGCCGGCCAATTCTTCCCTGAACGCGACGTCGATGTCGCGTTCCAAATGATTGAGAATTTGCCACAAGTAACCATTGCGGCAATCAACGGCTATTGCATGGGGGGCGGGTACGAATTCGCCCTATGTTGCGACCTCCGCATCGCCCAGCATGGCGACTATCTGATCGGCCTACCAGAGACGAAGGGCGGCATCTTCCCCGGCGCCGGTGGCACCCAACGCTTGCCCCGCGTCGTGGGCATGGCCAAGGCATTGGACTTCATTTTGCGTGGACGGCTCGTCACGCCCGCGGAAGCCGAGCGACATGGCCTTGTTCATGAGCTTGCCGTTGACGCCCTCGCAGAGGCGCGAGACATCGCTTCGCGCATGGCTAATCGACCAGCCGGCCAGCAAGGCATGCGCCTCGCCAAGCGCCTCGTGCGTCAGGCATTGGCCCGCCCCCTGCACGAAGGCATTGCGCACGAACGCACACTCATCGCCGAACTGATGGCTTCGCCCGCAGTGTTTCAATTCTTGGAACGCGCCTCAAACGAGGAGTTCGACATCACGAAGATGAAGTGAGAGCGAAGGTTTCAAACGGGACGCTGGGGTCTGGACCGGTGCGGACGTGCAACCGACCGGCCCCCAGTTCCATCAACACCGTACATACTGTGCCGACATTCATCCCCTGATATGGCGTGTAGGGCACAAGAATGGGGCCCGCTTCTGTATCGGAAAGCACGTGCTTCAATTGGTCGAGGTCCTGTGTGCCCCGACCCGCGAGTTCAAGGGCGGCCTCCAGGCGGCCGGTGGAATTTCCCAGCATCTCCATTGCTCCACCGCCGTCATTGCGCTGGAGGTAGTGATTTGTGTGAACGAACACGTGGGCGCCTGCGCTCGAAATCGACGCCTGCTCCGGCGAACCTTCGATGTTGAGCAGCTCCCCGGCCGCGCTCGCGATCATCACGTTTCCAACAATTCCATCTGCTTCGGCGCCGGCGAATTCAACAACCTCTTGCCAAGACTGACATTCCAGCACCGCGCGCAAGAAAACGTGGATCGGAAGGCCCTGCATCCACGGCCGCCGACTCATCAGAAAATTCAGGCACACTCCGAACCCCGCCGAATTGAGCCCGATCTTGGCGAGAATCCCTGGCTCGGTCACAGTCAAGAAACGGCTTCCCTGCTCCGTTTCGTGAGAGACAAGGACGAACAAATCTTCGAAAGCTTGAACCCAATCCCAGGTTTGCCCAAGCAACGCCGATTGGCGAAAAGAAATGGCCGTGCATTCTGGAACGCCGGCGGACGTAAGCAATTCGCTGCGGGCATTGATCGCGAATAAGCGGTTCGCCGCTATCCCTGCAGCGTCGGCGCAGGCCTCGATCTCACGCACGAACGCTGGGCGAAACGCGCCAATAATGCCGGCAAAGCGCGCCCCCCGCGCCGAAAGCTCAGCATCGGAAAGGCCCAATAGCCGTCCATAAAATTCGCTCGAAGCGCCGATACGAGAGGCGAAAGCCGCGCCGATCGCAGCGCCGCGATCTTCAGCGGAGCCTTTTACACGAATGAATGGAATTTTGCGTTGCATGACAGCCTCGTCCAAACCTTGCCGTTACACTGTGTCGCTCCGCCTGGCTCCTACTCAAGCGATCAGGACGACGCGGCAACAGAAACCGACGCCCGTATAGCGCGCGCCCGGCCGCGGCCGAGGAGATATCGCGTGTCTAAAGTCGCTATTGGCAGAGGTGATGGATGCGCGGTGCGGCGTGGTTGCTTGTTGGCGGTGTGCTCAGCGTCACCGCAGCGCTCTTGCATCTGGCGATCGTGGCAGGTGGGCCCAATTGGTATCGCTTCTTTGGCGCTGGAGAGGAAATCGCCCACTTAGCCGAGGCGGGATCGCCGTTGCCGGCGTTGCTCACCCTAGCCATTGCCGGCGTTCTTTTTGCCTGCGCGGCTTACGCGTTCTCGGCGGCGGGGCTGTTGCCAAAACTGCCGCTCCTGCGCCCTGCGCTCGCGACCATCAGCGCCTTGTACCTGCTACGCGGCGTGGTTCTTTTTCCGGCTCTCATATGGGTGCCCGCCACTGTCGATAGCTTCACAATTTGGAGTTCGCTGATCGCGTTTCTGTATGGCGGCGTTCACGCCATCGCAACCTGGATCGCCTGGCCTCGCCTCACCCGCGTGAAGTCGGACGCAGACGCGACAACAACAAACAGCGACGCCAGCGCAATGTGACGGTGTAAGCGCGCAGGCATCGTTCGCGCTGGCTTCTAGTTGAATGGATTGTATGGAGGACGCGTGTCAGCCCGAGAAAACACTCAGATCACGCTTGCGCGCCGGCCCGTGGGTTTCCTTGGCCCCGAAAATTTCGCTGTTCGACGCGGTCCCGCGCCAACCATCGGAGCTGGTGAAGCGCTTGTAGAGCTGCACTACATTTCTCTTGATCCGGCGATGCGCGGCTGGATCGACGATCATGAGTCCTATCTTCCGCCTGTCGAGATCGGCGAGGTGATGCGCGCGGGCGGCATCGGCCAAGTCATCGCGTCGAAGGCGGACGAGTTGAAGGAAGGCGATTGGGTGACCGGCCTGCTCGGCGTGCAGAATTTCGCCGTGATCCGGCCTGGCGCGGCGCAAATTGTGCCGGTCGGCGCAATTCCCGCGCATCATTTTCTCGGTGAGTTGGGGATTCCCGGCCTGACCGCATATTACGGCATGCTCGACATCGGCGCGCCCGTCGCTGGCGAAACGGTTTTCGTCTCAGCGGCGTCCGGTCCAGTCGGAGCGGTCGCGGGCCAGATCGCGAAGCTGAAGGGATGCCGCGTCGTCGGGACCGCAAGCTCCGACGCCAAAGTAGCGTTCATTAAGGAATTGGGCTTCGACGACGCATTCAAATACGAATACGGGCGTCTCTCCGCCCAGCTCAAGGCGGCGTGCCCGGACGGCGTCGACATCTATTTCGACAATGTCGGCGGCGACATGTTGGAGGCGGCGATCGGCGCCATGAAGAATGGCGGCAGAATCGTGTCGTGCGGCATGATCTCGACCTATAACGATACCGCGCCGCGTCCCGGCCCGCACAACATGTCCCTGTTCATCATTCGCCGGTTGCGCATGCAGGGCTTTGTGGTTCTCGACTATTTTAACCGGCAAGCGGAATTCGTCGGCCAGATGGTCGAGTGGGTGCGAGACGGCAAGGTGCGGTGTCAATACGACATCGTTGAGGGACTTGAGAACTTTCCTCAGGCGCTGACGAAGCTTTTTCGCAGCGAAAATTTCGGGAAGTTGCTGATTAAGAGCGTCTAGCTTGACCGAGCGCCGTTTAGCGTCAATTTACGCCGCCGTTGCAAGGCTTTCACGCTTCACATTGGCCACTAGTTCGGTCGGCAGGATAATTCTAAAACTGGATCCATTGCCCACGCGGCTTTCGACCTGGATGCTTCCACCCAGCAGCGACGCGAAATGTTGCGCCACGGCCAGCCCAAGTCCCATACCGTCGAAGGCACGGGTCTGGGAACTATCCGCTTGGACAAACGGATCGAAGATGCGGTTCAATTCATTCGCGGGAATTCCCACGCCTTGATCTGACACCACAACGGTCAAGGTCGCTAACGAATCGTTGACGCTCAATATCGGGGCGATCTCCACAGGCTTGCCCGCACCGAACTCGCACGCATTGTCGACAATGTGACCCACACATTGCTTCAGTTTTTCAGAGTCGGTTCTGACAAGCTCCATAGAAGGGTCGCAGCGAAGCGTCAGCGATGAGCACCGCGAAGCGGCGACGGGTTCGTATTGGCGCACAACGCTTTCGAGAATTTGTGGTACGTTCGTGGGCTCATTCTGTGTCGTTGAATGAACGACGTCCGTATCCGAAATCAGAAGCACTTGATCGATAGCAGCGAGCAAGCGCCGCCCTGCCTGACTGATTCGTTGAGCGTCGGAAGCAGCGTCTGTTCTCCCGTCGTCGTCGGCGTCCTCATGAAGAATTTCAGCAAACCCTATGATCGCGTTGACCGGCGTCCGCAGTTCGTGACTCATTGTCGACAAGAACCGGCTCTTCGCTGCGTACGTCGCCTCCACCGCCCGCCGCGCTGACTCGGTGGCAATAACCGTCTCTTGCATGCGGCGGCGATCGACAGCCGCGCTGAACGCCAGCAACAAGGTTATGGTCAGCATGGCGAACATCGACAACGTGCCAAGGGTAATCCCACTCGTAAGGAACGGCACAAGGACGGCGCAGATCAACGTGGGGGCCGTGGTTGCCATAAAAACCCGCCGCAACGCTGAAACGTAGACAACATCGTAGAAAAGCGAGAGCACAGCCCAACCCGCCCCGATGAACATGCCTAAGTCCCCGCCGAGGAGCCAGGCTGCACCGAAACCGATTGAATAAAGGGCATTAACCATCAAGCCTTGGAGCGCCAGTAGGCCTCCGCTCGGCGCGCTTGCTCTGGGGCGATCGGCACGACGACGATCGCCTTAAGGATCCGCGCTCCGCCGACTTCGACTACGACAACACCCAGCCACCAGCAAAGCGCAGCAAGCCAGCCTGCAATCGTTGCGAGCGCTAGCGCTGATATCGCGCCACATAAGATGCGCGGCGCAACTGCACCCGTTGTCGAGGCATAGGCGCGTTCCAACTCTTCGTGCTCAATGGACGATATCAGCGATTCAGTCCTGGCGAGCCGCAAACCCATAGGTATCCATAATTGTCGGAACGGTTGACCATTTTGACGATCTGGCGTTAACGGATGATTGAACCTGCGGCCACTAGCGGGAATGCACCACAGAGCGGACATTCAGCGCTAAGGTTTCCACAATGCTTCCAACATCACGATCGCCGCATAGCCGGCTTGTTCTCGCTCGTCTGGCGCTAGGACCGCTTTGTCGAGCTTGCCTTCCAGCATGAGTGTCGCAAGCCCGTGCACGGTTGACCAAGCGAGCACGACAATCAGCCGATGATCGTGGCCGCTATGTTTGGCGACTTCATCCGCGGCTTGAAGCAGTACGTCATAGGCGCCCTGCGCGCATGCGAGCGTCTCGCTGTGCTTGTCTTCCCGCACGAGTTCGGAGCGGAACATCAGTTTGAAGTGCGCCGGTCGCCGCAGCGCGAAATCCAAGTACGCCCGGCCAATCGCGGTGAAGCGCTTGGCCGGTTCGGTTTCGCCGTCGCGCGCCGCGATGCAACGGTCCCGCAATTCTTGAAAGCCCTCGGCGACGATAGCCGCCAAGATTGCCTCTCGATTTTCGAAATGGTGATACGGCGCTTGATGGCTGACGCCCGCGCGGCGCGCCACTTCGCGCATGGAAAAGGCTTCGAGCCCTTCCGCTTCGATCAGCGCCAAACTCGCGTCTAGCAGCACGCGGCGCAGGGTTTCGGCGGGTTGAGCGGCCATGTCCGTGGTCTTCCATTTTGTCCCCCGCCGCCGACATCTATTCGCTTGGCAAAGTCGTCTATTACATGCTGAGCGGCGGTGTGCTCGTGCCGCGCGAACGGCTGCATGAGGAGAATTTTCTCCTGCCGCTTCAAGGCCGCGAGCGGTATCACGTCCTGACGCTATGCTTATCGTCTCGATTTCTTGTCCGAAAAGTTGACGAACCCAGATTGAGGTCAAAAAACTCGCGAGCACTGATATATGGCGGCCTCCTTGCTTGGTGCCGGCAACTGCCACTCGCCTCAAGCTGGCGTAGTCATCGCCACTCGGCTTTTTGACGAGGCCAAACGCCTGCAGAGAATTGGTCATGAATTTCGAGCATTCGGAAGACACCAAAAACTGGGTCGCACGAGTGCAGCGTTTTATGGACGAGCACATTGCTCCGGCGATCCCGACGTACAATGAGCAGCACGAAACGGGTGAGCGCTGGAAAGCTGTCCCCGTGCTGGAGGAGCTAAAGAAGAAAGCAAGGGCCTACGGACTCTGGAATTTGTTCATGCCGCCCCAGCCCGCGGATTTCACACCGGTAGAGAACACTTTCCAATTTGAGAGCCCCAAGCTTTCCAACGTGACCTATGCTGCGATTGCCGAAGTCCTCGGACGGATCGGCTTCGCCTCGGAGGTATTCAACTGCTCCGCACCGGACTCCGGCAACATGGAAGTGCTGCATCGCTACGGCACGCTCGCACAGAAAGAAAAATGGCTCCGCCCTCTAATGAACGGCGAGATGCGGTCCGCCTTCCTGATGACCGAACCAGCAGTAGCGTCGTCTGACGCAACCAATATCGAGACGCGTATTGAGCGCTCCGGTGATGAATACGTCATCTCCGGGCGCAAGTGGTGGGCGAGCGGTGTTGGCGATCCACGCTGCAAGATTGCAATCGTGATGGGCAAAACCGATCCCCGGCAGAGGGCGCACTTGCAGCAATCGCTAATCCTCGTACCGCTCAATACGCCGGGAGTGAAGATTGAACGATTGTTGCCGGTGTTCGGGTTTGACGATGCGCCGCATGGCCATGCCGAGGTGCTGCTGGACGACGTGCGGGTGCCCAGCACGAACATTATCGCCGGCGAGGGCAAAGGATTCGAAATTTCACAAGCGCGCCTTGGCCCCGGTCGTATCCACCACTGCATGCGTTCGATCGGCACCGCCGAAGTTGCGCTCGAAAAGATGTGCAAGCGTCTCATGACGCGCAAAGCGTTCGGCAAATTGGTGGCAGACCACTCCATATGGGAACACCGCATCGCGCGCGCGCGAATAGACATCGAAATGACGCGTCTATTGTGCCTGAAGGCCGCCTACATGATGGACACGGTCGGCAACAAGGTTGCGCGCGCCGAAATAGCGATGATCAAGGTGCAAGCCCCGAATATGGCGCTGCGGATCATCGATGACGCGATCCAGGCCTTCGGCGGCGCAGGCGTTAGCACGGATCCGGGTCTTGCGTTCGCCTACGCCAATCAGCGCGCACTGCGCATCGCCGATGGGCCCGACGAGGTGCACGAACGCGCCATTGCTCGCATGGAGTTCGACAAGAACAAGAGCGCGGCCTGTTGACGTGTAGCCTTCCGAGAAACCATGGTCTAAGACCAGCTCAGGCCTTGGCCGATGTCGCGATTTGTTGTTTTGTACACTGCCAACACGGATATGCCCGATCTTGATCGCACCCGGGCCGTCGCTGCGCATCGCGAGTACGTTCGCGACGCCTCGCGTCGCGGCACCGTGATAAGCGCGGGCATCCTCGACGATGGCGAGGAATCTGTTGCGATCATCGACTGTGCGACGAAAAAACTTGCGGAACGGTTTGCCAGCGACGATCCCGCCGTTCGCGCTGGGGTCCTGCTAGCGCGCGTGCGCCTGCTTGAACCAAATTGACGCCGCCATTTGCAAGGATTGCGCTTCACCGGTCGCGTCGTCTTTCTTCAACAGCGATGTGATCGCCCACGAAACGCCGGATGAGCACGCCACCCAGGAAGCCTTCGTCAGCAATGTTGAAGACTATAAGAACACGAGCTCGGTCTTCCCGCGCTCGGCCTGGGCGCGCGTTGCGGGCGTTTACGCGCGGGCGCGTCGCCGGTCTTGGGCTCGGCGTCGATTCTAGTTACACGTCTCGCCCTTCGCAGCCTTCTCGCGCAGCAGCTTGGAGATGCGCAACTCCGGTATGTTCGCCGCGTGCTTCTCCAGGCCCGCCAGCACTTTGTCCAAGCCCACCGTGTCCGCCCAGAACATCGGCCCGCCTGTGTAGGACGGCCAGCCATAGCCGTTGAGCCAAACCGTATCGATGTCGGACGCACGCTGGGCGATGCCTTCTTCCAGGATCAGCGCGCCTTCATTGACCATCGGATAGAGCAGCCGCTCGCGGATTTCATCATCGCTGATCTCGCGCTGCGGCTTGCCGGCTCTCGTCGCGAACGCGGCGATGACCTCATCGACCTCCGGCGAAGGCGTGCGATTGCGCTTCTCGTCATAGTCGTAAAAGCCCTTGCCGGTCTTCTGGCCGCGCCGGCCGCGCTCGCACAGCACTTCGCGGATCGTCGCCGAACTGGTCTTGTCCGGGTCCCAACCCACATCGAGGCCAGCGAGATCGCTCATCTGGAACGGCCCCATCGGGAAGCCAAAATCCAATAGCACCTGATCCACTTGCGCCGGTCGCGCGCCTTCCATCAACAGCGCATTCGCACCTACCTGACGCGGCTGCAGCATGCGATTGCCAATAAAGCCCCAGCAAACGCCCGACACCACCGCGACTTTGTTGATCTTCTTGGCGGCGCTCATCAAGGTCGCCAGCACCGAGGGCGACGTCTTCGCGCCGCGCACAATCTCCAAGAGCTTCATCACATTGGCCGGCGAGAAGAAGTGCGTGCCGAGCACGAATTCCGGCCGCTTCGTCTCAGCTGCAATCTCATCGACGTCCAGATAGCTAGTGTTGGACGCTAGGATCGCACCCCGCTTCACGATCCCGTCGAGCTTTCGGAATACTTCTTTCTTGACCTCCATCAGCTCGAACACGGCTTCGACGACGAGATCGCAGTCTTTCAAATCTTCATAGTGCAGAGACGGCGTCAGCAGGCTCATGGCCTTCTCGACTTGCTCGGCCGTCATCCGCCCTTTGCTGGCGGTCGCCTCGTAATTCTTCCGGATGATGGAGACGCCGCGATCGAGCGCGGCCTGCTCGCGCTCCACGATCGTCACCGGGAAACCGGCGGAGAGGAAATTCATCGCGATGCCGCCGCCCATGGTGCCGGCGCCGAGGACGCCGACCTTCTTGATGGGAATGAGCGAGGTGTCGGAGGTGACGCCCTCAATCCTCGCCGCCGCGCGCTCGGCAAAGAAGGCGTGCCGCAGCGCTTTCGATTGCGTGCTCGCCACGAGCTGGCGGAACAGCGCCCGCTCTTTCTCAATCCCCTGCAGATAAGGCAAAGTCGCCGCCGCCTGCACCGCTTCGATGCACGCGTTCGGCGCTTCAAAGCCCTTTAGGCGCTTTGCGTTGGCCTTGCGGAAATCATTGAAAACCGAGGCGCTGACGCCCGTCACCTTGTCAGAACGCTCGCTCGCCACCGGATGCGTCGCATTCTTCGCCGCTTCGCGCGCGAAGGCGACAGCATCCTCTTCCAGCGAAACCTCGCCGATGAGCGCGTCGACCAATCCATTCGCTTGCGCCGCCGTCGCGCTGATCGGATCGCCAGAGACAATCATGCCGAGCGCCGCCTCGACGCCGACCACGCGCGGCAGACGCTGCGTGCCGCCCGCGCCTGGCAGAATGCCAAGCTTCACTTCCGGCAGACCCAGCTTCGCGGTCGGCACAGCCACGCGATAATGGCAGCCGAGCGCCACTTCCAAGCCGCCGCCCAAAGCCGTGCCATGAATAGCGGCCACGACCGGCTTCGAACTCTGCTCAATCAGATCCACCACGTCCGGCAGACCCGGCTCCTTTAGCGGCTTGCCAAATTCGGTGATGTCCGCGCCGGCGAAGAAGGTGCGGCCGCCGCCGCGGATCACCACCGCCTTCACGCTTGCGTCGGTGTGCGCCTCCGCAATCGCGTCTCTGAGCCCAGCGCGCACCTCGGCGCTCAGCGCATTCACCGGCTGATTGTCGGAAATGACGACGAGCACCTCGCCGACTTTCTTCGTGCTGATCGTGGCCATGTTTCCTCCGGACTTCTTAGCGACCGCAACATACCAAATCCCAAGCCGAAGAAACTATCGAGTTTGCCGCGGCGGCGTTGGCATTCCCTTGATCCCACGGTTCAGGACGGGCAGCCTCGCGCTCTATGGCGTGGCGGCGCGCAGACTACATCGCCGCAGGTGCGATGGATGCTTTGGTGGAGGACAGCCACCAGAGAAACGTCATCCAAAACGTGTACTGCGGCGCTCGCTCTGACGACGTCGCCGCAATCATAAGCGAGGCGAGCGATCGGAAAATCACGCACCACGTCGCGCCGGATGAAGCTCTGGCCGAAATGATGCTCCGGGCCGGCGTCCCAGAAGACTTTGTGCCGGTTCTGGCAAGGGACCAAGTGGCGATGCGTACCGGGTTCGCCGCTGAGGTGGCAACCACCGTGGTGGAAGTGACAGGCATCCCCCGCGAGGATTCCGAACCTTCGCTCAAGGCGCTTCGCTCGTTTGAAGAACGGGTAGCGCGGCCCAATCACCAAGTGTTTGCGCGGTGTACACCGTTGTTGGTTCGCTGAGTCTGGATTGCGATCGCGCACGAATCTCGTAGCACCCGAGACATATTCGCGTCTGCGGTGAATGTCCAGTTTTCGCGGCAAGCTGCCGCGCATCCGAAATTCTGTACTGTTTATCGGCACAAAGACAGCAGTGGATGGCGTTGTTGCGGCGTTTAACAAGTGTCGCTTTCGACTCGCCAGAGGGTGACGCAGCGCCGACTCGCAAGTCCTGTTCGCGCACTCGTTGCATACATGCCCGCGTTTCCTCCTGGTGCCTCATCTCTCCTCCTACGTTTGGCGGGCGGTTCACATGCGGTTGCGGCGGCCGATCATTGCTGGCTCTTGTGCGGCGCTGTTGGCGCTCGTCGGCGGTGCGGTCTCTACGCAAATGCTGGCGGCGCGTTTCGATCACCAGCCCGCTCTCGGCGCTCGCGTGCGGTTGTTGACCCACGCCGTCTATCCGCCGTTCGCGATCGCCGACTGGTCGAAGCATTGGTCTGCGACCTACCCTCGCGCATTCGCGCTGCCGAAACTCATCTTCTTCGCCGGGTGGATGGGCGCGGGCCTTATCCTTCTCATCGCCTTTGCGCCGCAGCGGCCTGATCAGCGTCCGTTCGGCGCCAAGAGTTGGGGCAGTGCAGCCGATGCGCGAGCTGTCGGTCTGATGGCTGAAGGCGGCATTATCATCGGCAAGTTCGCTGGCGAGCTCCTTGCGTATGACGGCCCGCATCATTTGCTGCTCACGGGCGGGACGCGCTCGGGCAAGACCCGTGGCAGCGTCATCCCTACACTTCTTGCCAGTCCGCACTCGATCCTGGTCTTGGATCTGAAAGGCGAATTGCATTCGGGCGATGCGCGCGTCGACTTTCCCGGCACCGCCGGCTGGCGTGCTCAACTCGGTCCCGTCATCCGCTTCGCGCCGGCGGAGGCGCTCTCGGATGCGCTTAACCTCTTCGACACGATCCGCCCGGGCGCCCAAGAAGTTCGCGACGTGCAGAATTTGGTCGAACTCATCGCCGACCCGTACGGCGATCAGCGCTTCCAAGAATTCTGGGACCGCGCCGCCAAGCAAATCCTCGCGGGTCTGATCCTCCACGTCGCTTATGCGGAGCCGCCGGAGAAAAAGACGCTGGCGCGGGTGTTCGAATTGCTTGCACGCTTCGACGACACCGTGAAGCTGATGGAGGCGACGCTGCATCGCCTCAACGCCACAACAGGAGAGAAGGAAACCCATCCCGAAGTACGCCGTGCGGCGCAGTCCTACGCCGAGTATCACGACAAGCTCCGCGCTGGCATCAAAGCCACGGCCGAATCCTATCTTGGTCTCTTCGCCGACCCGCTTGTGCGCAAGAATACGGCGACCTCGACCTTCCGCATTTCTGATCTGATGTGCGCTGATAGACCGGTCACGCTCTATCTCTGCTGGCCGCCGAACGACGCCAAGCGCGTCAAGCCTCTCATCCGCTTGGTGTTCGGCACGGTGCTCCGCGTGTTGATGGAGCATCAGGAATATGCCGCCGATGGGCGGCGCAAGACACGATCGCTGCTTTTGTTGTTGGATGAATTTCCCCAGCTCGGAAAGCTCGACGTGTTCGAGCAATCGATGGGTGCGATGGCCGGTTACGGCCTCAAAGCCTATCTCGTCACGCAATCGCTGCACCAGGTGACGCAAGCCTACGGCCGCTACCACACGATTTTAGACAATTGTCAGATCGTAACTTCGTTCGCGGCCACAGACGTCGAAACCGCCGAGACCATTTCCAAACTCGCGGGCGACATTTTCGAGATGCGGCCGCAGGAGACCTGGTCCGGCAAACGTCAGCTATTCGGCCTCGATCACCGCGCGATCACCTATCGCGAAGAACGCCGCCCGCTCCTGCTGCCCTCGGAAGTGCGCAGCCTGCATGAGCGTGAGGAGCTCATCTTCGTCACCGGCGCGCGTCCGTTGCGCGCCCGCAAAGTGCGCTACGACGAAGAGCCCATCTTTCGCCAGCGCCTGATCTCGCTGCCGCCGCCGGAGACGCGCGCCGCACTTCCCTCGCCCTGGGCGGGCCATAGTTCCCTGCTGGGCGTGGTCGTCAAAACGCCAGCGAGCGCCAAAACTGGACGCGAAGGCGCCGCCGAGCGGGTCGTTGCAGAACACACCCCGCTGCGCTCGCGTCCGCCGCGGCCGCCGTCGCCGGCGCAACCCGATCTGCTCGCATTGATCGGGTCTCCGCCCTCCGACACTGATGGCGAGGCGCTGGCGCAAGCCAACGTCGACGCCTCGACCCCCGCGCCACCGCCGCCGCAAGCGTCGCCTGCAGGCCCACGCTTCGATTTGCGTCCGCGCGGGCCAAGCCCTGATGGCAGAGCGCTGTCATGACCGAGAGGCGCAGAACCAAGGTCACCATCTATCTCGAACCCGACGTGGCGCGCGCCTTGAGCGCCGATGCGCGTGAGCGCGGTCTGCCGACCACGCGCGCGGCCGCCGACGCCATGCGCCGCATATATCTCGATGAGAAAGACCCCGCCGTCGCCGACACCGTGAAGATGCGGCTCGACCGGGTCGAGAAACGCGATGTCGCGCGCGCCCGCGAACTCTCCATCATCAAGGAGACGCTGCTGCTTTTTATACGTGTCTGGCTCGAACACACCCCGCCGCCGCCGGAAGAAGCGCTCGACGCCACGCATGCGGCGGCGGAGCGCCGCTTCGATTCCTTCCTGGAGCTCCTGTCCGAGAGCCTCGCGCCTGGCCGCACGCTCTTCGCCTACGCGCCGCATGGCCGCCAAGATGCGATGAACGGGGCGGGCGAATGAACGCGCCTGCGCCACACCGTCTAGTCGCAGAGCGGCGACTCGCCAGCTTAGCGCGTTCGTTGGGTCCAGCACTCGCGGCCGCGCTCGCCGACGAGGCCGTCGTTGAAGTGCTGGTCAACGCCGATGGACAAATGCGCCTCGATCGCGTGGGCCGCGGCATTGAACCGACGGATGTGCGTCTCTCCGTGGCCGAACGCGAGACCGCCATCCGTCTCCTCGCGGCCGATGCATTGCAGACAATTACCGAAGACCAGCCCTATCTCGCGGCTACGCTGCCGGGGTCCGGCGCGCGTGTACAGGCGTTGATAGCGCCGATTGTCAATGCACCGGTGCTGGCCATCCGCAAGCGCCCGAGCTTCATCTATACGCTCGATGATTATGTGCGCGACGGCATCGCTACATCGGCGCAATCCGACACGCTGCGCTCGGCGGTCGACGAACGGCGCAATATCGTCGTTGCAGGCGGCACTGGGTCTGGAAAGACCACGCTGCTGAACGCGCTTTTGGCTGAGCCCACTTTCGACCATTCGCGTTTGCTGATCCTCGAAGACACCGCTGAACTGCAATGCGCCGGCGCCGATGTGGTGCAACTCTTGACCAAGCGCACCGCGCCCGCCGTTTCCATGCGTGAGCTCGTACAGATGACGCTCCGCCTGCGTCCCGACCGCATCATTGTCGGCGAGGTCCGCGATGGCGCGGCGCTCGAAGTCTTGAAGGCCTGGAATACGGGCCATCCCGGCGGTCTTCTCACCATCCACGCCAACTCTGCCGCGGATGCGCTGCTGAGACTCGAAGATCTCTGTCTCGAAACAGGCGCAGCGCGTCCCGAGCGCCTCATTGCCTCGGCGGTCGACACCATCGTCTTCATGGCCCGTACGCCAAACGGCCGGCGCATCGAGGAAATCATCCAATGCAAGGGGGAGCAAGCAACGTGACCAAATCTCAGTCGAGGGCGCTCGCCCTCGTCGCCTTCGCGGCGTGCGTCGCCATCACTGGGCCCGCTTACGCGGCGGGCTCCGGCATGCCGTGGGAGGCGCCGCTGCAGCAAGTGGTGGATTCTATTACTGGGCCGGTGGCGCGCGCGGCCGCCGTCATCGCCATCGTCGTCTGCGGCGTTGGGATCATTTTCGGCGAAGGCGGCGGCGGCATCAGAAAGCTCGCCTTCGTCGGCCTGGGCATCGCCATCATGTTCGCGGCGGTTTCGTTCTTCCTCGATTTCTTCGGCTTTGCCGGCGGCGCCTTGGTGTGATCATGCCAGCTTCACTCGACGACGAGCCCGAAGGCTTTCGCCTCCCACTCCGAACCTCGCTGACGCGTCCGCTCCTCCTTGCGGGCGTGCCGCGTACCTTCGCCATCCTCAACGCCACAGTAGCCGCCGCGATCGCCTTCGGTTTGCAGCAGCCGCTGATCGGCGTGCCGCTCTGGGCCATCGTGCAAGGCGCCGGCGCTTACGCCTCTTCGCGCGATCCTTGGTTCTTGGACACCTGGCCACGCGCAATGGCCAAGCCTTCTTATTTCGCAGCGTGAGGCGGCGATGATGGATCTCCGCGCCTATCGATCTCGTGAAGCCCGGCTCGCTGATTGGCTGCCCTGGGCGGGCCTCATCGCGCCGGGCATCGTCGTCAACAAAGACGGCGCCTTCCAGCGCACGCTCTCCTTTCGCGGACCCGATCTCGATTCCTCGACACTATCAGAATTGGTCGGCGCGAGCCGGCGGCTCGACAATGCGCTCAAGCGCTTCGGCTCCGGCTGGTGTTTGCATGTCGAAGCGCGCCGCGCGCCGACTAGCTCCTATCCGGAAAGCGACTGGCCCGAAGCGCTGTCTTGGCTAATCGATGAAGAGCGCGCGCATGATTTCGCCGCCGCCGGGGGCCGCTTCGAAAGCCAATACTTCCTGACCCTTTCATGGCTCCCGCCCAGCGAGACTGCTGGCCGGTTCGAAACCGCCCTGTTCGAAGGCGCAGGCGCAGACACCCGCGCCATCGATTACAAAGCGTGCCTTTCGAGCTTCATCGACGAGACCGACGCGTTCAAGGCGCTGCTGGATCTCGTCATGACCGAGGTGCGCTTCCTCAACGATGCGGAAACGCTGACCTATCTGCACGATTGCGTGTCCGACACACCGCACGCCATCGCCCTGCCGCACGCGCCCTTCCACATCGACGATCTCATCTCGGATTCTTCCTTGCTTGGCGGCATGGCCCCCAAGCTCGGCGAGCACTTCGTCAAAGTGCTCTCGGTTCGCGCCTATGTCAGCGAGACCGAGCCGGGCCTTCTCGACGCTCTCAACCGCTTGGGCATTCCCTATCGCTGGGTGACGCGGGTGATGCCGCTCGACCGCGAAGCGGCGCGGCAAGAAATCGAGAAAATCCGCAAACGCTGGTTCTCCAAGCGCAAAGGCATCCTGACACTCTTGCGCGAAGCACTCTATCGCGAAGAAGCGACGCTGCTGGACAATGATGCAACCGCGCAAGCCGAAGACGCCGACCTCGCCCTTCAAGAAGTCAATGGCGAGGCCGCAGGCGCGGCGTACGTCACGCTCACCATCACCGTGAGCGACGCAAACGAAAGCGTCGCCTTCGAGCGCATCCGGCAAATCCGCCAAGTCGCCGACGGTTTGGGCTTTGTCACCGCGCTGGAAACCATCAACGCCGTCGAAGCCTGGCTGGGCTCGCTGCCCGGTCAGCCGTACGCCGATCTGCGCCGCCCTATTCTGTTGACGCCCTCTCTTGCGCATCTGTTGCCGCTGTCGGCGGTGTGGGCGGGCGAACACGAGAACGCGCACCTCAATGGCCCGCCGCTCTTGGTCGCCGCGACCGACGGAGCTACGCCGTTTCGTCTCAATCTCCATCATGGCGATGTCGGGCACACGCTGATTGTCGGTCCCACGGGCGGAGGCAAATCGGTTCTGCTGGGCCTGCTTGCCGCGCAATGGCGGCGCTATTCGGAGTCCCAGGTCTTCATTTTGGATGCCGGCCGCTCCAGCCGCGCGTTGACGCTGGGCCTCGGGGGCGCCTTCGTCGATCTCCTCAACGAAGACGACGACGCCAACACGATTGCGCTGCAGCCGCTTGCGATGATCGAAGATGAAGCCGAGCGCACTTGGGCGCGCGATTGGCTGGTGGCGTTGATCGGCCGCGCCAATGTCGCGCTCGATCCCGCGCGCAAGGACGAGCTCTGGCGCGCGCTCGGCGTCTTGGCCGAACGCCCCGCAAATGAACGCACGCTCTCGGTCTATTCCGGCCTGGTGCAAGACGCCGAAGTCCGCACCGCCCTTGAACCGTTCACACACGCGGGGCCATGGGGACGCCTATTGGACGCCGATGAAGCGCGGCTTGCCGATCGCGACGTGCAGGCCTTCGAGATGGGCGAGTTGCTCAGCCGGCCGGAAGCGCTCGCGGGCGTGCTGCCCTGCTTGGTGCATGCGCTGGAAGCACGCTTCGATGGCCGGCCCACCCTGCTCATTCTCGATGAAGCCTGGGCCTATCTACGCGATCCCGCTTTCGCCAACCAGATTCAAGCTTGGCTCAAAACCTTGCGCAAAAAGAACGTCGCCGTCGTGTTCGCCACGCAAGAACTGGCCGACGTCGAACAGAGCACCATCGCCGCCACCATTTTCGAGGCCTGCCCAACCCGCATCTTCCTGCCAAATGATCGCGCGCGCGAGCCGCGCACGCGCGCCTTCTATGAGAGCCTCGGGCTCAACAATCGCCAGATCGCCTTGATTGGCGAGGCCGCGCCCAAGCGCGATTATTACGTGCAGACCCGATCCGGCGCTCGGCTCATCGATTTGGCGCTCGGACACGCCGCGCTCGCCTTTCTCGGCGCATCAACGCCGCAAGATCAAGCCGCCATCGATCGTGTGCTCAAAGCGGATGCGCCATCGACGTTCGCGGAAGCCTGGCTTCGCCACAAGAACTTAGCCGCCGCAGCAGAGGCGCTCGCGCGGTTCTCCGCCCACGCGCCGCGTCAAACCCAAGCCCAACCCGCTCTCGAACTGACAGGAGCCTCATCATGATGCGTCTCAAATCCCGCGCGCTCGCCGCCCTTTTGCTGGCGTCCACGATGATGGCGACACCCACTTTCGCACCGCCCGCCGCGGCGCTCGATGTGGTGTACGATCCGACCAATCACATCGAGAACGTGCTGCAAGCCGCGCGTGCGCTCGAACAAATCAACCATCAGCTCACGAGCCTCGCCAACGAGGCGCGGATGTTATCGCAACTCAACCTGCAGCTCGCGCCCGAACTGACGCAGTCAATCGGCGCAGCGCGACAATTGCTCGAACAGGCGCGCGGCATCCGCCAGAAC
Source organism: Hyphomonadaceae bacterium (assembly GCA_033764855.1). Taxonomy (GTDB): domain Bacteria; phylum Pseudomonadota; class Alphaproteobacteria; order Caulobacterales; family Aquidulcibacteraceae; genus Vitreimonas. The sequence continues at coordinate 60,060 of JANRIP010000049.1, read as the reverse complement.
CTCGACACCATCACCCGCGACATGCGCGCGCTCTATCCCGAGGACATGCGCGGTCTCGATCTCGATAGTTTGCTCCGGCAGTCCGACCGCTGGATCGAGCAAAGCCGCGACAGCGTCGAGACCTTGATGGAGGCGAGCGCCGCCTCCACCAATCAGTTGGGCGCAGCGCAATCGACCATGGACCGCGCATTGAGCGCGAGCGGAAGCGCCCAAGGGCAAACCTCGGCCATACAAGCAACGACCCAAGCGATCGGCGTTCTGTCGGCGCAGCTCGCGCAATTGCAACAGCTGCAAGCCGCCGAAGCGCGCGCACTTGCGTCCGAACGGCTTGAACGCATTGCGCGGGAAGAACGCGCCCGCGAAGTGCGCCGCCAAGCCTTCCCGACCGAGCTCACGAGCGATGCGCCGGCGGTCCAACCGCGTTTCTGAATAGACCACAGCGATGAACACCGGCAGCGTCAACTCCTTCCTCGATCGCTTCCTCGGTCTCGCCGACCGTGGATTTGGGCTCATTCAAGGCGATGTCGCGTTCGTTCTGAATGCGCTCATCGTCATTTCAATCGTGCTGGCCGGTTCGATGTGGGCGCTCAAGGGCGAAGCGCCGATGGCGCCGTTCTTCCGCAAAGTGCTATTCGTCGGCCTCTTCGCCTTCCTCGTGAACAATTGGAACTACATCGCTGGCGCCGTCAACCAATCGGGCGCGCTGCTCGGATTGAAAGCTGGCGGCTCCGGCATGAGCCTCGCCGAATTGCACGATCCCGCACGCGTCGCCGTGCAAGGCAAGGAGCTGTTCGGCCGCGTCATGGAAATGGGTGACGGCATGAACATCTTCACCGACTTCCTGACGCTGGCCACCATCTTGCTTGCGGGCGTTGTCATCCTCATCGCCTTTTTCGTCTTGGCTCTGCAAATCTTCGTGCAGCTGATCGCGTTCAAGCTGGGCTCGCTCGCGGCCTTCGTGGCTTTGCCCTGGGGTGTCTTCTCCGGCACCGCTTGGGCGGCGGAACGTCCGCTCGGCTGGGTCGCAAGCTCGGCGATCCGGCTTTTTCTTTTGGCGTTCGTCGCCAGCGTCGCCATCAGCTTCATCGCGCAATTGCCGCAACAGATGACGCTCGCCAATGGCGGCGCGCTCGATGTGTTGTTGTTCGGCCTCACCATCCTCGCACTCTCCTTCTTGGCGCCCGCGCTCGCCAGCGAAGTGATGCAAGGCAATCCAAACCTGTCGGCGGCGCAACCGATCCAAGCTGGCATGGGCGTCCTCGGCGCCGGCATAGGCGCGGCCGTCACCACCAAGATCCTGATGTCCGGTCGCGGCGCTGCCCGCACGCGCAGCGGCGGCGCCAGCCGCAGCAATAGCGGGCGCGGCGGCCGCGCACGCCCCTCGCCCAATTACGCCGCCATGCGCCCGCGCCCGCAACGCAAGCCTTAACCGGAGAGCACCGTGAACTTCCCCTTCAAGCGACCGCCCCGCGCCTACGCGACCGAGCCCGCCGCCACGCCCTATCAGCGCGCCCAGCAAGCTTGGGACAATCGCATGGGCTCGGCCGTCAACGCGGCGACGACTTGGCGCACCGTCTCCATCGGTCTTGCCATCCTGCTTGCGATGTCGATCGGCGCCTTTGCGGTGGTGGCGCTGCAGAAACGCACCTACGTTCACGTCGTCGAAGTCAGCCCCAATGGCGCGGTGCTCTCGGTGACGCCAGCGTCGGACCGCTACACACCCACCGACGCACAAGTGAGCTACTTCCTCGGCCATTTCGTGCGGCTCGTCCGCGAAGTGCCGACTGACGGCGTGGTGCTCAGGCAGAATTGGTTCGAAGCCTACCGCTTCTTGACGCCGCAAGCCGCCAATCACTTGAGCGAGATCGCGCGCGAAGACGATCCCTTCGCCATGCTGGGCACGACGGCGCGCACGGCCGTCATCACCTCGGTGGTGCAACGTTCGGAGCGCACTTGGCAAGTGAGCTGGATCGAAGCCACGCACGGCGCCAACGCGCGCGGCAGCCAGAGCTTCACCGGTCTCTTCACAGTGCGATTTGAACAACCCCGCAACGCCGATGCGCTGATGCACAACCCGCTCGGGCTTTTTATCACTGAATTCTCACTCTCGCCGGAGACACCGGCTTCGTCCTTCCCCACAGCCCAGCCATGAATCGTGCAGCCATGATCCGAACATTTCTCTTCTCGGTTCTCACGCTTGGTATTGCGACTGGCGCCGCCGACGCGCAGACACGGCGCGAACGCGTTGCCTCGCCGGTCGCGGTCGTGGCCGAAGCCAATGCCGATGCGCGCCGCCGTCCCGATCCCGGACAGTTTCACGATGCAACGCAGCTCTATGCCTACGCGCCCGGCGCGATCTACGAGGTCTACGGCGCACCCGGCTTCATCTCGACCGTGCTGTTGGAGCCAGGCGAAGCCATTGTCGCAGTCGCTGCTGGCGACACGACGCGTTGGATGGTGGAAGAAGCCATTGGCGGAGATATCACCAGTCCGCGTGCGATGTTATTGCTGAAACCCACACGTTCCGACATCCGCACCAATATCGTGCTCGTCACCGACCGGCGCACCTATGCGCTCGAAGCCGTCGCGGTCTCGGGTCAAACCTATTCGGCGCAAACAGCGTGGACCTATCCCGAAGACGCCGATGCTGCGCTCGAAGGCACGCCGCTGCCCGGCGAGAACTTCAACTTCGCGTATCGCATCCGCACAATAAGAGGAATAGCGCCGCGGTGGCGTCCCGTGCGCGTGTTCGACAATGGGCGCAAAACGTACATCGAGTTTTCGCCCGACATTGCCGTCAGCGAAGCGCCGCCGCTCTTCGTCACCGACACGGGCGAGACCGCATTGGTCAACTATCGGGTATCCGGCAATCGTTATGTCGTCGATCGCTTATTCGATGTCGCCGAACTGAGACTTGGTGCCGAGCGTCCGATCATCGTGCGCATCAGCCGCGATCTGCCATCGCCTCCGCGAACGCCGCCCCGCCGCGGAGGTCGTCCATGAGCGCCGAAGTTGAAGCAGAAGATACGGGCGCCGGCCCAAACCCGAAGCCAAAAGTGTACGCACCGCCGCCCACCGCCATTCGCGCGGCGCCGCCACAGCCCCGCCGTCTTTCCCGCAAGACGCTGATCGCCGGGACCTTGGCGCTCGGCGGCGTCATTGCGTTTGCGCTCCTCAGCGGGTTATCGGAACGGCATCGCCCAGTGATCGCCGATCCGGACGCACAACAGAGCGTGCAAAGCGCCAATCCGCCGGAAACCATCCGCGAAGCGCCGGCGACGTACGACCTCACGCAATTGCAGCCGCCGCGTGACGAAGGCCAAGATTATTTCTGGGGCGACAATGCGCCCGCCGGCGCGGCATTGGAGGACAATGCCACGCCCGCCCCTGCTGCATATGCGCCAGCTCAACCCTCGCCGCTGCAGGTTGAAGCAGACGCGGCCCGAATGTCGGCGATTGTATTTGGCGGACGCCCTGGTGCGAGTGTCCGATCCATACCTCCCGGCGACACGCAAGCCGCCGGCGGTAGGCGCAGTGAATTTCTCAACGGCCAGCGCGGCCGCGACGATGGCGCTCTCGATGCGTCCTACACGCCGCCGCGCTCGCCTTACACCATCCAAGCCGGCTCAACGATCTCCGCGGCTCTGGTGACGGCGCTTAACTCCGACCAACCTGGACGCATTGTTGCGCAAGTGAGCGAGAACGTGTTCGACAGCGTCACTGGCGCGCAATTGCTCATTCCCCAAGGCGCGCGCCTCCTCGGCACATACGACGCCGACGCGACCTATGGCGATCAGCGCATACTGATCGTGTGGAATCGTCTGATCATGCCGAACGGCTGGAGCATCGCCCTTCGCGGCATGCCCGGCACCGACGCCTCTGGCCAATCGGGCTTGCAGGGCGACGTGGACGCGCATATCGGCCGCATCGCAGTTGCGTCACTACTCTCTGGTTTGTTGGGCGTCGCCGCCAATGAGAGCGAAGACGATGATAGCAGTCGCTTCGCGCAGAGCGTTGGCGATTCCGCTGCGCAACAGGCCGCGCAAACCGGCTCGCGTATCGTCGACCGCGAACTCAATGTCCGCCCAACCCTACGCATTCGCGCCGGCGCCCGCGTTCGCGTGCTCATCAGCCAAGATTTAATCCTGCGACCCTACCGCCCGTGAACAAGCCGAAGACCGACACAAATTCGGGAGCACAGCCGCAACGCGATTTGTTTGGCGTTGAGACCGTCGCCATTCCAGCAAGGCCAACGCGCAAGCGCCCTGCGCCGAAACCAGTTGTACCAACGCCCGTGATCACCAAGGCGCCCAAGCCGCAGACGACGCCGGGCGGGTTGATCAACACGCAGCAGGCTGCAGTGCGGCTGGGCTTGTGCAAAAGCACGCTCGACAAGATGCGTTGCAAGGGCAAAGGCCCGCGCTTCATTAAGTCGACCGATCGCGCCGTGCGTTACGATCCCGCCGACTTGGACGCATGGGTGGCGAACAGAAAACATCAGTCAACCGCGGAAACAAAATGATCGTGCGTCTTTCTGGGTTGCGATAGATTGCGCGCGCCCCAGACCCTCTCGTAACGGACCGGAACGTTAACTGAGCGCCCAGCGGAGGGGAAGTGCGCTTACCCGTTAACGTTGAACTCGCTGTCCTGAGAGGTATCGTGACGATAGAATGCTTCACGGATCGGCGTCGCAAGGGCGCTTGGCGCGGGCTTTTGGTGAGACACTATGGACAACCCTCCGCTCGATACGCTCCCTTATCGGCGCCGCTGCGAAGAAATCCTTCGTGCGCGCGGCTGGCGGTATCTAAGTGAAATTCGTGAAGATGCGGATGAAGTCGGCTTCCTCTTTCGGCGCGGCGGTCCGCAGGTTCGCAATGCGGATGACATTCTGGTTATCTCTTTGGCGCGCACGGCGAGACCAGAGCTGATCGTGATGCACGCGCAGATGCTCACCGATATGGCGTCTTTTTCGCAAAACGCAGGCAGCGTTGTCATCGTCGAAGAGCCGAACGCGCCCGGCGCCGACTTAAGCTTCGCGGAACTGCTGTCACCTGACGGTGAGAGCACGTTGTTGGCCGTCGTCGACCGGCTTCACGCGTGGCGCACGCCCGAACCGACCATTTCATAGAGATAGAATTCTCTGCGACAGGCGATCTGGGGCATCTTAAGTGGGTTTATGATTTGCGGTCGCCCCCGCTGCACGGACGCGGTACCAGCGCAAGAACCGCCAAGCGGTCATGTATTTTTGACGCTGATCTGTTCCGGGGTCTCCCGCGCCTTTGGCCGTTGCGATCGAGACCACGCCATCGATGAAGGAGAGTTTATCGCGGTAGACATCGAACAAAGCTCTAAACATCTCGCCGCATACGCGTTGCGAAGAAAGCGAAATTCTGTAGAGCACGTATGCAGCCAACAAAGCAGCCAACGAGCCACCGAACAGAACACCCGGCGCCGGCAAGAGCGGCATGTCAACAGCGGGATAGTCGGCGAAGCGCGGCAGCCCCATCAGCAAATAGCCGAAACCCAAAAGAGCCGAAAACGCCAGGCACGCCGAAACGTAGAGGCCGCTATCGGCGACTGCCTGGGACTGGTCGATTTCCCCACGCAGATCTTTGTCGAGCTGAGGCCATATCCGGTACCAATAGAAGACGCCGTCGATGCCATACATTTGGGTCGGATAGCGTTCGACCGCTGCGAGTAGATTGCCGAGGCGCGTCGGATAGATCGCTTCGCGATCGCCTGAGTGAGACAGCGGGAAATCAAGCGTACGCAGGCTCCATTCGACGCTATCGGGCAGGTTTTTGGCTTCTTCGGCTTTGATGTGCTTTAGGCGCCGCTTTTCCAGCCAAAGGCCAAGCTTGCGAATTTGGCTCGGCCAGTATCTCCGGCCTTCGAAGGCCATATAAATGGGCTGATCGAGAAGCACGACGATCCAACCGAATATGATCGCCGCGATAGGCAGCGCCGCTTCCAGTGCGAGTTCGCGGCCGAACGCACGCGCCCAGCCATCCATCAACGGCGTCAGCGCTACAGCCAGAACTGCACCGGGTAAGAGCAGTCTGAAAACCAGCGTGATGCTGAGGTCGAAAGGAAACTTCATGCCGGCGCCAAATGATTAATCGTTGGGACCGCCGCCCGATCCATGCGGCACGCGCATCTTCTTCGCCGCCGCTTTGCGCGCCTTCCTGACGGTCTTTCTCACCGATTTCCTTACAGCCTTCTTCGCGGACTTTCTCACGGCCTTCCGGGCGACGCGCTTGGCGCGCGCCTTCTTCGCGGATTTTCTGACCGACTTCTTCGCCGCTTTCTTCGCACGCTTAGCCATTGGCAAACCTCTTCCGAAGAGCACCGGGTGATCAGTCTATCGCGCGAAAATAGACGCTTGATTAAACACAACCTGCCGCGGCAAGGACCGAAGCCCGAAGGGTCAAGACCGCGGCACGCGGGCTTGATGCGAAGCATGAGGGCCTGGCGCTTCGGCGCGCTGCCGCGCCGAAGCGGTCGCCCCACATCGATCCCGCTCTTCACCGCTCCCGTTCTTCTAAAAGCGGTCGATCGACGATCGGACAAGGCGGACCTCTCATTTCACCATTGTCGACGCGGGCTTGCGCATAGCCCCTTGCGCGCATCGCCAACATGTGCTTGTTTTGTTCTCATCGAGGACCAGCGGCGGTTCGGGCTCTCGCGCATCGCGCGGAGTGCTGCACGCCGACTTGAGAAGGAATCCGGGAGCCAACCCGGTCGGGTCTTAAGCGCCTCATTTCCCATCAACGGAAATGCACGCGCATGTCTCGGCTTTATCTCACCGCGCGCGAATACGAAGCGCTGCTGAAGAAGCAGAACGGCAAATGCTGCGTCGATGATTGCGACGCGAGCGACATTTCCTTCATCGGAGAACATTCCACACCGCAGGCCTGGCGGCACGGCAAGCCCGACCAATTGATGTGCGCGGCATGTCACAAGGTCAAAACGCTGCGCGACATCAAGGCGATCAAAGAAGTGTTGCTTCAACGTGGTCGCGCGCAGCGCTGCCTCATCGTTCGTCAGCGGCCCCGCTTTGGAGTTCATAGGATCGCGATAGGTCACCAGCGGAGAGTCGAGCACGAGAAATCCGGGATGAGGCAAGCTCTTTTCGTGGCAGTGCAGCAAGAGACCGACCTTGAAAGCCGCGTGCAGAATAGCGCGCACGCCCTTGCCGTTGTCACGACGGTGCTTTCCATCGATCTTAATGTCGAATGCCCCATCATCAAAGACGACGACCAGCTTGCCCGGAAAATGCCAGGTGCGCAGCACACTGGCGACCGTCTGCGCGAATTCGTGTGTGACCGATGACTGTGGTCCAAGCTGCGGCTTCGGTTCTGACGTCCGCTTCATGGCGGAGAACTCCGCCTGGCGCTCTAACAACGATTTGCGCCGCGCAAGGAGCTCCAGGCCATATTTGACCTGATCGCGAACCTGCAGAAGCTCATCGAGCTTCTTCTGAGATGTTTCCGAGTCCGGAGCGAGGCGCGCCAAGTCGGACTCGACGCGCTTCAGCGTTTCGTCCTGTCGCTCTAGACTCTCCGTCAGCGAGGTTTGTTCGGCGGTTAGCTGCGCAACTGTCGTCGCGAGACCTCGCTCCTGCTGCCGGATCTTGCCGATCTCCGCAAGCGCGGCTTTCCGGGCGGCTTCGATCGCGGTTATGCCGTGGTCATGTTTCTGTTGGTCAGGTTCGGCGCCACACAGAGGACAGTCGCGGTCACTGCCGATCAGAAGGAGAAATCCAGCCTCCTCCAGCGACTCCAAGCGCTGAATGTCGGAGACGTAGACCTCTGCCAATTGCTCGAAGCGGCCCAAATTGATTGAAATCTCGGTCAACCGAGCCCGCGCCGCAAGGATGGCGTTTGCAGCGGCTCGCTTTTCATCCAGGAGACCACGTACCGACGAGCGTGCCGCGTCGATCTGCTCTTTCAGGGTCGCAAGCGTACCTTCTAACCGGCCTGACTGATCCTCAAGATCGTCGGCATGCGGATAGTCCGCAGCAAGCTCTTCTTCCACGGCGCGAAGCATGTCGTTCACGACTTCGAGCTTGGCCGTGCGAGACGTTTTGAAGTCTCGCTGCTTCATGATCGTGGCGATAGCGCTGTCGTCTTGGCCGGTCAGCAGCAACTTGAAGATGCTACGCTCCGCAACCATTCGCACTGAATCGCCGGACTCTACCGGAGAGAGTTCGGACTGAATCGACGTCTCGTCGATCAAACAAAGCGGCGCCAGATCGCGGAAACTAACGCCGCGCTTCGTGCCGGACGCATCGGTGCTGTTTGCCCGCGAGGCCCAACTCCGTCAGCAGCAGATTGCTGAGATTCTCTGAGTTTTTCGGATCATGCTTCGCAGACAGCGTGCGGTTTACGCCGTCAGGTATGGAGTCAGCCATCCCGTCAACGATAGTGAAAGGGCCACCCTGAATCGAACGGAACAGAGTGATCTGTCCTGAAGCCGGCAGCTGCAATGTCAGTAGCACCCGATCGTATTTGTGCCGTTCGGTGATGTCCGGAAGCACGCGCGTGCTCCCAAGCATGAAATCGATCGCCTTCAGGGCGAGGGACTTACCAGTGTTCGACGCGCCATAGACAAGGTTCGCCCCCGGACCGAAGCCGAGTTCGCTGAACGCGTCTTTCGGCCCCGCGAAGGCGAGCCGCTGGAGCATGATGCGCCGCTGAGCGGTCAAAACAGCGACCCCTGCTTCTTCGCCTCTCCCTGAAACTCGACCGCCCACAGACCAATCTTGCGCTCGATCAGCGCCGCCAATTCCGCGTCAGGCATCGAAGCAAGGTGCGCTGCGAGCCAGCGTGCGCGCTCGCGGAGCAAGCGGCCGTATTCGGATCGCAGTGAATCGACAAACGCCGTCGCCTCCTCTCGCGCACGATAAATGATGCCGGTGTCGCACGCGGCGGTCTCGATCAGATGCAATTGGCCCATCAGAGCGACACCGTCCTCGACGAGACGCCGTCGCACCAGAAGTTCGCCCGTCCGCTGCGGAATGTCCGGATGAAGGCTTGTGGGCCCTCCGATGTCTTCGGTGTGAACCACGAGATGATCGAGCCAGGCCAGACGAGCGAGATCGCAGCCCTGTGGGTACACCGCATCGAGGATGACAACGGCGCGCACGCCGGTCTCGAGCGGACCGTTAAACAACATTATCTCGGCGGCGGGAGGGTCTACTTTTTCCACTTCATCTCCCCGTCGTTCACGAAGTGATGACAAAGCCCCTGCTTCACGGGAATGCGCGCGTGGTTCCCGAGCACTCCTGACGGCTGCAGCTTGGCGGCCTGCGCCATGACTGCATGCACTCGTGCAAGGGTATCGACGTGGTCCGCCATATGAACATCAGCGACGCCATGAAAGACCTCGCGGTTCAGCGCCTTGGTGTCTTCGACGCTCGTGTTGTCGCGGTAGAACCTATTGAACGCTGCCGCGTCGAAGTAGCGTTCGCGCTGCATGCAGAGATGAGGCCAATGGCCTCCGTGATCCTTAATCTCGTCATGCGAGGCGAATGAGCAGCCTTCGCGCTCGGCATACGCGTCTACGAGTTGGGTGATGTACGGCAGCTCCTCCTCGCCGACGTCGACCGGTGCAACGCCGACCGGCGATGGCCCTGGATCGGCGCCAAACCATTCGTAGAGGACCGGTCTTGCCGCGGAATCCTCAAGTATTTCGTCGAGCGTAATCGCCTTTACCCGCTCGAAATCGTAGGCCTGAATGAACGCCTTCAGCTCCGGCGTGAGCGCCACGTCTCCGTTCTCGATGATCGTGGTGCGGCAATATTTGTCCCACTCGGACAGGACAAAAGATCGGAACTCCGCCGGCTTATTGATCAGCTCTTTGAGGTTGCGGTTGAGTTGCCGCGGGGCAACGAAAAAGAAGCGTTGCGGCGCGGTGAAGTCACCGAGCGATGCGTAGTAGAGAACCTTGCCGATCTCGCCGATGCCGACCTCGGTGGGCAGTGTCCGGCCGTACTGCTTGCACTGGTAGTTGTGCCACGGCCCTTCATGCAGCGCCGGAGTGAGAAAGCCGACAACGTCGCGACCCTTGTCACCGGGGCCGGTGAACGACGTGACTTGGTGATAGCCTTGCTTCTTGTTGACCCACGCACGGACGAACTTTTCGAGCTGCGTGTCATCCATCGCGAGGATGTCCCGCGAGAAATCCTTCTTCTTGATCATGGGCTGACGCCGTCGATGGGCGGAGCGCAGCCGCACAGGATGTCCGCGAAGCTATTCACCGATGAAACTCTCGATTGCGAACTCACCATAGAACGAAGAGTGAATCTCAGCAAGGATCGCGATGCCCTGATAATTGAAGAGAGTGGCCGGGAGTTTTCATCGCCCGAACAATCGCGCCCGCTCCGACAGCCGACGAACCGCGGGAATCTATGCTTGGGCGGAACGATCGAGGCGACAGATCGCGCCGGGGGCGGAGTGGGCCCGCCTGGACTCGAACCAGGAACCAGACCGTTATGAGCGGCCGGCTCTAACCATTGAGCTACGGGCCCCCGATAGCTTCCAGGGGCGCATCTGCGAGGTGCGCGTCCCCGGCGTCAAGCCTGCCGCGCTCGCCCAGTCTCCAAATCGATTTTTCGCCGTCTAGCCCGGTCCCCAATCGATGGGCGTGCGGGCCACCTCGCGCCGGTCGAGCAGAATGTGGCTGCGTTTTGCCGCTCCCGGATCGAGCGATCGCGGCGATACGGCCAGCACGGCGTAGTTGAAATCCGGAATGGTCGGTCTTGCGTCGGGCCAGACGCCGGCGAGCACATTCATCCCCTCGCGCCGCAGGCGCTGCGCGCACTCCAACGCTCCCTGATAGAGTTCGCGCATCCGCTTGGGCCCGTCCGCGGGCGTCACATCACCGCGCACGAAACCGATAAGATCGATCCACTCGGCCAACTCATCCAGAAGAAAGCCAGCGTCATCGCTGAAGGCACCGCCGATCTTAAGGATCGCGTGGCAGCGCGACATGGCTCTGAGCTGGCGCTCTTTGAGCAACGGCGCCACGGTCACCGGAACGAGGCTGCCCCAGTCCTTTTGGATGGATGCGTACGTCTCCTCCTGGGTCAGCGGGATTCGTTCGGAGGTGAAGTCCCCCGGGTTGTAGCCCAGCGCGACGCCGACACGCTCCAGCGTGGCGTCACTCACCCCCTCGCCGCGCTCGACGCGTTCCACGGTTGAGATCGACACGCCCGCGAAATCTGCGAGGGTCTGCGCCTTCCAGCCGCGCATCGATCGGCCCATGCGCACCAGCATTGCCAGCAGGTCTGGCGATGGCCGCCCGGGTACGCCTTGAGCCGGCAGCGGCTCGGCCGCGATGCGCTTGAGAAGTTCGTTCATGCTCATGAGATCGGTTCCTTTCATGAGCACAGTCTCTGCGCCGACCGCAATCCAAAGAACGGCGCTTTGCCCTTCAGGCGCGACATGCCCGCGTCCCGCGCCACCGTATCGCCTCAACCCGCGTCACTATCCAGTCGTCTCAATACGCCTCATGTCGCCTCACGACGGAGCCAACGCGTTGGGCCTCTGGGACGCCTCACGGCTTCTTGCGCCACCGCACTTCTGGCTGCGGATGTCGTAAGCCTCTTGCAACAAACAGCTTTTCGTATTCGGGATTGCGTTCGATGAGTCGCCTCACTGCATCGTAGGCGAACGTGCGGGCCTCCGCGCCCACCAGCTATGCAGAGGAGGAATCGCGGCGCTTGCGCGGCCGTACAACGCGCTTAGTTTGCCTGGCAGGGTTTAAGGGTAGCGCGATGTCGTTCTGGTTGGTGATGCTGCTGATGATGCTGATCGTGATCGGCGCTTCGGTGCTGGTGGGCGTGATGTTGACGCGCCGGCCGCGCCGCAGCGAGCGGCAGCGCCGGCAAATGGATCAGGCCAAGGCCGCCGGCGCCTTCCCGCACCGCAAGGAAAGCCAGTGAGCGCTCAGAGCGCGGCTGCCCTGCCCGAGGGCAAGCGAGAACGCTATGCGGCGCTGCGCCAAGAGATCGCCGCCGTCATTAGCGGCGAGCCCAACTTGATTGCGCGCTACGCCAGCGCCGCTTCGCTGCTGACCAATGCGTTTCCGGAGACATTTTTCTGGTGCGGGTTTTATTTGGTGGATGAACGCAAGCCCGAAGAGCTGATCGTCGGCCCGTACCAAGGCACGTTGGGCTGCTTGCGTATTCCGTTCGGCAAAGGCGTGTGCGGCGCGTGCGCAAGCGAGCGCCGGACCATTATCGTGCCCGACGTGCACGCCTTCCCCGGCCACATTGCCTGCGACAGCCGTTCGAACTCAGAAATCGTCACCCCGGTCTTCGATAAGAGCGGCGCACTCGCAGCCGTGCTCGACGTGGACTCCACCGCATTTAATGCATTCGATGAAGAAGATGCATGCGGCCTGGAAGCGATCTGCGCGGATCTGCTGACGCTGCCCTAAGGCGTCGGCGATAATTCACGCAAAGTCGGCGGCTCAAGTTCCTCTGACGCGCTCAGAGCGGGCTCGATGTCGACGCTGGTTTCTTCCCCCGCCGCAGCCGGCTGCACTGGCGCGGCTTGCACACGCGGGCGCTCAAACGCGGAAAGACCCGGCACGCGCGCCGCGCCCTCAAGCGCTTGCAAGCTCACGCCTTCGAACGCCGCGCCCACGGGTTCGGCGCGTCCACCCAGGCATTCGCTGAGGAATTGCTCAGCCACGGCGTAAAATGAAAGCCGGCTCTGCACACGCAGCAATTGCGCGCCTTCATTTGGATAGTTGAGATAGATCACCGGCACGCGCCGCGAGGTGAGACCGCGCGCGATCTGGTCCGCGTCGCTGCGCAAAGTGGCCGGCGTGCGCCCGCCTGTCGCCAGCAAAAGTGGCGAACGCATTTCCCGCACGCGATTGATCGGCGAACGGTCGCGCAAGAGCACGCGTCCATCCGGCGAGCGCAGATCGCCGACCCGCAAATAAAGCCCATCACGCAGCGACGGCGCATAGGCGGGCGTCGCCTCGATCATGCTGGCGAGGCTCGCGGGCGGTGAAAGCGCCACGCCACAGCGATAGGTTTCCGGCGTGAAGGCGAGCCCCGAGAGCGCCGCGTAGCCGCCATAGCCGGCGCCAACGATTGCGACATGATCAGCGCGCGCGATCTGATTGTCGATCGCCCATTGCACGGCGTCGAGCAAATCTTCCTGCATGCGTCCGCCCCACTCATGGAAGCCGGCGTTTTGAAACGCCTTGCCGAAACCGGATGAACCGCGAAAATTCACGCTCAGCACCGCATAGCCGCGATTGGCGAGCCATTGATGCAGCGAGTTGAATCCGTACGAGTCCCGGCCCCACGCATCGCTGCGCGGCGCGATGATCAGCGGCTGCGGCGTTTCGGGCCGCGCATCGCCATTGGCGTCCGAGCCGGCGGGCAATGTGAGATAGGATACCAGCGTCAGGCCATCCCGCGCCTCGATTTCCACCGGCGTCATCGGCTGCAGCGGCGCGCTTTCGAGCGCGGGCCGATTGCGGAACAGCATGGTGAGGCGGCGATTGGCGCGATCGCTGCGATCATAGAGATAAGAGCGCGTCGGTATGGTCGGCGAATCTTCCACCACGATCCAGCGCTGATCGTCGGCGCTGCGCGAGACCACGGTGACGCGGCCATCCAATTGGCTCTCAAAGAAATCAAGATCGGCTTGCGCGTCCGCATCCAAAGCGCGCCATTCGGGACGCAGATAATCCGCCGCAAAGGCTTCCGCCGCACCTGTATTGGGCGAGAGCCAGACATCGACCACATCGGCGCGCTGGCTTTCACCGAGCACAGTTTTCACCCCGCTCATTGCATCGACGCGCACCAAGGCGGCGCGGTCGCGGCCGGTGGAGTCCAGCATCAGGAAGGAGCGCCCATCCGCCTCGAACGCGATCGGGCGCGAGGCCATCGCATCTTCAAACGGGATCACCAACAAGCTCGCCCAGCTTCCATCAGGCTGGCGCGCAAACACTTCCGAGCCGCCATCAGCGCGCGGGCGTAAGCCAAGGCGCAGATTGTTTTCGCGATCAGTCACGAAGCTGGTGAAGCCGCGCGCAGGTCCGCCGTTGCGATAAATCAGCGTGCGTTCGCCGCTCGCAATGTTGATGCGATACACATCCGGCCAAGCCGCATCGCGCTGGTTCAAAGTGACGATCACATCGCCCGGCTGCACCGGCGACAGGCCGATGACTTGAGCGCGCACATTTTCCGGCGTCAGCGCGCGCACCTCCCCGCCTGCTGCGGGCGCAGCAAACAAGCGCTCATTGCCATCACCGCGCGGGTCTTGCAGATAGAGGATGGTGGCGTTGTCATAGGCCCAGCGGAAATCGCGCACGCCTAAGTCCTGATCGTCCGTCACCGGGCGCGGCTGATCCATCGCCGCCACCGACACCACGAACACATTGGGCGCGCCGTCCCGCACCGAGATGAAAGCCACGCGATCGCCGAGCGGCGAAAGCTGCGCGTTTTCGCGCGCCGGCTCGCCAAACAGATCGGCCCGCGCCAGCAAGGGCGGCGCAGGCGCCGGCTCAGGCGCGTCCGCGCCTTGACGGTTGCACGCCGCCAAGCCCCCCGCGAGGCTGACGGCCAAGGCCGCGCCCGCCAAAAGTCTGATCGTTTCGGTTCCCACACCCAAACCTTACCGGGCCGTCATCCGCCGGCCAACCGTGATGGCTGACAGGGAGTTCACCTTTGCGGCAGGGATGGGGCGGCGGGCGCCTTTCCCCGCTATGGATTGTGGAGAGCCCAGAAATTCGCCAGCTTTGACACCCCAGCGGATCGCCCCTATCTCACTGCCGCTTTGGCCAACCCGAATCCTCCCCCTGCCGCTACCGGCGCACTTGTGCTCGCCGATGGTTCCGTATTTTGGGGCGAGGGGGTTGGGGCCGAGGGCGAGGCCCTTGGCGAGGTGTGCTTCAACACCGCCATGACCGGCTATCAGGAGGTGCTCACCGACCCCTCCTACGCCGCCCAGATCGTCGCCTTCACCTTCCCACACATTGGCAATGTCGGGACCAATAACGAAGATATTGAAACCTCTTCGCCAGCCGCGGCGGCCGCCGCGCGCGGCGCCATTTTCCGCGCCCGCCCCACGCCGCCTTCGAACTGGCGCGCGGGCGAGGATCTCCCCACCTGGCTCGCCAAGCGCAATGTGATCGGCCTCTACGGCCTCGACACGCGCGCGCTCACCAAGCGCATTCGCGAGCATGGCATGCCCAATGGCGTCATCGCCCATGCGCGCGACGGCAAATTCGATCTCGATGCTTTGAAGCAGCGCGCGCGCGAATGGCCGGGCCTCGATGGGCTCGATCTCGCCAAGGATGTCACCACGGCCCAAAGCTATGTGGTCAATGAAGGCCGCTGGCAGTGGAATGTCGGCTTTCCGCGAGTGAAGAAGCCGCGCTTCACCGTCGTCGTCATGGATTATGGCGTGAAGCGCAACATTCTGCGCGCGCTCGGCGATGTCGGCGCGAAGACCATCGTGCTGCCCGCCACTGCAACCGCCGAAGAAGCGCTCGCGCACAAGCCCGATGGCGTGCTGCTGTCAAACGGTCCGGGCGATCCGGCGGCGACCGGCAAGTACGCCGCGCCCGAGATCAAAAAGCTGGTCGAGAGCGGCACGCCAGTCATGGGCGTGTGTCTCGGCCACCAAATGCTGGCGCTGGCGCTGGGCGCCAAGACCGCGAAGATGGCGCAAGGCCATCATGGCTCCAACCATCCGGTAAAAGACGTCACCACCGGCAAGGTGGAGATCGTGTCGATGAATCACGGCTTCGCGGTGGACGCCGCCAGCCTGCCCAAGGGCGTGAAAGAAACCCACGTCTCGCTGTTCGACGGCTCCAATTGCGGCATCGAACTCGAAGGCCGCCCGGTGTTTTCGGTGCAGTACCACCCCGAAGCTTCGCCCGGCCCGCAGGACAGCCACTATCTGTTTGAGCGCTTCGCCAAAGCGATGAAGGCCCGGTGACACACACTCTTTTGCGCCGATCATGATCGGTTGAGTATTTTCTACGGCGCAAAAGAGTGTGTGTCACCGGGCCGGCCGCGCCGCGGCGCTTGAAGCGTACGCCCACTCGCCTGCTCCAACGCTTTCACCCACGCCGCCGCGCCGAGCGGGCGTCCCGTATTGGCCGCCGCGCGCAATTTCTTGCGCGCCTCTTCACTCACATCAGTTTGGAAGAACGCGCTCATGCCCCCGCGCACACACGCCGCGAGCGGGCCGACGCGCACCAGCGCATCATCGCGCCCACTTAAGTGCGCGCGCACGCTCGACCACGGCCAATCGCGCGCCTCTTCCACCAAACCGGCGCGTACTGGATTGAGCCCAACATAGCGGCTCGCCTGCATAAAATAATCGCCATCCATCGGATAGGATGCAAATCGCCCTTGCCACAAATAACCGGTCCAGCGTTCGCGCCGATTGATCTCGTACGAATAGCGCCAATGCATCGGCGCGAGCGCTGCGCGCAAACTTGCTTCGGTTTTTGGCGTGAGAATGAGATGCACGTGATTGGGCATCAAACAATAGCCCCAACACTCCACCTCCGCTTTCGCGCACCATTCGGCGGCGAGTTGGAGATAGCGCAGATAATCGCCATCGCGAAAAAATGTCGGCTGCCGGCGATTGCCGCGCTGCGCAACATGGTGCGGCGCGCCAGGAACGACAATGCGAGCTGTGCGAGGCATTTTCCCCTCTCCCTCGCACTTTGATCACTTTTTGTTCCGGCGCGCAAATGAAAACTTTGCGCCGATGCGCGACGCTGATTGCGCATGATGCGAGGCAAGTTGCGTTGGCGCGAGAAAAGAGTGTGTGTCACCTTTTCCGCGAGAAAAGAGTGTGTGTCACCTTTTCACGGCGCCGGCGGCGGAACGCTGGTCCACAAGGCGGTCGCCATTCGGCGTGAAGCCATCGAACTGGGCGATCGGCGTGTTCTATTTGGGCAGCGCAGGATGAGCGCTAGATTCTCCAGCGGCGATAGAGTGCCGTCATGGATGCGCAATCGCAGCATCGCAGATGTTGCCGATGACCTTCGCTCGGGACGCCGGAGCGCCAATGACATTCGGATTGAAGTCTTCGAACATAACGGCGAACTCGTCTCAATGAACACGCGTGGCCTGGCTGCGTTGAGCGAAGCCGGGTTGCGTCCCACCAACGTGGTGTTGAACCGCAATCCTTCGCGCGACATACTGAGGCGCTTGAGAGAGCCAACGCTAACTGGCAACGGCGGGCCGCTTCCCAGCCGAAGCTCGGTAGTGACAGTAAGCAGGAGCGATCTTACGCCCGTGCCGCATCCTCGAACCGGAGCGGACTGGGTCGTCACGGTCCCATAAGGTAACGCAGAGACGATGAAGCCCAAGCTGATCCCGGCGCGCGTCCCTTGGAACGTGAGCGCAC
The DNA here is from genome assembly GCA_033764855.1 of Hyphomonadaceae bacterium. GTDB lineage: Bacteria > Pseudomonadota > Alphaproteobacteria > Caulobacterales > Aquidulcibacteraceae > Vitreimonas. Next base: position 42,658 of record JANRIP010000049.1, on the reverse strand, counting down.
ACGCTCCTACCTTGGAGCTGCACCTTTCGAAGGACGGCGATGTGCCGCTCTTCGCGTCCTTCATCGGACGTTTCGAATTGCAGGATGCTCCGAGCCAAGGCGTTGAGCACCATCGCACCTACGAAGACCCCGGGCCTTTTCGAACGGTTGCACCAGGAGAGGAGGGCGCGCCGTATCACGTAATCGGCGTGCGCTTTATTGGCGGATTTCGCGGGCGGTTGACCGAGGCCTTCGACGAAGATCAGGTTATCGACGAAAGCGCGTTCGACGGATCATCGATACCCGGAAGTCTCCTGCGGAACGAGACCATCGACCAGAATTTCGCGCGCCGGGATCGCTATCTAAGAGAAACGGGGCTGTCGCCCGATCCCGGCTTTTACGAGGTCGAGGGATCGCAATGGGTCGCGGAGGTGGCGTCCGAACGGACTGACCTCCACCACTACATCATCCTCGGTCTGGAGGAATACGCGGAGGTGCTGGCTGAAGGCTGGGAATGGGAGCTGGGCCAGCCTGTGCGTCTAACTGAGCTGGCCCGCAACTGAGTCACGGTCGTCGGCTCGGCATGCGTCGCTTCGCTGATCGCTCTCTGATCGCTGCCCTGACCGAAGTCGCGGCTTTGCCCACGGAAGCGGCTGCGTCGTGCGCTGGGGCGTCCAGGAAGCGCAGCTCGCGCTCGATGTAGCGGAGCATGTCGTGCAGCGCCGATAGCGCCTGCGCGTCGCCTGAAGCCTTTTGTGACGCCATCGCTCGCCTCCCGATCTGCGCGTCAGCGACGATGCGAAACGCATGCCATCGGGAACGACAAAATCAGCGCGCGCGGAGTGAAAAAGAAGAGGTGGGGTGTAAGGCAAGATAAAGCGCACCGTGCGCGGTGCTCTAAGTGCTTGCCCTACACCGAGAAAAAGCAAGGTGTGAGCAGCTGCACGCACCTCGTGTGCAAGGTGCGAACACCCTACCTCTTCAAAAGCGAATCTGCGATGCGACTCTAGCGTGATGCGCGCGAAGAGAAACGCGCTGCGCGACGCGATGTGAACGCGCGCTCGGCGATGGCGCAACAACAATGGAAAAAGAAGGTTGCCGCAAACTGCCTGTCCCTTCCGAAAACCTCATTTCGGCGGGACCCGGGCATAGCGCCGATGCAAGCTCCCCAGGACGGGTCGTGAAATGATACTGCCACGGGCCTCTATCGGCCGTGGCAGGGGCGAATCCTTGCCTAACGCCAGATGGGTGCGGTCGAAATTGTAATAGTCGGCATAGTCCTGCAGAACGCGGCGCAGGTGCGCCGCGTTCAAAATGATCATGTGATCGAGACATTCGCGCCGGATCGAGCCGATCAGCCGTTCGGCATGACCGTTCTGCCAAGGCGAGGCCAGTTGGGTAGGTCGGTCGTCGAGTCCCAAGCGGCGCACCTGGTCGCGAAAGCACCGCCCGTAAAGGCGATCATTGTCGCGCACCAGGAACGCCAGCGGACGCCAGCAATTGGGCAGCGCGTGGGCCATCGTGTGCGCCAGCCAGAGCGCGGTGGGGCGCCGCGCGCGAAAAAGGCGCTCTAGTCCCTTCCCCACCGCTCAGCGTATCTTGCGCCCATGACCAAGCCCCTCGTTCTCGTGCATCCCCCGCTCGGCCTGTTCGAGCTGCAGCTCGCCAGCTTCTATGAGGTGCTGCACTGGCCGACAGACCGCAAAGACGTCACCGCCGCCATCACGGTGGGCTCTACCGGCCTCAGCAATGCGATGATTGACGCGCTGCCCGCGCTCAAAAGCATTATTTGCTTCGGCGTCGGCGTGGACGGGCTCGACCTCAGCTATTGCCGCCAGCGCGGCGTCGCCGTCAGCTACGGCCCCAACATCAATAATGAAGACGTCGCCGATGTCGCCATTGGCCTCATCATCGCTGTCGCGCGCGGCTTCACGCTCGGCGAGCGCGTGCTGCGCGAAGGCAAGTGGGCGCCGCCCATGCCGATCCCGCCGCAAAAGCGCCTGCGCGGGCGCAAGCTTGGCATTGTCGGCATGGGCTCCATCGGCCAAGCTATCGCTGCGCGCGCCGAGCCATTCGGGCTGGAAATCAAATGGACCGGCCCGCGCGCCAAGCCTGAGGTCAAGCACGGCTACGAGCCTGACCTCCTCGCGCTGGCGCAATGGGCCGACATCCTCGCGCTCTGCCCGCGCGCTGACAAAAGCACGGAAGGCTTAGTCAGCGCCGCCGTGATCGAAGCGCTGGGCGGCGATGGGATGCTGATCAATGTCTCGCGCGGCAGCGTGGTCGATGAAGCTGCGCTGATCGCCGCGCTCAAAGCCGGCAAGCTCGGCGCCGCCGGGCTCGACGTGTTTGTGGAAGAACCAACGCCGGTGTCGCGCTGGGCCGATGTGCCGAACGTGACGCTGCTGCCGCACCTTGGCGGCCTCACCAGCGCGGCGCTGTTTCAAGGCGCGCAAAATGTGCTGGAAAACCTGCGCCGCCACTTCGCTGGCGAGCCACTGGCGACGCCCGTGCCCGACACGATGTGAAGCGCTCGCGGCGCGATGATGGCGGCGTGACGCCGGGCACAGCCGCTCGGCCCACCCTCATGTGACCTAGCCTCATCGAAATGAGGGAAGGTCACATGGAAACGCTGCTTTCATTTGCTGGGATCGCCGGGGCCATGTGCTGCGTGGGCATGTATGCGGCGGTGAGCATTGGCCGCGTTAGCGCCGAGCGCCCGACCTTCTTCATCGTCAATGGCGTCGGCTCGATCCTGATCCTGATTGGCTGCATTCAGGAATTCGACATGGGCGATCTGGGCTCGATCGGCCAGGAACTGATCTGGGCCGTGATCAGCGGCGCGGGCCTCGTGCGGGTGTGGCTGAAGCAGGGCGGCGCCGCCAAGATAGCAGCGCTCCGCGCCCGCCTCGCGCCAAAAGTCGCGTAAAACAAATGGCGGCGGATTGCTCCGCCGCCATGTTCTGGTGCGTTCCCCGCGCGGTTAGCGCAATTCGAAAGTCACGTTCACATTGATGCTGGTTTCGATCTGGCCGGGCGCGATCGGCGTCGACACATCTTGCGCCGCTTCCGCGCGCGCCATCATCGGCATGGGCCAAGGCGGCTGCATCCCGCCGCTCTCGGACACGGCGATGACACGCGCCACACGCATCCCGAGTGCGTCGGCATAGAGTTGAGCGCGTGCGCGCGCGTTTTCGATCGCGGCGCGGCGCGCGCGGTCCATTTGCGCGTCCGGATCCTGGTACGAGAAATAGACGCCATTCACATTATTGCCGCCCGCGCCCACAGCCGCATCGATTACGCGGCCGGTCGTGTCGATATTGCGGACCTTCGCCGTCACCGAATTATTGGCTTGATAGCCGATGGTGAGCGGCGGTTCGTTTTCGCGATATTGCTGTTGCGGGTTTACCGAGACATTCGAGGTTTGAATATCGCGCTCGGCGATGCCGGCGCGGCGCAAAGCTGCGGTGAGCGCGGTCATGCGGCGCGCATTTTCCGCCAAAGCGGCGGCGGCGGTTTGCCCTTCCGTGGTCACGCCAAGATTGATCGTGGCCATGTCGGGCCGGCCCTCGACCTTGCCTTCGGCGGACACGGTGAGCAGCGTGCCCTGCACCGCTGGCACGGCGACCTGCGCCTCTTGCGCCGAAGCGATGGCCGGCGCGGCCATGGCGGTCAGCATTACTGCTGCCGCGGCGGCTTTGATCAAAGGCATGATAAAACTCCCAATTTTCCCTGCGGACGTTGATCCACTCCAGGACCAAGCCAAAATTGCGGCGCGTTCATGCGCCGGCCAGGGTTCTCCCGGAAATGTGAGCGCCAAGCGAACCTCGTTCCGCTTGGCGCGTTGTCCCCGCGAAGAGGTGAACCATGCTGAGACGTATGATCGGCCTGGCCGGACTATTCGGCGCCGGCGTGATGATCGGGCGCTATCTCTACCGGCCCGAGGAAGCAGAGGCGCAGGAACAGACACGCGCCACCCAGCCCGTGCGCGACGCCGGCCCTGAAGCCATGACCACGCCGCCAAAGCGCTGGGATATGGTCGACCAGCAGGCAGATGAGAGTTTCCCGGCCTCCGATCCGCCGGGAAACTATTAGATCACCACGAAATCGGCGTTAGTGAGCGCAAGGCCTGGGTCGAGAAGCGCAATCTGCACCGCAGCGCCCGCGCCGGTGCCGTCGGCGTCGTAGAGCAACTTGCCATTCGCCGAATTGTAGATGATGCGGTCGTTCCCATCGTGCGCCGCCGCGCCGATCCAGAATTTGGTCGCGCCGAGCCTGCCGAGCGTCGCGCCGAGCCCGGTAAAGACGCCATTCTCCAACTGGATCGTGTCATCAACCACGACGAAATCCTCGATCACGTCGCGACTGGTAGCGCCAGCGACATTGAGCACGAACGTGTCTTTGCCGGTCCCGCCAGTAAGGCGATCGACGCCGACGCCGCCGACAAATTTGTCGTTGCCGATGCCGCCATCGAGCGTGTCTGCGCCGTTGCCGCCATTGAGCGTGTCATTGCCGCCATCACCGAACAACGTGTCCGCGCCGCCAAGGCCATTTAACGTGTCGGCGCCATTGAGGCCGTGCAAGGTGTCGCCCTTGGCGTTGCCGCTCAGCGTGTCAGCGCCGGCCAAAACAGCATTGAGGAAGGCGGTCTCATCCTCCAAGGCCACATACACGAGGAAAGTCGCCAGGGAGAGGTTGAGCCCGGTGAGCGTCACCGCGACATTGCCTTGCTCAACAATCTGGAACGAGTTGATCGTGCCAGCCGTCGGCTCCGCCCCCGCGCCCGTGGGTGAAAAACCGACGCCGTCGATAATGATGCGGACATTATCAACTGAATTGAACAACTCCACGTGCGTGCTGGTAGTGGTCCCATCAACCGGGAAATCCGAGCTCAGGCCGGAAAAATCCCACCATACGTCCCAGACAAATGCTTCGCCCGGCTTGCTCCATGTAAATGTGACCATCGCCGCCTCCCTGATTATTTCGATTTGGCAATGTTACTCTGCAGAAGCCCTTACCGCTAATCACGTTTTGCCCTTGGCGCCGGGTTGAAAGGGCGCTGAATCTCACGTCGATTAGCGGAAAACCCAATGAAATCAGCTCGCCCGAATCGTTTCGGCGAATCGCTGTATAATATGTGGTGCTTCCACACAGGGTCTGATGCGCTTTTCCGACGCCTTCCTGCGCCAAGTGCGCGACCGCGTCTCGATCGCGGATTATGCGGGTCGCAAGCTCGCCTGGGACAAGCGTAAATCGCGCCCCGCCGCCGGTGATTTCTGGGCCTGCTGCCCGTTCCACCAGGAAAAATCCTCGTCCTTCCACGTGCTGGATCAGAAAGGCATCTACAAGTGCTTCGGCTGCGGCGAGAAGGGCGACGCCTTCACCCTCGCCATGAAGCTGGAAGGCCTCTCCTTCCCCGAAGCCGTGGCGAAGATGGCCGACATGGCTGGCATGGCTTTGCCGGTGGATGCGCAGGAAGATCGCGGTGAGGCCGACCGGCGCAAGAAGCTGATGCACGCTGTCGCGCGCGCCGCGAAATTTTATGGCGATGCGCTTTACTCCAGCGCGGGCGCCGATGCGCGCAAATATCTTGAGGGACGCGGATTCGATCGCGAACTCTGCACCCAATTCGGCATTGGCTATGCGCCGGATTCGTGGACCACTCTGATCGACAAGCTCAAAGGCGAATACGAAATCGGCGAGCTGATCGATGCCGGCCTCGTGCGCCAAGTCGAAGACGGCAAGCGCCCGATCGACACCTTCCGCAATCGCATCACGTTTGAAATCGGTGATCCTAGCGGCAAACCGATCGCCTTCGGCGCGCGCGCTTTGGAGAAGGACGCCAAAGCCAAATACATCAACTCACCCGAATGCGCGGTCTTCTCCAAAGGCCGCGTGCTCTATCGCTTGAAGCAAGCGCGCGAGCTGGCGGCGAAAAACAAGGCCAATGGCTTGGTGGTCGCCGAAGGCTATTTCGATGTGATCGCGTTCGAGCGCGCCGGCATTGGCGCGGTCGCGCCCATGGGCACAGCGCTCACTGAAGATCAGCTGCAATTGCTCTGGCGCTCGGGCGGCGAGCCGATCTTGTGCTTTGACGGGGACGCCGCCGGCAAACGCGCCGCCGATCGCGCGCTCGATTTAGCGCTGCCGCATCTTGGGCCCGGCCGCACCGTGAAGATCGCACTCCTGCCGCCCGGCGAAGATCCGGACGATGTGTTCAACCGCTCCGGACCTGACGCCTTGAAAGCACTGCTGGAGCAGGCGCTGCCCGCCTCAGACGCGCTTTATCAGCGCGAGCGCGACCGCCGCCCGCTCGACACGCCCGAAGCCAAAGCCGCCTTCAAAGTCGCGCTGCGCGAAGCCGCGGGCAAAATCGCCGACGCCGACACCAAGCGGGGCTATCTCTCCGACCTGCTGCGCCGCGCCGATGACGCCGCCCGCCCCGCCTGGACGCCGCGGGCGCCGCAAGCCGGCGGCGCGCCTCAGGGCTCGCGCGGCAGCTACAAAAACGGCCGCTTCCAGCCCGCCCCGCTCGGGGCCACGCAGGAGCTGACCGCCAAAGTCGCCTCCGGCATCCGAGTCAAAGACCCCGAGCGCTACCTGCAGGCCGTGGTCGATTACGGCCTCGCCGCCAAGGTTGGGGACTGGCTGGACCGCCTCGCCCTGCCCGATTCCGAGCTGGAAGCCATCCGATCTGCAATTTTGGCGCTTTCCCACGCCGAAGCGGATAACCACGCCATTGACCGGGAAACCTTGGCGCTCCATTTGCAACGATCGGGTGAAACACGCGCTCTGGCGCGGCTTTCACACTGGCCCAAACCGCGTCTTGAGGGGACGGACGGGGCGGATCTGGAAACCGAGTGGTTGGCGCTGGTGACCCGCGAGGTGGTGTTGCCCGCGCTGAGGGAGGAGCTGGCCGAACTGCGCAAGGCTGCGGCCGAGGGGGATGAAATCGCCTTCGCCCGCTTTCAGGCGCTGAATCGTGAAGCCATCGCTATTGAGGCGCGGGCGCTCGAAGCCAAATTAGAAGAGACGAATTCCGGCGCCGCGGACGACGATCTCGCCGCCGCCATGCACTAATCAGGTGTGACAAAGTTGAGCAAGAAACCAGCCAAGACCCAGGAAGCCGCGCCAGAGGAAAAGGACGCCCCGGAGGGCCCGATCCTCGATATGTCCGATGCGGCGGTGAAGAAGATGATCAAGGCCGCCAAGGCGCGCGGCTTCGTCACCCATGAAGAGCTGAACAAGGTGCTGCCTTCGGAGGAGTTCTCTTCCGAGCAGATCGAGGATGTCATGTCCCAGCTGAATGAGATGGGCATTAACGTCGTCGACTCCGAGGAGGAAGGCGAAGCGGCGGAAGAAGACTCCAAGGCCGTCGCCGTCCGCGAAGAGACCACCACCAAGGTCGCCGTCACCAATACCCGCGAAGACGCCGACCGCACCGACGATCCCGTGCGCATGTATCTGCGTGAAATGGGCAGCGTCGAACTGCTCAGCCGCGAGGGCGAAATCGCCATCGCCAAACGCATCGAGGCCGGTCGCGACGCCATGATCCGGGGCTTGTGCGAAAGCCCGCTCACCTTCGAAGCCATCATGGTGTGGCGCGAAGAATTGCGCGAGCAGAAGATTCTGCTGCGCGACATTATCGACCTTGAAGGCACGTATAGCGCCGAAATGGGCATCGTCCCGCAATCGGCGCCTGGCGTGAACGCGGATGGTCTGGTCGATCCTGAAGCGGCGAAAGCCGAACTCGAAAAGCGCGCCCAGGAAGCCGAAGCCGCCGCCGCCGAAAAGGCTGAACGCGACCCGGCCGAAGTCGCCGCCGAAGCCGATAGCGATTCAGAGTTTGACGACGAAGCCGCCATTTCCATGTCGGCGATGGAAGCCGAGCTCAAAGAAGGCGTGATGGCCACGCTCGACGCCATCGCCGAAGCCTTCGGCCAATTCCGCAAGCTGCAAGACAAGCGCATCGAATTGCGCCTGCAGGGCAAGTCCCTGCCCGGCGCGAAGAACGAAGCCTACGAGACCGCGCAAAACACCATCATTGAAGAGCTGAAGAAGCTGAAGCTCAACAATGCGCGGATCGAAAGCCTGGTCGAGCAGCTCTACGCCATCAACCGCAGACTCATTCAGCTTGAAGGCAAGCTGATGCGGCTGGCTGAATCCAATGGTGTGCCGCGCCTTCAATTCATCGAAGCCTATCATGGCAGCGAGCTCGATCCGAAATGGACCGAGAAGGTGGCGGTGAAGTCCAAAGCCTGGGCCAAGTTCGTCGACGCCGAGATGGACGAGATCGCCGATATTCGCAGCGAGATTGGCGTGCTGGCGCAAGAAACCGGCGTGCCGATCGACGAATATCGCCGCATCGTCCACGCGGTGCAGAAGGGCGAGCGCGAAGCGCGCCAAGCCAAGAAGGAAATGGTCGAAGCGAACCTCCGCCTCGTCATCTCCATCGCCAAGAAATACACCAATCGCGGCCTGCAATTCCTGGATCTGATCCAGGAAGGCAATATCGGCCTGATGAAAGCGGTCGATAAGTTTGAATATCGCCGCGGCTACAAGTTCAGCACCTACGCGACGTGGTGGATTCGCCAAGCCATCACCCGCTCGATCGCGGACCAGGCGCGCACCATCCGCATCCCGGTCCACATGATCGAGACCATCAACAAGCTGGTGCGCACCAGCCGTCAGATGCTGCACGAAATCGGCCGCGAACCCACGCCCGAAGAACTCGCCGAAAAACTCGGCCTGCCGCTCGAAAAAGTGCGCAAGGTGATGAAGATCGCCAAGGAGCCGATCTCTTTGGAGACGCCCATCGGCGATGAAGAAGATTCACACCTCGGCGATTTCATCGAAGACAAAAGCGCGATCCTGCCGGTCGACGCCGCGATCCAATCGAACCTACGCGAAACCACCACGCGCGTGCTCGCCTCGCTCACCCCGCGCGAAGAACGCGTGCTGCGCATGCGCTTCGGCATCGGCATGAACACCGACCACACGCTGGAAGAAGTGGGTCAGCAGTTCAGCGTGACGCGCGAACGCATCCGCCAGATCGAAGCGAAAGCGCTCCGCAAGCTGAAGCACCCGAGCCGAAGCCGGAAGCTGCGGAGCTTTTTGGATAATTGATGAAGGTTTGAACTCGCCGTGTTTAAGGTCTCGCGCGACTTAATAACTTACGTCGAACAGAATTATCCTGAAGTCACCGACAAGCGCATCGATGGCACGCAGTGGGATTTATATTGTCCACACTGCAAAATCGTTCGCGGCTTCCGGGTTACCACCCGGATCAGCCAACTTAAGCGAACCTACAATCACGGACAAACTCAGGACACTCCCGATTCAAATTCGCCGATTTCGTATTGGTTCGAATGCCCGGTTTGTCGCGGCTTCAAGCAATGGTTGCTGTTTGAGTTCTCCTACAAAAAAGAGTCTGCCGACCCAACGCTGAACAGCGCTAGGATCACACGCTATTTTAGAATTACCTCTCTTCCAGGCGAAGGTATGGAGGACATAGACGAACTGCCGGACGACCCACCGTCGCTTAAGGCCGCCTACCGGCAAGCCATTCGAGCAAAAGACGCGAACGCGCATATCGCGGCCGCGGCAATGTTTAGGCGAGCCGTGCAGGTGATTACTCGCGAAATCCTGGGCGCAACGCCCGGAAGTCTGGCGAACGAACTAAAGCAATGTGTCGGCAAGACATACAACGGCGGCAAAGTTCAACAGACCTTTGCGGAGATCGGGTACATAATCAAAGAGGTCGGCAATCAGGCGGCCCATCCCGATGTCGATCCAGACTTACTCGACTTCACGCCAGAAGATGCAGACGACCTCCAAATCATTTTTATGGAGCTTGTCAGCGAGCTTTTCGTTGTGCCAGCCGCGATGAAGAAAGCGAAAGCCGAATTTCTGCAACGGCGCAAGATACCTTAAAATGAACCTCTCCCTTCTCCCCCGCGAGGGGGAGAAGGTGGAAAGGGTGGTGAAAGGGTGACACACACCGGAAAGAGTGACACGCACTCTTTCCGTCATTCCGGACGCGCGCATCGCGCGCGATCCGGAATCCAGGGGTCATAGAGCGCAACGTGTCGCCCCTGGATTCCGGGTTCGATGCTAATGCATCGCCCCGGAATGACCGCGGGGCCATTTTGTGCTAAGTGACCCATCACATGGCCGACATCCTAACCATACCCGCCTCCGCCGAACTCGTCGCGCAAATCCGCGCCGAGGCTGAGGCGCGCGGGCTAACGGTGGAGCAAGTCGCCCAGGAAGCGCTCGAAATTGGCGTCGAAGCCGTCCGTGGCGCCGAAAATCTCGATTGGGAAGAAGACTTCCGCCGCCTCGAAGAGCCCGGCGAAAACATCTCGCTCGATGATGCGTTTGATCGCCTCGACGCCCAGGTGAAGGCGGCGCGGGCTAATCTCAAATGAGACGCAGAGTCGAGCTGCGTCCGGCAGCCGACCGTGACCTCAATCGACTCGCCGCCTTCCTCATTCCCATGAGCGACCGCGCCGCGCGCACGCGCTCGAAGCAGATCAGGGAAAAACTTCGCGCTCTCAGCGAAGCGCCGTTCAAAGGCCGAGGAGGCCCCGCACCCGATCTGCGCGAACTCGTGATGCGCTTCGGCAAATCCTCCTATGTCGCCCGCTATCAGATCACGGATGACGCCATCATAATTCTAAGCATCTGGCACGGCCTCGAAGATCGTCCGAAAGAATGATCTAACGACGCTTGGAGCGCAGCCTCGCCCCGGAAGGACAAAGCGCAGCCGCCTCTACATGACGCTTACGCAGCGCCGTGCTAGCCCCACGCGCGTCATCGCTCGCACCAGCCTCCCAAGGACCAAAGTGACCACTCTCCCGCCCTGCCCCAAGTGCCAGTCGGCGCTCGTCTATGAAGACGCGCCGCTGCTGATCTGCCCTGAGTGCGGCCACGAATGGGCGGCGCAGAGCGCGGCCTCCGCCGAAGATGCGGCCCCGACCATCCGCGACGCCAACGGCGCCGTGCTGGCCGACGGCGATACCGTGACCGTGATCAAGGATTTGAAGATCAAGGGCACATCGCAAGTCGTGAAGGTCGGCACCAAGGTGAAGAACATCCGTCTCGTCGGCGGCGATCACGACATCGATTGCCGCATCGACGGCTTCGGCGCGATGCAGCTCAAATCCGAATTCGTGCGCAAGGCTTAAGCCGCGCGGGCGCGAGGTGAGCGCTCACGCTTTGAAACCCGCCATAGATCATGCGCTTGCCGTCGAACGACATGTCTGGGCCGGACATGCGCTCTTCTCACGCCTCCCCCGCGCCGCTAGAAATGAGCCAGATCAATGTCCCGGTGGCGGACGGGCATAGCATGGACGCATGAACAGGCTCGCAAACAAAGTCGCCATCATTACCGGCGCGGCGCTCGGCCTTGGCGCGGCGGCGGCGCGGCGCATGGCCGAGGAGGGCGCGGCTGTCGCCATTCTCGATCTGCACGGCGCCGAGGGCGAAGCGCTTGCGACCAGACTCTCCCATGCCGGCCTCAAGGCGCGCTTCTGGCATTGCGACGTTTCTAAAGAGGCGGACGTGCGGCGCGTCTTCGGGGAAGTCGAAGCGCATTTCGGCAAGATCGACATTCTGGTGAACAATGCCGGCGTCGCCGGGGTCAACAAGCCGACGCACGAAGTCACCGAAGCCGAATGGGATTTTGTGCAGGCGATCAATGTCAAAGGCGTGTTCTTTGGGGTCAAGCACGCCGTGCCGGCGATGAAGCGCGCCGGCGGCGGCTCGATCATCAACCTGTCTTCGATCTATGGCCTGGTCGGCGGCCCGGACGTGCCGCCCTATCACGCCTCAAAGGGCGCGGTGCGGCTGATGAGCAAGACCGACGCCATGATCTATGCGCCGGACAAGATCCGCGTGAACTCGATCCATCCCGGCTTCATCTGGACGCCCATGGTGGAAACGCATCTGAAAAGCGCAGGCGATCTCGAAGAAGGCAAGCGCGCCACCGCGGCGCTGCATCCGCTCGGCCATATTGGCGAGCCGGACGATATCGCCTGGGCCTGCGTCTATCTCGCCAGCGATGAAGCCAAGTTTGTCACCGGCGCCGAACTCGTCGTCGATGGCGGCTACACCGCGCACTGAGCTCAGCTATAATTGAAGCTCACGCTGATGCGCGCCTTGCGCGCTTCATTCATCGGCACTTCGTGCCGCACGAAGCTTTCCCACATGATCACGTCGCCCGGGCGCGGCGTCAGGTACACAAAGCTCTGCATGTCTTCCGGCGCTTCTTCCGAGCGCGTGGGCGCGGCCATCATCAGCGGCAAGCGCGGATCTTCCAGTTTGAGCGCGGAGGAGTTGAGCGGGGTGTCGACATAATACGTGCCGCTCAGCACGGAGTGCGGATGAATGTGCCCCGTATGCACCCCGCCGGGCTCCAGAATGTTGATCCAGATCGAGTTGAGCTGAAGCTTCTCGCCGCCAAGATCGAAATGCAGCGCGCGCGCGAACAGATTGGCGTGCTTGTCGAGCTGCTTCTTCAGCGCGCCGAAGGTTGGATCGCGCGTCGGCAGATCGTCGAGCGAGGCGTAAGAGGTGTAGCCCTTATAGCCGTTTTCCCGGCTCCACTCCCGCCCTGCCCGATCCGCCTTGGCGATGGCTTTGCACGCCAGCACCAGATCCTTGTTCAGCGCCGGCGCGGTTTCGAGCCGGGTGCGGTAAAGCTTGGTGACGAAGAGGGGGCGGATTTCGGCGGGCACAAGGCAGGTCTTAGGGCCCCCTGGGCCCGCTGGCGAACGGGATTCGCTCACCCCCGGCGCGGCTTATGGTAAACTCGCGCTGCGGGCGGCTTTGGAACGCAATTCGATGAATTTGCTCCGGTTCGAACACCTGAGAGGCCGCCCGCCGGTCCCGCCAAGCGCCCGGCCGGCAATGGCCGGCCGGGTTCAGCGATAGTGGCTAGTTGGATGCGGTTTCCGTCGTCAAAGCCGGCGTGATGTTCGCCACCACTTGGCTGTCGCCGCCGGCGGTTTCGCAGCGCACATTGGTCAATTGACCGCCCTGCCAGAGATCGAGATCGACACGGAAGCCGCGACCGCGGGCGCGAACCTGGTCGAGCCGGATCGTATCCGGCTCAACGCCGGCCTGACGGCCCACCTCCTCCCGGCAAACCTGGATCGCCGCCGCCCGATCCGAAGCGCTGGTGGCGTCCGCCGGTGCAGCAACCGCGAACATTGAAGCCAGGGCCAAGCCAGACACAAACAAAATACGCATGACACCCTCCTAGGGCCGGTCACTATGACGACCGGTCTATTTAGTGCTAGCACTGGACCGATCGTCATACAAGGGGTATCATAGCGTCATGGTCAAAGCTTCATCTGCGCGTGACGATCTCCTGGGCGCCGCCGCCGAACTTTTCCGCGCCCGCGGTTATGAGGGCGTGGGCGTGGCGGAGCTGCTGGAAAAATCCGGCGCGCCGCGCGGCTCGCTCTATTTCCATTTCCCAGGCGGCAAGGAGCAGATCGGCCTCGAAGTCATCGATCGTGTCGGCAAAGCGACCACGGAGCAGTTTCACGCTCTGGGCCAGCGTGACGTCACGCTCGAACAGTATATCGACGCCGTGTTCAAGTTCACCGCCAAGACCGTGCGCGATCGCGATTATTACGCCTCCTGCCCCGTCGCCGCTATTGCCGCGGAGGTCGGCGGCGCTAAGACGCCGCTGGCGGAAGCAGTGCTGCGCGTTTACACGGCTTGGGAAAACGAGATTGCGCAGGCCTGCGAAGCGCGCGGCCTTAGCCCCAAGAATGCGGCGGATTTTGCTTCCGCGCTAGTGACGGCGATGGAAGGCGCATTCGTGGTCTCCAAAGTGCAGCGCTGCGTGGCGCCGCACCTCAATGCAGCGCGCGCATTGAAGACCCTGGCGCGGTCGATGGCGAGCTAGGCGCGATCGATTCGCGCAGCAAAGCAGCCGCGCTTGGCGTAGTGCGCGTGAATATAGGCGACCTCGCTATTGGTGAACAAACGCGCAATGACCTGCGCCGCCTCCGCCCCATCAATCACATCGGCTTCCACCATTAAATGCGCTGCATCGAAGCCGCGCAGTGACAGCATACGCCGCTGCAAAGCGAGTGGGACAAGGTTCTTCGCATCAAACCGCGCCCCTCCTTCGCGCACGAAGATCGGCCCCTGCTGGCGATAAGGCGTATCGGCAGGCTGGTGATCGTAACTGAGCAAAAGCACGCTCTCGCCGATCTCGGCGTCGTCCAATGTAATCCGGCACGGCGCGGCGGGCTTTTCGCTCACGCGCATGCGCACCACGCTGCGCGCCGCCAGCTCACTGTCGGAGAGCGCATGCAGATTGCTGAAAAGATCCGGATCGAGACCGCGAATGTGAAAGCTGGCTTGGTTTTCCATGCCCGCAAGATGGGCGCTTCCGCCGCTCCGCGCTGGCCGAAATCGGACCTTGCGCTGAGATGGACGCGGCGCGAGGTTTGGTCATGCGGCTCAACCAAGTCACAGTCCCGGCGCTGGATCTGGCGCAATCCATCGCCTTTTACCAATTGCTCGGCCTGCGCCTCATTGTGCGCGCCGATCATTATGCGCGGTTCGAATTGCCCGATGGCGAATCCACGTTCTCGCTTCACCTTGCCGCCGGCCCCATCGCACGCGCCAACGCGCCGCAAATCTACTTTGAGTGCGACGATCTCGCGGCGCAGGTTGCGCGCCTGAAGGCGGCCGGCGTTACGTTCGACACCGAACTAACCGAGCAAAGCTGGCTTTGGACCGAAGCCTGGCTGCCCGATCCGGCTGGCAATGCACTCTGCCTTTTCCACGCTGGCCAGAACCGGCGCTACCCGCCTTGGCGCATCGGCTAGTAGCGGGGCTGCGGCGCCGAGACGGCGCGCTCGGATTGGTTCACCGCGAGGATGCCGCCGAGGAATTCGAGCACGGTTGAGGAGCGGTCGCCGTGCTCAACATCATTGGTGCAGGCCGCGTTCTGATCAGCACGGTCGCACAAGCGGCTGACCGCGGGGCCAGCAGCATAACCCTGCCCCGCATAATGGAGACGCGCAGCGAAGAGCTGATCTTCGGCTTGTTCGGCGGGCACGATGCGGAAGAGCGGCACGGTTGGCTCGCCGCCGGGAATGCCAGGCGCTGCAATGTTTACGCGCGCCGACAGCACGTCCGCGCCGAAAGCGTCAGGATCGGCCCGCAGCAATTCGCCGACATAAAACACCATGCCGTCGAGCGAGCGAAGCGAGAGCGTGTAAAGGCGATCACCCGCCACAATCTTCGGCGCGCAATAGCCGTGTTCTGGGTCGAGCGTGCGATAGACAGGCGAAGCCGGCGCGTAGGCGGCGATCAAGCCGCACACGCCAACGCCCTCGCCATCATCGCGCTTCTCCACCACGATCGACGGCATGCGATAGGTCGCACTAACCAACTCGCGCACGGCCTGTACAAAAGCGCAGCCGCTGCGCGGATCATAGCTGGACCCCACGCAATTGGCGCGAATGGTTGAGGCGCTGTTGTTGAAGACTTGCGGTTGGGCGCCGCCCGTTAGCGGTTCAACCTGCAGCGTTTGCGTCGCCAGCAGCAAAGCCAGATCCCGCGACCAACCCGCATTCCAGTATTGCGCGAACACGTCCGTGCGTGTGGGGTTCAGTACGACGGTAGTGTAGGCATCGGTGGCGAGTGGTTCGACCTGGTATTCAGGTTCAAGCGTGGTCGAGCGCGAGGCGCCGAAGCCTAGGAAGCCCCACTGATCACCCAGATCGTTGAGCGGAATGCCGCCGACATCAACATTGGCGCCGCGGCTATCGGGATCGGAATTGGAGAAGCCGCTCATGGACATATATTGGCGCGGCATGCGATCGCGGGCGCGTAGGATGTTGAGCAGGATCTGGCCCGACATCGCATCGCTATAGGCTTCGTTATAGGCGATGGCGTCAGCGGAGATGCGGCGGGCCAGATCGTCCCGCTCCCGCTGGCGGTGGCCGTCCGTAACCGCGCAGCCCGCCAGCCCCAGGCTCAAGACCAAAGCAGAAATCGCCAGCCGCATCGCGTTTCCCCCTGCAACCCAAAATCGGCATGCCGCAGGTTTTTATGCCCGCCAATCGCGCACACCCGGCGGGATGTTAACACGGCGCCATAAAGCGGTCGGAGTTTGATGCGTTTTTAGCGCAGACAAGCCTAATCTCGGCTGTGCGGTTCTGTATTCCGTGGTAAATCCACACAGGCCTGCGCGGGGGACGCCGGAGACCTCATGGCGGACGTGCTGATTGTTTGTGTCCGCGAGGACGAACTGCAGGCGAAGGCGCTTGCCGATATGTTCGAGCGCGCCGGCTTTAGCGTCGGCGGGGCGCCGGCCAGCGACGGCGCGCTGCGTTCAACGGGGGCCGGCGTGGTGGTTTGGTCCCAAGCTTCCATCCGCTCTCGCCCATTCCTGGACGCCGCCCAACGCGTGATCGACGCGAACAAAGCGGTGATCGCAAGCCTGATCGATCCCCCGCCCCCGCACACGATCAATAACGCCCCGGCCTTCGCCCTGGCCGGCTGGAGCGGCGATCCCGAAGACGCCGCGCTCGATCCGCTTTTCTTCGCTGTTGACCGCATGGTGACTTCGCAGCGCGCCGCTGTTGGCGCCGCGCCCGCCCGTCCGGCCGCGGACGGGTTCGAAGAACCGCCCAGCCTGCGCCCTCCGCCGGCTTACGGTCGCCAACGCAGCGAAGAGCCACGCGCGCCGCGGGCGCGCACGTCGGAGCCGCGGCAAGAAAATCTTGGCGCGGAGGCCGAACATTGGCGCGCCATTCGCGACAGCCGCGATCCGGCGGACTTCATGGACTATTTGGCGCGCTACGGCCCGCAGGGCGCGTTCTCCGAAGTCGCCGAAATCAAGCTGAAGCAGTTGACCGGCCCAGCCGCACCGCCGCCGCCTCCCGCCGCCACATTGCGCGACGCCGCCAAGAGCGCGCAGCCGCAACAGCGCGCGCGAAGGCTTGAGCCGCCTCCTGCGCCCGCGCGGATGGAAGCGCCGCCGCGCCGCGTTGAACCGATTGCGCCGCCGCCGCCGCCACCGCTGCCGCGCATGATGGAGCCGCCGCCGCGCCGGCTCGATCCACCGCCGCCCCCGCCGCGCCGCGATCCGCCGCCCGCCGCCGCCGCGTATCGGCGCGACTATGATCGCCCGCCGACGGAGGTGCGCGATGCCTCCGCGCGCAATGGCGGCATGGTGCGCTTGTTCATTCTGGCGCTGCTGATTGGCGGCGGCGCGTTTGGGGCGAACTATTTTCTGAACCAGCGCCCTGCCTCCGAGCAGGTCGCCGATACGGTGGATCAGGCTGCGCCGATGACGAGCGACGTCGTCAGCAATGAGCCGCTGCCGGAAGGCGAAGGCGTGGGCGGCGCCGATGTGAGCGACGAACCGGTGCAGCTCGACAGCGCGCCGCCGCGCCAGCAGCCCGCGCAGCAACGCCAAGAAGCCCGCCGGCCGCAACCGCAGCCGGCGCAGCGCGTGGCCGCGGCGCCGCCGGTTGAAGAAAACGCCCCTCCGCCTGCGCCGCGCATGTCCTGGGCTAACGAGCCGGCGACGACGAGCGCGCCCCCTAGCGCCGGCCCCGCTTCGCTCCTGCCCGGCGCACAGACGCAGCAGCCGACCCTGCAGACGCAGCCGCAAATCCTGGCCGAGAACACGCCGCGCCCAACGCCAACGCCGGCGCCGACCGTCGCGCGCCCGCCAGCGGGAGAGGTGCTGTTCGCACAGCGCCCCTCGGCGCGACGCATTGCCGATCTCTACCCCGCGCGCGCCATGCGCGAGGAAGTCGGCGGACGGGTGCAACTCGACTGCGTTATTCGCGGCGATCTCGCGCTCTCTTGCGCGATCCTTTCGGAAACGCCGAGCGGGATGGGCTTTGGCTCAGCCGCGCTCGCAGCAGCCAATGGCTATCGCGCGCAACCAACGCTGACGAACGGCCAAACCTCGGCCGGCTCGCGCGCGCGGCTGGTGATCGTGTTCCAACCGCCGCAGGACTAGCGCTTAACCATTCGTTCTGAGCAGCAATAAGGGCTGGCTTTGCCCGCCAATGCTGCTATAGAGCGCTCATCGATCTCGTCGCGTCACGCTTTGATCCTCGCTGTCGCGCCGGATGTTCTGCTGTTTCCTTCGATTATCGCGCCTGCCGGGGAAGGTCCTCACAGGCTTTTGCAAAAGGAGACGGCTATGACTGTCGGCACCGTAAAGTTTTTCAATTCCACCAAGGGCTTTGGCTTCATCACGCCGGAAGGCGGCGGCAAGGATGTGTTTGTGCACATTTCCGCCGTTGAGCGCTCGGGCATGTCCACGCTCGGCGAAGGCCAGAAGGTTTCGTTCGAACTCGAACAAGACCGCCAAGGCCGCAGCTCGGCCGCGAACCTGAAGGCCGCGTAAGCGAGTTCAGCATTGAGTTGCTGAAGCGGCGGCGTGCGAAAGCGCGCCGCCGCTTTTGCATGCGCAAGCGGCAGTGATGGCGGCGGCGCGAACGCTCGCTCGCACATGCCTAATCTACGCGCCCACATGCGCCGCGTTCGCGCCATTCGGCGCAACCGGCAGCACGTCCGGCGTCATCACCACGTCCACGAAATCCGGGCCGCTTGAATAAGCCACGGGCGTCATCATGCGAGGCTCGACGCGGGCGACATCCCATTCATGCCCGTTCGCCGCCGCCAGCACGGCTTGACCACGGCGCGCCGCATAGGGGCTCGACGCATCCACGTTCACATGCAGCTCCGCATAGGCGCAGCCTTCCATGTTGCGCGCAGCGGCGTTGATTGTGTCCATCGCCATGTCGTTGAGACTGGTGGCGCCAGGCTCGAAATAGACGCGGAAATTGGTTTGCGCGCAGGTCGCTTGGGCGGGCGCTTCCGCCGCAGCGGGCAGCGCCACGGACGCCATCAAAGCGGTGATGCAAGCCACAGCAGCAGTACGGAACATTTTGCGCTCTCCTTTGAACCGATAACGGCGACGCCGTTCGATGGGCTTCAAATTAGAGAGCGCCGGTTTTCGTTGCCGTGACCAACGTCACGATCGCGCGTCGTTACTGCGTCAGAAACCCTTAAGCCGCCTTGCGCTTGTCTTTCGGCGGAACGGGCGGCGGGCCGGTGAGCGGCGTCGCGGCGGGCAGATGGCACGTCACCGTCACGCCGCGCCCAGGTTCGCTCGTGAGCGCAACCCAGCCGCCATGCATTTCGATGAAGCTGCGCACCAGGGCGAGCCCCAGCCCCGCGCCGCGCCGATCGCCGGAGGAGAAACTATCAAACGCGCGCGCCTGATCTTCCAGCGCCATGCCCTTGCCGGTGTCCTGCACCCAAATGCGCACCACATCGTCCAAGCGCTCGGCGCCCGCCGTAATGGTGTCGCCGCGCTCAGTGTGGCGCAGCGCATTGGCGAGCAAGTTCACAACCACCTGGGTGATGCGCTTTTGATCCGCTTCGATCGCGCCAATTTTCGGATCGCACTTGATCTTGATCGGCACTTCGGTGTCGCGCGCTTTCGAAGCGGCCATTTGCACGCTTTCCGCAAGCGTCGCGTAAATGTCCATCGGCCCCAAATCGAGTTGCACATTGCCGGCTTCGACCATGGCGACGTCGAGAATATTGTCGATCAATTTGCCGAGATTGCCGCTGGCTTCGATGATCGAGGCCACCTGCTCCACTTGCCGATCATTGAGCGGGCCGAACAGGCGGTGATGCAGCATCTCCGCATTGCCATGAATCGCCTGCAACGGATTGCGCAATTGGTAGGAGACGTTTTCGACGAACTGCGTCTTCAATTTATCCGCCGCTTCAAAAGCCTCGGCGCGATCGCGCAGCGCATCTTCCACGCGCCGGTCGGCAGTAATGTCTTGGAACGCCACAAGCGTCGCGCCATCGGGCAGCGGGCGAGTGAGAAATTTCAGCACGCTCTCATCGCTGCGGCGCATTTCGCCGCGATATTCGGTGCGCGCTTCCGGCGAAGGATCGGTGATGCGGCCACGAATCTGGCCCCACACGGCGCGATCGTGAAACAGCGTCTGGCACGCTTCCACCACGCGATCGAACGGCGCGTCCAATTCGAGCGCGCCAGCTTCGATCTTCCACATCTCCGCGAACGCGGCATTGGACAGCTTCAATCGGCCATCGAGGCCGAACACGGCAATGGCTTCGTGCAGCTTGTCGAGCGCCGCCTTCTGGGTCTGCACCAGCGCGTCGTAAGACGACTTGAGCGAGATCTCATTGGTGATGTCGGAGAATACCAACAGCAAGCCGCCGCCCGGATGGCGCTGGCGCGCAATGCGCAGCATGCGGCCATCGGGCAGCACCCAGAGGTCGTCCGCGAGCTCCGCCACTTCCTGGTAAAGCGCCAACTCGCCCGCGCGCCACTCGGCATAATTGGCGTGCGCCGGCAGCTTGCGCTTTTCCTTCAAATGGTCGAGCCAAGCCGCATGCGATGGCCGATCCTGCAGGAAAGCCGGATCGAGCTGCCACACCGCTTCAAAGGCGCGATTGTAGAACATCAGCCGCTTCTGCGCGTCGAACACGGCGACGCCCTCGGCCAGATGGTTCAGCGTTTCATCGGTGGCGCGCTGCTGCTTGGCCAGCTGCTCACGCGCGCTTTCCGCTTCAGTGACATCGATGGCCAAGCCAGCCGCGCCGCCAGCCACCGGACTCACCTGGATCTTCAGCGAACGCAATTGCCCGCCGACGACAGCCGAGCGCGTCTCTTCTTGCACTTCGCCGGTTTCGATCGCCTTGCGCGCCATTTCCGTGGCGGCTTGATCGAGCTGCAGATTGCGGGTGATCGCTTGTTCGAGCGACTTGGCTTCGAGTGCTTTCAAATATTCCGGATTGGCCCACTCCAGCTTGAGCGAACCAGACACGCGCCACGCCATGAACGGCGCCTGCGTCATCATTTCCAGGAACGCCGCCGGATCGCGGGCAATCACTTGCCGCGCTTCTTCGATGCGCCCGCGCGCGCCGCCCTCTTCAACACCGCGCACGCTGGCGTCGAGAATCCAAACCACTGCGCGCGCGCCTGCGGTGCGGCCATCAACTTCCACAAACACGCCGCCCGGCGTGGAAATGGTCAGCGAGAACGGCGCGCCTTCACGGCGCAGACGGCCCAGCGTGGGCGCAAGCCTCGTCATACCGCCGGTCGCGTCTTGCGCGTCGAACAGGGAGAGACCTTGCAGGATGCGCACTGCCGGATCAGCGGCGATGGCGGCGTCCGAGAAGCGCAGCAGGCTCGCCAGCGCGAGCGGCGAGCCATAAATGCGCGGCTCGCCCCATTCGCCCTCGTCCGGGCCGAGCGCGCTCTCCCAGATCAGCACCACGCCAGGGTGCGCGCCGAACACGGAGTCCGCGACAGCGAGCTTGTCTTCCAACTCGCGGGTGCGTTTGCGCCACGCGTCGACGCCGCCGCGGGCGCCATCGGTCACGCGCAACGCCCAAAGCAGCGACGCGATCGCAATGGCGGCCGACCCAGCCGCTACGAGCAGGCTTAAGAAAGCGCCGTCCAACACTGACCCCATAGTCCATCAACGGCGAAACGAATCGCCGGGCCCCGAGCACACATGTTCGGGGCTGCGACCGCGCGAAGCAAACGCTTCGCTGCGGCAAGTCGTTAACAACAACTTAAAATGATGAACGGCTGGTTAAGTGAAGAATTTTCAATGCGTTAATAGAGATTGACGCGGGGCCCCTCAGGCATTGCTGCGCATTTTGTTCACAGCATTCGCCGCCGCGGACAGCGCCGGACGCAAGGGCCGCGCGCGCCGGCCGCGATCGCGGATGCGCGTTGCGCCCTCGATCCGAAACACGAACGGCATGCGAAAGCTCTCGCCAAAGCGCGGATGGACGTCGCCCGAAAGCTCGAACTGGGTATGCTCCAGCGCCTCGCGCGCCGCCTCGAAGAACACATTGGAGGGCCAAACATCGAGACAATTGATGCCCTTGGCCCGCCCCTGCGCATTGATCTCAAATTCAACCAGCGCCACGCCTTCCACGCCGAGCCGCCGCGCCAGCTTGGGATACCGCGCGCGCATGGGCGCAGCTGGCCGCCAGGCCATTTCCGCATCCTCGCGCCCATCGCCGCCGCCGCGCCACACCACGCAGCACGGTCCGCTTGGCAGCCCCTGCTTCAAGCGCTGCAGCTCACGCGCCGCGGCGCGCCGTTCGCCAATAAAATCAGCGAGATTGACCAGCACCAGCACCACGCCAAGCACGGCGCCGCCGGAGACCAGCAAAGCCGCCCCGCCATTCCAGCCGCTGGTGCGCAACGCAGTCGTGATCGCCACGTGCACGATGGCGACAACCAAAAAGAGTGCAGCGTAGAAGATCGCGCGCGTCGCGAGCGCCGAGAGTGTTCTCGTGGCGGAAACAAGCATTGGCGCGCGTACCCCGAGCTTTCACTTACACATGAGTGAGGGCGGCGCGCAATCGGTCGCGCGCGCGACGTTTTGGTGAAAATGAAAAGCGCGCGCCCGAAGGCGCGCGCTCCTCAGTCCTTCGCGACCGCCTAGTACCGATAGTGATCCGGCTTGAATGGGCCGGCTTCAGGCACGCCAATATAATCGGCCTGCGCTTTCGAAAGTTTGGTGAGCTTTACACCGAGCTTGTCGAGGTGCAGCAGCGCGACCTTTTCATCGAGGTGCTTGGGCAACGTATAGACTTGGTTCTTATACGCCTTGCCATTGGTCCATAGCTCGATCTGGGCCAAGGTTTGGTTGGTGAAGCTCGCGCTCATCACAAAGCTCGGATGGCCGGTGGCGTTGCCGAGATTCACCAGGCGGCCTTCCGACAGCACGATGATCTTCTTGCCGTCCGGAAACTCGACGTGATGCACTTGCGGCTTGATCTCGTCCCACTTGAAGTTCTTCAGGCCAGCAATCTGAATTTCGGAATCGAAGTGGCCGATATTGCAGACGATGGCGTTATTCTTCATCGCCCGCATGTGATCGACGGTGATCACGTCTTTGTTGCCGGTGGCGGTGACGAAGATGTCAGCTTCAGGCGCTGCATCTTCCATCGTCACCACTTCATAGCCTTCCATCGCCGCCTGCAACGCACAGATCGGATCGACTTCCGTGACCTTCACGCGCGCCCCGCCCTGGCGGAGCGAAGCGGCCGAGCCTTTGCCTACATCGCCATAGCCCGCGACGACCGCAACCTTGCCCGAGAGCATCACATCGGTGCCACGGCGAATCGCGTCCACCAGTGATTCACGGCAGCCATAGAGATTGTCGAACTTCGACTTGGTGACGCTGTCATTCACATTGATGGCCGGGAATGGCAGTTCGCCCTTCTTGGCCATTTCATAAAGGCGATGCACGCCGGTCGTGGTTTCTTCCGAAACGCCCTTCACCGAAGCGCGGATCGCCTCATAGAAGCCGGGCTTTTCCTTCAGATACTTTTTGATCGTGCCGAACAGAGCCTGTTCTTCCTCGTTGGAGTGATGCTCGAGGAAATCCTGATCCTGCTCCGCTTTCGGACCGAGCACGCACAGCAAAGTCGCGTCGCCGCCATCATCGAGGATCATGTTGGCGTATTGACCATTCGGCCATTGGAAGATGCGGTGGGTGTAGTCCCAATATTCTTCCAGCGTCTCGCCCTTCACCGCAAACACCGGCGTGCCCTTGGCCGCGATCGCCGCGGCGGCGTGGTCTTGGGTGGAGAAGATGTTGCACGAGGCCCAGCGCACTTCCGCGCCGAGCGCCTGCAGCGTTTCGATCAGCACCGCAGTCTGGATGGTCATGTGCAGCGAGCCGGCGATGCGCGCGCCCTTCAGGGGCTGCTGCGGACCGAACTCTTTGCGCACGGCCATCAGGCCCGGCATTTCGGTTTCGGCGATTTCGATTTCTTTGCGGCCCCAGGCCGCGAGGCCCAGATCCTTCACAACATAATCAGCGCTCATCGCGCGCCCTCCTCTTCGAGAACTCGCGAGCGTCGTTTCCTGATCGGGAACACCCTCCAAGCCTGGCGGCTCGAAATCTCGAAAGACTTGGCCGTCGCAACGCTCCTTGGCGGGCGCGGTGCTCATAACAAAACGCTCAAGAGCAGGCAATGGACCTTTTCAGGCCGTGGGGGCGACCTAGCTCTCCCCGCCGGTCCAGCGCGCCAGCAGCCGCCGCGCCGCATCGCGCCCGCCTACGCCGAAGGCGATCGCCACGGCCACCGCCACCGAGCCGAGAATAAGGCCAAAGGCCAGCACGATAATATCGTTGGCGAGGCCCATGAAGCGCAGGCCCACTGCGACCGAAAGCGCGATCACGCCCCACTTCACCAGCACCGACATGATTTCGGAGCTGGGATCGCCGCCGCGCGCGGCGGCGGCAGAGAGGATGTTGGCGATCAGCACGCCGACCGCAATGATCACGGCGCCGAACAGCACTTGCGTCGCCAGCGCCAGCACCTCGCTCAACATCTGCGCCATGGCGCCGAAGCTCAGCACGCGCGCCGCTTCAATGGCGGCGAACAGGATGATCCCCACCAGCACGGCAATACCGACCAGGCGCGAAGGCGGGAAAGTCCGCGCCGGGGTCGGCGTGTCGTTCGCAGGCGTGTTGATGTTCAGCCCCTCGCGCACCGAGCGGGCCTGCGAGATGGAATCGACAATCGCGTCAAAGCTAATGCTGTTCAGCCCTTCCTCCGCCAGCGTGCCGACCCAGCGGCCCACCAGATAAGCGATGAAGATGATCAGCACAGCGGCGATCACGCGCGGAATAGCGTCCAAAATCTGACGCAGCATGTCCACCGCCGGCTGGCTGATCGACTGAATGGCGAGCGCATCAAGTGCAGCTATGGCGACCGGAATGATGATCAGCGTGAACACCAGAATGCCGAGCAGGCGCGCAAGGCCCGGCCCGCGCGGCGTGTGGGTAAGGCCGGCGTCCACCAGGCGCTGGTCGAGCTCAATGGCTTGCACCGTGGCTTCCACCATGCGCCGCACGATAGTGGCGAGCACAAAGCCGATGAAAAAGATCAAAGCCGCGCCGACCACATTTGGAATGTAACGCACGAAATTGGTCAGCATGTCGCTGAGCGGAGCGAGAATGGCGCGCGTGCTTTCGCCGAACACGCCGAGCGCGACGATCAGGCCAACCAGCCAGACGATCCAGTAAGCCACTTCACCGACGCGTTCGCCAACATCCGTCATCGGCTTGATGCCGCCGGGGCGGGCGCTGTCACGGCGCGAAAAGAAGGGGATGCGATCGACGCCCTTGGCGACGGCCCATTTCACCACTTTCGCGGCGAAATGCGCGACCACAAGAATGAGCAGCGCGAGGATGATGTTCACCGCCCATTCGCGCGCTTCGGCGAAATCGAAGGTCCAGCCGAATCCCATTACCGTGCTCCTGTTGCGCCGCACCGTCGAAACTAGCGCCAAGCTCGCATTTTTGCAGGGCTTTTGAAGCAGTTTCACGCAAGGAGATTGAGTTGAAGCGCGCTATTTCCCGCAAAGGGCGCGGCGCAAGGGCTGTTTTCAACGCGCTGGCGAGTCCCCAAAGCGCAGGCGCAGCCCGAATATGGTTGACGTCAAAACGAAGCAGACTGCGTTCGAGACCGCCACAGGCCAAGAATGGCTCATCGCGCCATAGGCGGTCCAACAGGCAAAGCCCAAGATTGTTACTGCGTACATGCGCAGCGAAACGCCGCTCGCATCACGCTCGCGTAGGATCTTGAGGATTTGGGGGACGAAGCTGAACATCGAGCACAGGCCGGCGGTCACGCCGAATGCATTGATCAGCCACGCCGCCGCCAAAGCGTCACGCGCGCTTGAGCAAGCGCACCACGAGCAGCACGACAACAGCGCCGATAATAGCGGTGAGTATGGTGTTGAGGATGCCGGTGGTCAGGGCGATGCCGGCCACGCCGAACAGCCAGCCGCCAACAATCGCGCCAATAATGCCAATAATGATGTTACCGAAAAGGCCAAAGCCGAAGCCGCGCACGAGCAGCCCCGCAATCCAGCCGGCAAGCGCGCCGACGACGATCCAGATCACAATGGTTTCCAGGGTCATGATTTCCTCCCGCGACTAACAGTCCGCAGATTGAAACGGTAAGCAGGCGCCAAAGGTTCCGTGTCCGCGCCTTGAACCGCCGCCCTTGCCCCCTGCCCGGCGCGGGGCTCGGCCTTGGCAGGCTTATGCGGGAGGGTAACGGTGCGGGGTGGTGGCCGGGTTTCACCCCTTGCCGCCAGAACCATATGGCGCCGCAGCGTCGGCTCATGCATAAGCGCGGCCATGAGCTATGACGCACCCCGCGACCCCGCCACACCCCGCCACGATTGGACGCGCGCCGAAGTGGAAGCCCTGTTCGAGCTGCCCTTCCCGGAGCTGATCTTCCGCGCCGCCTCGGTTCACCGGGCCCATTTTGCGCCTGACGAAGTGCAGCTCTCGCAATTGCTCTCGGTGAAGACCGGCGGCTGCGCCGAGAATTGCGGTTATTGCAGCCAGTCCTCGCATTTCGACACCGGCCTTAAAGCGTCCAAGCTGATGGCGGTGGATCAAGTGCTGGAGCAAGCGCGCGCGGCCAAGGCCGGCGGCGCGCAGCGTTTCTGCATGGGCGCGGCCTGGCGCGATGTGAAAGAGCGCGACATGCCGCAACTCATCGGCATGATTTCGGCGGTGAAGGCGGAAGGCTTGGAGACCTGCGCCACGCTCGGCATGCTGACGCAAGATCAAGCGCAGCGGCTGCGCGATGCCGGCCTCGATTATTACAATCACAACCTCGACACCTCGCCGGAATATTATCCCAGTGTCGTCACCACGCGCACCTACCAGGAACGGCTCGATACTTTGGCGCATGTGCGCGATGTCGGCATGAATGTGTGCTGCGGCGGCATTGTCGGCATGGGCGAAGCGCGCGCCGATCGCGCCGGCCTGCTGCATTCGCTGGCGACACTGCCCGAACATCCGCAATCGCTTCCGGTGAATGCGCTGGTCGGCATTGAAGGCACGCCGCTCGGCCATAGCGATCCGATCGATGGGCTGGAATTTGTGCGCACTATCGCCGTGGCGCGTCTGGTTTGCCCCAAGAGCATGGTGCGGCTTTCCGCTGGCCGCGAAAACATGAGCCGCGAATTGCAGGCGCTCTGCTTCCTGGCTGGCGCGAACTCGATCTTCGTCGGCGATAAGCTGCTGACGACGCCAAACCCGGATGTCGGCTCAGACGCGCAACTGTTCGCGGATTTGGGCCTGAAGCCGATGCGCATGCCAGCAAGTGCGAATTAAGCGCGAGCAAGGACGCCGCCGCAGTATGCGATGAGTGCGGCCGCCAATGCGATGTCGGCGCTTATGCGCCCGTCAGCCGCCGGGGCCATCCGCCATGATGAAGCCCATAAGGTCGCTGACGTTCAGTTCAAGCCTGCGTATGACGTCTTTCACGGCGTCGCCGATCGAAATCACGCCGACGACCTTGTCGCCATCCAGCACGGGCAAATGGCGAAAGCCGCGCGCTGACATCAGCGCCATGCAGTTTTCCACCGGATCGCTCGGCTTCACGGTCACCGGGTTGGGCGTCATCACCTGGCGCACCGGCGTCTGCTTGGCGTCAAGGCCGGGCAGCAGCACCTTTATGGCGCAATCGCCCTGAGTGACGATCCCGACCAGCTTTTCATCGTCGATGACCAGCACCGATCGGACCCGATTGTCCCGCATCTTGAGCAAGGCTTCGACCACCATATCGTCCGAACGAACATGGATCAGGGGGCCATGCTTGCGGGCCAGAGCGTCTTTGACGGTTTCCATCGCGATCCTCTTCAGGGCCTCACGCCGGCCCGCCTAGTTTATCTGCATTGAAGGTCCGAGCCGGCGTGTTGGCAACGGCCATAATCCATTTTCCCGCACGGCTTAGACGAAAACCGATCACCAATGCTCAAAGACGAGCCCTGAAACACCGTCGGCGGTCGCGCCAACGCCGCTGACCTGCTATCATCTTTCTTGATTGAGGAGGCGCCATCTCCATGCACATACAGTTATTGCCAGGCGTGGGCGCTGAAATTACCGGCCTGGATCTGCGCGACCTCTCGGACGCCGATTTCGCAGCCATCCGCCAAGCCTATGTCGAGCAAGGCGTCATTTTCTTTCGCGATCAACATATCAGTGAAGCGGAGCACATCGCTTTCGCGCGCCGCTGGGCGCCGATCAATGTCAACCGCTTCCTGTCCGCCCATCCGCTCTATCCGGAAATCGCCGTGCTGGTGAAAGAGCCGGGCGACACCGAAAACATTGGCGGCGCCTGGCACACGGATCATTCCTACGATCTTGTCCCGGCGATGGGCTCTATTCTGGTGGCGCGCCAGCTCCCGCCCGCGGGCGGCAACACTTTGTTCGCTTCCATGTACGCTGCATACGAGGCGCTTCCCCGCGCCATGCAGGAGCGCCTCGAAACGCTGCGCGCCGTGCATTCCGCCCGGCATATTTTCGGCAAGGACGCAGCTTACGGCAAGGAGCGCAGCGGGCGCGTCAGCAATTCAGACGCAGCGGACGCTTTGGTGGATTCGGTGCACCCGGTTGTGATTACCCATCCCCTCAGCGGCAAGAAGGCGCTGTTCGTCAATCTCGCCTACACAATCCGCATTGAGGGTCTATCCGACGCCGAGTCACAATCGCTGCTGAATGATCTTATCGTCCATTGCATGCAGCCTGAATTTTCCTACGAGTTCGAATGGCGCCCGGGCTCGATCGCCTTCTGGGACAATCGCGCCACCTGGCACTATGCCAAGAACGATTATCACGGCCATCGCCGGGAGATGCATCGCATCACGCTCGAAGGCCAGCCGATCGGCGGCACCCCACTTGTGCAGTGACCGCGTGCGGTGAAAAGCAAACCCTAGCCTTGCGTGCGGCGCGCGCCTGTCAATTTCAGCGTCAGCACCAGCAGCGCCAAACCAGCGGCGACGGCATTCCACAGCACGATCGCGGGCGCTTCGCGCAGCCAGCCATAGACGCCCCATAAGCTCGCGCCGCCAAGCACCATGGCGTAAGTGAGCGCGGAAACGTCCGCCGCGTCGCGCGTGCGCAAGATTTTCACCGCTTGCGGCAAATAGGCGAACGAACCAATCGCGCCAGCCACCAGCCCAAGCGCTTCCGCGGAATCCAATTGCATCTGCTCTCATCCATTCCGCCTGCACCACACCCATTCCCGGATTGCGCGCAGCGCAGATCCGGGATCCATATCCACATCTGATTGAGAGACAAGCGTTGCACCCTCGGCGTGATGCTTGAGGCAAGCCGTGTTTATGCGTCCCGGACTGAACGCTACGCGTTCATCCGGGAATGGGTGGTCATTCGCCTTCGTGAAACTTCGCTGTGATCAGCGTTTCGATCGCGTCCAGTGCTTCGATCGCTTGCGGGCCTTCGGCTTCGACTTCGATCTGCGAGCCAATGCCTGCGCCCAGCATCATCAGGTCCATCAGCGAGCGGGCGTCGGCCTCCTCGCCTTCACGGCGAACCATGATGCGCGTGCCGTCATAGGAGAGCGCGAGCTCGGCGAGCTTGCGCGACGCGCGCGCATGCAAGCCGCGCACGTTGACGATTTCCAATGTGCGCTTCTTCCCCATGGCGACCCCCGCCAGACGCTTAGTTCGCGCCGCCGGCCAGTTCGACCGAGGCGATGCGGATATAGCGCCGGCCTGCGTCTTGCGCTGCCAACGCAGCGTCGGCCAGACTCATCCGATCGCGCACTTCAGCCAATTTGATCAGCATCGGCAAGTTCACGCCGGCGATCACTTCAATCTTGGCTTGATGAATGACGGAAATGGCGAGGTTGGAGGGCGTGCCGCCAAACATATCCGTCAGCACGATGACGCCGTCGCCGCGATCGACCGCCTTCACGGCATCCAGAATATCGTTGCGACGTTCTTCCATGTCGTCGGACGGGCCAATCGCCACCGCCCGCATTTGGTCCTGGTCCCCGAGTACGTGCTCCGCTGCAGCGACGAATTCGTCCGCCAAGCGGCCGTGGGACACCACCACGACGCCGATCATGCTTTGCTCCAGCCCCGCCCGGCCCTGAACCGTGCCGCACCATATCCTTTCGCGTTTGCGAGAAAAGACAAAGCTGCACAGCGCGCGACCTTTTCCCGCATCAGCGATGATCCCCCCGCGGCGGGGCCAGCGGCAATTCCACGATCAGGCGAGCCCCGCTCGGTTCACGGTTCTGAGCGTAGATTTTGCCCTTATGTGCGGTGACGATCTGACGGGCGATGGAGAGGCCGAGTCCCGAATTGCCGCCAAAAGCCGCCCCAGAGGGCCGTTGGGTGTAAAAGCGCTGGAAAATGGTCTCCAGATTCTCGGGCGGTATGCCGGGGCCGCTATCTTCCACTATGGCCCGGGCGAGGCTCCCTTCCCGCGTTCGCACCACCTCGACGCTGACCGCCACAATCCCCTGAGGCGGGCTGAAAGAGCGGGCATTATCGATCAGATTGCGGAATACCTGCCCCAGCGCGCCTTCCTGGCCGAGCACGATGGCGTCCACCGGGGCGGGGCGCTTGAAGGTGACAGCCACGCTCGCAGCCTCTTCCGGCGCAGGCGCATAGGCTTCCGCCAAATTCTGCAACAGCGCGCCGAGATTGATCTCGACCAGATCCCCGCGCGCGGTTTCCGCTTCAATGCGGCTGGCGCGGGCGATGTCGGTCACGAGCCGGTCGAGCCGCTTCACATCTTGCGCCACAATGCCGAGCAGCTGGTTGCGCCGCTCCAAATCCGGCACAGCGCGCGCCGTATCCACCGCTGACCGGATCGAAGCCAGCGGGTTCTTGATCTCATGGCTCACATCGGCGGCGAAGCGTTCATTGACGTCGATGCGGTCGGCCAGCGCATCGGTCATGGCTTCGAGCGATTGGCTGAGCGCGCCAATCTCATCCTTGCGCTTGGAAATGTCGGGCATGTGCAGGCGCGTCGCCCCGGTGAGCCGCAGGCGGTCGGCCGCCGCGGCGAGGCGCCAGAGCGGCTGCGCAATCAGCAATGTCAGCAGGAGCGAAGAAAGGAAGATGATCACCGCGCCGATCAGCATGAACGGGATCATGGCCGCGCGCTCGGCCACCAGAATGCGCTCCACGTCCGGGCTTTCCACCGTCACCGATCCCAGCACGGCATGGACGCGCTTCACCGGCAGCGTGACCGAGACCACGCGCTCGCCGCTTTCGTTGAGCCGCTCGCCGCGCGCGATCTCGCCCTGCAGCGCGCGGCGGCGCTCCTCGGCCAGAGTGATGGTTGGGCGCCAGGGCGTGAGGCGCAAATATTCGACGCGCTGCGCCGCCCGCTCGATCGAAGCGCCAAGGTTTGGCGCCTCATCAACGCTGGGCAGCGGCGTTTCGTCGAGCCGGTCATAGAGCACGTCGGTATCGGCGATGGTGGCGCCGTCGGCGGCGAACACGCGCACGCGCGGACCGCCCGCATCGCCCGGACGCGCGCCTTCGGCGATGGGCGGCAACAGCCGGCGCAGCACTTCGCGCACGGCGGGCTCATTGATGTAAGGCGCGGGATCGCCCTGCACCGTGCCCGTTTCGATCAGCAGATTGGCGATCAATTCGCCTTGCGTACGCAGATTGCGATACTCCGCCTCGGTGAGGCCGGCGCGCATTTCCGACAGCAGCAGCACGCCCAGAACGAGCGTGCCGAGGCCGACGAAATTCCAAAAGAAAATGATCCGCGCAATGTGCGAACGCGCCAGCGCGCGCCAACCGCTTGGCGGATCAGGCTTCGTTATATCTGTAGCCGACGCCGTAGAGCGTTTCGATCGCATCGAACGTGTCGTCGATGTCGCGGAATTTCTTGCGGAGCCGCTTGATGTGGCTGTCGATGGTTCTGTCGTCGACATAGACCTGATCATCATAAGCCGCGTCCATCAATTGGTCGCGGCTTTTCACATAGCCCGGACGCTGGGCCAGCGCTTGCAGAATAAGGAATTCAGTGACCGTAAGCCGAACCTGCTGGCCTTTCCAGGTGCAGGCATGGCGGTTCGGGTCGAGCGTAAGCTCGCCGCGCACGATCGGCTTTTTGTCGCCACCCGCTTCGCCAATACCGGTTCCCGCGCGCGTGCGGCGCAACAGCGCCTTCACCCGCTCATTCAAGAGCCGCTGCGAGAATGGCTTTTTGATGTAATCGTCGGCGCCGACATTGAAGCCGACCACCTCATCCATCTCATCGTCTTTCGAGGTGAGCAGGATAACGGGCAGGTTCGAATTCTGGCGCAGGCGGCGCAGCACTTCGACGCCATCCATGCGCGGCATCTTGATGTCCAAGATGGCGATGTCCGGCGGCGCTTCGGTCAGCGCGGTGAGCGCGGCCGAGCCGTCCGTGTAAGTGCGCACGGTGTAACCTTCCGCCTCGAAGAAAATCTTCAAGGAGGCCAGGATGTTCTCGTCGTCGTCGACAAGGGCGATGGTGGCCATGTGGGGCGTGCAGTTCCTGAACTAGCCGTAAGATTTGGCTGAGCCAGTCTTAGCCTTCAACCCGGCGCGTGCAAACCCGGCTTTCGGCGAATGTCCGCTTATCGCAAACTTTTGAGCGGCGGCGCTTATTCGGCGCGGCGGCCATTCCAGGGCGCGTCGACAATTTCGCCATCATCGGTCGACCATGTGCCGGTGAAGCTGTCCGCATCGGTGAACACGAAACGAAATGCGCCGCGCGTCACGCCTTCGGGCCAGATGCTGGCCCAATCGCCTTCCCACACCAAAGTCCCATCGGGGCGCGCCACAGCTTCGCCATAAATGACGCCGTCCGCCCCCGGCGAGGGCCACACGCCGTCCAGCGCGCCGGGCGAGTCGAGCGTGACCCGCATCGGCGCCCCGCCGCTCACCGGCTCCCCGCCCTGATTGCCCCATTCGGTGATCCACTCGCCCAGTACGTCTTCGGGTTCGAGCGCGAAGGCTGGTCCCGCCAACGCCCAAACCGCCAACGCCAAGATCGCAACGCGCATGTATTTCTCCGCTAGTGCGCCGCGCCCCAGGTGGCGCCGGCTTTGGCTTCGACGGTGAGCGGCACGCTTAAGTGCACGGCGGGTATGGGC
This sequence comes from Hyphomonadaceae bacterium, assembly GCA_033764855.1. GTDB lineage: Bacteria > Pseudomonadota > Alphaproteobacteria > Caulobacterales > Aquidulcibacteraceae > Vitreimonas. The sequence continues at coordinate 9,673 of JANRIP010000049.1, read as the reverse complement.
GCGGATTCCATCACCTCCCGCGCGAGCGCGCAGAGGCGCTCGGCCTCGGCCTTGGGCGCTTCGAACACCAATTCGTCATGCACTTGCAGCAGCATGCGCGCTTTGAGGCCGGCATCCTGCATCGCGCCAGGCAAGCGCACCATGGCGCGGCGAATAATGTCGGCAGCGGCGCCTTGCAGCGGGGCGTTGATGGATTGGCGTTCAGCGAATGAGCGCTCGGACGGATTCTTCGACTTGATGCCCGGCACCCAGATTTTGCGGCCGAACAAAGTCTTCACGTACCCATTGGCGCGCGCATAGGCTTTGGTTTCTTCCATATAATCGCGAATGCCGGGGAAGCGTTCGAAATAGCGCTTGATGTAAGCGCCAGCTTCCTCGCGACCAATGCCGAGATTGCGCGCCAGGCCAAACGCGGAAATGCCGTAAATGATGCCGAAATTGATCGCCTTGGCTTGGCGGCGAATATCGGCCGGCATGTCCTTCACCGGCACGCCGAACATTTCCGACGCCGTCATGGCGTGAATATCGATCTGATCGGCGAAGGCTTGCTTAAGCTGCGGGATGTTGGCGACGTGCGCCAAAAGTCGCAGCTCGATCTGCGAATAATCCGCCGAGACCAGCACATTGCCGCTATCGGCCACAAACGCTTCGCGAATGCGGCGCCCCTCCTCGGTGCGTATCGGGATGTTCTGCAGGTTGGGATCGTTGGAAGAGAGCCGCCCAGTGGTGGTGGAAGCGAGCACGTAGGTGGTGTGGATGCGCCTAGTTTGCGGGTTCATCGCTTCGCGCAACGCTTCGGTGTAAGTGGAGCGCAGCTTCGAAAGCTGGCGCCATTCCAGCACTTTGGCGGGCAGGTCGTGTTGCTCGGCAAGTTCTTCGAGAATTGTCGCGTCCGTGGACCAGGCGCCAGTTTTGGTTTTTGAGCCGCCGGGGAGATTCAATTCACCGAACAGGATGTCGCCCAGCTGCTTGGGCGAGCCGATATTGAACTCGCGCCCCGCCAACTCATACGCCTCGCTTTCATATTGCAGCATGCGCTGGGCGAAATCCCCGGAAAGACGCGACAGCATGTCGAGATCGATCTTGATGCCGGCGCGTTCCATTGGGGCCAGCACCGCCGGCAAAGGCCGCTCCAAAGTTTCATAGACCGTGAGCAGCCGATCCTGCGCCACTTGTGCTTTTAGGCGCTTCCACAAGCGCAACGCGATTTCTGCGTCTTCGGCGGCGTAGGCCGTCGCGCGCGCGACATCAGCGTCCGCGAATTTGATCTGCGCTTTGCCTTTGCCGACCACATCAGCGAGCGGCATGGGCGCATGCCCGAGCAATTTTTCGGCGAGATCAGCGCGCTCATGCCCGCCCTGCCCGCCGCCGAGCACGTAGGACATGAGCAGCACGTCATCGATGGGCGCCAGGTCGACGCCAAGTTTCGCCAATACATTGATGGCGAATTTGACGTTATAGCCAATCTTCAGAACGCTCTGATCTTCCAGCAACGGTTTCAGCGCGGCGATGGCGTCCGCCATGTTGATTTGCACGCCGATATCAGCCGGCCGCTCGGCGGGCGGTTCTTCCGCTGCGAACAGATCGCCGCCGCGCGCATCGGGACGGGCATGACCGAGCGGAATGTAGCACGCCTGCCCCGGCTCGACGCACAGCGAGAGGCCAACAAGATCGGCCCGCTCCGGATCAATCGCATCCGCTTCCGCATCGATACCGACAACGCCAGCTTTGCGCGCGTGCGCGATCCATTGATTGAGCGCCTCTAGGTCGCGGACGGTTTCATATGCATCGCGATTGAATGGCGCTTCGGCGGCAGGCTCAGCGGCTTGCCCTGGCGCAGGCGGCGGCGCGATCGCCGAGGGCGCGGCGACCTCCACGCCCTCCTTCGCCGCCGCTTCGCGCACACGGCGGGCTAAAGTGCGAAACTCCATCGCGTCGAGAAATTGCAGCAGCGCCGACTTTTCCGGCTCGCGCACGGCGAAGTTCGGCCATTCTTCTTCGACGTTGACATCATCCTTCAGCGTCACCAGCGCGCGCGACATGCGGATTTGATCGGCGAAATTGATCAAGGTTTCGCGCCGCTTCTGCTGCTTCACCTCGCTGGCGCGCGCCAGGATTTCATCCAGCGAGCCAAATTGCGCAATCAGCTCAGCGGCCGTTTTCGGACCAATACCCGGCGCGCCGGGCACGTTGTCGACGCTGTCGCCGATCAGCGCCTGTACGTCGATCACTTTGTCCGGCCCGACGCCGAATTTCTCCAGCACAGCTTCAACACCAAGCTTACGATTCTTCATCGGATCGTAGAGCTCGATCTGGTTTTCCACGATCAGCTGCATCAGGTCTTTGTCGGACGAGACCACGCGCACGCTCGCGCCCTTAGCCGCCGCCTGGCGCGCATAGGTGGCGATCAGATCGTCGGCCTCGAAGCCATCCATCTCGATGCACGCAACGCCAAAGGCGCGCGTCGCGTCGCGGATCAAAGGAAACTGCGGAATCAAATCTTCCGGCGCCGGCGGGCGATGCGCTTTATATTCGGGATACATTTCCGAACGGAATGTCTTCTCGCTTTTATCGAAGATGACGGCGAGGTGAGTCGGCGCCTCGGCGCCTTTCATCTCCTGCAGAAACTTCCACAACATGTTGCAAAAGCCCGCGACTGCGCCGACAGGCGCGCCATCGCTAGCGCGCGTCAAAGGCGGCAATGCGTGATAAGCCCGGAAAATGTAGCCGGAGCCGTCAATCAGATAGAGGCGCGCATTCTTCGCGGAGGCGGAGGAATCCATGCCGGCAACATAGGGCCTTGCAGCGGCGCGGTCAGCCCTTTGCGGCGAACAGCTCGTTCCAATTCGGCGGACTGCCGCGTTTTGCCCACAGCGCGTCGGCGTCAGCGTCCACCAGGAAGGCGGCGGAAGCAGCGCGCAGGGCTTCCATGGCGACGGCATAGGTGGCGGTGGCCGCGGAGATGCGCTTGACGCCAAGCGCCTTGAGTTCCGCCAATTTCGGCAGCCCAGGCCGCCCCATCACATTGAGCGGCAGCGCGACGCCCTGCACGACTTGCGCAATATCGTCAGCGGCGGCGATGGCCGGAACAAACAAACCGCTCGCCCCCGCATCGCGAATGGCGCGCCCGCGCTTGATTGCTTCCGCGACTTGCAAGCCCGGCTCGACCAATTGCTTCAGGAAAACATCGGTGCGCGCATTGATATAAAGCTCGACGCCTTCACGCTGGCCCGCCTTGCGCGCGGCCGCGATCTTTTTCAGGTGCAGGTCGTGCGGCGCTGTCCCATCTTCCAGATTTATCCCAACCGCGCCCGCTTGAATCAGCGCCGAGATATTGTCCGCGACTTTATCGAGATCATCCGCATAGCCAGCTTCCGCATCCGCCGTGATCGGCAGGGCCGTCACGCGCGCGATTTCCGCTACCGTCGCGACCAGCTTTTCAATCGGCAGACCATGCCCGTCGGACCGGCCATGCGACCACGCCACCGCCGCGCTCGATGTGGCGATCGCCTTGGCGCCGGCTAGCTCAATCGTTTTGGCCGAACCCGCATCCCACACATTCGGCAGGATCAATAGCTCGCGATGGAGGGCGTGAAACGTCGCGGCGTCATTCGGGCGTGCGGGCATTGGGTGATCCTCCTTGCGCTCTATGTAGGGCGCAAGCGAACCCAGTTCACGCTGCTTTCGGACTTCGTCTGTTTAGTGTGCGTCCTCGCCGTCGCCATCGAGGACAAAGCGGCGGTCGCAATAGAGGCACTCGACGAAATTGTCCTCGCCCATATCGTACCAGACCAGCGGGTGGCCCAAAGCGCCGCCGCCGCCATCGCACTTCACCTTCTTGGCGTGGACATGAATCACTTCCGGCGCCGGCAGGGCGTCGGGATCGCCGGGCGTCATCTGGTCGGTGCGCGGATTGTCGTGCAATTTGGCCATGAGAGGCGTGGGCTCGCTTGAAGTTTCGCCGAACGCCCGTACCTAGACGGCATCGCTTCCCCGCGCAATGCGGCCAGGTTTCCCCATGCCCACATCCCAAACGCCGGAATTCGCTATCGAGGCTCGCGGCCTCGACAAGACCTACGCGGCCCAGGGCAAGGCGGCCTCCATGCACGCCTTGAAGGGCATCGACCTCGCCATCCCGCGCGGCTCGTTCTTCGGCCTGCTCGGCCCCAATGGCGCTGGCAAATCCACCTTCATCAACATTCTGGGCGGGCTGGTGAAGAAGTCCGACGGCACGGCCAGTATTTGGGGTCACGACATTGACGCCGACCCAATGAATGCGCGCGGCTCGATCGGCATCGTGCCGCAAGAGCTGAACATGGACCCGTTCTTCAGCCCGCGCGAAACGCTCGACATGCAAGCCGGCTATTATGGCGTGCCGAAAGCTGAGCGCCGCACCGATGAAATTCTCAAGGCCGTTGGCTTGTACGATAAGCGCGACGCCTATGCGCGTACGCTGTCCGGCGGCATGAAGCGGCGTCTGCTGGTGGCGAAGGCGATGGTGCATTCCCCGCCCATTCTCGTGCTCGATGAGCCGACCGCAGGCGTCGATGTCGAGTTGCGCAAGCAGCTTTGGGATTATGTGCGGTCGCTGCATGCGCAAGGCGTGACGGTGGTGCTGACCACGCACTATCTGGAAGAGGCGCAGGAATTGTGCGACACCATCGCCATCATCAATAAGGGCCAGGTGATCGCGCTGGAGCCGACGCATCAGCTGATCAGCCGGCTCGACCGCAAGACGCTGCTGGTGACGCCGCAAGCGCCGGTGACGCTGCCGCTGACCGGCTTCGAGGACATCACCTTCGGCATGCGCCCCAGCGGCGCGCTGGCCCTCACCTATCGCACCAGCGAACACTCGGTTGAGGAAATGCTAGACCGCATCCGCAATGCCGGCATCGCCATCAAGGACCTCTCCATCGACGAACCCGATCTCGAGGATGTGTTCGTCGAATTGACCTCGTGACTGGCGCTGGCCGCGCTATCCTTCCCGCATCCAACGCAGGAGGGAACCCATGCCGGACCAAACCAATATTCCAGAAACGCCGAGCGCAACCAGCCGTCGCGGCTTGATGAAGGGCGTCGCGGCCATGGCCCCCGTCGCAATGATGGCAGGCGGCGCGGACGCGGCCACGCCGAACCGGAGCCGGCTGCAGCGCACCGTCGAAGCCGGCAAGGATGCGTCGGTCGCACGTATCCGCGATTGGATCGCCAACCCCACCATCGCCGCGCAAGGGCTGAACATTCAGCAGGGCGCTCAATATATGGAACAGCTGGCGCGCGACGCCGGCTTCCAACACACCGAAATCGTGCAGACGGACGGCTCGCCGGGCGTGTTCGCGACCTTGGATGTCGGCGCGCCCAAAACGGTCGGCGTCTATTTCATGTACGATGTGAAGCAGTTCGATCCGGCTGAGTGGTCCTCGCCGCCGCTCGAAGGGCGCATCATCGAAAAGGAAGGCTTCGGCCAAGTGATGATGGGCCGCGGCGCGGTCAATCAGAAAGGCCCGCAAGGCGCTTTCCTTGCTGCGCTGCACGCCATGCGCGCCGCCGGGATCACGTCGCCGGTCAATATTGTGCTGGTGTGCGAGGGCGAAGAAGAAATCGGCAGCCCGCATTTCCACCAAATCGTGCGCCGGCCCGACATCATGGCGGCGCTGCAGCGCACGCAAGGCGTGTTCATTCCCTCCGCCTCGCAAGAGACCACAGGCGCGGTGACGGTCGAACTCGGCGCCAAGGGCATTATCGAATGCGAACTCACCGCCAGCGGCGCGCGCTGGGGACGCGGCCCGGCGCGCGATGTTCACTCGAGCTTGAAGGCCATGCTTGACTCCCCGGTGTGGCGCTTGGTGCATGCGCTCGAAACGCTGGTCTCCGAAGACGGCAACACCGTCGCCATTGAAGGCTGGTACGAGAACGTGCGCGCCATGACGGCGCGCGAGCTTGAGTTGGTGGCGCTGCAAGCGCGGGAGCAAAGCGAAGCTGACTTCAAGCGCGTCTATGGCGTGCAGCACTTCATTGACGACCTGCCGTGGGAGCAAGCGCTGCAGCGTTTGGCCTCACAGCCAACCGTCAACATTGAAGGGCTGGTCGCTGGCTATACTGGTCCGGGCGGCAAGACGGTCCTGCCGGGCAGCGGCGCCGCGAAACTCGACTTCCGCCTCGTGCCGAACCAAACCCGCGCGGAAGCTGAACGCAAATTGCGCGCCCACTTGGACGCTAAAGGCTTCTCGGATGTCGAAGTGAACGTCACCGGCGGCTACGATCCAACCGAAACCGCCGAGAATAGCCGCCTGGTACAAGCACAGCTCGCCGTGTGCCGCAGCCTGCGCATCGAAACGACGCTGACGCCGCGTTCGGCAGGTTCGTGGCCGGGCGCCGTGTTCACCGCCGCGCCGGTTTCAGTGCCTGCCGCGGGCTTCGGCTTGGGCTTCGGCACCGGCGCGCACGCGCCTGACGAGTATTTCGTGATCGATAGCAGCAATCGCCATGTGCTTGGTCTCACCGACGTGACGCTGAGCTATATCGACTTCCTCTACGAACTCGCGCGCTGACCCGCATGGAGCACAGATGAACGCATCGCCCGTCGCCTTTTACGCCGCTCTCGCTTTGGCGGCGGGCGCTTTTATTCCCGCCATGGCCGCTATGTCCGGCGCCATGGGCCGCACGCTCGGCAGCTCGGCCACGGCTTCCGTCATCGTGGTTGGCGGCGCGTTTCTGATGGTGCTGGCTTATGCCGGCTTGAATGGCGGCCTGAAGCTCGGCGGCATCGGCCAGATCACGCTGGCGCAGGCGCTCTCCGGCTTCGCCATGGCGTTTTATGTGTCGTCCATCACCTTCCTCGGGCCGCGCTTTGGCGTGGGCAATGCGGTGATGCTGGTGGTGGCGGCGCAGATCGCCTCATCGGCGGCAATTGACCATTTCGGCCTGTTCGGCGCGGTGCAGAAACCGATCGATGCGCTGCGCGCGGCAGGGCTGGCGATCATGGTCGTTGGCGTGGTGATCGCGCAGGTCGCGGCGAGCAACGCCAAGCCAGCGCCCTAAAACGAAAACGGCCGGCGTTCGTAGGCGCCGGCCGTCTCGACAACCCTAAAGGGTCATGTTGCTACGTCGATAGGAGCCTTAGCGGCCGCCCATCACTTGCGCCTTCATCACCGCCGATTGGCGGAAAGCAAGCTTCTTCGACGCCTTGATCTTCACCGGCTCGCCGGTTTGCGGGTTACGGCCCATGCGCGCCTTACGAGCGCGGATCATGACCATGCCGATATCGCCGATCTTCACCTTCGCGCCCTTGAGCACGTAGGCTTTCACCACGTCCACATAGCCTTCGACCATGGTCTTGGCTTCGGACTTCTTGACGCCGAGGTGATCGGCGACCGACTGCAGCAGCGCGCTGGCGGTCACGGTCTTGCCGGCGACGGCGGTCACTTTGACCGGCTTCGCGGCCGGCGGGGCGGCCTTCTTCGCGGTCTTTTTCTTGGCGGGCATCTTGCGCGCCGCGGACTTCTTTACTGCCTTGCGGGCCATTCTATGTTCCCCTTCTCAAAGGTTGTCTTCACACTAAGCGGCCGCTGGAAAATCAGCTTCTAAAGGCTTTTTCCCCGCGCGGCATTGCGATGGATGCCAGTCATTCCTTGAAAGAGCGTTGACCGCAAATCCGCCGAACCGATCAAAAACCGCTATTTCACGCGCTTTTTGACAAGTTCGCGCACTCCCTTGCACTTCGCGGAGAGTCTCGCAACGCAAAAATGTTGGATTTCTGCTGATTTCGTGCAGCCCGCGCCGAACTGTCACGCTGAGATAAGCCCCCGAAACCCGCGCCAATTGTGGATTTCGGTTTATTTCGGTTCCGCGATTTGATGCCGCGCTGCGCACGTGAGAAAAGAAAGACCGGGGAGCAATAGCGATGCACTTAGACTTAGGACCGGCCTTTTGGGCGCTCGTCGCGCTCTCGCTCGCGGCGGCTTTGGCGTACGGACTCATCTTCCTGAACCAGCCGCGCACGCTGCTGCGCGCTGCAGTGAAGACGGCGTTTATGGGCGCCCTCGCTGGCGCGTTCGCAGCTGCGGGAGCGCCTACGATTCTTATTGCGGCGCTGGCGTGCGCGGCGCTGGGCGACCTGTTCCTGGCCTTTGACAAAACCTGGACGCTGGGCCTCGGCATCCTCTCCTTTCTCGGCATGCAGCTGCTCTACACGCTGATCTTCTTCGGTCTGTGGCTGTTCTCCGGCGACAATGGGCCGCTCTGGCCGCGCTATGTGATGATGGGACTCATCATCGCCGTGAGCGCGGGCTTCCTGCTGTGGATCGCGCCTAAACTGAAATGGCTGGCGCTCGGCGTTGTGCCCTATTCGCTCGCTATCGTGGCGATGGTGTGCATGGCGATGTGGCTGCCTTGGGCCGGTTGGGCGGCGATGCTTGGCGCGCTCTCCTTTCTTGTCTCTGACGGCGTGCTCTCGGCGGAGTTGTTCAAGCTGCCCGAGGATGCGCCAGTGCGGAAGATCACAGCCCCGGTGGTGTGGTGGACCTACGCCGCCGCGCAAGTGCTGATTGTCTACGGCATGATGCAGGCGGCGGCGGTGATGAACTAGTCCTCGATCGGCAGCCCCAGGAAGCGGCGCGCGCCTTCCGGTATGAGTGGCGCCTGGCGCGAGAACGGATAGTAGTCGCCCCTCGCCGTCAGCTCCATTTCATGTTCGGTGAAGGGCGGCGGCCCAACCGGCGGCGGCTCGGGCAAGTTGTGTTCGCGCGCGAACGCGGCGACGGCCTCGCGTATGTCCCGCCCTTTCTCCCAGGCCTGCAAGTCCTCCGCTGCGCCGCAATAGCGGGCGATGCGCGCGCGGAGCTCGGCGCGGATTTCCTCGGCATTCTCTTCCGGCATCGCCGCCTTCGCATCGGCCACGCGCCGCACCACCTCCGCCATTTGCGACGCGATCTTGAGCCAACGATCGGCTTCGGCGCGATCGCCGCGCGCGGCGGCGTGCTCCACTTGTTTCAAGGCGTGCTCGGCTTGTTCGACCGGCGAGCGCTTCTGCTTTCTCATGCATGCTCCTTTTCGATCTTCAGCAATTTGGACGCGCGTTCGCGCAGGCTCGCAAAGTGCTGCTTTGCGAAAGCGTGTTCGTGGGCCTCCACAGTTGGAGAGCGGGCGCGCGGTGAACCGCGCTATCAAATGTTTGCGCCTGATGGCGCAGAGCCAACGCGGACCACCGCGCGCCCGCGATTGTTGTGCAGCGGCTCAGACAGCGAGCGTTATTTCACACTGGCCGACTGATCGCCGATGGCGTGCGGGTCAGCGTGTTTCACGCACTGATCCCGGTCTCTTCCCGCTCTACTGCGCGCACGCATCGCGCGGGCCATTCACGCTCAACCGCATCGCCTCACGCATTGGCTGAAACAGGGTACCAACTGCTCTCCGACGGAGACGATGGGGGATCGTAAGGCTGGCGGCGGTGGGGGCGGATAGATTTGGCGCGGGCGGTTGGAAAGGCTTGGGTTTTGGGGCGCGGGGTGTGGGATAGGGGGCTGTCGTCCGCTTTTCGCCGAAAATGGTCACTCTTCGGCGCGGAGAGACACTCCAAGGGCATGGACACTATTCGCTGTCACTTCCCTGGCAGCATCTGACGCGATCCCATCCAGAAAAGTGCTCATTGCCAAAAAGAGCTCCGTGTAGGCAGGTT
>JANRIP010000037.1:0-38414 GCA_033764855.1 Hyphomonadaceae bacterium | reverse complement strand
GACCTGGCGGCTATGCCGGGGATTCCCCACCTGATCCCATCCCGAACTCAGTCGTTAAGTTCCCCAGGGCCGATGGTACTGTGTCTTAAGGCACGGGAGAGTAGGTCGCTGCCGGGTCTGCCCGGCGCGCATGTTTGAAGCATCGCAAAGTCCAAGCCCTCTTTCACAATGCACGGCCTGGCGGCCGTACACGCGACGGCCGCTTCTTAGCGGCCGTTTCGTGTTTTGGAGTTTTGTTTGCCGCGGGGTGGAGCAGCCCGGTAGCTCGTCAGGCTCATAACCTGAAGGTCGTCAGTTCAAATCTGGCCCCCGCACCCAAACTCAAACGGCCTCGCTGGAAACAGCGGGGCTGTTTTCGTTTTGCGCCATCCGATCTTGTCGTCATCCGCCCCCACGGCGGCCAGCTTGAGGTGCTGTGGGGGGGGCTTGGGCATCTGACGCGCGCCCACTGTGTCCTTGGCGCTCCAGGACTGCGGGTCTGGCGCCCCAACCGGGCGAGCTTGGTCGAAATGCGCTGATCCGGAGCGTATTTTCCTACGCAAACGCTCAAAGCAGCGTCAGGGAGGGAAATATGGTGTTCGGGATCCAGAAGCGTGCGCGCACGCTCAAGGCGGCTTTGCTGGCGGCGTCGGCGCTGTGCATATTGGTTGCGCCTGCAGCGGCTCAGGATACTGGCGCCCTCGATGAGATCATCATCACCGCAACCAAGCAGGGCGAGACCAACGTTCAAACCACGCCGCTCGCGGTCAGCGTTGTCGGCGCGCAGGAGATTGAAGAGCGTGGCCTGAGCGATATTCAGGATCTCGTTGGCGTAGTACCGGGCCTGCAAGTGTCGGATCTCAGCGGTTACACGCAGCTCTATATTCGCGGCGTCGGCTCGAACATCGTTTTCATCGGTTCGGACCCAAGTTCGACCACGCACCTCGACGGCGTCTATCTCGCGCGTCCGCTGGCTTATCTCTCCAACTTCCTCGACGTTGAGCGCATCGAAGCGCTGCGCGGCCCGCAAGGCACGCTCTATGGCCGCAACGCCGTGGGTGGCAACATCAATATCGTGTCGCGCCGCCCGTCCGAAGTGTTCGAAGGCCGACTGCAAGCGACGATCGGCGATTACAATCATTTGGGCCTCGCTGGTTACGTGAGCGGCCCGATCACCGAAGGCGGCGTTCTCGGCAGCTTCGCCTTCAATCGCTCCACGCATGACGGCTATCTCGACAATGTCGCCGGCGCCGATCTCGAGGACGAAGATTTCTGGGGCGTGCGCGGCCAAGTGCTGATCCCAATTGGCGCGCGAAGTGATCTGACCATCCGCGCCGACTATTCGGAATCCGATAGCGCGCTCGGCCAATATCCCAAGTTGCTGCTGCCGACTGGCCTGCCGCTGGAGGACAGCATTCTGGGCGACTATCACACTGTCGCGCATAATGACGTGAACAATACGCGCGCCCGCATTGGCGGCCTCGCGGCTGAGTTCAATTCGGACATCAGCAACAATCTGCATTTCCGCTCGCTCAGCGCCTATCGCAGCTTCAGCGGTTCGATCGAAGCGGATGCGGATTCCAGTTCGCTGCAAATCCTGCGCAACCTGATTTCGCCAATCCGTCAGGAGCAGGTCAGTCAGGAGTTCAACCTGACGGGCCAGTACGACCGCTTCAACTTCGTGCTCGGCGCGTATTATTTCCGCGAGCACAATGAGGAGCCGCTCACGCTGGCGATCACGCCGGCCGGCGCTTCTCACATTCAGCGTCCGCACTTGAGCGCAGAGTCGGTGGCGCTGTTTGCACAAGGCGAATACTTCATCACCGACGCCCTCTCTGTCGTGGCTGGCCTGCGCTGGACTCAGGAAGAGAAGGACTATCGCCTCACCGATTACTGGACTGCGTCAGCGTCATACGATCCGAACGTCTCGGCGAACGCGCCGATTATTGGCGTGCCGTTCTTCTCCGATCCGTTTACGGTCGACGACAGCTCCGACTATGACGCGCTGACGCCGAAATTCGGCATCAATTATCGCCTCGACAATATGCTGCTCTACGCATCGGCGACGCGCGGCTTCAAAAGTGGCGGCTATGATTACGGCTCAAACAATCCGATTGACGCCGCAAATGGGTACGACCCGGAATATCTCTGGGCCTATGAGCTCGGCGCCAAGACCTCGTGGTTCCAAGATCGCCTGCGCGCCAACGTGACGGCCTTCTATTACGACTACACCGACATGCAGGTGCAGAGCTTCCGCAATTTCGGTGCGCTCACGCAAAACGCGGGCACGTCGGAGGTCCAAGGTCTCGAACTCGAACTGTCCGCGCGTCCGACGTCCAATTTGGACCTCTACGCCAACATTGCCTACTTGGACGCGACCTATCAGGACTATGAGGGCGCCTTCACCAACACGCTCGGCACCTTCAGCGCCGACGGCAAGCGCCTCAACAACGCCCCGGAGTGGGCCGTCACGGCGGGCGGGCGCTACACTTGGGATATTGGCTCGTATGGCGAAATGTTTGTCGGCGCGGACGTCCGGTATCAGGACAAGGTGTACTTCACCGCCGCCAATAACGGCGTGAACGGCGTCACCAACTATCCGCAGCAGCAGGACGCTTACACGGTGCTCGACGCCCGCTTGGGTTGGACCGCACCGGGCGGCGATTGGGATGCGACCCTAATCGGCTCCAATCTCACGGACGAAGAGTACATTACCGGCACTGCCGACTACACGCTGGTGATTGCCGGCCGTCCGGGCGCCCCGCGCACGGTGCGTCTGCAGCTCTCGCGCTCCTTCTAAGCGTGCGCGGCGGGCGGGGTTATTTACCTCGCTCGCCGCCGCTTAAACGGTAATTTTGCGCTGCAGCGCAGATCGCTGACACGAACGCTCGCGCAATCGTGTTCGGCGGAACTAACGTTTCCGCTTGCCGCGCGCCCCGGGCGGCGCACGCTACGTCATCGCGCGCGGCCTTCCTTGTATGCGACCAAACCCCCGTCAGCTGCGACGGACGGCGCCCATCGCATCGATACCTTTCTATAGGCTGGCGCGAGCGGGGGCAGGCGCGGGAGCCAAGCATTAGTAAGGCTGCATCCGACCGTATAGCGATCGGCCATCCGGGGCTGACCCGGTGGGGTGCGCATGTCGCCTTCTGGGCCGCCTATTTCGCGCTCCGCTCCGCCGCCGCCGGCAGCGAGCCGCCGCCGGACTGGGGCCACTTCCCCTTCATCCTCAACCGCGTCCTCTCGGTCGCTACCTATTTTGCACTGACAGGCGCGCTGCTGGCGCTGGTTGCCGGTTTGCAGGCGCGCCGCTCCGATCGCGCGCGCAATCTCATCCTGGTGCTGGGCGCGCTGGCGCTCGCGCCGCTCACCCAATTTGCAGAGCAGTTCTGGCCTGGCGTGCTCGCGGGCGTGACGCCGCAGCCTTACCCGTTCCTGGTCTATCTTTTCCAATTCGGTTGGGCGCTGCCGCTCTGGGGCTTGATGCAGGCGCTGCTTGGCTATCACTTCGAAACCTTGGAACAGGCGCGCGCGGTCGCGCGCGCGCAGTCGCTGGCTTACGACGCGCAGCTGCGGATGCTGCACTATCAGATCAATCCGCATTTCCTGTTCAACACGCTCAACGCCATTTCCACGCTCGTGCTGGAAGGACGCAATGAGCACGCCGAGAAGATGCTGATGCGGCTGTCGGGCTTCCTGCGCTATTCGCTCGACCGCCAGCCCACTGAACTCGCCGCCGTCAGCGCCGAGCTAGAAGCGCAGAAGAAATATCTGGAGATCGAGCAGACCCGCTTCGGCGACAAATTGCAGGTCAATTTCAACATCGAGCCGGGCATTGAGAATGCGCGGCTGCCAAGCCTCATTCTTCAGCCCATTCTGGAAAACGCGATCAAGTACGCCATCACGCCGCGTGTGGAAGGCGGGCGCATCGATGTGTCCGCATTCCGCGACAACGGCTTGCTGCGCGTATGCGTAGAAGATGATGGCCCGGGCTTGCCCAACGAAACTGCGCCGCGCAGGCGGCGCGCGGTGGGGCTCGCCAATGCGCGCGAGCGTTTGGAACTCATGTATGGCGGACGCGCCGGGCTTTCCGCTCGGAACCGCGAGCCGAATGGCTGCCGCGTCGAAATCTGGCTACCTTTAGAGGAGGAAAACCTTGGGCGATCACTTGCGCCTACTCTTGGCTGACGACGAGCCGCTCGCGCTTCGGCGCCTGCGCCTCGCTCTGTCGAACATACCCAACGTCCAGGTCGTTGGCGCCGCCAGCGATGGCGCGCAGGCGATCGACGCCATGCGCGAGCTGAGGCCGGACGTTGTGCTGCTGGACATCAAGATGCCTCTGGCGAATGGCTTCGAAGTCGCCAACGCGGTGAATGATGCGGGCGGGCCGGCGGTGATTTTCGTGACGGCGTTCGACTCGTATGCATTGAAAGCGTTCGAAACCTCCGCCGTCGATTATTTGCTGAAGCCGGTTGAGTTCGACCGGCTCGCCTCCGCTTTGGATCGCGCGCGCGAGCGTCGCGCCGCCGCGGACGCTGGCCGCCGCGCGCAGAAGCTGGCCGAGGTGTTAGAGACGCTGAAGCGCGAAGCGCACGATCGCGAAGAGCCGCAATTCGACAAAGAATTTTGGATTCGCGAGCGCGGCCGCTTCCTGCGCGTGCCGGTGGTCGATGTGGAGCGCATCGAGGCGGAGCGCGATTATGTGCGGCTATATTGGGAAGGGCGCACTTTACTCTATCGCGAGACCATGTCGCGCCTGGAAGAGCGGCTTGATCCGGACGTCATGCTGCGCGTGCACCGCTCCGCGTTTGTGAACTGGGCGCGGCTCAAGGCGGTGCAACGCGACGCCAATGGGCGTTTGCTGGCCATTCTCGAAGGCGGCGATGAAGTGCCGGTCAGCCGCGCTTATGCGCAGCGTGTCATGGCGGAGATGAAGACCCGCCGCGCCAACGCGTAAAAATGGCGGTCGGCAGCAGCCGGTCGCCCTGCGCGTGCGGCAGCGCCATCTCACCGCTTTGCCAGACGCCGCCTGCGCCAGCGAAGGCTTGCTGCGCAGTTTGAGCGAGCGCGATGAAGGAAAGACGCACGGCGTAGACGGTCGCGATCATGAAGCCGCGCGCGCTGGCGGGGTCATTGGCGTTCTCGCGCAGCAGCGTGGCGCAAAGGCGCAAAAGCTCCGGCAGGCCTTCTTCCAGACGCCAAATCTCGCCATCGGGGCCGCGGCCATATTTGGGCGGATCGAGAATGACGCCGTCATAACGTCGTCCACGCCGCACCTCACGGCGCACGAAGGCCAACGCATCGTCGCAAATCCAGCGGATGGGAGCGTCGCTGAGGCCTGCCGCGTTTTGATTATCGCGCGCATAGCCAATGGCTTTCTTGGAGGCGTCCACATGCGTCACGCGCGCGCCGGCGCGTGCGCAAGCAAGTGAGGCGAGCCCGGTATAGCCAAACAAGTTCAGCACTTCAGGCTGGCGGTCGCCCGGCAGCGCCGCCAGCGTGTCCGCGGCGAAGCGCCAATGCACGGAATGTTCAGGGAAGAAGGCCAGGTGCCGAAACGGCGTGGGGCGGGAGAGGAAGTTCATTCCGTCCCATTGCAGCCGCCAAGTCTCCGGCAGCTCAGTATTGAAGCGCCACTTGCCGGCGTCTTCATCGGCGCTATTGGCGCTGGAGGCGAAAATGGCGTGGGCTTTGTTCCATTCGCTCTCTGGCAGGCGCGGCAGCCAGAGCGCCTGCGGCTCAGGGCGCACGAAGCGGTAGGGGCCGACCTGTTCAAGCTTTTGCCCGGCCCCGGAATCCAGCACTTGGTAATCGGTCCAATCATTTGCGACGAGAATATCAGCGTGCGCCGTCATAGCCGCGCCTCCGCCACAAATCGTAAGCCATCACCGCTGTCGCTACTGCTAAGTTCAAGCTGTCCGCCCGCCCGCGCATCGGAATGCGCGCCAGCGCATCACACGCTGCTTCCATCTCTTCCGGCAAGCCGGATTGTTCATTGCCCATGAGCAGCACAGTGCGCGCGCCGATTGCCGCGCCCTCGCCAAGGAGCGAACCTTTCAGCGAGGCGCCAATGATCTGTGCGCCGCGCGTCTGCGCGTAGCGCCTCAAATCTGCAAACTCCGCGCGCGCCAATTTTACCGCGAAGATGGAGCCCATGCTTGCGCGCACCGCCTCCACCGAAAACGGATCGCAGCTCGGCCCCACCAGCACAACACCAGCCGCGCCGACCGAGTCCGCGGTGCGCAGAATCGTGCCGAGATTGCCTGGATCGCGCACGCCTTCGAGGGCGAAGACGAGGGCGCCTTCGAGTGCATCGAGCGGCGTGAAGTTCTGCAGGTAGGCGCCGATCACGGTCTGCGGATTATCTCGCTTGGAGATAGCGGCTAGGATGGCTTCGCTGGTCTCGATGCAGCGCACGCCGCGCGCCTCGGCTTGGTTAATCAAAGTGGCGACTTGGGGGCGTCCGTACGCCGCATCGGAGAAAGCCAGAACTTGCGGCCAGACCCCGAGATCGGCCGCCTCAACCGCCAGCCGCGCGCCTTCGGCTAGGAAGAGCCCGGTTTCGGCGCGGCCCTTCTTGGCGTGCAGCGCTTTCAGCGTCTTGATGAGCGGGTTTGACGCGCTCGTAATCTTATGGGGCATGAAAAGTCAGTCAGTGTGGCGTGCGCGGCGTTACAGGCGGGGGATTTTGGTTTTCGCCTATTTTCGGGACCGTTAAAAGGTTGCACGCGCGTGGGAACGTGCGCGCAACGGAAGAATTATGCTCGGCCTTTTCGTGTCGGAATTGATCCTGTTCCTGGCGGCGGCGCTGGCCGGCTTCGCCGTGGGCTGGCGCTTGCACCTGATCGCCGCCCGCGAACGGCGTCTAACTGCCGAGCGAGACGTTGAAGATCTGCGCACTGCGTTGAGCGAGGCGCAAGTGCGCCGTGCGCGGTCGCCATGAGTTCGTTTGAGGCGCAAGAGGCGAGCCTGAAGCGCATGCTTTGGGTTGGAGCGATTGGCGCAGGGCTTGCAGCGCTTGCGGGCATGTTTGGCGTGCATGACGGTTCGGTGTGGCGCATGCCCGCCGCACTGGAGGCCCGCGTACAATCGGCCTTGGAAGCCGCTGGTCTCGGCGGCGTTGACGTGGCCATGGACGGTCAACGCGCATTGCTGCGCGGGGTCGTGCCGGATCAAGCCTCGCTGGCGCTCGCAAGTGAAACCGCATTGCACGCCGCCGGGCTGGGTGGCCCATGGGCAGGCGGGGTCACGCATGTTGACGCCGCCGATTTGAGCGTCGGCGAAGTGGCGCGTCCCTTCGCCTGGTCTGTCTCACGTCAGGGCGAGCGGCTCATTCTTTCTGGCGCGGCGCCAAGCGATGCGGCGCGCGCTGAGCTCCTGGCGGTGGCCGCAACGCAATTTCCAAATGCCGAAATTGTCGACCAGATGCGCACAGCTGGCGGCGCCCCGGCGCCGAACTGGCGCGCCATGGCGGGCAACGTCATCCGCGCTGTCGCGTATTTGCAGCAGGGCGAAGGACGCATCACCGACCGCGAGATCGCCATCATTGGCGACGGTCCTTACGACGCCGTGCGCCGCATCCGCACGGACTATGCCGCTGCGCCCGCGCCATTTCGTGCGCGCGTTGCGGCGAGCGTTGATGGTCTCGATATTGTCTATCCCGAATTGCAGGGCCTCGATTTGCGCGACGCCGAGCCAAATGCCTGCGCGCAAGCCTTTACCCGTTTGCTGGATGGCGCCCGCGTGACCTTCGATGCGGGATCGCCCGCTCTGAGCGCGCAAGGCCGCGCATCGCTGGAATCCATCATCTCCGTCGCGCTGCGCTGCGACCGCAACCGGCTGACCGTGCTTGGACCTGCCGAAGGCGGCGCTGAGCTTTCCCGCGCGCGGGCTTCCAACGTGCTCGCCGCGTTGAGCGCCGCTGGCGTCATGCCAGGGCGCTTGCAGGCGGCGGCGGGGTCAGGGCGCACGCTCGCCATTGCAGTGGACGCCGTGGAGGCGCAGCCATGATGTACCTCATCGCCCAACTCTCTGGTTGGCTGTTGCTGACCACCGGCTTTTCCGCGCTCGCCGGCTGGGCCTTCGCCGCCTTGCGCGCGCTGCCGGGCGAAGCGTCGCTGCGCCGCGAACGCGATGGGCTGATGCGCGATCTGCGCGCTATCAGCGCCGAGAACGCCAGCCTTGGCGGCGCGCTTTCGCCGGAGACGGAGCGCGAACTGGATACGCTGCGCCGGCGCGCCGATCTCGACGCCGCGCGGATTGCCGAAATGGCGCGCGCCTTGGCTGGCGCACGCGATCGCGCGCAAGAAGCGCAGGGGCGCGTTGCTGAACTGGAGCGCGCCGTCGAACGTCGCCAAACTGAACTGGCGGATTTTACCCGCAGCGATGAAGAAGCCGCGCGCGCCGCTGAACCCGTCATTGCGACGCCCGTGCCGCCGCAGGAGCCGCCATTGCAGGACTGGCGCGTGCGCTATCTGGAGCAGCGTGTGCGCTACCTTGAGACGCAAACGCGCGAGGAAATGACGCCGCCCGAACCTTCCCCGCCGCCCGAACCGCTGCCGGTAGCCGCGCCGGTCGATCCGAGCTGGGAGTGGCGCGCGCGAACGGCTGAAGCGCGTGCAGCGCATGCGGAGCAAGAACTGCGCGCCGCCTTGGTGGCGTCAGCTGCTGAGGCCGCTGAGCCCGATGATGGTCCCTTCGCCGCCGATGCCGAAGCTGACATGCTGTTGCGCTGGCGCATGCTCTATCTGGAAAAGCGGGTCGCTTACTTGCAGGGCGAGCAGGTCGAGGCGCCGCCGCAAGTCATCGCCGCCGCCGTGGATTCTGAGGAAGGCGAGAAATGGAAATGGCGCGCGCGTTACCTTGAAGCGCGCATGCGTCATTTGGAGCAACGTCTCAGCGAACCGCAAAGCGCCGCAGCGCCCGCGCCTCAGCCGCTAGCGGCGCCGCCTGTCGCCGAACCGGCGCCAGAGCCAGCGCCCGCTGCACCAGCCACGCCAGCCGAGCGTCCGCCGCGCCTTGCCGGTCCGCGCGGCGGTTTGCCCGATGACTTCACCCTGATCGAAGGCGTCAGCGGCATTCAGCAGACCACTCTAAATTCGCTCGGCATCTTTCACTTCGAGCAAATCGCCGCCTGGACGCCGGCGCATGTTGCCTGGGTCGACAGATATTTGCGCCTGCGCGGCCGGATCACCGAGGAGGAATGGGTCGAGCAGGCGCAAGAGCTGGTCGATCACGGTGTCGCCGCCGCCCGCCGCATTGGCGAGGAAGAGGACGCTTAAACCTCACGCCGCCGACGCGACCACCGCCAGGACGGCTTCGCCGTGCTTTTGCAGCTTGGCTTCGCCCACGCCGCTGACGCGGCCGAGGGCGGCGAGGCTCGTTGGTTTTGCGGCGACGATGGCCGCTAAAGTCGCGTCGTGGAAGATCACGTAGGGCGGAACGCTGGCGGCTAAAGCCGCTTCGCGGCGCCAGGAACGCAGGGCGTCGAACAGCTTTGCATCGTTTCCAGTAAAGCCCGCTTGTGCGCTACGTTTGGCGTCGCGCGCGGCGCGGCGGTCCTCTTTCGAGCGCCGTCCGGATTTCACTTCCTCGCGCACGCGCACCTCGTGTTCCTTGCGGAAAATGGCGCGGACGTTTTCTTCATCGCCGATGGAGAGCGTCGGGCGTTCGCTCTCGTCTTCGTCGAGCACGCCTTCGAATAAGAGGTGCTCGATCACGCGCCGCCACATCGGCTCGCTCTGATCGGCGCCGATGCCGTAGGTGCTGCGCGAGGCATATTGCTCATCGAGTGCGTCGCGCGGCGGCAGGCCGCGCAAGTGGTGGATGACGCGCCCGCGCCCAAAACGCTGGTCCATGCGCATCACGGCGGAGATGGCCTTGGCCGCGAGCTCTGTCGCGTCAATGGAGGAAGGCGGATCAGCGCAAATATCGCAGACGCCGCACGGCTCGACATTGTCCTCGCCGAAATAGCGGCGCACGCCGGCGCGGCGGCAGGTGAGGCCGTCGAGAAATGCAAACAATTGACGCGCCTTTTTGACCTGCACCGCTTTTACTTGTTCGGACGCGCTGGACTGGTTCGCGAACATGATGGCGCGCCGCAAATCGTTGGGGCTGTAAAGAGCGAAGCCCTCGGCGGTGTCGCCATCGCGCCCGCCGCGCCCTACTTCCTGCCAATACGCTTCGATGCTTTTGGGCGAATCTGCATGGATCACATAGCGCACGTCCGGCTTGTCGACGCCCATGCCGAAGGCGATGGTCGCCACCATCACGACGTCGTCGTTCTCTTGGAAGCGGTGTTGGCGGTCCGCGCGAAGCTTCGGCTCGAGTCCAGCATGATAGGCGAGCGCCGGGACGTTGAGCTGCTGCAGCGTAGCGGCGATCGCGTCGACGCGGTCGCGCGTGGCAGCGTACACAATACCGGATTGGCCGCGCCGGGCGTTGACCAGATCGAAGATGCGATCGTTCGGCTTGGTGTTCTTGCGCTCGGCGGCGAGCACGAGATTAGGGCGGTCGAATGAGGCGATGAAGCTTTTCGCCTCTTCGAGCCGCAGCTGGGTGCGAATGTCGGCTTGGGTTTTGAGATCCGCTGTCGCGGTTACGGCGATGCGTGGGACTTGCGGAAAGAGATCAGCAAGACGTCCGAGCTGGCGATAATCGGGGCGGAAATCGTGACCCCATTGGCTGACGCAGTGGGCTTCATCAATCGCGAGGAGCGCCAGCGGGCATTCGTCGAGAAACTGCAGAAAGCCGGGCGCAAACAAACCTTCGGGCGACACATAGAGTAGATCGAGTTTGCCTTCGCGTGCGGCGCTTAGCCAATTGTGCCGCGCTTCGCGGTCAAGCGTGGAATCCAGCCGCGCGGCGGCTACGCCAGCTGCGCGCAACGCGGCGACCTGATCGGCCATCAGCGCAATCAGCGGCGACACCACCACGCCTACGCCCGGGCGCAGCATGGCGGGGATCTGATAGCAGAAACTCTTGCCCCCGCCCGTTGGCAGCACCGCCATTACATCGCGGCCGTCGAGCACTTCGTTGATGACGTCGGCTTGCAGCCCGCGAAACTCGGCATGGCCGAACACGCGCTGCAAGGTCTCACGAGCGGCGGATAGGTCGGCCATACGTCCTTATGGGGCGAGCGGGTGCTTATGCAATCCGAGCGCGCCGAAACATAAGGCCGCTTGCCCGGCCCAATAGATCATCCAGCCGGCAAAGCTACGCCAGAAGGCGATGCTCGGATCGTTAGCGTGGTGGAACATGTTCCAGGCGACGAAGCCGTCGGAAATGAAGAATAGCACTGCGCCCGCCATCGCCAGCCAGCGCCCGGCGGGGAGCGTGAAGGAGGCGAGCGTCATAGCGGTGAGCACCGCAGTGTAAACCGCGAGCGGGCCGAACATGGTGTTGTCGCGCGGGACGAGCAGCGCGGTCATGATGATGGCGGCGATCATGATTGCGGCCATGGCGACGAGGCGTAGTGGCTCGCGCAGCGCGGCTGCGCCGAGGCCCGTGCGCAGAAATAGCGTGATGTAGAAAATGTGCCCGATCAGAAATGCGAGCGCGCCGAAGAGGAATGTCGCCGGGCTCCAGGCTAGCAGGGCGTCGCCGAGCGCTCCGAAGAGCAAACCCGCCGCCAGCAAGCGCGAGCGCGCCATCAGCGCGATCAGGCTGAGGATGATAATGCTCGACGCTTTGAACGCCGCGCCAAGCACATAAGGCGGCGCGCCTTCATAAAGGCTTGAACCGAGCGCGCCGTAGGTGATGGCGAGGACGGCGGAAAGCGCGGAAAGGGCGAGCCTCACGCCTTCCGCGCCGGCTGGGCGTAGCCGAGTTTTTCGTTGAGGGCGCTCAGTAGATCCTGTGCGATGTCGGCGATGGCGCCGCCGGGGGGATAGACGGCCGCTGCGCCCATCTCTTTCAGCGTCGGCACGTCTTCAGGCGGAATGACGCCGCCGACGACGATCATGATGTCGCCGCGTCCGCGTTCGATCAGAGCGGCGCGCAGGGCGGGCGTCAGCGTCAAGTGGCCAGCGGCGAGCGAAGAGACGCCGACAATATGCACGCCTTTGGCGATCGCTTGTTCGGCGACTTCTTCCGGCGTTGCGAACAATGGCCCGATCTCAACATCGAAGCCGATATCGGAAAACGCGCTGGCGACCACTTTTTGCCCGCGATCGTGTCCGTCTTGGCCCATTTTGGCGACGAGGATGCGCGGTCGCTTGCCCTCCGCTTCCTCGAAAGCGGCCACGCTCTGGCGCGCGCGTTCGACGGCGGCGTCGCTGCCGGCTTCACGCGAGAACACGCCTGTAACGAGTCGGATCGGCGGCTGGTGGCGCATATAGGCGCGCTCCAGCGCGGAGGACATTTCACCAACCGTCGCCTTCACACGGGCCGCGTTGACCGCGAGTTCCAGCAAATTGCCAGTGCCGCGCGCGCCATTTTCCAGCGCTTGCAGCGCGGCGTCCACCTCGCTCTGCGAGCGTTCTTTCTTGAGACGCGAGAGCTTTTCCAGCTGCAGCGTGCGTACCTTGGCGTTGTCGACCTTCAGCACCGGCACGTCTTCTTGTTCGTTCAGCTTGAATTTGTTCACGCCGACAATGGTTTGGTGCCCGGTATCGATGCGCGCCTGCGTGCGTGCGGCGGCTTCTTCGATGCGCGCTTTGGGCAAACCTTGATCGATCGCCTGCGCCATGCCGCCGAGCTTTTCGACTTCCTCAATATGCGCCCAGGCTTTCGCCGCGAGATCGGCGGTAAGGCGCTCGACATAATAAGAGCCGCCCCACGGATCGGCCGGGCGCGTCACGCCGCCTTCGCCCTGCAGAAAGATTTGTGTGTTGCGCGCAATGCGGGCGGAGAAGTCGGTGGGCAGGGCCAGCGCTTCGTCGAGCGAATTGGTGTGCAGGGATTGGGTGCCGCCATAGGCGGCCGCCATGGCTTCGACGCAGGTGCGCACCGCGTTGTTGTAAACATCCTGCGCCGTGAGCGACCAGCCGGAGGTCTGGCAGTGCGTGCGCAGCGCGCGCGATTTGTCATTGCCGCCAAGATCGCCAATCAGTTTCGACCACAGCAAGCGCGCGGCGCGCATTTTGGCGATTTCCATGAACGGGTTCATGCCAATCGCCCAGAAGAAGGAGAGGCGCGGCGCGAATTCATTGATGCCAAGGCCCGCGGCGATCCCCGCGCGTGCATATTCGACGCCATCGGCCAGCGTGTAGCCAAGCTCGAGATCCGCCGTCGCGCCCGCTTCCTGCATGTGATAGCCGGAGATCGAGATCGAATTGAATTTCGGCATTTCCTTTGCGGTATAGGCAAAGATGTCGGCCACGATGCGCATGCTTGGCTTGGGCGGATAGATGAACGTATTCCGCACCATGAATTCTTTAAGGATGTCGTTCTGGATCGTGCCGCTCAGTTTGGCGTGCGGCACGTTCTGCTCTTCGCCAGCGACGATATAGAGCGCCAGGATTGGCAACACCGCGCCGTTCATGGTCATCGACACGCTCATCTGGTCGAGCGGAATGCCGCTGAACAAAGTGCGCATGTCATAAATGGAATCAATGGCGACGCCGGCCATGCCGACATCGCCGAGCACGCGCGGGTGGTCTGAATCATAGCCGCGATGCGTGGCGAGATCGAAGGCGACCGAGAGCCCCTTTTGGCCTGCCGCGAGATTGCGCCGATAGAAAGCGTTGGATTCTTCGGCCGTGGAGAAGCCGGCATATTGGCGGATGGTCCAGGGTTGCTGCACGTACATGGTCGGGTACGGGCCGCGTCCGAAGGGCGGCAGGCCGGGAAAGCCATCGACAAAGCCAAGTCCGGCGCGATCCTCCGCCGTGTAAAGCTGCTTCACCGGAATGCCTTCCGGCGTCAGCCATGCTTCGCCGGCGCTGGCTTTGCCGCTCGCGCGCGGGATTTCGAGGGAAAGCTTAGTGAAATCTGGTGTCGTCATGTCGTGGGCTCGTTCGTGCGGGCGAATTCCGCGAGATCGTTTTCGTCGCCGCGGAATGCGTTGAGGTCGATGGGTTCGGAGACGCCGGGGCGGCGTGCGGAGTGGTGATGCTGCCAGATCACCCAATCGTCACGGCGGAAGGTGGGTGGCGCATAGAGGCTGCGAATCCAGAAGCGCTCGCGCGGAAAATCGGCGAGGTGCGCGTCGTGAAATTCGCGCGTGGTGTAAAGGATCGGGCGCACGCCATAGTGCGCTTCGAGCGTGTCGAGAAAAATCACCACTTCGCCGTGAATGTCGCTCATGGTCGGCCCACGCTGGCATGGCCCCATGTGCTCAAGATCGACAGCCGGCGGCAGCGCGCCGTCAACGCGCGGCACGGTGCGGATGAAGTTCGCTGCTTGCTGTGCGCCCGAGCGGCAGAGCGTGAAGAAGTGATAGGCGCCGACATAAAGCCCCGCGCGGCCTGCGCCGCTCCAGTTGGTTGCGAAGCGCGGATCGACATAGTCGCCGCCTTCGGTGGCCTTGATGTAGGCGAAGCGGGCGTCGCTGCGGGCGAGTGCATTCCAGTCGATCGGCCCTTGGTGACGGGAAACGTCGACGCCTTGCACATAAGCCGCGGCGAAGGGATTCCAGGCGCCATAGGCGAATGGCGCTGCGATCCCAAGGACCGAGACCGCCGCAAGCGCGCCGATGATCCAGCCGCGTTTCATTTATTTCAGCGCCGCGTGCAGCGTTTCCAGTTCGGCGATGGCGTCCTGCCCGGCGAACACGAACTGATCGACGCCCGCCGCGCGCAATGCCGCTTCGCGCTCTCCCGGTTTCCCCGCCATGACCACCCACATCGCGCCTGCGCCCTTGAGCGCCTTGGCGGCGCTTTCAGCGTGCTCAATGTAGGCCGCATCCGTACCGGCGATCAGCGCGACGTGGGCGCCGCTTTGCTTGAAGGCGGCGATGCTGGCGTCGAATGAGTCATAAGCCGCGTCTGCGCCAATCGCGCCGACGCCGCCTGCGGCGAACAGGTTAGCGGTCCAAATGGCGCGCGTGGAAAATTCCGCCAGCGCGCCAAGATTGGCGAAGAACACGGCTGGGCGCGGCGTGCGCGCTTCCATCGCATCGCGCAATCGCTCGAACTGCTCGCTCCAGCGGATCGGTGTGAAAGAAGTGGCGGGGCCGGGCTGCTTTTCGATGATTGTTTCGAACGCCGGTAGCGCCGCGCCGAGCAGCGGGAAATCGCTGATGCCGGTGATGGCCTCGCGCCGCGTGGCGATTTTCTTGAACTTCGCGGCGCGCGCTTCGTGCACTGCGCCGGCGAGCCAATCCATCGAGTGGACAATGCCGCCCTTGGCTTCGATTTCCTGAAATAGAGTCCAGGCTTTTTCCGCCAGGTCGCGCGTAAGCTTTTCCACGAACCACGAGCCGCCCGCTGGATCGGCGACATGACCGGCATGCGATTCTTCCAGCAAAATGTGCTGCGTGTTGCGCGCCACGCGGCGCGCGAACGGCGTCGGCAGGCCGAGCGCATCGGTGAAGGGCAAGGTCGTGATCGCCTCGGCGCCGCCAATGGCGGCGGCGAAAGCTGCGGTCGTGGTGCGGAGGATGTTGCTGTAGCTGTCATAGCGCGTCAGCATGCGGCGCGAGGTTTGCGCGTGCAGGCGTGCAGGCGCTGCTGCGCCGAACGCCTCGCTCACGCGCGCCCAGCATAGTCGCAGTGCGCGCAGCTTTGAGGTTTCCACCAGAATGTCTGGTCCCACGGAAAGCGTGAACAATAGCGTCTTGCTTGCTTCACTCGCGCTCAAGCCCGCGCCGATGAGCGCGCGCATGTAAGCGACGCCAACCGCAAGCGCGGCGGCAGTCTCCTGAGCTTCTGTGCCGCCCGCTTCGTGGACGGGTCGTGCATCCACGCGCAGTGCGGTCGCCGCTGGCATCTCGTCGCGCAGTTTCAGCGCGAACGTCGCCGCCTTGGCGAGATCGCCGCTGGAAAACGCGCCCGTATTCATCAAGACGCCAATCGGATCGAGATTGAAGGCAACGCCGGCGCCGGAAGCGCCGCGCAATTTCGTCGCCAACAGCTCCGCCATCCACAAGCCTTGCGCGCCCGCATCGAGCGAAACCGGCGCTGCATCAAGCAAGACATCGGCGAGCACATAATCGAGGTCCGCGGCGCGCTCGATCCGAACGCCGCGCGCGCCGCCATGGTGGTGCGTGCGCAGCTCGATCGAAGAGACGCCGCCCTGCAGGTCAGCGAGGATGTCCTGGTTCGCGCGCGCCGGGTCAGGATGATCGAACAGTTGCCGGATCGCCCAGGGGGTCACTGCGTCCGGCATCGATGCGCCGCGCATGAACGGCGCTGCGCCCGGCACGCCAGAAACGTCGGTGGCGGTGGCGATGTCCGGCTCGCGATAGAGCGGGGCGATGGGCAAGCCGTCAGCGGTCTTGGCGGTCAACTTGCCCCAGCCGGCGCCTTTCAGCCCTTTCTCGACCTCGGCGCGCCAGGCGGCCTCGTCGGCAGGGTCGGTCAGCGACAATAATTCGGTACTTTCCGGCACACACGGCTCCGCTTGACGGCAGGTCAACATGGACGCCTGTGCTTTCAGCGGCTAGCGGAAGAAGCGTCAAGGAGACAGATGATGGCGCTGCCGCCGATCTTCAGCAAACTTCGCCTCCCAGTGGTGGGGGCCCCGCTCTTTATTGTCTCCAACCCGAGCCTTGTGATCGCCCAGTGTACGTCGGGCGTTGTCGGCTCGTTTCCAGCTTTGAACGCCCGGCCGCAGGAACTGCTCGAGGACTGGCTCAAGCAGATCACCGAGACGCTGGCCGCCTGGGACGCCGCACACCCCGAGGCGCCCGCCGCGCCGTTCGCGGTCAATCAGATCGTCCACCGCACCAATGAGCGGCTCGATCATGACGTCGCCATGTGCGTGAAATACCAAGTCCCGATCGTCATCACCTCGCTGGGCGCGCGGCCCGAGGTGAATGAGGCGATCCATTCTTATGGCGGTATTGTGCTGCACGACATTATCACCATCGAACACGCCAAGAAGGCGCTCGATAAAGGCGCGGACGGCCTGATCGCGGTGTGCGCCGGCGCGGGCGGTCATGCGGGCGGGCTTTCGCCGTTCGCGCTCATTCACGAAATCCGTGAATTCTTCGACGGTCCGCTGCTGCTCTCGGGCGCGATTGCGTCGGGCAAAGGCATTCTCGCGGCGCAAGCCATGGGCGCGGACCTCGCCTATATGGGCTCAGCGTTTATCGCCACCACTGAGGCCAACGCGCCTGACCGCTACAAACAGATGATCGTTGAGAGCGCGGCGAAGGACATCGTTTATTCGAACCTCTTCACCGGCGTGCATGGCAACTACCTCAAGGGCTCGATCGCCAATGCAGGCCTCGATCCGGACAATCTGGCGCAGAGCGACGCCAGCCAGATGAGTTTCGGCTCCGGACGCACCAAAGCGTGGAAGGACATATGGGGCGCCGGCCAGGGCGTGGGCGCTGTCCATGATGTGGTTCCAGCGGCCGAGCGCATCGCTAAGCTGAAAGCGGAATATGACGCCGCCAAACGGGGATTGTGCGCAGGCTAATCCCGGCAATTGAGCAGCAAAAACAGCGCACGTCGCCGATCAATCCGACTGGGTCTGACCAGCGCCTAATCTCTCCTTCAACGCAAGGAGAGAAAATGAGCACGATAGCCAAGCCCGCCCTTCAGTCGCTCACGTTGCGCAGCCTCGTGGCCGTGGCGATTGCGGCGGTGGCGAACAAATTCAGCCTCAATCTGCCCGCTGGCCTGGCTCAAGACATTGCCGGCGCGGCTTTTGACATCGTCACCACGCTTGGCCTGATCGGCGCCGCGATTGGGCGCGTCCGCGCCAGCGGCCCGCTCAACTGAGACGCCGGCGCGGCCGGCTGATCGCCGCCGCGCCGCCAGAGGAGACGCCGAGGGCGCGGCGCACGGTCCCGTCCGCACCCCTGCGTGCGCCGCGCATTGACCTCGGCGTCTCCTCGTTCTCTTGTCGGCGGATGAGCGGTTACATCCTCGCCATTGACCAGGGCACCACCTCGACGCGGGCCATCGCCTTCGATCTTGAGTTCCGAGCCCGCGCCGCCGCGCAGCTGGAATTCGCGCAGCATTTTCCACAACCCGGCTGGGTCGAGCACGATCCAGAAGAAATCTGGAGCAAGACGCTCGAGGTTTGCCAGGACGTGATCGCCCAGGTGGGCGGCGCGCAAAACATCGCCGCCATCGGCATTACCAATCAGCGCGAAACCACGTTGGTGTGGGACCGTAAAACCGGCGCGCCGGTTTACAACGCTATCGTTTGGCAGGATCGCCGCACGGCTGACCTGTGCGCGGCGCTGCGCGCCAAGCATGGCGAAGGCGCGGTGCAGGACACGACGGGCCTGCTGCTCGATCCCTATTTTTCCGCCACCAAGATCGCCTGGATCCTCGATCACAAGCCTGGCCTGCGTGCGCGCGCCGAAGCAGGGGAATTAGCATTCGGCACCATCGAGACCTTCCTGGCCTGGCGCCTGACCAATGGCCGGGCGCATGTTTCCGATGCGACCAACGCCGCGCGCACCTTGCTGCTCGATATTTCCGAGCGCGCTTGGGATGAGGGGCTTTGCGGGCTGTTCAACGTGCCGATGGCGCTGCTGCCCAAAGTCGTCGCTTGCGATGAGCGGGTTGGCGAAACCGAGGTCGACTTATTTGGCCGCGCCATTCCCATCACGGGCATGGCCGGCGATCAGCAGGCTGCGCTGGTTGGGCATGGCTGCTTGAAGCGCGGCATGGCTAAGGCGACGTTCGGCACCGGCGCGTTTCTGGTGATGAATATGGGCCCGCATCAGCCGCATTCGGAGAATCGGCTGCTCGCCACCATCGGCTATCAAGTCGAAGGCGCACTCAGCTTCGCGCTTGAAGGTTCGATCTTCTCTGCGGGCGCGACCATGCAATGGCTGCGCGATGGTTTGAAGTTGATCAAATCCTCCGCCGAGTCTGAGGTCATAGCTAAAGGCCTTGCCGATAATGGCGGCGTCTATCTCGTACCCGCCTTTGCCGGGCTCGGCGCGCCGCAATGGAATGCGGATGCGCGCGGAGCGATTGTGGGCCTCACCCGCGATTCGACATCGGCGCATTTCGTGCGCGCCGGCCTTGAGGCGGTGGCGTATCAGACCCGCGATCTGCTCGATGCGCTGAAAGCAGACGGCGCAGCGCTTGCGCATCTGCTCGTGGACGGAGGCATGACCGCCAATGATTGGGCCATGCAATTTCTGGCTGACGTTTGCGAGGTCGAGGTGGCGTGTCCGGAGTTTCAGGAGGTCACAGCGCTCGGCGCAGCCAAGCTCGCGGCATTGGGGGCCGGACACGTGATGTCGCTGAGCGAAATCCCCGCGGCGCGGACGCGCGCGCGCTGGAGTCCGAAAATGGGCCCCGCTGAGCGCGACAAATTGCGCGCCGGCTGGACGGCCGCAGTGCGCGGCGTCGTTGCCGCGGCTGGCGCCAGATAATCGCGCCAGCGCTTGCGGCGGCGCGCTTATGCTCATAAGCAACCGGGCTCGCGCTTCACGCACGAGCCCGTAGCTCAGCCGGTAGAGCATCTGACTTTTAATCAGGGGGTCGCGGGTTCGAATCCCGCCGGGCTCACTTTCCCTAAATTTTGGCGTTTCAGCCGGCGCAATTTCCTCGGTTGGCGCTACGCCCTGGACTAAGGGGCGCTTCTTCAAGAAGCGAACGGGCGCGCGCACGAGGGGTTCCGGCGCTAGCGAACCATGAGCGCCCTGTGAGGTGTGTCAAAGCGGGCACAGAGCTTTGAAATTGCTGGTCCAGGCGCCTTAGCCCAGTCGCGCCGACGGCCGACTGGATTAAGGTGGCTAAGCATCTTGCGGGGGAGACATCGCTCTATTGGGCGGCGCCTAAGCGTCGGGGGACGCGCGCAGGGGCGAAGTGGGGACAGGGGCCGCGCCCGGACGGGTGCGGCCCCTTATCATTGCGGCGCAGCAATACGCAGGCGACCTGCTGGGAAAAAAGCCACGGTCTGACGAGAATTTTGAGAACTGGCTTGCACTTCGGTGGACTTTGTGGCGAGGCGGCGCCAGATTAATGCGTCGACGCGCGCTGAGATCGGCTGAGGGGGGCGCTGAGGGGGTAAGTCCTCTAGCCTCCGCCTTGGGCGAACCTCGGCAAAATGTCGTCAGTTTTTTGTCGGGTTAAGGGAACCCGATGAGTTTTCGGCGCTTTATGCGCTGGGTTCTGAGAGCAGACCTGCCAACGCAGGGGATTGCGTTTTAAGAGGGGTGACCATGAAATCGCGCATCACCAAGACAGTCGCCCTGGCGACGCTGATGGCCGGCGCCGCTGGCGTCGCGCACGCCACTGAGGGTTGGTACGGCCGCGCCGATGTCGGCTACAGTGTCGAAGCTGACTTGGCTATTAAAGGAAACGGCTGGGCCGGCGACAGCGAACTGGACAATGACTGGTCGCAAATGATTGGCCTCGGCTATGCCTTCGCCAATGGCTTCCGCCTTGAAGGCGAACTCGGCCACCGTTTCGCCGAGCTGCCGCAAACCCCGCAAACCAGCCAAGGTGGCGATGTCCACTCCTGGTCGGGCATGCTGAACCTGTATTATGACTTCAACCGTGGCGGTTCCTTCGAGCCGTACATTGGCGCGGGCGCCGGCGTGGCGCGCGTCTCGGCCAACGCCTTTGACGCCAATACCCTCCAAGGCATTGACGACGAAGACACCACCGCGGCTTACCAGGCGCTCGCCGGTGTTGCGATCTCGCTGACGCAACAACTGGATCTCGATGTTGGCTATCGTTGGTTTGTGGCCCCGGACGGCAACTTCGAGCCGGACTCGGCTGGCGCTTACTATGACAGCCAAGAAGTGACGGTTGGTCTGCGTTATCAGTTCGCGGTCCCAACCCCGCCAGCTCCGCCCCCGCCGCCGCCGGCTCCGCCCCCGCCGCCCCCGCCGCCAGTCGTGGCGTGCCCGACGTCGGACTTCGTTGTGTACTTCGAGTGGGATCGCTCGAACCTCAACCAAGCGGCGCTGGAAACCATCGACGCTGCGGTCAATCGCGCTCGCGAGTGCAACGTGTCTGGCGCGGTTGTCGTCGGCCACACCGACACCTCGGGCTCGCCGCAGTACAATATCGGCCTGTCCGAGCGTCGTGCTTCGGTCGTCCGTGACGCTCTCGTCGCCCGTGGCATGGGCGCCTCTTCGATCCGCACGGAAGCGCGCGGCGAAGGCGATCTGGCCCGCCCGACGGCGGACGGTGTTCGCGAACCACTCAACCGCCGTACCGCGGTTACGATCAGCTTCCGCTAATCCTTTAGCGGTCACTGAAAAACTAGAGATGGGCCCGGCTCACGCCGGGCCCATTTTGTTTGCCCGCCTGTTTGCGTCGGCTGACCCGCCGGCGCCCTGGACAGGGCTTGGGCGGATGGGCATTTTCCGTTGATGACGAACCTTGTCGCCGCGCCGCTCGAAAGCTGGGGTGGCGGGGTCATGCCTGCGCTGGATCGGTTGGATCACGAGGGCGAAGCCATCGCCGCCCGAACCGAGGCGTGGTCGGCTTTGAATTCAGGCTCCAACGAACTTGCGAACTTGCAGCGCATGCGAGGCCCTCTGGCCGACGCGTTCTCAGCCCTGCCGGGCGAGGTGCGTGAAATCCAACTTATGCCAACCCAACGGGTGCGCCCGGATGGCGCGTGCGTCGATGTCGAACACGGTGCGGCGATCAGCGTCCGCGTCCGTCCGGACGCGCCCATCCAGATCGCGCTTACTGGGCATTACGATACCGTATTTCCCGCCGCGCACGCGTTCCAGAAGCCTTGGCGCACGCCGGATGGCGTCATGCGCGGCCCGGGTGTCGCTGACATGAAGGGCGGGCTGTCGCTCATGTTGGCGGCGTTGCAGGCTTACGAGGCGCTGCCAGGTGAAAAGCGCGTCGGCTACGAGGTGTTGATGAGTCCGGACGAGGAGATCGGTTCTCCCGCCTCCGCGCCGCTGCTCGCCGAACTCGGCAAGCGCGCCCATGTCGGCATGACGTATGAGCCGGCCATGGCCGATGGCGCGCTAGTCGATGCGCGCAAAGGTTCGGGCAATTATAGCCTCGCCATTCAAGGCCGCGCCGCGCATGTGGGCCGCGCCTTCAATGAGGGGCGCAACGCTGTCATCGCCGCCGCTGAAGCGGCCTCCGCACTCAACGCGCTCAACGGCCAGCGTGACGGCGTCACCTTCAATGTCGGCGCCATTGATGGCGGTGGAGCGGTGAATGTAGTGCCGGACAAAGCCGTGCTGCGCTTTAACGTGCGCACGCCCACCAAAGAAGACGCGAGCTGGGCCGAAGACGAAGTGCGGCGCATCTGTTCGTGTCAGCGCGAGGGGTTGAGCGCGAAGCTCTATGGCGGCATCACCCGCCCGCCCAAGCCAGTCACGCCCACCCAAGCCCAGATGATCGGCTGGACCAAGCAAGCAGGCGCGGTGCTCGGGCTCGAACTCAAGTTCAAGCCATCGGGCGGGGTATGTGAAGGTAACAACCTCGCGGCCGCCGGCTGCCCAAACATCGACACGCTCGGCCCGTGCGGGGGCAACCTGCATTCGGACCAGGAATTTGCTTTGATCTCCAGCTTCGCAGAGCGCGCAAAGCTGTCGTTGTTGCTGCTGACTGGTTTCGATCGCGGCGTGTTCGATGTGCGGAAGCTGCGGGCATGAGCGCGCCAGCCTACGTTATCCGCGCGGCTGGTCCGCAAGATTTGCAGGGCTTTCTTGAACTGCGTGAGCGCGCTGGTCCCGGCTTCACCAGCTTGATGGTCGATGACAAATCGATGCGTGCCAAGCTTGAGCTCTCGGCGTCGAGCTTCGCCAAGCACACGGATGTGCAGGGCCCCGAGCGCTACATGCTCGCGCTCGAGCATATTGCCACCGGCCAACTCGCTGGGTGCGCGGCGGTCAAGGCGACGATCGGCGACAAGCCGCCTTTCTTCAATTTCCGCATTATTCGCGAGGCGCAATCATCTGTCGCCGCCGATCGCCGCTTCGATATGGACGTGCTGATTGGCGTCAATGACTTTACGGGCTGCACTGAAGTCGGTTCGTTATTCGTGCGCGCCGAGCATCGCGGGCCCGGCGTTGGCCGGGCGCTGGCGCAGACGCGTTATCTCCTGATGGCGTGCGCGCCGCAGCGTTTTAATCGGCAGGTCGTTTCCGAGCTGCGCGGGGTCGTCAATGCAGATGGCACGACGCCATTCTGGGAGGCGATTGGGCGCCATTTCTTCAAAATGGAATTCGCCGAGGCCGACAGGCTGAGCGCTATCACCGACAATCAATTCATTCTCGACCTGATGCCGCAGCATCCGATCTATGTTGACTTGCTGCCGGAAGATGCGCGCGCCGTCATCGGCAAGTGCCACCAGGATGGCGAAGGCGCGCGTTCACTGCTGGAGTGGGAAGGATTTAGTTTCTCCTCCGTGATCGATATTTTCGATGGCGGTCCCCTAGTGAGCGCGCAGCGCGATCACATCCGCACCCTGCGTGAAGCCAAACGGAAGACGTTGCAAATCGCGCAAAATCTTGAAGGCGCGCGGCGCGGGCTAGTTGCTGCGCCAAACGTCGCCAATTTTCGCTGCGTCGCGGCGCGCGTGGATGTTCAGAACGGCGTGGCGAATGTCGATGCAGAGACCATATCTGCTCTAAATCTGGCGCCCGGCGCAGAGGCGCTTGTGTGGGTGAGTGAAGATGCGTCCTGAATTGTGGATTGGCGGCCAGTGGCGTGAAGGCGCAGGCGAACGCTTTGCGTCGCACGATCCAGTCAATGGCGAGAAAGTGTGGGAAGGCCGCGCCGCCAGCGCAGATGATGTCGCCGAAGCCATGGCGGATGCCCGCCTTGCATTTCCTGCTTGGGCCAAGCGCCCGCTGGAGGAGCGTCTCGCTATTGTCCGCGCCTTCGCCAAAGCTATCGAAAAGCGCGCCGATGAACTCGCGCGCACGATTAGCCGCGAAATGGGCAAGACGCTATGGGACGCGAAAGGCGAGGTCCAGGCCGTCATCGGCAAGATTGAAATTTCCATTCGGGCGCAGGCCGAGCGGGCGGGCGCGCGTGACGAGAAAGCAGCGTTTGGCGCAATGTCGCTTTCGCATCATCCCCATGGCGTGCTGGCGGTGTTCGGGCCGTTCAACTTTCCGGCGCACTTGCCGAACGGGCACATCGTCCCAGCTCTAATCGCCGGCAATGTCTTACTGTTCAAGCCAAGCGAAATCACGCCAGGCGTGGCGGCGATCATGTGTGAGGCTTGGGAGGAAGCGGGCTTGCCCGCCGGCGTGCTCAATCTGTTGCAGGGCGGGCGCGAAACGGGTGCGGCCATACTCGATGAACCCGGCCTCAATGGCGTGCTGTTCACAGGCTCGGCGGAAACCGGCGCGTTTATTCATCGCAAGTTCGCCGGTCGTCCGGACGTTATTTTGGCGCTTGAGCTCGGCGGCAATAATCCGCTGATCGCCTGGCCGCCTTTCGATCACGATGCGGCCGCGAATCTGATCGTGCACTCGGCCTACATAACCAGCGGGCAGCGCTGCTCGTGCGCGCGCCGCTTGATCGTGCCGGATAATGCCGAAGGCGAAGCCCTGATCGCCAAACTGAAAGAGCTGATTGGAAAGATCGCCGTTGGCCCAGCGACGCAGGAGCCCGAACCATTCATGGGGCCGCTATCGAGCGCAATGGCGGCGCAGAAGGCGATCGAATTTGAAGCCGGGCTGAAGGCGCGCGGCGGCAAGGAAATCGTGCCGCTGAAACGCGACGGCGCGCTGGTGCATCCGGGCCTGATCGATGTCACCGGCGTAGAAACGCCAGACGAGGAATTGTTCGGTCCGCTGCTGCAAGTTGTGCGCGCCAGCGATTTCGAACATGCGCTCGATCTGGCGAACGCCACGCGCTTTGGTTTAGCCGGCGGGCTCATTAGCGACGACCCGACTCTGTGGGCGCGGGTGAAGCACGAAATGCGCGCCGGCATTCTGAATTGGAATCGTCCGACGACCGGGGCTTCAGGCGCGATGCCGTTTGGGGGGCCTGGTTTGTCAGGTTCGTTGCGTCCGGGCGCTTATTATGCGGCTGACTATGTAGCGTACCCGGTGGCGACTCAGAGCGCGGAGAAAGCGGCTGCCATCCCGGCCCCTGGACTGCCGAAATGAGCGGCGCCCAAGAAATCAATTTCGACGGGTTGGTCGGGCCGACGCACAATTATGCGGGCTTGTCCGAGGGCAATCTCGCCTCCGCGCGCAATCGCGACATGATTTCGCGCCCGCGTGAGGCGGCGTTGCAGGGGCTGGCGAAAATGCGCCGGCTTGCCGCGCTTGGTTTGCCGCAAGGCGTGCTGCCGCCGCAGGAGCGACCACAACTCTCCTGGCTACGCACGCTTGGTTTCTCCGGCAGTGATGCAGATGTATGGACACGCGCTTGGCGCGAGGCGCCTGTCATGGCGCGCGCGGCCGCCGCGGCTTCGCCGATGTGGGCTGCGAATGCGGCGACGATTTCGCCAAGCGCCGACACCAAGGACAAGCGCCTGCATGCAAGTGTCGCTAATCTGCAAACCATGCTGCACCGCGTACTTGAGGCGCCGCAGACCGAGGCGGTTTTGCGTAAGCTGATGCCGGATGAGTCTCGCTTCGCCGTGCACCCCGCACTGACGGCGCATGATGCGCTGTCTGACGAGGGCGCGGCCAATCATATGCGGCTCTGCGCCAATCCCGGCGCGCCGGGTATTGAGATCTTCGTTTATGGCCGCCGCGCGGGCGAGGCGCGCACCAGTTTTCCGGCGCGGCAAACCTTGGAGAGCTGCGAGGCGATCGCGCGTCGTCACGGCCTTGACCCGAAACGCACAGTCTTTGCGCTGCAATCGCCGAAGGCAATTGATGCGGGCGCGTTCCACAATGATGTGGTCGCGGTTTCGCACGAGAATGTGCTGTTTCATCATGAAGAAGCGTTCGCCGATAAGGCCGCGCTCTATGCTGAAATTCGCGAGAAGGCCCGCGGGCTGTTCGAGCCGGTGTTTGTTGAGGTGAAAACCACAGATGTGCCTTTGGCGGATGCGGTGTCGTCTTATTTGTTCAACTCGCAGCTGGTGCATCAGCCGGGCGATAAGGGCCTCACCCTGATTGCGCCGACGGAAACGCGCGAAAATAATCGCACTGGCGCAGTGGTGGCGGCGATGGTGGCCGCGCCTGCGCCGGCGATCAGCCGCGTGGAGTACGTGGAAGTGCGCGAAAGCATGCGCAATGGCGGCGGGCCTGCCTGCCTGCGCTTGCGTATCGTGATGACGGCGCAAGAGCGCGCAGCGGCCGCTGCGGGGTTCTTTCTCGACGATGCGCTGGCGTCACGCCTCGAAGCGTGGGTTTCGAAGCACTATCGCGAAGAGCTGGCGCCAGCGGACTTGCCCGATCCAAAGTTGGTGACGGAGATTTACGGCGCTTTGGACGAATTGACCGGCATTCTGCCGCTGGGTTCGAGCTTCTATCCGTTCCAGCGGACATAAAAATCGCGCCGACGTTTCCGCCGGCGCGATTCTGACGCGGCTAGTTCAGGCTTTCGGGCCGCAACTTGTAGGCGCCGTTATCCGTCTCATCGAACAGGAGTTCGATTTGCGGATGGTCCACCGGCTCGCCGCTATCGTCTTCCACCAGGTTCTGCTCGGAAACGTAGGCCACGTAATGGCTGTCCGAATTCTCGGCGAACAGGTGATAAAACGGCTGATCCCGACGGGGACGGATCGGTTCTGGGATCGAGGTCAACCATTCTTCCGTGTTGGAGAATTCAGGATCAACATCGAAAACGACGCCCCGGAACGGGAAGAGTTTATGGCGGACGACTTGTCCGATGGAGAATTTAGCAGTTTGCATTGCTTCCTCCTCACTTCCTCCCAATCCTCTCGCTGAGGTAACGTAGGAATGGGCAATTCCCGGAACAAGCTCTTGATCCCAGCCCCCTGCAGCCACACGGATTTGTGTGGCCCTGATGGCGCGCTTTTACCGGATTTGGGCGAAAAGCAGGCGAAATGGGCGGTTTCGGGCTCGGCCGGGTGCAGCTAGACTTAACCTCGAATGTAGGAATTGCCGGCGCGCCAGGCGTTGTTCGGCTGAAAGTTTGGCGATGGATTCGCATAGTCGGGCCGCCTCCCAGCAGGGTGGACGGGCCCGCCCAAGGCCGCCTGCGCCGATCTTCGCGGCGCTCGACCTGGGCACCAATAATTGCAGGTTGCTGTTGGCGCAGCCGGCGCGCGATGGCTTTCGCGTGGTCGATGGCTATTCGCAGATCGTCCGTCTTGGCGAAGGCATGGCCGCCACGGGCCGTCTCGGCGACGCCGCCATGGCGCGGGCTTACCAGGCGCTTGGGGCCTGCGCGCAACGGATCGAGGCGCGATCGCCCGTCGCTGTCGGCTGCATCGCCACGCAAGCGTGCCGCATCGCCGCCAACGGTCTGGCTTTCCTAGAGCGCGTGCGCAAGGATTTCGGATTGAGTTTCGACATCATCACCCATGAGGATGAGGCGAAGCTTTCCGTGCTCGGCTGCGCCGGTCTGCTCGATCCGGACTGCGATGTGGCGCTGATCGTCGATATTGGCGGTGGCTCGACCGAACTCTCTTGGGTGTCGCCGCGCGCCGTCATCGAAGCGACGGGCAAGGGCGTGCTAGACCCGCCGATTATGAGTTGGGGCTCCGCCCAACTCGGCGTCGTCACCGTTGCTGAGGAAGACCCAGAGCCAGAAACGGACAGAGAAGCTTGGTACGAGCGCCGCGTCCAAGCGATTGCGGATCAGTTCAAATCCATGGGCGATCCAGCTTTGCGTTCGGCGTTCGCAGCCGGCCGCGCTCATATTGTCGGCACGTCGGGCACGGTAACGAGCCTTGCCGGCGTGCATCTGGGTTTGACGCGCTATGCGCGCAGCCGGGTCGACGGGCTGTGGATGAGCGCGGAAGAATGCCGCGCGGTGATCGATGGTTTGCGCGTCAAAACCGTCATTGAGCGCGCCGCCAATCCCTGCATTGGCAAAGACCGCGCGGACTTGGTGATCCCTGGCGGCGCCATTCTGGACGCTGTGCTGCGTCTGTGGCCCGCCACGCGCATTCGCGTAGCCGATCGAGGTCTGCGCGAAGGCGTGCTGATGCGGCTGATCGCGGCGCATCGGTCATGACCGATGACAATGACCAACGTCGCTGGCGTAACAAGCTGATCGCGGGGACCGATGAGCGCCAGCTGACGCAGCGCGTGAAAAAGAAGAAGCTGAAGGAAAGCTCGAAAAAATGGGTCGAGCGCCAGCTCAATGATCCCTACGTGGCGAAGGCGCGGGCCGAAGGGTATCGCGCGCGCGCGGCGTTCAAATTGATCGAGTTGGATGCGGAGGTTCATTTTTTGAAGCGCGGCGCGCGCGTGATCGATCTGGGCGCAGCGCCGGGCGGGTGGGCGCAAGTGGCGGTGCAGCGCGGCTGCGCGGTGGTCGGGATCGACTTGTTGCCGATAGATCCGCTCGCAGGCGCGACGTTTCTGGAGATGGATTTCCTCAGCGACCAAGCCGAAGCGGCGCTGCTGCAGACGCTTGGCGGGGCGCCGGACGTGGTGCTGTCCGACATGGCCGCCAACACGACTGGTCACGCCAAAACTGACCAGATCCGCACTGGCGCGCTGGCTGAAGCCGCGGCGGAGTTCGCGCTGAAGCATTTAGCGCCGGGCGGGACGTTTGTGACCAAGGCTTTTCAAGGCGGCCTTGACGGCGCGCTGCTGGCGCAGCTGAAGCAGAATTTCGCGACGGTCAAACACGCCAAGCCGCCAGCGAGCCGCTCGGAAAGCCCGGAGGTCTATGTGGTGGCGTCGGGGCGGAAATAGCCGCTTTTTGGGTGGGCGGGTGTCAATACGGGCTGCCTACCGGTAGTGGCGAGCTATTGCCTTCGTTTCCAAATTTCTCTACCTGCCGTCCATGGAAATCCGTGAAGCTCTGACCTTTGACGACGTGCTGCTTGAGCCGGGCGCGTCCGAAGTGTTGCCGGCGGACGCCGATACGACCACCCGGCTGACCCGCGCCATTTCCCTCAACATACCGCTCATCTCAGCCGCGATGGATACGGTGACGGAAGCGCGTCTCGCCATCGCCATGGCGCAGGCGGGGGGCTTGGGCGTCATTCACCGTAACATGACCCCGGCCGAGCAGGCCGAAGAAGTGGTGATGGTGAAGAAGTTTGAGAGCGGCATGGTGATCAATCCGATCACCATCCATCCGGACCAGACCGTCGGCGAAATCATCCTGATCAAGGAAGCGCGCAAGATTTCCGGCTTCCCGGTGGTCGATCGCGACAATGGCAAACTGGTTGGCATTCTCACCAATCGCGACATGCGCTTTGCCGATATGGGTGAGCGCGTCGCCGATTTGATGACAAAGGATCACCTCATTACCGTGCGCGATGGCGTGAATGAGGGCGAAGCCAAGAAGTTGCTGCACAGGCACCGCATCGAGCGCGTGATCGTGGTCGATGATGCGAACCGGGTGACAGGCCTCATCACAGTGAAGGATTTTGAGAAGGCGCAGGCCTTCCCGAACCGCGCCAAGGATGAGCGTGGGCGCCTGTTGGTGGGCGCGGCTTCCACCATTGGCGATGCCGGTTTTGAGCGCTCGATGGCGCTGATCGAAGCGGGCGCCGATGTGGTCGTGATCGATACGGCCCACGGGCATTCGAAAGGCGTTCTCGATGCAGTAACGCGCATCAAGCGGCAGTCGAACAAAACACAAATCATCGCCGGCAATATCGCCACGGCGGACGGGGCGAAGGCGCTGATCGATGCCGGCGCGGATGCGGTGAAGGTCGGCATTGGGCCGGGCTCGATCTGCACCACGCGGATCGTGGCGGGCGTCGGCGTGCCGCAACTGACGGCGGTGATGGATGCGGCGGCGGCGGCTGCGAAGCAGGATGTGCCGGTGATCGCCGATGGCGGCATAAAATATTCGGGCGACCTCGCCAAGGCCCTCGCCGGCGGCGCCGAAGTGGCGATGATCGGCTCGCTGCTGGCTGGAAGCGAAGAGGCGCCGGGCGAAGTGATCCTCTATCAGGGCCGCTCCTATAAAGCCTATCGCGGCATGGGCTCGCTGGGCGCGATGGCGCGCGGTTCGGCCGATCGCTATTTCCAGAAGGAAGTCACCGATCAGATGAAGTTCGTGCCCGAAGGCATCGAAGGGCGCGTGCCTTTCAAAGGCCCGGTGGCGAACATTCTGCATCAGCTCGTCGGCGGCCTGCGTGCGGCCATGGGGTATGCGGGCGCGAAAACGCTGAAGGATCTGCGCGAGAAGGCGCGGTTCGTGAAGATCACATCGTCGGGCCTGCGCGAAAGCCATGTGCATGATGTCTCGATCACGCGCGAAGCGCCGAACTATCCGCTGGGATCGTGAGCATCTCACCGCGCAAGCTGACCGAAGCTGATTTCGATTGGGTGCTGGCCCTGAGTGCGGGGCACGAGGTCGAGACCGGCAAGCTTGATCGCACCAAGCTCGCGCAAATGGCGGCGGCGGCGTACAGCATCACGGTGATTGGCGAGCGCGGCTGCTATTTGATCACCTTCGATCAAGATAGCGCTTATGACAGCCCGAATTTCATCTGGTTCCGCGCGCGCTATCCGCGTTTTGTATATGTCGACCGGATTGTGGTTGACCCAGCTGTTCGCGGAGCGGGCTTTGCGCGGGCGCTTTACGAGGACTTTTTCGCGCGCGCGCGGGCCGACGGGCACAAGCTGGCCTGCTGCGAGATCAATCTCGACCCACCCAATCCGGGCTCGGATGCGTTTCATGCTCGGATGGGGTTCGCAGAGGTCGGTCAGGCCAAGCTGGCTAACGGCAAGAGCGTGCGCTATCTGACGCGAAGCCTTTGAGGCATTTTTCCATGTGTTTTTTCTAGAGGGGTGCTCCCATGCGTGACGGCGCGCGCCAGCAGGCGGCCATAGAGATTCTGACATCTTTGGAAACGCATCGACGCCCGGCGGCCGATGCGGTGCGCGAATGGATGCAGACGCATCGCTTCGCTGGTTCGAAGGATCGCGCTGAGATCGGCGACATCGTGTTTGGCGCGCTGCGCTGGAAACAATCGAGCGCCTATCGCTTTGGCGCGGACAATCCGCGCGCGGCGGTGTGGGGCGCGTTGCGCTGGGGCTTTGGAAAAAGCGCCGATTGGATCGAGCAGAGCTTGGTCGACGATCCCCATGCGCCGGCGCCGCCAAGCGAGCAAGAGCGCGCGGCGCTCTATGAGCAAACGCCGGCGAGCCGTTTGGAAGGTGCGCCAGCCTGGGTGCGCGGCGATTATCCCGAATGGCTGGAGCCGAGTTTTGTGCGCGCGTTTGGCGATGCGCGTGCTGAAGAGGGGGCAGCGCTTGCAGCGCCCGCGCCGCTCGATCTGCGCGCCAATGTTTTGAAGAGTTCGCTGGGCGAGGTGATTACGGCGCTTGGCGAAAGTCCGCGCTTGAAGGGCCCGCCCTCGCCAACGCCGTACGCGCCCGAGGGGGTGCGGATTCCCTGGAGCCAGGGGCGTACGTTTGCTTGGGCGATGGAGCAGGCCTTCGTGAAGGGCTGGTACGAAGTGCAGGATGAAGGCAGTCA
Organism: Hyphomonadaceae bacterium; assembly: GCA_033764855.1. GTDB lineage: Bacteria > Pseudomonadota > Alphaproteobacteria > Caulobacterales > Aquidulcibacteraceae > Vitreimonas. The sequence continues at coordinate 6,870 of JANRIP010000037.1, read as the reverse complement.
GTTGGCTGCTCTGTGGTCAGGTGCGCAGCCGGGCATGCAAGTGGCGGATGTGTGCGCGGGCGGCGGCGGCAAAACGCTGGCGCTGGCGGCGTTGATGCAAAACAAAGGGCAGATCTACGCGTTCGATGTTGATGGGCGAAGGCTCGCGCCGCTGAACGAGAGGTTGGAGCGCTCTGGCGCTCGCAATGTGCAGATCCGCGCGCCACAACGCACGCGCGATGTGCTGGCCGATTTGCACGGACGCATGGATGTGGTGTTGGTCGATGCGCCGTGTTCGGGTTCGGGCACGTGGCGGCGCAATCCAGATTCCAAGTGGCGCCTGCGGCCAAACGCACTTGAGATGCGCCAGCGCGAGCAGCGCGAAGCGCTGGCGCTGGCGGCGCCGCTGGTGAAGCCAGGAGGGGCGTTGGTGTACGTCACTTGCTCCGTGCTGCCGGAGGAAAATGAAGATCAGATCGCCGCTTTCCTGCGGTCTTATGCCGATTTTTCACCTGCTGGTTTGGTTGGGGCGGATCAGGTTCCTGCGCATAAAAGGGGCGATGGCGTGCAGCTCTCCCCGCTCACGACGGGGTGCGATGGATTTTTCGTCGCGAGCCTGCGACGCGTCGCCTAGGTGCGAATGTGCGATCACGCATGCGAGGCTGGCGCGAACTGATTAAGGGGAGCGCCAAGAGACATGGTTGTTTCAGCGTTCATGCTTGATGGGCGTTAAGCGCGCCGCGATTGCAGGAGCGGGCGTTGCGGGGCTGGGCTGCGCCGCGCTGCTGGCGGCGCGCGGCTGGCGGGTGACGCTGTTCGACAAGATGCCTGCGCCCGCGCCTATCGGTTCAGGATTGATCCTGCAGCCGGTTGGGCTGCACGTGCTTGATGCGATTGGCGCCGGCGAACGTATTCGCGAACTCGGCGCGCCGATTGTACGGCTTTACGGCAAAACCGTTCCCTCGCAGCGCGTGGTGCTGGATGTGCGCTACGATGCGCTCGGCCCGCGCGCGCCGACTGGCGTGGCGGTGCATCGCGGCGCGCTGTTTCAGGTGTTGCACGAGGCGGCCCTGGCGGCGGGCGCTGAGATCGAAGCGGGGCGCGAGATCGCGGCGTGCGATGTTGAGCAGCTTTCGGCGCAATTCGATCTGGTCATTGATGCGCTGGGCATGCGCTCGCCGCTCTCGAAGCTGCTGCAGCAGAACCTTCCGTTTGGGGCGCTATGGGCGAGCCTCAATTTCGTGGGCGGCTTTGACGCGGCGGCGCTGGAGCAGCGTTATGAGGCGGCGCGTAAAATGGTGGGCGTGCTGCCGATCGGGCGCCTGCGGGGCGGGGCGAACAAGCAAGGAGCGTTCTTCTGGAGCCTGAAGCACGCGGATTATGCAACCTGGCGCGCGGCGCCGCTCGATGCGTGGAAGGATGATGTGCGCGCGCTTTGGCCGGAAACCGAGCCGTTGCTCGCGCAAATTTCCGCGCACGAGGATTTGGTGTTCGCCGCTTATGCGCATCGCACCATGCGCACGCCGGTCACGCGGCGCGTGGCGCATGTCGGCGATAGCTGGCACTGCACTTCGCCGCAGCTGGGGCAGGGCGCGAATATGGCGCTGCTGGATGCGCTGGCGCTGGCGATCGCGCTGGAGCGGCAAAGCGATCTCGATTTGGCTCTGGCCGAATATGCGCGCTTAAGGCTGTGGCACATTCGACTGTATCAAGCCGCGTCCTGGATGTTCACGCCGGCTTATCAGTCCGACAGCGCCGCGCTCGCCTTCGTGCGCGATCAGATCATGGCGCCGCTGTCGCAACTCTGGCCCGCGCCCCCGCTGCTGGCCGCGTTGGTGGCGGGCCAGCTCGGCGCGCCGCTGGCGGCGATGGGGGTGCGGGTGGCGTTGGGCGAAGATGCGGCCTGAGCATACGGGACGTGGCTTTGGAGATTCCGACGAAAATTATGGCGCTCGCGCCCTTGCCGGGGCGTGCGAGGATGCGCGTTCGACCGCGCCTCCATTGATGGGGCGTTGGGGGTCGAGCGGGAAAACTTCCATTGCGAGCGCAAACAGGCTTGTCAGTACCGTAAGCCATGCGGTCATGCGCACATCGCGGTCCGGGTGCTTCATTAACACGAAGGCGGGATCGTTGGAGAATTGGAACTTGATGAAGTAATTGCCGACCGCCCCCGGACGTCGCTTCGCCGCCTCGCCGTGGCCTAGCCGCTTCCACCACTTTCCTGATTTTGCGGCGCGCAGATCTTCGATGCGCTCACGAATAAAATCTTCCCGGGCCTGCCGAACATCGTTCAGGACACTTTCACTCAGGGAAATGAGCTGAAGCGCATCGTCGCCGGACCAGCGTTCGAGGATGCGCCTGTTCTTCGCGTGCTCGATAGCGCGATCGGCCGTGGCGAAGCCTTGGGTTGGGGTTTCGGTTTCAACGTCCAACACCGGCCAGAACACTTCCTCTGTGCCGACATCGGGGACTTCATTGCCTTTCGCCATGTCGGCCAGTGGACGCAGATTGGATGCCGACACGCTCAGGCGCATCTGTCGCGTCATCAGCTTGGCGTGCTGGCGCTTGTTTCTGTAACCGTCATACACATAGAGGAACGTGCAACGCGCCTGCACGCCGTCCATCGACAAAGGAACCAGCGAGCGAGGCACGATGATGGTGTCGCTCGGCAACGAATTGGCGCTGTGCCGGCGAATAGAGATTGGCCCTCGCTCAGCATTCTGCAAATCACCGCTGTAGATTTTCGCGATCACCCAGATCGTCGCCAGCACGATCAAAAGGAAGCACGCGAGCCGGAAGGGCATTGAATACCAAACCGTCGTGCAGGTTGTGACGAACGCCTCCCAGCTTCCGAAATGTGACGCGGCGAGCGCCGACAACTCACCTAGCCACTGCATCAGCAACGCCTCTCCCCACATGGTTAATGAAGCTTAACCAATGTGGATAAAGGCGCAACTGGGCGGGGAATTATGCGCGGGCGGCGTGCGCCGGCTTCCGCTCCAACCAGGCCCAGAAGCGGTCATGGGCCAGAAAGGCCAGTGTCTGCACCGCCGGTTCGATCAACCCGACGGCGAGCGCGGCGCGCCAATCCTGGGTGATGGCGTAGGTCACACCGATGGCGACGGCGAGGTGCATCAGGGAATAGGAGCCGGTTTTCAGAACGAGACGCATGATCTGTTAAAACTCTACTGAGAACGATTCGCATATAGGGCGTCCGTCCGCGCCCGCAAGCGTCAGCGCTACGGCTCAGAATTGACGGCGCGCGCGAAGCTCTCCATTTCAGGCCATGGCTCCCAAGGCACAGAAAGCGCCGGCCGCGCCGGCCGTTTCCGCACCCGCGCATGAGCGCGTCCTCATCATCGATTTCGGCTCGCAAGTGACGCAGCTGATCGCGCGCCGCGTGCGTGAGAGCGGCGTCTATTGCGAGATCCATCCCTATAACAAGGTCGACGCCGCGTTCCTGAAAAGCTACGCGCCCAAGGCGGTCATCTTTTCCGGCGGACCGGCGAGCGTCACCGAAGGCGCCTCGCCGCGGGCGCCGGAAGATGCCTTTGCTCTCGGCGTGCCGATCCTGGCGATCTGCTACGGCCAGCAGACCATGCATGTGCAGTTGGGCGGCGTGGTCGAGGGCGGACACGCGCGTGAATTCGGCCGCGCCGATGTGGAAGTGAAGAAGGCTTCGCCGCTGTTCGATGGCGTTTGGTCTGTTGGCGGCAAATACCCGGTGTGGATGAGCCATGGCGATCGCGTCACGCAGCTGGCGGACGGCTTTGAAGTGGTGGCGACGAGTGAGAACGCGCCCTTCGCTATCGCCGTGGATGAAAAGCGCCGCTTCTACTCCACCATGTTTCACCCCGAAGTGGCGCACACGCCGGATGGGGCCAAGTTGCTCAAGAATTTCACCCATAAGATCGCCGGACTAAAGGGCGATTGGACCATGGCCGCGTTCAAGCAGGAAGCGATTGAGCGCATCCGCGCGCAAGTCGGCGATGGTGTGGTGATTTGCGGGCTTTCGGGCGGCGTGGATTCGAGCGTGGCGGCGGTGCTGATCCATGAAGCCATCGGCGATCGGCTGCATTGCGTGTTTGTCGATCATGGCTTGATGCGCGCGGGTGAAGCGCAAGAAGTCGTGTCGCTGTTCCGCGATCATTACAACATTCCGCTGATCCACGCCGATGAGAGCGAGCGGTTTTTGAGCGCGCTCGAAGGCGTCGACGATCCCGAAGTGAAGCGCAAGACCATCGGCAAGCTGTTCATCGACGTGTTCGAGGAGAAGGCGAAATCGATCGGCGGCGCGGAGTTTCTCGCGCAAGGCACGCTCTATCCGGATGTGATTGAGAGCGTCAGCGCCATCGGCGGGCCAAGCGTGACGATCAAATCGCACCATAATGTTGGCGGTTTGCCTGAGCGCATGAATATGAAGCTGGTCGAGCCGTTGCGCGAATTGTTCAAGGATGAGGTGCGCGCGCTGGGGCGAGAGCTTGGCCTGCCAGAAGCGTTTGTCGGCCGCCATCCATTCCCGGGCCCGGGCCTCGCCATTCGCGTGCCTGGAAAAATCACGCGCGAGAAGCTGGACATCTTGCGGCAAGCCGATGTGATTTATCTCGACGAAATCCGCAAAGCCGGGCTTTACGATAAAATATGGCAGGCCTTCGCCGTGCTGCTGCCGGTGCAGACCGTGGGCGTGATGGGCGATGGCCGCACCTATGAGTATGTGTGTGCGCTGCGCGCCGTGACGAGCACGGACGGCATGACGGCGGACTTCTATCCCTACTCGATGGATTTCCTCGGCCGCACCGCGACGCGCATCATCAACGAAGTGCGCGGGGTGAACCGCGTGGTTTATGATGTGACCTCTAAGCCGCCCGGGACGATCGAGTGGGAGTGATTCAGTAGGGTTCGGCGTCCTTCGCCGACGTTCGCTGAATGGCCGATAAGCCATTTAAAATCAACGAAATAATGTCTGGTGCCGATCGGCAAGGATCGGCTCCAAGCGGAAACACGTGACGGTGTTTCTGACGGTATCGCTCCGAGCGCTAACCCTGTGATTTGTCCATACCGTCAGGCTCCAAAGTTCAAGCATGTCACTCCAATGTGGCCTAAGTTGCGGAAAAAAGACTAGAAAAGGCAAAACTTGACGGTGTTTTTGCTGACGGTAAAAATGAGCATCAGAACTCAAAAAACTACGCCACAAGAGGCCGCCCGTGCTGACCGACCTTGCTCTCAAGAAGATGAAACCAAAAGAGAAAATCTATAAGGTCGGGGACCGTGACGGTATGTACGCGCTGGTGGCCACTTCGGGGCTCATCACGTTCCGGTACGACTATCGGTTCAACGGCCGGCGCGAGACGCTCACCATCGGCAAGTACGCGCCGGACGCTGGCGGGCTCTCGTTGTCGGAGGCCAGAGGCAAGTGCGCGGAAGCGCGCCAGCTTCTGAGTGCCGGCCAGTCGCCGGCCATCAAGAAGCAGAAGGAAAAGCGCAAGCTCGTCGAAGCCGACAGGTTCGGCGAGGTCGGCCAGCGCTACTTCAAGGAAGCGCGCATGGCCGAGAGCACGCGCGCCATGCGCCGCGCGATCTATGACCGCGACATCCACCCCGAATGGAAGAACCGCCTCTTGGCGGAGATCGGCCCGGACGAGCTTCGTGTGCTCTGCGCGCGCGTGAAGGATCGCGGCGCCCCGGCCACCGCCATCCATGTGCGCGACATCGTCAAGCAGATCTATGGCTTCGCCATTCTGCACGGTGAGAAAGTCGCCAATCCCGCCGACGAGGTGGGGCCGGCCTCGATCGCACAGTTCGAGGTGCGCGACCGCGCACTGTCGCCGGGCGAAATCCGGATCATGCTGTCCTTGCTTGAGCGGATCGCCACGCTGCCGACGATCCGCCTCGGGCTGAAGCTGATCCTGCTCACCATGGTTCGCAAAAGCGAGCTTCAAGACGCCGTTTGGCCCGAGGTCGAGTTCGAGGATGCGGTCTGGTCGATCACCAAGGAGCGGATGAAGCGCAAGAAGCCGCACAATGTATACCTGTCGCGGCAGTCGCTCGACATCATGGTCGCCCTCAAGACCTGCGCCGGCAATTCGCGTTATCTCTTGCCGTCGCGCTACGAGGCCAATGAGCCGATGTCGCGGGCGACGTTCAATCGCGTCACGACGGCGATCGCCGAACTTGCCAAAAAGGAAAACCTGCCGCTGGCGCCATTCACGGTTCACGATCTGCGGCGGACCGGCTCAACACTTCTGAACGAGGCGGGCTTCAACAGCGACTGGATCGAGAAGTGCCTGGCGCACGAGGACAACCGCTCATCGCGCGGCGTCTACAACAAGGCCGAGTACGAGCCGCATCGCCGGCACATGTTGCAGGAGTGGGCGAATATGGTCGATGCCTGGACGCGGGGCGAGAAGTATACGCCAACTCTGACCCCGCCGACATCGACCCTCGCGATCCACGACCCTAACGTCTGACCGGCCTCGTGCGCCGGCGCCCCACATCCGGCGCAGGCGCACGCTTCACGCGGCCTTCCTCGGAAGCCTGCATGCGCGCGGCGAGCCAGTCCTGCACCTCCTGAAAGTCCCATGCGACGCAGCGCGACGTAAGAAAGAAGCGGCGTGGAAATTCGTTGCGCTGCTCCATCTCCCAGATCGTGGTGTCGCCCAGCGGCACGATCTCGCGCAATTGCGGGCGCGTGAGCGCTTGCCGGAGCGGTGAAGGCTGCTTGCGAACTTGAGTAGGCATTTCTGCAACGTGTGACATGGTGTTCTCCATGGCTCGGCCAATATCGGCCTTGGCCGCCATCTTTCGCGTCGTGATTCGCCCGGAGATGGCGGGAAACGCCGGGAAATGGTGGGAAACGGTCTGGAAGCGCCGTTCAATGACGCGCGTGGTCGC